>CAVYTD010000018.1:0-475289 GCA_963771335.1 uncultured Actinomycetota bacterium | reverse complement strand
CGAAGGCCAGGGCCATGTCGGCCCCTGGGGTCAGGATGAGCGACTCGTCGGCCATGTCTGATTCCTCCGTTGATGTTGTTTGGTCGTCGGGGGCGATGACGGCTGGATCGATGCGCATTATCGCGTAGCCGGCGACGGCGCCGGCGCCGAAGCCGGGGGCGAAGATCCGGGTGGGTGTGCTGATCACGCCGTCGCGGACCGCGTCGTGGATGGCCAGTGGGATGCTGGCTGAGGAGGCGTTGCCGACTTGTTCGATGTTGAAGTACAGCTGGTCGGGGGTCAGGCCGGAGCTGGTGGCCAGGTCGGTGACCATGGTCTTGTTGGCTTGGTGCGGGATGATGAGTTCGACGCTGGCCAGCAGGGACTCGGCGGCGCCGTCGGGGTCGGGTAGGGCCCTGATGTCGTCGAGCATCTGGCGCAGGTAGCGTCCGGCGAGGGCTTTGACTTCGGGTCCGAAGACGGTGATGTTGTTGCCGAACGCGGGGTTGGGCCACAGGATCGAGTTGACCTGGCTGACCGGGCCGCTGGCGTAGGTTTGCATGTATTCGATGTCGGGCGGTGATCCCTGGGGGGCGACGCCGAGGATGATGGCGGCGGCGCCGTCGCCGAAGATCATCCGCGATGGCCGGACGTTGCCGATTTTGTCGGAGAACTTTTCCGCGCAGACCACCAGCACCGGTCGTTGGACCAGTTGCAGGACTCTGGTGGCTTCGGCCAGCCCGTAGCTCAGCCCGGCGCAGGCCGCGACGAGGTCGAACGAGCCGTGGGTCTGTTGAATGCCCAACTGGCCGCACAGCCAGGTCGCGATCGAGGGGATCAGCCGGGAGCTGGTGCAGGTGCACACGAACACCGCCCCGATCTGCTCGGGACCGACCTGGGCGTGGGCCATCGCTGCGCGGGCCGCGCGCAGGGAGAGTTCCTCGAGGCTGCCCGAGGTGTAGCGGCGCGCCTCGATGCCGGTTTTGTCGGCGATCTCCGCGGCCGACATCGGTGACCAGTTGTAGGCGCTGTTGCGGATCAGGTCCTCGTTGGTGCACACCAGATCGCCGTGCACCGCGGCGATGGCCTCGATGCGGGGCTGCACCGCGAAGTCGGTGCGGACGTTGAGGGCCGGGTACGGACGCACCGGCTCGTGCACCTCGGGGGAGGCGCTGTGGGCTTTCTTCGGAGGGTGTCCGGAGGCGATGCGCGACAGGAACTGTTGCACCTCGGCGTTGCGCGGATGAAACACCACCACGTAGTCGTCGTCGCGTAATTCGCCGACCGGGACCAGGTTGGCCTCGCCGCGATCCCAGGGGTACTGGTTGTGCAGCACCATCGACCAGCGGCGCAGCGCCTCCAGTTCGGCCACCTCCTCGTGGCAGTCGATGATCTCGGTGTAGCTGTACATCGGGAAGTCGGGGTCATAGCGGTTCAGCCGCAGCGTTTGATTACCCGGATCAGCGATCAGGTCGGCCACCGTGGGGATGACGGCCGACAGCTTGGTCGCGTGGTTGCGGCGATGGCCGAACACGTCGAACAGGATCTCGAACACGCTGTCCTCGACCTCGCCGTCCCACTGCGCGGGCAGATTCGGATAGGCCGACTGCACCGCGGACACCTTCGTGTCGCGGTCTTCCCACGGCGTCAGGATGGGCACGAACAGGTCGTCGCGGCGTCGCGGGACATCAGCCCACCGGGTGGGCCGCACGTCGTACATCGTGATTTTGAACCGGTTGGCCCAGAACAGGTTCAGCGCCATGTCCCGCATCAGCTCGAACTTGCTCTGGTAGGCGCCGGTCTTGATGCCCTCGACGATGTCGGTACCCGTCGGCGCTTTGGAGTCGAAGTCGCGGCGCACCACCGCGTCGAGCTGCTCCAGACTGTCGAACGTCGAGAAGTCCAGATCAGGAAAACAATTGGACGGAAAGACAATCTTGCCATGCTTGTTTAACTCGAATGACCGCACTGCAGATCACCTTTCGACGAGGCGTTGGGAGTTGGAGGTAACCCTAGGTGGGACAGGACAGGACCGCAGCCGAAATCACATGTCAAGACCCCCGTTCACCCCCCACACCTGTCCGGTGATGTAGCTCGAGGCGTCCGCGGCCAGGAAATGCACCACCCGTGCCACCTCCCACGGCTCGGCCAGCCGGCCCATCGGAATGCTGCCGGTGATCCGGTCAAGGACCTTCTCGGGGATCGACTCGACCATCTCGGTCGCCACGAACCCGGGCGTGATGGCGTTGACCGTGACGCCGATACCGGCCTCGGTCAGTTTGCCCGCCCGCCCCATCTGGAAACACGCCTCGCGCGCCAGGGTCTTCGTCAGACCGAACAACCCCGCCTTAGACGCCGCGTAGTTCGCCTGACCGATGGCGCCGGTCTCACCAATCACCGAGGACACCATCACGATTCGCCCGCTGCCCCGTTCGAGCATATGCGCCAGCGCGGCCTGAGCCAGGAAAAACGCCCCGGACAGATTGACCCCGATGACCTTGTTCCATTCGTCCTCGGTCATCTTGGCCACCGTCTTATCGATCGTGATCCCGGCGTTGTTGATCAAGATGTCCAGACGACCATGCATATCGATGACTTCCTGGATGGTCCGCCGGCAGTCCTCAGCGGACGCCACATCGCCGTGATGAACGCTGACCTCGGTGCCGTCACTGGCCGCCGACAACTCGGCAAGGAACTGCTGCGCGTGTTCACTGTTCCTGCCGTACCCCGCCGCCACCGTGGCACCCTGGCTGACCAGGCTCTTACTGATCGCCGCACCGATCCCGCGAGTACCACCGGTCACAAACGCAACCCGGCCACGCAACTTATCTCCCCGGCCCCCCTCCGACCGGGACTCGCCGACCTCCTCAACCGCAGTACTCGCCGTCATAATTCCTCTCGTCCACGTTCGACCCGTAGGGGCCATTGTCGTCACTGGTCGTCGGTGCGACGGATGTTTCCGCTGAGCAAGAACGCGGGTCGGATTCGGTTCGAATCGCCCGATGTCGTCGAGAACTCCCTGAGGGCGGAAGCGCTTGCGGCACTGCGGAGCTGGGCCACAGCTGGCGAGGTGTCACCACCCCAGGGAGCCCGGCACACCCTTGAACGGTCCCGCGACCCAACTGGTGATCCATCCACCATAGAAGCCGCCGGGCTGCGGCACGACCTCTTCTCCGTTGACCGTGCATCGATCCACAAGCGCAGGCATGACCGCGACGGCACCGGCGATCGCGGTGAAACCGCGGGTTGGCTTCAGGTAGGTCCACCCCGCTCGTGGCGCGACGACGGACGCACTCACCAGGTCGAAGTAGCTGGCCGGCCCCTTCCACTCGCACCACGACGATCCAGTGGCCCGACGGAGCACGCCATCGCCGAAGCACGCCTGCGGGAGGTAATACGTTGGAGGGTGGCTGGTCTCGAGTACCCGCCACGCCCGGTCCGTGATGGCGATCGTCTGACCGCCCAGTTCGACGGTGATCGAGCCGGCGAATTCCTCCAGCCGCGGAGGCCGCGGATAGTCCCACACCGATTCTTGCCCTGGACGCGGCTTATCTGGAACGGGCATGTCGGTTACTCGTTGGTCTCCGCAATCGGCGAGATGACCGCCTGCGGCGACTGGATCGTCGTATTGATGAAGTCGTCGATCAGTTCCACCACCTCGCTGGGACGTTCGACGTGGGGAAAGTGGCCCACGTCGGCGAGCACCTCGAGCCGGCAGCCCGGCCGTGCATCGCGAACGGCGTAGCCGTGCTCGATCGGAATGATCCGATCCTGGTCGCCCCAGATGACCAGGGTCGGCAGATCTGACGTCAGATGCAGTCGATTCAGCGCACTCACCGATTGCCCGCGGTAGTCGACCACCGAGCGCAGCGTCTTGAGGAATGCCTGGCGTGTCTTCGAGTCGGCCAGGGACGAGTACGCGCTCCACATTTCGGCACCACGGGGTGACTGGATACCGCTCGACGAGAACCATGAACGTAGCTTGTTGCCTGCGTTCACCACCGGTGGCGGCGCAATGACCGGAAGGATCAGCTCTGCTCCCGGAGCCGACAGCAGGCGAAGGGTCCAGCCGACGTCCGGACCGAGGCCGCCGCTGCTGATCAACACCAGCCGCTGGCAGTAATCGGGATGCTGGTACGCGAACTGCATCGCCACACCACCGCCGAGCGATTGACCGATGACGGTTGCGCGCGAGACCCCCAGCTCGTCGAGTAAGTCCCGGAGCAGCACCGCGAACGCGCCGAGTGAGTAGTCGCTCCTGGGCTTGGCCGACAGACCGTGCCCCAGCAGGTCGGGTGCCACCACGCGATACTTCTTCGACAGCTGCGGGATCACCGCGCGCCAGGTCTCAGAACTTCCGGCCATCCCGTGGATCAGCAACAACGCTTCGTCGCCGCTGCCGGCATCCTGGTAGGCGACTCGGTCGCCATGCAGCTCCAGATACTTCACTTCGCTCATGTGCGGCGTCTCCTCTGGACCACTCACCCCATGGTTCACAGACCACGACGGTCACATAGGGCGACAATCGGCATTGCTCTCGTCGCCGACTTGAGTCTCTGTGGGTCACCTCAAGGCTAGCCCGTTATGACACTCTCGAAGCGTTGGATCCCACCTGATGCTTTTCGGATTCGAGTGATCTCCGACTACGGTTCGGTCAGCTGTGGCAGTCGTCGAGCGTTCGTAAGCGATCAACGCCAATCTTTGAACGCGCTTATCAGCCGACTCCGGAACGCCGGGTCGAGTTCGTCGAACGGGATCTTGCCCACGGTGGACACGGTCGCGCTGAATTGCTGGAGGTAATTCTCGCAGCCGTCACACTCGAGCAGATGAGCGTCGAACCTCGCGCGGTCGTCTAGATCGAGGGAACCGTCGAGGTACGCCGTCACCAGCTCGACGAGCTCGTTGCAATCTATTGGCCAAGGTGTCATGTCGTTTCCCTCAGATAGTCTTCGAGGACCTGCCGCACGGCGGCGCGGCCCCGATGAAGTAGCACTCGCTGGTTCGCGACGCTGATGTTAAGTAATTCGCAGACCTCGGCCGAGTCCAGGCCCAGCATGTCGCGCATGGTCACCACGACGCGTTGCCGCTCGGGTAATTTGTCGAGTTCGCGGCGCGCCAACGCGATCAGCTCGTTGCTGAGTACCGAACCCTCGGGGGTGTCCGGAAACGGTGCAGGTACTTCGCTGGGCAGCCAATGGCCGGGATACGGATCGTCGGAGCCACGGAATCGGGCAGGGTCGACGGTGCCGCCGGTGAACGCCAGCACCGCAACGTCGACGTCGCGCCGCTCGCGCACCCCCCTGCGCTTGGCCGTGTTAATGAGGATCGTGAATAGCCAAGTCCGCAAAGAGGATCGGGCCTCGAAGGAGCCGATCCCCTTGAGCAGCGCGATCCATGTCTCCTGGACCACCTCCTCGGCGATCTCGCGGCTTGGGACGTAGCCACGCGCCACCCGTAGCATGGCCGGGGTGTGAAGATCGACGAGATCGACGAAGGCGGCCTCGTCGCCGTTCTTGAGTGCAGCGACCAGCGCTGCTTCGTCTCCTGTTGTCCTGGTCATGACGCTCAAGATCGTATCCCTCAGCAATACTCTGGGTTGGCGAAGTCGTACCGACAAACCGCGTCCCAGCCCGATCGCACGTTGCCGTGCACCGGTATTCCGCCCTCCAGGCGCAGCATCCCGGGCCCACCATCGCGCATATCGGACCAGACGCCAGTGGCGATGTCGTGGTCGATGGCCCTCACCACTTCGACTGCGCCGCCGTTGATCTCCATGATCCGAGCGCTGATGTCGATCAGACCCTGCGTGGTGCTGACCGCCGGTGACCGCGTCAGCGTGTAGTCGATGAACAACGCCCGCAGTCCGCCGAAGGACGTCGACGGATCAGACACGGCTGCCAACCCGACTCGTGCGCAGCGCGTCCGACAGTGTCCACACCGCAACACCCAGCAACGCAACGTCCTTGATCAGGAATTGACCGTTCATGGAGAGCACGGGAAACCCGCCCGCGGTTGATTCGCCAACACCGGGGGTGGTGAACAGGAAGCTGATCGTGGCGGCGAAGAGCCCGATCGCCATCACGCTGCCCACGGCCGACACCCGGGGCCACCACGGCTTCACGGCGAGCAGTGCCGCCGTGGCCACCTCCACGACGCCGAGGAGCGACGAGAACGTCGTCACCGAGAACACCTCGTAGACCCAACTCATGAATGGGCTGTTGGCCACGAGTGGTTGGATACCGTGTGCCTCGAACGACGTGAACTTGAGCAAGCCGATCCACCCGATCACAATGGCGAGACCGTATCGGGCGAATGTGCCTCCGTGACGCACGATCAGGCCATCAAGGGTGCTGGCGTAGGTGCTCTGGGCGCTGCTGACAACCATCGTGCTTCTCCTTCGGCGACTGCGGCGGTATCTCCGCCGCCCGGGCTACCGAACTGAGTGGGCGCGACCGGCCCTACCGTTACACGCTGAGACCAGCGTGCCGACCAAAAGGGGTGCGCCACCGCGAGACGGACGCGCCCAGAGTCGGTCCCAGAGCGCACCCAGGCACGAAATTGGGGCGCCCCAGGCTTGGGGCGCCCCAATTGTGGTGTGGGGTTACTTGACGTCGACGAAGTAGACGCGGCCGACGGTCTGCAGGACGCGGTCGTTGTGCGTGCGATCGTCACCCTGGCGGCCTTCAACGATAACCCAGTCCCTGATTTCCGGGCCCGGGCGTACCGCGACGACGGTGGCGTCGGAGAGGGCGGCGCCGCTTTGGCGGTTGACGATGACGCGGTTGCCCTGCGCCTCGAGTTGACTGATGGTCTGCTGCGCGTTGTCGCCTGCGATGGGGGCGGCGACGGCGGGAGCGGCCAATCCGAGGACGGCGGCGGACAGCCCAGCGACCACAGCTGCGATGACGTTCTTCATTTCGTTTCCTGCTCTTTCGTGTTTTCGGACCGGTGCTTGGTGGTGCTTCGTCCTGTCTGATCCGTTACACGAGATGGCCTGCGCAATAGTTCGTTCGGTCGATCCATCCATCACGGTCTCGTGTCGTGAGTCGTCGTGCGTTGGTGGCGTCCATGTTGATCTGTGTCGTAGCGTGTTTCCGACAGCGACGTAGTCCGTGTTCCGGGCGGGAGGAAACATGAGCGAGGTTTCATTCGACGCGGACACCACCGGGTTGCTCGTGATCGATCCGTACAACGACTTCATCTCCGAGGGCGGCAAGGTGTGGGATCGCCTGAAGGATGTCGCCGAAGCCAACCACTGTGTTTCACACATGAAGCAGGTCCTCGACGCCGCCCGCGATGCGCGCATCCGCGTCTTCTACGCACTGCACCACCGTTATCGCGCCGGCGACTACGAAACCTGGAAGTACATCGCCCCGATTCAGAAGGTGGCGTGGACGTACCGAACCTTCGAGGACGGAACTTGGGGTGGTGAGCTTCACACAGATTTTGTGCCCCAACCGAATGACATAGTCGCACAGGAGCATTGGTGCTCCAGTGGATTCGCCAACACGGATCTGGACGTCCTGCTCAAGAGGCACGGCATCCATCGACTCATCGTCATGGGGCTCATCGCCCACACCTGCGTCGAGTCGACGGTCCGCTACGGTGCCGAGCTCGGCTATGACGTCACGGTGGTCAAGGACGCGACCGCCAGTTACTCGGAGAGGGAGATGCAGGCGGCGCTGGAGGTCAACATCCCGAATTACGCCGCTGTCGTCACCGCGGGTGACGTCATCGGCGCGATTCGTGCGGATCAAGAGAACCACGCGTGACATCGGCGGCGCGACAGCCGATCGGCGTCAGGGTGCGCGATTGGATGTCCCAATATGTCTGTACGACAATCGCTTAGCGACACCCAGGCCTCGAAAATCGGGAGCGTCCAGGCCCTGTTACGACGTGGGTAACGCGCCTACACTGCAGAGACTTTGAGTGCACAGCCGAGGAGGTGGACGTCGTGGACATGAAGCTCGAGGTTGTGGTGGTGCCGGTCGCCGACGTGGATCGGGCCAAGGACTTCTATGTCGGCCTGGGCTGGCGTCTCGATGCGGACGTCACCGGCGACGACGGATTCCGGGTGGTTCAGGTGACCCCGCCGGGCTCGGGCTGCTCGGTGATCTTCGGAGCTGACGTCACCGCCGCCGCGCCGGGTTCCGCAGAGGGGCTGTATCTCATCGTCGGTGACATCGAGGCGGCACGGGCAGAGCTCATCGGCAACGGCGTCGAGGTGAGCGAGGTCTTCCACGATGCGGGCGGTGTCTTCCATCACGCGGGGGACAAGGCGCGGGTGCCGGGCCCGGATCCGCAACGCACCAGCTACGGGTCGTTCGCCACCTTCGGCGATCCTGACGGCAATCGCTGGTTCCTGCAGGAGATCACCACCCGACTGCCCGGACGCTGATCTGCCCAGTCCCGTCGAACGTGGGACTTACGTACCGAAGTCGGCGATGTTCCGAGCCTAACGCCCACACCGAAGGCGGGAAGCGAGGAAGGGTGGCTGCATGACTACGCAGGAACAGGAAGACACGCGCACGCTGTTCGGCCACCCGATCGGGTTGACCAATTTGTTCGGTGTCGAGCTGTGGGAGCGGTTCTCGTTCTACGGAATGCTGACGATCCTCGGCTACTACCTCTATTACTCGGTCACCGAGGGCGGGCTGGAGCTGGAGAAGAGCACCGCGACCGGAATCGTCGGCGCGTACGGCGGCCTGGTGTACCTCTCGACGGTGCTGGGCGGCTGGATCGCCGACCGCCTCCTTGGCATGGAACGCACCGTGTTCTACGGCGGCGTCGTCGTCATGCTCGGCCACATCGCGCTGGCAATCCTGCCCGGGCTGACCGGTGTGGGCGCCGGCCTGGTACTCGTCGCGCTCGGCTCCGGAGCACTCAAAGCCAACGCCTCGTCGCTGCTCGGCACGCTTTACGACAAGGGCGACGCCCGCGCCGACGGCGGTTTCACGCTGTTCTACCTCGGCATCAACCTCGGAGCCTTCGCCGGACCGTTGATCACCGGCCTGCTGCAGACCCGGGTCGGCTTCCACTACGGGTTCGGGGCCGCCGCCATCGGGATGGCGCTGGGCCTGATCCAGTACGTGGTGTTCCGGCGCAATCTCGGCACGCACGGCCGCGACGTGCCGAACCCGTTGCCGCGCAGCGCGATCGGCAAGACAGCCGCGGTCTTCGTGGCGGTGCTGGTGGTGGTCGCCGTGGCGATCGCGCTGAAGCTGGTGAGCTTGGCGAACCTGTCGCAGGTCACCACCGGCGTCATCGTCGTCGCCTCCATCGGCTACTTCGCGATCATGCTGACCAGTGCCAAGGTCACTGAGCCCGAGCGGGTGCGGGTACGGGCGTTCATCCCGCTGTTCATCGCCAACGCGGTGTTCTGGTCGCTGTTCCAGCAGATCTTCACGGTGCTCGCGGTGTACTCCGATGAGCGGATGAACTGGTCGATCTTCGGCTGGACCGCACCGTCGAGCTGGATCGGCTCGATCGAACCGGTGTGGATCATCGTGCTCTCGCCGCTGTTCGCGCTGATGTGGACGCGGCTGGGCAACCGGGCGCCCACCACCCCGCGCAAATTCGCGTACGGCGTGATCGGGATGGGCTTGGCGTTTCTGTGCTTCATCCCGCTCGCCGCGATCAGCGCGGTACCTGCCCTGCTGGTCATGGTGATCCTGGGGGTGTTCGCGGTCTCGGAGCTGCTGCTCTCACCGATCGGGCTGTCGGTCACCACCAAGCTGGCCCCGGACGCCTTCCGGGCGCAGATGATGGCGCTGTACTTCTTCTCGGTCGGCCTGGGCACATCGATGTCGGGCGTGCTGTCCAAGTACTACGACGCGTCTCGGGAAGTCGGCTACTTCGGCATCCTCGGTGCGGTCGCCGTGGTCGCCGGCGTGGTCGTGTTCTTCATCTCGCCGTGGATCAGCCGTCAGATGGAGGGCGTGCACTGACCGGCGCGCTGCAGTGAACACTTTCCCTGGATTGTCTAGCGAATCGGTGGCCGGGGTGCCACTGTAGGGGCTGACAAGGAAGGGCCCGGATGGCTGTCGAGCAACACGTCACCTACTGCCGGATCTGCGAAGCGCTGTGCGGGATGGTCGCCACCGTGGAGGACGGGCGTCTGCAATCGCTGCGTCCCGATCCCGACAATCCGCTGTCGCGGGGCAGGGCCTGCCCCAAGGGCATCGCATTCACCGACATCCAGAACGACGCAGACCGAGTGCTGTCCCCGCTGCGTCGCCGCGCGGACGGCACCTTCGAAGAGGTCAGCTGGGACGACGCACTCGCGGACATCGCGGGCCGGCTGACCCGCATCGTCGCCGAGCACGGGGGAAGCGCGGGCTCGCCCGCGACTTCGCCAACGCACCCAGCGCCGTCGCCTACGGCCGCACCGGAGCGTGTCTGGGGCGGCACGGCACGCTGGTGTGTTTCCTGCTGGACGCACTGAGCATCGTCACCGGCAACCTCGACCGCGCCGGCGGAATGTTGTTCTCCCAGGCGGTGATTCCGTTGGAGGACATGGGGGAGAAGGCAGGCAGATTGACCTACAACACCGCCCGATCCCGGGTCGGCGACCTGCCCGAGGTGATCAGCACCTACCCGGCGGCGCTGATGGCCGAGGAGATCATCACCCCCGGCGAGGGCCAGCTGCGCGCGCTGTTCATCACCGCGGGCAATCCGGTGCTCACCGTGCCCAACGGTCCGATGCTGGAGAAGGCCCTCGGGGAGCTCGATCTGCTGGTCTCGCTGGATCTGTATGTCAACGAAACCAATCGCCACGCCGACTTCGTGCTGCCCGCCACGACGTTCCTCGAGCGCTACGACGTGCCGTACAGCTTCGCGAACTGTTCCCCGACGGTCTTCATCCAAGCGGCTGAGCCGGTGCTGGCGCCATACGGGCAGGCGCGAAACGAATGGGATGTGTTCGACGAGCTGGCCCGCCGGATGGGACTCTCGCTGTTCGCCACCGGTCCGCTGGAGCGATTCAACGGCGTTCTCCGTTGGCTGGATCGCCGGGGAGTCGGGCGCATCACGCCCCGACGCGTCGTCGAACTGCTGATGCGCATCGGTCCGTACGGCGATCGATTCGGATTGCGCCGCAACGGCATCAACCCCCGCCGGCTCAGAAACAACCCACACGGCATCGTGCTGGCCGAGCATGCGCGCACCGGTGTCCGCGAACAGGCGGTGAGGCAGCCCCATGGCAAGGTGGCGCTGGCGCTCGAGGAAATCCTCACCGAGGTGAGCAGACTGGGCGATCGGCACCCCGACGATCCCGATTTCCCGTTGTTGGCCATCGGCATGCGCGAGATGCGGTCGCAGAACTCGTGGATGCACAACAGCCCGACGTTGATGAAGGGCGACCGTCGGCACCGCGCCAGGGTCAACCCGGCGGATGCGGCGGCCGCCAACTTGTCGGACGGTGCCGCGGTGCGGATCACGTCGCCGTACGGGGCCATCGAGACGGAGGTCAAGATCACCGACGAGATGGCACCGGGCACCGTGGCGATCCCACACGGCTGGGGCCACCAGGGTGGTGGCTGGCAGCTGGCAAACCGATCCGGCGGTGCCAATGTCAACGAGTTGACGTCCAATGACGCCGCCGACCTGGAGCGACTCGCTGGGATGTCGGTGCTCAACGGCGTGGCGGTGCGCATCGAGCCGATCGCGAGGCCGATCAGTCCGTAAGGGAGATCCTGGTCACGACCGCCAACTCGCCGTTGTCGCGCGGTTGCTCGAAAACCACGTCGGCGCTGCGGCCCTTCGCCTCCAGGGTGGCGATGGTATTGCCGAACAGCGGTCCGCTGAGGTTTCTCCAGGACATCGGCAGCGCTGGGGAGCCGTGCCGGCGCGCCCAGCGCCGGGTCACGCGGGCCGTCCGCGGGGACCATCCGAGCCGGAACGCGGGTTTGACGAACGCCGGCACGTAGTTGTGCACGGGGGAGCACACCAGCTGGTGCACCCGGGCGGTCGGCGCTCCGGAGAAGTCGGCGCGGGCCGCGTAGCTGTGATGCACATCCCCGGAAAGGACGGAGACGCTTGCGGGCCCATCCGACGGTTGCGACGCTGCGTGTCTGATCAGTTCGCTGAGCCGCAGAAACGACTTGAGGAATGCCGGCCAGTGCTCGAAATCCGCTGTCTGGCGGACTTTCTCAGCCAGCCGACCCCGTACGCCGTCACGGTTGGCCGCGATCTCGTTGACTGTCTGCAGATCGCCGAGTGCCGGCGGTAGCAGCCATGGCAGCGATGAGCCGATGACCAGGTGGTCCAGGGTCTCCAGGCCGTCGTCGACCTGCGCCTCGAGCCACCCGAACTCTCGGTCGCCCAACATCTTTCGATCCCCGCTGTCGAGGATCCGGGCGTTGCGCGAGTCGACCACGATGAGGCGGCTGCGCCCCAGGTCCCAGCGGAAACTGAACCGCAGGCCCTTGTCGCCGTCGACCTCGCTGTCGGCGCGATCAGCCAGCTCGATCAGATGCGGCCAGCAGTCACCGTCGGCGGCCAGCACCTTTTGGTAGTCCTCGTCGTCGGCAAGCTCGTCGGGACTCAGATTCCCGAGATGCTGATACACCCAGTAGGACCCGAGCCCGGCCCGGATACGGTCGCGCCACCACGGTTTCTGGTTGACGTCGGCACGCCAGGCCGCGGAAGTGTTCCAGTCATCGCGGATGTCGTGGTCGTCGAAGATCATGGCGGTCGGCAGCGTCGACAGGATCCACCGGATCTCCGGATCGCCCCAGGTATGCCGGTACAGGCCCTCGTACTCGGTGAAGCTGACGACTTCGTCGGGTGGGCGTCGGCCCGTCGACCGGCGGCCGGCGAGGTGCCGGCGTGCCTCGGGGGTCAGTTCGTCGGCATAGACCTGATCGCCCAGCAGGAGCAAGACGTCCGGCCACTCCTCGACCGGCAGCGCGGTCAACCGGGCGGCGTAACAATCCAGGGCATCCAGCCCGAGCTTGTCATCGAGCGCGGCGTCGCCGGTCTTCGGGTAGCGGCAGGACCCGAAGATCACTCGCAGCCGATCGGCGCTGTCGGGGCCACGGGTTCTGATCACGCTCGGCGGGAACTCGGAGTCCGGCTCGGGCCACACCTTCACACCGTCGACGTGGACCTGATATTCCGTCGCCGAATCCGGTGTCAATCCCTGCACCGGCACCAACGCGTAGTGGCAGCCCTGCACCTCGAAGGTTTTGGCGGAGCAGTCGAGGACTGTCACCTCGGCAGGTGCACCGGTCTGCACCCACACCGTGGCGGTCGTGTCACCGACGTGGCGAAGGATGGGGCCGAGTCGAAGAGGCATCGGCCCAGACTAGAGGCGCGCCCGGCTCATCCCCGACCGAGTCTCTCCTTGGCCAGATCGGTCAGCACCCGGCCGGCGGGCGCAGGCGTGAACGCGCGGGCCGCGGCGGTCAGCGCGTCACGCGCCTGCTCGCTCAGTTCGATCTCAGCGGCGGCGACGTTGAACTCGAGCTGCTGCACGCTGGACGCGCCCGGGATGGCGACGGTGCCCGGCAGGGCGATGAGCCAGGCCAGCGCCACCTGCGCTGGCTCGGCCCCGACGTCGGCGGCGGCTTCGCGCAGGGTCTGCAACAGCGGCTCGACCCGTCGCAGGTTCTCGGTCGCGAACAGGGGATTCACCGCTCGGACGCCTCCGGGCCGGTTGTCCACCCCGTACTTGCCGCCGAGCAGCCCCTGCGCCAGCGGGCTGTAGGCGATCACAACGCGATTCTCCCGCTCGGCGAACGGCACGAGGTCGTCCAGAGCATCGGGTGGGCGAGGGAGAAGTGCACCTGGTTGCTGATCACCGGCCGGCCCAGCGCCGCATCTGCCTTGAGCCAGCGCTCCAGCGAGTAGTTCGAGACGCCCGCCGCACCGATCACTCCGGTGTCCAACAGCTCCCGCATGCCGGGCATGATCACCGAGTCCGGTATCACCGGATGCGACTGGTGGATCTGGTAGAGCGGGATGCGGTCCAGCTGCAGACGTCGTGCGCTGGCCCGCGCACGCTGCTTGATCACCGGAGGAAACGGGGCTACCGGGAACACCTTGGTGGCCACGGCCATCTCGCCGCGCTCGTCTCCGAGGGCGGCGCCGAGAATGCGCTCGCTCTTGCCGAAACCGTAAATCTCGGCCGTGTCGAACAGCGTCACTCCCAGCGCCCGGGCGCGCGACACGATGTCGCGGGCCGCGCCGGAGGCGTAGTCGTCGCCGTATCCCCACTCCCGGGACCCGAACTGCCAGGTGCCCAGACCGATCTTGCTGACGCGTCCCACTCCGTCGACATCGAGGTATCTCATTCCCGCACCGTACTGACGACGCACTCGTCAATACCGGGCGAGTTCCTGCGAAGGTTTGCTGCGAAATGGTAATTTGCACGCTGAGCCATTTAGTGGCGACGGCGCGATGCGATGCGCGTTTACACGATGGGGGCCAGCGGTGGTCAGGTGCGTTCGACAGCGAGTGTCTTTCGACGAAGCCCGATGGATGTGCGCCCTAGCCGCGGTGATCGTCATCGCGCTGTGGCTCGCGTTCGGCCAGGGCATTGCAGCGGCGGCTCCCTCGGACCCATCGGATTCGTCGCCGTCTCAGGACACCACCAGCATCTCCGACAAGCCGGATTCCGCTGACACTTCCGGCCAGGACGATCCCGATCCCGAGCCGGAGCCCGCACCGTCGAGTGCCGACGCCGACGACGCCGACGACGCCGACGACGCCGACGACACCGACGGGACCGACGAGGCGGTCGTGGTCGACACTGACACCGACGAAGCCACCGAGACCGACACCGACAAAAGCACCGACAACGGCACCGACGAAGCCACCGAGACCGACACCGCAGTGTCCGATGAGGTTGAAACCTCGACCACCGGGGCGAAGAAGTCGAGGTCATCCCTGGCCGACGGCGAGGAACCTGCTGAAGACAGCGCGCTCGGCACCGCAGCGGTGACCGAGAGCGACGCTGTCACCGCCGATACCGACATACCGGCCGCGCAGCCCGACGCCGTCGCATCGCTGTCCCCGGAGCCGACAGTGGCCACGACGACGCTTGCCGCTCCGCCGATCGCACAACCTAGGACGCTGCGCAGCGTGGTCAGCGCCCGACCCGTCACCGTCAACAGCATCGTCACCGACCTGCTCACCTGGGTCGGGCTGCGCTCGCTGGCCGACGACGCACCCGCTCCCGCGACACCGGTGTCCTCGCTGATGGAGGCATTGTGGCTGGTGGTGCGCCAGAGCCAGTACGCCCTCAACAACCAACGGCCCACTGCCGACGCGATGATCTCCGGGCCAGGTCCCGACGGCGTGGTCACCGGCAATTTCAACGCGGTCGACTATGACGATGCCGCTCTCGCCTACATCGTCACCGCCGGGCCGGAACGCGGCAGCGTGGCCATCGATGCGCTCGGACATTTCACCTACACCCCTGACGCCGGGAAGCCACTTCGCGGCGACCGATTCACGGTCACCATCGACGACACCGTCGGCAACCCGTTCCACATCCACGGACTGTTCGGCCTTCTCGGCATCACCGGCCCGACCGAGGTGACCATCGTCGTCGCCGCGCCGACGCCGGTCCGAGCCCAGGCAGCCATCGATCTCGGTGGTCTGGTGTCTCGCGAGGGCGTCGCCGTGACCATCAACGACGACGGCTCCGCCAAGGTCATCGACGGGCGATTCACCGATTACGTGGTCACCGGTACCGCCGACGCCGCCGCGGTGATGAACGCCTTTGCTCCCGCGCTGGGCGTCACGGCCGGTTTCGCTGACCCGACGGCGATCACGGCCACCGAGGCGGGCACCGGGAGGTCCGTCGAGCATTTCTATCGCCTCACCGAAACCATCAGCGGGATAACGGTTCTCGGAAGCGACGTGATCCTCGTAACCGACGCCGCCGGTGCGGTCACCGGCCTGTTCAACAACTATGTCGGGCTCTCCGAGGATTTCGACGTGACGCCCGCCTCCAGTGTCGACGACGAATCCGAAATCCAACTGATCGCCGGCGTCGCGTATCTGGGCTCCGGCGCGGGCGGCGGTGCTCTCGAATCCTTGCTCGCCCAAAGCACCTTCACCGACCAACTTGTCGTCTACGCGCTCGATGACGATGCGGCGCCCGACCTGGCGTGGCAGGTGATCCTGCAGCTTCCCGACACCGGTGACATGTCGCAGCCCGGGGCTACGTATCTGATCGATGCCGATGGAACCGACGCAGGCGCCGTCATCGTCGCCGCTTCGCACGTCCAGGAGTACACCTCGGTCGGCCTCGCCGAGGACTGGCTCGGCCAGCAGCGCACCATCACCTTCGACATCGCCTTCTTCAGGCAACACACCCTGGTCGACGCCACTCGCGGCATTACGACGTACAAGACCTCCTACACGATGTTCGGCCAGGGCGGCCCGGTCCTTCCCGGCAACGTGGTCAACCGCGGCTGGTTCGGCTGGGACACGTCGGCGATTTCCGCACACGCCAACACCGCTGTCGTCTACGACTATTACGCCGATGTACTGGGCCGCACCTCCTTCGACGGTGAGGGGGCGCCTATCGTGGTCAGCATTCGGTTCAACCCGATCTCCTCGAACGGCGACTACGCCAACGCATTCTGGGATCCCAGTCGCCAGCAGTTCGCTTTCGGGGACAGCGGGTACCTGCAGGCGGCACTCGACGTCGTCGGACACGAATTCACGCACGCCGTAGTGAGTTACGCCGTCGGCAACGGTGGGCCTACGTGGTACTACAACGAGTCCGGCGCTCTCAACGAGGCTTACGCCGACGTCCTCGGCGCGTTGATCGAAGGGAAGTCCGGCCCCGACCGGTGGCTGGTCGGTGAGGACTCCGATTTTGGAACGATCCGCAACCTCGCCGACCCGACATCGATCGTGACGGTGCTCGGCCCTTACCGCGACAACTATGCGACCCGCTACACGGGCGCCGACGACGACGGCGGGGAGCACATCAACAGCACCATCTTCAGCCACGCGGCCTACAAGATGATCACGGACCCTGTCACCAGTGGTGTCTCGGACGAGATGTGGGCCACGGTGTTCTACCAGTCGCTGTACCGGCTGAGCCCAGGCGCCATATTCACCGATGCACGCGCCGCTGTCCTCAGCACCGCCACCGCTCTGGAATTCACCACGGCGCAACTCGGCGCGATCCGCGATGCTTTCGACTCCGTCGGAATCTTCGACACCGCAGCCGCATTGAGTATCGCCGCCTGACTGATCCTCCAGCACCGAGCCGTCGGCCCGCTCGCCGATCGTCTGCAAGGCGATCTCCGTCTGCTGTACCACTCGTGAAAAGCTAGCGTGTCGAGCGTTACCGATGACCTGATCACACGTTTTGCCTGTCATGGAGGTGTTTTCGTGCCATCCAGCCCGGATCCGGAGCACTCGACGCGTCGGGTGCTGCAGCTGTCCGCGCCGATCGGGCTGGCGTTCATCCCACTGGGGATGGCGCTGGGGTTCCTCGTCGTCCATGCGGGGCTGGCGTGGTGGTGGGCCCCGGTGTTCGCGGCGGTCATCTACGCCGGATCGCTGGAGTTCCTGATGGTGCACCTGGCTGCGACGGCGGCTCCGGTGGCGACCGTCGCGCTGACCACGTTCGTGGTGAACTCCCGGCACGTGTTCTACGCGCTGTCCTTTCCGCTACAGCGGGTCAAAGGACTGCCGGGCAAGCTCTACAGCACCTACACGCTGTCCGACGAGGCGTACGCCGTCGGCGTCAGCGCCGAGGCCCGCACGTGGACCACTCGTCCGATCCTGTTGATGCAGGTGTGCTTTCACCTGTTGTGGGTCACCGGCGCCGGACTGGGCGGGCTCGTCGGAGAAGCGCTGCCGATTGATCGGCTCGAGGGCCTCGACTTCGCGCTGACCGCACTGTTCATCGTGTTGACGATCGATGCCTACCGGCAGCGCCCGGACCGGCTCACGGCAGCGATCGCGGCGGCGTGCGCGATCGGCGCGTGGCTGCTGGTTCCCGGTCAGATGCTGGTGTCCGCGTTCGCCGCGTTCGCGGGCGCGCTGTTGGTGCGGTTACTGGTGCAGCGCAGGGCCGAACGTGCCTGATAACGGCTATGTCGCCCTGCTGGTGGTGGTGAGCGCCGCGGTGACCTGGGCGCTGCGCGCGCTGCCGTTCGCCGCGTTGGCGCCGATGCGCGACAGCACCGTCGTCAAGTACCTCAGCGTTCATATGCCCGTCGGGGTGATGCTGATGCTGGTGATCTACACACTGCGGACCGTGGCGGGCGACACGGCTCTGCAGCTGGTGTGGCTGGCCATCGCCGTAATGGTCACCGCGGGCCTGCACCTGTGGCGTGGCAGCGCCCTGATGAGCATCCTCGTCGGAACTGTGACCTATGTGACGCTGATGTCGTTGTGGGGCTGATGTTGCACCGGAAGTCCTTGTCGTGTGCGGATGTAACGTCTTGTCGCCGGTAACGATGAACCGTGCGAATTGTCTCGTCGGCCGCAGGAGGAACCCAGGCAGATAACCCCCGGGCGGCGCGAGCTGAGCACCGCAGAAGAAACGTCGCGGCAACTGCCGGTACCAGGCTGGCGTTGGGGGAGTGACTCCGCATTGGCAGCGGTGGCGTCTATCGCCACCTCCTTGAATCCGAGGAGTCGATGCACAATGAGTGCAGCACGGGAAAATTGCGATAGGCGACATCGGGTCGCCGCGTTGGCATCGGGAGTCGTGCTCTCGGTGACAGCGATGACGGGGGGAATCACGCCGGCGTTCGCGGAGCCGGACACCGATCAGGTCGAACGGGTCGAACCGACGACATCGATTACCGAGACACCACGCGCGCCGCAGCCGAGCGAGCCTGCTGCGCCCCAGTCCTCGGAGGCGCCTGCGGCGGATCCGCCGACGGCAGATCCGCCGGCACCGTCTTCGGCCAAGGTCGACTCGAGTGACATCGACACCGAGGTCACCACCGCCACCGAAACAACTTCGCTGCCAACCCCTTCGGCTCCGGAGATTGCGCCGCCGGAGCCGTCGGCCCCCGCGCCGCGCCCGGCGTCGGCTCCGTCACCGACGGCGACGGAGACTCCCGGCACCAGCGTCACCACCACCGCCACCTCGGCGACCACCGTCGCGGCACCGACGGCGGCCAGTGTGGCCCCGTCGACCAACGAGCCCACCCCGGTGACACCGGAGGTCGAAACCACCTCGCAGATCACGCCTCCGGAGTCGACCACTCCGGTTCGGGAGGTGCGTCGGGCGCAGACAGCTCGAACCGCAACTCCTGCAGGCACCGCGGGAGGACGTCGAGTTGGCCAGGAGTTCGCGGCCGCTCGAGGACACACCCGCTCCGGCGCCGAAGGCGGATGTCGAAGCGATATCGGCAGCGATCAACCTGAGCTTCATCGGGACCGACCGTGACGACCGCGACCGCCGGTGGGATCGCAACGTGCGGCAGTGGGACCGGGAGTGGATCTCCTACGATTCGTTCCACCGGCCGGTCATCCTCAACCCGTACCGGGATCCGGTACGGATCGTCTACGTCTACCAGGACGCTCCGCGGGTGGTGTGGATCCCACCGCTGACCCGAATCGCCCTGGAAGTCGCCGAGTTCGCGGCGTACAGCTTCACCGCGATCGTGCTCAACGCGGTGAACACGGCGGTCAACGTCGCGGTGGGCAGTTTCTTCGGCGGGGGATACGTGCCTGCCGTCGGTCTGCCGCTCCCGCCGCCACCACCGCCGCTGCTGCGCTACGACAACGTGCCGGTACAGGTGCGGTACTCGCAGGCGGTGTACGAACCTTTCCGGGTCCAGCGCATCATCGACGTCGGCGACGATCGCGTCTACGGCGAGCGAAAGGTGTTGCTGGACGGCGCAACCCCCGCGTGGGGGGTGTGGACGCAGTCGGCGACCGGCGAGCGCCAGTTCGAGGTGCACCGCACCCAGCAGTTCCCCGGCCTGGATGCCCCGCGGGAAGCGCCGCTGCCCGGCGACTACCGGCTGAGGTTGGCCGCCGAGGAGAGTTCGAGTCTGGTAGCAACCCGCAACCTGCTCTTCGGGTTGGCCGGAGTGGTCGTGGTGCTCGGTGCGGGTGCGCTCGGCCTGTGCGCCCTGCTGGGCCGCCGCAGGCCGCAGCACTGATCAGCCTGGTGCCTGCAGGTAGGCGACCAGTGCGTTGGTCAGGCCCCGGCGGGCGACGTCGAGATCGGCATAAGAACCCAGCTGGCGTTCGGACACCAGCCCACGCATCGCGCCGGGAATGAGGGTGGCGACCTCCCGGACGCGTTCGGGGTCGACGTCGAGACCCGCGAACGCACTCCGACAGGTTCCCAGCCACGATTGGCCCCACGAATACAGTTCGGCGGCCGTCTGTGGATACAACCGTTCCAGCTCGGCGTGATCGTGGGGCAGCGCGGCGCGCAGATTCTCGATCGCGCGCGAGTCCGGTTCTGCCAGGCCGTGATACAGGGTGTCGACGATACCGGCGACGCGTTCGCGAAGCGGCGCGTCCCCATCGACCGTCGAGAAGATCTCGGCGCGACGCTCCGCGGTGCGATGCAGCACCGCGGCCCAGAAGCCGTCGGCATCCCCGAACTGGTACTGCACCGCACCCCAGGTGGCGCCGATGTCCTTGGCGATCCGGTTGGCCGACACCGACCCGGGGTCACCGGAGGCGAGCGACCGCAGGGCGGCCTCCAGCATGTTCTCGCGGGTCGCCTGGCCGCGCCGGTTGCTGCGCCGCATGGGTGCCACTGCCTCGGGCATGGTGCGAGCCTACCCAATTTTTCGTAGAACCTACTATGTTTCTCTTGTTACTGTCCTGCACTGCACCGCATGGCCGAAAATCGCCCCTGTCGATGAGGCCGGCCGGTCTCCGGCCGCCTGGTCCGACGAGATCGGGGTCGGCGAGGTCTTCATGTTTGAGTGCTTCGGCCAGAAAATGGTCGGGTGGCATGCCGAGGGCAACGGAATCAGCAGGGCAGCAACGTATGTAGTCCGCACGGTGGCCAACCCGACCGAGGTCGCCGGATCGGGCATCTCGCCATGAATCAGGCAGCAGATGGAGTGTGCGCCAGTGCCCAGATTGTCTATTGTCGTCGTCGACGATCCGGCTTCGCGTCGGGATGCCCACCGGGCGGACTCGTGGTTGCACGCACTACGAGGGCGGTGTCTACGGTGACGGCGGCCGAGCCGCTGTCGACATCGTCGGACGAAGTGTCCGTGCCGTCGAGTGCATCGAGCACCAACCGGGCCGCGATGGCACCTTGCTCGCGTACCGGTTGTCGCACGGTGGTGAGGCCGACGAGTTCCGCGTGCGGGTGGTCGTCGATACCGACGAGCGAGACGTCCTGGGGGACTCGCAACCTGCGCCGGTGCAGGCTGCTCAGCGCACCGAGCGCGAGTTCGTCACTGTGCACGTACACGGCGGTGGGCGGGTCGGCGCCATCGAGGATGTCATCCATCGCCGCGGCCGCGTTCGTGCCGCCCCAGTCCACATCGCGAATCAGCTCGTTGGGCAGAGGAATACCGGCCTCTGCGAGTGCGTCGATGAAGGCCTCCGATCGCCCGGAGCGGGCAGGCCAGCCGGGTAGGTCGGCGTCGTGTGCGGCGATCATGGCGATTCTTCGATGGCCCAGCTGCACTAGATGGTCGATCGCCTGACGGCCGGCCCGATAGTCGTCGATACAGACGTACGGGTATTCGACGCTTTGCCCGCCGGCGGCGACGATGCTCACGCCCATCAGAGCAAGCCGAGCACGTTCGGCGTCGCCGACCGGGAAGGCCACCACGACCACCGCGTCGACCTTGCGCCGCGCGGGCAGGCGGTCGAAGAACTTCTTGCGGTCCTCGGTGCCGCCGACGTGGTAGAGCAGCAGGTCGACGTCGGCTTTGGCGAGCACTTCCTCGATTCCGGCGACCATGGCGCCGAAGAACCACCGGTCGATGTGCGGGACGACCAAAGCGACCCGGCGGGTACCGCCGCGTGCCAGCCGCGCCGCATCCGGGGACACGACGTAGTCGAGGCGCCGCGCCGTCGCGAGGACCCGCTCGCGCGTCGCCGGCGCTATGCCGTAAGCGTTGTTCAACGCACGGGACGCGGTGGCCAGGGACACGCCGGCCTCGCGGGCGACATCGCTGAGGCTCAAAGGTGCAGGTCGGTCGGCCACGGCAGTGATACTAGCGCTTTAGGGGTTGTTTTCGGAAGCGCTTCCGATCTATAGCTTCGGAAGCGCTTCCGAAATGTGATGCAGATCTCCGAATGGAGGAGTTATGGGTACCGGACACACGTCGAGCGTCCGTCGTGCCGGGTTCGTTGCCGTTCTGTCCGCGGCCGCCGTCATGCCGCTCGTGGCCGGGTGTGCGCCGCCGGGCAGCGAGAACGCGAATCCCGGTGCCCAGACGCCGGTGCGGGTCAACACTGACCTCGGCACCGAACCGGTTGAGCTCACCCTCTACGACGGTGCCGGACTGAAAAAGGTCGATGACGCGTTGATCGCCGCGTTCACCGAACTCCACCCAAATGTGACGATCACTGCCCGCTACGACCCCGACGACGTCCAGGCCGTGAATGCCCCCCGGGTGATTGCGTCGAGCGATCCGCCCGACATCGCACGCGTCATCGCGCTCCCGGGCGCGGTAAAGAACCGCCAGTTGACCGACCTCGGGCCCTGGGCCGACGCGTACGGATGGGAACAGCTACCGCCCGGACAACTCGCGATGTACCGGGTGGACAAGAACGGGGTGCGCGGGACCGGGTCGCAGTACACGATGGCGAGCGGATTCACCGTCACGGGGCTGTACTACAACAAAGACCTCGCCGCCGACGTCGGAATGACGCGTCCGCCCGCGTCGCTGGACGAACTGGAACAGTCCTTGTCGGCGGCGAAGCAGCGCGGCATCGTCCCGCTGATGGCCGGCAACAAGAGTGGGCAGGTGACCTTCTCGGTCCAGATGATGCTCAACGCGATATTGGGTCGCGACGCCGTCAACGACTGGGTGTTCAACGTCCCAGGCGCCACTGTGGACACCCCGGGTGCGGTCGACGCCGTGCGCGTCGTGGCGGGCTGGGCGGCCGACGGATACTTTCCCAAGGACACCAACGGAACCGATTCCACCACAGCCGCAGGCAGATTCGCCGCGGGCGAGGCACTGTTCTACGCATCCGGAAACTGGGACGCCGCGACGCTGCAGGCGAAGATGGGGGACAACGTCGGATTCATACTCCCGCCGGTCCGCGACGGCGACAGACCGGTCGCCATGTCAGACCCGGTGTCCAACTTCGCCATTCCGGCAGGCTCCGACAAGAAGAACGCCGCGGCCGCGTTCCTGGACTTCCTGCGCAGTGAGCAGGGTCGGCAGGTGGTGGTCGACGGGGGCTTCGCACCGAGCGGGTCCGGTCCGGCCACGCTGGTCGAGCCGGACACGCTCCGCGCCGAGATCCAGCGCGCGTTCGCGACACTGGTCGCCGCGGACGGCCAGGTGCAGTTCGTCCAGAACGCCACCAACGGAATGTCGGGCACCTGGTTGCCGCAGGTCCAGATGCTCGTGGCCGGTAAGACCACTGCGGCCGATCTGACGGCCGCAGTGCAGTCTGCGTACGAACAGGACTTGGCCCGATGACGACCGCGACTTCGTTGAGCGGGGCGGAGCTGCCCTCCGGCCCGCCGGGGCCGAACCACCACAGCGCTCGCCGCCGCGCCCGCTTCCGCCGGGGAGTGACTGGATGGCTCTTCATCGCACCAGCGGCGCTGATGTACGCCGCCTTCGTGCTGCGGCCGCTGCTGACCACCATCTGGTATTCGTTCTACAACTGGGATGGGATCTCGGTGGGAACCTGGGTGGGGGTCGACAACTACCGATTTGTGCTGACCGACCCGCAGCTGTTGTCGTCGATCGGGCATGCGTTCTTTCTGATCATCTTCTTCGCCGGCGTCCCGGTGATCGGCGGCCTGATCGTCGCGGCGCTGCTCCAGGAGATAAAGATCCGCGGTTTGGGCACGGCGACCCGCACCCTGCTGTTCCTGCCGCAGATCATCCCGGGCGCAGCCGCCGCGGTGGCCTGGGTGTGGATGTACGCCACCAACGGCACGGTCAACCAGCTGCTGTCAGCGGTCGGATTGGAGTCGGTCACCCGGGCGTGGCTCGGCGATTTCGACTGGGCGTTGGTGGCCGTCGGAATCATCGGCAGTTGGCTGGGGTTGGGCTTCTGCACGATTCTGTTGATCGCCGGCATCGGCAAGATCGCCCCCGAGGTCTACGAGGCCGCCCGGCTCGACGGCGCCACGTTCTTCACAACCTTTCGATACGTGACAGTGCCTGGCCTGCGCGCCGAGATCGGCGTCTGCGTGACCGTGACGATCATCGCCGCACTGGCCAGCTTCGACATCGTCTTCATGTCGACGCAGGGCGGTCCCGGCTACGCCACGACCGTGCCGGGCGTGCAGATCTACCAACTGGGTTTCACCGAATCGCGAGTCGGGCTGGCCAGTGCCCTGGCTGTTGTTCTCACCGCGCTGATCCTGGTTGTCGTACTACCGATCCAACGCCTTTTCAGGGAGACGTGATTATGAAAACATCTGTCCGCGAACAGGTTCCCGGCCTTGTCTTGCTGATCGCAACGATGGTCTTCTCCGTCCTGCCGCTGCTGTCGATGCTCTCAGCCGCACTGCAGCCGCAGGGCAGCGTTCCGCTCGGATTGTCCTGGCCGTCGGATCCGCAGTGGCACAACTTCATCGACGCCTGGAGGGTTGCCGAGGTCACCCCGCTATTGGTGTCGAGCATCATCCTCGTCGCCGGTGTCGTCCCGGTCGCCGCACTGCTCGCAGCGATGGCCGGCTACGGGCTCGGTCAATTACAGGTGCCCGGTGGCACGGTCGTGTTCGTGCTGTTGCTGCTCGGCCTGACCCTGCCCCGCGAGGCGACCATCGTCCCGCTCTACTACCAGCTTCGCGATCTCGGGCTGCTGAACACTCGCCTCGGGCTGATCCTCGTGCTGATCGGCAGCTTCATGCCGTTCGCGGTGTTCTGGATGCGTGCGCACTTCCAGTCCGTGCCGCGTGAACTCAACGAGGCATCCGCTCTCGATGGCGCCGGCGCCTGGCAGGCATTCCTTTACATTCAGATCCCGCTCGCCGTTCCCGCGCTCGCATCACTGTGCCTCCTGCTGTTCCTGTGGACGTGGAACACGTTCCTGCAGGCCATCGTGCTCATCAACGACCCCACGAAGCGCACGATGGCCGGAGCTCTGCAGAACTTCGTCGGCCAGTACTCCACCGACGTCGTCCTGCTCAACGCGGGCTCCCTGCTGATCATGGCACCGACGATCGTCGTGTTCCTCATCTTCCAGCGCCACTTTGTCAAGGCGATGATCTCGGGCGCGGTGAAAGGGTGATCATGAGCGCAGACCTGACACAGCGGGCCGCACTCGACTGTGACGAACACCTTTCCACCCCGTGGTGGCGCGACGCCGTGGTCTACCAGATCTACCTGCCTAGCTTCGCCGACGCGAGTGGTGATGGCGTCGGCGACCTGCCGGGATTGCGGTCGCGGCTGACGTATCTGGCCGACCTCGGCGTGGACGCGATCTGGATCACCCCGTGGTATCCCTCCCCGATGGCTGACGGAGGTTACGACGTCGCCGACTACCGCGACATCGACCCGCGGTTCGGCGACCTCGGCGACGCCGACGTATTGCTTGCCGATGCACACGCGCTCGGCCTGCAGGTGATCATCGACATGGTCGCCAACCACACGTCGGAGCAACACCCCTGGTTTCACGCCGCGCTGCACAGTGCTCCAGGGTCGCGGGAACGTCAGCGTTACTACTTTCGGGACGGGCGCGGCGAATCCGGCGAACTGCCACCCAACGACTGGATCAGCGCATTCGGCGGGCCCGCGTGGACCCGCGTTCTCGAGCCGAACGGTTCACCGGGCCAATGGTTTCTGCACCTTTTTGCACCGGAGCAGCCGGATCTCAACTGGCGTAACCCCGAGGTGCGTGCCGAGTTCGAGGACATCCTCCGGTTCTGGTTCGACCGCGGCGTGGACGGCATCCGCGTTGACGCCGTATCGGCGATGGCCAAGGTCGAGGGACTACCCGACGCCGGCCACGCGCCGGGTGCCCTCTTCGAGTCCAGTACGTGGGTGGGCAACCCGCATTGGGACGTCGACGACGTCCACGAAATCCTGCGTGAGTGGCGAAAGGTCGCCGATTCCTACGGATCCGACCGCATGTTCGTCGCCGAGGCGGTCGTCAACGGCCCCCACCGCCTGGCCAACTACGTGCGACCCGACGAACTGCATACGGCGTTCAACTTCGACTATCCCCGCGCGGGATGGGACGCCGGTCGCCTGCGGGCGGCGATCGATTCGACCAGGTCGGCACTCGGCGCGGTCGGGGCACCGTCGAGTTGGGTGTTGTCCAGTCACGACGAGACCCGCCACGTCACCCGGTTCGGCCGTGACCACACCGGCACACAGACGATGGGCTTCGACGCTGCGGCACCCAGCGATGTGCTACTCGGCAGCCGCAGGGCCCGAGCCGCCGCCCTTCTCATGCTCGCCCTGCCTGGCAACGCTTACATCTACCAGGGTGACGAACTCGGGCTGCCGGAGGTCACCGACCTGCCCGACGACAGGATCGAAGACCCGATCTGGGAGCGCTCCGGCCATACCGTGCGCGGCCGCGACGGCTGTCGGGTTCCGCTCCCGTGGAGCGGATCGCACCCGCCGTTCGGTTTCAGTCCCGACGGTGCCGAGCCGTGGCTGCCGCAACCCCGCGAGTGGGCGGCTCTGAGTGTGGCGGCGCAATCCGAGGATCCGGTATCGATGCTCGCCTTGTACCGCACCGCGCTGCGGCTGCGCCGAACCCTGCCCGATCTTGGTCGTGACGAGTTCCGGTGGATTGCTTCGGCGGCGAACGTCCTCGCTTTCCAGCGCGGTACGGCGCTGCGGTGCATCGCCAATCTGTCCAGCGAAGCCGTGCCGATCGGCCCGAGGGACGAAGTCCTACTCGTCTCCATTCCACTCATGGCCGCCGACGAGATACCACCCGACACGACCGTGTGGCTTCGCACTGCTGACCATTCCGAACGACGCACCCAGCACGCTGAAACTCCTTCGAAAGGACTCTGATTCCGATGGCCGCCATCACCTTCGACCACGTCACACGCCGTCATCCGGGAAGCAAGACCCCTGCCGTCAACGCGCTCGACCTGCACATCGAAAACGGTGAGTTCTTGGTCCTCGTAGGTCCTTCCGGCTGTGGAAAATCCACGTCGCTGCGGATGCTCGCCGGACTCGAAGAGGTCGACGGCGGCCGCATCATCATCGACGGCCGCGACATCACCCACACCCCACCCAAAGACCGCGACATCGCCATGGTCTTCCAGAACTATGCGCTCTACCCTCACATGTCGGTGGCCGACAACATGGGCTTCGCGCTCAAGCTCGGCGGCGTCGCGAAGACCGTGATCCGACATCGGGTCGAAGTGGCCGCCGAAATGCTCGATCTCACTCAGTATCTGGACCGCAAGCCCAAGGCGCTCTCCGGCGGACAGCGCCAGCGCGTCGCGATGGGCCGCGCCATCGTGCGTCAGCCGAAGGTCTTCCTCATGGATGAGCCGCTCTCCAACCTCGACGCCAAACTCCGCGTGCAGACCCGCACCCAGATCGCCCAGCTGCAACGCCGTTTAGCGACTACCACGGTCTACGTCACTCACGACCAGGTCGAGGCCATGACGATGGGCGACCGCGTCGCGGTTCTGAAGGACGGGGTGCTGCAGCAGTGCGCCTCGCCGCGCGAACTGTACCGAAGGCCGGTCAATGTGTTCGTCGCCGGATTCATGGGTTCCCCCGCCATGAACCTGTACACCCTCCCGGTCGGGGACGGCGGCGTCACCTTCGGGGATGAACTGATTCCCGTTCCCCGGGGGTGCCTCGCTGCCGCAGGCTCCGAGATCACCTTCGGGATCCGCCCCGAGCACCTCCACATCGTCGACGCCGGTGGACTCGAGGTCGACGTCGATGTCGTCGAGGAGCTCGGTTCTGATGCATTCGTGTTTGGCCACTGCCGAATCAATGGAGAATCCGAGCAGATTCTGCTGCGCGCTGACTGGCGGAACCCGCCCGCCAAGGGCGACACCATCCGTGTCCGCGCCGACCCGCAGGAGGCCCACGTATTCTCGACCGCCAGCGGCGAGCGCCTCGCCGACTAGATCGCACTCAGCACCCCATGGGCCGGCTCACGGCCGGGTAGGCGAAGGGCGCGTTGGTCAAGCCCCCGAGGTGCGAGGCCGGGATCGGCGAACTGGTGCTGCATCTCGCCCCAGCCTGCCCAAATTTTCGTAGAACCTACTATGTTTCTATCATTGACTGTTCTATTATTCACCCCATGGCCAAGCCGCCCCTGTCGATGAAACCGACCGGATGGTTTCAGGTCGCCTGGTCCGACGAGATCGCTGTCGGCGACGTCCACCCGATGAAGTACTTCGACCAGGAGATGATCGCCTGGCGTGCGGAGTCGGGTCAGCTCACGGTGATGAACGCCTACTGCGAACACCTCGGTGCCCACCTCGGGTTCGGCGGCAGCGTCAAAGGTGAAGTGCTGCAGTGCCCGTTCCACGGGTGGCAGTGGAATCAGCAGGGACGCAACGTATGCATCCCCTACGAGGAGCGGCCCAACCGCGGCCGCCGGATCAAGACCTATCCGGTCGTCGAGCGCAACGAGTCGGTGTACATCTGGCACGACATCGAGAACCGGGACCCGTTCTTCGACGCCCCCGACGTCTTCGCCGACTTCGGCGACAGCAGCAGTGCCGCGGATTACTACCCGCAGCAACGACTGTTCCGTCAGGGCTTGGAGATGCACCCGCAATACGTCCTGGAGAACGGGGTGGACTTCGCCCACTTCAAATATGTCCATGACACTCCGATCGTGCCGGTGTTCACCCGCCACGACTTCGACGACCCGGTGTCCTACGTCGATTTCACCATCACCTTCGAAGGTGACGACGGTCAGAAGATCGAGGACATCAACAGCGGTGTCGAGGCCATCAATGGCGGCCTCGGGATCGCGGTGACCAAAAGCTGGGGGATGATCGACAACCGCACGATCTCGGCGATCACCCCGGTCGACGAGTCCACCTCCGACGTGCGCTTCATGGTCTACATCGGCCGCCCGCCCGCGGGCTCCGCCAAAGACCCCGCACGGGCCGAGGCGAAGGCCAACGAGTTCGGCGCGGAGGTCATCCGGCAGTTCAGCCAGGACATCCACATCTGGGCACACCAGCGTTATTCCGACCCGCCGGCGCTGGCGAGTTCGGAGTTGGAGGGGTTCACCGCGATTCGTCAGTGGGCGATGAAGTTCTATCCCGACGGCAAGGGCGGAAGCGCCGCCGATCTGGCCGCCGCCAAGACCAAGTGACCACTGCAGAAAGGCATTTCATGAGCAAACCGATCAGGGTGTTCCAGGTCGCCACCGGCAACGTCGGCTCCGAGATGATCAAACGGATCGCCACGCAGCCCGACCTCGAACTCGTCGGTGTGCACTGCTATTCGCCGGACAAGATCGGCAGGGACGCCGGGGAGATCGCCGGGTTGGCGCCCAACGGCGTGACGGCGACCGGCACCGTCGAGGAGATCATCGCCGCGAAACCCGATGTGCTCACCTTCCACGGGGTCTTTCCGGACGAGGACCTCTACGTCCGGGTGCTCGAGGCCGGGATCGACGTCGTCACCACGGCGGACTGGATCACCGGGTGGCACCGCGATCGCAACCATCCGCACCATTCCGGCAAGCCGGTCACCCAGCTGCTCCAAGAGGCCTGCGAGAACGGCGGTTCGACGTTCTACGGCACCGGAATGAACCCTGGCGTGAACCAGATCCTGGGCGTGGTGTGCTCGGCAGACGTCGCCGAGATCGAGAACATCACCACGATCGAGTCGGTCGATGTGTCGTGTCATCACTCCAAGGACACCTGGATCGAGGTGGGTTACGGTCAGCCCGTTGATGATCCGGAGATCCCGGGCAAGCTCGAGAAGTACACCAGGGTGTTCGCCGACAGCGTGCTGATGATGGCCGACTGCTTCGACCTGGTGCTCGACGAGGTCAAGTTCAGCTACGAACTGGGTGCGTGCACCAAGGATGTCGACCTGGGCTGGTATCAACTACCGAAGGGCTCGCTGGGCGGTAATTACATCAAGTACCAGGGCATCGTCGACGGGGTACCGCGCGTGGAGACGCACCTCGAATGGCAGATGACGCCCCATACAGATCCGAGCTGGGACATCAAGGGCTGCTACATCACTCAGATCAAGGGCGATCCGAACATCTACAACAAGCACATGATCTTCCCCAAGCCGGGCGTCGATCTCTCCGACCCCGCCAACTTCGCGTCGATCGGCATGACCATCACCGGTATGCCGGCGCTGAACTCGATCAGATCCGTCATCGCCGCCCGGCCGGGCATCATCACCAGCGCCGACCTGCCGCTGCGCGGATTCGCCGGGCGCTTCAACCTCTGAGCTGGCGTTCAGACTGCGTCCACGGCGACCAAGTGCGAGTAGCTGCCGCCGTGAGCGCAGTGTCAACGTTCTTTCTGCCACCTCCGAGAACATCATCCGAGGCTGACGACCTCAGAGTGGGGGCCTAAGAGCCCATTTCCTACGGACGCACTGAGATCGAGGCCACATTTTGATACTTGTCCAGGTCCGGGTGATGGGGCTGTCGACGGTCCTGCGCGATTCAGCTCAGCCGGCGCCTTTGCCGTTGTCCACCCGGTACACCGCCCCGTGGATGGCCGCGGCGTCGTCGCTGGCCAGGAACGCGATCACCTTGGCCACATCCGCGGTCTCCATGAATCCGCGCGGCGAGGCGATGCGCATGATCAGGTCCCAGTCGGCGTTCTCCGGGGCCTGGAATTCGGTGATCTGCGCCGTCGGCATGCCGCCGGGGCACACCGCGTTGACCCGCAGCCGTTCCTTGGTGAACTCGATAGCCAGCGCGCGGGTCAGTCCGATCAGCCCGTGCTTGGCGGCGCAGTAACCTGCCGAGTACACCTCGCCCTCGACACCCGCGATCGACGAGACGTTGACGATGTTGCCGCCCGTCTCCAGCAGGTGCGGCAGCGCGGCACGGGACAGGTAGAACGGGCCGTTCAGGTTGACCGCGAGGTCGGTGGCCCAGTCGTCGTCGGTCATCGTCGCGGTGTGCCGCATCCGGTGGAAGCCCGCGATGTTGGCCAGGATGTCGAGTCGCCCGAAATGTCCGACGCACTCCGCGACGGCCTGTGCGCACGCCTCGCGGCGAGGCGATGTCCACCGAAGCGAAGCCGCCGCCGGGGATCTCGGCGAACACCTCGGTCATCCGCGACGCATCCCTGGCGATACCGAAGACCTTCGCGCCCCGCTCGGCGAACAATCGAGCGGTCGCCGCCCCCAGACCCGCCGACGCGCCGGTGACCAACGCGACCTTCCCGCTCAGCTGACTCATGCCCACGACCTTCTCACGGGCCCCGCGGCGGTCAGACGGCGGCGCGTGGCCTGACCGGCGGTACCGCCGCCAACAGGTCGCGCGTGTATTGCTGCCCGACGAGATCGAGCAGTTCGGCGACACGGTCGCGGCGGGCCGGGGCGCCGTCCACCAGCCGGTGCACCTTCAACGGCTCGGAGATCGAAGTGTCCACCCGGGCAAGGGGATTCAGCGACGAGAACGGGTCCTGGACAACGCCGATACGACGGCGGAGCGCCCTTCCGGCTGCACCCTTCGCATGCAGGATGTCCGTGCCACCCAGTGTTGCGCTGCCCTATCGGGCCTCAGCGGCGATGGCCGCCACGGTGCCGCCGGTGGCTCCGTCGCCAAGGTCCACCCGCTGCCCCGGGCGACAAACCCGTGACTTTGTTCATCCATGGCTGAAATACTCGACGTCGTGAAGATCCCGCGCGGCCCGTCGAACGGCCTGACCGGTGACCTGTGACGCTGCTTCTGACATCTGGCCTCCACGAGAACCGGAGACCATGGCGCCCACTGACCCACACTCGCTGGGCAGGCGCGCGGGCCAGGGCATGGCGCGCGACCGCCGCCCGCGGCTGCCCTTGCTCGACGGCAAGGTCGTCGACATCACCGGCCCCGGCATCACCGAGCGGTGGGGTGTGACCTGCACCGACCTCGGAGCCTCGGTGATCGCGCCCAACGGCAAGCTCGTGTCGGTGTTCGGTGACACGTTCGCGGGTCACAAGGTGGGCGAGGGTGACTGGCGCTCACCAGTGGTGCTGATCGGCCGCGGCGACGCCGATCACGAGATCGTCTACGAACGCGCGGGCGGACCCGATCCGGACTATGCGCGCCAACTGTGGCACTACAACCACGACGCCGCCGCCTCCGGATGGCGGCGCGGCGGCATCAGCACGGTGATTCCGTCCGATCTGCTGCGGGTCGGTGAGTCGATCTACCTGCACGCCATCGTCAACCGGGGGTTCGGCACCGTCGTGTGGACCGAGATCTGGCGATCCGACGACAGCGGTGTGTCCTGGCAGCACCTGGGCGAGAACGCCAAGTTCCCCGCGGATCTGCACGGCGGCCACGCGCAGTGCTGGTCATGGGACTACAACCCCGGAAATGACGCCGACCCCGCAAATGACGCCGACCCCGGAAGCAGCGGCGGCGCCGGAGATGGCTGGGTGTATGTGGTGGCCACCGGATTTCAGCGCGACAAGGGTTCATCTTGATGCGGGTCCGCCCCGAGCACATCGGTGATCGGTCGCAATACCGGAGCTGGGGGTTCACCGACAGACGGTGGGGGTGGGGGAGCACGGCCACCCCGATCACGCCGCCGGGTGAGAAATGGGGCGAGCTGACGCTTCGCCGGATGGCGCCGGGCAAGTGGATCCTCGGCGGATTCCTCGTCTCCAAGTATGCGCTCGGGTACCGCGTCGTCGATTCGCCGGTGGCCAACATGCACACCACCCCGATCCAGTTGCCCGTGACCGGCAGCGGGTGGCACGCCGAAGACCACGTGAACAACAGGGTGGCCCAGGTCTACGGCGGGTACGTGTTGCCGGGTTCGCGCTTCGACATCAAGGGCGGCGAAGGACACCACGAAGACGGTGCCGCCGCCTGACCCGATCAACCTGTGACGGAACAACAAGATGAGAGGCAGGGCGTGTGAGCAGATCCGGCGTCAAGCGAGTGGTGATCTGGGGAACCGGATTCGTCGGCCGAATGGTGATCGCCGAGGTCGTCAAACACCCCCGCTTCGAGTTGGTGGGAGTGGGAGTCAGCAACCCGGACAAGGTCGGGCGTGACGTCGGAGAGCTCTGCGGGCTCGGCGGCGCCCTCGGGCTGGCGGCGACCGACGACGTCGACGCACTGATCGACCTGAAACCCGATGCGCTGGTGCACTACGGTCCGACGGCCGCGCACGCCGAGGCCAACATCGCGCTGATCACCCGCTTCCTACGGGCCGGCATCGACGTCTGCTCCACCGCGATGACGCCGTGGATCTGGCCGACGATGCACCTCAACCCGCCGAACTGGATCGAACCGATCACGGTGGCCTGCGAGCTGGGTGAGTCGTCGTGCCTCACCACCGGCATCGATCCCGGGTTCGCCAACGATCTGTTCCCGATGACGTTGATGGGGCTGTGCTCGGAGGTACGCAAGGTCCGTGCATCTGAACTGCTGGACTACACGAACTACGAGGGCGACTACGACCGCCAGATGGGCATCGGCAGGCCGCCGGAGTACCGTCCGATGCTGGAGAACCCCGATATCCTGGTGTTCGCTTGGGGTGCAACGGTTCCCATGATCGCGCATGCCGCGGGGATCATGCTCGACGAGATCACCACCACGTGGGACAAATGGGTGACCCCAGGGGAGCGCAAGACCGCCAAGGGAATCATCGCGCCGGGCAACGTCGCGGCCGTGCGGTTCACCATCAACGGGGTGTACCGCGGCGAGACCCGCATTCAACTCGAGCATGTCAACCGCATCGGCAACGACGCGGCACCCGACTGGCCGTCGGGAAACGAGAACGACGTCTACCGTGTGGACATCGAAGGCACCCCGAGCATCTTTCAGGAGACCGCGTTCCGGTTCACCGACGGTTCGGGACGCGATGCGGCGGCGGCCGGCTGCCTGGCCACCGGCCTGCGCGCCCTCAACGCGGTGCCCGCCGTCAACGACCTCTCACCGGGCTGGGTCACCACACTGGATCTACCGTTGATCCCGGGAGCGGGGACCATCCGCTGAGCGGACGGTGGGGCGGATAGGATGGCAACCGGAGGCTTTCGGAAGTCGTTGTGCCACTGAGGATATCCCGCCGAGCGCGGCACCGCCGTCAGGTGTTGGGGCGCTTCATCAACACGACGTGCGCCAGCGGGATCTGCATCTGCTCGGGCGCGGCGCGCAGGCGCTCGGCGATGCCGGCTTCGAGCCGGTCGCACAACTCGCCGGCCCGCGGATCCGCGGCCCCGCCGGCAAGCGCCGTCGACAGAGTCGGGAACACCGAGGCCCGTGCGAACCCGGCCCATCGTGCGCCGAAAGCTCTTGCATCACTGTCGATCCGGTAGCGGCCCCAGAACCGGTCGTCGGCGTCGAACACTTCGAGGTGCTCGATCTCGAGTCGCTCGAAGCGTCCCGACGGCGCGAACGGCGCCGCGAAGTCGGAGGCGCGCCGTCCGACGGTGGGGACGCACATCCGGGACACCTCGTCGGCGGTGAGCAACCCGTCCGACGCCAGCTCGGCGAGTGTGTCCATCATCGCCGACAGCAGCGGCCGGTAGCCGAACTCGCCGTCGTCGCCGACGGCCATCGTCGTCACGACCAGACGGCCGCCCGGGCACAGCTCCCGGCCACGGAACGCGACGAACTCGTGCCAGTCGTGCGCGGCTTGCTTGGCGTAGGCGGCGCGCACCGATTCGTCGGCGCAGTAGGCGACCTGGAGGTGGTCGCCGATGACGGCGGGAACCCGGCTCAACCATTGGATCGCCCAGGAACTCCAGCCGAGGTTGACGCTGTTGGAGGGCAGAATCTGTGAATAGAAGGACCGGCCCACCGCCGAAGCGAAGGTCGCGCGGTCCTTGCGCAGATAGGTGTCCGGATCCTCCTCCAGGGTCCGGAACAGCGCGGTGAAATCGTTGTCGGGCATATCGGTGTGAGCGACGAGCACCGAGTGTTCGGGGCGGGTTCGCTTGCGGAGCACCGCTATCGCAGCGCCGACCGGCAGCAGCGAGTTGTGCCCGCTGGATGCGCCGTAGTCGGCGATCACGATCGGCTGTGGCGGTGACGGTATCGGCACCGCGGCGGCAGACCGCTCGAAAACGGCGATCGCCGACTGGAGCCCGGCCGCCTGCAGACGTGAGGCGGCGGTGTACGACCCGCTGTCCGTCGGCTCCGGCTGCACGACGATGCTTGACTCAGGCATCGCGACCTCCGAGAACGTCAAGGCAATCCGGTTACTGCGAACGGTAGTCCTTGTGCGGCAGCCGCGCCGCAGAAGGGCGCGCAGAAGGTGAGCGTGGCACACTCAGCGCATGGCGGGACGGGTCGGTCCGCGGATCGCGCTCATCAGCGCGATCCTGACGCTGGTGGCCGGGGCGGTCGGGTTCGTCGTCGTGCTCGTGCTCGGCGCGTTCGTCCTCGACGAGTTCGACGCCTACGGCGAAGTGCCGATCCCCGGATCGGGCAGGCTGCACCTGCCGGCGGGAGAGGTCACGATCAATTTCCACACCCTGGTGACGGGGAGCGGCAACGGCAACTTCCCGATTCCGCCGCTGAAGCTCGGCATCACGCCGCCCGACGGGGTGCCCGACCCGGTCGTCACCGAGTCCGGCGGTTCGACGACAACTGTGAACAGCGATGTCCGGGTTCGCATCTGGGTCGCGCAGATCCCACAGGACGGCGTCTACGACGTCCGTACCGGCGGCGACGTCAACGGCTACATCAACCCGCAACTGGCGTTCGGCCGCGACAGGTCGCCGCACTGGTTGCTGTGGGTGTTCGGCGGGTTGTTCGTCGCCGGCGTCGCTGAGCTCACCTTCGCGCTGTCGTGGCGGGTGCGCTCAGCCAAGAAGGCGCAACCGTTGCGCGCTCCGGTGAGCCTGGACGAGCCGAGCTGGCCGGGTCCACTCCCGCCGCCGCTGGCGACCTACGAGCCCAGCGACCAGGGCGTGCGGCTCCAGCAGCTCAAGACGCTGGCGTCGCTGCGCGATTCCGGTGCGTTGACCGAAGCGGAGTTCGAGGCGGAGAAGCGCCGAATCCTGGGCGGTTAGCGACGCCTACGCGCGGCCGCCACGTTACGGCCTGACTTAGGACATTTGGCTTAGTAAGCGGTTTTGATGCCGAGGCGGGCAATGATTTCGCGTTGAGCTGCGGGGATCTCGGGCGGGAAGTTTTCGGTGGTGCCGTTGATGGTGATCGTCGAGGTGCGCAGGGGCCGTAGTTGTCTGATGACGTTGGCGATGGCCAGCCCTGTCTGGTTCTGGATGCGGCGGGCGACCGCGAGCGCTGTGAACACGATGGTCAGGTGCGCTTCGATCGACTCACGGGTCCGGTGCCACATGGGCCGAGCAGCCAGATCGTGTTTGGACATACGAAACGACGCCTCGACGTGCCACAGGTCGTGGTACTTGCTGATCACCTCGATAGCGGGCATGTCGGCGGCGGGGACGTTGGTGACGTAGCCCTTCAAACCCACCAACTTGCGGGCACGGGCCAGGCTGGCCTCATCGAGCGTGCGGTGGTCCCCGCTGATGGTCACGAACCGGGTGGACTTGACGGGCTTGCTGCCGTCGATGATGCCCCTGGCCCGGGCTTCTTGCGCGGCCAGCGTCTGGGTGTCGCGGCGGGCGCGTTTGCCCGAGTACTGCCATACCGCACGCCACGCGTTGGATTGTTCCGTCGGGTCCCAGACCGGCTCGGCCCGCAGCTTGATGTTGTTGACGCGACTGCGGGAGTGCCGTGGGGTGACGGTGTCGATGATCTGCCCGTCGCTGAAAACCTCGCCGTTCCAATGGAAATGGGACTCCAGATCATTGGGGGCTTTGGTCATGCGGGAGCCGACGATGAACGACAACCCCGACCCATCCAATCTCTTTGAGATTGTTGGCCGAGAGCATCCCCGCGTCGGCGGCGACGACCATCGTCGACTGCTTGATATCGTGGCGGGCGCAGAACGCCTCGATGACCGGCAGTATCGTGTGAGTCTCAACCTTTGCGCCGTCGAAACAGCTGATCTCCAAAGGGAATCCGAAGCGATCGACCAACAGTCCGACCACGATCTGCGGATCCACGCGACGTTCCTTAGAAAATCCGACCCTGCGCAGTTCGTCTTCCTTTTCAGCCTCGAAATACAGGGTGGTGACGTCGTACAAAATCAGGCTCAACCCGCCGGTGTCGCCGGCGTGGGCGAAGCAGCGGGTCGCGATCAGATCGCGATAGCCACCTCGTCCCACCTGGGCGAGGTGGCGTTGAATCGTCCTGTAGGACACCACATCGGCGCCCAGATCAGTCAGCACACGCATCGAGTCGGCCTTGCTGGTCGGCTCGACGATCCGGGCGATCACCAAGTCGCGGAACACCGCATCGCCAACCACGTTGAAGCCGAGTCCGTCATACACCAAAGCGAGCACGTCATACAGCAGCCGCGAACTCGTTCCCACAGTGCGGCCCGCGCACCGACACCCCAGCAGCTGGACGGTCGGGCCGCACCAGCTCACCTGCACGCCAGTCCGCGACATCATCGACACGCTCTACCGGGGTCGGTACCTCAAAGTCCAGCACCTGCTGGCCCTCGGCAGCGATGCGACGTGCCCGTTCCAGCAGAACCCCCAGCTCAGCATCGGTATGCGCAGAACCAACATGTTCGACCAGCTCATCGCGGCCACCGACTTTATGCATCACCTGCACCGCCACCGCGCCCGAGGCGGTACGCACTTTCCGCACGAACACGCACCGCAACCTACCCGCTTAGTAAGCCAAACACCCCCGACCGCGACACGAACACCCAGCTCACACAACCCCGATCAAAAATCCAGCCGGCAGTGTCCTAACTCAGGCGCTCCGGTGAGCCTGGACGAGCCGAGCTGGCCGGGTCCACTCCCGCCGCCGCTGGCGACCTACGAGCCCAGCGACCAGGGCGTGCGGCTCCAGCAGCTCAAGACGCTGGCGTCGCTGCGCGATTCCGGTGCGTTGACCGAAGCGGAGTTCGAGGCGGAGAAGCGCCGAATCCTGGGCGGTTAGCGACGCCTACGCGCGGCAGCCACGTTACGGTGCTTGAGCCGGCACCTGACCTCCTATGCCACCGGTAGGACGCCGCAAGCTCGCCAGCGGCCTCGAGGTGATGGGCGATCAACGCCCAGTCATCGTCGGCCGCAGGCGAATTGCGGGTCTCGACCGTTGCGGCGAGCGTGCGGTGGCTGCGGACTCGGTCGAGGTCAGTTGCCATTCGTGACAGACCGCCCGCACCAGCGGGTGCCGACAGGCATATCGGGACGAAGGGACAAACCGAAGCTGATCGAGCAGTTCCGTCGAGACCAGGTGCGGGAGCTGCGAATCGTCGATGTCGGGCAGGAGAGCGCGAGGCTCATCGAGGCCGCATCCAGGATCGCCTTCTCGGTCGAGGCCAACCGGTCCACGCGCGCGGCGAGACCGCTTGCACCGTCGCGGGGACAGCGATCGAGTTGACGACGCCGGAGAAGCGGTAGTCACCACGATTGCCGCGTAACAGGTCGCGGCTGGCGAGCGCGCGCAATTACACCGCAACCCCGGCGTTCGGGCACAGACACGCGCACTCGCGGAGCAACGGACTTAGCTGCCGCGGGACACCCACTCGTCGTAGTGCACGATCTCGTCGCCGACGGTCGTCGAGTCGCCGTGCCCGGTGTAGACGACCGTTTCGCCGGGAAGCGTCCCGAGCCGGCCCGAGATCGACTCGAGAATCGTGGGGAAGTCGGAGAACGAACGGCCCGTGGCCCCGGGCCCACCCTGGAACAGGGTGTCGCCGCTGAACACCGCATTCAGCTCGGGTGCGTGCCAGCACACCGAGCCCGGCGAGTGCCCCGGCGTGTGCAGGGCGCGCAGCTCGGTGCCTGCGACTCGCAACGTGTCGCCATCGGACACCGAGCGGAAGTCGCTGTCAGGATGGGTCATTCGCCACAACACGTCGTCGGCCGGGTGCATCAGCACTGGGGCGTCGAGCGCCTCGCCGAGTTGGGGAGCGACGGTGACGTGGTCGTTGTGACCGTGTGTGCACACCACCGCCACCACGTGCCTGCCGCCGACGGCGGCGATGATCGGCTCGGCGGTGTGGGCGGCGTCGAACACCACCACCTCGTTGTCGTCGCCGAGGATCCAGATGTTGTTGTCGACGTCCCAACTGCCGCCGTCGAGCTCGAAGGTGCCGCTGGTGACCAGGCGCTGGATCGGGCCGCCGTTCATGATTCTCCGTTCTTCGCGCGAGCGCTCATCACGGCTTGTCCGTTCTTCGCGCGAGCGCTCATCACGAGCTTGTCCGTTCTTCGCGCGAGCGCTCATCACAGGATCACCACGGATCGCAGGACTTCACCGGCGTGCATCTTGTGGAAAGCCTGCTCGATGTCGGCAATCCCGATGCGTTCGGAGACGAACTTGTCCAGCGGGAACCGGCCCTGCAGATACAGGCTGATCAGCGTCGGGAAGTCACGCTCGGGCAGGCAGTCGCCGTACCAGGAGGACTTCAGCGATCCGCCGCGCGAGAAGAAGTCGATCAGTGGCATCTCCAGCGTCATGTCCGGGGTGGGCACCCCGACCAGGACCACGGTGCCCGCCAGATCGCGGGCGTAGAACGCCTGCTTCCAGGTCTCGGGCCTACCGACGGCGTCGATGACGACGTCCGCGCCGTTACCGTCGGTCAGATCCTGGATGGTCTCCACCGCGTCGAGTTCGCGGGCGTTGATGGTGTGGGTCGCCCCGAACTCGCGCGCCCAGTTCAGCTTCCGGTTGTCGGTGTCGACCGCGATGATGCGCTTGGCGCCGACCAGCCGGGCGCCGGCGATGGCCGCGTCTCCGACGCCACCGCAGCCGATCACCGCGACAGTGTCGTCGCGGCTGACCGCGCCGGTATTGATCGCCGCACCCAGACCTGCCATCACCCCGCAGCCGAGCAGCCCGGCTACGGCGGGGTCGGCCGCCGGATCGACCTTGGTGCACTGCCCTTCGTGTACCAGCGTCTTGTCGGCGAACGCGCCGATGCCCAACGCGGGGGTCAACGGCGTTCCATCGGTCAGGGTCATCGCCTGGGCGGCGTTGAACGTGTCGAAGCAGTACCACGGCCGGCCGCGCTTGCACGCCCGGCACTGCCCGCACACCGCGCGCCAGTTGAGGATCACGAAGTCGCCCGGCTCCACGTTCGTGACGCCGGGGCCGATGGATTCGACCGTGCCCGCGGCTTCATGGCCTAACAGGAACGGGAATTCGTCGTTGATGCCGCCGTCGCGGTAGGTCAGGTCCGTGTGGCACACGCCGCAGGCGAGGATGTCGACGACGACCTCACCCGGTCCTGGGTCGGGGATGACGATGTCCACCACCTCGACTGGCTGAGCCTTCGTCCGGGAGATCACACCTCGCACCGTCTGAGTCATGGGTACAACCTAATGCTTCGGCCGCAGGGTCTAATCGTGTTCGGCATGAGGTCGATATCGGGCACACTCGACTTGTGCCCGAGCACCTGGCTGTACCGGATCCCAACCGCCTGCCGACCCTGTTCCTGTCGCACGGCGCGCCGCCATTGGTCGATGACGCACTGTGGGTTTCGCAGCTGAAGGCGTGGGCGGGCGAGCTGGCGACACCGTCGGCGATCCTGATCGTCTCCGCGCACTGGGAGGCCGCTCCGCTGACCATCGGGTCCACCGATGCGCGCACCCCGCTGACCTACGACTTCTGGGGCTTCCCCGCGCACTATTCCGAGGTCACCTACGCCGCACCGGGAGCGCCCGGGACTCGCCGCGGACATCGAGGCGCTGATGCCCGACACCGAACCGGTGCACCACGACCCAGATCGCAGGCTCGACCACGGTGCCTACGTACCGCTGACGGTGATGTATCCGCAAGCCGACATCCCGGTGCTGCAGATCTCGCTGCCCACCCTGGATCCGGCGAGGCTGCTGCACCTCGGCGAGCGGCTGCGGCCGCTGCGTGACGACGGCGTGCTGATCATCGGTTCGGGCTTCACCACCCACGGTCTACCTTTCCTCCACGACCCGTCGCCCGACGCCGTGGCTCCGGGCTGGTCGGTGGACTTCGATCAGTGGGCGCGCGAGCGGCTCGCCGCGGGCGACGTGGATTCGCTGATCGACTTTCGCGCCAAGGCCCCAGGAATGCCCTACGCGCACCCCACGATCGAGCATTTCGCACCGCTGTTCGTCGCACTCGGTGCGTCGGGTGACCCCGGGCAGCGGCCCCGGCAGGTGATCGACGGCTACTGGATGGGGTTGGCCAAACGCTCTATCGAACTGTCCTGAGCAGGCAGATCGGCATACCGTAGAAGTCGATGTTGACCGACACCCAAACCGACCTGCTCTTCGCCGCGCGTGCTGCGCACCAGCGGCGGGACTGGGCCGCGAGTTATCGGGCGTTCGACCTCGCCGGCCGGCATGCACCGCTGCACACCGACGACCTGGATGCGTTCGCGTTCGCCGCCTGGCGGCTGGGCCACATCAAGGAATCCAGCCGGGCCGCCGAGCGGGTGTTCGCGGAACTGACCAGGGCCGATCCGGCCGCCGCCGCGATGAAGGCCAACGAGTTGGCGCTGGCCTGGCTGGTACGCGGCGACATCAACATCGGGCAGGGCTGGATGAACCGGGCCCGCCGGCTGCTCGCCAATGAGGAGGAGAGTCCGGCCCACGGATACCTCACCTACCTCGACGCCGCCGTGGCCGCGATCACCCAGGACCTCGACACCCTGACGGTCCGCGTGCAGGCGCTGCGGGAGATGAGCGGACGGCTGGACGCACCGGCGATCAGCGCGCTCGGCCTGATCGCCGGCGGGTATCGAAGCGATCCTGCGCGCACGGACGGCCGAAGGTTGGGCGCATGATCGACGAAGCGATCCTGCCGCTGCTGGCTGACCAGGTTCCGATCGAGTGGGCAGGCGACATCTACTGCATGGTCCTGCACCACTGTCACAAGCTCGCCGACCTGCCGCGGATGCGCGCCTGGACGCAGTCGATGGAACAGTGGTGCGGCGTATCCGGATCGGTGCCCTACGGCGGGGTGTGCGATGTGCACCGATTGCAGGTGCAGGTCGCCACCGACGACTACCGGGTTCTGGAGGATCGGCTCTTACTGGCGAGCCGGACGCTCGAGGAGGTCAACGCCTGGGCGGCCGCTGAGGGGTACTACCAGCTCGGCGAGGTGCGTCGGCTTCTGGGTGACTTCGACGGCGCGGCAAACGCATTCGGGCAAGCCCGGTTGCTCGGCATGGATCCGCAGCCCGGCGAAGCACTGCTGGCCTGCCGGCGGGGTGACGCCTCCGGCGCGTGGACGGCGATCCGGCTCGCGCTCACCGGCAAGGATCGGCTGGCCCGGGCCCGACTGTTGCGGGCTGCGGTCGAGATCGCGTTGGGCCGCGATGCCCTCGACGAGGCCGAAACCTATTGCCGTGAACTGGAAGCGGATGCCAAGGCATTCGCCACTCCGGGATTTCTCGCCTGGGCCGCGCATGCGCGCGGTGCCGTGGCGGTGCGCCGGGGACAGTTCGAGCCGGCATTGGAGTCGTTGCAGAAGGCGTTGCGGGAGTACCGGGTACAGCAGTCCCGCTACGAGACGGCCGAAGTGTACGAGTGGATGGCGTTGGCGCGGCGGGGGCTGGGGGCGCGCGAGCCCGCGGCTGCCGATGCGGCGACGGCAGACGCGATCTACGCCCAACTCGGCGTGGAACCCGCCGGGATCTGCGGATCGCCGTCGCCCGGTGGGCTGACCCGGCGCGAATTCGAGGTACTGGCATGCGTCGCCCGCGGCGCCACCAACCGGCAAGTCGCCCAGCAGTTGCATCTTTCCGACAAGACCGTCGGCAGGCACCTGGCCAACATCTACGCGAAGATCGGGGTGTCTACCCGGACCGCTGCGGCCCACTGGGCCCGGGACAACAACGTCCTGCATCAATCGCACCACTGATCGGCGGCAGATTTGCATCGAGTGACTGATTCCGCGCCCGGTACCGGTGGCCTAGCGTGTCAGTCATGACGACAATGCATGAACAACAAGTGATCTCGACCGACACCACCGAGGAGTTCGCCGGCCGCATCATCGGAACGATCGATGCCGCCAGCACGGCCATCCTCTTGTCGATCGGCCATCAGACCAGGCTGTTCGACACCCTTGCCGAGCTGCCTGCGGCTACCAGCACGCACATCGCCGATGCTGCCGGGCTGAACGAACGGTATGTGCGGGAGTGGCTGGGCGGCGTGGTCGCCGGCGGAATCGTCGACTACGACCCTGCGGCACAGACGTATTCGCTTCCCCAGCACCGCGCCGCCGTGCTGACCCGAACCGCGGGCCCGGATAATCTTGCGCGTGTCGCGCAGTTCATCCCGCTGCTGGGCGAGGTGGAGCAGAAGGTGATCGGCTGCTTTCAGCACGGCGGCGGGTTGTCCTACAGCGAGTATCCGCGCTTTCATACGCTGATGGCCGAAGAGAGCGGCGAAGTGTTCGACGCCGCCCTGATCGACGTGATCCTGCCGATGGTCGACGGGTTGCCGGCACGGCTGCGAGCCGGTGTCGATGTGGCCGACTTCGGGTGCGGCAGCGGACACGCCGTCAACGTCATGGCGCAAGCATTCCCGGCCAGCCGGTTCGTCGGGATTGATTTCTCGGCAGAAGGGCTGACGGCCGGCGCCGGCGAAGCGCGCCGGCTCGGGTTGACCAACGCGACCTTCGAAGCGGTCGACGTCGCGGGCTACCACGCGACCGAGGCCTTCGACGTCATCACCGCGTTCGACGCCATCCACGACCAGGCACACCCGGGACAGGTACTGGCCAACATCCATCGGGCACTGCGGCCCGGCGGAGTGTTCCTGATGGTCGACATCAAGGCCTCGAGCCGACTGGAGGACAACGTCGGCGTGCCGTTCGCCTCCTACCTGTACACCGTCTCGACGATGCACTGCATGAGCGTGTCGCTGGGTCTGGACGGCGACGGGCTGGGGACGTGCTGGGGCCGGGAGCTCGCGACCTCCATGCTGGCGGACGCCGGGTTCGGCGACGTGCAGGTCCGCGAGATCGAGTCCGACCCGATCAACTTCTATTACATCGCCAGGAAGTGAGTCATCGCTAGGCTCTCACTCGATGAGCGCACTCGACGTCCTCGACGACTGGCCGGTCCCCACTGTCGCCGCTGCGGTGGTGGGGCCGTCCGGGGTTCTGGACTCCTACGGAGACACCCAGCGCCGCTTCGCTCTGGCGTCGGTGACCAAGCCGTTGGCCGCCCGCGCGGCCCAGGTGGCTATCGAAGAGGGAGCCGTGGACCTCGACACGGAGGCCGGCCCGCCCGGATCGACGGTGCGGCACCTGCTCGCCCATACCGCGGGCTACGAGATGACGTCGGCGAAGGTGATCGCCAAGCCGGGTACCCGTCGGATTTACTCCAACCACGGGTTCGCGGTGCTGGCCGAGGTGCTCGAGCGGGAAACATCCATCGTGTTCGACGCCTACCTGGCCGAATCCGTCCTCGAACCGCTCGGGATGGCAGACACCGTCCTCGACGGCGGCGCGCCGGCCGCCGGCTACGGGGCGACGTCGACGGCCGATGACCTTGTGGCATTCGCCGGCGACCTGCTGGTGCCGGCGACGGTGTCCGAGCAGATGCACGACGACGCCACCACCGTGCAGTTCCCCGGGCTGTACGGGGTGCTGCCCGGCTTCGGTGTGCAACGGCCGAACGACTGGGGCCTGGGGTTCGAGATCCGGGGCGGCAAATCCCCGCACTGGACGGGCGCGGCCAACTCGGCCCGCACGTACGGCCATTTCGGCCAGTCGGGCACGTTTCTGTGGGTCGATCCGGTGGCCGAACTGGCGCTGGTGGTGCTGACCGACCGCAAATTCGGGGAGTGGGCGCATTCGGTGATGCCGGCGCTCTCTGATGAAGTTCTGAGAGAATTCGGAGCGGACTAGCGCAACATCCGCCTCACGAGGCACAATGGTCTCGCAAGACACATGCAACTACTACTGCATCTTTTGTCCCGCGGTAATCACCAGGTCGTTGGGGAAGACGTCCCTCGTGGAGCCGAAGGAGCAACAGATGCGTGCAGCGAACCAATTCGCCGACGCGACGACGGGCGTGGTGTACATCCATGCCTCACCCGCGGCGGTGTGTCCCCACGTCGAGTGGGCGTTGTCGTCGACTCTCTCTGCGAGGGCGAATCTGAAGTGGACCCCCCAGCCCGCCATGCCCGGGCAACTGCGTGCGGTTACCAACTGGGTCGGGCCGGTCGGCACCGGAGCCCAACTGGCGAACGCACTGCGCTCGTGGTCGGTGCTGCGCTTCGAGGTGACCGAGGATCCCAGCCACGGCGTCGACGGGCACCGCTGGTGCCATACCCCGCAGCTCGGTCTGTGGAGCGGCCCGATGAGCGCCAACGGGGACGTGATGGTCGGCGAGATGCGGCTACGCACACTGATGGCATCGGGCGCGGAGACCCTGGCCGTCGAACTGGACTCGGTGCTCGGCACGGCATGGGACGACGCGCTGGATGCCTACCGCGACGGCGGGGACACCGCTGAGGTCAGCTGGCTGAACCGCGGAGTCGGCTAGGTTCCTCAGCACGTGGTCAGTTCTCACTGATGCCGATCCGTGCGTGCAATCGCGTCAGCGGCTTGGGTGCCCACCGGTTCCACTGGCCGAGCACATGCATGAATGCGGGCAGGAGCACCATCCGAACGAGCATTGCGTCAACCAATACAGCGAGTGCCAGCCCCAGACCAAACATGCGGATGAAAGCCACCTGCCCTGCAATCAACGCCGCGAACGAGAGGGGCATCACCAGGGCGGCGGCGTTGACCAAACCCGATCTGGCGTCGTTGCTCACCAGCTGAGCGGCGCCCGCGACGAAGAGCACAGCGACGGCGATGATCCTCCGAGACGCCGCGATGGCCAGCAGGGCGATCCAGTGCAGCACGTCTTCCTCTCATGGAGATGTGCGGGATCCTGAGAGATCCGACGCAATTTATCGGCGCAGGCAACAGGCCGCTCGACGATTCGCTAGATGTGCAGGCCAAGGTTCGTAGACACCGGGCAGACCACCGCCCGCGGTCATCTGACCTCGGATACGAGCATTTCACGTGTACATCGAGCAAAGTCGCCTCCCATATGTGATTCTGTTGCTATGCGTACGGAGAGCGCCTGATGTCGCACCGCTTGAATGATTCGGCGGTGTGCCGGAATGGTGGACTGCCCATGATGTCGCAACCGGCGATCGACACCGTTTCGGCTATCCATCGATGCGCCCCGGTCGGGGTTCGCCATGCTCGCTGATCACTCGCTGACTACACCGTCCGATCAACTGACCCTCGCAGCCGAGCGGATGCACGAGATTCTCATCACCGGGGGCACTTTCGACGCCATCTACCGCCACATCCTCGCCGTTTCGGGCAAAAGGCTCCGAACCCGCCTAGTCCTGGACTGCGCGCAGTTACTTCCTTCTGCCGCGACCGTGCCGCTGCGAGACGCCGTCGACCTGGCCTGTGTGATGGAGATGCTGCACGAGTCGTCGCTGGTGCACGACGACGTCTGTGACGGTTCCCTCTTGCGGCGCGGCGCCCCGTCGGTTGCCGCCGCATTCGGCATCCGTACCGCCGCCCGGGCAGGATTCCACTTGGCGGGCGCCGCTTTTCAGGTGCTCGCACGGGTCATCGCCGACAACCCCGTGGTCTTTTCACGCCTCGGCGAGGCCCACGGTGTCACTTACCTCGACCAGTTGGCAAACCTCTCCCTCGGTCAGCTTGTCGAGACGCTGCCGGCCGCCGACGAGGACGCCACTCTGCGTCGGCACTATGAGTTCGTGGCCGGCGCGAAGTCCGGCACGCTGTTCCGGCTGTGCTGCTCCTACGGAGGCACCGCGGGCGGTGTCGACGACGATCGGCTGCGCGCCCTGATGCGGTACGCCGACCAACTTGCCCTGGCCTTTCAGATCATGGACGACGTCCGCGACGTCGAGGGTGGCCCCGCGCTGGGCAAGGAAGCCGGAGGCGACCTCGACCGCCGCGTACCGACCTGGCCGGTGATCGAATGGCTGGCCCGGCGGCCTGGCTCTCGCGACATGTGGATGTCCGAGGCGACCTCCAGCGCGGAGTTGCAAGCTGACCTGGTGGATAGCGGGGCCACCCTGGCCGCCCGCACGGTCGCGGCCCGCGCCGCGGAGACGGCCCGCCGCGCACTGGACGTGTTCCCGTCCACTCCGGCGCGTGACCGCCTCTGTGATCTCTCTGTTCAGACGGTGGCGCGATGAGCGGAAAGCAGCTCGGCACACTGGTTTACGGGCTGGGGCACCTGCGCCGCGCACCAGATCTCGCCGCCTTGCGAGCGGCCCGATCACCCGACGAGCTGGCTCGGCTGGCGATCATTCCGGCGGCCAGGAACTTGGGCATCTCGGCCGCGTTCCTGCCGATGGAACTGCAGCCGGAGGTCACGGCTGCCGTCCTGGCCTGCCGGGTGCTCGACGCTTACGAAGACCTCGTCGAGCGCCCGTCGGCCAGCGGCGCCGTGCTGGCTGCCGTGGCATACCTCAACGGCATGACCGACGCGCCACCCCCGCCACCGCCCGCGGTTGCCATCCGCGACAGCGAAGCCGTGGATCTGGTGCTGGCCGAGCGCATCCGCGACGTCCGAGCGCTGCTGGCGGCGCTGCCCGTCGCAGGCCGGCAACGGGTCGGTCAGATGCTGTTCGACGTCGCCAGGGTGATGGCTCACAACGTCGGTTCACCGCTGCCGCGAGCCGTCTACGGTCGGGGCGTGCTCGGTCGGGTGGTGCTCTACGTGTGCAGGTTGATCAGCGAAGACGCCGCTTGTGACGATGCTGACTCGAGTGAGTTGGCCGAGTGTCTGGGCGTCATCGCTCAGCTGGCCAACGACCTACGGGACTGCGAACTGGCGCTGTACGGTGTCGGCGATCGCGAGGAACTGACCCGGGCAGCAATGGTGCGGCTACTGGCGCCGGCCTTGGGTGGCTTCGCCCTTCTGGCCCGGATCGGCGCACGTACCCCCAGTCGGGGCGCCCGGATGGCGATGGCCCACATGACCATCACGACGACCGCATTCCTCGCTACCGCGGTAGGCGCACGCGCGGCCTATCCGCGACAGCTGCAGCTCGGTGCCGCCGTCCTGGCCGCCCAGTCGCCCCGGCGGTGGGCGGCGATGCTCGACCGGGTGCGGCGGTCCACCGACGCGGCGATCTGCAAAGTGCTCGATGGCTCACCCGCCGTGCTTGCCGACCCCGTTCTCGTCGCAAGATCCGAGCCGGGTCTGGCGGCGCTGATCGTTGGCACCACTTTCGATTTCGTCGAGTCCCTGCCAGACGAACCACTGACCGGTGAACTGCCCGTCGTCCAGGTGCGCCGGATGATGTTCGCCGATCACCTGGCCTTCGGCGCCGTCGAATGGTTGCGACCCCGCGACGCCGACGGTCTTGCCGCTCTCGCCACGCAGTTCCAACTCGCTGCCATCGACGCCGACACTCCAGGAGCCCGCACATGACCACCCAATCGACCCATCTCGATATCGGGAGCTCCGTCGCGCGGACAGAACGCCTGCCCTTCAGCCGGCGGTTGTTGAAGCTCGAGCACCCGGCGAACATCGGCCCTCTGGCGCATATCGCGCTGTGGCTTTCACTGCTCGCTGTCGGTCTGCTGGTGCCGGGCGCCACGACCTGGTACGTGGCGATCCCGCTGATCGCCCTGCAGTCGCTGCTGAATCTCTCGATCACCATCGGGGTGCTCCATATGCACACCCATCGGCCGTTGTTCGTGTCGCATCGGATGAACCGGGTGACCGACCTGCTGTGCTGCTTGCCCGGTGCGCTGACCGGCGCCGACATGCGCGAGGTGCATATCATCAACCACCACCGCTACAACGACGGTCCGAGCGACGTGACCACCACGGCGGGACGCGAACACGGGCTGCGGGCCGTCTGGTACTGGCTCTCCTATTCCGCGGTCATCCATATCCACACGATCCGAATGGTTTTCGCGCCGCATCCGTCTGCCGACCGGCGTAAGCGGCGCCACCAATATCTCTTCGACGTGACGCTGTTCCTGCTGCTGATCGGTGGGACGGCCTACTTCGCCGGCACCACGCGGCTCCTGTTGTTCTATGTGATTCCGCTTGCATTTACCCAGGTGAACGCCGGCTACTTCGCGTGGCTGACGCACGCGCCGGCCCGCGGCTTCGACGAAGACCCCAGCAAGTCGATGAACACCGTCGGCAATGTACTCAACTTCTGGATATTCAACCAGGGGTACCACAGCGTGCACCACCGCTATCCCGGCATCCACTGGAGCCAGATTCCCGACAAGCTCGATTTCATGCGGCAAGTCGCCCCCGGCGTGATCGTGCCTTACTGGATGACGCTCAACTCAGCATGGCGCGTGCTGATGCCGGGCCGTTTCCTGGATGCCAGCTACGGCGAGCGATGGAAGGCCAAGCTGGAGAGGCGACTCGATGGGGGCAGCGTCCGCGCGCGATATCTACCTTGGTTCGTATGGGTCTGATTGCGCCGCAACAGGTCCGGGCCGTGGTGACAGATAGCCATCGGCTGGCCCCGTTCCTGCTGGCGCTCATCGTATACGCCTTCGCCGCGGTTACCGTGCCCATGCTGCTGCTCTTCGCCGGGGGCTGGTGGTTGCCGAAAACGCTCGACACCGGACCGCACCTGTCGACTGCTCTGTCGGTCGTGATCGACATAGCGCTGTTGGCGCTCTTTGGCCTGCAGCACTCGGGAATGGCCCGACCGTCGTTCAAAGCATTCGTCACCCGCCGGGTACCTGAAGCGCTGGAGCGCAGCCTCTACATCCTGATGGCTTGCCTGGCCGTGTGGCTGTTGTGTCTGGGGTGGCAGCCGCTGCCGCACCGTATCTGGTCGCTCGACGGGATCCCGGGTTTGATGCTCGACGCCGGATTCTGGCTCGGTTTCGTGTTGGTCTATGCCGCCACACTGCTGCTGAACCACTTCCACCTGCTGGGTCTAAGCCAGGCGTACCGCGCCTACATCACCCAGGTGCCCGACCCGACCTCCGATCGGCTGCAGGTGCATGGCCCGTACCGGCTGGTTCGCCATCCCCTGATGACCGGTCTGCTGCTGTGCTTCTGGAGCGCAAGCACATTCACTGTTGGGCATCTGCTGTGGGCGGCCGGGATGACGGGCTACATCGTGCTGGGCACTGTCCTTGAGGAGCGTGACCTGGTCGCTCGCTTCGGTACGTCGTACCGCCGCTATGCCACCGAGGTACCCGCATTCTTCCCCTCACTGCTCACCGACTCTGCGCGAGCGCGTATTTGGCGGCGAGCCGGTTAATTAGTGCGCAGGCCGCAGGATCTTCAGCGCGGCAGGCACCGCCGACACCTCGACCGGCAGCGGGCAGACATATTCGCCGTCGGCGTAGGCCGTGATTCTGGTCGAACCCGGGCTTTCCACCGTGATGGTGCGGGCCCGCCTGGTGGTGACCTCGTCGAGGTCCACATGCGTGCCCTTGAACACCGTGGGAAAGAGCCGGATCAGCCGGGTGCGGGACGCCGACGCCACCATCGTGGCGTCGAGCAGCCCGTCGCGGGGATCGGCGTCCGGACAGATCCGCATCCCGCCGCCGTAGCTGCGGGTGTTGCCGAACGCCGCGAGGGTGAGCTGGGTGACGACCTCGTCACCATCGAAGGACAGCCGGAACGGCAGCAGCCGGAGCTTGGATATCTCGGCGACCATCGCCAGGTTGTAGCGCATCCGGCCGTGCGGCCAACGCATCCGGTTCGTCCTGTCGGTGACCAGCGAGTCGAAGCCCGCGGCCATCACCGTGCCGAACCATTTGTCCGTGCCGTCGACGCCCACGATGCGCCCCAGGTCTATCTCGTCGAGGACGCCGTCGACGACGATGTCGGCGGCGGCTTCGGGACCCTTTGTGGGAATCCGGAATTCCCGCGCATGGTCGTTGCCGGTACCCGCCGGGATGATGGCGAGGGGGATGTCGGTTTGCGCCAGCACTTGCAGTGCCAGCGAGACGATGCCGTCACCGCCGACAACCACCAGCGCGTCCATGCCGCGCTCGAGGGCACCCTCGACGAGGTGTCGCGCATGCTCGGCGTCCCGGCCCGCGATCGCGACCACGTCGACGCCGCGCCGGTGCAGTTGCGCGATCGCGCGCTCCGCTGCGTGTGATGCACTGCCATGCCCCGACGCCGGGTTGGTCAGCACGGTGACGCGAGCGCGCTGGGTCACGGAATCAGCTTGCCCGGGTTGAGGATTCCGGCAGGATCGAGCGTCGCCTTGACCGCCCGCAGGATCTGCACGCCGACGTCGCCGATCTCATCGCGCATCCACGGCCGATGGTCGGCGCCGACGGCGTGGTGGTGGGTGATGGTGGCGCCGACGCGGATCATCGCGTCGGACGCGGCCGCCTTGGCCTTGCGCCACTGCTCGATCGGGTTGTCGCGCTGGGCGGCCACGACGGTGAAGTACAGCGACGCCCCGGTGGGATACACGTGCGAAATGTGACACAACACCAACGCGGGAGTCCCTGACTCGGCGAGCGCGCCGGTGAGCGCATCGGTGACCGCGGCCTTGAGCGCGGCCAGGTTCGACCAATTGGTGGCGGTCTCGAGGGTCTCGCACAGGGCGCCGGCCGACAACAGCGAGTCCCGCAGATAGGGCGCGTTGAACCTGCCGTGCTCCCACGCGAGTGCCGGGCCCTCGCCGAGCGAGGTGCCGCCGCTGCCCTCCAGCAACGCCCGCGTCTCGGAGTGACGGCTCTCGACGTGCGCTTCGGTGCCCTCGAACGCCGTGATCGCCAGGCATCCTCCGGTGATCTGCTGCTCACCGATGTTCTCGGTGGTCGCGAGGTTGACGCCGGTCTCGGCTTCATCGGACAGCCGGATCACGGTGGGTCCGGTGCCGGTCTGAACGACGGCGCGCAGCGCGCCGGCGCCGGTGGCGAAGTCGGGGAACGACCACGCCTCGTAGCGGGTGGCCGCCGGGATCGGGTGGACGCGGACCCGCACCCGGGTGATGATCCCGAAGGTGCCCTCCGAGCCGATGAGCAGTTGGCGCAGGTCGGGGCCGGCGGCGGACTCCGGGGCGCGCCCGAGATCGAGGATGCCCGCCGGTGTGACCGCCCGCAGGCCGCGGACCATGTCGTTGAACCGGCCGTACCCCGCGGAGTCCTGACCGGACGAGCGGGTCGCAGCGAAGCCGCCGATGGTGGCGAACAGGAAGCTCTGCGGAAAGTGGCCGAGGGAGAAGCCGCGCTCACCGAGCAGTCGCTCGGCTTCCGGACCGGTGAGGCCGGCACCCAGCTCGGCCTCCCAAGACACCTCGTCGAGCGCGTGCAGTTCGTTGAGACGGCGCAGGTCCAGTGACACCACCGCCTTGAAAACCCCGCGGACCGGGTCCAGCCCGCCGACCACGCTGGTGCCGCCTCCGAACGGGACGACCGCGATACTGTGGTCACCGCAGAATCGAAGGATCCCGGCCACCTCTTCTTCGTTCTCCGGGAGCAGCACCGCATCAGGAGCGTCCTGGACGCCGAAGTCCCGGCGACGCAGCAGGTCGAGGGTCGACTTGCCGCCCGCCCGTAGCAGTCGGCCGCGGTCGTCGACGGTTACGTGGGCGGCGCCGACGATCGCGCTCAGGCCGTCGCGGTCGGCCTGCGACAGGGCTGATGGCCGGAGCCGAACCTGATCGGCGCGGGGCTCCTCGACGCTGGGCCCGTCGACACCGAGCGCCTGGCTGAGCAGCGTGCGGATGCCGGGGGACAGGGGTTTGGCCGCAGCCGGGTCGCCCCAGGCGTTCCACTGCATCGGGGGATCGACTGGGTGGGCATCGGCCTGTGTCATGAGTTACAGTATTACAGATCATGTCAATCCGTAACTCTGATACCAGCGTTGACAAACGAATCCTCGACGCGGCTGCGGCGTGCATCCTCGCCTACGGCGTCGAGCGTACGACGATGACCGAGATCGCGCGGCGCGCACGGGTCAGTCGTCCGACCATATACCGTCGCTGGCCCGACATCCGGTGGGTGATCGCCGAGCTTTTGACCATCCGAATCGCCGGTGTGCTCGAGGCGGTGCCCGATCGAGGCGTCGGGCGAGAGGACATGGTCGACCGGGTCGTCGCCGTCGCCGAGCATCTCCGCAGCGACGACATCGTCATGTCGGTGATCATCAACGCGCCGAGCCTGGCGATGGTGTACATCGCCGAACGGCTCGGCACCAGTCAGCAGATCCTGATCGACGCACTGGCCGAGGCGATCAAGGCCGCCCAGGCCGACGGCAGCGTGCGCGATGGCGATCCGCGTCAGATGGGGGCCATGTGCCTGCTCATCACGCAGTCGACGATTCAGTCGGCGCAGATGGTCGAAGCGATCCTCGACAGCAAGGCACTCAACGCCGAGTTGGCTCACTCACTGAACGGATATCTGAAACCGTGAGCACCTCAACGGCTTTGAACGCATCGCGGCGCGCGAGTGAAATCTGCGAGCTTGCCGACGGCGCGCCCGTCGACCTCATTGTCATCGGTGGCGGCATCACCGGCACCGGGATCGCCCTGGACGCCGTGACCCGGGGCTTGTCGGTCGCGCTGGTGGAGAAGCACGATCTGGCGTTCGGCACCAGCCGGTGGAGCTCGAAGCTGGTCCACGGCGGGCTGCGCTATCTGGCCACCGGCAATGTCGGGATCGCCAGGCGCAGCGCCGTCGAACGCGGGATCCTGATGACGCGCAACGCACCTCACCTGGTACGCGCGATGCCGCAACTGGTTCCGCTGCTCCCCGAGATGACCGCGGCGTCGAGGGCGCTGGTGAGATTCGGTTTCGCGGCTGGCGACGGGCTGCGCAAACTGGCGGGCACGCCGGCGTCCACGCTGCCCAGGTCCCGGCGGATCGACGCGCAACGAGCCGTCGCGCTGGCGCCGACCGTGCGCCGCGACGGCCTCGACGGCGCGCTACTGGCCTACGACGGGCAGCTCATCGACGACGCCCGCCTGGTTGTCGCGGTGGCCCGCACCGCCGCGCAGCACGGCGCCAGGATCCTCACCCGCGTCGCGGCATCGAACGCGACGCGGACCTCGATCACGCTGACCGACATGCTGACCGGCGAGTCGGCGGAGGTCACGGCCCGGGCCGTCGTCAACGCCACGGGAGTGTGGGCCGGCGAGGTCGACGACTCCATCCGGCTGCGCCCCAGCCGCGGAACCCATCTGGTGTTCGACGCCGCAGCGTTCGGCAATCCGACTGCGGCGCTGACTGTTCCGATCCCCGGTAAGATCAACAGGTTCGTGTTCGCGATGCCCGAACAGCTCGGCAGGGTGTATCTGGGGCTGACCGACGAGGACGCCCCTGGGCCGATACCCGACGTCCCGCAGCCGACCCCCGGCGAGATTTCGTTCCTGCTCGACACCGTCAACACCGCGCTGCACACCGCACTCGGCCACGACGACGTCATCGGCGCCTACGCCGGCCTTCGGCCGCTGATCGACACCGGCGCCGTTCGGCGGGCTGGAGCAGGGGCACGCCCGAAGGGCAGGGGACGACCGGGGGAGGTGATCAGCACGGCCGATGTCTCGCGTGAGCATGCCGTCGTCGAGTCCCCGTCGGGAGTCATCAGCGTGATCGGCGGCAAACTGACCGAGTACCGGTACATGGCCGAGGACGTCGTCGACCGGGCCGTCACGCTGCGGGGTCTGACCGCGGGCGGGTGCCGGACCCGTAACCTGCCGTTGGTCGGTGCGCCGTCGAATCCCGTTGCGACACTGCGCTCGCCGGCCGATCTGCCGAGCTCGTTGGTGGCGCGATACGGCGCGGAGGCACCCAACGTGATCGCGCGGGCAGGCTGCGAGCGGCCGACCGAACCGGTGGCCGACGGCATCGACGTCAGCCGCGCGGAGTTCGAATACGCGGTCACCCATGAGGGCGCACTCACGGTCGACGACATTCTCGACCGGCGTACCCGGATCGGGCTAGTCGCCGCGGACCGCGCGCGTGCGGTGGGAACAGCCGAGGAGATCCTCGCCGGAATTGCATTCCACGCGCGAAACATCGAGTGAAGTTCGCGTGGAATGCAATTCCGGCGCAGAGGGTTTACAGCGGGATGTTCTTGTGGCGGCCGCGGCGTGCGGGCGCCTCGGCCAGCGCCTGGGTCAGCATGCTGCGGGTGTGCGCCGGGTCGATCTTCGCGTCCACCACACCGATCTCGATCGCCGAGTCGACGCCGCCTGCGATCTTCTCGTGCTCGACGGCGAGCTCGTCGTGCAGCGCCTCACGGTCCTCGGGGGCGGCGGCGGCCAGCCTCTTCTTGTGCAGGATCCCGACCGCGGCCTTGGCGCCCATGACGGCGACCTCGGCGTCGGGCCACGCGAACACCTTGGTGGCGTTCAGCGATCGCGCGTTCATGGCGATGTAGGCGCCGCCGTAGATCTTGCGGGTGACCAGCGTGACGCGCGGCACCGAGGCCTCGCCGAAGGCGTGCAGCAGCTTGGCGCCGCGGCGCACCACGCCGCCCCACTCCTGGTCCACGCCGGGCAGGTAGCCGGGGACGTCCACGATGACGACCAGCGGAATGCCGAAGGCATCGCACAGCCGCACGAAACGCGCTGCCTTCTCCGCGCTTTCGGAGTTCAGGCAGCCGCCCAGGCGCAGCGGGTTGTTCGCGAGCACGCCGACGGTGCGTCCCGAGAGCCGGCCGAGTCCGACCACCATCGACGGCGCCCACTTGGCCTGGAACTCCTCGAACGGCGCTCCGCCATCCTCTACGCCATCCAACAGCGCCTCGATGAGGGGGTGCACGTCGTAAGCGCGCCGTGACGACTCGGGCAGCAGCGCCTTGAGATCGGTGTCGCCCGCCTCGGCCTTGGCGCGGTCGAAGTGACCCTGCTGGCAGAAATAACCGACCAGGCGGCGGCCACGCTCGTAGGCGTCGAGTTCGTCGTCGGCGACGATGTGGCAGACGCCGGACTTCTTGTGGTGGGTGTCCGGGCCGCCGAGGGAGGCCATGTCGACGTCCTCGCCGGTCACGCTGCGCACCACGTCCGGCCCCGTGACGAACACCCGGCCTTCCGGCGCCATGATCACCACGTCGGTCAGCGCCGGTCCGTAGGCGGCGCCGCCGGCCGCGAAGCCGACCACCACCGAGATCTGCGGGACGTAGCCCGACGCCCGGATCATCGCCTCGAAGACCAGGCCGACCGCGTGCAGTGCCTTGACGCCCTCGGCCAGTCGGGCGCCACCGGAGTGCCAGATCCCGACGATAGGGCTCTGCTCCTCGATCGCGACGTCGTAGGCGTCGACGATGTGCTTGCAGCCCTCGACGCCCATCGCGCCGCCCATCACGGTGCCGTCGGTGCAGAACGCGATGGTCCGGACGCCGTTGACGGTGCCGGCCGCGGCGAGCACCCCGGAGCGGTCCCGCTCGTGAAGCAGTTCGACGCTGCCGTCGTCGAAGAACGTGGAAAGGCGCAGCAGCGGATCACGCGGATCCAGTGATTCGTTCAGCGCGTCGGGGGCCAGCCCATTCTCGATCGTCGTCATATGTTCTCCTGCCGTATCAGTACTTGCCGAAGGCGAGGGCGACATTGTGCCCGCCGAATCCGAAGGAATTGTTGATCGCGTACCGGAATGCTCCGGTACGCGGTTCCCCGGCCACCACGTCGAGATCGATCTCGGGATCGATATTCTTCAGGTTCCGCGTGGGCGGAATGACGCCGTCGCGCAACGCCATCAGGGTCAAGATCGACTCCACCGCGCCGACCGCACCGACCGAGTGGCCCAGCGCGGACTTCGGGGCATATACAGCGGGGCGGTGAGCGCCCATCGCGTTGTTGATGGCCTTGCCCTCGGCGACATCGCCGACGCTGGTGCCGGTGGCGTGCGCGTTCACGTGGTCGATGTCGGTGGGTTGCAGACCCGCCAGCTGGATGGCCCGCGTCATCGCGTAACCGGCGCGTTCGCCGTCGGGATTGGGGGCCACCATGTGGAAGCCGTCCGAGGTGATGCTCGCGCCCATCACGCGGCCGAGGATCTCGGCGCCGCGGGCCTTGGCGTGCTCCTCGGTCTCGATGACCAGGAGCGCGCCGGCCTCGCCGAAGACGAATCCGTCGCGGTCCCTGTCGAACGGGCGGCACGCACCGGCGGGGTCGTCGTTGTTGGTCGACATGACGATCCGCATCTGGGCGAACGCGGCGATCGGCACGGCTTCGATGCGCTGTTCGACGCCGCCGCAGATCGCGATGTCGGCCTCGCCGAGCACGATGTTGCGCCAGGCCTGGGCGATACCTTCCGAGCCGGATGCGCAGGCCGAGATCGGGGTGACGACGCCGGCCTTGGCTCCCCGGTCCAGCCCGACGACCGCCGATGGCCCGTTGGGCATGTACATCTGGACCGACAGCGGGGACACGCTTTTCAGGCCGCGTTCCCGTAGGCCGTCGTATGCGAACACCAGCGCCTCGGCGCCGCCGAGCCCGGTCCCGATCGACACCAACAGCCGGGTGGTGTCGACCTCGGGGGAGCCGGCGTTGTCCCAGACCCGACGACCCAGCACGGCGGCCATCTTCTGGACGTAGGACATCCGCCGGTTCTCGACCTTGGTGAGTTCCGACTCGAAGTCCTCGAGCAGGTGGCCGCCGATGCGGACCGGAAGCTCGAACTGCTCGATGAAAGGATCTTCGAGCCTGCGGATGCCGCTCTGCCCGTCCAGCAGCGCCTTCCACGTCGATTCGGCATCGGTGGCCACACTCGTGGTCATCGCGATGCCGGTTACGACGACGTCCGGAAGTCCGTTACCTGTTGTCGGCGAACCCATGAGTGAGCTGCGCGTCCTTTCGTCGGTCTACTGTCGGCCTACGGCCTCATAGGTCTGATGTCGGCCTCCGGCCTCATAGGTCTGATGTCGGCCTCCGGCCTCCGCGATCTAACAGTGACGCTCGTGCCCTCTAATAGCGACCAAAGGCCAGAGCCACATTGTGGCCACCGAAACCGAATGAATTGTTGATGGCGTACTGGTATTCGCCATATCGAGGCTCACCCGCTACGACATCGAGATCGATCTCGGAGTCAGGCGTCTCGTAGTTCAGTGTCGGTGGGATCACGCCGTCGCGCAGCGTCAGCACCGTCAGAATCGACTCCAGGGCGCCGACGGCGCCGATGGAATGGCCCAGTGCCGACTTCGGTGCGTACACCGCGGCGTGCTCCACGCCGGCGACCCGGATGGCATTGGCCTCGGCGACGTCACCGATCGAGGTCGACGTGGCATGGGCGTTGACGTGCTGGATGTCCTCGGGGGACAGCCCGGCAGTCTCCATCGCCCGCTTCATCGCGTGTCCGGCCCGAAGGCCATCCGGTGCCGGGGCGACCATGTGGAAGGCGTCCGACGAGATGCCTGCGCCCATCAGCCGCGCCAGCGGCTTGGCGCCCCGTGCCTTGGCGTGCTCTTCGGTCTCGATGACCATGAGCGCACCGGCCTCGCCGAAGACGAACCCGTCGCGGTCCTTGTCGAACGGCCGCGACGCACCCTCGGGATCGTCGTTGCGTGTGGACATCGCACGCATCATCGAGAACGCCGCGATGGGCAGTGCCTCGATGCCGCCTTCGACGCCGCCGCAGACGGCAAAGTCCGCGTCACCCATGACTATCTGGCGCCATGCGTGGGCAATCGCCTCAGAACCCGACGAACACGCCGACACCGGGGTGATGACGCCGGCGCGGGCGCCGAGTTCCAGCCCGACGACCGCAGCGGCGCCGTTCGGCATGATCATCTGGACGGCCAGGGGCGATACCTTGCGGGGGCCACCTTCGTTCATCGCGTCGTATGTCTCGACGATCTTCTCGCCGCCGCCGAGCCCGGTGCCGATGACGACCGAGAAACGATCGGGATCGACCTCTGGACGCCCGATGCTCTCCCACAGCTGATTGCCGAGGTACTTCGACATCCGCTGGACATACGACATGCGCCGCATTTCCAGTCGGGTCATCAGCGGATCGAGAGGCTCCTTGAGGTGCCCCCCGATCTTGACCGCGAGATCCCACTTCTCGACGAAGTCGTCCTCGAGAACGCGGATGCCGCTTTCGCCTGCCAGCAGGCCCTTCCACGTGCTCTCGATATCCGGTGCGATCGAGGTGGTCGCCGTGACAGCCGTCACGACGACGTTCGGAAAACCGCCGTTAGCAGTGGAAGGTCTAGTCATTTGTCACCTGTGATCTGTGCCCGGATGGCCGCGGCGGCTTCGGGGTTCTCTTCCTCGAGCTTCTGGATATAGGCGACGACGTCACCCACGGTGCGCAGACCGGCGAGGTCCTCGTCGGGGATCTTCACCCCGTACTTGTCCTCGGTCTGCACGGCGATCTCGACCATCGACAGCGAGTCGATGTCCAGGTCGTCCACGAACGACTTCTCGGGAGTCACCTCGGACGGCTCGATGCCGGTGACCTCTTCGATGATCTCGGCAAGGCCGGTGATGATTTCGTCCTGAGTGGCGGCCACTGTGGCTCCTTCTATCTATGTGTTGTTACTGACTTGTGGAACGTACGAATTCGGTGGGGCTATGAATTTGTCAGCTGGTCAGACAGCGCGGGGCGATGCGAAAGTCGCTGCGAGTCCGTCCAGGTCAGCGGGGGACTTGATGGCGTGCGCCGGTACCCCCCGAAGCTCACGTTTGGCGATTCCGGTCAGCGTTCCCGCCGGGGGGAACTCGACAATCGCCGCGGCTCCCCCTTGCTCGGAAGCTTGATCGAAGAAGTCCCGCATGGTCGCGGTGCACAGATCCCAGCGGACCGGCCGCGTCATCTGCGCCACCAACTTGGTCATCGCCTCGGCGGCGTTGGACACCGGCCGGCCGTCGGCGTTCGACAGCAGCGTCACGGAGGGCTGGGAGCTCTCAGAGATCTCCGACGGAACGATCCGACCCGCGACGGTGGCATACCCCTCGAGCGCCGAGGCCATGTACTGGGTGTGGAACGCCCCCGCGGTGGCGAGGCGACGGACCCGCGCCCGCGCGGGAGGATCCTCGGCAAGTTTATCCAGGGCCGACACCGCACCTGCGGCGACGATCTGTCCCGCAGCGTTCCGGTTGGCCGGAACCAGATCCAGGGCCTCGAGGCGGGCGAGCACCTCGTCCTCGTCGCCGCCGAGCAGCGCCGACATCCCGGTGGGCTCGAGCGCGCAGGCCTTGGCCATCTCCGCACCGCGGGTCGCGGCCAGCGATACGGCTTCGTCGGCGGAGATGACGCCGGCGATGGCGTAGGCGGCGATCTCACCGACGGAGTGTCCGGCGGCCACGATTTCGACTGGGCCGTCGGTATCGCCAAGTATCCCGCGCTTGGTGAGCTCCTCGTGGGCGAGCAGGGTCGCGGCCACGACAAGGGGCTGCGTCACCGCGGTGTCGGTGATCTCTTCCGCGGTGGCGGTGGTGCCCAGCCGGACAAGGTCAAGGCCACTGATCTCCGACCACCCAGCGATCCGCTCGGCGGCTCCGGGCAGCTCGAGCCAGTCGGCGAGCATGCCGGGAGTCTGCGAGCCCTGTCCGGGCGCGAGGAAAGCAAGCACAGTCTTCTGGGGCACGTCTCTAAGGAAACATTGAGAAGACGGTTTTGCGTGGTGTAAGAGATTATGAACCTTGTCTTATGTTTTTGTAGGTAACCCACAAAACACCATGTGAAGCGACGCCATCGATACCGGACCGAGATCTGTTACCTGCCTGTTCGGACCCCAACTGTGACGGGTGTTACAGCGATGACCTGCCCGGATCCGCCGACCGTAGGGCTGGACTGCTGAGCTTGGCGCGCCAATCTGCCCACTGTCGAGGCCACCCGCAGGACGTACGAGTCGCGCGGAACCGTCGGATCGCGGCCGGTGAAATCGGCGATCCGTTTGAGCCGGTAGCGCACGGTATTTGGATGAACGAACAATTTGCGCGCACACGCTTCGATGGCACCGCCCGAGTCCAGGTACGCGTCCAGTGTCTCCATCAGCGCGGGGCCGGCGTCGGAGAGCGGCCGCATCACGTCGGCCTCCAGCGCCGCGGCGGCCGTGGCGTCGCCCAGTAGCGCCCGTTCGGGAAGCAACTCGCGGGCCGCTACTGGCCGTGGGGCACCGGCCCACCCGGCCACGGCGTTCATCCCCGCGATCGCCTCGGTGGCGCTGCGGTGTGCGGCGCCGAGCGTCGGCGCGGTCGGCCCGACCACCACTGGACCGTCGTCGAAGACCATCATCAGCTCGGAGAGGAACCGGTCGGTGGGCGAAAGCCCACCGGAGACGATGGTGACCAGCCAGGTGCCGTGCACGTCGGACAGCGCGGCGCGCCCGTTGCGTTTCGCCACGTCGTGGACGTCGTCGGCGGCGACGTCCAGCCGACCGGGCCGGGGCAGCCCCACCAGGACGGTGGCCGGCGCGGTGGCGTCCCAGTTCAGGGCGGCGGCCTGGGACTGCAGTTCGGGGCCGAGGTCGCCGCGTACCACCGCGTCGACCAGGTTGGACTCCATCCGGGTGTCCCAGGCGCCTCGGATCTCGGCCTGATCGGCGTAGGCGGTAGCGGCGGCGAAGGCCAGGTCGCGGCTGTACCGCAGGATGCCCGCCGTCAGCGCGGTGAGCTGTTCCTCCGAACGGGCCAGCAGGGGGACCACTTCCTCGAAGAACTCCATCGTGACGCGCACCATCTCGACGGACTGACGCAACGCGATCCGCCTGCGCAGATCCTGCGGCACCACTTCGAAGGCCTGCGCCGTGTAGCTGACGTCGCTCTGGGGATTACGCATCCACTCGACGAAGTTGACCACCGCGGTCTGCACCACCAGCTGGACGCTGGCCCGCTGGGACGCCTCCAGGTCAGCGAAGAACGGCAGCCGTTCCTCCATGGCGTGGACCGCTTCGGTCGCCAGCCGGCCCGAGTACTGCTTGAGCCGGCGCAGCGCCGATTCGGGTACGTTCTCGAGCACCTCGACGGTGGACTTCGGCGGGATGAACCGATTGTTGTCGGTCATCCCTAAAACCTACGCCTCTTTTCTGGCGATTCTTGACAAGCGGTCAGCCAATCAGGCCCCGGGGCCCGGGTCGGACGTCTGTTGCGGCGCCGCCATCACGTCGTCGATCTGGTACTTGTGGGCCGCTTCGACCGCCACGGACATGTCGATGTTGCCGTCGCGGGCCAGTCCCTCGAGGACCGCCACGACGACCGACTCGGTGTCGGTGTTGAAGTAGCGGCGCGCGGCCGGGCGGGTGTCGGAGAAGCCGAATCCGTCGGCGCCGAGGGTGACGTAGGTGCCAGGCACCCAGGGCCGGATCTGCTCGGGCACGGCGCGCATCCAGTCCGACACCGCCACCACCGGACCTTCGGCCTCCGCCAGCGCCTTGGTGACGTAGGGCGTGCCCGCCGGGCGCTCCGGGTGGCGCAACTGTTCCTTCTCGATCGCCACGCCGTCGCGGTTGAGCTCACCCCAGCTGGTGACCGACCAGACGTCGGCGGCGACGTCCCATTCCTCGGCCAGCAGGTCGGCGGCCTTCAGCGCGGCGGGCATCGACACCCCCGAGGTCAGGATCTGAGCGACGTTGGACCGCTTCTCCGGCGCGCGCCGGTAGCGGTAGATGCCGCGCAGCAAGCCCTCGACGTCGAGCCCCTCCGGCTGGGCGGGCTGGGCGTAGGGCTCGTTGTAGATCGTGATGTAGAAGTAGACGTTCTCCGGGTTCTCACCGAACATCCGGTGCAACCCGCTCTCCACGATGTGGGCGATCTCGTAGGCGAAGGCCGGGTCGTAGGCCACCACGGCCGGATTGGTGGACGCCAGCAGCAGCGAGTGACCGTCGGCATGCTGCAGGCCCTCACCGGTGAGCGTGGTGCGCCCCGCGGTGGCCCCCAGCAAGAAGCCGCGCGCCATCTGGTCGGCCGCCGCCCACAGCCCGTCGCCGGTGCGCTGGAACCCGAACATCGAATAGAAGATGTAGATCGGGATCATCGGCTCGTTGTGGGTGGCATACGAGGTGGCCACCGCGGTGAACGACGCCGTCGACCCGGCCTCGTTGATGCCTTCGTGCAGGATCTGGCCGGACTCGCTCTCCTTGTAGGCGAGCATCAGCTCCGCGTCGACGGCCGTGTAGAGCTGGCCGTTGCGGTTGTAGATCTTGAGCGTCGGGAACCAGGAGTCCATACCGAAGGTGCGGGCCTCGTCCGGGATGATGGGCACGATGCGCGAGCCGATGTTCTTGTCTCGCAACAGCTCCTTGAAGGTGCGGACCATCGCCATGGTGGTCGCGACTTCCTGGTTGCCGGACCCCTTCTTGAGAGCCTTGTAGGTGTCGCTGCCGGGAAGGGTCAGCGCCTTGGTCTTGGTGCGCCGCTCGGGCAGGAACCCGCCGAGCGCGCGACGGCGGTCGAGAAGGTAGCGGATCTCGGGTGACTCCGGGCCGGGGTGATAGTACGGCGGCAGGTACGGGTTCTCCTCGAGCTTCTCGTCGGAGACAGGGATCCGCTGACTGTCGCGGAAATCCTTCAAATCTTGCAGCGCAAGCTTTTTCATCTGATGGGTGGCGTTGCGGCCCTCGAAGTGCTTGCCGAGCGTGTAGCCCTTGATGGTCTTGGCCAGGATCACCGTCGGCTGACCTTTGTGCTCCATCGCGGCGTGGTACGCGGCGTAGACCTTGCGGTAGTCGTGGCCACCGCGCTTGAGGTTCCAGATGTCGGTGTCGGACAGGTTCTCCACCAACTGCTTGGTACGGGGGTCGCGACCGAAGAAGTGGTCGCGCACGTAGCTACCGTCGTTGGCCTTATAGGTCTGGTAGTCCCCGTCCGGTGTGGTGTTCATCAGGTTCACCAGGGCGCCGTCGCGGTCGGCGTGCAGCAGGGCGTCCCACTCGCGGCCCCACACCACCTTGATGACGTTCCAGCCCGCGCCGCGGAAGAACGACTCCAGCTCCTGGATGATCTTGCCGTTGCCACGCACCGGGCCGTCGAGGCGTTGCAGGTTGCAGTTGACGACGAAGGTCAGATTGTCCAGACCCTCGAGCGCGGCGACATGGGACAGCCCGCGGCTTTCCGGCTCGTCCATCTCGCCGTCGCCCAGGAATGCCCACACATGCTGGTTAGTGGTGTCTTTGATGCCGCGGTCGTGCAGGTAGTGGTTGAACCGGGCCTGGTAGATGGCGTTCATCGGGCCCAGGCCCATCGACACCGTGGGGAACTCCCAGAAGTCCGGCATCAGGCGCGGGTGCGGGTAGGACGGGATGCCGCCGCCGGGGTGGCTGTGCTCCTGGCGGAAGCCGTCGAGCTGGTCGGCGGTGAGCCGGCCCTCCAGGAATGCCCGGGCATAGATGCCCGGTGAGGCGTGGCCCTGGATGAAGATCTGGTCGCCGCCCCCGGGGTGGGATTTGCCGCGGAAGAAGTGGTTGAACCCCACCTCGTAAAGGGCGGCCGAGGACGCGTAGGTCGAAATGTGGCCCCCGACACCGACTCCCGGCCGCTGCGCGCGGTGCACCATGATCGCGGCATTCCAGCGGATCCAGGCGCGGTAGCGGCGTTCGACGTCCTCGTCGCCGGGGAACCACGGCTCCAGTTCGGTCGGGATCGTGTTCACGTAGTCGGTGGACGTCAGCGCCGGGATGGCGACCCGCTGCTCGCTCGCCCGTTCCAGCAACCGCAACATCAGGTAGCGGGCACGGGAGGGGCCGGACCGCTCGAGCAGGTTATCGAACGACTCGAGCCACTCGCCGGTCTCCTCGGGGTCGATGTCGGGCAGGTACGAGGCGACACCGTCACGAATGACCCGAACTCTGTCGGGTTCGCCTGTGCCGCTGGAGTTTTGGGCCAGATCCTGGCGCACGAACTCGGTGGTCAACTTCCGCTCCTTGTTAGGCGGTGCAAATGCTTGTGCGATCGGCGAAGTGGGTTTTCCTCGCGTCCGCGCAAGCGGCGGACTCTATCCTCGTCTAATCCTGCCCCATGCGCACCGCCGGGTGTGCAGGGTTTCATTTAGTGCTGCCGACTGGCCGATCGGCAATGTGAACGGGCAGGTGAACCGGTAACGTCTGCACCGTGCTGATGCGTTGGCTGAGCGCGCCCCGCGCGCGGGTCGCCGCTTCTGTCACCTGCAAGGCGACCGGCACCTTGGCCGCTCTGGCGATGATCGTCGTCGGCTGCACCAGCGTCACCGACGGCGACGCCGCGGTGGCCGAGGGTGAGGCGCCCCTGTACCGCGCATCGGTATCGGCGTCGATCGAGGAGTCCGCGGCCAGTTCCAGCGCACGCGAGTCCGAACGCCAGGAGACACTGACCACCGAGGCGATCCAAAACTCATGCGAGGCGATGAGCTCGAGCAGCGCCGACGCCATCGGCGCCGTCAACACCTACGTCGACGCCTTCAACGCCGCCAATCCTGTCGACGTCAGACGCACGGCAGGTCCGGCGGTGGACGCCCTGAACCTCAGTGCGGACCTGGTCGCCGGCACCATCTCCGACCCGCTGTCCCCTGATCTACGGGACGCGCTGAACAGGTGGGTGGAGTCCGCACGGGCGGTCGCCACCGCAATTGCCGGCAACTACGGCGCCGAAGAATTCAACGCCGCGATCACCCAGCTCAACGATTCCAAGACCACGGCATTGGATCGATGCGACGCGGCATACCGATGAACCTGCCGTCCCTTGCCCGCGCCCGCAACCGGGCGTGCGACGATAGGCGAGAACCAGACACAGCGCACAGTGCGTCGACTTGGCTGAAGGAGGACTGAAGGTGGTCTCGGCGGGTGACCCCCCGAACTACGCCCGCAGACTGGGCATCGAAAAAAATCAGGTCGTGCAGGAGGTGGGCTGGGATGAGGACACCGACGACGACATCAGAGCCGACATCGAGGACGAGTGCGGCGGTGAGCTCCTCGACGAGGACGCCGACGAAGTCGTCGACGTGGTGTTGCTGTGGTGGCGCGACGGGGACGGCGACCTCGTCGACACCCTGATGGATGCCATCACGCCGCTCGCCGACGACGGCGTCATCTGGGTCGTCACACCCAAGACCGGCAAGCCCGGACACGTGCAGCCCGCCGAGATCGCGGAGTCGGCGCCGACCGCGGGCCTGATGCAGACATCGTCGGCCAACCTGGGGGACTGGATCGCCAGTCGCCTGGTCCAGCCGAAAGCCAAAGCCATCAGTAAGCAGCGATGAGCGCTCGCGCGAAGAGCAGAAAGCAGCGATGAGCGCTCGCGCGAAGAGCAGAAAGCCGCGATGAGCGCTCGCGCGAAGAGCAGAAGCAGCGATGAGCGCTCGCGCGAAGAGCAGAAGGCCGCGATGAGCGCTCGCGCGCTCTTGGCCGGAAGGCGGCGATGAGCGCTTGCTCGCTGTTGGCCAGAACGCCCCGGACTTCACGCTCAAGGATCAGAACAATCAGCAGGTGACGCTGAGTTCTCTGCGCGCCGCCAAGAACGTGTTGCTGGTGTTCTTCCCCCTTGCGTTCACGAGCATCTGCGCTCGCGAACTCGACGAGATCCGCGATGGCATCGCCGATTTCGTCAACGACGACACCGCCACGCTGGCCATCTCGGTGGGGCCGTCACCGACGCACAAGGTGTGGTCCACCCAGCGCGGGTTTACGTTCCCGGTGCTGGCCGACTTCTGGCCGCACGGCGCGGTCAGCCAGGCTTACGGCGTGTTCAACGGTGACACCGGGTTCGCCAACCGGGGCACCTTCGCGGTGGACCGCTACGGCGTCATCCGGTTCGCCGAGTGCAAGCAGCCGGGCGAGGTCCGCGATCAGGCGGTGTGGTCGCGGGCGCTGGCGGCGCTGCGGGCCTGACCGAATTTCCGGTTGCCCGGCATCGGCGTGTAGCCTGCCCGGGATCGGGCGCGTAGCTCAGTGGTAGAGCTCTGGTTTTACACACCAGCGGTCGGCGGTTCGATACCGTCCGCGCCCACCTTGGTTTTCCCAGCTAGATGAGTTTTGGTCCGTACCGTCCTTGGTCATCCGGACCCCGTTGAGCCAACACTGCGCGACGAATTTGCGATGAAGCCTTCGGGGGCGGAGGTTCACCCGCGGTCGAGCCTCGGCGCCGATGCACTCGCCCGCTTACCTGCAGGGTGATCTGCCGGGACCCTGTCGAGGATGCTCCGTCGCATCACGACAATGGCGAATGGAGACACTTCGCCACGGAGCTCAATCCGGATCATCACGACGCCGACGCTCCACCGAATGGCGACCTCAGACATCCGCAACCTGTGCGAGATCGTCAAAGATCATCGGAACCCTTGGTCTGCATCAAGATTCAGGGGCATCGTCGCATCGATCGGCGGCAGGCCCATAGACCGCCCGGGGTACGTCGCGCATGGGTGCGCTCAAGGCCCGGGGCGTCCTGACAAATCCGCGCACGCAGAACGTGACTCACGAAATGCCCCGGAATAGTTGGTCAGGGTGTCACGTCCCGAGAAATGTGCGACAGGGTTCAACAAGCAATCGCCGGAGTTACCAAGAACCGCAGACCGGAAATCCATTAGACGCGGGTTCGAGCCCCGCCCGCCCCACTTCAGAGGGTGTTTTCAAGATTGATCCCTAGGGGCGGATGTTTATTGGCTCGCGTCAGACCCGTTTGGGCTGCTGTCGTGTTTCCGCGTCGCCCGGTGCGTCTCCGTGCCCTCATCGTGATCGGCGGTCTCCTTGACGTCGCTGTCGTCTTTGTCGTCGATGTCGTCTTTGTCGTCGCTGTCGTCCTTGTCGTCGCTGTCGTCCTTGACGTCGATGTCGTCCTTGACGTCGCTGTCGTCCTGACGTCGCTGACGTCGCTGACGTCGCTGACGTCGCTGACGTCGCTGACGTCGCTGACGTCGCTGACGTCGCTGACGTCGCTTTCGTCCGTCTCGTCGCTTACGTCCTTGACCTCGATGTCGTCCTTGATCTCGTCGCGGACGTCGCCCTGGAACTGAGCGTTGTCGCCGACCTTTTCGACGTCCGGTGTAGGCGCCTGTTGGTTGACCGCATCGGCGTACGCGAACGTCGTCCGCTGCGTCACGAGACCGGAAGTTCCACTGCCGCCGCTCCCGACATCGGGCTGCGCTGCGGCCGGCAGCGGAATGTTGACAATTCCATCGATCCACTTCTGCTTCTCGGAGAATCTGTTGCGCTTGTAGGCGCTGTCGATGATCGGTTTGAGCGCCGCGCTCAGCTTGGCGACCCGCGCCGGGTCGGCACCGGCTTCCAGCATTGGCATCAGCAGCGGCAAGACGGGACTGGTGTAGGGAATGATGATCGTGGTGACGGTCCCGCCATCCTCGTTCGTCTCCACCTTGTAGTGCATGGGATCGTTCGCGAAGTCGGTGTTGAACGCTGCATCGACGTGGAGCATGTCCGCCGCCCTGAATGGCGTTGAGCACCGCGAGAATGTTGAATTTGTTGTCGGGCATATCCGCAATGCCGTCGTATTCCGCAGACACCATCACCACGTCATACGGCGTGACGGGTAGGTCAGGTCGGTAGCGCACCCCCCCGTAGTAAATCCGACTCGGCGCCCCGTAGATCATTACGTTCATCATGTCCGGCGGCGGGGGCTCTGTCCCGTCTGTGGTGTTTTCCCGATCAGTCTCCAGACGCTTCAGCGCCTCGATCACCGAGGGCGCCCCCTTGGACACCCCGCCGATGGTGATTGGCGTCCCGCTCATCGCCTGGTGCGCGTAGACGGCGTTGTAGAGATTAGTCGCCCCCTCGGGGATTGATACCGAGAAGTCGGCATCCCCCGGGAAAGGAACGCTGATCCGCTGGTCGTACGGTGCGAAGTACCCGCCGAACGCCGTTGCCATCTGATCCTCGGTCAGCACCGCATAACTGCCCTGGCCGCCGACCAACAATGCGGTGACCCCGTTGGTGGCAAATGCTGAGCCGATCGGCCCGAGTGTTAGCGCAGAGCCCACGGCTACCGCTGTGCCGAGCACCCGCCCGGTGCGCTTATTTGTGCGATTTCGTGCATGCTTCCCCACTGAACCCTCCCCAGATCGTTACCGGGACCCCCCTCTCGACATCCCTAATGGAGATAGCCTAACAGCGGAAATTGACACCGACTGGAGAAATCAGCAAACCAACGCCACGAATCCGCCACCGTCACCAAAACGCAATCTTTTTGTGTTTCGACCTACACCCGCGTCCATGCTTGGGTCGTTGCAGCTGGGGTCGAAACATCGGCGTATTCGCCAATGTCTTGGACCCGCGCAAGGCTAGATACGCGTCGTTTCAGCAGCAGCCCTTGGCGTCGCGGTCGGCCAGATGGGAGTGCTCGGCGTTGTCCGCACCGCCGACGGCAGCGAGGAACTCGTCGAGGTCGACTCGGTGACCGCCCAGCCAAGTCCCCGTCACCCGCACCTCGTCGATCAATGCGGCCGGATCGATGGTCCACGGGTCGGCGGTCAGCTCGACGAAGTCGGCGAGCTTGCCCGCGGTGATCGACCCGACGAGGTGCTCGCGGTGCAGCGTGCGGGCGGCGTTGATGGTCTGTGCCCGCCAGGCCTCGTCCAGGGAGATGGCCTGATCGGCGCCGTGGACGGTGCCGCCACGGGTCCGCCGGGTCACCGCGGTCGCGATGTTGACGACCGGTGTCGGCGGCGACACCGACCCATCGTTGTGCAGGGACACGCATGCCCCTGACTTGACGGCGTCGGCGAACGCCGCCCAGCGCGCGCCGTGCTCCGGGGCGAACATCGCCCCGTCGAGCAACTCGCCCCAGTAGTAGTACTGGAACGGCGCCAACGACACGTGCACACCGAGCCGGGCCGCCCGGTCGAAGTGGGCACGTGTGCCCGCGCCGCAGTGCTCCAGGCGCCAGCGATGGTCGGTGCCCACCAGGGAGTACTGGTTGAGCGCGTCCTCGTAGGCGTCCAGCGCAAGGTCCAGTGCCAGATCGCCGTTGGCGTGGAAGGCCATCTGCCAGCCCTTGGGCGCGGCGTGGTCGAGGATTGCGTCGAGCTGCTCGCGGGAGTAGTTCATCGACCCCGCACCGCCCGCGGTGGCCGGGTCGATCCCGGCGGTACGGGTGGCCGCGGTGTCGAGGTACGGAAACGAGATCGCGATGTTCCCCACCCAGGGGGAGCCGTCGGTCCACAGCTTGACGCCCGCCTTGGTCAGCCATAACTCCCCGGCGGCGAATGTGGTTGGCTCAGAATAGGTCTCGGTGATCGACATCTCCCACATGCTGACCCGCAGCGGACACGACGGCGCGGCCGCCAGCGCCTCGTAGCCGGCGGCGAACTTCGGGTCGTAGGTCATGTCGGATGTCGAGGTGTAGCCGCCGCGGGACATCAACGCGTAGTAGTGCGCGGCCGACAGCAGCGGGTCGCCCATCTGGGCCATCAACGGCATGGTGACCGCGGTGACCACCGGCAGTTCGAAACCCTGTCCGTTCAGCGATCCGTCGGCATTGCGCCCGTAGTGCGAGGCGACCGGGTCGGCGGGCGGGTCGGTGTCCCAGCCGTGAAGCTTGATCAGCGCGGAGTTGAAGTACACGCCGTGGCCCGAGTTGTCGGTGATCACCGTGACCCGTTCACCGAAGATTCGGTCGAGTTCGTCAGCCTTCGGCGCCGGGTGACCGTGCAGCAGCGCGTCGTAGCCGGCGAACCACAGCGGCGTGTCCGGGTCGGTGGTGGCGATCGCGTCGGCGAACACCTTCTGCACGTCGGCCCAGCGTGGGCGCGTCCCACGGCGCGATGGACCGGGCCGGTGCCTGGGTGGCGATCCCACTGATCAGCGGATGACCATGTGGCTCAACGAATCCCGGGGCGAGAACCGCGGCTCCGGTGTCGACGACGTCGGCGCCGGGTAGTGCGGCACGGCAGTCGTCGACACTGCCCACGGCGATGATCGTGCCGTCGGACACCGCGACCGCCCGAGCCCGCGGGGTGTCGTCGTCCATGGTGATGATGGTTGCTGCGGTCAAGATCAGGTCCGACATGCGCACAGTGTGACAGCCGAGCCTCGCGGTATTAGGTGAATCGACTTGTGAGACGCTGCCGTGGTGTGCGCAGCAGGTGGGCGGGCGGCAGGCATCGCCACCGGTGTAGTGGCCGACGCGGCCTTCGGTGACCCTGGGCGCGGTCATCCGGTCGCGCTGTTCGGCAGTGGTGCAGCGGCTTTGGAACGGCGCATCTACTCCGACGACCGGGTCGCCGGCGTGGTGCACACCGCCGGACTGCTCACCGCCGTGGCCGTCGCCGGGGCCGTCGCCGAGCGAGTCGGTGGGCGCCGCGGCGCCCTGCGTGAGGGGGCGTGCGTGGCGGTGGCGACGTTCGTCGCGCTCGGCGGGACGTCGCTGTGCCGCATCGGCGAGCAGATGGTCGGGCTGCTGCAGACTGGCGATATCGACGGCGCGCGGCTACTGCTGCCGTCACTGTGCGGGCGCGATCCCGCCGTTCTCGACGCGGCGGGCCTGACCCGCGCGGCGCTGGAGTCGATCGCCGAGAACACCTCCGACGCCCAGGTCAGCCCGCTGGTGTGGGCCGCGGTGGGTGGCACCCCCGCGGTGCTGGTGTACCGCGCCGCCAACACCCTGGACGCGATGATCGGCAACCGGTCGCCGCGATACGCCCGGTTCGGTTGGGCGGCAGCCCGGTTCGATGACCTGGCCAACCTCGTCGGAGCTCGGCTGACGGGGGTGCTCGTCGCGTTGTGCGCACCCGTCGTCGGTGGGTCACCAGTGGACGCGCTGCGGGCGTGGCAGCGCGACGCCCGCAAGCACCCCAGCCCGAACGCCGGGGTCGCGGAGGCGTCATTCGCCGGTGCCCTTGGGGTACGCCTCGGCGGGCCCACCCAGTACGCCCACGAGCTGGAGATCCGCCCGACGCTCGGCGACGGCAGGCCTCCCGAAGTCGATGACCTCGCACGGGCGGTCCGGCTGTCGCGGGCCGTTCAGGTGGTCGCCGCGGTGGCTTCGGTATTTCTGGCGGCCGTCAGTGTCGCCGGCCGTAGCGGTCGGCGAGTTTCTCCTCGGTGGTGAGCGGCGCGGCGGGCTCGCCCGCGGCGTCGAGGGCGGCATCACGTGCCGCGGTCGCTGTTTCGGCCGCCTTCTCGCGACGGCGCACCCGAAGTTCGGAGAAGACGAAGTACGCGACGCCGATCGGCGCCAGGATGCCGAACGCGATCCACTGGATGCCGTAGGACAGGAACGGCCCGGCGTCGAGATGTGGCAGCGGGATGACGCCGAGACCACCGGGCTGATCGTCCACCAGTTGCAGGTAGGAGCCCGCCAGCGGGACGCCGGTCAGACCGGCGATCTGCCCGGGGTTGATCGAGTACACCTGCTGGGTGCCGTCCGCCCGGAACGGATCCTTGCCCTGCGCGACGAGTTCGGGGTCACGCAGCCGGGCGGTGATGCTGACCGTGTCGGCCGGCGGCGGGTCGATGGGCGGTACCTGCGAACCCGCCACGGGACTCACGTAGCCCCGGTCGACGAGCACGGTGGGGCCACCGTCCACCGCGAACGGCACCAGCACCTCGAACGCCGGTTCACCGTCGATGACACGCAACCGGGCCAGCACCTGGCCCTCGGGCAGATAGCGCCCGGTGGCCGTCACCCGCTGCCACTGTTCTGCTGGTGCGGACGAATCCTGGTCGGGCAGAACCGTCGTCACCGGGACCGGTTCGGCGTCCAGCGACCGGGCGATCTGGGCGTTCTCGCGCGACGTCTTGGTGTTCTTGCCCAGCTGCCACGGCGCGAGCACGGTGAAACACAGGTAGGCGAAGGCGACGACCACGACGAACAACGCCAGCCATTGCGGCCGCAGCAGAAAAGACCACCCGGCGCAACATCAGCTGGCCCGCGTCCGCTCGTCCAGCCGTTCGGCCACCCAGCCGTGCAGGCCGGGAAGCGCCGCGTCGATCACCGCGAACACGTCCTCGAAGTCGTCCTGGGTGCCGTAGTAGGGGTCTTCGACGTCGAGGGCGTGCGCGCCCGACCGGGGGTCGAACGACCGCAACATCCGCAACCGCTCGGCGGGCACCCCCTGGTGCTGCAGCATCCTCAGGTGGTTGCGGCCCAGTGCGACCACCAGGTCGGCGGCCAGGTGGTCGTCGTTCATCTGGGTGGCGCGGTGCGCCGACGGATAACCGTGCGCGTGCAGCACGTGACCGGCCCGGCGATCGGCGGGTTCGCCCTCGTGCCAGCCACCGGTGCCCGCGCTCGTCACGCGCACCACGTCGGCCAGGCCACGCTCGCTGATCTGGTGAGCGAACATCTTTTCGGCGATCGGGCTCCGGCAGATGTTGCCCGAGCAGATGAAGGTGATGTGCAGCATCTGGCCGGGCGTCGAGGCGCCGCCGGCGACCCGGGCGCGGGAATCAGGCACCGGAGCCGGTCCGCCGGCGACATCAGGCACCGAGCACCTCACGCAGATCGTCGACACTGGCGACGTGGAGCAGCGCGTCACCGCGGCCGTCTGTGTCGGTGAAGTCGTCGTGCCCGTAGCCCCAGCCGACGACGATCGTGTCGATGCCGTGCGCGGCAGCGCCTTCGACGTCGTGAGAACGGTCGCCGACCATCACGACACGCTCCGGAAGCGGTGCCAGTTGAGCGAGCGCGTGGCCCAGCACATCGGCCTTGGACGCGCGGCTGCCGTCGAGGCTGGCCCCCGCGATCACCTCGAAGCAGGTGTCGAGGCCGAAGTGAGCGAGGATCCGACGGGCGGTCGGCTCGGCCTTGGAGGTGGCCACGGCCAGCCGTACCCCTGCGGCCTGCAGGTCGGCGAGCAGCGCGGGGATCCCGGCGAAGGGACGGTTCATGGACCAGCCGCGGCTGGTGTAGTCGGCCCGGTAGGCGACAAGCGCGGCGTCGACGTGGTCACCGAGGCCCATCTCGGCCATCGTGATGTGCATCGGCGGCCCGACGAGGCGGCTGACCAGGTCACCGTCCGGGACAGTCGCCCCGATGGTGTGCAACGCGTGGCGGAAACTGGCGACAATGCCCTCCGCCGAATCGGTCAACGTGCCGTCCAGATCGAAAATCACCAGATCGCCGCGCCTCGCCCGCGCGAAGTTCCTGGTGCTGTCCAGCGTGTCTGTCACGGGTCCATTGTCCCTGACGCTTGCGGTGCGTCGCGCCGCACTACTGTCGTGATGTGGCAAGTCTCGAAGTGACGCGATGACGGTCCGGCTCGCGGACATCATCGACGTGCTCAACGCGGCCTACCCACCTCGGCTCGCTGCGAGCTGGGACTCGGTGGGGCTGGTGTGCGGGGACCCGTCGGAGGGTGTCGAGACGGTGACGATCGCCGTCGATGCGACCCCCGCGGTGGTGGCGCAGGTGCCTGATGGTGGCCTCCTGCTGGCACACCACCCACTGCTGCTGCACGGCGTGGACTCGGTGTCAGCCGATACGGCCAAAGGCGCCCTGATCCACTCGATGATCCGCAGCGATCGCGCCCTGTTCACCGCGCACACCAATGCCGACACCGCATCACCTGGAGTGTCGGATGCGCTGGCCGACGCGCTGGGCCTGCAGGTGTCCGACGTGCTGTCACCGGTGCCCGACGGTCCCGCGCTGGACAAGTGGGTGGTATTTGTCCCGTCACAGGAACCCGTGACCGCCTCGGCGGTGCGTACCGCGATGTTCGCGGCGGGCGCCGGCCACATCGGCGATTACTCCCAGTGCAGTTGGAGCGTTCCCGGCACCGGGCAGTTCCTGCCGCACGACGGTGCGGCGCCCGCCATCGGCACCGTGGGCACCGTTGAACTTGTTGCCGAGGATCGGGTCGAGATGGTGGCCCCGGCGTCGCGGCGGGCCGCCGTGCTCGCCGGCCTGCGGAACGCTCATCCCTATGAGGAGCCCGCCTTCGACATCGTCGCCCTGCAGACGGTCCCCGGTCAGGTGGGTCTGGGACGTATCGCGACACTGCCGAACCCAGAACCTTTGTCGGCGTTCGTCGCCCGGGTTCGCGCCGGGCTGCCAGCCACCTCGTGGGGGGTGCGGGCCTCCGGTGACGTGTCGGCGTCGGTGTCGCGGGTCGCGGTGTGCGGTGGCTCGGGTGACTCGCTGCTCGCCGCGGTCGCCGCCTCCGGGGTGGACGCCTACGTCACCGCCGATCTGCGCCACCATCCCGCCGACGAGCACCGCCGGGTCTCGGACGTCGCGCTCGTGGACGTCGCGCACTGGGCCAGTGAGTATCCGTGGTGCAGCCAGGCCGCTGAGCTTCTGCGTAACCACTTCGGTGCGTCGCTGCCGGTCACGGTGTCAGATGTGCGCACCGACCCATGGAATGTCGAGGAAAGCTGGACATGAAAGCTGAATTGTGGCAACAGAAATCGTTGCACGAGTTGACGGAGCTCGACGCCGAGATCGCCCGGCTCGAGCATCGGACGAAGAACCTCACCGAGCAGCGGGCGGTGGAAGAAGCGAAGGCCGGACACCGCGAAGCCAACGATCGGCTGGCCGCACTGCAGCTCGCGCTCGCCGACATCGATGCGCAGATCACGAAGTTCGAGAGCGAGATCGACAGCGTCCGTCAGCGGGAGGATCGCGACCGCTCGCTGCTGGACAGCGGGACGGTCGACGCCAAGCAGCTCACCGACCTACAGCACGAGCTCGATACCCTGCAGCGGCGCCAGACCAGCCTGGAGGACTCGCTTCTGGACGTGATGGAACGGCGGGAAGAGCTTGCCGCCGATCAGGATCGCGCTCTGGCCGACATCGATGAACTGCAGAGCACGCTGTCCGATGCGCAACGGGTGTGCGACGAAGCCCGCACGCAACTCGCTCAGCAGAAACACCAATCCCTCTCGCACCGTGACGACCTCGTCGCCGGCATCGACGCCGGCCTGGTCGCGCTCTACGAGCGCCAGCGCGCCCGCGGAGGCGTCGGCGCGGGAGTGCTGCAGGGCCGGCGCTGCGGTGCGTGCCGGATCGAGATCGACAAGGGGGAGTTGGCGCGGATCGCCGCCGCGGCCGACGACGAGGTACTGCGGTGTCCCGAGTGCTCTGCAATCCTGTTGCGGGTCAAGGGTTTTCAAGGGTGAAGGTGCGGATCGAGGCCGACGGGGGTTCCCGCGGCAACCCGGGCCCGGCGGGTTTTGGCGCTGTGGTGTTTTCGGCGGACCGGGGATCGGTTCTCGCCGAATCCAAGTCGGCTATCGGCCGGGCCACCAACAACGTCGCCGAGTACCGCGGGTTGATCGCCGGACTTGAGGAAGCGGCAGCCGTCGGCGCGACCGAGGTCGAGGTCTACATGGACTCCAAGCTGGTGGTGGAGCAGATGTCGGGTCGGTGGCGGGTCAAACACCCCGACCTCGCGTCGCTTCATCAGCAGGCGAAAGGGATTGCGCGCGCATTCGATCGCATCACCTACACCTGGATCCCGCGGGCGGAGAACAGTCTCGCCGATCGGCTTGCCAACGAAGCGATGGATGCCGCCGCGGAACTCGCCGAATCCGGCGAGTCGCTTCTGAAGCGTGACGAAGTCCCGGCGAGAACGGAAGTCGTGACCAACCCGGCGGGATGGACGGGGGCCAAGGGAGCACCGACCCGACTTCTGCTGCTGCGTCACGGTCAGACGGAACTGTCGGCTCAGCGTCGTTACTCCGGGCGTGGCAACCCGGCGCTGACCGACCTCGGTCGCCGGCAGGTGGCCGCTGCCGCACGGTATCTGGGGCAGCAGGGCGGGATCGACGCGGTCGTGTCCTCACCGTTGCAGAGGGCCTATGACACCGCATCGGCCGCTGCCAAGGAACTGGGTCGAGACGTCGTCGTCGACGACGACCTGATCGAGACGGATTTCGGTGCGTGGGAAGGACTCACGTTCGGCGAGGCGGCCGACCGCGACCCCGATCTGCACCTGGGCTGGTTGCGTGACACGGCGGTGCCGCCGCCGGACGGCGAGAGCTTCGACGCCGTCGCCGCCCGGGTGCGACGCGCGCAGCGACGGATCATCACCGAGCATGCGGGGGAGACAGTGCTCGTGGTGTCCCACGTGACGCCGATCAAGACGCTGCTGCGGATGGCGCTCGATGCGGGCCCGGCGATCCTGTACCGGCTGCATCTCGACCTGGCGTCGCTGTCGATCGCGGAGTTCTATCCCGACGGTGCGGCCTCAGTGCGGCTGGTCAATCAGACCGCCTATCTGTAATCTTTCTGCACTTGCCGAATCGTCTGTGCTGATCGGGTTGGACGAACCACGAGCCGCCGGACACACTGGCGCAATGCCGACCGTGTACAAGAACCCACGTGGTAGACGCGCGGTGCAGCAATGGTGTGTGGAAGCTCTGGCGCGAGCGGACTTCCCACTCACCACCGCGACCTTGGACACCAGCGTCGGTCACGTGGAACTGACCTCCGCCGGAAGTGGACGGCCGCGGATCGTCATGTTGCCAGGGACCGGCTTCAACGCTGCGGTGACTCTGCCGTGGCTAAAAGCGCTGTCGGTCAACTGGCCGACCACCGTGGTGGATCTGCCGGGTCAGCCAGGACTCAGCGATCCGCGTCGGCCTCGCCGGACCCGGCTGACCTGGTATGGCCGAGCGCTGGATGAAATTCTGGCGGCGATGGGTGCCGATGGGGTTGTGTTGGTGGGCAATTCACTGGGCGCCGCCGTGGCCCTGGCCGCCGATTCGCCCCGAATCGTGGCGCGGGCGCTGGTTTCACCCGCCGGCTTCATCCGTCTCAGAGTGGACCCGAAACTCGCGCTGGCTTCGGCCGTTTGGCTGCTGCAGCCCACAGTCGAGAACACCCGCCGGATGCTCCGCTTGTTCGTCGCCCCCGGCGCGGAGCCGCCAGAGACCGAGGTGGAGTGGATGGCCCTCATGGCCACCTGCTGTCGCTCGACTCTGGCGCCTCCGCCCCTGCCCGCCGATGTGCTGGCCCGCCGCGCCAAGCTGCCATGCGTGGTCGGGGTCGGAGAACATGACCGGTTCCTGCCGCCCCAGCGATTAGCACCGGCCGTGCGCCGAACCGTGAACCTCGACGTTCGGGTCTTCGCTGGCGTCGGCCACCTGATCACCCCGGCCCAGCTCGACATGGTGGTGTCCCTCGTAGCGGAGGTGGTCGATCCACCTATCACCTGACTCCGCGCCGCCAGATGCACGGAGCCAGAGCCAGATTCGGCGATGCCAGATTGCGGAGAACCTCATCCGCCGGTCTGACAACGGCCCTCGTGGAGTAATCCTCTCCGGACCTGATGTATCGGGTGTGTCACCGACCTTGAAGGTCTTTGGCAAAGGGCCGGCGCTGGCTCGGTCACCTGATCAGGTGTGCAGGTGCGCACGCTCGCCGTGCGCACCGAACAGCGCGATCGCTTCCACCGGACCGTCGACGACGCCGAACCAGTGCGGCGTCCACGTCGAGAACTCAACGGCTTCACCGGGTTCGATGACGAAGTCGCGATCGCCGAGTATCAGGCGCAGGCGACCGGACAGCACGAACATCCAGTCGTGACCCTCGTGGACCGGTAACTCTGCCGGCGGGGTGCGGCGCCTGGCGCTCACCCGGATCTTGAACGCGTGAAGTCCGCCCGCCGGACCCTGACGGGTCAACGGCCAGTAGGTGATCAGGTGCCGGGTGTGCGCGTCCCCGCGAACCCGCGGATCGGGAGCTTCGGGAGCGCTCAGCAGCTCGTCGGTACTGACCGCCAGGGCGGCGGCCAACCGGGGCAGGTGATCCAGCGCCAGACGTCGCTTGCCGGACTCCAGCCTGCTGAGGGTGGACACGTCGATGTTCGACCGGCCGGCGACGTCCTCGAGCGTCATACCCCGCTGCTGTCGCAGTTCGCGCAGCCTGCGCCGGACCCGAACGTCGACACCCTCCTCGTCGTTTGCCTGCATAGCAACTAAGCTTGGCACCCTCGGGCGTGCGCGGGCAAGCTCGGGTGCATGGACATGACTTGGGAATGCCTCGTTGTCGGGGGCGGCGCCGCGGGATTGAGCGCCGCGCTGGTGCTCGGCCGGGCGAGGAGGCGCACGCTGGTGATCGACGCCGGGCGGCAGAGCAACCTGGCGGCGCACGGAATCGGCGGGTTGCTCGGCCACGACGGCCGCCCGCCGGCCGAGCTCTACGAGCTGGGCAGGAAAGAGCTGCAACGCTATCCGAGCGTCGAGGTACGTACCGGCGAGGTGCACACAGTGGCCCGCGGTGACGGCTTCGATGTCGAGATCTCCGACGGCACCCATACGCGGACCAGACGGCTGCTGCTGGCCATGGGTATGGAGTACCGGTCACCGTCGGTGCCGGGACTGTCCGAGCTGTGGGGCGGGTCAGTATTCCACTGCCCGTTCTGTCACGGCTGGGAGGTTCGCGATCAGCCGCTCGCAGTTCTCGCGCAGGGCGAGCGTGCGCTGCACATGGCGCGGCTGCTGCGTGGGTGGAGCGACGATGTGGTCGTACTGACGAACGGCACAGGCGAACTGACAGCCGACACCCGGGCCTGCCTGGATGCAGGCAAGGTCCCGGTCGACGAGCGTCCGATCGCGCAATTGGACTCTGCGGACGGCGAATTGGAGGCAGTGGTGTTCGCCGACGGATCCCGGCTACCGCGGCGTGGGCTGTTGGTGGCGACGACGTTGCATCAGCGTACGGGTCTCGCCGCCCAACTGGGTGTGACGTTCGTTGCGGCCGGACCGGTTTCGGTCGAGGCGGTCGAGGTCGACGCGCTGTCCCGAACGTCGGTTCCCGGCGTGTTCGCGGCAGGAGATGTGTGTACGCAGATGCCCCAGGTGGCGGCCGCCATTGCGGCCGGCTCGGCGGCAGCGGCGTCAATGGTTCAAAGTCTGATGGAGGAAGAATGACATCTGAGGTAAAGCAGCACTGGGAAGACAGGTACGCCGAGCGGGAGCGGATCTGGAGCGGGCATGTCAACGCCCATCTGGCGGAGATCGCCGCACCGCTGTCGCCAGGGCGGGCGCTCGACCTGGGCTGCGGTGAGGGAGGCGACAGCCTCTGGCTCGCCGAACACGGTTGGCAGGTAATGGGTGTCGACATCTCCGAGACCGCGCTGAGCCGTGCGGCCGCCGAAGCCGCCGTGCGCGGGCTGACCGATCACGTGCGGTTCGTCCAGACGAACCTGTCGGAGACGTTTCCCGAGGGCACCTTCGATCTGGTGTCGGCGCAGTTCCTGCAGTCCCTGGTTCACCTCGACCGGGAGCGGATCTTCGCCGCGGCCGCGCGCGCCGTCGCTCCCGGCGGAGTGCTGATCATCGTGGATCACGGCGCCGCACCGCCGTGGGCGCAGCACATCCACGACCACGTGTTCCCCTCCGTCGAGGAGGTGTTCGCCACCATCGACCTCGACGAGCGGCAGTGGGAGCGTGTCCACGTCGGATCGGTGGAGCGCGACGCGGTCGGGCCGGACGGCCAGGCCGGGCGCCTGCTGGACAATCTGATCGTGCTGCGCCGGTTGACCGACTGACGCGGGTGGGTTGTCGGTGGCGTGGTTTAGTGTCGGAGTCATGTTCGAAAGTTTGTTCGATATCGATCGGTGCGGCCGGTGAGGCGGCGCTGCGGGCCGAGGTCGAGCGGTTGGAGCGGCTGAAGTCGGCCGCGGCGGCGGCGCAGGCCCGGGCGACGGCGCTGTGGGCCGCGACGCGGCGTGCCGCCGAGGAAGCCGCCGGGGTGCCGGCGGCCCGGCGGGGTAAAGGGTTGGCCTCGGAGGTGGCGTTGGCGCGCCGCGACGCCCCGGTACGCGGCAACCAGCACCTGGGGTTCGCCACCGCGCTGGTCCATGAGATGCCGCACACGTGGGCGGCGTTGGCGTGCGGGGCGCTCTCGGAATGGCGGGCCACCCTGATCGTGCGCGAATCGGCCTGTTTGAGCGTGGAACATCGCCGCCAACTCGATGCCGAGCTGTGTGCTGAGGTGTCCCGTCTGGACGGGTGGGGCAACAACCGGGTCGAGGCCGAGGCCAAGAAGATCGCCGCCCGCCTCGACGTGGCGGCGGTGGTCGATCGTGCTGCCAAGGCCGCCAAGGACCGCTGCGTGTGCGATCCGGCCCGCCCCCGACACGATGACCTATGTGACCGCGCTGTTGCCGGTGCAGCAGGGGGTGGCGGTGTACGCGGCGCTCAAACGCCACGCCGACACCACCTGTGACGAGCGTTCGCCGGGGGCAGATCATGGCCGACACCCTCGTCGAGCGGGTGACCGGCCGCCCGGCCGACAAGCCGGTGCCGGTGGCGCTGAACCTGGTGATGGCCGACACCACGCTGGCCGGTGACGACGACGCCCCGGCCTGGCTGGACGGCTACGGCCCTATTCCGGCCGGGTTGGCCTGCAGGCTCACCGGGGATGCGGTCGCCGACAAGGCCGCCAAGGCGACGCTGCGCCGGTTGTACCGGCACCCGACCTCAGGGCAGCTGGTGGCGATGGAATCGCGGGCCCGGATCTTCCCGAAAGGGTTGGCGGCGTTCATCGGCCTGCGGGATCAGACGTGTCGGACTCCGTTCTGCAACGCCGCGATCCGCCACCATGACCACGCGGTCCCCGACCGCGACGGTGGAGCGACCAGCGCCCGCAACGGGTTGGGGGAATGCGAGGCCTGCAACTACGCCAAGGAAGCCCCCGGCTGGACTGTGACCACCACCGAGAGCAACGGTGAGCACACCGCGGAGTTCCTCACCCCGACCGGGGCGGTCTACCGATCCACCGCCCCGCCGCTGCCCGGCCCACCCGTCCGACGACGACTCAGCCTCATCGAAGGCCGACTCAGCATCGACCTCGTCACCTTCGACGCCGCCTAGCCGAAATTAGCTGGGACCTCGGCCAATTGGGTGAGGCGCACGCTGTTGCCGGACGGATCCCGGAATCCGCAGTCGATGCCGTACGGCATCTCGTGAGGCTCCTCGGTGAACTCGACACCGCGGGCAGCGAGTTCGTCGTAGCTCGCGCGGCAGTCCTCGGTGGTGAGGAAGACGGTGCCGGCGAAGCCCTTGGCGGTGAGGTCGAGAACCTGCTTCCGGGTGGGCTCGTCCATGACGGGCTCACCCGGCACCGCCATCAGGACGATCGACACGTCGTCCTGACCGGGCGGACCGACGGTCAGCCAGCGGAAGATCCCGTCGACATCGGGAAGCGAAACGTCTTGGCGCACTTCCATACCGACCTTCTCGGTCCAGTACTTCAGCGCGACTTCTTGGTCGTGGACCCACAGGTGGGCGCTTGCGATCTTCATCATGGATCCGACGTTACGGTTGCGCCGGCGAACCCGTCTTCTCCCCGTGTGCTGTCTTGTCGACCCGGCTGTCTGCCCGTGGGCGGGTGTCGCGGCGCAGGATGCAACTCGGAACCCTGGCGTGGACGGCCGCGGGCGGCAACGACGCGCGGTAGGCAGCGGGCGGACGGCCGTACACCCGGGCGAAACTGGTGGTGAACGAGCCGACGCTCTGCAGCCCGACCATCACGCAGATATCGGCTACCGAGCGGTCGGTGTGGCGTAGCAGTGAGGCGGCCCGTTCCAGGCGCCGAGTCTGCAGGTATTCACGCGGCGACTCTCCGAAGGTCCTGGTGAACATCCTGCTGAAATGTGCCCTCGACAGCCCGGCCGCTGCCGCAAGGTCGTCGACGGTGATCGGCTCCGAGTATCGGGCATCGACCAGATCCTTGGCCCGCATCAGATAGCGGGCCGGGGGAGCCTGCGTCATGGTCCAAGTATGCCCGCCCGGCAAGCACGGCAACTATTACCGGAATCGGCGCCGGAACCATTACGTTATTGGGGCGGATGAGCTGGCTGGGCGGCCGCGGATCACCTATCGGCCGAATGGGGGATAACGGTCGAGGATGGTACGAGGAAAGTCCGGACTTCACAGAGCAGGGTGATTGCTAACGGCAATCCGAGGCGACTCGCGGGAAAGTGCCACAGAAAACAAACCGCCACCACTGCGCCTTAGGGCGAAGGGGTGGTAAGGGTGAAACGGTGCGGTAAGAGCGCACCAGCGTTCCGGGTGACCGGAGCGGCTAGGCAAACCCCACCCGAAGCAAGGCCAAGAATGTCGCGCTTGGGGGCGCGGCAGCGCAGGCGTTCGAGGGTTGCTCGCCCGAGCCTGCGGGTAGGCCGCTCGAGGCACCCGGTGACGGTGTGCCCAGATGGATGGTCGCCGCCTCGCCGCCGTGTTTCGCGGCGGCGAGGGACAGAATCCGGCTTACAGGCCAGCTCATCCGCCCTCCCGCACGGCGGCCCGCGCCCGGGTCAGGACTTGCGGACGGCCTTGTTCAGCTTCTTGAGTGCGGCGTCGATCTGCTCTTCGCACCGCTGCGCGAGGTCGTGTTCCTGCTGGTACAGCAGCCCATAGGTGAAGGTGTCCTCGCCGGCGGCGTGCGCCGCCTCGGCCTGCCGACTCAGGTGTGAACGGCTGACCACGCTGTCCTGGTGATCACCCAGCAGTGTCTGGATCGTCTTGGCGCTGTCGGCCACCTGGGCTGCGCCAGTGGCCGCCGCGGTGTAGCGAAGTTGCTTGGCGCGCTTACGGATCCGGTGCAGCGCTTCGTCGTTGTCAACCTCGGGATCGTCGGCAGCAGCGCGGGCGGCCTTGGCGGCCTTGCGGACCCGCCGGTAGGCCGAGGCGATCGTCACCTGGTCCGCTTCCCCGCCGGGCGGCGGCGGCGGAGGTTCGGCGGCCACCAGCGCCTCGAGCGCGTCGAGCAGCCGGAAATAGCGTGGTGAGCGCATCGCCGTCAGCGAGCGCCTCCAGCCATTCTGGTAGCGCTTCTTGGCGCCCTCGACGAGACGCTCCCGCACGGGGCCTCGCACGTTGGACTCCGGGAGCTCGTTCAGCGCGTGCTCGTAGCGCTCGGCCAGCACCTCCGCATCCCGCGCCACTCCCAGCACCCCGGCGAGCGCGCGCAGCTCATCGAGGATCCACTCATCGTCGGTGATACCGAAGGACCCTTCCGACGACTGCAGCAGGCTGCGGATCTTGCGGGTCGTCACCCGCATCTGATGGACCGAGTCGGACACGTCCGACCGAACCGCGCGGTCCCACTCCAACAGTTCGTCGACGTTCTTGGCCACCGCCCGGTGCAGGGGATCGGCGGATGCTTCGGCCACGTCCGCCGCCGTTCCGCTCGACTCGAGAACCCGGGCCAGCTTCGAACCGTGCCCGGCAGGCAGCGCTCCCGCGTCCAGCAGGCGGTTGCTCAGCCGGTCGAGGAGTCCGAGGTCGCCCCCCTCGGCCAGCTCCAACTCCCATTCGCGCCACTGCTGCTCGTCGCCGCCCACGGCGCTCGCGGTGACTTGGTCATCGCAGAACTCGGCCACCGCCGAGCCCTCGGGTCCGTAGAGCATCTCGACGGTCCTCGACGTGCTGATCCGGGCCACCGGCGCGAGCGGGCGGTCACGCACGATCGCGAGCACCACATCGCGAAGGCTTTCCGGCACCGCGGGCGGGGTGCGGGATTCGGCGGGCCCGTCGTCCTCCAGCGGCACCCGCACCTCGGTGCGGGTGTCGGGGCCTGCAGGCAATTTGAGGTGCCACCCCGCGTCCGGCCCACCGGTGCGGCGCCGCAAGGTGATCCGGTGGCGGGCCAGATCGCGGCCAGGTGTGTCGAAGTACACAGCGTCGAGCGATTGTGACGGCGACCGCTCGACACGGCCAACCGACGACAGGCCGTCGAACGAAGGTGTCACGGTGGATTCGACGACCTCGAATTTGCGCTCGGTCTCCGTGAAACCTGGAGGTTTCGGGCGATTTGGCGGCCATGGTCCCCTTGTCTCGGGCAGTGCAGCGGGTACTGAGAAAGCCAAGAGTGCCATATCCAGGTGAACCGGCCCGCTGTCGTGTTCGGCCACGACACGCATGGCACTCGGCGCTCAGGTCCACGATTTCGTGCACCCTGCTCTTAGAATTGTCTTATGAACCGGGAAGAGGGCCTGGTAGCCGCTGGCTCGGCCGAGATGACCATCGAGGACTACCTCGACAGCGAAGGCGGGATCGCGATTCCGGCCGGTGTCACGTTGACCTCGTTTATGGACCGTAATGTCGCCGACCTCGGCGACATGCCGTCATACCGCTACCTCGACTTCGAACATGACTGCACCGTCGAACTGTCATGGGCGCAGCTGGGGGCGCGGTTGCGGGCCGTCGGCACGCGTCTGCAGCAGGTCACCCAGCCCGGCGACCGGGTGGCGATCCTGACTCCGCAGGGCGTCGACTACGTCGTCGGCGTTCTTCGCCGCGATCCAGGCGGGCACCATTGCGGTGCCGCTGTTCGCGCCCGAACTCCCGGGCCACGCCGAGCGGCTCGACGCCGTGCTGGCCGATGCCCGCCCGACGGTCGTCCTGACGACGACCGCCGCAGCCGCAGGCGGTTCGGCAGTTTCCTGCGCACGCTGCCACGCGACCGCCGACCGCGCATGATCGCCGTCGACGCGGTGCCCGACGCCGTCGGCGCCGGGTTCGTCCCCGCGCCGTTGGACACCGACGCCATCGCCTACCTGCAGTACACGTCCGGATCCACCCGAACTCCCGCGGGCGTGGAGATCACCCACCGCTCGGCGTGCACCAACGTCGTGCAGATGATCCTGTCCGTAGGCCTCGACTGGAACACCCGCAGCGTCAGCTGGCTGCCGCTGTTCCACGACATGGGCCTGTTGATGATCATGTTCCCGGCGCTGCTGCGGCGCTCAGATCACGCTGATGTCCCCGGTGGCGTTCGTGCGCCGCCCGTATCGCTGGATCCGGGAGCTCGGATGCCTCCGACGCCGCCGACGTTCGCGGCGGCACCGAACTTCGCGTTCGAGCTGGCGGCCCAGCGCGGCCTACCGCCCGCCGGGGAGACGCTCGACCTCAGCAACGTGGCGGGTCTGATCAACGGTTCGGAGCCGGTGAGCATCACCTCGATCGAGCAGTTCAACGCCGCCTTCGCGCCGCTACGGCTTGAGCCCGTCGGCGGTCAAGCCGTCCTACGGGATGGCGGAGGCGACGCTGTTCGTCTCCACCACGCCGCACGACGCCCGACCGGAGGCGATTCACCTCGACCGGGACGAGCTCAGTGCGGGCCGCGCGGTTCGCGGTCGACGCCCGACCACCCGAACGCGGTAGCGCAGGTGTCCGTGCGGCGCGGTCGCGCGCAGCCAGTGGGCGGTGATCGTCGACCCGGCCACCGACGCCGAGCTGCCCGACGGGCACGTCGGGGAGATCTGGCTGCACGGCGACAACGTCGGCCTCGGATACTGGGGGCGCCAGGACGAGACCGAGCTGACGTTCCAGAACAAGGTCCAGTCGCGCCTGCTGCATGGCAGCCACGCCCAAGGCAGTGCCGAGGGTGCGCTGTGGCTGCGCACCGGTGATCTCGGTGTCTATCTCGACGGCGAGCTGTACATCACCGGCCGGATCAAGGACCTCATCATCGTCGACGGACGCAATCACTACCCGCAGGATGTCGAGGCGACGGTCGCCGAGGCGTCCACGGCGTGCGGGCGGGATTCGTGACGGCGTTCTCGGTGCCCGGTGACGGGCGCGAAGAGGTGGTCGTCGTCGCCGAACGCGCCGCCAGGCTCGGGACGCGCCGAGGCGGCCCCGGTGCAGGAGGCCATCCGTGCCGCGGTGTCACGACGCCATGCTCTGCCGGTGAAGGAGGTCAAACTCGTTACCGCGGGCGCGATTCCCCGCACGACGAGCGGCAAGCTGGCGCGCCGGGCGTGTCGCGCCAAGTATCTCGCCGGCGCGCTCTGACCCCGGCGCCGGCGGTGGTCCGGCGCCGCGCCGATACAGTCCGCGGTGTGACCGATTACCAGACCATCGCTCTCGAGCAGTCCGGTGCCGTCGCCCGGATCACGCTGAACCGGCCCGATGCCGCAAACGGCATGAACGACACCATGACTCGTGAACTCGCCGACGCCGCGGCGCGCTGCGACACCGCCGAGACGAAGGTCGTGGTGCTCACCGGGGCGGGCCGGTTCTTCAGCGCCGGGGGCGATCTGAAGGCCTTCGCGTCAGCGCCCAGCCGGGGGCGTTACCTGAAGGGTGTCGCCGACGACCTGCACCGTGCGATCTCGACGTTCGCGCGGATCGACGCCGTGGTCATCACCGCGGTCAACGGTGTGGCGGCGGGTGCGGGCTTCTCGCTGGCGGTCGCTGGTGACCTGGTGCTGGCCGCGGAGTCGGCGTCGTTCACGATGGCCTACACGCGTGCCGGCCTGAGCCCCGACGGCAGCGCGACCTACTACCTGCCGCGTCTCATCGGCGTCACCAGAACCAAGGAACTGATGCTGACCAACCGCACGCTGTCGGCGCAGGAGGCGTCGCGCTGGGGGCTGCTGACCGAGGTCGTGCCCGACGGCCAATTGGCGGCGCGCGCCGATCAGCTGGCCGATCAGCTGGCCGCGACGGCCGGCGGATCCAACGGCGGCGTGAAGGCGCTGCTGCTGGACACGTTCTCCAACGGCCTGGAAGAGCAGATGGAGCTGGAGGGCCGGTTGATCGCCCAGCGTGCCGAATCCGCCGACGGACGCGAGGGCGTCGACGCGTTCCTGGCCAAACGCGCGCCCGACTTCGCATAGTCGAGTCGACGAAGACGGGGCGAGGTACGAGCCCCGGCGAGGAGCGAGACAATCCAGGCTTAGAAGGAGTGCTCCTCGGCGGGGAAGGTGCCGGTGCCGACCTCCTGGGCGTACTGGGTTGCGGCGCGACGCAGTTCGTCGCCGACAGCGCCGAAACGCTTGACGAACTTGGCGGTTCGGCCGGTGGTCAGGCCGGCCATGTCCTGCCAGACGAGCACCTGCGCGTCGCAGTTCGGCCCCGCACCGATACCCACGGTGGGGATCGTCAGCTTGCCGGTGATCTGGGTGGCGAGCTCGGCGGGCACCATCTCCATCACCACGGCGAACGCCCCGGCCTCCTGCACCGCGATCGCGTCGTGGACCGTCTGCTCGGCGGCATCGCCACGGCCCTGGACGCGGAACCCGCCGAGACCGTTCACGCTCTGCGGGGTGAAGCCGATGTGCGCCATCACCGGGATGCCGGCGGCGCTCACCGCGGCGATCTGATCGGCCACCCGTTCACCGCCCTCCAACTTCACGGCATGCGCGCCCGTCTCCTTGAGGAACCGCGTCGCCGTCGCAAGCGCTTGTGCAGCGCCACTTTCGTAGCTGCCGAACGGCAGGTCGGCCACGACCAGCGCGTGCGGTGCACCCCGCACCACGCCCCGGACCAGCGGGATCAGCTCGTCGACCGTCACCGGCACGGTGGTGTCGTAGCCGTACACCACGTTCGCGGCGGAGTCGCCGACCAGGAGCACCGGGATCTGCGCCTCGTCGAACACCGCCGCAGTGGAATAGTCGTAGGCCGTCAGCATGGCCCACTTGTGGCCTTCGGCCTTCCATTTGTGCAGATGGTGGGTACGCACTTTGACGCGTGGCTTGGACGTGGCCTCAGATTCGGTGACAGCACCGTAAACGGTCTGTTCAGACATCGTTGTCCCCTCATCGGGTGGGTCGTTTCGAATCCTCGAGGCCATGACGGTCCCCGGGTTTCGCTGACACACGTAGTCTGCCACTACGTCACCAGAAGTTGAACGCTGCGTTAAGTGGATTTGCTCACACCCGCGCTTGCCGCGCCTAACATCGGCGACATGCAACGGCTCAGCGGACTCGACGCCAGCTTCCTGTATCTCGAGACCGCTGCGCAGCCGCTGCATGTGTGCTCGATATTGGAGCTCGACACCTCCACTACTCCGGGCGGCTATACGTTCGACCGGCTCCGCGACGGCCTGTCCCTGCGGATCAAGGCGATGCCGGAGTTCCGCGAGAAGCTTGCTGACAACCGGTTCAATCTGGACCACCCGGTGTGGGTAGACGACAAGGACTTCGACGTCGACCGCCATCTGCACCGCATCGGCCTGCCGTCACCGGGTGGCCGAAGCGAACTCGCTGAGATCTGCGGCCACATCGCGTCGCTGCCGTTGGACCGGACCCGCCCGCTGTGGGAGATGTGGGTGATCGAGAACGTCGCAGGCACCAGCAACGACACAGCCCAGGCCGGGGGACGCATCGCCTTGATGACGAAGGTGCACCACGCCGGCGTCGACGGCGTGACCGGAGCGAACCTGATGTCGCAGTTATGCTCGACCGAGCCTGACGCGCCGGAGCCCGATCCGGTCGACGGACCCGGGGATGCGAGCAACCTGGAGATCGCGGTCAGCGGTGCGGTGAGGTTCGCGATGCGCCCGCTGAAACTGGCCAACGTGCTGCCGATGACCGTGTCCACCTTGATCGACACCGCGAAGCGGATGCGGAGTGGCATGACGATGGCGGCGCCCTTCGCTGCCCCGCAGACCGCGTTCAACGCCAATGTCACCGGGCATCGCAACATCGCCTTCGCTCAGCTCGACCTCGGCGACATCAAGAAGGTGAAGAGCCACTTCGGGGTCAAGGTCAACGACGTGGTGATGGCGCTGGTGTCCGGTGTGCTGCGCAAGTTCCTGCTCGATCGCGGCGAACTGCCGGACAGCTCCCTGGTCGCGATGGTTCCGGTGTCGGTGCACGACAAGTCCGACCGGCCCGGGCGAAATCAGGTGTCGGGCATGTTCTCCCGGCTGGAAACCAACATCGAGGATCCCGCCGACCGACTCAAATCCATCGCAGAGGCGAATTCCATTGCCAAACAACATAGTTCGGCAATCGGTGCGACACTGCTCCAGGACTGGACGCAGTTCGCGGCGCCGGCGGTGTTCGGTGTCGCGATGCGGGTCTACGCAAGCAGCAGGCTCAGCGGCGCCCGGCCCGTCCACAATCTCGTCCTGTCCAACGTCCCCGGCCCACAGATGCCGCTGTACCTGCTGGGATGCGAGGTGGAGGCGATGTACCCGCTGGGGCCGGTCTTTCACGGCTCGGGTCTGAACATCACAGTGATGTCGCTCAACGGCAGGCTCGATGTGGGGATCGTGTCCTGTCCGGAACTGTTGCCTGATCTGTGGGAGATGGCCGACGATTTCCAGCCCGCCCTCGACGAGCTGCTCAGCGTCACGAGGTAACCGGACGCGGCTCGCGATAGCCGCCTCGCCAGCGACGATGCATCCGCATGGCAGCATGTGGAGCCATGAAGCTCAAGACGGGGGTGGTGCGGACCGCCGTACTCCTCACCTCCGCGCTGTTCCTGGTCGCCGGTTGCAGCACCGTGGTGCAGGGGCGGGCCCTGATCGCGGTGCCGAGGCCCGGCTCGCCCGTCCAGTGGGCGCCCTGCGAGGCCGGGTCCTCCGAGCAGCCGCGCGTGCTGTCGGGCGCCGAATGCGGAATGTTGTCGGTGCCGGTCGACTGGGACAACGCGGACCGCCCCGAGGGTGGGGTTGCCCAGATCGCGATGATCCGGTTCAAGGCCACCGGCGAGAAGATCGGCTCGCTGGTCATCAACCCGGGCGGACCGGGCGAGTCCGGTGTGGAGGCCGCGGCGGCGATGGCGTCGACGCTGCCCGAGATCGTGCGCCAGCGCTTCGACCTGGTCGGCTTCGACCCGCGAGGGGTGGCGAACTCGACACCGGCTCTGTGGTGTAACAGCGACGCCGACAACGACCGGCTCCGCGCCGACAACGTCGTCGAGTACACGCCCGAAGGTGTGGCACACATCGAGAACGACACCAAGGAGTTCGTCCAGCGCTGCGTCGACAAGATGGGCAAGGAGTTTCTCGCCAACATCGGAACCGCCAGTGTGGTCAAGGATCTCGACGCGATCCGCACTTCACTCGGCGACGACAAGCTGACCTATCTCGGGTATTCCTACGGCACCCGCATCGGCGCCGGCTATGCGGAGGCCTATCCGCAGCACGTGCGCGCAATGATCCTCGACGGCGCCATCGACCCCAACGCCGACCCGATCGAGGCCGATGTCCGGCAGGCCGCCGCGTTCCAGCAGGCGTTCAACGACTACGCCGCCGACTGCGCCAACGACTCGGCCTGCCCGCTGGGAACCGACCCGGCCAAGGCCGTCGACGTCTACCGCGCGATGGTGGCCCCGCTGGTCGAGAAGCCGGCCCAGACCAACGATCCGCGCGGCCTGAGTTACAACGACGCGATCGTGGGAACGATCCTGCCGCTGTACTCGCCCAACCTGTGGCGGCACCTGACCCAGGCCCTCAGCGAGATAGAGGAGGGCAAGGGCGACACCATGCTCACGCTCGCCGACCTGTACATGGGCCGCAACGCAGAAGGGCAGTACACCAACGCGACGGACGCGCGCGTCGCCATCAACTGCGTCGACAAACCGGCGATCACCGACCGGCCCACACTCGTCGAGCAGGACCGTCGCATCCGCGAGGCCGCGCCGTTCATGAGCTACGGCGATTTCACCGGGTTTGCGCCGATGTCGACCTGCGGGTTCTGGCCGGTGCCGCCGACCAGCACCCCACACGAGATCAAGATCGCCGGTCTGCCGCCGGTCCTGGTGGTCTCGACCACCAACGACCCCGCCACGCCGTATCAAGCCGGCATCGATCTGGCCAAGCAACTCGGCGGCACGCTGCTCACGTTCGAAGGAACGCAGCACACCGTCGTCTTCAACGGCAACGCGTGCATCGACGACATCGCGGCGCGCTACCTTGTCGATGTGACCGTCCCGCCCGCCGACACGCGATGCTGACCATCTCAGTGGTTGGTGAAGCCGACCTGGCCGAGCTGATGCCGATGCTGCGCGGCTACTGCGACTTCTATCGCGTCGACCCGTCCGACGAGAAGCTCACCGAGCTCATGCGGACACTGATCGCACACCCCGACGAGGGACTTCAACTCATCGCTCGACAGTCGGAGGGAACGGCTGGAGTTCCTGTGGGCTTCGCGACGATCTTCTGGACATGGCAGACCTTGTACGCCGCGCGCGTCGGCGTGCTCAACGACCTCTACGTCACGCCGCAGTCGCGGGGCACCGGGACAGGCAGGGCACTCCTCGCGCACTGTCTGCAGGTGTGCCACGACCGCGGCGCGGAGAAGCTGGTCTGGGAGACCGCTCCCGACAACGCGACGGCGCAACGGCTTTACGACGGCATCGGCGCCGAGAAGTCGACCTGGATCACCTACGAACTCGACGCCTGATAACAGCCCGGTCTCCTTTGCGCTCCGGGGGCAGACCGGCGCCCCGGTCACGTGCAACCATGGCTGCCATGCGGCGGGTGGGACGACTGATCGCGGCCCTGGTCGTCGTGTGGACTGCGCTGTGCCCCGCTGCAGCGGCCACACCTTCACAAGCTGATCCGCCGTACTCCACTGCGCTGGTGTGGAGTTCGTGTGTAGGCGTAGTCGCCGACGTCTCGCAGCTGCCGACCGCGCAGTGCGGGACGGTCGCTGTCCCCGTCGACTACGCGAAACCCCAAGGCGCTCAAGCGCAGTTGGCGATCATCAAGGTGCCCGCCACCGGCCCGCGGATCGGCGTCCTCATCGTCAACCCGGGCGGGCCCGGTGCGTCGGCGGTGGACACCGTGGCCGGGATGGGGGCGGCGCTCGCGGATACCGAGATCCTGCAGCGCTTCGACCTGGTCGGCATCGACCCCCGTGGCGTGGGGCACTCGACACCGCAGCTGCGGTGCCGCACCGACGCCGAGTTCGATGCCTACCGCGCCGAGCCGATGGCCGACTACAGCCCCGCGGGAGTGGCCCACATCGAGGAGCTCCACCAGAAGTTCGCCGCGCAGTGCCTGGACCGGATGGGCGCCGACTTCCTGGCGAACATCGGAACCGCGGCGGCGGCGCGCGACATGGACGTGGTGCGGGCTGCGCTGGGGGAGGACCGGATCAACTATCTCGGCTTCTCGTACGGCAGCCAACTCGGCTCCGCCTACGCCGACCGCTACCCCGACCGGGTGCGAGCCATGGTCCTCGACGGCGCGGTGGACCCCAGCCTCGACCCCATCACCGAGAGCATGAACCAGATCGCGGGATTCCAGCGGGCTTTCGACAGGTACGCCGCCGATTGTGCGGAGTCGGCCGGATGCCCCCTGGGCACCGACCCCGCACAGTTCGTCAGTCGCTACCAACAGCTCGTCGATCCACTGGTCACCCGCCCCGCCGCCGCCTCCGACCCGCGTGGCCTGGGGTATCAGGATGCGGTCACCGGAACCGTCAGCGCGCTCTACTCGCCGCGCTACTGGACGTACCTGACCAGCGGACTGCTGGGATTGGATCGCGGCACCGACCCGATCGATCTGCTGTTTCTGGCCGACGACTACCAGCAGCGCGACAAGAACGGCCACTACAAGAACCGGCAGGATGCATTCACCGCCATCCGGTGCCTCGATGCGGTCTACCCGACCGACCCCGCGGTGTGGGCCGAGGCCGACAAGCGCGCCCGGGAAGCGGCCCCGTTCCTGTCCTACGGTGCGTTCACCGGTTACGCCCCGCGCGACGTCTGCTCGATGTGGCCGGTGCCGCCGACGTCGACGGTCGGTCCCGCGACGTCACCCGGTCCCGGCAAGGTGGTGGTGGTGTCCACGACGGGCGATCCGGCCACGCCGTACCAGGCCGGCGTCGAACTGGCCGAGCAGATGGGCGCGTCGCTGATCAGCTTTGCCGGCATCCAGCACACGGTGGTGTTCAACGGCGACGAGTGCGTCGACACGGCCGTCGTCAACTTCCTGGTCGGCTCCGTTGTACCACCGGTCGGATTGCGCTGCTAGCAGCGCCGTAACACAGAATTAACAGCCGGAACTTAGGCTTCGAGGCATGGATCGGCAGAAGGAATTCGTGCTGCGCACGCTGGAAGAACGCGATATCCGCTTCGTCCGGCTGTGGTTCACCGATGTGCTCGGATACCTCAAGTCGGTTGCCATTGCGCCCGCCGAGTTGGAAGGCGCGTTCGAGGAGGGCATCGGGTTCGACGGGTCCTCGATCGAAGGGTTCGCGCGGGTATCGGAAGCCGACATGGTCGCCCGTCCCGATCCGTCGACGTTCCAGGTGCTGCCCTGGACCACGACTGCCGGCGACCACCACTCGGCCCGCATGTTCTGCGACATCACGATGCCCGACGGCTCGCCGTCATGGGCCGACTCGCGGCACGTGCTGCGCCGTCAGCTGTCCAAGGCCAGCGACCTCGGCTTCTCCTGCTACGTCCATCCCGAGATTGAGTTCTTCCTCCTCGAGCCCGGCCCGTACGACGGGAGTGAGCCCGTCCCTGCCGATAACGGCGGTTACTTCGACCAAGCGGTCCACGACTCGGCGCCGAACTTCCGCAGGCACGCCATCGACGCGCTGGAGCAGATGGGCATCTCGGTGGAGTTCAGCCACCACGAAGGTGCCCCGGGCCAGCAGGAGATCGACCTGCGTTACGCCGACGCGCTGTCGATGGCCGACAACGTGATGACCTTCCGGTACGTCGTCAAGGAGGTCGCGCTCGGCGATGGCGTGCGTGCGTCGTTCATGCCCAAGCCGTTCTCGGAACACCCCGGTTCGGCGATGCACACGCACATGAGCCTGTTCGAGGGCGACAACAACGCCTTCCACAGCCCGGACGACCCGCTGCAGCTCTCCGATGTCGGGAAGTCCTTCATCGCAGGCATTCTCGAACACGCCAACGAGATCAGCGCCGTCACCAACCAGTGGGTGAACTCCTACAAGCGGCTGGTGCACGGCGGCGAGGCCCCGACGGCGGCGTCCTGGGGTGCGGCCAACCGGTCCGCTCTGGTGCGGGTGCCGATGTACACCCCGCGTAAGGCGTCGTCGCGGCGGGTGGAGGTGCGCAGCCCCGACTCCGCCTGCAACCCGTACCTGACGTTCGCGGTGCTCCTCGCCGCCGGTCTGCGCGGCATCGAGAAGAGCTACGTGCTCGGACCGCAGGCCGAGGACAACGTGTGGAGCCTGACGCCGGAGGAGCGCCGCGCCATGGGCTACAAGGAGCTGCCCGGTAGCTTGGGTGTCGCGCTGACCGAGATGGAGGCCTCGGAGTTGGTCGCCGAAGCACTCGGCGAGCACGTGTTCGACTTCTTCCTGCGTAACAAGCGCGCGGAGTGGGAGAACTACCGCAGCCATGTCACGCCTTTCGAGCTGAAGACCTACCTGTCCCTGTAACCACGCCACGCCCGCGATTCGGGCTGCGCTACCGGCTGCATTACATTTCTCGATGTGGCCAAACCTGCGACGCAGCGTCCCAAGCTGCCTGGTGTCGGTCGGCTCGGACTGGTCGAACCGCAGGCGCAAGCCGATCTGAACCTCCTCGGGTGGAACACCGACGCCCACGTCGAGCTTTTGTGGTCGCTGTCGCGCGCACCTGACGCCGATAGCGCGCTGCGCGCACTCGTTCGCCTGTCGGAGGCGCTGGGCGAGCAGTGGGACGAACTCGATCACGCTCTGCTCAAGGACCGCAGTCTGCGGGGCAGGCTGTTCGCGGTGCTCGGGTCGTCGCTCGCCCTCGGTGACCACCTGATCGCCAACCCGGACTCGTGGCACCTGCTGGCGGGCACTGTCTCCCTGCCGTCGGCGGGTGAGTTGCGGGAGATGTTCACCGGGCCGGCCGAAAAGGCAACGGGCGCCGCGGCTGCCGTACCGCCGCTGCGCACCCTGTACCGCGATCGATTGCTGGTGCTGGCCGCCCTCGACGTGGCATCGACGGTGGAGAACGAGCCGGTGCTGCCGTTCACCATCGTGGGTGAACATCTATCCGACCTCGCCGATGCCGCGCTGGGTGCGGCGTTGAACGTCGTGTCGCGGTCGGTGTGCGATGGCGCCCAGCCGCCCGCGCTGACCGTGATCGCGATGGGTAAGTGCGGGGCGCGAGAACTCAACTACGTCAGCGACGTCGACATCATCTTCGTCACCGACGACGGCTCGCACAGCAGCCTCGGTCTGGCCACCAGGATCGCCGGCGAGATGATGAGGCTTGCCGGCGACGCGTTCTTCGAGGTGGACGCCGCCTTGCGGCCCGAGGGCAAGCAGGGTCAGCTGGTGCGCACCCTGGACTCGCACATCGCCTACTACGAACGGTGGGCCAAGACGTGGGAGTTCCAGGCGTTGATGAAGGCCCGGCCGGCCGCAGGAGACATGGAACTGGGCCGCCGCTACATCGAGGCGCTGATGCCGATGGTGTGGACGGCGTGTGAGCGCGAGGACTTCGTGCCCGAGGTGCAGGCGATGCGTCGGCGCGTCGAGGATTTGGTGCCCGCCGGCGTTCGGACGCGTGAGCTCAAGCTCGGCAGCGGCGGCCTGCGCGACGTCGAATTCGCAGTCCAGCTGTTGCAATTGGTGCACGGCCGCAACGACGACAAGCTGCACGTGGCCTCGACCGTCAACGCATTGGCGGCGCTGGGGGCCGGCGGATACATCGGCCGGGACGACGCCGCCAACATGACGGCGTCCTACGAATTCCTGCGGCTGCTAGAACACCGGCTTCAGCTGCAGCGCCTCAAACGCACCCACCTGTTGCCGGAGGCGGACGATGACGAGGCGATGCGTTGGCTGGCCCGCGCGGCGCACCTTCGCCCCGACGGCCGCCACGATGCGCTGGGGGTGCTGCGCGAGGAACTCCGACGACAGAGTCACCGGGTGTCGCGGCTGCACGCCAAGCTGTTCTACCAACCGCTGCTGGAATCGGTAGGCCAGGACTCGCTGGGACTTTCGGACGGCATGAGCACGGCGTCAGCCGCGCGTCAGCTCGCCGCGCTCGGCTACGAGGGTCCGCAGAGCGCGCTGACCCACCTGCGTGCGTTGACCAGCGGTACCGGACGGCGCGGTCGGGTTCAGCAGGTGCTGCTGCCGACGCTGCTGGACTGGCTTTCCGACACCCCCGATCCGGATGCCGGGCTGCTGGCCTACCGCAGGCTCAGCGATGAGCTCACCGACCAGCGGTGGTTCCTGGCCACCCTGCGCGACGAGGGCGCGGTGGCCAAGCGGCTGATGCATGTGCTGGGCACCTCGGCGTACGTGCCGGACCTGCTGATGCGCGCCCCCGAGGTGATCCAGCTCTACGCCGACGGGCCCAACGGGTCCAAGCTGTGCGACGTCGACACCGAAGGGGCGGCGCGGTCATTGGTGGCCTCGGCCGCCCGGCACGCCGACCCGCTGCGGGCAGTCGCCGCGGCGCGGGCGTTGCGCCGCAGGGAGCTGGCCCGGATCGCCTCGGCCGACCTGCTCGGGATGCTCGAGGTGACCGACGTCTGCAAGCAGCTCACGTCGGTGTGGGTGGCGGTGCTGCAGGCCGCGCTGGAAGCGGTGATCCGTGCGAACACCGGGGAGGCCGGTCCGCCTGCGCGCATCGCCGTCATCGGGATGGGCCGTCTCGGCGGCGGTGAACTCGGATACGGCTCGGACGCCGACGTGATGTTCGTCTGCGAACCCAGCGAGGGCATCGAGGAAGCGGCCGCAGTGAAATGGTCGGTCACGGTGGCCGAGCAGGTCCGGGCGCGGCTGGGCACGCCCAGTGGCGACCCGCCGCTGGAAGTCGACGCCAACCTGCGTCCCGAGGGCCGCAGCGGGCCGTTGGTGCGCACGCTGGCGTCGTTTGCGGCGTACTACGAGCAGTGGGCCCAGCCGTGGGAGATCCAGGCGTTGCTGCGTGCGCATCGGGTCGCGGGGGACCTCGAACTCGGGGAACGCTTCCTGTTGATGGCCGACAAGACCCGCTACCCGGCCGGCGGCGTGTCGGCGGAGACGGTGCAAGAGATCCGACGGATCAAGGCCAGGGTGGACGCCGAACGACTGCCCCGCGGTGCCGATCCGAACACCCACACCAAGCTGGGCCGCGGCGGGCTGGCTGACATCGAGTGGACCGTCCAGCTGCTGCAGCTGCGCTTCGCGCACAAGATCCCCGCACTGCACACCACCTCGACCTTGGAGGCACTCAATGCCATCGGCGCGGCCGAGCTGATCGCCGAGGGCGACATCGAGTTGCTTCGTGACGCGTGGCTGACGGCGACGCGGGCGCGCAACGCGCTGGTTCTGGTGCGCGGCAAGCCTACCGATCAGCTGCCCGGACCGGGCCGGCTGCTCAACGCGGTCGCGGTGGCAGCCGGCTGGCCCGACGGCGACGGCAGCGAGTTCCTGGACAACTACCTGCGGATCACCCGAAGGGCGAAAGCCGTGGTGCTGAAGATTTTTGGAGGATGAGCGTGGAATTCGCGTTTGACGTCATCAGTGCCGAGGAGTACGGCCGGCAGCGGGCGAGCTACGAGCCGCTGACCGATGCGGTGCGCCGGCTGATCGACGCGGCGATTCACACCGCAGTCGACGACGTCACGGCCCAGGAGGCGCTCGGTCATCTGACGGCGGCGACGGAACTGTTGGAACGCGAGCAGCGCAGTGCGACGTCGACACTGCGGCATGCCGACACAGGGCGGCCGTTGGCGTGGGCGAATCCCGCTGTGGGGCTGCGCAATGCCATCGCCCCGCCGATGCTCATCGAGCACGAGGCCGACGGCAGTTGCTGGAGTGAGTTCACGTTGGGCCGCGCGTACGAGGGGCCACCGGGGTGGGTGCACGGCGGCATCTGTGCGTTGGTGCTCGACCACATCCTCGGCGAGGTGGCCAGCGAAGGGCTGACTCAGCCGAAGTTCACCGGCACGATCAGTCTTCGTTACTTGCGCGGCACGCATCTGGGGCGGGTGCGCGCGGAGGCGTTCGTCGAACGGTCGGAAGGTGTCAAGACCTTCGCGCGGGGCTACCTCAGGGACGCCGAGGGCGTCACCGTGGAGGCCGAAGGCGTGTTCATCAAACCTGCGTGGGCGCGTGACGCCGGATGAAGTTCTATGTTTCGACGGCCTTCCTGGACACTCGGGAGGGCGTTGAAATCGCCAAGGCGGCAGACGATCTCGGTTACCACGGGATCGCGGTGCCGGACCATGTCATCAATCTGGAGACGCTGCAGACGCCGTACCCGTACACCAAGGACGGCAGCAGGCGGTGGGAGACGTTCACCGACTGGCCGGACCCGTGGGTGATCATCGGGGCGATCGCGTTGGTGACCACGCGGCTGCACTTCGTCACGACGGTGTACCTGCCGCCGATGCGCGATCCGTACTCGGCCGCGAAATCGATTGGCACGGCCGCTGTTCTGGCTGGCGGCAGGCTGGAGCTGGGCATCGGCGTGGGCTGGTGCCGCGAGGAGTTCGAGCTGTTGGGCCAGCGGTTCGAGCGGCGCGGCAAGCGCACCGACGAGATGCTGGAGTTGATGAAGGCGCTGTGGTCGCCGGGGTGGACGGAGTTCTCCGGCGAGTTCTACACCGCGCCGCGGATGGAGATGGAGCCGACGCCGCCGCACATCCCGGTCTACGTGGGCGGGTTGTCCGACATCGCGCTGAAGCGCGCGGCGCGCCATGACGGGTGGATCGGGGACCTGATCACCACCGACAAGGCCCTGGAGCGCGTGTCGGTCCTGGGTGGGTTGCGCGCCGAAAAGGGTTTGACCATGGATGGTTTCGAGGTCATCACCCCGCTGACCGACGCGTTCACCCCCGAGCACTATTCGGCTGCCGAGGCCGGTGGCATCACCGGGATCATCACGATGCCCTGGATGTTCTACAGCGGTCCCGACGCGCCTCTGGACGAGAAGATCGACGGGATGCGCCGGTTCCGCAAGGACCTCAGACTCGACGGCTGAAGCGATCACGCAAGCCGGCGAGTCCGCGGCGGCGCGGTACGGCCGTCGTGGCGGTGTCTCGGGTGTACCCGGCGCGCCGTCCGGTGTAGCCGGCGCCCACCCGGCGCCGTCCGTCGACCGCCCACGCGCCCGCGCCCGTTGTCGCGAGCAGCAGGAACCCGAAGCAGAACAGGATCGCGAGTTCGCCGCCGTTGCCGCCGAGTTGAGGGTCGAAGGGCCAGAAGTTGGCGGGCTTGCCGCCGAGAATGCCCCAGTGCTGCCAGAAGTACGCCACTGCCATCTCGCCGGAGGCGATGAATGCCGCGATGCGCGTGAAGAACCCGACGGTGATCAGCAATCCCAGCACCACCTCGATCACCCCGGCGAACCAGAAGGGCCAGGTGCCGGCCGGCACCGCCGCGCCGAGCGGCCAGCCGAACAGCTTCATCGTGCCGTGCAGCGTGTACAGCAGTCCGAACACGATGCGGAAGATGCTCAACACGGGGGAGGAGTAGCCCGCCAGCCGTGCGTCCAGATTCTGGGTCATGGGTGCAGAATACCCGAGCGGACTGCAGTCCGGATGGTGTGCCGGTAAACGAAGAGATAACGAAAAAGCCGAGTGGCGCCGTTAGTTGCGTTTATAACCTGTCAGTCCTCCGCGTGCCGCTTCGCGGCCCACCGCTCCGCCGACGCCTGCAGATCGTAAAGACCGAGAGCAACAAGCGGCGTGCCTACCGACAGGCAGACCGCCACCAATAACCCGCTCATCTCAACCTCCTTGGACCTTGACCAGGTGATGAGCTGATGGTTCCTCAGCCGCCCGTATCAGCGCTTGAGGCATCCGCCCCAAATCCCAAGTCCAGTCAGTAAGTTCAACGAGCGCGGCGGCGATCCGGTTCAACAACCTAGAGGCCGGGGGCGCCACCATCTGGCGTCACAGCTGATCGCGCTGGACAGCCATTCGCATTGGTGGCCAGATGCAGACGAGTCCACCCGCTCGGCAATCGGTGGTGATTGCGGAGCGGGTGGACACTGTCGTGAGACCCGACGACTTACACGTCGTAGTAGAGCGCGAATTCGTACGGATGGGGACGGATCTGGATCGGCATGATCTCGTTCTCCCGCTTGAAGGTGATCCACGTCTCGATGAGGTCGGTGGTGAACACGCCGCCCTCGGTGAGGTACTCGTGGTCCTCCTCGAGCTTGTCGATCACCGACGCCAGCGAGGTGGGTGCCTGCGGGATGTTGGCGGCCTCCTCGGGCGGCAACTCGTAGAGGTCCTTGTCGACCGGGGCCAGCGGCTCGATCTTCTTCTTGATGCCGTCGATGCCGGCCATCAGCATCGCCGCGAACGCCAGGTACGGGTTGCCCGAGCTGTCCGGGCAGCGGAACTCGAGGCGCTTGGCCTTCGGGTTGTTGCCGGTGATCGGGATACGCACACACGCCGAGCGGTTGCGCTGGCTGTACACCAGGTTGATCGGGGCCTCGTATCCTGGCACCAGACGCTTGTAGGAGTTCACCGTCGGGTTGGTGAACGCCAGCAGCGACGGCGCATGGTGCAGGATGCCGCCGATGTAGTGGCGGGCCAGATCCGACAGTCCGGCGTAGCCCGACTCGTCGTGGAACAGCGGCTTGCCGTCCTTCCACAGCGACTGGTGCGCGTGCATACCGGAACCGTTGTCGCCGAACAGCGGCTTGGGCATGAACGTCACGGTCTTGCCGTTGGCCCACGCGGTGTTCTTGATGATGTATTTGAACAGCAGCACGTCGTCGGCAGCGTGCAGCAGCGTGTTGAACTTGTAGTTGATCTCGGCCTGTCCGGCGGTGCCGACTTCGTGGTGGCCGCGTTCGAGCACGAAGCCTGCATTCTGCAGATTCGTCGCCATCTCGTCGCGCAGGTCGACGTAGTGGTCGTACGGCGCGACGGGGAAGTAGCCGCCCTTCGGGCGGACCTTGTAGCCGAGGTTGGGGCTGCCGTCGGCCTCGAACGGTTCGCCGGTGTTCCACCAGCCGGACTCGGAGTCGATCTCGTAGAAGGTGCCGTTGATCTTCGAATCGAAGCTGACCGAGTCGAAGATGTAGAACTCGGCCTCGGCGCCGAAGAAGCAGGTGTCCGCGATGCCGGTGCTGGCCAGGTAGTTCTCGGCCTTGCGCGCGACGTTGCGCGGGTCGCGCGAGTACGCCTCACGGGTGAACGGATCATGCACGAAGAAGTTGAGGTTGAGCGTTTTGGCGGCGCGGAACGGGTCGATCTGTGCGGTCTCCGGATCGGGCAGCAACATCATGTCGGACTCGTGGATGGACTGGAACCCACGCACCGACGAGCCGTCGAATGCAAGGCCGTCCTCGAACACGCTCTCGTCGAACACCGAAGCCGGGATCGAGAAGTGCTGGACGACGCCGGGCAGGTCGCAGAATCGAATGTCGACGTACTCGACCTTCTCGTCCTTGATCTGCTTGATGATGTCGTCGGCGGTCTTTTCTGACACTGATTGATCTCCTTATATCTGGTAAGGCCCGCGTTGACGCTAAGGACACGATGTTGCGTCGTCATCAACCCTATGTTGCGCGGATGTTATCCGTGGGTTGCCCTGGCAACCTGCGCCAGCGCATTTCCGGCGCACACATATCCTGGCTGCATGGCCCGCACAACTGGCTCCGGTCTGGGGTCCTGGCTATCAGGTCCCAGCACCCCGCAACCCGGAACCTACCCGGGGGAACGTCTCGGGCTCCCGCAGCACGGGTCCGGGTTCGATCGCCCGGTTCGGTCGCCGTATCGCCGCGCTGTTCGTCGACTGGCTGCTGTCCTACGGGCTGGCGGCGTTGGCGATGACGTTCGGCCTGGTGAGCCTAGCGAATCTGTCCACGGCGGTGCTGGTCGTCTGGCTGGTGCTCGGCATCGTCTCGGTGCGGCTGTTCGGCTTCACCCCGGGTCAGCTGGCACTCGGCGTGAAGGTGACCGCGGTGGACAACCGCGCACCTGTGGGTGCCGGACGTGCGCTGGTGCGTGGCTTGCTGGTCGCACTCGTGATCCCGGCGTTGTTCACCGACTCCGACCTGCGCGGCCTGCAGGATCTGGCAAGCAAGACCGCCGTCGTCCGCCGATGAGCGCTTGCGCGAAGAGCAACGGGCCCCGATGAGCGCTTGCGCGAAGAGCAACGGGCCCCGATGAGCGCTTGCGCGAAGAGCAAAGGGCCCCGGTGAGCGCTGACGCCTCGTCCCACGTCTTGAGGAAGATCTTGCCGTTCATCATCGTCATCGTCACGGTCACGTCGTGGATGTCGTGGGGGTCGACCTCGAAGAGGTTCTTGTCGAGCACGATCAGGTCGGCGAGCTTGCCGACCTCCAGGGAGCCCACCACGCCATCGAGCCGCATCTGGTAGGCGGCGCCGAGCGTGTTCGCGTGCACGGCCTGCTCGACGGACAGCCGCTGATCGGCCGGGGCCAGCACTGCGGCGTCGGCTCCCTGGGGGTCGCCGACCAGCTGGCGGGTCACGCCGGTCTGGATCGAGTCCAGCGGCTTGTAGGTGGAGAAGTACCCGGCCGCCGGCCAGTCGGTGCCCAGCGAGATCCGCCCCCCGGACCGGAGCACGTCCTGGCTGCGGTATAGGAGGTCCTGCCGCGGCCGCCCGTAGCGTGCCGCCAGGTTCTCCACCGTCGCGGGATCGGCGGACAGCCAGTTGGCGGAGAACTGCGCGATGACGCCGAGCTCGCCGAAGCGTTGACTGTCGGGGTCCTCGACGTACACGAGATGCGCGATGGTGTGGCGCCGATCCCGGGGGGGATTCACCGCGATCGCCCGCTCGATGGAATCGAGTGCAGTGCGCGCCGTCCGTTCCCCGCACGCATGCACATGCACGTCGAATCCGGCGGCGTCGACGGCGCTGACGAGTTGGTGCCACTGCTGTTCGGTGAACGGCGATCCGCCGGTCGAATCGGGTTTGTCGGCGTAGGGCTCCATCAACCAGGCGGTGTAGCCCTCCTGTGTGCCGTCGCCGATGATCTTGACCGCGCCCACCTGTACCAGGTCGGTGGAGATCCGGCTACGCAGGTCGGTCAGCTTGGCCACGGCGTCGTCGACGGGCGGCGACTTCACGATGTAGGAGGCGACGACGCGGAACGGCAGCGCGCCCCGGTTCTCTACGTCGGTGTAGAGGCTGATCAGCGCGCCCTGATCACCGCCGATGGGCGGCACCCCGGCGTCGAAGAGCGAGGTGATCCCCGCGGCGGACGCCTTCGGCAACCACGAGTTCAGCAGCGTCCCCATGGTCTCGGCCGAGATCGGCTCGATGGCGTTGACGATGCCCAGGACGGCGTCCACCTCGAGTACGTAGCCGGTGGGGTCGCCGTGCTGGTCCCGGACGTAGTAGCTGAAGCCCGGGATGGGGTCCTGGGATTCCCGGGTGACCCCGGCGATTTCGAGCGCCTTGCTGTTGACCCACAAACTGTGGCCGTCGATGGCGAAGAAGAAGCCGGGCCGGTCGGGCAGCACCCGGTCGAGGTCGGCGCGGGTAGGCCCGTCCGGGCCGAACATGTCCACACGCCAGCCGAATCCACGCACCGGACCGTCCGGATGGTCCGTCGCGTACTGCTCGATGGCGGCCAGCGCATCCTCGCCCGTCGGCACTTGAAGGTCGGCCCCGGAGGTGAGGAACGCCCCGAGGAAGGGATGGATGTGGCCCTCCACGAAACCCGGCATGAGAAGGCGGCCGTCGAGATCGATGACCTGGGTCGCGGATCCGGCCAGCGCCATGGCGCCCGACTCGTCGCCGACATAGGTGATCGTGCTGCCCGTGACGGCGACGGCCTGCGCCCACGGCGCCGAGGCGGACACCGTGTAGATCGGGCCGTTGCGGAACACGAAGTCGGCACGCGCGGAGTCGGGGCCGGCCCCCTCGGCGGTGGTGTCCGGTGTCCGACGCGTCAGGTGGCTGCGGCTACCGCTTCCGAAAGCAGCGAAATGGGGCGCCCATTCGCACGCAACACACATCTGGTTCCCCCCCGGGTGTACGCGGTCATCGGTTGCGCAACGCCGTCACTTTCGTCGAACGGTGCGCTGCACCCCGCGCATCTTGGCGGCCGCAGGCAGCGGGCCCTTCGGCATCGCGGCCGGGCCGACCTTGGTGCCCAGCGCCGCCAGACGCGACTCGAGTGAATCCATCTGCTTGACGGTGATGTTGGCCGGCAGCTTGGTCAGGTGCCGTTCCAGCTTGGCCAGCGGCACCTCGCCCTCGCCGTTGCCGATCACGATGTCGTAGATCGGGATGTCGCCGACGAGGCGGGCGGTGCGCTTTTTCTCCTGAGCCAGAAGCGGCTTCACGCGCGCGGGCGAACCCTCGCCGACGAAGATCACGCCCGGGCGTCCGATGACCCGGTGCACGGCGTCGAAATGGCCGGTGGCCGCGACGCCGGGGGTCACCCGCCACTTGCCGCGCAGGTTTTCCAGCGCCCACGCGGCCGCCCCGGTCTGACCCTCGGCCTTGCGGTACACCGACTTCTGCGCGCGGCGGCCGAAGATGATGAACGCCACCAGCGCACCCAGCACCACGCCGAGCGGGATCAGCATGTACATCGTGAACCCGCCGGCAAAGATACCGGCAGCCACCGACGCGGCCACGATCAGCACAAACGCGCCGATCATGTACGGAAGTAGGCGCTTGTCCTCTTTGCGCTGGATCTGGAACGCCTGCCACAGCTGACTGCGGCGCTGCTTGGACGCCGCCTTGCGGGCCGCCTTGGCCTCTTTTTTGGCGGCGCGAGTGGCCGTCTTTTTAGGATCCGCGGGTTTACGCGATGTCGCCATTCGTTCAGGATACGGCGGGTCTTGCGGCAGATGTCGCCGAAGCCGGAGCGGCTCCGGAAGGTCGCGACGCAATAGTCTGCGCGTACAGCTTTCCTGCCCGATACGACGAGCGCACCAGTGGTCCGGCGAGCACGCCGGCGAAGCCCAACCCGGTCGCGTACTGCTCGTGCTCGACGAATTCGTCCGGATGCACCCAGCGCTCGACGGGGTGATGGCGTGTCGACGGGCGCAGGTACTGGGTGATGGTGACGATGTCGCAGCCTGCGTCGTGCAGATCGCGCAGCGCGGCGCGAACCTCCTCCGGCGTCTCGCCCATGCCGAGGATGAGGTTGCTCTTGGTCACCAATCCGTAATCACGCGCGCTGGTGATCACCGAGAGGCTGCGGTCATAACGGAAGCCGGGCCGGATCCGCTTGAAGATCCGCGGCACCGTCTCGAGGTTGTGCGCCAAGACTTCCGGGCGTGACTCGAAGACCTGCCTCGAGCAGCGCGGGCTCGGCGTTGAAGTCGGGGATCAGCAGCTCCACGCCGGTGTTCGGGTTGAGGGCCTTGATCTGGCGGACCGTCTCGGCGTACAGCCACGCGCCGCCGTCGGGTAGATCATCGCGGGCCACCCCGGTGACAGTGGAGTAGCGCAGCCCCATCGCCTGCACGCTCTCGGCGACCCGGCGCGGCTCGTCGCGGTCCAGGTCAGCGGGCTTGCCGGTGTCGATCTGGCAGAAGTCGCAGCGTCGGGTGCACTGCTCGCCGCCGATCAGGAAGGTGGCTTCGCGGTCTTCCCAGCACTCGAAGATATTGGGGCAGCCGGCCTCCTCGCACACCGTGTGCAGACCTTCGCGGCGCACCAGAGCCTTCAGTTCGGTGTACTCGGGGCCCATCTTGGCCCGGGTCTTGATCCACGGCGGTTTGCGCTCGATCGGCGTCTGCGCGTTGCGCACTTCCAGCCGTAGCAGCTTGCGGTTACCGGGATCGACACTCACTTTATCGATGCTACTGCGTCGGCGGTCCTGCTGAGGAGCCCATCGAGAGCGTCACACACCGCATCGGCGACCCGGTCGGCCACGTCTTCCACGCCCACCCTGCGTCCCAGTTCCGCGGTCAGCGACGTCACCCCGGCATCGGCGATGCCGCAGGGCACGATGGAACCGAACGCGCTGAGGTCGCAATCGCAGTTCAGCGCGAACCCGTGCATTGTCGTCGCCCGCGCCACCCTGATGCCGATCGCGCCGACCTTGCGCGCCGGGCGGTCGCTGTCGCCAGGTACCCACACCCCGGACCGCCCCTCGACCCGGCCGGTCCGAAGGCCGAGGTCGGCACACACCGCGATCAACGACGCCTCAAGGCGCCGAACGAAATTCACCACGTCCAGTGGCTCGGCCAGGCCGATGATGGGGTATCCGACCAACTGCCCGGGACCGTGCCAGGTGATCTTGCCGCCGCGGTCGGTTTCCACGACCGGTGTGCCGGTAGCGGCCGCATCCGGACGTTCGTGGGCCAGGGTGCGTCGGCCCGCGGTGTACACCGGGGGATGCTGCAGCAGCAGAAGCGTGTCGGGGCCACCGGCCGCGCGCGCGTCGGCCAGCTCCCGCTGCAGCTGCCAGGCCGCCTGGTAGTCGATGGTGCCCAGTCGCCGCACCTGCACGGGCGAGCTGCCCGACCGGATCGATTCCGCCATGCGAACGACGCTACCCTCCGGCTGATCGCCGGGACCCCTCCCCAGCTGACGCGGGGACCCCAGGTCAGTCGCCGTTCCGGGCAGTGGCAAACGCCAGGGCCTCGCCGATGGTGTGGTGGTGGAAGTGGAAGCCTGCCCGCTCCAGCGCCGCGGGGATCACGCGCTGACCACCCAGCAGGCCCTCGTCGGCGAACTCGCCGAGCACCGTGCGGAGCGCGAACCCCGGGACCATCAACGGCGTCGGGCGGTTCACGGTGCGCCCGAGCGCGGTGGTGAACTCGGCGTTGGTGACCGGTGCAGGCCCGGCGAAGTTGACCGGCCCCGACAGCTCGTCGTGGGTAATCGCGAACAGCAGTGCGCGGACCTGGTCCTCGAGGCTGATCCACGGCAGGTACTGGCGACCGTTGCCCAGTCGGGCGCCCAGGCCCAGTGAAAACAGCGGCTTCAGGCGGCTGAGCAGCCCGCCTGCCGGTGCCATCACCAGGCCGGTGCGGGTCAGTACCACCCGCACACCGGAGTCCGCCGCCACCTCCGTCGCGGTCTCCCAGTCCACCGACAGCCTGGCGAGAAAGTTGTGGCCGGGCCCGGCGGTCTCGTCGACCGGGCGGTTTCCGGTGTCGCCGTAATAGCCCACGGCACTCGCGTTGATCAGGGTGGGCACGCCGGCGTCGACGACGGCGCTGGAGAGCACCTCGGTAGGGCCGATGCGGCTGTCCCGCAGGCTCTGCTTGAACGCGCCCGACCACCGCTTCTGGCCGACGTTGACACCGCACAGGTTGACCACCGCGTCCACCCCGCGCAGCGTGTCCGGATCGAACTCGCCGGTGTCCGGATTCCAGTACACCTCGTCGGCGTTCGACGGTGCCCGTCGCACGATGCGCAGCACCCGGCGGTCGGTGGCGCGCAGCGCGTACACCAGCGCCGTGCCGATCAGACCGGAGGATCCCGCGACAGCGATGACCGAATCTGATGGCATCGACACTGCTGACTACAGCCCCAGGTCTGCCTCGAACGCGCCCTCTTCGAGGCGGCGCTTGATGGTGGTGACGAATCGTCCGGCGTCGGCGCCGTCGATCAGGCGGTGGTCGTAGGTCAGCGGCAGGTAACTCACCGACCGCACGCCGATCGACTCGTTGCCGAACTCGTCGACGATCACCCGCGGGCGCTTCACGATTGCACCGGTGCCCAGCATCGCCGCCTGCGGCGGAACCAGGATCGGAGTGTCGAACAGCGCTCCCTGGCTACCGATGTTGGTGATGGTGAACGTGCCGCCGGACAGCTCGTCGGGCTTGAGGTTGCCCGAGCGTGCCCGCGCCGCGATGTCGGCGATCGCGCGTGCCAGCCCGCCCAGGGAGAGGTCACCGGCGTTCTTGATCACCGGTGACAACAGGCCCTGATCGGTGTCGACCGCGAAGCCGAGATGCTCGGCGTCGTAGTAGGTGATCTCCTTGGCTTCCTCGTTGTAGCTCGCGTTGACGTTCGGGTGGATCTTCAGCGCGTCGATCACCGCCCTGGCGATGAAGGGCAGGTAGGTGAGGTTGACGCCCTCGCGCTCGGCGAACTTCGCCTTCGCCCTGGACCGCAGGGACACGATCTTGGTCATGTCGACTTCGTGGGTCTGCGTCAACTGCGCGGTCGTCTGCAGCGATTCGCGGGTCTTCTTCGCGGTGATCTGACGGATCCGGTTGGCCTTGTGCTTTGTTCCGCGCAGATGAGCCAGCGCGGCTTCGGGCGCTGGAGCCGTGGACGATGCCTTGGCGGGAGCTTCGGCAGCGGGTTCGGGCTTCGCCGTGTCCTTTGCCGATTCCTTCTCGCTGGCCGCCGCGAGCACATCCTGCTTGCGAATGCGTCCGCCGACGCCGGTGCCCTTCACGGTGGCGAGGTCGACGCCGTTCTCGGTGGCCAGCTTGCGCACCAGGGGGGTGACGTACGGGCCGCTGTCACCACTCGACGACGATTCCTCGGCCGCGGCGGGCTTGGGCTCGGGCTTGGGCTCGGGCTTGGGTTCCGGCTTCGGTTCGGGCTTGCTTCTCCTTCGCCGGCTCTGGCTCGGGCTCCGGCTCGGGCTCGGGCTCTGGCTCGGGTTCTGGTTCGGCGGCGCTCGAAGAATCGGCATCGCCGATCTTGGCCAACTCACCGCCGACCTCGACGGTGTCGTCCTCCTCGGCGGTGATGGACAGTAGCGTGCCTGCGACCGGCGAGGGGATCTCGGTGTCGACCTTGTCGGTGGACACCTCGACCAGCGGCTCGTCCACCTCGACGCTGTCGCCGACCTTCTTCAGCCAGCGGGTCACCGTTCCCTCGGTGACCGACTCGCCCAACTCTGGCATCACCACCGGGGTAGCCGAACCGGACGAGCCGGACGACTTCGCGGCGGGCTTCGACTCGGGCTCGGGTTCAGGCTCGGGCTCGGGTTCGGGTTCCGGCTCGGCTTCGGGCTCCTCGTCGGCGGGTTCCTCGCCACCACCGCCACTGTCCTCGTCGGCGTCACCGATGACCGCCAGCTCGCCACCCACCTCGACGGTGTCGTCCTCCTGGGCGACGATCTTCTTCAACACGCCCGCGGCAGGTGACGGGATCTCGGTGTCGACCTTGTCGGTGGACACCTCCAACAGAGGTTCGTCCTCCTCGACTGTGTCTCCCTCTTGTTTGAGCCAGCGGGTCACTGTCCCCTCGGTAACGCTCTCGCCGAGTGCGGGCATCTGGACGGAGATGGCCATGTGTCGTGGCTCCCTTGCACGGTCTCTGAGGTGATCGAAGTGTCACTTCCCATCCTGTCACGTCCGTCGTCACGTTTCGTCGTGGACTCGTGTTCTCGCCGCTCTGGCACTATCGAAATTGGCGTAAACAAGCCAGTGGGTGCCAGGTGCCGGGAAGGAGTGAGCCCAGGTGGGACTGTTCGACAAGCTTCGTGGCCGGCGCGGCGCCGGCGGCGCCGCAGCCGCAGCGGATCTCCGGTACCTGCAGCAGTGGGTCGCCGGGCACGAGGGTGTTGAGGCTTTCGTCGAGCCGAAGACGACGGTCACCGAGGTCACTGTCGTCCTGGTCGCCGCCGACGGCGAATGGACACGGCGCAGGGCCGGCGGGTACGCCGGAGCGCGGCGGCTGTCCGACCGCCTCAATATCCCGGTGTACGACGTTCAGAAGGTGGGCTACCCGCAGCGGATGCGCGACTACGACGCCCGCCAGCGGATCCAGCGCAAGCGTGCCCAGCGTGAGGAGCTCGGGGACCGCTAGTAGTGTCCGCTCGCGGAGGTGTCATGACGCAGCGGTTTGTCGACAGCAGCGACGGTGTCCGGATCGCCGTCTACGAGCAGGGCAACTCCGACGGGCCGACCTTGGTGTTGGCTCACGGGTATCCCGACACCCACCGGCTGTGGGATCCGATCGTGCCGCTGCTCGCGGACAGGTTCCGGATCATCAGCTACGACAATCGCGGAGCGGGCGATTCGTCTGGGCCCAAGCGCACTTCGGCTTACCGGATGGAACGGCTCGCCGACGACTTCGCGGCCGTGATCGACGCCGTGTCCGCGGAGCGTGCCGTGCATGTGCTGGCCCACGACTGGGGGTCCACCGGGGTCTGGGAGTTCCTCGTGCGGCCGGCAGCGGCCCGGCGGGTCGCGTCGTTCACCTCGGTATCGGGGCCGAGTCGGCATCACGTCCACCGCTACATCATCGACACGCTGAGCCGTCCGTATCGTCCCCGGCGGTTTCTGCAGGGGGTTCGCCAGCTGGGACGGCTGGCGGCGATGGTGCCCCGCTCGGTACCGGTGAAGATGTATCGGGCCAACGTCCTCCGCACGATGACCGGGGCCCAGCCCGACCATCGCGATCTCGGCGTCGACGTTCCGGTGCAACTGATCGTCAGCACCCAGGACCCGTTCCTAAGGCCACACCTCTACGACGACACCTCCGTGTGGGCGTCGCGGCTGTGGCGGCGCGACATCAGGGCCGGGCACTGGTCGCCCACCTCGCATCCGCAGGTGCTGGCGCGCTCGGTCGCCCAGCTCGTCGACCACCTCGACGGCACTCCGGCTGCGCGGGAACTGTTGCGCGCGCAGGTCGGCCGATCACGCAAACCGTTCGGCGACACCCTGGTGTCGGTGACCGGCGCAGGCAGCGGCATCGGCCGCGAGACGGCCCTGGCGTTCGCCCACGACGGAGCCGACGTCGTTATCAGCGATATCGACGAGGGCGGACTCGCGGAGACCGCCGGCCTCATCGCCGCCGCCGGTGCCACAGCGCACAGTTACCACCTCGACGTCGCCGACGCGACCGCCGTCGAGTCGTTCGCCGAGCGGGTGTGCGCTGAGCACGGGGTGCCCGACATCGTGGTCAACAACGCCGGCGTCGGGCATGCGGGGTTCTTCCTCGACACCCCGGCCGAGGAGTTCGACCGGGTGCTCGACATCAACTTCGGCGGTGTCGTCAACGGCTGCCGGTCCTTCGCCAAACGTCTCGTCGAACGAGGGACCGGGGGCCACATCGTCAACGTCGCCTCGATGGCCTCCTATACGCCGGTCAACGTCATGAACGCCTACTGCACGTCCAAGGCGGCGGTCTACATGTTCTCGGATTGTCTCCGCGCGGAACTGGATTCGGCCGGTATCGGACTGACCACGATCTGCCCCGGCGTCGTCGGAACCAACATCGTCGAGACCACCCGGTTCTCGCTGCCGGACGCGCGCCGCCAGGACGCCGAAAAGGTTCGGGGACGGGCCCGGAAGGGATTCGGGGTACGTCGGTACGGACCCGAGAAGGTCGCCAAGGCCATCGTGAGCTCGGTGCAGAAGAACAAGCCGGTGCGGCCCGTCACCCCCGAGGCGTACTTCGTCTACGGCGTCGCGCACGCCCTTCCGCAGGCCATGCGCAGCGGGGCCCGCGGCGGAAGCATCATGTAGGAACGGGCCGGTCACCCCAGGGGGACGGGTTTTCTGATGACAGAAGGCGCGCCCGGGACGGAAGGCCGTACACCTACCGCGTCGAACCTCCTATCCCGCTGACAGGTCACGATTTCAGCGGGACCTTCCTCACTCAGCCAGTGGGTCGTTCAGAAGCTCGCCAACCGCCCGCCGGCACTGGACCGGTGATGCGCTCAGCCGTTCTCGGCGATGTCCTCCAGCACCGCGAACATGGTGCGGGTCGGCACCCCGGTGCCGCCCTTGGGCGTGTAACCCCACGGCCCACCCGAGTTGTACGCCGGGGCCGCGATGTCGAGGTGCGCCCACTGCACGCCGTCGGCGACGAACTCGCGCAGGTAGGTACCCGCGACCAACATCCCGGCGTAACGGGACCCGCTCACATTGGCCAGGTCGGCCACCGTCGACTTGAGGTCGTCTTTGAGCTCCTCGGGCAGCGGCATCGCCCAGGCGTTCTCGCCGACCGCCTGGGAGATCTCGGCGACGCGGTCGCGGAACTCCTCGCTGCCCATCACGCCGGGCGTGCGGGCGCCCAGCGCCACGGTCTGCGCACCCGTCAGCGTCGAGGTCTCGATCAGATAATCGGGGCCGTCCTCGCACGCCCGCACGATCGCGTCGGCCAGGATCAGCCGGCCCTCGGCGTCGGTGTTGAGGACCTCGACGGTGATCCCGCCGTACTGGGTCAGCACGTCGCCGGGCCGCTGAGCGGTGGACGACGGCATGTTCTCGGCCATCGGCACGGTCGCGACGACGTCGATCGGCAGCTGCTGCCTGGCCGCCAGCACGACCGTCGCGATGACGGCCGCGGCACCGCCCATGTCCGAGGTCATGTGGTGCATGTTGGCGGCGGGCTTGATCGAGATGCCGCCGGTGTCGAAGGTGATGCCCTTACCGACCAGCGCGACCTTCTTGATCCCCGTGTCGCTTCGCTCCTGCCCGCCGGTCTTCGACTTCTTGTTCTTGGCGCCGTGGTGCGTCAGCCGCACCAGCCGCGGCGGCCGCGAGGACCCCTTGCCGACGCCGACGATCGCCGCCGTAACCCTCCTTGGCGAGGGCCTTATCATCGAGGATCTCGACGTGGAGTCCGGCCGCATCACCCAAAGCCTTTGCCCGCTTGGCGAATTCGGCGGGATAGAGGTGGCTGGGCGGGGTGTTCACGAAATCCCGGGCGGTCGCGACCGCCGACGCGATCGCCTCCGCCCGGGCCGCCGCCTCCTTGGTCGCCGACTTCGTGTCGGGGGTGAGCGCGGTGATCTTGCGCAGCCCCGCATCCTTGGGTGCGGTCTTGTCGCTGCGAAATTCGGTGAACCGGTAGGCGCCCAGGATCAGCCCCTCGATCGTCGCCTCCAGGTCGAGATCCGACAGCGTGGTGAACACGTTCTCGACGCCGCTGAGTGAGCGCGCGGCCACGCCGGCGGCCCGGCGGATGGTCTCGGTCGGCCACTCGTCGCGGCTCTTGCCCAGTCCCACCGCCAGCACGCTGCCGACCGGCAGCGACGGCGCGACCACCCGGGTCAGCTGCTCCGACCCGCCCTTGGCGCCCAGCGCGCCAGCGCCACCTCGATCTCGCCGACCGCCTCGGCGTCCAGGTACGGGTTGGCGACAACCGTGCGCTTTCGCGTCTGCACTCTCGCCGTCGGAACCGCTGCTGACAACGGCGACGATCAGGACCGAGGAGTCGACTTTGCGCTTGGGCAGGGTGCTCGCGACGGTGACGGCGGGGGACTGGTAACCGGCTGGGGTGCTCACGGGGATTCACCCTAACCACTGGGCTATTAGTGTGGTTCGCCGTGAGTGACAACCTGTTGGCACGGCCCGCTGGAGAACCGCCATCGCGAGCTCGGAGCGAGCTTCGCCGAGTTCGGCGGCTGGCTCATGCCGGTGTCGTATGCCGGCACGGTCGCCGAGCACACCGCCACCCGCACGACGGTCGGCCTCTTCGACGTGAGTCACCTGGGCAAGGCGCTGGTGAAAGGCCCGGGGGCAGCCGAGTTCGTCAACTCCGCGCTCACCAACGACCTGCGCCGGATCGGTCCGGGCAAGGCGCAGTACACGCTGTGCTGCACCGAAGCGGCAGGGTCGCGGGTGTAATCGACGACCTGATCGCCTACTACGTCTCCGACGACGAGATCTTCCTGGTTCCCAACGCTGCCAACACCGCTGCCGTCGTCGCCGCGCTGCAGGGACGCGCCCCGGACGGCCTGACCGTCACCGACGAGCACCGGTCGCGCGCCGTGCTGGCCGTGCAGGGGCCGAAGTCGGCCGAGGTCGTCGGCGACCTGGGGCTACCCACCGACATGGACTACATGGGCTACGCCGATGCGGTCTTCGGCGGCGTCGAGGTGCGGGTGTGCCGCACCGGCTATACCGGTGAACACGGCTACGAGCTGCTGCCGGAGTGGGACCAGGCGGCGGTGGTGTTCGACGCCCTGGTCGAGGCGGTCGCCGCGGCCGGCGGCGAGCCGGCAGGGCTCGGCGCGCGCGACACCCTGCGCACCGAGATGGGCTATCCGCTGCACGGGCACGAGTTATCGCTGGACATCTCACCGCTGCAGGCGCGGTGCGGCTGGGCCGTCGGGTGGAAGAAAGAGGCGTTCTGGGGCCGCGAGGCGCTGCTCGCGGAGAAGGATGCCGGCCCGCGGCGGACACTGCGCGGGTTGCGCGCGATCGGGCGCGGTGTGCTGCGCGGCGACCTCACGGTGCTCGACGGGGAGAACGCCCATCGGGATCACCACGTCGGGAACCTTCTCTCCGACATTGAAAGTCGGCATCGCGCTTGGCGCTGATCGACACTGCGGCCGATATCGCGGACGGCGCGGCAGGTCGCCGTCGATGTCCGCGGCCGCCTGATCGAATGCGAGGTCGTCAAGCCGCCGTTCGTCGACACCCGCACCCGCAGCGTAGAACACTGAAAAACCGCTAGCCGGGCGGTTATAGAATCGCTCTCATGACTGAAGGCCTCGAGTTCACCGTCGATCGCAACGCGAATCCGGCGAGCGACGAGGTACGGGCCGAGATCCTCGCCAACCCCGGCTTCGGCAAGTTCCACACCGACCACATGGTGTCGATCGACTACACCGTCGAGCGGGGGTGGCACGACGCGCGGGTCATCCCGTACGGCCCCATCGAACTCGACCCGTCCGCGATCGTCCTGCACTACGCGCAGGAGATCTTCGAAGGACTGAAGGCCTACCGCTGGGCTGACGGCGCCATCGTGTCGTTCCGGCCCGAGGCCAACGCGGCCCGGCTGCGTACGTCGGCGCGCCGGCTGGCCATCCCCGAGCTGCCGCAGGAGCTGTTCATCGAGTCGCTGCGCCAGCTGATCGCCGTCGACGAACAATGGGTGCCGCCCGCCGGCGGCGAGGAATCGCTGTATCTGCGACCGTTCGTCTTCGCCACCGAACCCGGCCTGGGTGTCCGCCCGGCCAACGAATACCGCTACCTCGTCATCGGCTCACCCGCGGGTGCCTACTTCCCGCGCGGCATCAAGCCCGTCAGCGTGTGGTTGTCCACCGAGTACGTGCGGGCCTGCCCGGGCGGCACCGGGGCGGCCAAGTTCGGCGGCAACTACGCCGCCTCGCTGCTGGCGCAGGCCGAGGCCGCAGACGCACGGCTGCGACCAGGTGGTGTGGCTGGACGCGATCGAACGCCGCTATGTCGAGGAGATGGGCGGCATGAACCTGTTCTTCGTGTTCGGCAGCGGTGGCACCGCCCGTCTGGTGACCCCGGAGCTGTCCGGCTCGCTGCTGCCGGGTATCACCCGGGATTCATTGCTGCAGTTGGCAACTGACGCAGGCTTCGCGGTCGAAGAGCGCAAGATCGACGTCGACGAGTGGCAGAAGAAGGCCGCCGCAGGCGAGATCACCGAGGTCTTCGCGTGCGGCACCGCTGCCGTCATCACCCCGGTGTCGCACGTCAAGCACGGCGACGGCGAGTTCACCATCAGCGACGGCGAGCCGGGCGAGATCACGATGGCGCTGCGCGACACGCTGACCGGCATCCAGCGCGGCACCTTCGCCGACACCCACGGCTGGATGGCCCGGCTTCAGCTAGCCGATCGCCAACCCGACCGCGGCGACCGTCGTCGTCACCTCGACGGCGGCGCCCAGCACGTCGCCGGTGATCCCGCCGAACCTGCGCACGCAGTGCGCCACCAGCGCGCGCTGCAGGCCGCCAGCTGCGACGAAAACCACCAGCGGGCCCTGCCAGCGCTGCGCGCACGCCGGAACCGCCAGTGCGGCGACCGCGAGCACCCAGACGCGCGACCACCCAGAGGGGCTGGGTGCCTGCGACAGCGTCCGCCCAACGTGCTGCCCGCGGCCGCCGGAACCGATCGGCGGCATGCGGCGACCGCGGCCACCCGGCCCGCGGTGACCGCGACGAGCACCGCCAGCCAGCTCGTCTGGGCGAAGGCCAGGCTCTGCACCAGGATCGCCACCACCACCGCGGCGGCGCCGAACGGCCCCGCCGAGCCGTCACGCATCACCGCCAGCGCCCGCTCCGGCGGGCCGTAGCAGCCCAGCGCGTCGGTGGTGTCGGACAAGCCGTCGATGTGCAGACCGCGGGTGGCGATCAGCAGCGCCGCCACCGCAAGTGCGCCGGCCAGCGCGCTGCCGTCACCGAACGCCTGCGTGCCTGCCCAGAGAACCGCGGCGGCCAGTGCGCCCAGTGCGGCTCCGACGACGGGAAACGCGGTCATCACGCCGCGGCCGACGGTCGCCGTGAGGTCGCCGGCATCGGAAGAACCGTCGCGAACGCGAAAGCGCCTGCGACGGAACGGATCATGGCCGTCACCGATACCGGCTTCTTCGAACGTCGCCATCGACGCGAGTGTGGCGACGGCGGCGCGCAGCACGGGCAGCGCGACCAGGGCGCCGGTACCCTCGCCGAGCCGCATCCCGAGCTCGACGATGGGCTCCAGCCCCAGGTCGCGCAGCGCCAGCGAGTGCGCCGGTTCGGTGGAGCGGTGCCCGGCCTGCCACCACTGCTTCGCGCCGGGTGCGAGCCTTTCGGCCGCCAGCGCAGCGGCCGTCACCACGACGCCGTCCAGCAGCACCGGAGTGCGCCGCACCGCGGCCTGAGCGCAGAATCCGGTCATCGCGGCCAGGTCGGCGCCACCGCAGATCCGCAGCAGCGCAATCGGGATCCGCAGACGAGCCTGCGCGTCCGGTAGAGCGCGTCGCGAACCGCGGCGGTCTTGCGGCCCCAGCCGGCGTCGTCGATCCCGGTGCCCCGCCCGACCGCGGCGACCGGCTCGGTGTCGGTCAGCGCGGCGACCAGGGTGGTCGCCGGCGTGGTGTTGCCGATGCCCATGTCGCCGGCGATCAGCAGATCGGCGCCGGCGTCGACCTCCTCGTCGGCGATCCGGCGGCCCGCCTCGATCGCCTCGACCACCTCGTCGGGCGTCAACGCGTCCTCCACGGCGATGTTGCCGCTGGAGCGGCGGACCTTGTGCGCGCCGATCGACGGGCGACAGCGGCTCGGCCGTGTCGACGGCGATGTCCGCGACCCGCACGCCGGCGCCCGCCAAGGCGGCGAGCACGTTCACCGCGGCGCCGCCCGCCTCGAAGTTCGCCACCATCGCGGCGGTCACCTCGGCGGGATATGCGGACACGCCGGCGGCGGCCACGCCGTGATCTCCGGCGAACACCACCACCCGCGCCCGCTCGAATTGCTTTGGGGGACAGCGCACCCTGACAGCCCGCCACCCACACCGAGAGGTCCTCGAGGCGGCCGAGCGCCCCGAGCGGCTTCGTCAACCTGGTCTGCCGCTCCCGCGCAGCGGCCGCAGCTTCGGCATCGGGCGTGGGGATGGCGGGAAAGTACGTCACCGACGACGTCACACGACGCTGGCGCCGCGTTCGACCTGAGGCCGCGGCGCGCGCATGCGGCGCAGTTGCGAGGCCCGGCTGGCGGCGTAGAAGCCGAGCTTCCAACCGGATTCGGTGTTGTCCGGGAACTTCTCGATCCGCCAGGCGGTTCACCTTGCGGCCCAGGATGAAGCCGTCGATCACCATGATCAACACCAGGACCAGCATCGCGGGTGACAGCAGCCGCTGCACCTGCACCGACGGCACGGCCAGCATGACGAAGATCAGCCCGAGCGCCGACGGCATGAACAAGCCGAGCAGATTGCGCCGCGAATCCACCACGTCGCGCGCGTAGCGACGCACCGGGCCCTGGTCCCGGGGCAGCAGGTAGGCCGCCTCGCCGGCCATCATCTTCTCGCGGCGCTGCGACATCTCCGCCTTGCGTTGGGTGCGCTCTGCTTTCTTCTCCTCGCGGGAGAGCTTCGGGCCCGCCGTTTCCTTGCGCCGCCGCCGGGCCTCCGCGCTGGTCAACGGGGCGGGCGCGACCGGGCCGCGCCTGCGGCTCGCCTCGCTGCGCTTGGGCGTCGGCTTGCCCTTGGGGGCGGTGGGCACGCGTTGGCCGGACATGCCGGCGGAGTCCGCGGGCGCGGTGTTTCCCGCGTCCTCGTCGTCCCGTGAACCCTCGGAATCGTCTTTTCTGCGGCCCAGCAATTTCACCCTGTCAGGTTACTTCTCGGCTGACCGGCCAGGCACCCCCGTCCCGGTATTCGGCCTGTCCGCGGCGGCCATCGTCTGCCAGGATGACGGGCATGAACGTGCTGATCGCGCCGGACTGCTTCGGCGACAGCCTGACTGCGGTGCAGGCAGCCCAGTCCATCGCGACGGGCTGGCGCCGTTCCCGTCCCGCGGACCGGTTCACCCTCGCCCCGCAGTCCGACGGCGGGCCTGGGTTCGTGGAGGTGTTGGCCAGCCGACTCGGAGAGCTGCACACCCTTCGGGTCAGCGGGCCGCTCGACGACGACGTCGAGGCGCAGTGGGTGCTCGATGCAAACCCATCAGGCCCACCCGTCACCGCGTACATCGAATGCGCGCAGGCGTGCGGTCTCGCGCTGCTCGGCGGGCCCCCGACGGTGCGCACCGCGCTCGACGCGCACAGCAGGGGAGTCGGCCAGCTCATCGCCGCCGCCGTGGCCGCGGGCGCGGGCCGGATCGTCGTCGGGCTCGGCGGCAGCGCCTGCACCGACGGCGGCCGCGGCATGATCGAGGCGCTGGGCGGCTTGACCGCCGCGCGGGCGCTCCTCGACGGCGTCGAGCTCATCGCCGCCAGCGACGTCGAACACCCCCTTCTCGGCCCGATGGGCGCCGCGGCCGTGTTCGGGCCGCAGAAAGGCGCCGACCCCGACACCGTCGCGGTCCTGGAGGACCGCCTGACGGCATGGGCCGAGGAGCTGAACGCGGCCGCGGGCCGCACCGTCAGCGACGACCCGGGTGCCGGGGCGGCCGGCGGCATCGGCGCCGGCCTCATCGCACTGGGCGGCCGACGCGAATCGGGCGCGGCGATCATCGCCGAATACACCGGTCTGGGCGACGACGTCGCCGCCGCTGACCTGGTCATCACCGGGGAGGGACGCTTCGACGATCAGTCACTGCACGGCAAGGTCGTCAGCGCGCTGGCCGCGGGTGCCCGCGCACGACAGATCCCGGTGCTCGTGCTGGCAGGGCAGGTGACCTTGGAGGAATCCGCACTGCAGGCCGCGGGCATCGCCTCGGCGTTCTCCATCACCGACCATGCCGGGTCTGTGCAGCGCGCGATCGAGGATGCGGCCAACCAGCTCACCGGCCTGGCGTCCGTCGTTGCAGCGACATTCGGCTGAAGTCTGTGCTGGTGGGGCCACAACCTCGGGGACGACCTGGTGGATGACCTGGTGATAGATGGGGAATACCGGCGGAACAAGGTACCGTTGAGACAGTGGAGTTAGCCCTTCTCGGGTAGGGGGCCTCCACCCACATACATCCACACAGGAGATTCCATGACTGTTCAGGACGAGTCGGCAGTACAGACTGGCCAAGCTACTGACGCCCACGGTGTGATCCTGACGGAAGCCGCGGCGACCAAGGCCAAGGCGCTGCTGGACCAGGAGGGTCGCGACGACCTGGCACTGCGGATGGCCGTCCAGCCGGGCGGCTGCGCCGGTCTGCGGTACAACCTGTTCTTCGACGACCGCGCCCTCGACGGGGACCTGACCGTGGAGTTCGGCGGTGTCTCGCTCACGGTGGACCGGATGAGTGCTCCCTACGTACAGGGCGCCACCATCGATTTCGTCGACAGCATCGAGAAGCAGGGCTTCACGATCGACAACCCGAACGCCACCGGTTCATGCGCCTGCGGCGATTCGTTCAACTGAGTCACCGGCGGTAGACAGACGCGCTGCCGCTCGGGTCGCCGGTCAGTACTGACCAGCCGTCCGCGGCAGATAAGAGCACACCAGGATCTCGTTGTCGATAGACAGCAACTGGGCGATGGCTTGTTCTTCGCCGTTCTGCGGCTGGTTCCCCCGAGAACCGCTCGCCGGCTCCACCTGCATCGTGAACAGCACCTGGGCCTGGGTCGGCGACCACAGCACCATCTTGTCGATCGAGGTCACCTCGGCGCTGCTGTACTGCTTGCGGAACGCGTCACTGGACAGGCCCGCCAGCGCAAGATCTGCGCGGCGCTCCTTGGCCGCGTCGAACAGCCCGCACAGTGTGTTGCGGGCCACGGTCTCGTCGTCGCCGTTGGACAGCGCATCGAGATAGTCCTGAATCGCGGTTTGCGCCGACGCCTGGGTCATCGACCCGCCAGACGCCTGCTCCTCCCTTCCGCCGGTGAGGACCACCGCGGCGATCACGCCGACGACCGTTGCGACGGCCAGCACCGCGACAGCAGCGATGATCCACCTGCGCCGCCTGCGGGGCGGATACTGGACCGGGGGCGGCAACATGCCCGGATACGTCGCGTCGAAGCCGCCGTCAGGGTAGGGCTGTGCCGGCGGGGGATACGGCTGGACAAAGGAATTCTGATACCCAGCTTGCGGGTGCGGGCCGACCGGTCCAGCGCCGTATTGGGGCGGGTACGGACCAGTCATGAATTTGCTCCCGGGGAAGTCGGTCGGATGCTGCGGCATCTAGAGTGGCCGTGGGCACTTATTAGGCAGGTTAGCGCAACCGACCGGAGTGCCCCTGTTGACGACGGGGTGACCGCAGGCCGACAAGGGACCCCGGACGCGACCGACACTAAGGTGAACGAGGTTCGGCCATGCGGTTCGTCGAACACATGGAACGTGAAATCAGAAGGGCGGGATTGGCACATGACGGGTGGCACGGCGACATGATGGGTGGACCCGGCGACATGAGGGGTGGACCCCTGTGACCATTGCGGTGACCGGATCGATAGCAACCGATCATCTGATGCGTTTTCCGGGTCGGTTCTCCGAACAACTCCTGGCAGACCACCTGCAGAAGGTGTCGCTCAGCTTTCTCGTCGACGACCTGGTGATACACCGCGGTGGCGTCGCGGGCAACATGGCCTTCGCGATGGGCGTGCTGGGCGGCGACCCCACGCTGGTCGGCGCGGTCGGCACGGATTTCGACGAGTACCGGCAGTGGCTGACCTCGCACGGCGTGAATTGTGACGCAGTGCTGGTCTCGGAATCGGCCTATACGGCCCGGTTCGTCTGCACCACCGACGAGGACATGGCCCAGATCGCCTCCTTCTACCCGGGGGCGATGTCGGAAGCTCGCAACATCAAGCTGGCCGACATCGTATCCCGCACCGGCACACCGGATCTTGTCATCATCGGTGCCAACGATCCGGATGCGATGTTCCTCTACACCGAGGAATGCCGGTCACTGGGTCTGGCGTTCGCCGCGGACCCGAGCCAGCAACTGGCCCGGCTGTCCGGCGAGGAGATCCGCCGGCTGATCGACGGTGCGACGTACCTGTTCACCAACGACTACGAATGGGATCTGCTGCTGCAGAAATCCGGGTGGTCGGAGGCCGAGGTGATGCAGCAGATCCAGCTGCGCGTCACGACGCTGGGTGAGAAGGGAGTGGACCTCGTCGGCCGGGACGGCACGTTCGTCCACGTCGACGTCGTCCCCGAGACGCACAAGGAGGATCCGACCGGCATCGGCGACGCGTTCCGCGCCGGGTTCCTCACCGGGCGCGATGCCGGCCTGTCGTTGGAGCGGGCGGCTCAACTGGCATCACTGGTGGCGACGCTGGTGCTCGAAGCCCCGGGTCCGCAGGAGTGGTCCTGGGACCGCGACTCCGCCGTGCAGCGATTGAGCGACGCCTACGGCGCTGACGCAGGCCAGGAGATCGCGGACGCGCTCGCTTAGCCCGCGGAGATCGCGGATGGGCTCGCTTAGCCCGCCGAGATCGACGAAATGGCGCGACCTACTCGCACTTTTTGGCCCGTTTGGCGGTTTGGGCGCAGAAGCTCGAGAAGCTAGAGCTGGACCGGGTAGGTCGGTTCGCTGATCTGCGGCGTGATGCTGCCCTCGACGAAGATCGCATGCCAGAGCATGAAGATCAGCATGGTCCACAGTCTGCGACTGTGATCGGTTGCGCCGCTTCGGTGTTCGTCGAGCAACGATCGGACCGCGGCCAGGTCGATCAGGTCGCCCGCGGCCGACGAGCCGACCATCGAGTATGCCCAGTCCAACAGCTCGCCGGCGCGCAGCCAGTGCCGGATCGGGACGGGGAAGCCCAGCTTCGGCCGATTCAGCACATGCGCGGGCACGATGGGCTCCAGCGCGCGCCGCAGCGCGTACTTCGTGGTGGCCCTGGTGATCTTCTGGTCGAAGGGCAACCGCGAAGCCACGGCGAAGACCTCGGGGTCCAGGAACGGCACCCGCAACTCCAGTGAGTTGGCCATCGTCATCTTGTCGGCCTTCACCAGGATGTCGCCGCGCAACCAGGTGAACAGGTCGATGTGCTGCATCCGGGCCACCGGATCCCAGCCCTGCGACTGCGCGTACGCCGGGGCGGTGACGTCAGTGTGGACCCAGTCGTCGCGGAACCGCGGCAACACCGCGCGCAGTTGTTCATCGGAGAAGCTGCGTGCATTGCCGTAGTAGCGCTCTTCGAGGGTGAGCGAACCCCGGTGCAGCAAGCTCTTGCCGCGGATGCCCTCCGGCAGAGGCGCAGCCAACTTCCCGACAGACTTGCGAAGGCCACGCGGCAAGTAGTCGAACGGCTTGAGCGACAACGGCTCCCGGTAGATCGTGTACCCGCCGAACAGTTCGTCCGCGCCTTCCCCGGACAGCACGACCTTGACGTGTTTGCGGGCTTCCCTGGCGATGAAGAACAGCGGCACCAGCGCGGGGTCGGCGACGGGTTCGTCCAGATACCAGACGATCTCGGGAAGCGCGGCGACGAACTCCGCCTGACTGACGACCTTGGTCACGTGCCGGGCGCCGATGGCTTCGGCGGACGCGACCGCCACGTCCACCTCCGAGAACCCTTCGCGTTCGAACCCCGTGGTGAACGTGATCAACCTCGGGTTGTGCCGCATCGCCAGCGCCGCGATGGCCGTCGAGTCGATGCCGCCGGACAGAAACGCGCCGACGGTCACGTCGGCGCGCATGTGCTTGGCCACCGAGTCCTCGAGCACCGCGGTGATCTCGTCGTAGCGCCGCTGGGCGCCGTCCCCGGAAGATGAAGCGAACGGCACGGCGGCGAAGCGCGGGGTGAAATACCGGGTGACCTGTGGCTGCCCGCCTGGCCGCAGCCGTGCGTAGCTGCCCGACTCCAGTCGGCGGATGCCCCGGTGCAGTGTCTCGGGCTCCGGAACGTACTGCAGCACCGTGTAGTGCTGGACTGCGCGGTCGTCGATGGCGAGGTCGATGCCCAGAAGACCGGCCACATCCAGCAGACACTTCTTCTCGCTGCCCACGACGGTGCCACCCGGTCCGGTCGCCATGAACAGCGGCTTGATGCCGAATGGATCGCGCGCACAGAACAACTCCTGCTCGACCGTGTCCCACAGCGCGAAGGCGAACATGCCGCGCAGCTGCGTCAGCGCGTCGGTGCCCCAGTAGTGGTAGGCGGCCAGGATGGCCTCGCCGTCGCCGCCGGTGGTGAAGACGGCGCCGTGCTCGGCGGCCAGTCGTTCCCGCAGTTCGAGGTAGTTGTAGATCTCGCCGTTGAACACCAGCACGTAGCGGTCCGGCGTGTCGCTCGGCCCCCACCGCAGCGGTTGGTGACTGTGGGCGATGTCGATGATCGACAGCCGGTTGAAGCCGAGCACCACATGCGCGTCGTCGTTCCAGGTTCCCGGCTCGTCGGGGCCGCGGTGGCGCATGTGGTGCGTGGCACCGGACATCGCGTCGACAATGGTGGGAGAGACCTGCAGTACGATCGGGTCGGTCACCAGCGCCAGCAGTCCGCACACCGCGCCAGTATGCCTAATCGGCGAGGTGTCCAGAGACCGACCCGCAGACCGGCGCCGACACATTCCGCGGTCGCTTCGCTCCACTCCCGCAGGGTGGTCTACGCTGCGTAGTATTCGTTGCAAGCCGTTGACCGCCCGCCGGTCCACCGACTACCAGACGACTTCAAGGAGGCGCCAACGTGTCCGCTCGCGGCCTGAAGTTGGTGGCATTGTCCGTGCTCCTGGGGGGGACGGCGGTGCTGCTCAGCGGGTGCAGTTGGTCCGAGGTGCTCGGTCTGGGCTGGCCCACCGGCATCACTCCCGAGGCACACCTCAACCGGGAGCTGTGGATCGGTTCGCTGATCGCCGCGCTCGTCGTCGGCGTCATCGTCTACATCCTGCTGTTCTGGGCGGTGGCGTTCCACCGCAAGAAGAAGGACGAAACGGACATGCCGCGTCAGTTCGGCTACAACATGCCGCTGGAGCTGGCCCTCACGGTGACGCCGTTCGTGATCATCTCGGTGCTCTTCTACTTCACGGTCGTGGTGCAGGAGCGGATGCTGAACAAGGAGCCCAACCCCGAGGTCGTGATCGACGTCACGGCCTTCCAGTGGAACTGGAAGTTCGGCTACCAGAAGATCGACTTCGCCGACGGCACGTTCAGCTACGACGGCGCCGACGACGCGCGCAAAGAGGCCATGATCTCCAGGCCGGAGGGTGTCGACAGCCACGGTGAGGAACTCGTCGGCCCGATCCGCGGAATGAACCCCGAGGACCGCACGTACCTGAACTTCGACAAGGTCGAGACGCTCGGCTCGTCGACGGAGATCCCGGTGCTGGTGGTGCCCGCCGGCAAGCGCATCGAGTTCCAGATCGCCTCGGCCGACGTGATCCACGGTTTCTGGGTGCCCGAGTTCCTGTTCAAGCGCGACGTGCTGCCCAACCCCAAGGAGAACAACTCCGACAACGTCTTCCAGGTCAGTGAGATCAACCTGCCCGAGGGCCAGAGCAGCGGCGCGTTCGTGGGCCGGTGTACGGAGATGTGCGGCACGTATCACTCGATGATGAACTTCGAGCTGCGGGTCGTTCAGCCCAACGACTTCAAGGCCTATCTCGATCAGCGCATCGCCGGGAAGACCAACGCCGAGGCGCTGCAGGCGATCGGTCAGGATCCGCTGGCGATCACGACCAAACCGTTCGACACCCGTCGCGGAGAGCAGGCACCGCAGGTCCCCCAGGCGAACAGGTAGGGCAGCTCATGCATATCGAAGCCAGGTTGTTCGAGTTCCTGACGGCGTTCTTCGCGCTGGCGTCCGTCGTCTACGCCGTTCTGACCGCGATGTTCGCTCAGGGCGGCGTCGAGTGGGCAGGCACCACCGCGCTCGTGCTGACCACCGGTCTGACGCTGATCACCGGCACCTTCTTCCGGTTCGTCGCTCGCCGTCTCGACACCCGGCCAGAGGACTACGAGGACGCCGAGATCGCCGACGGCGCCGGGGAGCTGGGCTTCTACAGCCCGCACAGCTGGTGGCCGCTGTTCATCGCGCTGTCGGCTTCGGTCACCGCCGTCGGCATGGCGCTGTGGCTGCCGTGGCTGATCGTGGCAGGCGTCTGCCTCGTCCTGACCACGGTGTCCGGCCTGGTGTTCGAGTACCACATAGGACCCGAGAAGCACTGACCTCCGTCGGCGTTGAAGTCTGCGTCACGGACAAGGTCACAATCCGGGCATGAGTTGGCCCGCAAACCGCGCCGAGCGGCCTGTTCCGGCACCGCTGTTGGGTAGTGTTGCCGAGGCGCCGTGGGCCCCTGACGGCGCGTGGCGTCGGACAAGCTGTCGAGAAGGATAGACGTAGATGAGCGGGCCGAATCCCCCCGGACGGGACTCTGGCGGCTCGGATCTCCCAGGTGAGGAGCCGGGTAGCCCACCCTCCTCGGATGAACCCACGCGAGAGGTCCCCGACGCCTCGCGCGGCAGCACCGCCGGGGCGCACTATCGCGACACCGGCCAGACCGACGAGTACTCGCAGGCCTATTCGGCACCGGAGTCGGAGCAGTTCGTCAGCAGCCCCTATGTGCCTGCCGACTCGTCGCTCTACGACTACGACAGCTTCGACGCCGCTCCCGACGTCGGCGAGCCGCAGGCCCCCCCGCGGTGGCCGTGGGTCGTCGGCGTCGTCGCGATCGTCGCGGCGGTCGCTCTTGTCGTGTCGGTGTCGGTGTTGGTGACCCGCTCCGATACCGACAACCTGGCGACGCCCGAGACGACCACCAGTTCGGCGCCGCCGGTCCAGGACGAGATCACCACCACGACTCCGCCGCCCCCGCCGCCGCCTCCTCCCACGACCGAGGAACCGCCCCCACCCCCACCGCCGCCGGAGACGGTCACGGTCACCGAGCCGCCGCCACCCCCGCCGCCGGTCGCCACGGAGGCGCCGCCGCCGCCGGTCACCACCGAGGCGCCGCCCCGCCGCCGCCGCCGACGCGGGCGGCCCCTCGGCAGGTGACCTACTCCGTCACCGGGACCAAGGCGCCGGGCGACATCATCACCGTCACCTACGTCGACGCGTCCGGACGCAGTCGTACGCAGCGGAACGTCTACATTCCGTGGTCGCTGACCGTCACCCCGATCTCGCAGTCCGAGGTCGGTTCGGTTCAGGCGTCCAGCCTGTTCCTGGTCAGCCGGCTGAACTGCTCGATCACCACCAGCGACGGCACGGTGCTGTCGTCCAACACCAACAACACCGCACAGACCAGTTGCTAGGCAGACCACACCGCTGATGACATACCTCACTGATACCGACGACCGCTCGCGGCCGGGCCCCGGGTTCGATCTGGCTGCGCTGGACCGCACCGACCGCATCCTGCTGGGCGGCTGCGCGGCGGTCTGGCTGGCCGCTCTGGGGGCGGGGGTCGCCGCGACGGTGGCGCTGGTCGACCTGGCCCGCGGGCACGCCGTGTCCAGCGGCGACTCGGGCACCCCGTGGATTCTCTACACCGTCATCGGCGTCTCCGCCGTGGTGATCATTGCCGCGGTCCCGCTGCTTCTACGTGCGCGCCGTGCCGCACTCGAGGATTCCGTCCCCGAGCAACGACCCCCGGCGGCCACGCCCGCGCCGCAGCCTCCGACCCCGGTGCGCGGTGCGGACGCGCCGACGGAGAAGCTCAGGACCGTGGCTCCGGCTGCGGCGGCCGAGTCCAGCGGCCCGATCCCGCGGGTGTTGCAACCGGTGATGGCCGCGCCCGACGCGCCGGCTCTCGACCGGCTGTGGCTGAGGTGCGCCGCCGGGATCGCCGGCGCGATGGGTGTCGCGACACTGCTGACCGCGGTGTCGACGTATCTGATGACCGTCGGCAACGACACCGTCGCGTGGGTGCTCTACGGCCTCGCCGGCGTGGTCACGCTGGCAATGGTGGCCATCCCGTGGTACTTCGTGCGTGAACTACGGGTGCTGTTCGGCGACTGATCACTTGGGTGCCGATGCAGTTCTCAGTGGTGGCCGTTGGACCCATTGGAGCCATTGGACCCGCTGATGCGATCCTGGTGCTCTTTCAGTGCGGTGAGCGCCCGGTGCTCCGCGGAGTGCGCCGCCTCGTTGAGCGCGTCGTTCTCGGACAACGGATCGGCGAACAGGAAGCTGCCGGAGCCGGGCGCGCCGCTCGACCCCAGCTTGTTCATCCGCTTGGGCAGTGCCGCACCCTGGTACTCCAGCGGGATCGCATGACCGTGGTCGTCGACCGGCCCCAGCGGCTGGTGCAGTTCGACATAGGCGCCGTGGGGAAGCCGCTTGATGATGCCGGTCTCGACGCCGTGTTCCAGGACCGCGCGGTCGCTGCGCTGCAGCCCGACGGCCATGCGGTAGGCGATGAAGTAGACGATCGCGGGCAACACCACCATGCCGATGCGACCGATCCATGTGGTCGCGTTGAGCGAGACGTGGAACTTCAGCGCGATGATGTCGTTCATGCACGCGAACGTCAGCAAGATGTAGAACGCGATCGCCGCGGCACCGATCGCGGTGCGTGTCGGGGCGTCCCGGGGTCGTTGCAGCAGGTTGTGGTGCGCGTCGTCCTTGGCGAACTTCTTCTCCAGGAACGGGTAGGCGATCAGCAGCGTGAAGATCAGGCCCATGCCCACCGCGACCCAGACGCCCTGCGGAATGGTGTGACCGAACGGGTAGAACTCCCACGCCGGCCACAACCGGATCAGCCCGTCGGTCCACATCATGTAGAAGTCGGGCTGGCTGCCCGCCGAGATCTGGGAGGGCTTGTAGGGGCCGAGCACCCAGATCGGGTTGATCTGCAGCAGCCCGCCCATCAGGCCCAGGATGCCGACGGTGACCGCGAAGAACGCGCCGGACTTCACGGCGAACACCGGCATGACGCGCACGCCGACGACGTTGGTCTCGGTGCGCCCGGGGCCGGGGAACTGGGTGTGCTTCTGGAACCACACCATCGCCAGGTGGACGCCGATGAGTGCCAGGATGATGCCGGGGAGCAGCAGGATGTGCAGCGCGTACAGCCGCGGAATGATGATGTCGCCGGGGAAGTCGCCGCCGAACAGCGCCCAGTGCATCCAGGTGCCGACGATCGGTATTCCCATCGTGATGCCCGAGAAGCGCGGCGCGCAGGCCGGTGCCCGACAGCAGGTCGTCGGGCAGCGAGTAGCCGAAGAATCCTTCGAACATCGCCAGGATCAGCAGCAGGGAGCCGATCACCCAGTTGGCTTCGCGCGGACGGCGGAATGCGCCCGTGAAGAAGATGCGGGCCAGGTGCACCATGATCGACGCGGCGAACAGCAGCGCGGCCCAGTGGTGGACTTGCCGGACGAACAAGCCGCCGCGGATCTCGAAGCTGATGTCCAGGGCCGTCTCGTAGGCCCGCGACATCTGCACACCACGCAGTGGCTGGTACACCCCGTCGTAGGTGACGTGAGCCATCGACGGATCGAAGAACAGCGTCAGCCAGACCCCGGTGAGGAGCAGCACGATGAAGCTGTACAACGCGATCTCGCCCAGCAGGAACGACCAGTGGGTGGGGAACACCTTGTTGAGCTGACGGCGCACCGCTGCCGACGGGTGGTACCGCGAATCGATCGCCTCGCCCTGTTTGGCGGCGATCTCGGCCATGCTCGGTCGTGGGCTCATGAGGTGCGCTCCCAGAATGCCGGTCCGACGGGCTCGATGTAGTCGCCGTTGGCGACCAAGTATCCGTCCTGGTCAATGGTAATCGGCAACTGCGCCAACGCGCGCGCAGCCGGACCGAAGATGGGCCTCGCGAAGTGCAATGCGTCGAACTGCGACTGGTGGCACGGGCAGAGGATGCGGTAGGTCTGCTGCTCATAGAGCGAGGACGGGCAGCCCAGATGCGAGCACACCTTGGTGAACGCGAACAGTTCGCCGAAGTTGAAGCTCTCCTGGCCTTTTCGCTTGACCACCCGCGCCATGTCTCCCGGTCTGATCCGGATAAGCATGACGGGGTTGCGCACACCGTAGGAGATCTCGGTCAGGTGATGCTCGGACTCGACGGTCGTGCCGTCGCCGTCGGACTCGCGCCACGGGAAGACGGTCTCCATGCCGCCCGCGTCGAGGTCCTCGGGGCGCATCTTGACGAACGGCGACTCGCCGGGCTTGCCGGTTGCCCGGGCCAGGTAGATGGTCTCGCCCGTGAACCGCGGGGTCCAGCCCGAGGTCCACAGCACGGCCTTCATGCCCTCGGCCGTCGGCACGACGGGCTTCCACGGATTCTTGATCAGACCGCCCATGAACGCCACGAACGTGCCCAGGCCGAACGCACCGAACCCGATGCCCAGAGAGAGCCCGATCAGCTTGCGGCGCTTGAGCGTTGAGCCCTCGAGTGCATCACCCAGGTTGGCCGCGATCGTTTTGCGGTGAAGCTCGGGGGAGCGGCCGTCGTGGCGGTCCTGGATGGCGATCTCTTCGGGGATGAACTTCTTCTGGAAGAGCACCGCGCCGATGCCGATCGCCAGGATCGACAGGCCGAACGTGAGACCGTAGAGCGGAGTGGTCAGGGTGTACAGGAACTCACCCTCAGATCCGTACGGCTGGTACTCCCACGGCCAGAACAGGAAGATCAGCAGCAGCGCCAAACCCGAGAAGCCTGCCAGCAGAAGCCAGTACGCCACCGTCCGTTCGGCGCGTTTCTCGGCCTTGGTGTCGGGGACCGGCCAACGTTCCTCTTTGTAGACGATCTCGACGCCGTCGAGCTTGCCGCCCAGTTCGAGGAGTTCTTCCTGCGACATCTCGGCGAGCTGGGCATCGGTGGGCTGGCCGGGTACGCCGGTCTGACCCGGGGTGTCGGTTCCCTTGAGGTCGTCGCGGTCGTCACTCATGCCCGTACTCCGATCCAGAGGGCGGCACCGATGACGGCGACCATGCCAACAATCCAGGCGACCATGCCCTCCGACGTGGGACCGAAGCCACCCAACCCGAGTCCGCCGGGGGACGGCGTCTCCGCCGACTCACGGACGTAGGCGACGATGTCGCGCTTCTCCTCCGGCGACAGCTGCCGGTCGGAGAACTTCGGCATGTTCTGGGGGCCCGTCTGCATCGCGGTGTAGATCTGTGCCGGGGTGGCCTCCCCGAGATCCGGCGCGTACTTGCCCGAGGACAGCGCGCCGCCCTTACCGGTGAAGTTGTGGCACGACGCGCAATTGAGCCGGAACAGGTCGCCGCCGCGGGCGACGTCGTTGCCGATCAGGGAAGCCTCCGCGATCTGGCCGTTCTCGTCGCGTGGCACCACCGGCCCACCGCCGTTGGCCTGGATGTAGGCACCCAGCGCGTCGGTCTGCGACTCGTCGAAGGCCGGTTCCTTACGCTGCGCCTGGGCCTCGCCGCGCATCGCGGGCATGCGGCCGCTGGACACCTGGAAGTACACGGCGGCCTCGCCGACCCCGATGAGGGAGGGACCGCGATCGGCGACACCCTGCAGGTTGACACCGTGGCAGGACACACACGACGTGTCGTACAGCTGCCGACCCGTGCGCAGCATGGCCGAGGCCGATTCGTCGGCGACAGCCACCTGGGGTGACGGTGTCAGGGTCGCCGCCAGGCCACCGGCGACCACCAGCCCGGTCAACAGCAACAGTGCTGCCGATAGGCGCCTGCGCAGCCGACGGCGCTTGATTGTCGCCGGCTGCCCGGCTCCGCGGGCCTTGCTGGTCATCGAACCCCTTCTCATCGGCTGTTTCTCAGAGGCATTTCGGATGGCATTTCGGATGGCTTCTCGGATCATGCGAGTCATCGAACGAAGTAAATGACGGCGAACAGGGCGATCCAGACGATGTCGACGAAGTGCCAGTAGTACGACACCACGATCGCCGCGGTGGCCTGCGCAGGGGTGAACTTACTCATTGTGGTGCGGGCCAGCAGCAGGATGAACGCGATGAGTCCGCCGATGACGTGCAGACCGTGGAAGCCGGTCGCGAGGTAGAAGACGGTGCCGTAGGCGCTGCCCGGGATGGTGGTTCCCTCTGCAACCAGGTGCACGTACTCGTAGCCCTGGCCGAGGACGAAGAACGTTCCCATGGCCAGGGTGAGCAGGTACCAGCGCCGCAGCCCGAAGACGTCTCCGCGTTCGGCGGCGAACACGCCCATCTGGCAGGTGAACGACGACGCGATCAGCACCAGCGTCACCGGTACGGCGAGGACGAGGTTCAACTCGGTGGGCTCAGGCGGCCAGTCGCCACCGGCCTGAGCGCGGGCGGTGAAATACATCGCGAACAGGCCGGCAAAGAACATCAGCTCACTGGAAAGCCACACGATGGTGCCGACGCTGACCATATTGGGCCGGTTCAGCGAATGTACGCGCGACGTGATGGCGGTTCCCGACGTCCCTACAGCGCTCGTCACAGGAGCAAGTATGACGCTTTGTAGTTGTCGAACTCCACCCGGGTGGAGCAATTCGTCATAATCTTTCGGTGACGTCTTCTCCGCCCAAGCTCAAGCCATCCCACGACGAGTCGGGTGCCACGCCCACGTGGCCGGTGATTCTCGGCAGGCTCACCACACTTCAGGCGCTGGCGCCCGGCCAGGCGGCCTGGGCGATGGACCAGATCATGACGGGCACCGCGACCCCCGCCCAGATCGCCGCCTTCGGCGTGGCGATGAAAATGAAGCGCCCGACGTCGGCAGAAGTCACCGAATTGGCCGACATCATGCTCAAGCACGCGCGGCGGGTGCCGACGGACACGATCGGCACCGCGACGGTCGATGTCGTGGGTACCGGCGGCGACGGCGCCAACACGGTCAACCTGTCCACCATGGCGTCGATCGTGGTGGCCGCGGCGGGGGTGCCGGTGGTCAAGCACGGCAACCGTGCCGCATCGTCGCTGTCAGGTGGTGCCGACACCCTCGAAGCGCTCGGGGTGCGGATCGATCTGGGTCCCGACGAGGTGGCACGCAGCGTGGCCGAGATGGGTATCGGATTCGCGTTCGCTCCGCAATTCCACCCGTCCTACCGGCACGCGGGCGTGGTGCGGCGCGAGATCGGGGTGCCGACGGTGTTCAACCTGCTTGGGCCGCTGACGAATCCGGCCTCCCCGCGGGCCGGTCTGATCGGCTGCGCGTGGGGCGATCTGGCCGAGGTGATGGCCGGGGTGTTCGCCACCCGCGGGTCGAGCGTGCTGGTGGTGCACGGTGACGACGGGCTCGACGAACTGACGACCACGACGACGAGCACGATCTGGCGGGTGCAGGCCGGCACCGTCGAGCGTCTGACATTCGACCCGGCCGCATTCGGATTCAAGCGGGCCGAGGTCTCCGAACTGGTCGGCGGCGACGCCGAGTCCAACGCGGCGGAGGCCAGGGCGGTGCTCGGCGGGGCAGCGGGACCGGTGCGCGACGCGGTGCTGCTGAACGCCGCGGGCGCGATGGTGGCGCATGCCGGGTTAGCCAGCGACGCCAAGTGGGTTCCGGCGTGGGAGTCCGGTCTGGCCCGAGCGACCGAGGCGATCGACTCCGGGGCGGCCGAACAGCTGCTCGCGCGTTGGGCGCGGTTCACCCAGCAGCTCTGACCCGGTGAGGTCGGTCGCTGAGAGTTGGTCGGCGGCAAGGCGTGCCGAGCGCGCCGAGGCAGACCATTGCGACCAGCGCCCGGCCGCGCTGACCGGTGAGCAGTAGCCCGGTTCGGCCCGCACGATCCGCACGCCGGGCTGGGCGAGCCACCGTGCGATGAGCCCCGTCTCCTCGACCAGTGCGCCGCCTAGCGGTCCCGCGGTGGGCAGGACCACCTGTGCACCGGCGCACAGAGCATCGACGACGGGCATCGGGGGCACTCCGCGGGGCGCCACGCCTGCGGCCGCCAACTGGCCGTGCCGGATCACCGCGAGCCGCCAGCCCCGCTCGGTGTCGGGCGCTGCGGCCACCATCTCCTCGACCGACGTCAGTGCGCGCAGCCGCTGGCCGCGCCACAACACATCGATCGTGGCCGCGGTGTGATCGCGCAGCCGTGCCGCCGTCTCATAGCGGTGGCGCTCGGCAAGTTCGGCGATGTGCGCCAGCGCCGTCGCCAGCGGGCTGTCGCTGTGCCCGTCGATGAGCGCCAGCGCATCCCGCGCCGCGACGGCGTATTCGCCCGCGCCGACATCGCGGGCGCCCGGGCAGGGGGAGACCTCTCGTTCGGGACAGGCCGGTCCGTGCACAGCCGAGCGGCCCAGCCGGTTGGTGCAGGTGCGCACGCCGGTGAACCGCGCGATCAACGCTGCCGCCTCCAGGGCGTCAGCGCGTAACCGGAACGGCCCGACGGCGCTGTCGTACCGGGATGGACGCACCACGGTGCCCGATTGTGGTGGCCGCACCACAGAGCCCGATTGTGGTGGCCGCACCACGGCGAACCGCGGGAACGCCTCGTCGGTCAGCGTCACCCACCACCAGCGCTGGGGGAACTTGGACCGACGGTTGTACGGCGGTGCGTGGGCGGCCAGCAGGCGCAGTTCGCGGACGCCGGCCTCCAGGTCATGGGCGCACTCGACGTGATCGACCGCGGTGGCCAGTGACGCCATCTCCTTCATCCGGGTCCGGGGGTCGGCGCCGTTGAAGTACTGCGACACCCGACGCCGCAGATCGACTGCGGTGCCCACGTAGAGCACCTCACCGGACGGTCCGCGGAACAGGTAGACGCCGGGGTTTCTCGGCAGGGCCCGGGCGAGATGGCGCTTGCTGCGCTGCGCCGGTGTCACATCCGGCAGATACGAGCGCAGCTCGGTGTAGGTGTGCACACCCTGGTTGCCGACGCGCTCGATCAGCGCATGCAGCACGTCCACCGTCGCCCGTGCGTCGTCGAGGGCGCGGTGGGTGGGCGTGGTCGAGGCGCCGAACAGCTGCGCGAGCGCGGACAGTCGCACGCTGGGCGCCTCGTCCCGGGTGAGCACCCGGCGCGCCAACCGCACGGTGCACAGCACCGGTGGTTTCGGCCACGGGAGGTGATTGCGTTCGGCCGCGGCCCGCAGGAAGCCGATGTCGAAGCCGGCGTTGTGCGCGACCAGCACCGCGCCCCGGGAGAACTCGAGGAAGGAGGGGAGCACGGCGTCGATGCGCGGCGCGTCGTACACCATCGTCGAGGTGATACCGGTCAACGCGACGATCTGGGGAGGGATGCTCCGGCCCGGGTCGACCAACGTGGCGAATTCGCCGAGCACCTCGCCGCCGCGGACCTTCACCGCACCGATCTCGGTGATGGCGTCGTGCCTGTCACCGGTCGGCCGGCCGCCGGTGGTCTCGAGGTCGACGACGACGAACGTGGTCTCCCGCAGGGTCGGGTCGGCGAGTGGATCGACGTCCGCAAAGCTCAGCTGACCCATGCGCTGAACGTATGCGCCACCAGTGACAAATCGGTCATCCCCCGTCAACTTCGCCGCAGGACCGGCTTGTCGGTGCCCGCCGATATCGTGCGGATGACTCCGATCGAGAGGACGTGTGCGATGGCACAGGATCAACGGCCGCCGGGCGCAGGGTTTGATTCCCCAGGGCCCGACACCGGGACGGTGACGATCGACTGCGACGACTGCGCGGTCCGCGGTGCCGGATGTCAGGACTGCGTCGTCAGTGTTTTACTCGGCGTGCCCGAAACTTTGCTCGTTGACGAGCGCCGCGCACTGGAGGTTCTCGCCGAAGCGGGGCTGGCCCCGAGATTGCGGCTCGTCCCGATCCGCCGGCAGGGTGGCTCGGGGGTTGCCTGACGACACGCAGCGGCTCCGGTGGTGAGCCCATCCCCGAAGCTCCTGTTAAATTTGCGTCTTCTGTTGGACAACGCCGATGCCGTTTCGTAACCTATCTGAGACCTAAGTGAGTTCCAGGCGGCTCGTTAATGGCAGTTGAAGGACGCAAAATCTTGAGGTTCGATCGCGCGCACCGGAGCACCCGTCGTTCTTGGCGACCCGTCATCAGCGCGATCGCCGGCTTTACTGTTTTTCTCTCGGTGTTGGCCGGGCAGGTCCACGCCGACCCCGCCGACGACGCGCTGGCGAAGCTCAATGAGCTGTCGCGGCAGGCCGAGCAAACCACCGAGGCCATGCACTCGGCCCAGCTGGACCTGAACAACAAGCTGGCGATCCAGCAGACGGCCGAGGCCAAGCACGCCAGCGATCTCGCGGCCGTGGAGCAGACCAAGGCGCAGCTCGCCACGTTCCAGAACTCGGTCGACACGCTGGCCGCTGCGCAGTACATGGGTGGCCGCACGTCCGGATTCGACGCAATGCTGACCGCGACATCGCCGCAGGGGCTCATCGATCAGCTCGCCGTGCAGCGCGTGATGGCGCACGAGATGCGGGCCCAGATGACCAGCTACCGCGAGCTGGGCCGCCAGACTCAGCTCGCCGAGCAGGCGTCGGCCGCATCGGCCGTCGAGGCCAAGACGGCGGCCGAGCAGGCCGCAGCCGTTCGCGCCGACCTGCAGTCCAAGCAGAGCCAGCTGCAGGTGCAGATCGCGATCGTCAAGTCGCAGTATCAGGCGCTGACCCCGAACCAGCGTCAGGCGCTCGCCGCGGCACCGCCGCCGCTACCGGCGCCACCCGCCGCGGTGCCGCCGCCGGGGCCGGATCCGGCGATCCTTGCCGCGCCCCCGGCCCCTGAACCCCTTCCCGACGTTCCCGGCGCGATTCCTCCCGGCGACATCGCACCCCCCGGTTCTCCTGCCTCGACGACAGTGATCCAGGCCGCGCTCAGCCGGATCGGCTCACCGTATTCATGGGGTGGGTCGGGCCCGAGCGCCTTCGACTGCTCCGGTCTGGTGATGTGGTCCTTCCAGCAGGCGGGGATCTCGCTGCCGCACTCCAGCCAGGCGCTGGCTCAGGGCGGGCAGCCGGTCTCGAGGGATCAGATGCAGCCGGGCGATCTGGTCACCTACTACTCCGACGCGTCGCATGTCGGCATCTACATCGGCGACGGAATGATGGTGCACGCGTCCACCTACGGCACACCGGTGCGCGTCGCCCCGGTGGACAACGCGCCGATCCACAACGTCCGGCGTTACTGAGGTCGCCCGCGCACTGGATCGGCGGCGGCTCGGCGCGGTTCTCGGCGCCGAGTTGATCTGCGCGGTCCTGCTGGTGAGCGGGCCCCAGACCGTTCCCGCGGGGCCCGCGGTCGCCGCCCCGGCGGTCATCGCGCTCAGCGCTCCGTCGATCGCGCCCAGCGCTCCGTCGTCGGTGACCCTGCCGGACGGCCGCACGGCGCAGCTCATCGATCTCGGTGCCCCCGGCGGCGGCCCGCTGCTCGACCGCATCTGGACCGAACTGCCCGGCGCGACCGACGCCGTCACCGCGTTCTGGGGTCCCCAGTGGCCCCGGGAGGTCCTCGTCGCCGTCGCCGGGACACCGGATCAGTTCGCGACCCTGGCGGGTGGTGGCACCGATGTCGCTGCCACGACGACCGCCGACCGGATCATGTTCGCGCCGGGCGCCGCCGCGATGAACGATGCCGAGCTGCGGATGGTGCTGCGCCACGAGCTTTTCCACTACGCGGCGCGGGCCGACACCGCGGCCGATGCGCCGACGCTGGCTCACCGAGGGGGTCGCCGATTTCGTCGGCCGTCCGGTGTCCGCGGCGCCGCTGCCGGCATCGTCGCGACAGCTGCCGACCGACGCCGAGCTGGCCGCCGCGGGCCCGGACCGCTCGGCGGCCTATGACCGGGCCTGGTCGTTCGCTAGCTTCGTCGCCGACACCTACGGCGTCGACGGTCTGCGGGCGCTGTATGTGCGGGCGTGCGGGCACGGCCATCCCGACTTCGCGACCGCGGTCCGGGATGCACTCGGGGCCGAGCTGCCCGCAGTGCTCACCGGATGGCGCAGATGCAGCTTGATCGGCATCGCGATGAGTCGGGTTCTGTTGGTCACCAACGACTTTCCACCTCGCCGAGGCGGCATCCAGTCCTATCTCGAGGCGCTGGTCACCCACCTTGTCGGTTCCGGGGTCTCGGGTGGCCACACCCTGACCGTCTACGCACCGAAGTGGAAGGGCGCGGACCACTACGACACGGCTGCCGCGGCCGCCGGCTACGAGGTGGTGCGTCACCCGGGAACCCTGATGTTGCCCGAGCCGTCGGTGGCGCTGCGGATGCGACGGCTCATCGCGCAGCACAACGTGGACACGGTGTGGTTCGGTGCCGCCGCGCCGCTGGCGCTGATGAGCCCGCTGGCACGCGCCGCCGGTGCCGACCGCGTCATCGCGAGTACACATGGGCACGAAGTCGGCTGGTCGATGTTGCCGCTGGCGCGAACGGCGCTGCGCCGCATCGGCAACGACACCGATGTGGTGACCTACGTCAGCTCCTACACGCGGGGGCGGTTCGCCTCGGCGTTCGGACCCGACGCAGCACTGGAGTCGGTGCCGCCCGGCGTGGACACCGACCGCTTCGTGCCCGACGAGGTCGCCCGGGCCGAATTGCGGGACCGCTACCGCCTGGGCGGGCGCCCGGTGGTGGTCTGTGTGTCACGGCTGGTGCCGCGCAAGGGGCAGGACATGCTGATCCGGGCACTTCCTGCGATCCGGGAGCGGGTGCCCGGCACCGCCCTCGTCGTCGTCGGTGGGGGCCCGTACCGGACCTCCCTGCATCGCCTCGCCCACGCCTTCGGGGTCGCCGAACATGTGGTGTTCACCGACGGGGTTCCCGGCGACGAGTTGCCGGCGCACCACGCGATGGCCGATGTCTTTGCGATGCCGTGCCGGACCCGTGGGGGTGGCCTGGACGTCGAAGGGCTCGGCATCGTCTATCTGGAGGCGTCGGCGTGCGGGGTGCCGGTGGTGGCCGGCCGGTCCGGCGGGGCGCCGGAGACAGTGCTCGACGGGGAGACCGGCGTCGTCGTCGACGGCTGGGATGTCGGCGCCATCGCCGCCGCCGTCAGCGACCTGCTCGCCGATCGTCGCCGTGCCGCCGCGATGGGTGCGGCAGGCCGCCGGTGGGTCGTCGACAACTGGCAGTGGCACCGCCAGGCCGAACGCCTGGCCCGACTGCTCTAGGCGCCGCCTTCTCCGTCCTTTGCGTAAAGCGCATCGATATCGGCGGCGAACTTCTCGGCCACGATCTTGCGCTTGACCTTCAGCGTCGGCGTCAGCTCGCCGGTGTCCTCGGTGAAGTCGACCGGCAGGATGCGGAACTTGCGGATCTGCTCGGCCTTGGACACGGCCTCGTTGGCCTCCTTGACCGCCAGTTCGATCTCGGAGTGTAGGTCGGGATCGCTGGACAGGTCGGCCACCGATGCGCCCGCGTTCTTGCCGTGGCGTTCCTTCCAGTTGGAGAACGCCTCCGGGTCGACGGTGATCAGCGCGGCGATGAACGGCTGAGCATCTCCGACGCACATCGCCTGACTGATCAGGGGATGGGCCCGCAGCCGGTCCTCGAGCAGCGCGGGGGCGACGTTCTTACCGCCCGCGGTCACGATGATCTCCTTCTTGCGACCGACGATCGACAGGAAGCCGTCGGCGTCGATCGCGCCCAGGTCGCCGGTATGGAACCAGCCGTCGGAGAACACCGCCTTGGTCTCTGCCTCGTTGCCCCAGTAGCCGTGGAACACCACGCCGCCCTTGACCAGCAGCTCGCCGTCCTCGGCCAGTTTCATGCTGTTGCCGGGAAGCAGCTTGCCGACCGAACCGACCCGTAGGTCGCCCATCCGGTTCACGGTGATCGCCGCGCTGGTCTCGGTGAGCCCGTATCCCTCGTAGATGCTCAGCCCGACCCCGCGGTAGAAGTGGCCGAGCCGCGCACCCAGCGGGGCGCCACCGGAGATCGCCGCGTGGCAGTTGCCGCCGAGCGCGGCCCGCAGCTTGCCGTAGACGAGCTTGTCGAACACCGCGTGCTTGAGCTTGAGCACAAGTCCGGCGCCGCGCGGTGTCTTTCCCGCGGTCGCTCCGCTCCTGCCCGCGCGGTGTCTTTCCCGGGTCGCTCCGCTCCTGCCCGCCGGTGTCCTGGGCCTTGCTCCATTCGATCGCGACCTCGGTCGCGGCCGCGAAGATCTTGCTCTTGCCGCCGTTCTCGGCGTTCTGCGCGGCGGTGTTGTAGACCTTCTCGAACACCCGCGGCACGGACACCACCAGCGTCGGTTTGAACACCGCCAGCATCGGCACCAGGTTCTTGATGTCGCTGGTGAAGCCGACGGTCACCCCGTTGGAGAAGGCGCTGATGGTCAGCGCGCGGGCCAGTACGTGCGCCAGCGGCAGGAAAACCAGCAGCTTCTGGCCCTTGGTGAGGTGATCGGGGTAGCACGCTTTGGCGCCGCGGATCTCGTACAACAGGTTGGAGTGCGTCAGCTGGCAGCCCTTGGGCCGGCCGGTCGTGCCCGATGTGTAGATCAGCGTCGCCGGGTCGGCGGACCTGATACCCGCCACCCGCTCGTCGACGGCCGCGGCGTCGACCGCGCGGCCCGCTTCGGCGAGCTCATCCACGGCAGGGGTGCCCGCGCCCTCGATGCAGTAGATCTTGCGCAGCGCCGGCAGCTCGGCCCGCAGCTGTTCGATCCGGCCGACATGCGCGTCGGTCTCGGCGAACACCGCCACCGCGCCGGAATCGGCCAGCACGAACTTCACCTGCTCGGCCGAGCTGGTCTCGTAGATCGGCACCGTCAACGCACCGACCGACAGGATGGCGAAGTCCAGGATCGGCCACTCGTAGCGCGTCGCGGACAGGATCGCCACCCGGTCGCCGGGCGCAATCCCCTCGGCGATCAAACCTTTTGCCGCTGAACGGATCTGGTTTGCGACCTGGCCGGACGTCACATCTGCCCAGTTGCCGTCGACGAGCCGCTGGAAGATCACATGGTCGGGATCGTCACGCTCGTGGGAGTAGACAGAACTGACGATGTTGTCATGCTCGCCGACGGTGAATGCGGCGGGAACGCTGAACTCGCGCACGGTGGAGGCCCTCTCGACTTTACCGGCGGCTCGACAAACAGGTGAGCCGTGTCCAGCGTAGTAGTTCAGTGTCGGCCGACGTGGGACGACGGCCCGACATGTGTGAAGCTTGTCTGTCATGAACAGCATCCAGATCGCCGACGAGACCTTCATCGCGGCCGACCCGGTTGCGGTCGGCAAGGCCGTCGCCGACCCTGCGAGCTGGTTGCGGTGGTGGCCCGACCTGCACCTGACGGTGGTCGAGGACCGCGGCGAGGTCGGTCAGCGCTGGACTGTGACGGGTGCGTTGACCGGAACCATGGAAGTCTGGCTGGAGAAGATGCACAACGGTCCTGAAGGCGTGGTCCTGCACTACTTCGTGCATGCCGAGCCGGCCGGGGCGGCAGCGTGGGAAATGGCGAAGATGAACCTCCCCAAGATGAACCACCGGCGGCGGGTGGCCGGCAAGGACATGGCCTTCGAGGTGAAACGCACACTCGAGGCCGGGCGCCCCGTCGGGGTATCACCACACGCCTGACCCAGCTGCCCCAGGTGCGGCCCCTATCGTGAGTACGGGGGCCACAGCCATGAGGGGAGAGTAGATTTTTGGCCAGCGACCAAGACCTAGCGGGGAATGATTTCAGTGGCGGACAAGACGGCACAGACCATCTACATCGATGCCGATCCCTCGACGGTGATGGACGTCATCGCCGACATCGGCTCCTACCCGGATTGGGTCGCCGAGTACAAGGAGACCGAGGTACTCGAGGCCGACGAGGCCGGCTATCCGAAGGTGGCCAGGCTGGTGCTGGACGCCGCCGTCCTCAGGGACAGCATGGTGCTGGCCTACCAGTGGCCCGCCGACCGCAACTCGGTGACGTGGTCGCTGGTGTCGAGCACCTTGCTGAAGTCCCTTGACGGCGCATATCACTTGGCGCCCAAGGGATCTGGAACTGACGTCACCTATGAACTGTCGGTCGACCTGGTCATTCCGATGATCGGCCTGCTGAAAAGGAAGGCTGAACGGCGTCTGACGGATACCGCACTGAAGGACCTCAAGAAACGAGTCGAGGCTGACTGAGCGCAGGCACGCCGCCGACACGGCCCGGGCGCCCGGGGGCACCCGGATCAGTCTGTTCGTCGGTAAAGGCGGCGTGGGTAAGTCGACGCTGGCGACCGCCACGGCTGTGCGTGCTGCGCGCGCCGGGATGCGGGTCCTGATCGTGTCCACCGATCAGGCGCACTCAACCGGCGACGTGCTGGGTACCACCATCACGCCCACGGGCCTGCGCGAGCCCACCCGGGTGCTTGCCGACCTCGACACCGCCGCTTCGGGCGGCGGGTCCCTCGACGCGCTCGCTCTCGACACGCTGGCGCTGCTGGCGACCCGATGGCGGGAGATCGCCGGCCTGCTTTCCGGGAGGTTTCCCGAATCGGACGTGGGAGATATTGCGCCAGAAGAACTTTCGGCGTTGCCGGGGGTTCAGGAGGTGCTCGGTCTGCATGAGGTGGGCGAGCTCGCGGGCTCGGGTCGATGGGATCTCGTCGTGGTGGACTGCGCGTCGACTGCCGATGCGATGCGGATGCTCACGTTGCCCGCGACATTCGCCCTGTACCTGGAGCGTGCCTGGCCGAGGCACCGCAGGCTGTCCGGTGCCGATGACCTACGCTCGGCGGCGGTGATCGGCCTGCTCGAGCGAATCAGCGCGGGCACCGACGAGCTCAGCACCATGCTCACCGACGCGTCACGGGTCAGCGCCCATCTGGTGATGACCGCCGAGCGGGTGGTAGCTGCCGAGGCGGTTCGCACGCTGGGCTCGCTGGCCCTGATGGGTGTGCAGGTGGCGGAGCTCATCGTGAACCAGGTTCTCGTTCAAGATGACTCGTTCGAGTATCGCAACCTTCCCGAGCATCCGGCATTCGACTGGTACTCCGAGCGGATATCCGAGCAGCGGGCGGTGCTCGACGACCTCGACCGCACCATCGGTGACATCGAACTGGTTCTGGTGCCCCATCTGGCGGGTGAGCCGATCGGGGCCAAGGCACTCGGCGAACTGCTCGACGGCGCGCGCAAGAGGGACGGTTCACCACCTCCCGGGCCGTTGCGACCCGTCGTCGACCGGGAGTCGGGCAGCGGGGTGGACGCGGTGTACCGGCTGCGGGTGGAGCTGCCGCAGGTGGACTCGACGGCGCTGGCGTTGGGTAGGGTCGACGACGACTTGATCATCGGCGTCGGCGGAATGCGGCGCCGCGTTCGGCTGGCGTCGGTGCTGCGGCGGTGCATCGTCATCGACGCCCAACTCCGCGGCAGCGAGCTGACGGTGCGATTTCGACCGAACCCGGAGGTGTGGCCGGCTTGAGTGAGTCTCACACCGACGCCGGAACCGCCGGCCGGCGACATTCTGATATTGGTCCCGAACTGCGGCAACTTGCGCAGTCGATCCTGGACCGACTGGATCCCGCGGTGCGCCTGGCTGCCGCACGGGCGCAGGCAGGCGGCCCCGGCAAATGTGAGCAGGTGTGGTGTCCGGTGTGCGCGATCGCCGCACTGATCTCCGGCGAGCAACACCCGCTGCTCAACGTGCTCGCCGAGCACAGCGTCGCGTTGCTGACCCTGGTGAAGGCGATGGTCGACAACCTCGACAGTGCGACGACGCCACCGCCGGAGCCTGACGGTCCACCGTCAGGTGGTCCGCCGGGCCCAGCAACGCCGCCGGAGCCGGGCCGCTATCAGCACATCCCGGTGATCGTCGAGGAGTGAGCTCCACCTGTGGTCGCAAGCACACCGCGTGGGTAAGGTTGTCTGCGAGCCCCGTGCCGGCGGTCGGCCAGACTGACCGCACCGCGGTCGGGTGATGCGGAGGGTCCATGTGGTATTGGTTGTTCAAGTTCGTCTTCATGGGACCGATACTGACTCTGCTCGGGCGTCCGAAAGTCGAAGGGCTCGAGCATGTTCCGCAGTCCGGAGCGGTGATCCTGGCGAGTAACCACCTAGCGGTGGCCGACAGCTTCTACAAGTGTCTGGTGGTGAACCGGCGGATCACCTACCTGGCCAAGGCCGAGTACTTCACCGGCACCGGCATCAAGGGATGGTTCACCCGCTGGTTCTACACCGCCGCCGGCCAGGTGCCCATCGACCGCGCTGATGCCGACGCCGCGCAGGGGGCACTGACCACCGCCGAGCGCATTCTCGCTCAGGGCAAGGTGCTCGGGATGTACCCCGAAGGCACCCGCTCGCCGGACGGACGGCTCTACAAGGGCAAGACCGGGCTCGCGCGGCTGGCCCTGCAGTCACAGGTCCCGGTGATTCCGGTCGCGATGATCGGAACCGACTCGGTGAACCCTCCCGGAAGCAAGATGTGGAGATTCGGCCGGGTTCACGTCAAGTTCGGCGAGCCGATGGACTTCCGCCGCTTCGAGGGGCTCGCGGGTAATCGCTTCATCGAACGGGCCGTCATCGACGAGGTGATGTACGAGCTGATGCGCCTGTCCGGTCAGGAGTACGTCGACCTCTACGCCGCCGACGTCAAAGTGGGAAAAATTGAGGGAGCGGTGAAACCGCCTACACGGCTCCCCGAGGCAGCTGCCGGCTGAATTCGGTCACGCCTTGACGGCGGGCACGGGCGCAGCGTCCACGGGCGGCGTGTCCTGGCTCCCACTGCGGACTGCGACGACACCGGTGACGACGATCACCGCAAGTGCCCACCAGATATAGGACCCCCCGGCGAGCTGGCGCCATAGGGAGGCCGCGGTTTCGCGGTGCTCGGGCATCAACGTGATCGGAGTCCACACCATCAACGCCACCCCCGCGGCCGAGACCACGCCCAGTGCGACGTGCCGCAGGCGTACTGCGAGGACCGCCGACACCAGGACCGTGGGCAGCGCCCACACCCAGTGATGCGACCACGACACCGGTGAGACCACCAGGCCGAACATCGCCACGCAGATCAGCGCCAGCACGGGTTGCGCTGCGCGCAGCGCCCGGCGCGCGGCCCAGATCGTGAGGCCGAGCACCGCGAAGCACGCGACCGTCCACAGCACGAACCGCTCGCCCTCGCCCAGGCCCAGCCGGGCCAGCGCACCGGCGATGTTCTGGTTGGTGTTCAGTGTCGCGGTGCCGATGCGGTCGGTGTTGCGGATCGTTTCGGTCCAGTACTCCCACGAGTCCCGCCACGCGAACGCGAAGCCGGCCAGCGTGGCGACGACCGCCGACGCCGCAGTGACCAGCAGGGCGCGGGTGTCGCGCCGCAGCAGGAAGTACAGCAGGAAGACCGCAGGCGTGAGCTTGAGCGCGATCGCCACACCGAGCAGCAGTCCCCGCGGCCACGGTGTCCTGCGCGGCACACAATCGGCGATGACCAGAGTCATCAGCACCACGTTGATCTGACCGAAGTCGAAGTTCGAGCGGATCGGCTCCAGGAAGATCACCGCGGGAGCGACGATCGCTGCGGCCAACCAGCACCGCCTGACCCAGGCAGGCTCGCGGGTGACCCGGGTCGTGGACCACACGTCCAGACGAGTCAGCACGATCACGGTCGACACCACCAGCAACAGCAGCGTGGTCGAGCGTGATCGCGATGCTCGCACCATTCAGCGAGAGAAGGGCGAACGGGGCAAACAGCACCGCAGCCAGCGGCGGATAGGTGAACGGCAGGTCAAGGCCACCCTGGGTCTGGAACATGGCCCCGTCGGCGTACAGCGGGCGGCCGTCGAGCCATGCCCGTCCGCCCATCCGGTAGACGTCGACGTCGATGCGGTACGGGGTGTGCCCCAGAAGCTGCCACGCCGCCCAGGCCAACGCCGCCGCGGTCATCAGCTGAAACAGCCGCCAGGCGAGCGTTGGCCCCCAACCACCCCCGCCGGGCGACCGCCAAGTACTCATGTCGGACACCAGACTATCGGTGCCGACCGGCGCGCCGGCGGGTATCCCGGCCCAGACACACCCAGGTCGGCGTAAGTTTTCCGGGTGAGCCCGACCTTGGACCTGCACTGGGACTTCTCCCTCGCCATCCCGCCGTCGCGGCTTCCGCTGATGTGGTGCCTGATCGCGTTCATCCTGACGTTCTTCGTGACCCGCACGATTGTGCGGTACATCCGCAGGCATGCGGACAGCGACGCGCCCCGCAAATGGTGGCAACCGCGCAACATCTCCGGCGGCGGCGGCATCCACATCCACCATGTCGTGATCGGTGTGATCCTGGTCATGATCTCCGGACTGTCGATGGTGACGTTGGCGGTCGACGGGGGAGTACCCGAGTTCACGGCTGCTTCAATCCTTTTCGGCATCGGTGCGGCGCTGGTCCTCGACGAGTTCGCGCTGATCCTGCATCTGTCCGACGTGTACTGGGCGGAGGACGGACGGACTTCCGTGGACGCGGTGTTCGTCGCGGTCGCCGTGGCCGGCCTGCTGATCCTGGGCTTCAGCCCGTTGTCGTTCTTCGACATCGACATCTGGCGCAGCGACCAGTCCGTGGCGGCGCGGGCCATCGTGGTCGCGGTTGCGGTGCTGACGCTCACGCTCGCGGTCATCGTGTTGCTCAAAGGCAAGGTCTGGACCGGTCTGGTCGGCATGTTCATCACCCCGCTGCTGGTCATCGGAGCGATCAGGCTCTCGCGGCCCCACGCGCCGTGGGCGCGGTGGCGGTACACCAACCGGCCCCGCAGGATGCACCGGGCGCTGGAACGGGAGCGCTGGCTGCGCAGGCCTGTGGTCCAGGCGAAGCTGTGGCTGCAGGACGCCATTGCGGGGATGCCGAAGTTCCCCGACGATGCCAAGGTCGACGAACAGCTCGACCGCGAGATCCACGCAGCGCCCGCGCCTCCCGATCGCGAGCCCGTCAGGCAGGAAGTCACATAACGTGCGGTACTTCTACGACACGGAATTCATCGACAACGGCCACACCATCGAGTTGATCTCGATCGGTGTCGCGGCCGACGATGGCCGCGAATACTATGCGATTTCAACAGAATTCGATCCTGAGCGGGCCGGAAGCTGGGTGCGTAAGAATGTGCTGCCCAAACTGCCGTCGCCCGCCTCGCCAGCTGTGGCGCTCGCGCAGACAGATCCGGACGGAGCTCGAGGATTTCTTCGGAGTCGACGGCGATGAATCGATCGAGCTGTGGGCGTGGGTCGGCGCCTACGACCATGTGGTGCTCTGCCAGCTGTGGGGGCCCATGACCGATCTGCCGCCTGCCATTCCGCGCTTCACCCGCGAACTGCGGCAGTTCTGGGAGGAGCGGGGTTGCCCGCGGATGCCGCCGCGGCCCCGCGATGCCCACGACGCCCTCGTCGACGCCAAGCACAACCTGCATCGATTCCGGCTGATGACCACGGGGGAAGTATCCGCGCACGGGTGAGGACCACCTGCTGGAGCCCGTTACCATGAACGGGTGAACTGGACCGTCGACGTACCCATCGACCAGCTGCCGGACCTTCCGCCGCTGCCCGAGGACCTGCGGCGACGGCTGGACGCGGCGCTTGCCAGGCCGGCTCTGCAACAGCCGAGTTGGCCTGCGGATCAGGCGAAGGCGATGCGTACGGTGCTGGAGAGCGTGCCGCCCGTCACCGTGCCGTCCGAGATCGAGCGGCTCAAGTCGCAGCTGGCCGACGTCGCGCGTGGTGAGGCGTTCCTGCTGCAGGGCGGCGACTGTGCCGAGACGTTCGTCGACAACACCGAACCGCATATCCGCGCCAACATCCGCACGCTGCTTCAGATGGCGGTGGTGCTGACTTACGGCGCGAGCATGCCGGTGGTCAAGGTGGCCCGGATCGCCGGGCAGTACGCCAAACCCCGTTCGGCCGACGTCGACGCGCTGGGCCTGAGGTCCTACCGCGGCGACATGATCAACGGGTTCGCCCCCGACGCGTCGGTCCGCGAACACGATTCGTCACGGTTGGTGCGCGCCTACGCCAACGCCAGTGCCGCCATGAATCTGGTGCGCGCGCTGACCTCGTCGGGGATGGCGTCGCTGCAGAAGGTGCACGACTGGAACCGGGAGTTCGTCCGGACCTCGCCCGCGGGTGCGCGCTACGAGGCGCTGGCCGGCGAGATCGACCGCGGCCTGCGGTTCATGGGCGCCTGCGGCGTCGACGACCGCAACCTCCAGACCGCCGAGATCTACGCCAGCCACGAGGCGCTGGTGCTGGACTACGAGCGGGCGATGCTGAGGCTTGACTTGGACGGCGCGGACGACGGACAGTCCAGCCCGAAGCTCTACGACCTGTCTGCGCACTACGTGTGGATCGGTGAGCGCACCAGGCAGCTCGACGGCGCGCACATCGCATTCGCCGAGGTGATCGCCAATCCGATCGGCGTCAAGATCGGCCCGACCACGTCGCCGGAACTCGCCGTGGAATACGTCGAGCGGCTCGACCCGCACAACGTGCCCGGACGGCTCACGCTGGTCAGCCGGATGGGCAACCAGAAGGTGCGCGACGTGCTGCCGCCGATCATCGAGAAGGTGCAGGCCTCCGGGCATCGGGTCATCTGGCAGTGCGACCCGATGCATGGCAACACCCATGAGTCCTCGACGGGATACAAGACCCGGCACTTCGACCGCATCGTCGACGAGGTGCAGGGCTTCTTCGAGGTGCACCACACCCTGGGCACCCACCCCGGCGGTATCCACGTCGAGATCACCGGCGAGAACGTCACCGAGTGTCTCGGTGGCGCGCAAGACATCTCGGACACCGACCTGGCCGGCCGTTACGAGACGGCGTGCGACCCGCGATTGAACACCCAGCAATCGCTGGAGCTGGCGTTCCTGGTCGCGGAGATGCTGCGCGACTAGACGCGGCCTGGCGCGGTCAGAGCAGCCCGCTGAGGTTGGCGCCGAGCGTCCACGCACCGGCGGCCGCCAGCCCGGCGAGGGTGATCACTGCGACGACCCAGAAGAACAGCATCCGCTTGGCCCGCTGCCGCGCCCAGTAGAACTCCGTCAACTCGATTCCGGCGAATTGTCCTGCAAGAGGCTGGTATTCGTCGTCCCGCTCGGGTGCTGGAGCAGACAGCTCGTCACGGGCGAACACCTTGGTGTGCCGGGCGGGTGCGACGACGTCGGTGGTGCTGTCCGGTGCACCCGCATCCGTGGGCACGACCGCCGTGTTGTGCAGCGCCGAGTTGCGTGGGGCGGGCACCCGGAAATGCGGGAGGCCGAGTTCCTGTGCGATCGTGTTGAGTTCGTCGAGCATCTCGGCGGCATCGGCGTACCGCCGTGCCGGATCACGCGAGGTCGCGCAGCCCACCATCTCGTCGAATTGTCTTGGGACGCCGGTGATCACCGAGCTCGGCGGCGGGACATCGTGATCCATCCGCTGGTAGGCCACCGCCAAGGTGGTGTCTCCGGTGAAGGGGGTGACTCCGGTCAGCAGCTCGTAGATCAGCACGCCGACGGCGTAGACGTCGCCGCGTGAATCGGTGTCGCCGGTGCTCACCTGCTCGGGCGACAGATACGCAGCAGTGCCGAGGATGACGCTCGTTGACGTGATCTTGGCCTCGGCGACGGCGCGGACCAACCCGAAATCGGCGATCTTGACCTCACCGTCATCGCTGATCAGGACGTTCTCGGGCTTGATGTCCCGGTGTACCAGGCCGGCACGGTGTGCCACGGCGAGACCGCCGAGGACCGGCCGGAGCACCGCGGTGACGGCATGCGGTGGCATCGGGCCGCGCTCGCGCAGCAGCTCCCGTAGCGTGCCACCCTCGATCAGCTCCATTACCAGGAACGGGTGCCTGCTGATCGATGCCCTGGTCGTACACCGCCACCAGGCCGGGGTCCTTCAGGCGCGCCACCGCGCGGGCCTCCCGCTGAAAGCGGGTCAGAAAGTGCTCGTCGCCCGCGTAGCGCGAATCCATGATCTTCAGCGCCACCGGTCGGTCCAGGCGCAGATCCAGTCCGCGATACACCCCGGACATGCCTCCGGTCGCGATCAACGTATCCACCCGGTACCGACCGTCCAGCACGGACCCCGAGAGTGGGTCGGCGTGCTGGTAAGTCTCCATCGGACACATGTTACGAGCCGTAGGGCAAGCGGCCATCGCAAGCGGCGCTGTTGGACTTAGACTCTGTGCGGTGAGCAGCATTCCGACTGCCGATGACGTCCTGGATCCCGACGAGGCCGTGTACGACCTGCCCACCGTGGCTGGTCTGCTGGGCATTCCCGTGACGAAGGTGCATCAGCACCTGCGGGAACGACACCTGGTGGCGGTACGCCGGGCGGGAATCGATCGTGGTCCCCAAGGTTTTCTTCGATGACACCGGTCGCGTGGTCAAGAGTCTGTCTGGCCTGCTCGTGGTGCTGCACGACGGGGGTTACGGCGACACCGAGATCAGTCCGCTGGCTCTTCACCCGTGACCCGTCCCTGACGATCAGGCGTGACGGCTCCACCGAGGGACAGGCTAACGCCCGCCCGGTTGATGCGTTGCATTCGCATCAGGCCCGTGAGGTGGTTCGTCGCGCTCAGGCGATGGCTTACTGACCCCTGCAGCAGCCGATTCGGGGGCTCGGTAGAGCCAGTACCACGCCCCCCCGGCGCATGCGACGGCCAACAGCACCCGCACCCAGGAATACATTCCGTGCGCGCCGTCGGGATTCCAGATCACGGTGATCCAGGTCGACCAACCGGCGATGAGGGCGATCGCCTGCCGCGACTGCGCCAGCGCGGCGATGATCGCCAGCGGCCAGGTGTAGTACCACGGCAGCGCCGCGGGCACGAAGAGCACCACCACACCCATCAGCAGGGCGATACCCTTCAGCGCGTCCCGGTCGGTGCGGCGGAAGCGCCACCACAGCAACGGAGCTGAGATCGCGATGGCCGCGATGCCGAGGATGCGCGTGGTCTCGAGCACGGCGTAGAAGTTCACCGGTACGAACAGTCCGATAACCACGTTGATCAGGTTCGCCAATGCGGTGGGCACCGTCAGCCAGTTGATGATCTTGACCGAACCGGCGAGCGCGGTGAGCCAGCCCAGACCGACTCCGGCCACCAGCGACAGGACCGCGAACACCGCGACGAAGACCAGCACCGACGCCGCCGTGGCCACCGCGAACGCCTTTGCCGGACGGTAGCCGCGGCGATCCCGAAGGCTGCGCGCCCATACCCACACCATGAATGGAAGTGCCAGTCCCGCGGTCGCTTTCACCGCCACGGCCACTGCGATCAGGGTCACCCCCGACACCTGATGGCCTCGGAACGACAGCGCGATGCCCGCCATCATCAACCCGACCATGAGCATCTCGTTGTGCACGCCGCCCATCAGATGAATGATCACCAGCGGGTTCAACACGCAGATCCACAGCGCGGCCGCTCCGCTGGCGCCGACGTGGCGGGCCACCTTCGGGGCCGCCCAGATCAGCAGCGCCAGGCCGGGCAGCATGCACAGCCGGAGCAGCATCGTCCCGGCGACGACGTCGTTGCCGACCAGCATCGTGACGAACTTCGCCACCAGGATGAACGCCGGCCCGTACGGTGCCGTCGTGGTCGTCCAGATCGGACTCACGTTGTCCAGCAGCGAGTTCGGATTGTCGATCGGCGCGACGAGGTACGGGTCGAAGCCGTCGCGCAGCAGCGCACCCTGTGCCAGATAGGAATAGGTGTCGCGGCTGAACACCGGAACACTGAGCAGCAGCGGGGTGAGCCAGAACCCGGTGGTGGCGACCATCGTGTACTCGGTGACTTGCTGTCCGGCAGTGCCGTCGACGACCCGCCGGCCCAGCCACAGCCAGGCCATCAGCATCAGCGCCACGCCGATCCACAGCAGCAGCGACGACAGCACCAGTCCGTGCCCGAACCGCAACCAGGACAGGTGCATCGACTCCAGCAAGGGATCGTGCAGCCGGGTGCTGCCCGCGCCGAGTCCGCCTACGGTGATCATCACCGCACCGATCGCCCCGACCAGCGCGGGTCGGGCGTCCGGCGACAGCGTGAACTCCTTGAGTCGCCGCAGGTGCGGGCGGATCCGCCGCGAAAAATGCTCTGACAGGCCGGTTCTCGGGGCCTGGGCCGATGCGGGCGTTGTCATGCTCCTAGGCGGACCGGTTCGCGGCCAATCTGGCGAGTTCGCCGAGCCCCGCCTTGGCCCGGACATCGATCGGTGCGGCATTGAGGATGTCCAGCGCACGGCGGGTCAGGGTGTCGATCCTGTCCTCGACGGCAGCGAGTGCGCCCACCGACTCGATCACCAGGCAGACCTCCTTGACCTGTTCGTCCGTCAGCTCCGTGCCGATCGAGGTGCGAAGCAGCTTGGCCCCGATGGGGTCGTGTTTTTCGGCGAGTTCGACCGCCTCGGCCAGCAGCACGGTGCGTTTGCCGGACCGCAGGTCATCGCCGGAAGGTTTCCCGGTCACGGCAGGGTCGCCGAAAACCCCGAGGACGTCATCGCGCAATTGGAACGCCACTCCCAGATTGGTGCCCAGTTCGTGAAAGGCCTCGAGGATCTCGGGGCAGTCGGCGGCGGCGGCGGCCCCGAGCTGCAACGGGCGCGAGATCGTGTAGGACGCCGTCTTGTAGATGTTGACGGTCAGTGCCGACGCGACCGTCTCCGCGCCGCTGGATTCGGCGACGATGTCGAGGTACTGCCCGCCGAGAACCTCGGTGCGGATCGCCGCCCACACCCCCTGCACCCGCCGATGGGCGTCCACGCCGATGTCGGCCGCCGCGACGATGTCGTCGGCCCAGACCAGCGCCAGATCGCCGAGCAGGATCGCCGCGGACATTCCGAACTGCTCGGCGGAGCCGTGCCAGTTGTTGCTGCGGTGCCGGTCGGTGAAGATCCGGTGCACGGTGGGCAGCCCGCGCCGGGTGGCGGAGGCGTCGATGACGTCGTCGTGCACGAGCGCGCAGGCGTGCAGCAGTTCGAGCGCCGAGAACAGCCTGAGCACCTCGGGGCCCGGCTCGGTGCCGGCGACGGCACGCCAGCCCCAGTAGGCGAACGCCGGGCGGAGGCGTTTGCCGCCGCGGAGGACGAACTCTTCGACGGCCTCGGTCAGCACGGCGTAGTCCGCACCGATGTATGCGGCGTCGCGGCGGCGATCACGAAGGTAATCCCGCAGCTGTTCGGTGACGGCCGCGGCCAGTTCGATGGCCGACGGTGCCGCTGCATCCACGCTCAGCGACCGCCCCTTTCTGGTCTTGTCTTCAGTGCGTCGGACTCTGCCCCGCGAGTGTCTTCAGAGTAGAGCCTGCGACGTGAGTTGTAGCAAGACATGCGGCCTGCGCGCCTACTGCGGCTGCTCCTGCGGTTCACCGGGTCGGGGCGAGCGGTCCCGGCTGGTGTACGCGAGCGCGCCGATGATGCCTGCGACCAAGAACGAACCCACGCCCAGCCAGATCGCCGCACCGGTGAACGACCGCGCGCTGGGATCGGTGTAGCGCGCCTGGGCGTTCATCGTGCTGACCACACCCGGCCGGAGTTTCCACTCGACGACCTCGGTGGAGATCTGATCACCGTTGGTCGACGTCACCTCGCCGGGAAACGACGACACTCAGCGACACGTCCGCCTCGGGATCGCTGAGCGAGGTCAGGTCGGCGCGGCCTTCGAGGATCACCAGGTCGCCGGCGCGCCGCAGCGAGATGTCGACGCCGGCCGCATCGCGGTTCATGCTCGCCAGCTGGGGCAGTTCGGCGAACGTGAGATCGGAGAACACCGCCTGGGATCCGACGTAGTCGTCGCGGCTGTACTCGGACACGGCGACCTTCTGGGCGAACGGCAGGCTGTTGAGCAGCTGCGGTCCCTTGTCGTCGGCGTCCGCGGGACTTGGCCGCGGCGACGATCTGCCCCGAGACCCGGTCATCGGGCGACACGGTGATCGACGCCCTGATCCGCACGCAACCGATCAGGGTCGGCGCCACCACCAACAGCAGCAACACCAGGGCGAGCAGCCGTTTGCGGGTGCGGTGACGGGTCGGCACCAGGTCATCGTGCCAGATGCCGCACCAGATGACGCCGGTGCGCCGCGACAACAAGCGCCGGTGCGAAGCACTGCCAGTGCCCAGTGCGAAGCGCTGTCGGCGCGCATCGCGACGCTTACAAGGGCAGCGAGCGACCCAGGATCGCGAACGCCCGCGGATCGCCTGCGAAGTGGTAGCCACGGATGATGTCGGTGAAGCCGAGTCGGCGGTACAGCCGCCATGCCCGGTTCGCTTCGCCGTTGATCTCCGGCGTGGACAGCAGGACATGCTGCTCGCCGCGGTCGTCGAGCAGCCGCCGGATCAGAGCTTCACCCAGCCCCTGGCCCTGGGCGCGTGGGTGGATGTGGAGCTCGGTCAGCTCGAAATAGCTGTTCATCAGCTCGGAGATATGCCCCTGATCTGCGCCTTTGCGGCGTAGCCCGGCGACAACCTGCTGCTGCCACCACTGGTCGGGGGCGCCGCAGTAGCCGTAAGCGACGCCGAGCAGGGGTGCAGCGGTCAGGGCGGCTCCGTCGATCGCACCGGTGTTTTCGGTGTTTTCGGAGGCGGCCTCGACCGCTGCCACGGCTTTCCAGCCGTCCCTGCGGGTGTGCTCGAGCCACATCGACGCACGCTGATCCTCGGTGCCCCGTGGGTATCGCATGGCGTCGACGTACACCGCAAGCGCGTCGCCGAGCCGGTGCGCCATATCGGTCGGCGACAGATCGATCAGAGTCGTCGCCAAGGATCAGTTCCTCCCGGGTGGTGAATCGTGTGGCCGACACCATTATCGGGTGGGTGAGGCGCTGGTTCCCAGCGGTGGGGTCCGTCATAGAATCGACCATCGAACTAGGTGGTACGGCTCAGATTCTGCTCGTATCATTACGTTAAGTGCCCGTACGAGCGGGCACACCCGACTTCGAACGACGCGACGCCCCCACGGCAAAAGGGAGGGACGAATGCCACTCTCCGATCATGAGCAGCGCATGCTCGACCAGATCGAGAGCGCGCTCTACGCAGAAGACCCCAAGTTCGCGTCAAGCGTTCGTGGTGGCACTCTGCGCGCACCGTCGACCCGCCGCCGTCTGCAAGGCGCCGCACTTTTCGTGATCGGGCTGGCGATGCTCGTGTCGGGTGTGGCATTCAAGGCGACCATGATCGGCACCTTCCCGATCCTGTCGGTGATCGGCTTCATCGTGATGTTCGGCGGGGTCGTGTTCGCGATCACCGGCCCCCGGGTGGCCGAAGCGCGATCGCCTGCCCACCGACACCGGCGCAGCGCGTCCGAAGACGACCAAGGGCGGTGGCGGTTCGTTCACCAGCCGCATGGAGGACCGCTTCCGCAAGCGCTTCGACGAGTAGTCAATTTCCGACGCAGGGGCAGCCTCAGGGCTGCCCCTCTTTTTGCCCCACAGCGCCCCACCGGACGGGTCCACGCCGAATTGGGCCTGGTTGAGCTGGCATTCTTCTGATCTCTTGGCTGCGCTCCACGGGGTGGGCGTCGCCCAGTGCAACGGGGTGTGAGGCCTGCTGAGTGGGGGTGCCGGCGAAACGCGGCGCAGCATTTGGAGCAAAGTGGGGGATTGTGGGGTAAAGTGGCGGACAACGGAGCGACCGGGGTTCCGTTCGAAGGGCAAGGCTCGAGCGAGGTCTGCGAGGTGGCGAGATGTTTTTCGGCACCTACACGCCACGCCTCGATGACAAGGGGCGACTCGACGTTGCCCGCCAAGTTCCGCGACGCACTGGCAGGAGGGTTGATGGTCACCAAAAGTCAAGATCACAGCCTTGCTGTCCACCCCAGGGCGGAGTTCGAGGCGATGGTCGCCGACATCTCGGGCAAGGCCAAACGGGGCAACCCGCAGGCTCGCGCCTATCTGCGTAACTTGGCCGCCAGCACCGACGAGCAGTACCCGGACGCACAAGGCCGCATCACGCTCTCCGCAGAGCACCGCCGCTACGCGAACCTGACCAAGGAGTGCGTGGTGGCGGGTTCGATCGGGTTCCTGGAGATCTGGGACGCCCAGGCTTGGCAGGAGTACCAGGAGCTTCACGAAGAGAACTTCTCCGCGGCCAGCGATGAATCACTCGGCGACATTCTTTGATCTGGCCACTGGCCCGCAGGCCCGTGCAGTGTGGCCTCTGCCCGAACCGGCCCTGACGTACTTCCCCGACGTCAGGTTCGCGTACTCGGGCAGGGACCTCACTGCAGGGGCCGCCACAATCACCCAGGGTGTTGCGATGGTGGATGACGAGCCTCATATCCCGGTCCTGCTCGACCGGTGCGTCGAGTTGCTGGCCCCGGCGCTGACCCGAGGCGACTCCGACGGCACGGGTGCGACGCTGGTGGACGCCACCCTCGGTGCCGGCGGCCATGCCGAGCGATTCCTCACACGGTTCGGCGGCCTGCGGCTGATCGGTCTGGACCGCGACCCCGACGCGCTGCGCATCGCCGGTGAGCGCCTCGAGCCGTTCGCCGACCGCATCACGCTGGTGCGCACCCGCTTTGACGGGGTAGCCGGACATCGTCGACACGGTGGCTCGGGCCGGAGCGCAGGGCAGGCACGTTGATGCGGTCCTGTTCGATCTCGGGGTGTCGTCCATGCAGCTCGACCGTCCCGAGCGCGGCTTCTCCTATTCGACCGATGCGCCACTGGACATGCGGATGGACCCGGAATCGCCGCTGACGGCGGCGGAGATCCTGAACACCTACGACGAGAAGGCGCTGACGCGGCTGCTGCGCGAGTTCGGCGAGGAGCGCTTCGCGAGCCGTATCGCCACGTTCGTCGTGCGCCGTCGCGCCAGCACGCCGTTCTCGACGACCGGTGAGCTCGTCGAACTGCTCTACCAGGCGATCCCGGCGGCGACCCGTCGCACCGGCGGTCACCCGGCCAAGCGCACCTTCCAGGCGCTGCGCATCGCGGTGAACGCCGAGCTGGAGTCGCTGAGGCAGGCGATCCCCGCCGCCCTTGCGGCCCTGCGCCCGGGCGGCCGGATCGCCGTGATGGCCTATCAGTCGCTGGAGGACCGGATCGTCAAGGGGGAATTCGCCGCTGCGACCGCGTCCCGCACGCCGCCCGGGCTGCCCGTCGAACTGCCCGGCTACGGGCCCGAGTTCGTCGCGCTGACGCGTGGTGCCGAACGCGCAGATACCGAGGAGATCGAACGTAATCCACGAAGCGCCCCGGTTCGGCTGCGTGCGCTGGAACGAGTTGGGGGGAAGTAGCGATGAAGGCAAAGCGGCCGGCGCGCGGCACCGCATCAGGTTCTGCTCGCTCTCGCGAGGTGCGGAAGAGGTCGCAGGCCCGGGTCGGCGGCGGATCGACGCGCGAGCCGAAGCGCATGGTCGACGCGCCGCAGCGCAGCCGAAAGCCGACCCGCGACGCGCGCCCGCAGCGGTCGGCGCCACAGACCAGCCCGATTGCGCGGCCTGCGGACGGCCCGGCGCGGCCGAAGAACACCAGCCAGGCCAAGGCCCGCGCCAAAGCGCGGAAGGCCAAGGCGCCCAAAGTAGTTCGTCCCCCACTGCGCCAGCGGATCCTGGTCAAGCTTGCCTCCATCGACGTGAATCCCCGCGCCCTGGTCTCGCGGGTTCCGTTCGTCGTCCTGGTCATCGGCGCCCTGGGTGTCGGCTTGGGAGTGACGCTATGGTTGTCGACCGATGCGGCCGAGCGCTCCTATCAACTGGGCCACGCCCGCCAGGTCAACGAGGCGCTGCTCCAGCAGAAGGAGGGGCTCGAGCGCGACGTGCTCGAGGCTCAGGCCGCTCCGGCGCTGGCAGAGGCCGCGCGGAATCTGGGCATGATCCCGTCGCGGGACACCGCTCACCTGGTGCAGGACGCTGCGGGCAACTGGGTCGTGGTCGGCACACCCAAGCCCGCCGAGGGGCTGCCGCCGCCACCGTTGAATGCGCCGCTGCCCGACCCCGCCCCGGCCGCCGCCGTCGGCTCCGCGCGTCGTGGAACCGCGCGAGGTACCGGTCCGACTCCCGGCGGCCCCGGTCCCGCATGGAGTGCCCGGGGCGCCTGCGGTTCCCCTGGCCGCCGCTCCCGGCGAGGTCCCGCACGCCGCTTCGGGTGAGCTGCCGGTGCTGGGGCCTGTTCCGCCGGCCGGCGCCGCAGCGCCGGTTGAGCTGCCCGCAGCACCACTGGGCGCCGGCCCGTCGCATCTGGCGCCCGGCGCCGTTACCCAGCCGGGGGCTCCGGTGGGCACCGAGCAGCCCCTGGCCGCCGCGCCGGCGCCGGGCGCGCCCGCGTGAGCCGCGAGGCGGGCCGGCGGGGACGCGCCGCGAAATCGCCGATGCCCGCACCGGCGCCGAACCAGGAACGCTCGGCGCGGGTCCGGCGCACTCGCACGGCATCAACCCAAAGCGGTTTGCGCAGTGCATCGTTCGTGTTCCGGCACCGCGCAGGCAACGCGGTGATCTTCCTGCTGCTGGTCGTTGCGGCCGCCCAGTTGTTCACCCTGCAGGTGCCACGCGCCGAAGGGTTGCGCGCCGAGGCGGCCAGCCAGCTCAAGGTGACCGACATCGACGCGGCACTGCGCGGCGCGATCGTGGATCGCAACAACGACAAGCTGGCGTTCACCATCGAGGCCCGCGCGCTGACGTTCCAACCGGTCAGGGTGCGCAAGCAGTTGGAGGAAGCCTTCCAAAAAGACGGAGCGAAGGACGGGGCGGAAGGGTCCGTCAGTCCGGACAAGCGGCTGCGTGAGATCGCGGCCGAGGTGGCCTCCCGGCTGGGCAACAAGCCGGACAGCGCCACCGTGCTCAAGAAGCTGCGCAGCAACGAGACTTTCGTGTACCTCGCGCGTGCCGTCGACCCGGCGGTCGCCGACGCCATCATCACGAAGTTCCCCGAGGTCGGCTCGGAGCGCCAGGACCTGCGCCAGTATCCGGGCGGCGTGCTCGCGGCCAACATCGTCGGCGGCATCGACTGGGACGGTCACGGCCTTCTCGGCCTGGAGGATTCGCTGGATGCGGTGCTGGCCGGCACCGATGGCTCGGTCACCTACGACCGCGGTTCCGACGGGGTGGTCATCCCGGGCAGCTATCGCAATCGCCACGACGCGGCGAACGGGTCGACGGTGCAGCTCACCATCGACGACGACATCCAGTTCTACGTGCAGCAGCAGGTTCAGCTGGCCAAGGACCTGTCCGGCGCGAAGAACGCCTCAGCAGTCGTGCTCGACGCCAAAACCGGTGAGGTGCTGGCGATGTCGAACGACAACACCTTCGACCCATCCCAGGATCTCAGCCGCCAGCAGCAGCGTGAACTGGGCAACCTGGCGGTGTCGTCGCCGTTCGAACCCGGATCGGTAAACAAGATCATCACCGCCGCGTCGATCATCGAGTACGGACTGTCCAACCCCGACGAGGTGCTGCAGGTGCCGGGCTCGATCGACATGGGCGGCGTCACCGTCCGCGACGCATGGAACCACGGCGTGATGCCGTACACCACCACAGGGGTTTTCGGGAAGTCGTCGAACGTCGGCACGCTGATGCTCGCGCAGCGCCTCGGCCCGGAGCGCTACGCGGAGATGCTGCGCAAGTTCGGTCTGGGCCAGCGCACCGGCGTCGGACTGCCGGGTGAGAGCGCGGGCCTGGTGCCGCCGATCGACCAGTGGTCGGGTAGCACCTTCTCCAATCTGCCTATCGGGCAGGGTCTTTCGATGACCCTGCTGCAGATGGCCGGGATGTACCAGGCCATCGCCAACGACGGCGTGCGGTTGTCACCGCGCATCATCTCCGAGACCATCGCACCGGATGGCACCCGCACCGAGGAGCCCCGGCCGGAGGGTGTGCGCGTGGTGTCGCCGGAGACGGCCCGCACGGTGCGCAACATGTTCCGGTCGGTGGTGCAACGCGACCCGATGGGTGTGCAGCAGGGCACCGGGCCTGCGGCGGCCGTCGAGGGCTACCAGATTGCCGGCAAGACCGGCACCGCGCAGCAGATCAACCCGGGCTGCGGTTGCTACTACGACGACGTCTACTGGATCACCTTCGCGGGGATGGCCCCGGCCGACGACCCACGCTACGTGGTCGGCGTGATGATTGACGCACCGCATCGTGCCGCCGACGGCTCGCCCGGATCGTCGGCCGCGCCGCTGTTCCACAACATCGCGTCCTGGTTGTTGCAGCGGGAGAACGTGCCGTTGTCGGCGGATCCGGGTGCGCCGCTGACACTTCAGGCCGGATGAGCGAATCCGCGTCGGCCGCTGCGCACTCCGAATGACGCCGTGGAGGCCGGTACTGTGTCAACGCCATGAATCTGCGCCCTTCGCGTCCCGTCGGTATGCCTCTCGGGGTGGTGGCTGACCTGGTGTCGGCGCTGCCCGCTTCGGGCGGCACCGTTGCGGATGTCCAGGTCACCGGTGTCACCCTGCGGGGCCAGAATGCCGAGGCGGGGGACCTTTTCGCCGCGCTACCCGGAGCGTCGGCGCACGGTGGCCGCTACGCCGCCGAGGCGGTGGCCCGCGGCGCCGTAGCCGTGCTGACCGACCGGGACGGTGTGGCGGAGATCGCGGGAGCCGGCGGCACCCTCGGGGTGCCGATCCTGGTCCACCCCGCGCCGCGGGCCGTGCTGGGGGAGGTGGCGGCCGCCGTGTACGGCAACCCGTCACTGCGGCTGCGGGTCATCGGTGTCACCGGTACGTCCGGCAAGACCACGAGCACCTATCTGGTCGAGGCAGGCCTGCGTGCGGCGGGCCGGGTGGCCGGACTGATCGGCACGGTCGGGGTCCGCATCGACGGTCGCGATCTGCCGAGCGGGCTGACCACCCCGGAGGCGCCGGAACTGCAGGCGCTGCTGGCGGCCATGGTCGAGCAGGGCGTCGACACCGTGGTGATGGAGGTGTCCAGCCATGCGCTCACCCTCGGCCGTGTCGACGGCGTGTCGTTCGCGGTCGGCGGGTTCACCAACCTCTCGCGCGACCACCTGGACTTCCACGAGTCGATGCAGGACTACTTCGAGGCCAAGGCACGGCTGTTCGACCCGGAGTCGCCGACGCACGCGGCGCAGTCGGTGGTCTGCGTCGACGACGAGTGGGGCCGCGCGATGGCCGCTCGTGCTCACCGGGCGGTGACGGTGAGCGTGACCGGAACCGCGGACTGGACCATCGAAGACATCACCGCCGGCGAGGGCGGTGTCCAGGAGTTCTTCGCCGTGGACCCCGCCGGCGTCCATCACGGTCTGCAGATCGGGCTGCCCGGTGGCTACAACGTTGCCAACGCGCTGCTGGCAGTGGCGCTGCTGGACGCCGTAGGGGTGTCCCCCGAGCAGGCCGCGCCGGGGTTGCGGGACGCGACGGTGCCCGGCCGGCTGGAGGCGGTGGACCGCGGGCAACCGTTTCTCGCCCTCGTCGACTACGCGCACAAACCCGGCGCGCTGCGCGCCGTCCTGCAGACCCTGCGTCAGCAGGGTCCCGGCCGGCTCGCGGTCGTGTTCGGCGCCGGCGGCAACCGCGACCAGGGCAAACGGGAGCCGATGGGTCAGGTCGCCGCCGAGCTGGCCGACCTGGTCGTGGTGACCGACGACAACCCGCGCGACGAGGATCCGGCGGTCGTCCGTGCCGCGATCGTCGCGGGAACGGCCGCGGGCGGCGCCGACGTCGTGGAGATCGGGGACCGGCGGGCGGCGATCGATCACGCGGTGGCCTGGGCCCGGGCCGGCGACATCGTGTTGATCGCAGGCAAGGGCCACGAGGCGGGGCAAACCAGCCGGGGCCAGACGCGGCCGTTCGACGACCGCGACGAACTGGCCGGCGCCCTGGAGGCGCTCAAATCGCAGGGGTCGCGCGCGTGATCGAGATGTCGCTGGCCCAGATCGCCGAGATCGTCGGAGGCCGCCTGGCCGACATCTCCGCCGACGAAGCCGCGGCGGCCCGCGTCACCGGCACCGTCGAGTTCGACTCCCGGGCGGTGACACCCGGCGGGTTGTTCCTCGCGTTGCCGGGTGCGCGTTCGGACGGGCACGACTTCGCGGCGGCTGCCGTTGCCGCCGGCGCGGTGGCGGTGCTGGCGGCCCGCCCGGTCGGGGTGCCCGCGGTCATCGTCGATCCAGTGGACCCTCGATTAGGCTCCGGTGGCACCGCAGGCGTCCTCGAACACGACACCGACGGCTCGGGCGCCGCGGTGCTCGCGGCACTGGCGAAACTGGCTGCCGCGGTGGCCGCCGAGCTGGTCGTGGGCGGGCTGACCATCATCGGGATCACCGGCTCGTCGGGCAAGACGTCGACCAAGGACCTGATCGCGGCGGTACTGGCTCCGCTGGGCGAGGTGGTCGCCCCTCCGGGCTCGTTCAACAACGAGCTCGGCCATCCGTGGACGGTGCTGCGGGCGACCCGATCCACCGACTACCTGGTTCTGGAGATGTCGGCGCGGCATCCCGGCAACATCGCCGCATTGGCGGCGATCGCGCCGCCGTCGATCGCGGCGGTCCTCAACGTCGGCACCGCCCACCTCGGTGAGTTCGGTTCGCGGGAGGCCATCGCGGCGACGAAAGCCGAACTGCCCCAGGCGGTTCCGGCCTCTGGCGTGGTGATCCTCAACGTCGACGATCCTGTGGTGGCGGCGATGGCGGACAAGACCGCGGCTCGTGTCGTGCGGGTGGGCCGGTCCTCCGATGCCGCGGCAGCCGACGTGCGTGCCGACAACATCGTCCTCGACCCGCTCGCGCGGCCCCGCTTCACGCTCCACGCCGATGGCGCCCGGGCCGACGTCTCGCTCGCGGTACACGGCGACCACCAGGTGTCCAACGCGCTGTGCGCCGCCGCCGTCGCCCTCGAGTGCGGCGCCGGCCTGGACCAAGTGGCCGCGGCGCTGGGTGCCGCCGGTCCGATGTCGCGGCAGCGGATGCAGGTCAGCACCCGCGACGACGGCGTGACGATCATCAACGACGCCTACAACGCGAACCCGGACTCGATGCGCGCCGGCCTGAAGGCACTGGCCTGGATGGGGCGTCAGGCCCCCCGGGAAAGCCGCAGTTGGGCGGTACTGGGCGAGATGGCCGAACTCGGCGACGATGCGATATCCGAGCATGACCGCATCGGCAGACTGGCGGTGCGATTAGATGTCTCTCGACTCATCGTCGTCGGAACCGGGAGGCCTATGAGCGCCATGCTCCACGGGGCGGTCATGGAGGGGTCGTGGGGATCCGAGGCCACTGCGGTCGCCGACGCCGGCGCCGCACTCGACCTGCTTCGGGCCGAGCTCCGGGCCGGTGATGTGGTTCTGGTGAAGGCGTCGAACGCGGCCGGGCTGGGGGCGCTTGCCGATGCGCTGGCCACCGAAGGGGAGGGCGGCGGATGAGGCAGATTCTCATCGCCGTCGCGATCGCGCTGGCGGTGTCGATACTGCTGACCCCGGTCTTGATCAAGCTGTTCACCCGGCAGGGATTCGGTCACGAGATCCGCGAGGACGGCCCGCCGAGTCACCACAAGAAGCGCGGCACCCCGTCGATGGGCGGCGTGGCGATCGTCGCAGGCATCTGGGCCAGCTATTTCGGCACGCATCTGGTCGGTGTGGTGATCGACGGCAAGGGCCCCTCCGCCTCGGGTCTGATCGTGCTCGGGCTGGCCACCGCACTCGGTGTGGTGGGTTTCATCGACGACCTGATCAAGATCCGGCGGGCGCGCAACCTCGGCCTGAACAAAACCGCCAAGACCGTCGGCATCCTCGTGGCCGCCGTGCTGTTCGGCGTGCTGGCCCTGTCCTTCCGGAACGCCGACGGGTTGACTCCGGGCAGCGCGGAGCTGTCCTACGTGCGGGAGATCGCGACGGTGACGTTGGCCCCCGCCGTCTTCGTGCTGTTCTGCGTGGTGATCGTCAGCGCATGGTCGAACGCGGTCAACTTCACCGATGGGCTCGACGGGCTGGCGGCGGGTGCGATGGCGATGGTGTGCGCCGCCTACGTGCTGATCACCTTCTGGCAGTTCCGCAATGCCTGCGCCACCAGCCCGGGCGTGGGCTGCTACAACGTGCGTGACCCGCTCGACCTGGCGATCATCGCCGCGGCCACCGCGGGGGCGTGCATCGGGTTCCTGTGGTGGAACGCCGCGCCGGCCAGGATCTTCATGGGCGACACCGGTTCACTGGCCCTTGGCGGCATCATCGCGGGTCTGTCGGTGACCAGCCGGACCGAGATGCTGGCCGTGGTGCTCGGCGCCCTGTTCGTCGCCGAGGTCACCTCGGTGGTCGTGCAGATCCTGGCCTTCCGCACCACCGGCCGCCGGGTGTTCCGGATGGCGCCGTTCCATCACCATTTCGAGTTGGTGGGCTGGGCAGAGACCACCGTCATCATCAGGTTCTGGCTGCTGACGGCCATCGCCTGCGGGCTCGGGGTGGCGCTCTTCTACAGCGAGTGGCTGACGACCGTCGGTGCCTGAGGTGGAGGGGCTCGAACCCGGCACTGCGGTCCTGGTGACCGGCGCGGGGATCACCGGCCGCGCGGTGCTCGCCGCGCTGACGCCGCTCGGGGTGCGCGCGACGCTCACCGACGACAGCCCGTCGGCGCTGACGTCGTACGCCCAGCAGGGGGTGGCCGTCATCGACCCCGGCAACGCCGTCGAGCGGATCTCCGACTTCGGGCTCGTCGTCACCAGCCCCGGCTTCCCGCCGACCGCGCCGGTGCTGGCGGCGGCGGCGGCGGCGGGTGTGCCGATCTGGGGTGACGTCGAGTTGGCCTGGCGGTTGGACCAGTCGGGCCGGTTCGGTGCGCCGAGGCGATGGCTGGTGGTGACCGGCACCAACGGTAAGACCACGACGACGTCGATGCTGTACGCGATGCTCGAGGCGGCCGGGCGCCGCGCGGTGCTCTGCGGCAACATCGGTGACCCGGTCCTGGACCTGCTGGATCGGCCCGCCGAGGTGCTGGCCGTCGAGCTGTCCAGCTTCCAGCTGCACTGGGCGCCGTCCCTGCGTCCGGAGGCGGGGGTGGTGCTCAACGTCGCCGAGGACCATCTGGACTGGCATGGGTCGATGGACGCTTACGCGCAGGCCAAGGCACGGGCGCTGACCGGCCGGGTCGCTGTCGGTGGACTCGATGACCCCGCTGCGGCCCGGCTGCTGGAGACCTCCCCGGCGCCGGTGCGGGTCGGTTTCCGGTTGGGTGAGCCCGGACCCGGCGAGGTCGGGGTCCGTGACGGCGTGCTCGTCGACAACGCGTTCGGTTCCGAGCTGGTGCTCGCGGGGACGGACCGCATCGCGGTGGCAGGGCCGGTCGGTGTGCTGGATGCGCTGGCCGCGGCCTGCCTGGCCCGTGCGGTGGACGTGCCCGCAGCGGCGATCGCCGACGCGCTGGCGGGATTCCGGGTGGGACGGCACCGCGCCGAGGTCGTCGCGGTCGCCGACGGGATCACCTATGTCGACGACTCCAAGGCCACCAACCCGCATGCCGCGCAGGCGTCGATCAGCGCGTATTCACGGGTGGTCTGGGTGGCGGGCGGGCTACTCAAGGGCGCCTCGCCGGACGAGATGGTCGCGGCGATCGCGGACCGGCTGGTCGGCGCGGTGCTGATCGGCCAGGATCGGACCGTCGTCGGCAACGCGTTAGCGCGACACGCACCGGATGTCCCCGTCGTCGAGCTTGTGACAGGGGAGGATTCTGGGGTGCTCGAGAAAGCTGAGGCAGTTGGGTCAGGTGTTGCTCGTGTGACTCGAGTGGTCGACGTCGGAGACCGGCCGATGGCCGATGCCGTGATGACGGCCGTCGTCGACGCCGCCCGCGGCCTGGCTCGGTCTGGGGACACCGTGCTCCTTGCCCCGGCAGCCGCTTCGTTCGACCAGTTCAGCGGCTACGGACACCGCGGAGACTCGTTCGCCGCGGCCGTGCGCGCCGCGACCGGGTGACACCATGAGCAACATCCTCACCCGGTTGCGCAACCGTCGGGCCAACCCCGCTGCCGACGACCCGGTCCAGCCGTCGGCGTCCGCCGACGCCGCGGTACGCGGTCCGCGCACCCGGTTCGGAGCCTGGCTCGGTCGGCCCATGACGTCCTTTCACCTGATCATCGCCGTCGCAGCGCTGCTGACCACGATGGGCTTGACCATGGTGCTGTCGGCCTCCGGGGTGTACTCCTACGACACGGACGGCTCGCCGTGGGCGGTCTTCGGCAAGCAGGTGCTGTGGACGACCATCGGCCTGCTCGCGTTCTATGTCGCGCTGAGGATGCCGGTGCAGGTGATGCGCAAGCTCGCCTTCTCCGGGTTCGCCTTCAGCGTCGTCTTGCTCGTCCTCGTGCTGATTCCGGGAATCGGCAAGGTGGCCAACGGATCTCGCGGCTGGTTCGTGGTGGCAGGTTTCTCCATGCAGCCCTCCGAGCTGGCGAAGATCGCCTTGGCGATCTGGGGTGCCCACCTGCTGGCCGCGCGCCGGATGGAGCACGCGTCGCTTCGCGAGATGCTGGTTCCCCTGGTGCCCGCTGCGGTGATCGCGCTGGCGCTGGTCGTCTCCCAGCCCGACCTCGGGCAGACGATGTCGATGGGCGTGATCCTGCTCGGCCTGCTGTGGTACGCCGGGCTGCCGCTGCGGGTGTTCCTGAGCTCGCTGGGAGCGGTGGCGGTCTCGGGGGCGATTCTCGCGGTGTCGGAGGGCTACCGATCCGACCGCGTGCAGTCCTGGCTGAACCCGGCGGCGGACGCCCAGGGTTCGGGATACCAGGCGCGCCAGGCCAGGTTCGCACTCGCCAACGGCGGCGTCTTCGGCGACGGGCTCGGGCAGGGCACAGCCAAGTGGAGTTACCTGCCCAACGCTCACAACGACTTCATCTTCGCGATCATCGGCGAGGAACTGGGTTTCGTCGGCGCTGTCGGCCTGCTCTGCCTGTTCGGCCTGTTCGCCTATACCGGGATGCGGATCGCGCGGCGCTCCGCTGACCCGTTCCTGCGGTTGCTCACCGCCACCGCCACGCTGTGGATCTCCAGTCAGGTATTCATCAACGTCGGCTATGTCGTCGGGTTGCTGCCGGTCACCGGGCTGCAGCTGCCGCTGATCTCGGCGGGTGGCACCTCGACGGCCACCACGCTGCTGATGATCGGCATCATGGCCAACGCCGCGCGCCACGAGCCGGAGGCGTGCGCCGCCCTGCGGGCCGGCCGCGACGACCGGGTCAACCGGCTGCTGCGGCTGCCGCTGCCCGCACCGTATGTCCCGACCCGCACCGAGGCGCTGCGTGACCGACTGAAGTCGCGCTCGGGCCGCACGCCGAAGCAGGTCGAGCAGAAACAGGCCAAGAAGGCCCGCCCGCCGCAGGCTGCCCTCCGGCCGGCACGCGGGTCCGGGCGCGCCCGCGGCGAACAGCCGGTTAAGGGCGGAAGGCCGTCCGTCGGCTATGGTGCTGGCCAGCGCAAGCAGGGCCAGCGGGCTCGCACACTGGAAGGTCAGCGTCACGGGTGAGCAAGGTGTCGGGGACGGAGCGAACCGACGGAGGAGTTCCGGGGATCTCGGTGGTCCTCGCCGGTGGTGGCACGGCGGGCCACGTCGAACCGGCGATGGCGGTCGCCGACGCCTTGACCGCGCTGGAGCCGGGGGTGCGCATCACCGCGCTGGGCACGGCGCGCGGTCTTGAGACCCGGCTGGTGCCGGAACGCGGCTACCACCTCGAGCTGATCACCCCGGTGCCGCTGCCCCGCAAACCGTCCGCTGACCTCGTCCGGCTGCCGGGACGGGTGCGGCGCGCGGTCAAACAGACCCGGGCGGTGCTCGACGACGTCGACGCCGACGTCATCATCGGGTTCGGCGGGTACGTCGCCCTGCCTGCCTATCTGGCCGCGCGCAGCGTCCGGCGCCGCAGGCGGGTGCCCGTGGTCATCCACGAGGCGAACGCGCGCGCGGGCTGGGCCAACAAGGTGGGGGCCTTCTCGGCGCGGCGGGTGCTCGCGGCGGTGTCCGATCCCGGATTGCGCCACGTCGAGGTCGTGGGGGTCCCGGTGCGGGAGGCGATCACCTCGCTGGACCGCACCGCCCTGCGCGCCGAGGCGCGCGCCCATTTCGGCTTCGCCGACGACGCCAGGGTGTTGCTGGTGTTCGGCGGCTCCCAAGGCGCCCAGTCCCTCAACAGAACGGTGTCGGCAGCCGCGGAAACCCTTGCAAGCAATGGCATTTCGGTACTCCACGCGCACGGCCCGAAGAACACCCTGGACCTGCGGGTGCCGGCCGCCGGGGAGCCGCCCTATGTCGCGGTGCCCTACCTGGACCGGATGGATCTCGCCTACGCGGCGGCCGACCTGGCCATCTGCCGATCCGGGGCGATGACCGTCGCCGAGGTCACGGCGGTCGGACTGCCTGCGGTGTACGTACCGCTGCCGATCGGCAACGGCGAGCAGCGCCTCAACGCGCTGCCCGTGGTCGAGGCGGGCGGCGGGATGATCGTCGACGACCGGGAACTCACCGCGGGCTTCGTCGCCGACACGGTGGCCTCGCTGCTCAACGACCCGTCCAGGCTGGCGGCCATGACGGCCGCCGCGGCGTTGGCCGGGCACCGCGACGCGGCACATCGGGTGGCCGAGGTAGCGCTCGACGTCGCACGGGCTGCCCGCGACAGGCGGAACCTGCGGTGAACGCGCCCCATCAAATCCCCGACCTGCCCGACGAACTGCAGCGCGTGCACATGGTGGGCATCGGCGGGGCCGGGATGTCGGGGATCGCGCGGATCCTGCTGGACCGCGGCGGCATGGTGTCCGGATCGGATGCCAAGGATTCGCGCGGGGTGATCGCCCTGCGGGCCCGCGGCGCCGCGATCCGGATCGGGCACGACGCCTCGTCGCTCGACATGCTGCCGGGGGGTCCGACCGCCGTGGTGACCACGCATGCGGCGATCCCGAAAACCAACCCGGAACTCGTCGAGGCGCGCAAGCGGGGCATCCCGGTGATCCTGCGGCCTGCCGTGCTGGCGAAGCTGATGGCCGGATACACCACGCTGATGGTGACCGGCACGCACGGCAAGACCACCACCACCTCCATGCTCATCGTGGCGTTGCAGCACAGTGGATTCGACCCGTCGTTCGCGGTGGGCGGCGACCTGGGTGAAGCGGGCACGAACGCCCACCGGGGCAGCGGAACGTGCTTCGTCGCCGAGGCCGACGAGAGCGACGGCTCACTGCTCGAATACCGTCCCGACGTCGTGGTCGTCACCAACATCGAGGCCGATCACCTGGATTTCTTCGGCACCGTCGAGGCCTATACCGCGGTGTTCGATGAGTTCGTCGAGCGCATCAAACCCGGTGGTGCACTGGTGGTTTGCGCTGACGACCCCGGCGCCCGGGCATTGTCGGACCGCGCCGAGGAGCTGGGGATCCGGGTACTGCGCTACGGAAGCATCCCGCACCTGGACGCCACCCTGGTGGATTGGGCGCAGCAGGGGACCGGCGCCGTCGCGCACATCACGCTGCGCGGCGCGAGCCGCCCACGGGTGATGCGCCTTTCGGTACCGGGCAGGCATATGGCGCTCAACGCTCTCGGTGCACTGCTGGGAGCGATCGAGGCCGGAGCCCGGCCCGATGCCGTGCTCGACGGCCTGGCCGGGTTCGAGGGCGTGCGTCGTCGTTTCGAGTTGGTCGGGGCCGCCAACGGTGTCCGGGTGTTCGACGACTACGCGCACCATCCGACCGAGGTCAGTGCCACCCTCACCGCGCTGCGCGCCGTCGCCGCGCAGGACGGGTCTGGCCGCGCCATCGTGGTCTTTCAGCCGCACTTGTATTCCCGCACAGAGGCTTTCGCGTCTGAGTTCGGCCAGGCGCTTGACACCGCCGACGAGGTCTTCGTGCTCGATGTGTACGCGGCCCGCGAACAGCCGATCGCAGGCGTCAGCGGAGCGATCGTCGCCGACGCGGTGACCGCTCCGGTGACCTACGTCCCGGACTTCTCGGCAGTGCCCGCGCGGGTCGCCGCCACCGCCGAGCCCGGTGACGTGGTCGTCACGATGGGCGCAGGCGACGTGACCATGCTGGGCCGGGAGATCCTGGAAGCGCTGCAGGCCAAGGCCAACCGCGGCGCCCCGGGCGGGCTCGGGACGACCAAGCGATGACCGGGACCGGCCAGGAGGATCCGAAAGTCGGCGAATCCGCCGAACCCCCAGCCGAAGCCGACGCCTCGACTGCACCCGCTGCGGACGAGCCGGCCGCTGACGAAAAGGGCACTGAAGAAAAGGACACTGACGCGCCGGCCGCGGCGGATGTGGAGGGGCCACGGCGCCGTGCGCGGCGGGAACGTGAGGAACGCCGGGCAGCCCAGGCGAGGGCCACGGTCATCGAGGACGCCCGCCGCGATGCCAAGCGTCGTGCGCTGGGCAGACCCCAGCGGGAGGCCAAGACCCTCGGTCGCGGTGCCGTCCGCGGGCTGAAGCTGTTGATGTGGACCGCCGTGATCGCGGTCCTGGTCGTGGGGCTCGGATTGCTGCTGTACTTCACGCCGATCATGTCGGCGCGCAGCATCGTCGTCACCGGTCTGGGTGCGGTCACCCAGGACGAGGTCGTCGCCGCCACGGGGGTGGCGTCGGGGACCCCGCTGCTGCAGGTGGACACCGACGCGGTGGCCGAACGGGTGGCGGGGATTCGCCGCGTCGCCTCCGCCCGCGTGCAGCGCCAGTATCCGTCCAGCCTGCGGGTCACGGTCGTCGAGCGGATCCCCATCGTGGTCCGGGACTATCCGGACGGGGTGCACCTGTTCGACCGTGACGGGGTGGACTTCGCCACGGCGCCTCCGCCGCCGGGTGTGCCGTACCTGGACACGGAGAACCCGGGCCCCGGCGATCCGGCGACCAAGGCGGCCCTGCAGGTGATGACCTCGCTTCGCCCGGAGGTGGCCGGCCAGGTGGGCCGGGTGTCAGCGCCGTCGGTGGCCGCGATCACGCTGACCCTGATCGACGGTCGTGTGGTGGTGTGGGGGACCACCGACCGCACCGAGGAGAAGGCGCTCAAACTGGCCGCGCTGCTCACCCAGCCGGGCCAGACCTACGACGTCTCGAGTCCGGACCTGCCGACGGTCAGGTAGCCGCCTACGGGATTCGAGGGCGCCAGGATTTTTGTCGTGTTGTTTCGGCGCGCCTGCCAGCTTCCCGTGCGCGGCCGCCCTACCGTTCTGGTTGCGCGGGACAACTTGACATAACTCTAAGCCTAACGTTGAGGTTGAGGGTTTGCTCGAGGGGAAATTCCCGCACACCACAGACAACCAGGCAGGAAGGGCGACCCGATGACCCCCCCGCATAACTACCTCGCTGTGATCAAGGTGGTCGGCATTGGCGGCGGCGGCGTCAACGCCGTCAACCGGATGATCGAACAGGGTCTCAAGGGCGTCGAGTTCATTGCGATCAACACCGACGCTCAGGCGCTGTTGATGAGCGATGCCGACGTCAAACTCGACGTCGGGCGTGACTCCACGCGCGGCCTGGGCGCCGGCGCCGATCCCGAGGTCGGCCGTAGGGCCGCCGAGGACGCCAAGGACGACATCGAGGAGCTGCTGCGCGGCGCCGACATGGTGTTCGTCACCGCCGGTGAGGGCGGCGGCACCGGCACCGGTGGCGCACCCGTGGTGGCGAACATCGCGCGCAAGCTCGGTGCGCTGACCGTCGGCGTGGTGACGCGCCCGTTCTCGTTCGAGGGCAAGCGTCGGAGTAATCAGGCCGGCGACGGCATCGCCACGCTGCGGGAAAGCTGCGACACGCTGATCGTGATCCCCAACGACCGCCTTCTGCAGATGGGTGACGCCGCGGTGTCGCTGATGGACGCGTTCCGCAGCGCCGACGAGGTACTGCTCAACGGCGTGCAGGGCATCACCGATCTGATCACCACCCCCGGCCTGATCAACGTGGACTTCGCCGACGTCAAGGGCGTCATGAGTGGCGCGGGCACGGCGCTGATGGGCATCGGCTCGGCCCGCGGCGACGGGCGCGCGCTCAAGGCCGCCGAGATCGCGATCAACTCCCCGCTGCTGGAAGCCTCGATGGAGGGCGCCCTTGGCGTGCTCCTGTCGGTGGCCGGCGGCAGCGATCTGGGTCTGTTCGAGATCAACGAGGCCGCGTCGCTGGTCCAGGAGTCGGCGCATCCCGAGGCCAACATCATCTTCGGCACCGTGATCGACGACTCGCTCGGCGACGAGGTCAGGGTCACCGTGATCGCCGCCGGCTTCGACGCGCAAGGCCCCGGACGCAAGCCGGTGACCGGTGAGAACGGTGCTGCTGCCGCCACACCGGTCGCGCCGGGTAGGGCGGGCCGGGTGACGACGTCGCTGTTCGAGCCGTCCGATCCCGCGAGCGTGCCGGTGCACACCAATGGTGCGACTGTCAGGATCGGCGGTGACGATGGCGGCATCTCCGACGATGACGTCGACGTGCCGCCGTTCATGCGCCACTGACGCGCTACGGTCGCACCGTGCCAGATCGCGCGTCCTCCGGCCGCGCCGTGACGTTCCGGGTGCGCCGCGTGACCACCACCCGCGCCGGCGGTGTGTCCAAACCGCCGTTCGCGGCCTTCAATCTCGGCGACCATGTCGGTGACGACCCTGCTCGCCGTCGCCGCGAACCGGCGTCGTCTCGCCACCGCGGTCGGGCTGGGCGACGGCATCGTGTGGATGAACCAGGTGCACAGCGCCCACGTCGAGGTCGTCGACGGCGCCGGCGAAACCGTCGACAACACAGACGGTTTGGTCACCACGCACGCCCCGGCTGGCGCTGGCGGTGGTGACGGCCGACTGTGTGCCGGTGCTGATGGCCGACGCGCGCGCCGGAGTGATCGCCGCTGTCCACGCGGGCCGCGTCGGCGCGCAACAGGGCATCGTCGCGAGCGCGCTGCAGACCATGGTGGACGCCGGCGCCCGCGTCGAGGATGTCTCCGTGCTGCTCGGGCCCGCCGTCAGCGGACGCAACTACGAGGTGCCCGCGGAGATGGCCGCCGAGGTCGAGCGGGTACTGCCGGGTAGTCGCACCACCACCCATCGCGGCACCCCGGGTCTGGACCTGCGGGCCGGGATCGCCGCGCAACTGCGCACCCTGGGGGTCGCCGCGATCGACGTCGATCCCCGGTGCACGGTCGAGGACCGCAACCTGTTCAGCCATCGTCGTGACTCACCCACCGGGCGGCTGGCATCTCTGGTCTGGCTGGAGCCGGTGTGACCACCGCACGCGAACTCGAGCTGAGGGACGCCCTGGCCGCACGTGCACGAGCGGCTGGCCCGCGCCGCGCAGGCCGCCGGGCGCGACGTCGCCGACATCGAACTGCTCCCGGTCACGAAGTTCTTTCCGGTCAGCGACGTCGTGGCGCTGCGCCGTCTGGGATGTCAGGCGTTCGGCGAATCCCGCGACCAGGAAGCGGCGCAGAAAGTCGAACGAGATCCGCGGACTCCCGGGGTGCGATTCGATCCGCTGGCACATGGTGGGCCGGATCCAGCGCAACAAGGCGCGCTCGGTCGCCGAGTGGGCCTACGCGGCGCACTCCGTCGACAACGCACAAGGTGATCGCCGCTCTGGACCGGGCGGCCGCCGACGCGCTCGACCACGGCCGCCGAACGGAGCCGCTGCGGGTCTACCTGCAGGTCAGCCTCGACGGTGACGAGGCACGGGGTGGGGTGGACGTCGAGGCCGCCGGCCGTATCGACGAGTTGTGCGCCGCCATCGACGCTGCGCACGGCCTCGTTTTCGTCGGCCTGATGGCCATCCCGCCGCTGGGCGCGGATCCCGGTGCCTCATTCGCGCGTTTGCAGGAGGAACAGCAGCGGGTACAGCACCGATATCCGCACCGGCTCGAGTTGTCCGCGGGGATGTCCGGCGACCTCGAGGCGGCGGTCGAACATGGATCCACTTGTGTGCGTGTCGGTACCGCGCTATTGGGATCGCGGCCGCTAACGTCACCCGAAGTAGTCACTCCAGTCACACCGTCATCACAGACACCAGAGTCTTAGGACTCTCCCGAGTTCCCACTAGTCCTCCTACCGACAGAAATTTCATCACCGCAAGAGGGGTCCTCACATGAGCACACTGCACAAGGTCAAGGCCTACTTCGGTATGGCGCCGATGGATGACTACGAGGACGACTATTACGAGGACGATGATCGCGGTGCGGCGCGCGGTTACCGGCGCCCCCGCGAGGACCGTTTCGAGGACGATGCCTACCCGCGCGGCTATGACGGCCTGGCAGACGACCGCCGCCGCGACTATGACGAGCCTGCCGGCTACCGCAGCGGCTTCGACGACTCACGCTTCGAGGCACGGTTGCGCACCCCGCGTGAATTCGACCGCACACCACCGCGATTCGGCTCCCTGCGCGGCTCGACCCGGGGGGCGTTGGCGATGGATCCGCGCGGAATGGCCGAACTGTTCGAGGCGGGCAGCCCGCTGGCCAAGATCACCACGCTGCGTCCGAAGGACTACAGCGAGGCACGCACCATCGGCGAGCGGTTCCGCGACGGCACACCGGTGATCATGGATCTGGTCTCGATGGACAACGCCGACGCCAAGCGGCTGGTCGACTTCGCGGCCGGGTTGGCCTTCGCGCTGCGCGGGTCCTTCGACAAGGTCGCGACGAAGGTGTTCCTGCTGTCGCCGGCCGACGTCGACGTGACCGCCGAACAGCGTCGCCGAATCGCCGAGGCCGGCTTCTACGCCTATCAGTAGTCCCGGCCCCCTGGCGTCAACCGCGGCAGTCGGCTCGGATCGGAGTGTGCCCGTCTGACGGGTAGGCTGACGGCGTCGCGCTTAGGCCCGTCGATTCCGATCGGGTCCAGGGCGGCACTTCCTTGTATCGAATGTCACACATCTGCCTGTAGTGAGGTCGGCTCAGTTGGCGCTGTTCTTCGAGATCCTGGGTTTCGCGCTGTTCGTGTTCTGGCTGCTGCTGATCGCCCGCGTGGTGGTCGAGTTCATCCGCTCGTTCAGCCGTGACTGGCATCCCAGGGGAGCGACGGTGGTGGTGCTGGAGATCATCATGTCGCTCACCGACCCGCCGGTGAAGCTGCTGCGCCGTATCATTCCGCAGCTCACCATCGGCGCCGTCAGGTTCGACCTGTCGATCATGGTGCTGCTGCTCGTCGCGTTCATCGGCATGCAGCTGGCGTTCGGGGCGGCGGTCTGACCGCTCGACGGCCGAATCGGCCCTGTGGTGGGCCCGGCCCGGACTGCCTTGCGGCCCGTCACCTCGGTATTGTTGAGTTTCGATCTTAATTATCGCCTCGCCTGCAACCGCCGGGTCTGGTGTGACAGGATGGACGCCAGTTACTCTCCAGCAAGGCTCTACACTTTGAGATCGGTTGACGGTCCAGACTTCAAGGGGGCAGACAATGCCGCTCACACCTGCTGACGTGCATAACGTCGCGTTCAGTAAGCCACCCATCGGCAAGCGCGGCTACAACGAGGACGAGGTCGACGCGTTCCTCGACCTCGTCGAGAACGAGCTGACCCGCCTCATCGAGGAGAACAGCGACCTGCGTCAGCGGGTCGCTGAGCTCGATCAGGAGGTCGGCTGCGGGGCGCGCCGGCGGGGGCAGTGTCCAGCCGACGCAGGCCATTCCAGTCTACGAGCCGGAGCCCGAACCCGCACCGGCACAGCCCGTCTACGAGGCCGCGCCCGCGCCTGCGCAGCCCGCAGCGCCCTCCGAAGACCTGCATCTGCGCGCGGCGAAGGTGCTCGGCCTGGCTCAGGACACCGCCGACCGGTTGACGGGCTGCGCCAAGGCGGAGTCCGACAAGATGCTCGCCGATGCCCGCGCCGAGGCCGACGCGCTGGTCACCGAGGCCCGCCAGACGGCCGAGACCACCGTCTCGGACGCCCGCGAGCGCGCCGACGCCATGCTGGCCGATGCGCAGACCCGCTCCGAGACCCAGCTGCGGCAGGCCCAGGAGAAGGCCGACGCCCTGCAGGCCGACGCCGAGCGCAAGCACTCCGAGATCATGGGCACCATCAACCAGCAGCGCACGGTGCTCGAAGGCCGCCTCGAACAGTTGCGCACCTTCGAGCGCGAGTACCGCACCCGGTTGAAGACCTACCTGGAGTCTCAGCTCGAGGAACTGGGTCAGCGTGGCTCGGCCGCACCTGTCGACTCCGGCGCCAACAACGAGGGCGGGTTCAACCAGTTCAACCGGGGCAACAACTAGTCACGTGCAACTCCGATCAAGGGTTGGCCCATGCTGATCGTCGCGCTCGTGCTCGCCGTCGTCGGCCTCGCGGCGCTCGTGACGGCCGTGGTCACCAGCAACGAGCTGATCGCCTGGGTCTGCATCGCCGCCAGCGTCATCGGGGTGGTGCTCTTGATCATCGATGCGCTGCGGGACCGGTCCAAGCGCGATGAGGTCGAATCCGGCCGATGAAGTGGCGGAGGAAACCGACGTCGTCTACGACGAGGACTATCCCGAAGAATCGTCCGTCGCCGAAGATTCTCAGGACGATCCGGTCGAGGACGTCCGGGCCGACGTCGAACCCAATAACTACGACACCACCTCGTCAACCCTTGAAGAGGACTTGCGCGGGCAGCCGGCACCCGACGACAGAACGAAGAGCTGAACCGCCGCGGCTCAACGGTTTTCGACGACGGGTCCGTGCTCGTCGGTGGGTGTGGCGAGCAGGTCGCGCACTTCCTCGTCGCTGACCTGGTGGAAATCCTCGAAGACTTCGCCGACAGTTCTGAAGCGGGCCGGCATCGTCGAGCACACCACGTCGTCGGCCTCGTCGCGCAGCCGCCGGCAGACCGACGCAGGCCCGACCGGCACCCCCACGACGATCTGGGCCGCGCCGGATTGCCGCACCGACGCGCACCGCGGCGATCATGCTGGCCCCCGTCGCGATCCCGTCGTCGACCAGAATCACGGTGCGCCCGGACAGCGTCAGCGGACCTCGACCGGCACGATAGGCCAGTTCGCGCCGGTGCAGTTCGGCGGTCTCACGAGTGACGGCGTCGCGGACCTGGTCGTCGCTGATATCGAGACTGCGGAGCAGGTCGTCGTTGAGCACGACGCCGCCTGCAGTGGCCACGGCGCCCATCGCCAGCTCGGGCCAATGCGGCACGCCCAGCTTGCGCACCAGGCAGACGTCGAGCGGAGCATGAAGAAAGGACGCGACCTCCCAGCCGACCGGCACGCCCCCGCGGGCCAGACCGAGCACCAGGAGATCATCGCGTCCGCGGTAGCGCGCAAGATCCTGCGCCAGGACCCTGCCTGCCTCGCGGCGGTCCCGAAACGTTCGCGGGGTCTTGCTCATGTCACAGTCATCGTTCGGTGATCATAGTGTCGCCCGCGCAGGCGATACCCGCGGCACATCCGGGGCAATCCGTCGCCGGATCGGTGGCGAATGACTACCAACGACCGAAGGGCAGGCTTCTGCATGGGCATCGAGTACCGAAAGCATCATCGACCATCCGCGCGACCAGGTGTGGGAATGGCACACCCGGCCCGGTGCGATGCGGCGGTTGGTGCCGCCGTGGCAGCCGATGACCGTTGTGCAGGAGTCACCGTCGCTTGCCGAGGGCGAGGCGATCCTGGGCTTGCCCGGCGGGTTGCGGTGGGTGGCCCGCCATGACCCGTCGGCGTACATCGCGGGCAGCCGGTTCGCCGACGACCTGGCGTCACACGGTCCGGCGTCGTGGCCGGCGCGGGTCATCGGGGGCTGGCGGCACACCCACACTTTCAGCGACGAGGGAGCGGCGACCCGGATCCACGACCAGGTCGAGGCTGCGGTGCCCGCCGCGGCGCTGAAGTCGACGTTCGTCTACCGGGAACGCCAGCTCGTCGACGACCTCGCGGCGCATCGCGATGCCGCAGCGGCGGGCACCAAGCCGCTGGTCATCGCCGTCACCGGGGCCTCCGGCCTGGTCGGGTCGGCGCTCAGCGCATTCCTGACCACGGGTGGGCACCGGGTGATCAAGCTGGTCCGGACCTCCGCGCGAGGGGATGACGAGCGCCTGTGGAATCCGCAGGCGCCCGCCGCCGACCTGCTCAGCGGCGTCGACGCCGTCGTCCACCTGGCCGGCGCGTCGATCGCGGGTCGATTCACCGAAGCGCACCGAACCGCGATCCGGGACAGCCGCATCGAGCCGACCCGCCTCCTCGCGGCGGCGGCCTCGTCGTCGGAGGACGGGCCGCGCACGTTCGTCAGCGCGTCGGCGGTCGGCTTCTACGGGTTCGATCGCGGCGACATGCAGCTGACCGAGGACAGCTCCCGAGGGGACGGATTCCTCGCCGACGTCGTCGCGGACTGGGAGGCGGCGACCGTACCTGCCGTCGACGCCGGGCTGAGGGTGGTGCTGGTGCGGACCGGGATCGTGCAGGCGGCCGCGGGTGGGACGCTGCGGCTGTTGCGTCCGCTGTTCGCGGCGGGGCTGGGCGGCCGGGTGGCCGGCGGCAAGCAGTGGCTGTCCTGGATCGGCCTCGACGATCTGCTGGACGTTTACTACCGCGCGTTGTACGACGACCGGCTCAGCGGACCGGTCAACGCGGTCGGCCCCGAACCGGTCCGCAATTCCGAATACACCAGCGAGCTGGCGCGGGTGCTGCACCGCCCCGCGATACTGCCGGTCCCGTCGCTGGGGCCCCGGCTGCTGTTGGGGGAGCAGGGTGCCCGTGAGCTCGCCGAGGCGAGCCAGCGGGTGGTGCCGTCGAAGCTGTTCGCGATCGGCCACCGCTTCCGGCATCCGGATGTCGCCGACGCGCTGGCCCATCAGTTGGGGCGCGGCTGACCCCCGACGTAGGTCAGAAAGCCGTGCACCAGCCCACGGATCCGCGATGCGACGTCTCCAGCGAGTTCTTCTGTGCGGGTGAGCAATTCGTCGTGGGTCAATCCGGCGGTGACGACATCGTCGTCGCGGTCGGCGGCCAGCCACAGTTTCAGGAGGTCCGCGTCGACCTCGGGGTGGAACTGCAGCGCCATCGCCCTGCCGAGCACGAAGGCCTGTGATGCGTTGGCGGTCCTGGCGATCTCGGTGGCTCCCGGCGGCAGGGTCCACCTGTCGAAGTGCCACTGGAACCACGGGCCACCCGGGACGATGTCGGGCCGATCGCTGGCCACGTCGTACCAGCCGATCTCCGGGTACAGCGAGCGCGACACCGTGCCGCCGAAAGTCTGAGCCAGCAGCTGGCCGCCGAAACACACTCCCAGCAGCGCGGTCCCGCTTTCGGCCGCATCACGCATCAGCTGCATCTCGTCGCCGACCCAGGTGCTTCGGAGCGCGTCGTCGTAGACCGGCCATGTCGCGCCCAGCGGAACGATCACGTCGTATCCGGCCGTATCGGGAAACGTCACATCACCGGCCGGATGATGGGCCCGCTCGGCGGGGACGACTTCGAACGCCTCGACCTCGAAACCGTGCGTCGGCGAAGGCTTCACCGAGCAGAGCTTCGGTCGCCAGGTGCTCATTGCGCAGAAACAGAACCTTGGGTGCCACGCCGACCATTATTTCGGCGGGGGCATCGGCGGCGCATCGTCGGGTGCCATTTCCGCGCCGATCTCGCGGAACAGCGCCTCGGCCTCGTTGGAGTAGTCGCCCTGCTCGTCGAACGCCTCGGGGGTGAATGTGGTGGCGACGGCGATGGCGATCTTCTGCGCAGGCAGGTACGCCTCCACAGCCGCGTACCCGGCGAACATCGGGTTCTGCAGCAGCCAGTTGCCGGAGATGACCACGCCGAACCCGTAGGTGTAGCCGTCGGTCATCGCCATGCAGGTGGTGCAGCCGGGCTGGGCGCGGGTGGTGCCGCGCAGGTCGGTGGACACCATCTGCTGGTACGACTCGGGGCGCAGCAGTTTGCCGGATCCGATGCCCACCGCGGTCGCTTCGAGGTCATAGATGTTGGTGGTCTGGATGGCCCCGTGGGTGATCGTCCATGACGGGTTCCAGTATGTCGAATCCTCGTAGAATGGTGTCGCAGTTGGGATTCCGAGTGCCTGGCGGCGCTCTGAGGTGAATGCGTGCAGCACCGGCGACGGGATCTCGGCGGTCAGTGAGGCGACGGTGTTCGTCAGGCCTAACGGCCGAAGCACCTTGTCGGACAACAACTCCGACATCTTCTCGCCGGTTGCCTTCTCGATTGCCATGCCCAGAAGGAGGTAGTTGGTGTGTGCGTAGTTCCAGTTCGTCCCCGGCTTGTACAGCAGCGGCTTGGAGGTGGCGTACTCGAGGAGGTCGTGGGTGGACCACGCGCGGAACGGATCGGCGAACAGCGCGTCGTTCATTGCGGTGTTGCCGATCACGTAATCGACGTAACCCGAGGTCATCTGGGCGAGTTGACGCAGCGTGACCTGGTCGGAGTGGGGCACCTCGGGCAGCCACGTCGACAGCGTGTCGTCGAGACTCACCGTGCCCTCCTCGGCGAGCATCAGCAGCAGCGTCGACACGTACGAAATAGCGACCGCACCGTTGCGGAAGTGCATTGTCGGAGTGGCGGGCACGCCGGTCATCGAATCGCCGACCGCTTCGGTGACCACTTCCTTGCCGTCGACCGTCACCCGGACGATTACCGCTTTGAGGCGATCCTGCGACATCGCCTCCCGGACGATGCGCATGACCGCGTCCGCCTTCGTGGAATTCGAGACGTGGAATTCGACTGCGTGGAATCGGCGCTCGGTGTGGCCGAGTCGGTGCTGACCGTGGCTGGCGTGCAAGCGGTCAGCAATATCAGCGTGCAGGCCGCGGCGGCGAGGCAGCGCAACGTGGGCATGCCCGGATCTTGTCAGAGCACATGGGCTCCGGCAGCCGATCGTCGTTACGATGGCGGCACGTATGAACCTGCTCGGCGCACTCCCGTACACGATCGTCGTCGCACTCACGGTGACGGCGCATTTCGCCTTCCTCGGCTACCTCGTCGTCGGTGGCTTCCTGGCGTGGCGATGGCCGACCACCATCGGCTTGCACATCGCGGCCGTGGGGTGGGGTGCGGCGAGCCTGGCGGTCGGTTTGCCTTGCCCGTTGACGGATCTCGAGCGCTTCGCCCGTGCAGGCGCCGGGATGGCGCCGCTGCCGCCAGAGGGTTTCATCGAGCACTACCTCACCGGAGAGTGGTACCCCGCCGATTGCGCTGCCGTGGTGCAAGCGCTGGTGTTCGCGGCCGTCCTGGGCTCCTGGGTGGGGCTCACTCTCCGGAGTCGAACGCGATCGGCAGGGTCTCAGGCCCGGTGATGCCGATGATCGGCTTCCACACCGTGGGGCCGTCTCGCCGGATCGCCGGCGGGTCCTCGCGTGTGATGTCGAAACGTTCCGGGTGCGGGTACACCGCCGGATTACGATTGGCCGCTGCGGTGTTGGCGATCACCGCCGTGCCCGCCGGGATGGTGTAGCCGGCGAGGTCGACGTCCTCGACGGCGATGCGGAAGGTGGTGAAGATGACCGGCGAGTACCGCATGGCCTCTTCCACGGCCTTGGGCGCCAGCTCGGGGTGTTCGGCGAGCAGTGCCCATTGGTCGGGATGATCGCAGAACACCTCGACCGCGGCCGCGAGCTGGTTGCGCGTCGAATCGGTGCCCGCCATCAGCAGTGTCGCCGCGAGCGTGAGCAGTTCGTGGTGGCTCAGTCGGTCGCCGTCGATCTCGGCGCGCATCATGTCCGAGAGCAGGTCGTCGGTTAGTGCGTCGCGCCCGCTGGTCACCATGGCGTCGAGGTAGGCCTCCAGTGCCCGCCAGGCGCGCACGATGTCGGCATCGTCGTTGACGACGTTCCAGTCGCACACCTTGAACACGTCATCTGCCCAGTCGGAGAACAGATTCCAGTCTTCCCGCCGGGTGCCGAGGAGCTCGCAGATGATCGGGATCGGGTATCGCCTGGCGATGTCGGGGACCGCATCGCAACGGCCGCTGCCGGATGCCTGGCAGACCAGCTCGGAGATGACGTCGGTGCATGCAGTGCGCAGGCGTTCTGCGGACCTCGGTGTGAACGCCTTTGCCACCAGCTTGCGCTGCCGCTGGTGCGCGGGCCCGTCGAGGCTGAGCAGTCCGTCGACCACGATGTCCCACAACTCCCCGGAGGTGATGCCCTGTCCGCAAGGGTGACCCCGGTGGGCATCACGAACCGGTCGTCACGCAGGACGGTTCGGACGAGGTCGTAGGTCAGCACCTCCGCGCCGTGTGGCCCCATCGCGATCGGTCCCTGCTGTCGCGCCTCGCCGATCTGCCGGTAAGCCTCCCCGGGACTGGCGGCATGTTCGTAGTCGACGGCGGGCAGTTCGGCATCAATGACGCTTACGCCGACTGTGCGGATCTCGTCGACTGTCATGACGGTACCCCCTGTGTCGGCTGGCCGTGTCCGTGGTGATGAGTCTCTGCCGTGGCGCACCCGGCACATAGGGTGGCGCGTTACTCGATTTCTTCTGCCGGGGAAATCGGGACTACTCGGGCTTCGGCGGCTCCCCGCGGCTTCTGTCGGTGGCGTGGTTTAGTGTCGGAGTCATGTTCGAAAGTTTGTTCGATATCGACGATGCGGCCGGTGAGGCGGCGCTGCGGGCCGAGGTCGAACGGTTGGAGCGGCTGAAGTCGGCCGCGGCCGCGGCGCAGGCCCGGGCGACGGCGCTGTGGGCCGCGACGCGGCGTGCCGCCGAGGAAGCCGCCGGGGTGCCGGCGGCCCGGCGGGGTAAAGGGTTGGCCTCGGAGGTGGCGTTGGCGCGCCGCGACGCCCCGGTACGCGGCAACCAGCACCTGGGGTTGGCCACCGCGCTGGTCCATGAGATGCCGCACACGTGGGCGGCGTTGGCGTGCGGGGCGCTCTCGGAATGGCGGGCCACCCTGATCGTGCGCGAATCGGCCTGTTTGAGCGTGGAACATCGCCGCCAACTCGATGCCGAGTTGTGTGCCGAGGTGTCCCGTCTGGACGGGTGGGGCAACAACCGGGTCGAGGCCGAAGCCAAGAAGATCGCCGCCCGCCTCGACGTGGCGGCGGTGGTCGATCGTGCTTCCCAGGCCACCAAGGACCGCTGCGTGTGGATCCGGCCCGCCCCCGACACGATGACCTATGTGACCGCGCTGTTGCCGGTGCAGCAGGGGGTGGCGGTGTACGCGGCGCTCAAACGCCACGCCGACACCACCTGTGACGAGCGTTGCCGGGGGCAGATCATGGCCGACACCCTCGTCGAGCGGGTGACCGGGCGCCCGGCCGACAAGCCGGTGCCGGTGGCGCTGAACCTGGTGATGGCCGACACCACGCTGGCCGGTGACGACGACGCCCCGGCCTGGCTGGACGGCTACGGCCCTATTCCGGCCGGGTTGGCCAGCAGGCTCACCGGGGATGCGGTCGCCGACAAGGCCGCCAAGGCGACGCTGCGCCGGTTGTACCGGCACCCGACCTCAGGGCAGCTGGTGGCGATGGAATCGCGGGCCCGGAACTTCCCGAAAGCGTTGGCGGCGTTCATCGGCCTGCGGGATCAGACGTGTCGGACTCCGTTCTGCAACGCCGCGATCCGCCACCATGACCACGCGGTCCCCGACCGCGACGGTGGAGCGACCAGCGCCCGCAACGGGTTGGGGGAATGCGAGGCCTGCAACTACGCCAAGGAAGCCCCCGGCTGGACTGTGACCACCACCGAGAGCAACGGTGAGCACACCGCGGAGTTCCTCACCCCGACCGGGGCGGTCTACCGATCCACCGCCCCGCCGCTGCCCGGACCACCCGTCCGACGACGACTCAGCCTTATCGAAGGCCGACTCAGCATCGACCTCGTCACCTTCGACGCCGCCTAGGAGGGCGTAGTGGCACTGGCCATCGCGAAATGCCTACCTGGTCAGCGTGTTCCGCTGCCGAGACCAGTCCGGGCATCATCGTCAACCGGACGGCGGTTCATCGACGGGCGATCCGGTAGCGGCGTTCGGGGCGGCCGACGCCGTACTGCAGCCGCAGTTCGACGGTTCCAGTACTGAGGTAGTACTCGAGGTAGCGGCGTGCGCTCACCCGCGAAATACCCACCAGGTCAGCGCATTCTGCTGCCGAAACCTCGCCCGCATTGCGGACGGCGGCGATCACCAGGCCGCCGGTCTCCGCGCCGAGCCCTTTGGGCAGCACCTTGGACACCGACGGGCCGCCGAACAGTGAGTCGATCAGCGACTGGTCGGCGCCGCCGGCCGACTCCAAGGCTGCTGCGCGGGCAGCGAAAGCCTGTAGCTTGGCCCGCAGTTGGGGAAACTCGAACGGTTTGATCAGATAGTCGGCCGCGCCGCCGTAGAGTGCGCCGCTCACGGTGTCCAGCTCCCGTGCTGCGGTGATCATGATGATGCCGACTCGGTCACCCGCGGAACGTAAGCGCTGCAACACATCCAAACCGGTCATGTCCGGCAGGTATACGTCCAGCAGAATCAGCTGGGGCCGCAACTCCTGCGCTGCGGTGAGCGCTTCGGCACCTGTGTGGGCCACCCCGACGACGCGGAATCCGTCGACGTGTTCGACGAAGCGACGGTGGATCTCGGCGACCATGAAGTCGTCGTCCACCACCAGTACCTCACGCATGGCTGCCCGCTGCGGGAGTCAGCCGTACCAGGAACTGTGCTCCGCCGTCGGGCGCGTCGCGGACCTCGACGGTGCCGCCGTGCTGAGCGGTGACCAGGCGCACCAGCGCCAGGCCGATTCCCCGACCGCCAGCCACGTCGGGCTTGGAGGTGACGCCGCGCGCAAAGATGGCCTCGCGCAGATGCTCCGGAACACCTGGTCCCGAATCGAGCACCGAGATCGCCAGCCCGTCCCGGTCGTCGATGTGCACGCTGACGCCCGCATCCGGCGAACCCACCGACACGTCCACCGCGTTGTCGATGAGGTTGCCCAGCAGGGTGATCACATCGGTCGCCAGCGCCGGGTTGAGCGGCGTCAGGTGGGAGCGCGGATCCAGCTCCAGTGCCACGCCGCTCTCGGCGGCGAGTGTCGTCTTGGCGATCAACAGCGCGGCCACCGCGGGATCGGAGATCCGTTGCGTCACCGCGTCACTGATCTCTGCCCGTCGGCGAGTCAAGGTGCCCACCAGGTCACGCACCGAATCGTACTCACCGAGCTGAACCAGCCCGGATATCGTGTGCAGCTGGTTGGCGAACTCGTGCGTCTGCGCGCGCAGCGTGTCTGTCACGCTCTTGTGCGAGGACAGCTGTCCCTGCAGGGCGGCCAGTTCGGTGCTGTCTCGCATGGTGCTCACGGTTCCGATCCGCTGACCCTGGCTGGTGGCAGCCCGCCGATTCAGCGCCAGCACCCGCGTCCGGGTGGCGATCACGACATCGCGGCCGTCTTCGCCAGAAAGCAGGAACGACACCACCGCGGGGTCGAGTCCGACAGTGTCGGCCCGGCGTCCGACTGCCCCGTCGGTCATCCCGAGCAATTCCTGGGCGCTGTCGTTGAGCAGCGTGATCTCACCGTCGTTGTTCACCGCGATCACACCTTCACGGATGCTGTGTAGCAGCGCTTCCCGGTGGTCGGCCAGGCTCGCGATCTCGGCGACTTCCAAGCCGCGCGTGTGCCGCTTGATCCGCCGGGACAACAGCCACGACGCCACCAGGCCCAGTGCCGCACCCAGCCCCAGATAGAACAGCAGCCGTTCACCGGCCCCGCTGAGCAGGGCCCACACCGAGGGATATCCCTCGCTGACCGAGGCGACGGCCAACACCTCGCCGTCGGGGGACAGGACCGGCACCTGGCCGACGAGGCTGTGTGTGCCATCGATATCGACGTCGCCGAACCAGGCTCTGCCGTCGTCGGCGCGGCTGGCGCCGAGGTCTTCCCTGGTGCCGATACGGGACGGGTCCGACGAGGCCCGGACGGTTCCGTCGGGACCGAGGATCTCGGCGAGGCTCGCCCCCGACAGCGCTACCGCCCGGTCCACCTCCGGAGCGAGCGTGCGGGCGGCGAACGGATCGGCCCCGGCCTGTTCACTGCGATCTCGCACGATCGGCGTGGACGCCATGTTCTCGGCGACGGCGATCATGCGTTGTCCGCGGACCTCCCGGAACTCGCTGGTGGACTGGGCCACTGAAACTGCGGCCACCGCGACCAAAACCACGGCGACGACCACCAACTGAAACGCCAGGAACTGCCCTGCGAGGCTGCGTCCCCGCAGTAGCCCGACGACCGAGGACCATGTCGGCGCGAGTTTCTTAATGACCACTACTTCCTTTGCGTCCACATCGGTGACCTCAGTCACCTCAGCGTTCAGTATTGCTGAGCATCACAACCAGGTGATTGGGGACGACATGTTTGGATCAGGCCGGCATCGAAAAGCCGGGAGCGTGCTCGCCGGCGTAGTCATGGCGATGATCGCCACGCTGTTGCTTTCGGCCTGCGGGGTGACCCGGGGTGAGGAAACCGGACTTCACCGAATGCGCATGATGGTGCCGAACAGCCCGGGCGGTGGGTACGACCTCACCGCGCGAACGGCTGTGAAGATCATGGAAGACGACAAGATCACCGGCCGTGTCGAGGTGTTCAACGTCATCGGTGCCGGCGGCACGGTCGCGATGGCGCGGTTGATGAACGAACGCGGCAACGGCGACCTGATGATGATGATGGGGCTCGGCGTCGTCGGTGCCGTCTTCACCAACGGGTCCAACGCCCGTGCCTCCGATGCCACCGCGCTGGCGAAGATGGTCGAAGAGCAGGAGGGCATCCTCGTTCCCGCCGATTCGCCGTTCAGGACCGTGCAGGACTTCGTCGCGGCGTGGAAGGCCGATCCGGCCAAGGTCACCGATCGGCGGAGGGTCGAGCCCCGGCGGCCCCGACCATCTCTTCCCGATGGAGACGGCCAAGGCCGCCGGCGTCGACCCGACGAAGGTCAACTTCGTCTCCTATGACGGCGGTGGCGACCTGCTCACGGCACTGCTGGGCAACAAGATCGCGGCGGGCACCTCGGGTCTCGGGGAGTACGTCGACCAGATCGAGTCCGGCCAGGTGCGAGTGCTTGCGGTGTCCGGCGACGAACGGGTCGAGGGCGTCGACGCGCCGACCCTGACGGAAGCCGGCATCGATCTGACGTTCACCAACTGGCGCGGAGTTCTTGCCCCGCCGGGTATTTCGGATGAGGACCGAGCAGGCCATGGTCAAGATCCTGGAAGAACTTCACGCGACCGATGCATGGAAGGAGGCGCTGGTGAAGAACGGTTGGACGGATGCCTTCATGACCGGGCCGGCGTTCGAGAGTTTCCTCGAATGAACAAGACACCCGCGTCGAGACGACGCTGACGGATCTGGGGCTGGTATGAGCACCGACGTGAACGTTACGGAAAGCACAGACATCGGGGAGCGGCCGGATTACGCGCAGTACCTCGTCTGCGCGGTGATGGTCGCCGTCGGCGCATTCCTCATCTACGACGGGACTGTCCATGCCGGGCGGCTACGCCGAGGTGGATCCCGTTGGGCCGCGGTTCTTTCCGATCATCGATCGGGGTGGCGCTGTTGGTGATGGCGGTCATCCTGGCGATCGCGATCCCGCGGGGGCTCGAAGGGCGAGGCCGACGCGGGAGAAGACATCGATCCCGACATGCCCAGTGACTGGCGAACGGTCGGTCTGCTCGTCGGCGCTGTTCGTCCTGCTCATCGTGCTCGTCGTCCCGCTCGGGCTGGGCGATCGCCAGCGCGTTGTTCTTCGCCGGCTTGCGCCACGATTCTGGGCAGCAAGCATTACGTGCGCAACGTCGCCATCGGTGCGGTGCTGGCGCTCGCCAGTTTCTACGCGTTCTACTCCGGGCTCGGAATCCCGCTGCCCGCAGGCATCTTGGATGGGATTCTGTAGATGGAGAACTTCGACTGGCTGCTGCAGGGGTTCGCCGAAGCCGCCACCCCGATGAACCTGCTGTATGCCGCGATCGGCGTGCTGTTGGGCACCGCGGTCGGCGTGCTTCCGGGCATCGGCCCGGCGATGACGGTGGCGTTGCTGCTGCCGATCACCTACAACGTCAGCCCCAGCGCGGCGTTCATCATGTTCGCCGGCATCTTCTACGGCGGTATGTACGGCGGTTCGACGACCTCGATCCTGCTGAACACGCCGGGGGAGTCGTCGTCGGTGATCACCGCCCTCGAGGGCAACAAGATGGCCAAAGCCGGGCGCGCCGCCCAGGCGCTTGGCGACTGCGGCCATCGGTTCGTTCGTCGCCGGCGCCATCGGCACCGCGCTGCTGGCCGCCTTCGCGCCTGCGGTATCGCGGTTCGCGGTCACCCTCGGTGCGCCGTCCTACCTGGCGATCATGCTGTTCGCCCTCGTCGCGGTGACCGCGGTGCTGGGGTCCTCGAAGATGCGCGGGCCTGATCTCGCTGCTGCTCGGCCTGGCGATCGGGGTCGTCGGCATCGACTCCCTGACCGGCCAGCCGCGTGCCACCTTCGGTATGCCCCTGCTGTCCGACGGGATCGACATCGTGGTGATCGCGGTGGCGGTCTTCGCGCTCGGTGAGGCGCTGTGGGTGGCCGCGCATCTGCGGCGACGCCCGGCAGAAGTCATCCCGGTCGGCCGGCCCTGGATGGGCAAAGAGGACTGGAAGCGCTCCTGGAAGCCCTGGCTGCGGGGCACTGCCTACGGTTTCCCGTTCGGCGCGCTGCCCGCCGGTGGCGCCGAGCTGCCGACGTTCCTGAGCTACATCACCGAGAAGAAGCTGACGCAAGCACCCCGAGGAGTTCGGCAAGGGCGCCATCGAAGGTGTCGCAGGGCCGGAGGCCGCCAACAATGCTTCGGCCGCAGGCACTCTGGTGCCGATGCTGTCGCTGGGTCTGCCCACCAACGCCACCGCGGCGGTGATGCTGACGGCGTTCGTGTCCTATGGCATCCAGCCGGGCCCCACGCTGTTCGACAAGGAACCGCTGCTGATCTGGACGCTGATCGCGAGCCTGTTCATCGGCAACTTCCTGCTGCTGGCGCTCAACCTGCCGTTGGCGCCGCTGTGGGCCAAGCTGCTGCGCACCCCGCGCCCGTACCTGTATGCGGGGATCCTGTTCTTCGCCACGCTCGGCGCCTTTGCGGTGAACCTGCAGCCACTGGACCTGGTTCTGCTGCTGGTGTTCGGGTTGATGGGCCTGATGATGCGCCGCTTCGGACTTCCGGTGTTGCCGTTGATCATCGGCGTCATCCTCGGTCCGCGATCGAACGGCAGCTGCGGCAGAGCCTGCAACTCGGCGGTGGTGATTGGGGCAGCCTGTTCACCGAGCCCGTCGCGATCGTCACCTACGTGTGATGGCGCTGCTGCTGCTGGCGCCGCTGGTGCTGCGGCTGATGCACCGCAGCGAGGAGACGTCTGCTGATCGTCGAGGACGACACGGACCAGAAGGAGAAGGCGTCGGACTCATGACATGATCGTCGTCGGGTACACCGCGGACACGTTCGGCCATGCCGCGCTCGAGCACGGCATCGCCGAGGCCAACCTCCGCGACACCAGCCTGCTGGTCATCAACGCCACGTCGGGCGAGTCCTACGTCGACTCGCGGTTCGCCGGCGTCGCCGAGGTGCACGACGTCGAGGCCCACCTGGCGGAGTGCGGGGTGGCATTACGAACTCGCCCAGCCGGTCGGCGTCGACGCCGCCGACGAGCTGCTGGCCGCGATGGACCGCGAGGAGGCGCAACTGCTGGTCGTCGGTATCCGGCACCGCAGCCCGGTGGGCAAGCTGTTGCTCGGCAGCGTCGCGCAGAAGCTGATCCTGGAGTGCCCCAAGCCGTGCTGGCGGTCAAGCCGACCGAGGACTGACCGCGGTGTGACAGCCTGATGGCATGGGAAGGTACGCAAGCGCTTCGGGCCGCACGCACCGAGTCCACCTATGTGCGCACGCTACCCCGAACAGCTCTTCGACACCGGCGAAGTCCGCTGAACTACGCGGTCGCCGGCGACGCGCGCAGCCGCCGCTGCTGCTCATCCCCGGCCAGTCCGAATCCTGGTGGGGTTACGAAGCCGCGATGGCGCCTGGCCGACACTTCCACGTCCACGCGGTGGATCTGCGCGGGCAGGGCCGGTCCACCCGCACGCCCGCGAGCGCTACACGCTCGACAACATCGGCAACGACCTCGTCCGGTTTCTCGACGGCGTCATCGGACGGCCCGCCTACATCAGCGGGCTGTCGTCCGGGGGACTGCTCAGCGCGTGGCTGTCCGCCTACGCCAAGCCCGGTCAGGTGATCGCCGCCTGCTACGAGGATCCGCCGTTCTTCAGCTCCGAGACCGCCCCCGTGGTCGGCCCGGCCATCACGCAGAGCATGGGGCGTTGTTCGGGCTGTGGGCGCGCTACCTCGGCGACCAGTGGAGCATCGGTGACTGGGACGGCTTCATCGCCGCGCGCACCGAGGAACTCGCCGGCTGGCAGGCGCAAGTCGCGTTGGCCGTCGGCACCGACGATCCGCCGCAGAACCTCCGGGAGTACGACCCGGAATGGGGGAAGGCGTTCATCACCGGAACGTTCGCCGCGAGTTGTCCGCATCAGGTCATGCTGAGCCAGGTCAAGGTGCCCGTGCTGTTCACCCACCACTTCCGCGCGATCGACGACGAGTCCGGTTCGCTGATCGGGGCGTGCACCGATGAGCAGGCGGACCGCGTCGTCGAGCTCGCCGAAAACACCGGTCAGTCGATCACGTACCGGTCGTTTCCGATGATGGGGCATGCGATGCACGGACAGGATCCTGCGCTGTTCGCCCGACCCTGATCGACTGGATCCAGGGTCCGCCACGCTGAGTGCCGCCGCCAAGCACAGCCCGGCGATGGCGAAACAGGTCAGCGTGTACCAGAGGCTGCCGGTCGGGTCACCTTGCGGTGACGCCGTCGACGGCCGACAGGTAGCTCGGCAGGGCGCAGCCCCACAGCACCGCCATCACGACCAGGTAGACGACGCCGTAGCGGAACATCAGCGGGCTGGAATAGCTTGGCGTCGAGGGTGTTTCGCTACGCCGACGGCGCCATTGCGCGTAGAGCACCGGAACAGCGACGACGGTGACGGCGACCAGTTCGGCGGCGTAGACGACACCGGCCACCGTGGCTGCCCGACACCAGCCGGCGACCGTGGCGGGCAGCGGAAGCACCGCGGTCCCGATGGATGCCAGCACACCGACCGCGATGGTGCGCGCAACCTGCCGCCGGTGAACGTCGGCCCGTCGATGTGCCGCCCGATGAAGAACTGCACGCACAGCGCCAGCGACATCGGCCACAGCGCCGCGAACACCACGACGCTGGGCAGCGGCACCGATCGAAGAACGGCTGGTTCATCGGATGGTCGAGCGTCCATTCCCACCACCGCAATTGCGGGCCGAGGTGGTCGAAGATCTCGTAGAAGGCGTGGTGGACGAAGCCGACGCAAACCGCGCCGACAGCGAGCCGTACCGGCGGAAGACCCCAGGCGCGGACGATCTCGAAGCCACCGTGGCCATCATCGGGTAGATCGCGACGATGTAGAGCGGCAGCCGGCCCCACAGGAAATCGACGGTGAACACGTTGTGGGCGAACATCGTGTCGACGTGGTCGGCGATGCCGAACGCGCCGGGAAAGTACAGCGGCGGCTCGATGATGAGCAGATAGGCGATCGCGCCGAACCACAGCACCAGGTTCGTCGGGTCGTTGTGGCGTCGCAGCCGGACGATCGCGTAGCCCAGTGCCAGCACGGCGCCGACGATCACCGTGAGTTCCAGGACCGGCAGGGTCCAGTTCTGCAGGGCGACCGGATTGCGCACCTCGACCAGCCCACCGGCAGTGTCCAGGAAACCCAGTCGCGACGCCAGGTCGGCGAACGTCGGTGTGCACAGCTCAGACATGGTCCACCGCGGTGGCTTTGGTGTACCAGAGGGTGACGTCGGCGCCTGCGTCGTAGCGGGCGAACCACTCGTCGGCCAGCGCGGGCAGCACCTCGTGCGACGGATCATGGCCCGGGATCTGGCTGCGCACGATCCCGGACATCGCGACGAGCTGCTCGCGCAGAGGCAGATGGCTGAACGCGTTGCCGAACGGGCGGTCGTAGGGCGGGTTGATGAATGGAAGTCGTTGCAGTAGTGCTGTTTTGCGCCGGGCGAGCCGGAACGTCGACATGGCGTCGACCTTGCGCTCCGCCAGCGGGACGTGTTTGTTGAAGCCCTGCGAGGCGAGGCGCATCATGTCCATCACATGCTTGAAGATCGACGGTGCCATCCGCATTCGGTACCACGGGTCGTCGACCACCGCGTCGTAGATGATCAGAGCGGAGCTGCGGTGTTCGACCTCTTCGACGAAGTGCCAGAGGAACAGCGAGGCGACGCGGTCATCGCCGGGGGCGAACAGGGTGGCGTCGTTGTCGAGCATCAACTTGAACACCGGCGTGAACGTCGCCTCGAGATCGGCGGTGTAGGCCAGCCGGTACTTCAGGGGTTTGTCGGCCGTCATGTCGTCGAAAGACGCGATCACCGCGTCGAGAGTCTCTTTGAGACCCGGGTAGCTCTTGATCAGTCCCTTGGCATGCTGCCGGTGGGCCATCGAGTGCTGACCCTCCTGGCGCACGAACGCCTGGGCTTCCTCGGCGATCTCGGGGTCGGTGATCAGCGGCATGGCCTCGGCGATCATCGAGCCGATCATCATCTTCTCGAATGCGATCGCCAGGAAGGACACCGCGTTGGCCATGCTGGAGAAGGCTGGGTTGGTTTCGTTCCACAGGAACGGAACGTCATAGTCCGCGAACGCAAACCGCATCTTGCGGATCTGGCGATCCACCGGCCACCGACGGGGAAGCCGCGCAGCGCATCGTCGCGGCTGCCGTCGAACTCATCTCCGACACCGGCGCGGCCATCACGATCGCCGACGTCGCCGAGTCGCTCGGCGTCATCAGGCAGACGGTGTACCGCTATTTCCCGACTGCCGGCGACCTGATGCGCGCGGCCGGAATCGCTTCGGTGGATGGCTTTCTCGATCAACTCGCCCAGCACGTGAGCGGCATTCACGATCCCGCGGAGGCCATGACCGAGGGCGTCCTGTACACCCTCGATGCCGTGGTGCGGATCCCGCATCTGGCGATACTGCTCGCCGCGCCGAACCCCGCGGCCCAACCCGGTGAGGTGGCGTCACTGCTCGCGCAGGACGTCGGGATGCGCATGATCAGGCGGTTCGATGTGGACTGGCCCCGATACGGCTACGACGATGCCGCGCTGCGTGACCTCGTCGAGTTCGCCCTGCGGACCATGCTGTCGTTCTTCGTCGCGCCCAACGACCCGGCCCGTCCGCCTGCCGAACTGCGGCGCTTCCTGAGGCGGTGGCTCGGCAGCGCCATTCTGGCGCAGTCCGACACCGCCGAGCTCACGCGGTGATCCGGATGGTTCCGTCCACCACCTCGACGGGATAGCTGCGTACCGACATCCCGCCGCCGGAAACCTCAGTGCCCGTGCATATGTCGAAGGTATGACTGTGCAGCGGGCACACCACCACCCGGTCGTCTGCCAGGCCGTCAGCCAGCGGTCCACCCTTGTGCGGACACACCGCGTTGACCGCATGCACCGATCCGTCCCGCAGCCGGAAGACGGCGATCTGCTCGTCGCCGACCGCGAACGTCCTGCCCTCGCCGACCGGGATCTCGTCGACGTTGCCCACGTCGACGCCGCGCTCATCGCACCGGCACCATGGGGAGCGGAAGCAACGGCAGCGAGGACCGGAACTGCCCGACCGAGGAGGGTTCGCGGCCGTCCTGCCACGGATCACGGTAGGCGTCCACCGACTTCTGCATCCGTTCGTCCAACCCCGCGGCCAGCCCTTCGGAATCCTCGACGACCACCGCGCGGATATGCTCGATCCCCAGCCGCGGTACCCACTTGTAGGTTCGCTCCAGCCAGTTCGCGCTCTCGCGGTAGTACTGCATGAACCGGCCGGCCAGCGTGATCACCATCTGAGGGTCGTCGACGGTGGCCAGCAGGTCGCCCTTGCGGATGTGCGCCCCGGCGGCGCCGCCGACATAGATCTCCCAGCGGCCACCGTCGACCGCGACCGCACCGAGGTCCTTGCAGAGCGCCTCGGCGCAGTTGCGCGGGCAACCGGTGACGGCCAGCTTCATCTTGGCCGGGCTGGCCAGGCCCTGGTAGCGCTCCTCGATCGCGATGCCCAGCGCGGTCGAGTCGCCGACGCCGTAGCGGCAGAAGTCGCTGCCCACACAGGTTTTCACCGTCCGGAAGCTCTTGCCGTACGCATACCCCGACGGCATGTCGAGATCCGCCCACACCGATGGGAGATCCTCCTTGCGCACCCCGAGCAGGTCGATGCGTTGCCCGCCGGTCAGCTTGATCATCGGAACGTCGTACTTCTCCGCGACATCGGCGATCTTGCGCAGTTGGGCGACGTCGGTGACCCCGCCCTTCATCTGCGGCACCACCGAGAACGTGCCGTCCCGCTGGATGTTGGCGTGCACCCGATCGTTGATGAACCGGGCGTCGCGCTCGTCGACGAACTCATCTGCCCACATCATCTCCAGCAGTGAGGCCAGCGCCATCTTCGAGCCCGCGTCTTCCTGACCATCCGGTGCCAGGGCGGCGAATACCGAGGACACCGAATGCAATTCGAGCTCGCGGATGTGGCGCATCAAAGTCGGCTTGTCGTAAGGGATTCCCGGCACGTACCACGACGCCGACGGGTCCTCGGTGACCGCGCCACCGGCCGCCCACTCCACCACCTGGCAGACGAGCTCCTTGCACGAGCCACAACCCTTGCCGGCCTTGGTCTTCGCCATCACACCCGACACCGACGACTCGCCTCCGCGGACGCAGGCCACCAGCGCTCCCTTGGAGACGCCGTTGCAGTTGCACACCTGAGCGTCGTCGGCGAGTTCGGCGACCCCGACACCGACCTCGGGCGTCCCGATGTCGAACATCAGCGACACCCGTTCGTCGGGCAGTGGCAGCCCGCTGTCGAACGCCTGGGTCAGAAACGACACCTTGGACACGTCGCCGACGAGGGTGGCGCCCACCAGCTTCCCGTCGCGGATCACCACCGTCTTGTACACCCCGTGTTTAGGTTCGGAGTACTGGACGAACTCGTCGTCGGGATGCTCGGGTGCCTTGACGCCCATCGAGGCGACGTCGACGCCCGCCACCTTCAGCTTCGTGGCCACCCGCGAGCCGTGGTAGGCCGCGCTGGTGTCGGCCCCGGTCAGATGATCGGCCAGCACCTTGGCCTGCTCCCACAGCGGGGCCACCAGACCGTAGACCTGACCGCGGTGCTGAGCGCACTCACCGACGACGTAGACGTCGTCGTCGTCGACCGAACGCATGTGGTCATCGGTGACGATGGCGCGTTCCACCGTCAGGCCGGCCCGTTGCGCCAGGCCGACGTTGGGCCGGATACCGGTGGCGATCACCAGCATGTCGCAGTCCAGCTGTTGACCGTCGGAGAACCGTATTCCTTCCAGCCGGGCGCCGGTTCCGGCACCGAGCACCACCTCCGTCGTGCGTTTCTCGGTGTGCACACCGATTCCCAGTGACTCCACCGACCTCCGCAGGATCGCGCCCGCCGGATCGTCGAGTTGCGCATTCATCAAGGTCGGTCCGGCGTGGACGACGTCGACTTGCAGTCCCCGACTCTGCAGACCCCGTGCAGCTTCCAGGCCCAGGAGCCCGCCGCCGATGACGACGGCCTTGGTGCGGTTCTCGGCCTCGGCGATCATCGTCGAGGTGTCGTCGAGGGTGCGGAATCCGAAGATGCCGTCAGCGAGGTTCTTGTTGTCGGCCCACAGTCCCGTCATCGGGGGGAAGAACGACCGGCTGCCGGTGGCCAGGATCATCTTGTCGTAGCGCAGTGAGGTTCCGTCGTCGGCGTGCACCAGGTGTGCGAAGGTGTCGATCCGCACCACCCGCACACCTGCGCGCAAACCGATTCCGTTGTCCGAGTACCAGTCCAGTGTATTGAGATAGATCTCGGCCGGATCATCGATCCCGGCAAGGACGTTCGACAGCATAATGCGGTTGTAGTTGCCGTAGGGCTCATCGCCGAACACGGTGATGTCAAACACATCCCGTCCCCCACGGGCGAGCACCTCTTCGATGGCCCGGATTCCGGCCATCCCGTTGCCGACGACCACCAGGCTGGCTCTTTTCGGCATCACACCTCCACGAGGCCCAGGTCGACGATCGCGGTGCCCGCAGCGCCCTCGGGTGCCGCGACGTAAATCTCGAGAACGGTGTCGGCGAGCAGATCCTCCACCACGCGCAGCGCCACATGGGTCGCGCCCTTGGCCGCTATCGGGAAGTAGCGCATCGGTTTTCCGTCGCGATAGAGGATCACGGTGATCATCTCATCGGTCGAGTTGCCGCCACGGAAGTAGACGGGTTGGGTCGTGGCGCCGGCAGGCACCACGTAGCGCAACGATCCGTCGAGAGGGAGCGGCTTGTCGTAGCCGCCGCCGTCGAAGTCGAACGCGCCTTGGAGGAAACGGGGACTGCTGCCGTCTGACATGGCTCGAAGCTAGAAGCCGCTTGTTTCCGGTTCGTTTCGCCCGCGAGTCCCCTGTGCATCCCCCTGATCACTTCTGCACTGACTCACGGTGAGCTGACCTGCGGTGTGAGGTCGAGTTTTCATCGCGGTCACCAAGGCGCAACGGATGCGGAATGCCCAGGCAGTAGACCTGAGACAAGCCTGAAGCCCATTGATCGAAACACCGGAGGCAAATGCCCATGGCCAGTACGTCGACACCGTCACCACCCCGTAGCCGGGATATCGAGCACTGGGACCCCGAGGACGTCGAGGCGTGGGAGGGGACCGGGGGCAGACCCCCAGGGAAAGACATCGCCAAGCGCAACCTGATCTGGTCGATCGTGGCCGAGCACGTCGGCTTCTCGGTGTGGTCGATCTGGTCGGTGATGGTGCTGTTCATGCCGCAGAACGTCTACGGCATCGACGCGGCGGGCAAGTTCTACCTGGTGGCGGTCCCGACGCTGGTCGGCGCCTTCATGCGCATTCCGTATACCATCGCGCCCGCCAAGTTCGGCGGCCGCAACTGGACCATCGTCAGTGCGTTGCTGCTGCTCATTCCGATGCTGCTCACGCTCTACTTCATGAAGAACCCGGCGTCCTACACCACCTACATGGTGGTGGCAGGCTTCGCCGGGTTCGGCGGCGGCAACTTCGCCTCGTCGATGACGAACATCAACGCCTTCTACCCGCAGCGGCTCAAAGGGTGGGCGCTCGGACTCAACGCCGGCGGCGGGAACATCGGCGTGCCCGTCATCCAGCTCATCGGACTGTTGGTGATCGCCACCCTGGGTAATGCCCGGCCCGAGATCGTCTGTGCCATCTACCTCGTCGCCATCAGCGTGGCCGCCGTCGGCGCCGCGGTCTACATGGACAACCTGCGCAATCAGAAGTCGAATTTCGGCGCACTGATCGAGGCAATGAGTTTCAAGCATTCGTGGGTGATGAGCTTCCTGTACATCGGCACCTTCGGTTCCTTCATCGGGTTCTCGTTCGCGTTCGGTCAAGTGCTGCAGATCAATTACCTGGCCTCCGGCGACACCGCCGCGCAGGCTTCGCTGCACGCCGCCCAGATCGCGTTCCTCGGCCCGCTGCTCGGCTCGATCTCCCGGCCGTTCGGCGGCAAGCTCGCCGACCGCGTCGGTGGCGGCAAGATCACCCTCTACGTGTTCGTCGCGATGATGTTCGCCGCGGGGGTTCTCGTGGTCAGCGGTGTGCTGGATGACGCCCAGGCGGGCGCGCCGTCGGGCGGGCAGATGATCGGCTATGTCGCCGGATTCATCCTGCTGTTCATCCTGTCCGGGCTCGGAAACGGGTCGACCTACAAGATGATCCCGTCGATCTTCGAAGCCAAGGCGCAGGGCCGCGACGACCTCAGTCGTGACGAGAAGGCGGCGTGGTCGCGCGCAATGTCGGGGGCGCTGATCGGCTTCGCCGGCGCGGTGGGTGCGCTGGGCGGCGTGTTCATCAACGTCGTGCTCCGCGCGTCCTATGTCAGCGACGCCAAGTCGGCCACCAACGCGTTCTGGGTGTTCCTCGGGTTCTACGTCGTGTGCGCGTTCGTGACGTGGTTTGTGTTCCTGCGACTGCACGAGCACCGGGCCCACACCGGCGAGCACATCGGGCGGGTGCCCACGCCGGTGCCCGCCGGGTGACGATGGTCCGGACCGCCTGTTCGTACTGCGGGGTCGGGTGCGGGATCTCTGTGGAGACCCGCACCGACCCCGCGTCGGGCGTCCCGGTGATCGCCAGGGTGTCCGGAGACAAGCTGCACCCCACCAACTTCGGGCGGTTGTGCACCAAAGGTGCCACCCATGCGGAGATGATGGCCGCGACCGACGGCCGGTTGACGACAGCGCTGCTGCGGCCGTCACGCGACGCCGATCCGGTCGCCGCTGACGTCGACGACGCGCTGGCCGAGGCGGGCCGGCGGCTACGTGCGATTGTCGACGAGCACGGACCGGACGCGGTGGCCCTCTACGTCTCCGGTCAGATGTCGATCGAATCGCAGTATCTGGCCACCAAATTGGCCAAGGGGTTCCTGCGCACGATCCACATCGAATCGAATTCCCGGCTGTGCATGGCCAGCGCCGGCACGGGCTACAAGCAGTCCCTCGGCTCCGACGGCCCACCGGGGTCCTACACCGACTTCGACTGCACCAACCTGTTCTTCGTGATCGGCGCCAACATGGCCGACTGCCACCCCATCCTCTTCCTGCGGATGGCGGACCGCCTCAAAGCGGGTGCCAAGCTGATCGTCGTCGACCCGCGCCGCACCACCACCGCGGAGAAGGCCGATCTGTTCCTGCAGATCCGGCCTGGAACCGATCTGGCACTGCTCAACGGAATCCTGCAGTTGCTGGTCCAAGATGGTGTCATCGATGACGAGTTCATCGCCGCGCACACGCAGGGCTGGGAGGCGATGCCGGAATTCCTGGCCGATTACCCACCGGACAGGGTGTCCCAGATCACCGGGTTGGCAGAAGCCGACATTCGCACCGCGGCGGCCATGATCGCCGAGGCGGGCGACTGGATGACCTGCTGGACGGTGGGCCTCAACCAGAGCACCCACGGCACCTGGAGTGCCAACGCCATCTGCAACCTGCACCTGGCCACCGGCGCCATCTGCCGCCCGGGTAGTGGGCCGATGTCGCTGACCGGCCAGCCCAACGCCATGGGCGGACGCGAAATGGGCTACATGGGTCCGGGTTTACCCGGTCAGCGGGCGGTGCTGTCGGCTGACGACCGGGCCTTCGTCGAGCAGCAGTGGGATCTGGAGCCGGGCACCATCCGGACCGACGTCGGCCCAGGCACCGTCGACATGTTCCGGCAGGTGGGCAGCGACATCAAAGCAGTCTGGATCATCTGCACGAATCCCGTTGTCAGCATGCCCAATCGGGACACCGTGATCGCGGGGCTGAAGTCCGCGGAACTGGTCATCACGCAGGATACCTTTGCCGACACCGCCACCAATCGTTATGCCGACATCATGCTGCCCGCCACGCTGTGGGCCGAGGCCGATGCCGTGATGGTCAACTCCGACCGGAACCTGACCCTGCTGCAGCAGTCCATCCCGCCTGCCGGGGATGCGCGGCCCGATTGGGAGCTGATCTGCGGCGTGGCCCGGCACCTCGGTTTCGGAGACCAGTTCGACTACAAGTCCAGCGAAGAGATCTTCGAGGAGATCCGCCGGTTCCACAATCCCCGTACCGGATACGACCTTCGAGGTATCAGCTACGAGCGGCTGCGCGAAACCCCGGTGCAGTGGCCATGCCCGCCGGAGGACAGCCCCGGCGGCTCCCACGACCGGAACCCGATCCGGTACGTCAACGATGGTGTGTCGCAGGATCTGTACATCGACGCCGACGGGCACCAGCCCCGGCTGGCGTTCGCCACGCCGTCGCGGCGCGCGGTGTTTCACGCTCGCCCGCACATGGACGCCGCCGAGCTTCCCGACGACGACTACCCGATGATCTTCAACACCGGCCGACTCCAGCATCAGTGGCACACCATGACCAAGACCGGAAAGGTGGCCAAGCTCAACAAGCTCAACCCCGGCCCGTCCGTCGAGATCCATCCCGATGATGCTGCCGCGCTGGGCATCTCCGACGGCCGCCAGGTCGAGCTGGTCTCGCGTCGCGGCCGCGCGGTGCTGCCCGCTGTCGTCACCGACCGGGTGCGGCCCGGCAACACCTGGGTGCCGTTTCACTGGAACGACGCGCACGGCGAGAACCTGGCCATCAACGCCGTCACCAACGACGCCGTCGACCCGGACTCGCTGCAACCGGAGTTCAAGGTGTGCGCGGTGCGGCTCATCCCGGTCCCGGCCGAGTCCTCGATCCCGACTACGTTCCCGGGCGCTCCCGAGTTCACCGAGAACGAAAAGGTCTATCTGGCAGGGTTCTTCGCGGGAATCGAGCAGGGCGCACCCGGCGTCCCGATGCTCCCCGCGCCGGCACCAGTGAGCGCCCGTGCCCGACTGTGGATCGACGGGATGCTCGCCGGCCGGTTCTCCCGCCTGGAAGTCGGCACTGAGGCCGGCGACGCCGCGACCGGGACCGGCCCGCTGGTGCTGTGGGCCTCGCAGACCGGCAACGCCGAGGAGTTCGCCGGCAAGCTCGGCGAACGACTCAAGTACGCCCGCCTGCAGGCGATGGACGACGTCGAATTGTCCGATCTCGCCGATGCCGAACAGGTGCTCATCGTCACGAGCACGTTCGGTGACGGCGGGCCACCGGACAATGGAGCTGACTTCTGGGAACGGCTCGAATCGCCGGACGCTCCCTCGCTGGCCGGTCTGCGGTACAGCGTGTTGGGCATCGGTGACCGGTCCTACGACAACTTCTGCGGCCACGCGAAATCGCTCGACAGTCGACTGGCGGACCTCGGTGCCACCCGACTGCTCGACCGCGCAGAATGCGAGGCCTACGACGACCAGCCGATGGCCCAGTGGGCCGATTCGGTGCTCGGCCTGATGGCTTCGCCTGACGCATCACCTGCCGCTGCCCCGGAGGCCCCCGCACCCTCGACGCCGACGCCATTCACCCGCGCGCACCCGATCGCCGCGCCGCTGTGCCGGAACACCCGACTGACCCCGGCCGAGGCGACCAAGGAGGTACGGCAGTTCGGTTTCGACATCAGCAACCACGACGTGACGTACTCCGCGGGCGATTCGCTGGGTGTGTACGTGCGCAACTCCGGGCACGTCGTCGAGACCTGGCTCGCGGCAACCGGATTCAGTGGTGACGAGTCGATCGTCGTCGACGGTGCCGACATCCCGCTGCGGCAGGCGCTGACGTCGCACTACGACGTCTGCAAGGTGACGTCGAACCTGGTCGGCTTCGTCGCCGACCACTGCCCGGATCCGGCCGCCGCCAAGCGGCTGGGCAAGCACCGCGGTGAGCTCGACAGGTGGCTGGTGGACCGCAACGGTCTCGACCTGGTCCGCGAATTCGCCCCCCGCGCCGACCCCGAACTGTGGCAGGAGGTGTTGGTGCGGCTGACGCCGCGGCAGTACTCGATCTCGTCGAGTCCGCTGGTCAGCCCGCACGAAGTCCAGCTGACGGTGTCGGTAGTGCGCTATCGCGGCGCCGACGGTGGTCCGCGCGGCGGTGTCGCCTCGACGTATCTGGCCGACCTGGCCGACTGCGCGCCGGTATCGGTGTTCCTGCAGCGCTCACCGCATTTCCGCCCACCGCAGGACGCGCAGACGCCGATGATCATGGTGGGGCCGGGCACCGGCATCGCCCCGTTCCGCGGGTTCCTGCAGGAACGCCGCGCCCTCGGCCACGCCGGTGCCAACTGGCTGTTCTTCGGCGACCAGCACCGCGCACAGAACTTCTATTACCGCGACGACCTGCAGGATATGGTCGACGACGGTCTGCTCAACCGGCTGGATCTCGCCTTCTCCCGCGATCAGGCGCAGCGGGTCTATGTGCAGCACAAGATGCTCGACTACGGTGCCGACGTGTGGCGCTGGCTCGAGGACGGCGCGCACTTCTACGTCTGCGGTGACGCCGGCCGGATGGCCAAGGACGTCGACGACGCCCTGACCGAGATCATCCGGACCCACGGCGGGATGAGCGTGGAGGCGGCCCGTGACTACAAGCGTGAGCTGGTTGCGGAGAAACGCTACGTCCGCGACGTGTACTGACGAACCCTCTCCCGTGGACCGACGGCGACGAGCAGCGCACCCGCGGCGAATAACAACACCGCCGCCATCGGAAGGCGGCCGTGGGGCGCGAAACCGTTGGCGGAGAACAGTCCGAGCGCAACTGCACACGCGGCTGTTCCGAGGTAAAGCAGTGCTTCCGCAACACCATGGGGCACCGGCGCCGCGAAGGTCGGTATCGGCGAGGTGAACAGGCGTCGCTGCCAGGACAGCAGCATCAGCAACGCCACCGTGACGATCGCCAGCGCCACCTCCCACTCGAGGCGGGCCAGCCACCATGCACCCGAACCGAGCGGGGGCTGCGGAAGCAGTCCCGCCGGGTACGCGATCAGTGTCACGACGATGACGGGCATCATGTGCCACAGGTAGAGCGCCATCACGTTGTTGTTGGCGACCGAGATCACGCGCGGCCAGATGCCGCGCGCGAGCACCCGATTCAGCACGGGTACCGCCGCGAACAGCACGCCGATCTGCGCGGTCGCCAGCGCCATTAGCGCCACCGACGGGGGAGCGCTGTTCTCCACGCGATCGCCGGGGACTCCGATCATGGCGATCGGGTACGGACCCCAGGTCACCAGCAGGGGCAGAGCCACGACGGCGGCGGCGGCGATCCCCAGCAGCAGTCGTCTGCCCAGAAGCCCACCGTGCCAAGCGATTCCGAGTTGATAGATCGCGGCCCAACAGAAGAAGTAGTTCGCCATCCGGATCTCCGGATGCCCGGTGCCGATCCCCACCACGTCGACCACCACCACGCTGGCGGCGAGCACGGCAGGCACCGCCAGGCCCCAACGCCGGTGCGCGGCCACCGCGACCGGTGTCAGCGCGACCACCATCAGGTAGACGGCCAGGAACCACAGATGCATCGCGACCGCCCAGCCGCCCAACTCCAGAACCGACCCGTCGATGCCGGCGAGCAACAACGCGAGTATCACGGCGAGGACGAACACCGCATAGACCGCGGTCGGCCCGAGCGTGCGGGCCACCCGGCGGCGGATCCACTGCTGTCGCGAGGTGGTGGCGTCGGCGCCGAGTCGCCCCCACGACACCGCGCTGGCGTACCCGGCCACCGCGAAGAACACCGGCACCACCTGGAAGAACCAGGTGATCCACTGCGTCCAGGGCATCAGGACCAGCGGATTGTCCCGGCCGAACTCGCCGTCGCGGTAGGTCATCACCGAAAGAAGCCAGTGGCCGATGACGACGAGCATCACCGCCGAGGATCGGTACAGGTCCAATGCGATCTCGCGCCGGGGTGACGAGGCCCTCGAGTCGTCCATTCGGTCCCTTTGCTCGGCCGCTTCGTTCGCACCGTAAGCCGTCGTGTTGCGCCCGGCTCGCATCGACAGGCCGGACCCGCCGGCTACTGAGAAAAAGTGTGTCCGAGGGGGGACTTGGCCATCTGCGACACGGGTTGAGGTCTTTCAACTGAGTCTGAACTGACCAGTCGAGTTTGCGGCGTGCTGACGGCGGCTGAGTTCGACAAATACACACACACCGTGTCAGAGCCGATGGGGCGCCGCTGGACGACGAGGTGGAGGTGGTTGATGAATCCGGCCGGATTGTCGCCATACATTTCGGGCGGGACGTCGATCTTCATGATGGCCCGTGGTCGATTTGGTACGCCAGCCAGCGGGTGGCCGTCTCGATCGCTGAGGTATAGCGCGCGTCGACGGTGCCTAATCGGTCAGTGATCAAGATGGGGTTTACAAGGTGCTCTTGGATGAGCGCCTGAACGAAGTTCTGGTCCTTGGGACGGAATGCGCAGAGTTTGGCGACGCACAAATCTTCTTTGTCCAGGCACCAGCCGATGAATTGGGGATGACCGGAGGGGGCGGCGGTGTTGGCGTTCTGAACTTTGACGAGGCGGTCTCTCCAGCCCTCGGGTAGGGCAGCGGTGGTGAGGTCGACACCATCAATGCTGAATCCGTGCGTTTGTTCGAATGATGAGAGTTCGCCGGCAACCCCGACGATGAGGTCGGCAAGTTCAATGGTGGTGTTGTTGTCGTCCGTGATCGGCAGGATGTCCACTTCCATTGAACGGGTCGCAAGGTGCGGCAACTCGTACTCGGGGTAGGTGCCCAGGATGGCCTGAGAGCCAATCACGATGACTTCGGTTTGGCCGGTGATCTGGCAGGCGGTACGGATTGCGTGTTCCAGTTGGTCGCGGCGCATCACACAGCGTTTCGGAGCGCTTGCCGGCGTTCTTCGTCAGTGAGAATCCCGCCCATCGGTGTGACCTCGCGCATTTCGATCGAATGGCGGTCGACGCCGGTCAGGATGCGGCGCAGCGCGGGGACATCCTTGGTACTGACGAGGTGCTGCCAGTGGTCGAGGTTGGCGAGATGCGGTTGGCCACGTACCCCTGCGCGTAGGCGGGCAATGTTGGCGAAAATCGTTGGCTGCCAGGCGGTTAGCGAGGTTGCGTTGAGGTGTGTTGCCAGTTGCCGGTGCATGCTCCAGGAGCGACGCTCGGAACGCGTGAGGTTCGCGTTTATGGCTTGGCGGCTGACTTCGAGTCGGTAGCCCATGCACGACAACAGTCGGTCGATCTGGTCATCGCTGAAATCGATTGTGCCGCTCAGAAACTGGCTGATGCTGGGCTGTCGGACACCACTGATTCGCGCGAGCTGCGATTGGCTCGTCCCGGTTGCAGCCATGACGTGGCGAAGGATGTCGCGGGAACCCATGATCGAAATATAGCATTTTATGCTATAGATATTGCCGCGCAGAGAAGACAAGTCAGTTGGCTGCGAATGTCCCCGATAGTCCGTTGGCCTGAACACGATGCCCAATCGACATCAGCAAATGCAACAACTTGCTCCAAGCAAGTTCAAAGCAAGTTGTGTATCTATACAGCTAACAAATTGTGTCCGAGGGGGGACTTGAACCCCCACGCCCGTTAATAGGGCACTAGCACCTCAAGCTAGCGCGTCTGCCATTCCGCCACTCGGACCAGTTCGAAGGCAGCTTAGGTTATCGGATCGGTGGCTCCGGGCCAAAACCGCGGAGCGCCCCGCTTCCGGACAAGGGTGTAAGAAAGTGACTGTGAGTGATCCCCTGAATCCCAGCGACGAGGTCGTGGACCTGGTGAGTGCGCTCATCCGGTTCGACACCTCCAACACCGGTGAGCTGGCCTCCACGAAAGGGGAGGCCGAATGTGCGCGTTGGGTGGCTGAGCGGCTCGAGGAAGTCGGCCTGGAGACCGAGTACGTCGAGGCCGGCGCCCCCGGCCGCGGGAATGTGTTCGCCCGGCTCAAGGGGGCCGACCCGGCGCGCGGCGCGCTGATGTTGCACGGGCACCTCGACGTGGTTCCCGCCGAGGTGTCCGATTGGAGCGTGCACCCGTTCTCCGGGGCCGTCGAGAACGGTTACGTGTGGGGCCGTGGCGCGGTCGACATGAAGGACATGGTCGGGATGATCATCGCGGTCGCCCGGCACTTCACCCGGTCGGGCATCGTGCCGCCCCGCGACCTCGTGTTCGCGTTCGTCTCCGACGAGGAGGCCGGGGGAACCTACGGCTGCAAATGGCTGGTGGAGAACCGGCCCGACCTGTTCGACGGTGTCACCGAGGCGGTCGGCGAGGTCGGCGGGTTCTCCCTGACGGTGCCGCGGCGCGACGGCGGCGAGCGCCGCCTGTACCTCATCGAGACCGCCGAGAAGGCGATGATGTGGATGCGGCTGACGGCACGCGGCCGCGCCGGCCACGGGTCGATGGTGCACGACGACAACGCCGTCACCGCCGTCGCCGAAGCCGTCACCAAGCTGGGCCGCCATCAGTTCCCGATCGTGCTGACCGAATCGGTGGAGCAGTTCCTGGCCGCGGTGAGCGAGGAGACCGGGTACACCTTCGACCCCGCCTCGCCCGACATCGACGGTGCGGTCGCCAAACTCGGGTCGATCGCCAAGATCGTGGGCGCCACGCTGCGCGACACCGCCAACCCGACGATGCTCAAGGCCGGGTACAAGGCCAACGTCATCCCCGCCACCGCCGAGGCGGTCGTCGACTGCCGCGTGCTGCCGGGCCGACTGGCGGAGTTCGAGCGGGAGGTCGACGAGGTCATCGGTCCGGACGTGACCCGCGAGTGGATCACCGAACTGCCGTCCTACGAGACCCCGTTCGACGGTGAGCTGCTCGAGGCGATGAACGCCGCAATCCTGTCCGCAGACCCCGACGCGCGCATCGTGCCCTACATGCTTTCCGGCGGCACCGATGCAAAACACTTCGCGCGCTTGGGAATTCGCTGCTTCGGATTCGCGCCGCTGAGGTTGCCACCCGACCTGGATTTCGCCGCGTTGTTCCACGGCGTCGACGAGCGGGTACCCGTCGATGCGTTGACGTTCGGCGCGCAGGTCCTCGAACACTTCCTGCTGCACTGCTGACAACCCCGAAAGGACTCGTTTCCATGGCGTTTGACTACAACCCCTACGACTTCCTGCCCGAGCTCCCCACGTTCACGCTGACCTCGGAATCGTTCGCCGACGGGCAGCCGTGGTCCAACGATCAGGTCAGCGGCATCATGGGGGCGGGTGGGTCAGATATCTCACCCCAGCTGAGCTGGTCGGGCTTCCCCGAAACGACTCGTAGTTTCGCGGTCACCGTCTACGACCCCGACGCGCCGACGGCCTCGGGATTCTGGCACTGGGCGGTCTTCAACCTGCCCGCGACGGTCACCGAGCTGCCCGCAGGCGTCGGCGATGGCAGCGGAAGCGGATTTCCCGGTGACGCTGTCACTTTGGCCAACGACGCCGGCCTGAAACGGTTCATCGGTGCGGCGCCGCCCGCAGGCCACGGGCCGCACCGCTACATCGTCGCCGTGCACGCCGTCGACGTCGAGAAGCTCGACGTGCCCGCCGACGGGACGCCGGCGTACCTGGGCTTCAACCTGTTCGGCCACGCCATCGCCCGTGCGCTCATCCACGGCACCTACGAACAGCACTAGCCGACCCCGATGTAGCGTCGAAATTGCGCTGGCGGTGGTGGCTTACTCGCGACCACCACCGCCACAGCAATCTCGGCGCTACCCGAGGCGCTCTCTAACGCGTCGCCGAGCCGACGGCGTCGGCGAGGTGGGAGAACCCGTTCTCGTGCAGGCGGCGGGCGATCCCGTCGTGGATGGTTTTCGCCCACAGCCCGCCGCCGTACACGAAACCGGTGTAGCCCTGCAGCAGCGACGCGCCGGAAACGATGCGCTCCCACGCATCGTCAGCAGTCTCGATGCCACCGACGCTGATCAGCACCAGATGGTCGCCCACCCGCCGGTGCAGCCGGCGCAGCACCTCTGCGGAACGCCGGGCCACCGGGGGGCCGGAGATCCCACCCGGTCCGAGGTCCTCGACCCCCGGTGTCGACAGCCCGTCGCGGGATACGGTCGTGTTGGTGGCGACGATCCCGGCGAGGCCCAGTTCGACTGCCAGATCGGCGATGTCGTCGATGTCGCTGTCGGCGAGGTCGGGTGCGATCTTGACCAACACCGGCGTCGACGTCTCCGCCAGCACCGCCGCCAGGATGGGTCGCAGCGACTCGACCGACTGCAGGTCACGCAGGCCCGGCGTGTTGGGTGAGCTCACATTCACCACCAGGTACGCCGCCAGCGGCCCGAGCAACCGGGCACTCTCGGCGTAGTCGCCGGCGGCCTTTTCGGGCGCAGTCACCTTGGTCTTGCCGATGTTGACCCCGATCGGCACGTCGGAGACGCTCCGAGCCAGCCGCACCGCCAGCGCGCCGGCGCCCGTGGTTGTTGAACCCCATCCGGTTGAGCAGCGCCCGGTCGGCGGGCAGCCGGAACATCCGCGGCGGCGGATTGCCGGGCTGCGGCTGCGCGGTGACGGTGCCCACCTCGGCGTATCCGAAGCCCAGCGCACCCCAGGTGTGCACGCCGAGCCCGTCCTTGTCGAAGCCGGCCGCGAGCCCCATCGGACCCGGGAAACGCACGCCGAACACGGTGCTGGCCAGCGCCGGATCCTGCGGGGTCAGGCGGTGCACCAGCCGGTTGCGGAGTACCGCCGGGGTGGTGGCGGTCCGTAGCCCGGCGAACACCCAGGTGTGGATCCGTTCGGGCGGCACCAGGAACAGTGCCCGCCGCAGCGCTCGGTACCCGGCCACTACAGCGCCGGCTGGTCCGGGTCGTGCAGTCTGTCGGTGCGTTTCTTGCGTCGCAGCAGCACCCGTCTGCTGCCGTCGGTGTACAGCCGGACCCGGGTCAGCTCCCAACCGCGGTACTCGGCCTCGATGGACAACCGGATGGAGGCGCTGACGCGGGTCACCTCGGGAGGCAGCCGCAGCGGAATCCACTCGTACTCGCCCGAGTGATCATCGGAAACCACCTTGTCCCAGGCCGCCGGCATCCGGCCTCGCGATGCCGCGCTCACTTCGCTGCCCCCGCGGAGGTGATCACCTGGACACCGGCGCCCGAACCGGACACCACGTAAAGGGTGCCCGACGCATCGTCGAAGGCCAACGTGTTCGGCTGCTGCACGGTTCGATATCGCACCTTCTCGACGGGGATCCCGGTCGCCAGATCGTAACCAACGACGGTGTTCGTCGCCGTCTGCGCCACCCACACCAGCCCGGTGGCGTTGCCGGCTGCGGCCAGGCCGTAGGGCGAATCCCGCACCGGGAAGCGCTGGCGCAGGATGAGCGGATCGACGCCGTACACCAGCAGCTCGCCGCCGCGGGTGTCGGCGACCAGCACCCGCCCGGCCGGGTCGGCGGCCATCGTGGTGGCGCCCCGGCCCGCCCGCAGGGCGTGTTCGGACGCCGTGCCGTCGGCGTTCAAGCTGGTGACCGAGGTCTGCCCGCGGTCCAACACGACCGCGGTATTGCCTTGCGTGACAATGCTGTCCACCCGCGCGAAGATCTTCAGGCGCGCGCCGACCGCGGTGTCCGAGGCCAGTGTGTACACGGCACCGTCGGCGCTGCCCAGCACCAGCCTGCCGTCGGCGCGCCGCGCGAGGGCGGTGAAATCGACTCCGTCCTGGCCCTCCACCCCGATCCTTGACACCGTGCGGGAGGCGATGTCGAACCGGAAGTAGCCGCCCCTCGTCGACATGAACACCTCACCGTCGCCGTCGCCGGCCATCGACGTTGCGGCGCCATCCAGCTCCACCGGCGCCGCAGCGCCGGTCGCTGCGACGACGGTGGCGACCGATCGATCGCCCGCGCCGGGGGTGAGGACGACCAGCGAACCCGTCGCCTTGTCGAACACGGCGGCCTGCGCCTGCCCGGCCAGTGGGCGCACGGTTCCCGGGGGCGCCGCCGTCACCGGGGGTGAGACCGCGGCCCGTGCGGGATCGATGGTGGGTGGCGGCGTATCCACGGGATTCGACGAACATCCCACGCTTCCCACGATTGCCAGAGCTGCTACGCTGAGGAGAATTAGCTGGGCAGGTGGGTTAAGTCTTCGCGGCAAGGGGTAGCTCTCAGTTATTTCGGCGGTATCTGATCGGGAGGCCCAGTGTATGCAACCTCGTAAGCCCGGATCGCGCGCGTCGGTAGCGCCGGGGGGCCCGGCCAGCGGTACGGTATGGACCATGACCCTCGCGGCGGACAGCGATGCGGCCCCGCGAGAATTTACCGTCGAGGACATCACCACCGGAGTGCACGCCAGCGGGTTCGGCCAGGTCGGTGACGGGCGCAGCTTCTCGTTCCGCGTGACCTGTATCGATCGTCATGTCGCATTGGTCGTGGAGATTTATCGGCCGCGACTGAGCGGTCCGGTCCCGCAGTCGGAGGACGTCGTCGCGATGGCCACCCGCAGGCTCACCGACATCGATCTCTCCGACGAGCGAAGCCTGACTGCGGCGGTGCGCGACGCCGTCGCCGAGGCGCAGCCGGTACCGCGCAACGGCCGCTGACCCCACTTCACGGTACGGTCGTCGTCGTGACCGACGTGCCTGCGATGTCGTGGTTGCAGGTTGTTGTTCTGTCGGTTCTGCAGGGGCTCACCGAGTTTCTGCCGGTGTCCTCGTCGGGCCACCTGGCCATCGCATCGCGGGTGTTCTTCGACGACGACGCCGGCGCCTCGTTCACCGCCGTGAGCCAACTAGGCACCGAGGCGGCCGTGCTGGTGTATTTCACGCGTGACATCGTGCGAATCGTCAAGGCGTGGTTCAACGGGCTGTTCGTGGCCGCGCACCGCTCCGTCGACTACCTGCTGGGCTGGTGGGTGATCATCGGCTCGATTCCGATCGGCGTGGTCGGCCTGCTGTTCAAGGACGAAATCCGCACGGGCGCACGCAATCTCTGGCTGGTGGCGACCGCGTTGATCGTCTTCTCGTTCGTCATCGCGGCCGCCGAGTACTACGGCAGGCAGACCCGCCAGGTCGAGCAGCTCACCTGGAAGGACAGCGTCATCGTCGGCCTCGCGCAATGCCTGGCGCTGGTGCCGGGGGTGTCGCGGTCGGGGGCCACGATCAGTGCCGGCCTGTTCCTGGGCATCGATCGTGAGCTTGCAGCGCGCTTCGGCTTCCTGCTGGCGATCCCGGCGGTGTTCGCGTCGGGCCTGTTCTCGCTGCCCGACGCGTTCGACCCGGTCGGGGAGGGCATGAGCGCCAGCGGCGCCCAACTGCTGGTCTCCACCCTGATCGCGTTCGTGGTCGGCTTCGCCGCGGTGGCCTGGTTCCTGCGTTTCCTGGTCCGCCACAGCATGTACTGGTTCGTCGGCTACCGCATCGTGCTGGGCACCGTCGTGCTGATCCTGCTGGGCGACCGGGGTGGTGGCCGCGCACATGACCGTTCTGCTGCTGCGCCACGGCCGTTCGACGTCGAACACCGCGCACACCCTCGCGGGCCGCTCCGAGGGCGTCGACCTCGACGAGCGGGGCCGCGAGCAGGCCGGCGGCGCTGGTCGAGCGGATCGGCGTCGCTGCCGATCCGGGCGATCGTGCGCTCCCCGCTGCTGCGGTGTGAGCGCACGGTCGAACCGCTGGCCGCGGCGCTGGGGTTGGAGCCGGTCGTCGACGACCGCATCTCCGAGGTCGACTACGGGGCGTGGACCGGCCGCAAGATCGGCGAGTTGGTCAAGGAGCCGCTGTGGGCGGTGGTGCAGCAGCAGCCCAGTGCCGCGGTGTTCCCGGAGGGGGAGGGGCTGGCCGGGGTTCAGGCCCGTGCGGTGGCCGCGGTGCGCGAGCACGACCGCAGGCTGGCCGACGAGCACAGCGGTGACGTGCTGTGGGTTGCGTGCACGCACGGCGACGTGATCAAATCGGTGCTGGCCGATGCGCTGGGCACCCACCTGGACAGCTTCCAGCGCATCAACGCCGACCCGGCGTCGGTGAGCGTGATCCGCTATACGCCCGTTGCGGCCCTTCGTGATCCACGTCAACCACACGGGCTCCGCGCTGAACTCCGGGCTGTCCGTCACGCCCACCGAGCGAGAAGCCCCAGGACGGGGACCCCCCGACCGGCGACGCCGTGGTCGGCGGATCCACCGGATGAGTGTCACACCGCACAATTACGGCTGACCGGGCATTGCCGGTATTTTGGAAACTGCCATGTCCCGCGAAATCCATGTCTTCCGCACACCCGACCGCTTCGTGGCCGGGACGGTCGGCCAACCGGGAAACCGGACCTTCTATCTGCAGGCCGTCCACGACAAACGGGTGATCTCGGTCATCCTGGAAAAGCAGCAGGTGGCGGTGCTCGCCGAACGCATCGCGGCCCTGTTGCTGGAGATCAACCGCCGTTTCGGCACGCCGATCCCGCCGGAGACCGGTGAAATCGAGGACCTGAGCCCGTTGGTCACCCCGGTGGATGCCGAATTCCGGGTCGGCACCATGGGGCTGGGCTGGGACTCCGAGGCGCAGACGGTCGTCGTCGAACTCCTCGCGGTTTCGGACGCCGAGTTCGACGCGTCGGTGGTGCTCGACGATGCCGAAGAGGGTCCCGACGCGGTGCGGGTGTTCCTGACACCCGAGTCGGCGCGCGAGTTCGCGACGCGGTCCAACCGGGTCATCTCGGCGGGCCGCCCGCCCTGCCCGCTGTGCGACGAGCCACTGGATCCCGAAGGCCACATCTGCGTCCGCACCAACGGCTATCGGCGCGGTGCGCTGGGCGGGTCCGACGATGTCGACGACACCTGAGCAGGTGCTGGAGCGCGGTGACCTGACCGTCATCGGTCGCATCCGCTCCGCGAGCAATGCGACGTTCCTGTGCGAAGCGACCCTGGACGACCGCACGCAGCACTGCGTGTACAAGCCGGTCCGCGGCGAGGCGCCGCTGTGGGATTTCCCCGACGGCACGCTGGCCGGACGCGAGCTGGCGTCGTACCTGGTCTCGACGGCGCTCGGCTGGAACATCGTGCCCTACACCATCATTCGCGACGGCCCAGCGGGTCCCGGGATGTTGCAGCGCTGGGTCGACCAGCCCGGAGAACGATGACGGCGAGGACGCCGCCGACTGCGGGACCCGATCTGATCGACCTGCTGCCGGCGGGCAAGATCCCGGCCGGCTTCCTGCCGGTCCTGCAGGCCTACGACTACGCCGGCGACGAGGTCACGCTGGTGCATGCCGACGACGACCGGCTGCGCCGGATGGCGGTGTTCGACGTGTTGATCAACAACGCCGACCGCAAGGGCGGGCACGTCCTGTCCGGAGTGGACGGGAACGTCTACGGCGTCGACCACGGCGTCACCCTGCACGTCGAGGACAAGCTGCGCACCGTGCTGTGGGGTTGGTCGGGCAAGCCGGTCGACGACGACACCCTCGAGGCCGTCGCCGGGCTCGGCGACGCCCTCGGCACGGACCTCGGTGCTGAACTGTGCTGCCACATCACGCCGCGGGAGGTCGCCGCGCTGCGGGCCAGAGTTGTTGCGCCTGCTGAGAAATCCGGTGATGCCGACAGCCGACCGGCGGCGGCCGATACCGTGGCCGGCCTTCTGACATGGTGTACTTGCGCGGTGACCCTCACCGATGCAGCGCTGGCCGCCGTCGTGGCCGCCGAGGCCGGTGAGCTGCTGCTGGCCATGCGCGAGCAGATCGGGTTCTACGATCCCTACGACCTCGGCGACGCCGGCGACAAGCGGGCCAACACCCTGATCCTGGACCGGCTGCACAGGGAGCGGCCCCACGATTCGGTGCTGTCCGAGGAGGCCGTCGACGACGTGTCCCGGGTCGACGCCGACCGGGTGTGGATCGTCGACCCCGTCGACGGCACCCACGAGTACTCGATGCCCGGTCGCGCCGACTGGGCGGTGCACATCGCGCTGTGGCAGCGCGCGTTCTTCCGGGTCGACCGCGCCCGGCGCCATCACCGATGCCGCGGTCGCGCTGCCTGCCCGCGGCGAGGTGTACCGCACCGACACCGTGACCGCCGCCGCCGCCGCGCACCGACGGCCCGATCCGCATCACCGCCAGCTCGAACCGGCCGCCCGCGGTGCTGTGGCGGCTGCGTGACCAGCTCGACATCCAGCTGGTCCGGATCGGGTCGGCGGGCGCCAAGGCGATGGCGGTGGTCCGCGGCGACGTCGACGCCTACGTCCACGCCGGCGGTCAATGGGAGTGGGATTCGGCGGCCCCCGCCGGGGTGCTGTGGGCGGCCGGCATGCACGCGTCCCGGCTCGACGGCTCCCCGCTGGTCTACAACCGCCGCGATCCCTACCTTCCGGACCTGCTGATGTGCCGCGCTGAGCTGGCCGAGGTTCTGCTGACGGCGATGTGGTCGGGGCAGCGGGGATCGCTAGACCGGGACTGACCCGGGACTGACCGGGAATGAAACGGCCGTCGGCGTTGTCGCACACGGCGATGTCTAAAGTCGACGCCATGCAATCGTGGTCGGCGCCGAGCGTGCCGGTGCTGCCGGGGCGGGGGCCGCAGTTGCGGCTCTACGACAGCGCAGACCGGCAGGTGCGCCCGGTCACCCCGGGCGACACCGCCACCATGTACGTCTGCGGGATCACCCCGTACGACGCCACCCATCTGGGCCACGCCGCCACCTACCTGACGTTCGATCTGGTGCACCGGCTGTGGCTGGACTCCGGTCACGATGTGCACTACGTGCAGAACATCACCGACGTCGACGACCCGTTGTTCGAGCGTGCCCAGCGTGACGGCATCGGCTGGCGCGAGCTCGCCGACCGCGAGACCGACCTGTTCCGCGAGGACATGGCGGCGCTGCGGGTGCTGCCGCCGCACGACTATGTGGCCGCCACCGAGGCGGTGGCCGAAGTCATCGAGGTCGTCGAGAAGCTGCTGGCCTCCGGCGCCGCCTACGTCGTCGACGATCCGCAGTACCCGGACGTGTACTTCCGCGCGGACGCCACCGTGCAGTTCGGCTACGAGTCGGGCTACGACCACGACACCATGCTGGCGCTGTTCGCCGAGCGCGGGGGCGACCCCGAGCGGGCAGGCAAGAGCGACCCGCTCGATGCGCTGCTGTGGCTGGCGCAACGCCCCGGCGAGCCCAGCTGGCCGTCCCCGTTCGGCCCGGGCCGGCCGGGCTGGCACGTCGAGTGCGCGGCGATCGCCCTCAGCCGCATCGGCACCGGCCTGGACATCCAGGGCGGCGGCAGCGACCTCATCTTCCCGCACCACGAGTTCTCCGCCGCCCACGCCGAATCCGTCTCCGGCGAACGGCGTTTCGCGCGTCACTACGTGCACGCCGGCATGATCGGCTGGGACGGGCACAAGATGTCCAAGAGCCGCGGCAACCTGGTGCTGGTGTCGGGACTGCGCCGCGACGGCGTCGACCCCGCGGCCATCCGGCTCGGATTGTTCGCCGGGCATTACCGCGACGACCGGTTCTGGAGCCCGGCGGTGCTCGACGAGGCGCAGCACCGGCTGCACCGCTGGCGCAGTGCGACGACGCTCGCCGCAGCACCCGACGCCGCCGATGTGGTCGCACGGGTGCGCCGCTACCTCGCCGACGACCTCGATACCCCGAAAGCACTTGCCGCCCTTGATGGTTGGGCCACCGATGCGCTCTCCTACGGCGGGCATGACAGCACATCCGGGCATACCGTGGCGACTGCGGTCGACGCGCTGCTGGGAGTTCCGCTGTAACCCACCGCCTGTGGAGTAGGTTGCGGCCATGGATTCTGTGCACGGGAAAGTCGCGCTGATCACCGGGGGCGCGAACGGCATCGGCGAGGAGGTCGCGCGGCGGCTGCACGCCAAAGGCGCCAAACTCATCCTGACCGACCTCGACGAGAACAACCTGCGCGATGTTGCCGCCCGTCTCGGCGGGGACCGGGTGCTCACCGTGACCGCCGATGTCCGCGACCTGGCGGCCATGCAGGCGGCCGCGGACCAGGGGATCGAGCGGTTCGGCGGGATCGACATCGTGGTGGCCAACGCCGGGATCGCCGTCTTCGGCTCGGTGCTCAACGTCGATCCGCAGGCATTCAAGACCCTCGTCGACGTCAATGCGCTCGGCGTTTTCCACACCGTGCGCGCCGCGCTGCCATCGGTGATCGCGCGCCGCGGCTACGTCCTGGTGGTGTCGTCGTTCGCGGCGTACGCGCCGGTCGCCGGGTCGGCGTGCTACAGCCTGTCCAAAGCCGGTGTCGAGCACTTCGCCAACGCGTTGCGGCTGGAAGTCGCCCATCACGGCGTCGACGTCGGGTCGGCGCACATGTCCTGGATCGACACCCCGCTGGTGCAGGAGGGCAAGGCCGAACTCGCCTCGATGCGCGACGCCATCGAGAGCCTGCCCGGTCCGCTCAGCAAGACCACGTCAGTCCAGGCGTGCGGTGCGGCGTTCGTGAAAGGGATCGAGGGCCGCAAGCGACGCATCAACTGCCCGGGGTGGGTGGGTCTGTTCCGTTGGCTGCGCCCGGTGTTGACCACGCCGTGGGGTGAGGGCGCTCTGACGAAGGGACTGGCCGACCGGATCGCCCTGATGGACGCCGAGGCGGCCGCCCTCGGCCGTTCGATGAGCTCACGGACCAACGAACTGGAGGCCCGATGATCCGCCGCCTGACCGTCGCGCTGGCCGCGCTCGCGCTGCTCGTGGGCTGCAGCACCGACTCCGCACCAGACACCGAGTCATCGACGTCGGCGCCGCCCTCGACCGAGTCGTCCGCGGCTACCGTCACCCCGGAGCAGGCGCGCGCCATCGCGAAAGAGGCCTATATCTACGGGTTCCCGATGGTCGACAACTACCGGGTGCAGTACACCTACTTCGTCGACAAGCAGGATCCGGAGTACAAGGGCGGGTGGAACGAGATCCACAGCACCGCCCGGGTGTACACGCCCGAGGACACCACCATCCAGACGCCCAACTCGGACACGCCCTATTCGTCCGTCGGCGCCGACCTGCGCACCGAGCCGCTGGTGCTGACCGTCCCGCCCATCCAGCAGGACCGCTACTACTCGCTGCAGTTCGTCGACGGCTACACCTACAACTTCGCGTACGTCGGCAGCCGCACCACCGGCAACGGGGGCGGAAAGTACCTGCTCGCCGGGCCGGGCTGGCAGGGCGAGAAGCCCGAAGGCGTCGACGAGGTGATCCGGTCGGACACCGACCTGGCGTTCGTGCTGTACCGCACCCAGCTGCTCGGGCCCTCCGACATCGAGGAGGTGAAGAAGATCCAGGCGGGCTATCAGGTCACCCCGCTGTCGGTGTACCTCAACCAGCCGCCCCCGGAAGCGGCGCCTGCCATCGACTTCGTGCCACCCCTGACAGCGGATCAGCAGCGCACCTCGCCGCAGTTCTTCGAGATCCTCGACTTCGTGCTGCGCTACGCACCGACCCTGCCCGCCGAGAAGGAACTTCGGGATCGGTTCGCCAGCATCGGCATCGGAGGCGAGGGTGGCTTCGACGCCGACGCGCTGAGCCCGGAGATGCGCGCGGCGATCGAAGGCGGGATGGCCGATGCCTGGGCCGAGTTCGATGCGTTCAAGAAGAACGAGCTCGACACCGGCAAGGTGACCTCCGCGCAACTGTTCGGCACCAAGGACGACCTCAAGGGCAACTATCTGTACCGGATGGCCGGCGCGGTCCTCGGCATCTACGGCAACACCGCCGCCGAAGCTATCTACCCGTCGTTCACCAACGATGCCGCCGGCGCCCCGCTGACCGGCGCGAACAACTACACGTTCCGGTTCCCGTCGGGGCAGCTGCCTCCGGTGAACGCGTTCTGGTCGCTGACCATGTACGAGCTGCCTGCCAGCGCGTTGGTCCCCAACCCGATCAAGCGTTATCTGATCAATTCACCGATGTTGCCCAGCCTGGTCGCCGACCCCGACGGCGGCCACACCTTCTACATCCAGAACGGCTCGCCGGGCATCGACAAGGAAGCCAACTGGCTGCCTGCCCCCGAGGGGCCTTTCATGCTGGTGCTGAGGCTGTACTGGCCCAAGCCCGACGCCCTGAACGGCACGTGGAAGTCACCCCAGCCCGTGAAGGCCTAGCCTGGCGGTCGTGAACAAAGCCGACCTGGTCCTCTCGGGGGGCGGCGTCAAAGGCATCGCGCTGGTCGGCGCCGTCTCGGCACTCGTCGAAGCCGAATACCTGCCACAGCGCGTTTCCGGCACCTCCGCGGGCGCGCTGGTCGGGGCCGTCCTGGCCGCCGCCGCGCAGAGTGGCGAGCTGTCGGCTGCGCAACTCGAAAAGCTCGCGCTGGGCATCGACTACCGGACCTTCCTCGACCCGGGACCGGTCGAACGCGTGCCGGTGGTCGGTCCGGCGTGGGGTCTGCTCACCGGCGGCGGCATCTACCGCGGCGAGGCGCTGCGGCAGTGGGTGGCCGACCGGCTGGCAGAGTTCGGTGTGACGACATTCGCCGACCTCGCGATCAACGACCGCAGCCTGCCGCCGGAGCAGCGGTACCGGCTTGTCGTCACGGTGGCCGACGTGACATTGGGCCAGCTGATCCGATTGCCGTGGGACTACCAGCGGGTGTACGGACTCGATCCCGACGAACAGCCGGTGGCAGACGCCGTCCGTGCGTCCACGGCGATCCCGTTCTTCTTTCACCCTGCGACGTTGACCAGCGCGGACGGCCGGACGTCGACTCTGGTGGACGGCGGGCTGCTGTCGAACTTCCCGATCGAGTCCCTGGACCGGACCGACGGCGGGAAGCCACGCTGGCCGACCTTCGGGGTCACGCTGCTGCCCGACCTGCCCACCGACAACGAGCAGGTGATCCCGGCGTTGCGGCCACTTCATCTGCTGGGGCCGCCGACGCTGCTCGAGCAGGTCGTGACGACCATCCTCGTCGGCCGAGATCAGGCGTATCTGAACCAGCCGTGGGTGAGTGCCCGGACCATCCGGATCGACACCAGCGAGGTCGGGGTCCTCGACTTCAACCTCTCGCAGCGCGCCAAACAGACCCTCTACGACAAGGGACTGCGCGCGGGCGAGGACTTCCTGTCGACGTGGAACTGGTCGGACTACGCGACCAGATTCCGCTGACACGCGGGCGCTACCGCCCTCGGTGTCTTCTGTCGGGCGCTACCGCCCTCGGCGCCGCAGGTAGCGCTCGAACTCGGCGGCCAGCGCGTCGCCGTCGATCTTGCCCAGCGCCTCGTTCATGTCGACCTCGGCGTCGCCGCGTTCCTCCAGCGACTGGACGTACTCGGCGATCTCTTCGTCCTCGGAGGTCATCTCGGTGACCGCCAGCTCCCATTCCTCGGCCTGGGCGGGCAGATCGGCCAGCGGCACCTCGATGTCGAGCACGTCCTCGACGCGCCGCAGCAGCGCGACCGTCGCCTTCGGATTCGGTGGCTGCGACACGTAGTGCGGGACCGCCGCCCAGAACGTCACGGCGGGTATCCCGGCCTGCACGCAGGCGTCCTGGAACACGCCGGCGATCCCGGTCGGCCCCTCATACCGGGTCTCCTCCAGCCCGAACGCCTTCGCCGAGTCGGGGGAGTAGGCCGCGCCCGACACGGGCACCGGCCTGGTGTGCGGGGTATCGGCCAGCAACGCTCCGAGGATCACCACCGTCTGCACATTGAGCTTGTCGGCGATGGCCAGCAACTCCGCGCAGAAGGTGCGCCAGCGCATGTTGGGTTCCACGCCGTGCATCAGCACGATGTCGCGGTCACTGCCCGGCGGGCGGCAGTGTGAAATCCGCATCGACGGCCAGACCAGTTCCCGGGTCACGCCGTCCACCTGACGGATCACCGGTCGGTTGACCTGGTAGTCGTAGTAGGCCTCGTCGTCGATCTCGACCAGCGTTTCGGCTTCCCAGATGGCGTCCAGGTGCTCGAGAGCATCACTGGCCGCGTCACCGGCGTCATTCCAGCCTTCGAACGCTGCGACGATGATCGTGTCGCGCAGATCGGGCAGGTCGGATCGCTTCGGACCGCTGAAATCCGAGGGGGTCACTGTGCCAGCGTAAGCCCTGTATGGGGAGGATGACGGGCATCGACCCGCGCCCGAGTTCGCGACCCCGACTACCCTGGCTATGTGACCGCCGCAAACGACCGCACCTACGGCACCGACCTCCTCGACGTTCTATCGACTCGAGTCATGGTCGGCGATGGCGCGATGGCCACCCAACCGCAGGCGGCCGACCTCACCCTCGACGACTTCAACAACCGCGAGGGTGGCATCGAGATTCTCGACGACACCCGGCCTTACATTCTCGAGCAAATCCACCGCGCCTTCCTAGAAGCCGGCGAGGCGAAATACGTTCGGTTGCAATCTGGTTAACCTCGGTGACGACGACGTTGCCGACAGATCCGCGAGCTGTCGCTCAAGGGCACCGCGATCGCCATGTCGACGAGGGTCATCGCGGCTATGAACTGGGCGTCCTGACGTCGATCGGGTGACGACGTAGACTTTCCTGGTCGAGAGGCGTTGCAACGGTTACTTCGGGGTCCTGGAACCCCACTCGGTATCCGCCACGCTCGGCAGAGTCAAGGACGCCTTCCGCTACTGGAAGGAGTGCACGTGACCGCCGCTGAGTCCAGCGTCGCTGCGCCGAACAGCCTGGAGCCGAACATCCGCCCCGACTGCACCGATGAACTGATGGCTGCTCTGCGCCAGCGGATCATGGTGATCGATGGCGCGATGGGCACGGCGATCCAGCGGGACCGGCCGGACGAGGCGGGTTACCGCGGCGAGCGGTTCACGGAGTGGCCCACCGCTCTTCAGGGCAACAACGACCTGCTCACCCTGACGCAGCCGCAGATCATCGAGGGGATCCACCGCGAGTACCTCGAGGCGGGCGCCGACATCCTGGAGACCAACACGTTCAACGCGAACGCGGTCTCGCTCGCCGACTACGACATGGCGGAACACGCCTACGAACTGAACTTCGCCGGCGCCGCCCTGGCCCGCAAGGCCGCCGACGAGTTCAGCACCCCGGAAAAGCCCCGCTACGTCGCAGGCGCCCTCGGCCCGACCACGCGGACCGCGTCCATCTCACCGGACGTCAACGACCCCGGAGCCCGCAACGTCTCCTACGACCAGCTGGTCGCCGCCTACCTCGAAGCGGCCAACGGCCTCGTCGACGGTGGTTCCGACCTCATCATCATCGAGACGATCTTCGATTCGCTGAACTCGAAAGCGGCGGTGTTCGCCGTCGAGACGCTGTTCGAGGAGCGCGGACGCCGCTGGCCGGTGATCATCTCGGGCACCATCACCGATGCTTCCGGGCGGACGTTGTCCGGTCAGGTCACCGAAGCGTTCTGGAACGCGATCAGGCACGCCAAGCCGCTCGCGGTCGGCCTCAACTGCGCCCTGGGCGCGCCGGAGATGAGGCCCTACATCGCCGAGGTGGCACGGATCGCGGACACCTTCGTCTCCTGCTACCCGAACGCCGGGCTGCCCAACGCCTTCGGTGAATACGACGAGTCCCCGGAGGCTCAAGCCGGCTACATCGCCGAGTTCGCCGAGGCCGGCCTGGTCAACCTGGTCGGTGGTTGCTGCGGAACGGCGCCGCCGCACATCGCCGAGATCGCCAAGGTCGTCGAGGGTGTGCCGCCGCGCGAGCTGCCGGAGATCCCGGTGGCCACCCGGCTCTCGGGCCTGGAGCCGCTCAACATCACCGACGGCTCCCTGTTCGTGAACATCGGTGAGCGCACCAACATCACCGGCTCCGCCCGGTTCCGCAACCTGATCAAGGCCGAGGACTACGACACCGCGCTGTCGGTCGCCCTGCAGCAGGTCGAGGTCGGTGCGCAGGTCATCGACATCAACATGGACGAGGGCATGATCGACGGCGTCGCCGCGATGGACCGGTTCACCAAGCTGATCGCGTCCGAGCCGGATATCAGCCGCGTCCCGGTGATGATCGACTCCTCCAAATGGGAGGTCATCGAGGCCGGCCTGAAGAACGTGCAGGGCAAGCCGATCGTCAACTCGATCTCCATGAAGGAGGGCGAGGAGAAGTTCGTCCGCGAGGCACGGCTGTGCCGCAAGTACGGCGCCGCCGTCGTCGTGATGGCCTTCGACGAACAGGGTCAGGCCGATAACCTGGAGCGCCGCAAGGAGATCTGCGGGCGCGCCTACCGGATCCTGACCGAAGAGGTCGGCTTCCCGGCCGAGGACATCATCTTCGACCCGAACTGCTTCGCGCTGGCGACCGGTATCGAGGAGCACGCGACCTACGGCATCGACTTCATCGAGGCCTGCGCCTGGATCAAGGAGAACCTTCCCGGGGTGCACATCTCCGGCGGTATCTCGAACGTGTCGTTCTCGTTCCGGGGCAACAACCCGGTCCGCGAGGCGATCCACGCGGTGTTCCTGTTCCACGCCATCAAGGCCGGCCTGGACATGGGCATCGTCAACGCCGGTGCGCTGGTGCCCTACGACTCGATCGACCCCGAGCTCCGGGACCGGATCGAGGACGTCGTCCTGAACCGACGCGAGGATGCGGCCGAAAGGCTGCTGGAGATCGCGGAACGGTTCGCCAGCAAGGACCAGGCCTTGGGAGATAAAGCCCCGGTGGCTGCGGAGTGGCGATCTCTCCCGGTCCGCGAGCGGATCACCCACGCCCTGGTCAAGGGCATCGACGCCAACGTCGAGACCGACACCGAGGAATTGCGGGCCGAGATCGAGGGCGCAGGTGGCCGCCCGATCGAGGTGATCGAGGGACCGCTGATGGACGGCATGAACGTCGTCGGTGACCTCTTCGGCGCTGGCAAGATGTTCCTGCCCCAGGTCGTGAAGTCGGCCCGGGTGATGAAGAAGGCCGTGGCGTACCTGCTGCCGTACATCGAGGCGGAGAAGGCGGAGCCCTTGCCCGGGGCGGCTGCGAACAAGGACACCAACGGCACGATCATCATGGCGACCGTCAAGGGCGACGTGCACGACATCGGCAAGAACATCGTCGGGGTCGTCCTGCAGTGCAACAACTTTGAAGTGATCGACCTCGGTGTGATGGTGCCCGCCCAGAAGATCCTGGACGCGGCCAAGGAGCACAACGCCGACATCATCGGGCTGTCCGGCCTGATCACCCCGTCCCTGGACGAGATGGTCAACTTCGCTGTCGAGATGGAGCGTCAGGGGCTGGAGATCCCGCTGCTGATCGGTGGCGCGACCACTTCGCGGGCTCACACGGCCGTGAAGGTGTCGCCGCGTCGTAGCGGCCCGGTGGTCTGGGTCAAGGACGCCTCCCGCTCGGTGCCGGTCGCTGCCGCGCTCCTCGACGACAAGCAGCGTCCCGCCCTGCTGGAGGCCACCGAGACCGACTATGCAGCCCTGCGGGAACGACACGCGCAGAAGAGCGAGCGGCCGATGCTGACGCTGGAGAAGGCCCGCGCGAACCGGACGCCGATCGAGTGGGACGGCTACACGCCGCCGGTGCCCGCGCAAGGTGCGGGAGTATGGGATTTTCAGGACTACGACCTCGCCGAGTTGCGCGAGTACATCGACTGGCAGCCGTTCTTCAACGCCTGGGAGATGAAGGGCAGATTCCCCGACATCCTCAACAACCCGGTCTCGGGCGAGACTGCCCGCAAGCTGTACGACGACGCCCAGGAGATGCTCGACACCCTGATCAAGGAGAAGTGGCTGACTGCCAACGGGGTCATCGGGTTCTTCCCGGCGAACGCGGTCGGCGACGATTTCGAGGTCTACACCGACGAGACCCGCACCGAAGTGTTGACCAAGTTGTACAACCTGCGCCAGCAGGGCGAGCACCGGGACGGCATCCCGAACCGGAGCCTCGGCGACTACATCGCCCCCAAAGAAACGGGTCTGGCCGACTACGTCGGCGCCTTCGCCGTCACCACGGGACTCGGAAGCCACGACAAGATCGACGAGTTCAAGGCAGCCAACGACGACTACAGCGCGATCCTGCTGGAGTCGCTCGCCGACCGGCTGGCGGAGGCGTTCGCCGAACGGATGCACCAACGGGTTCGCAAGGAGTTCTGGGGATTCCAGCCCGACGAGCAGTTGGACAACGAGGCACTCATCGGTGAGAGGTACGTGGGAATCCGCCCTGCCCCCGGCTACCCGGCCTGCCCGGAGCACACCGAGAAGGCGACGCTCTGGGAGTTGATGGACGTCAAGGAGCGGACCGGCATCGAGCTGACCGAGTCGATGGCGATGTGGCCCGGTGCTGCCGTCAGCGGCTGGTACTTCTCGCACCCGCAGTCGCAGTACTTCGTGGTCGGCCGGCTGGCCCAGGACCAGGTCGCCGACTACGCGAAGCGCAAGGGCTGGACCCTGAAGGAGGCCGAGCGCTGGCTCGGCCCCAACCTCGGCTACAACCCGGAGGACTGAGGCTTACTCTCAAATCGCCAGCCCGACAGCGGCAGCGGATACCCTAGCCTCCCGACAGCGCCCGCCACACCCGGGCCGGCGTCATCGGCAGGTCCCGTACCCGGGCGCCGCAGGCCCGCGCGATCGCGTTCGCCAGCGCCGGCGCGACCGGGTTATACGGCGATTCGCTCATCGACTTCGCGCCCAGCGGCCCGATCTGGTCATAGGTGTCGGCGAACAGCACCTCGGTCACGGGCACGTCGGCCAGCTGCGGGATGTGATAGTTGCGCAGCGCCTGGGTGAGCACCGTACCGTCCGGTCCGATCAGCATCTGCTCGTAGAGCGCGGCCCCGATCGCCTGGGCCACCCCGCCTTCGACCTGTCCGCGGCACTGCTGGGGGTTCATCACCACGCCGGCATCGGCGGCCTGCACCGACTGCAGGATGCGCACCTCGCCGGTCTCGGGGTTCACCGCCACCCGGAACCCCTGCACGTTGAACGCCACCGACCGAGGTGTGCCGTCGTGGCGTCCGTGCCCGACCAGCGACGTGGGCAGCTCGGCGAACCCGACCAGGCGGGTCCCGCACTGCACGCCGTGGGGAGTCAGCCTGCACGCCTGCGGGCCGGCCCCGGTGAGTTCGGCGGCGGCCCTGACCATCGCGGCGCGCAGGTTTCGGCAGGCCGCCAGCACCGCTTGGCCGGCCACCACAGTTCCCGCCGAGCCGAACGCCCCGGTGTCGTAAACCATTGCCTGCGTGTCAGATTGGTGAATCAGAACCCTGTCGGGTGTGGTGTTCAGCTCGGTGGCTAGCAGCTGGGTGTGCACCGTGGTGGTGCCGTTGCCGAACTCCGCGGTGCCGACCGACAGCAGGTAGTCCCCGTCGGAGGTCACGGCGACGGACGCCTCGGCGAAGTGGCCGCGCGGCGGGATCGTCGCGATCATCGCTACCGCCATGCCTTCACCGACGGGCCATCCGGCCGGACCGGTCACTCCGTTGCCGTCGGCGAGCGCCTGCTGCGTCAGGTCGAGGCACTGGTCGAGGCCGTAGCTGCCGAACGCGAGGTCATCGTCGACTTCAGCGCCGTTGTGGGCGTCGATAAAGTCGTCGCCCGGAACCACCACGTTGCGCCGCCGCAGTTCGAAGGGGTCGAGGTCGAGGCGTCGGGCCAGCTCGTCGAGCGCGGACTCGACCGCGAAGACCATCTGGCTCAACCCGTAGCCGCGGAACGCGCCGGAGGGCAGATTGTTGGTGTAGACGGCCTGGGCGTCGACGCGCTTGTTCGCGCACCGGTACACCGAGACCGATTCGGCGCAGCCGTGGAACATCACGCCGGTGCTGTGGTTGCCGTAGGCGCCTGCGTCGATCAGCACGTCCACGGCCAGCGCGGTCAGCACTCCGTCGGGCCCGGCGGCGGCGGTGACGTCGACGCGGTACGGGTGCCGGCACGGCGCCATCGTGAACTGGTCCGCGCGGCTGAACTCGTAGCGCACCGGGCGGCCCAGCCGCAGCACCGCCAGCGCCACGATGTCCTCGGTGAGCATCTCCTGCTTGCCGCCGAAGCCGCCGCCGACCCTGCGGGTGAACACGCGCACCTCGTCGCGCTCGAGGCCGAACACGTGGCACAGCTCGTCGCGGATCAGGAACGGCACCTGAGAGCTGGTGCGCAGCACCAATCTGCCGTCCTCGTCGCGCCATCCGGTGCACCCGTGGGTCTCCAGGTGCGCGTGCTGAACGCGTTGCGTGGTGAACCGCTCCTGCACCACCGCGCCGCCGGCGGCCCTCGCCGCCCTGACGCCTTCGGCGATGTCGCCGACACCGCCGTGCACCTCGGCGACGAGGTTGCGGGACGCGTCGGCGATGCGGGTGTCGGCAGCCTTGTCGGCGTGCAGCAGCGGCGCGCCCGGGGATCGAGCGGCCTCGGGGTCGAACACCGCCGGCAGTTCCTCGTAGGTCACATCGATGGCGCGGCAGGCCTTTTCGGCGATCGCTACGGTGTCGGCGACGACCGCGGCCACCCGCTGCCCGAGGAAGCGCACCGTGTCGTCGAGGACCACGGTGTCATCGGGATCGTCGTGGCGGTTCTGGTGGCGGGCGGTGGAGAACGCGACGCCGGGGCTGTCACGGTGCGTCAGGACGAGATGCACGCCGTCGATCGCCTCGGCCGCGGTGGTGTCGATCGCGACGATCCTGGCGTGCGCCACCGGGCTGGTCAGCACTGCCAGATGCAGCAGACCTGCCGGGGCGAAGTCCATCGTGTACTGCTCGGTTCCCGTCACCACCCGCATCGCCGCCGGCGCGCCGATGGAGCGGCCGACGCCGCCGGACTTCTCGACGTTGACCGCGCCGTCGAGCGCGTCGGTGATCGCGCGATACCCGGTGCAGCGGCACAGGTTCCCCTTCAGCGCCTGCGGCAGGTCGGCAAGCTGTTCCTCGGACAGCGTCGAGGCGGTCGTGATCATGCCGGCGGTGCAGAATCCGCACTGGAACCCGCCCGCGTCGACGAAGCGGCGCTGCATCGGATGCAGGTCGTCCGGTGTACCGAGGCCCGCGACGGTGGTGACCTCGTGGCCGTCCGCGCGGAACGCCGGGAACACGCACGAGTGCACCGCCTGACCGTCGACCAGCACCGAGCACGCCCCGCAGTCGCCTGAGTCGCAGCCCTTCTTGACCTCGAAGTGGCCGCTGTCGCGCAGGTAGCGTGCGCAGGCACTGGCCGGCGCGCGGAACACCTTGGTCCTCTTCGCCGTTCACGCGGATGCTCACGCCAGCTCCTCGCGGATCTGCTGGGCCAGCACCAAGGTGACGGCGCGTCGCCAGTCGGGGTCGCCGTGAGCGTCGACGGTCCAGGCGTCGTCGCCGATGGTGGCGTGCGCCGCGGTCAGTTCGGCCGCCGACGGGACGCGCGGGAAAGGTGAACACGTACGGACGGACGGTGGCCGCGGTCACCGACAACACGAAACGCCCTCCGTCGGCGGCGGTGTCGCGTCGGCCGATGACGACCACACCGGAACGGCCCAGCGGGGACGGGGCGAGCTTGCGGTACACCGTGGTCGCACGCAGCGCCGCCGCGGGCAGCCAGGCCGACCGCAGCACATCGCCCGCGCCGAGGGTGTTGGTAGCCGAACCCGTCACGAACTCGGTGACGGGCAGTCGGTGGTCGCTGCCGTCGGGGCGCCAGATCGTCAGCTCGCCATCGAGTGCCGACGTCAGCGAGATCATCGCTCCGGCAGGGAAGCACAGGCAGATGTTTCCGCCGACGGTCGCCGTCGCCCAGATCTTGAAGGACGCCAGCAGGGCGGTGCAACACTGATGCAGCAGCGGTGCTGCCGCCCACTCGGGGCGGTCGTCGGCCAACCGGGACGACAGCTCGGAGACCGCGGCCAGCGTGCAGGTCGCGGCGAGTTCGATCCCGCTGTCGGTCACCGTGATCGGTTCCCAGCCGAGCCGGGTGATGTCGACCAGCCGGCGGACATCGGGCTGGGGTTCGGAGAACAGCCAGGTGCCGCCCGCGAGGATCGAGTCGCCGGGACCGAGCGGCCACAGCTCATCGCGGCTGGTGGGGATGCTCGTGGTCTCGACGGTGTTGAGGTCCATGGCGCGTCAGCTGACCGGAGTCACCGGTCCGCCCATGATGTTGCCGACGATGCCGCGAATGATGTTGGTGCCGTCCTCGTTTCGCAGCTCGCTATACCATTCGGCGGTCTTCTCGGGGTCCTTGGCATGCGTCACGTCGCAGCGTCTGCGGGCCCGGAGCACCAGATCGCCTGCGCGTTCGGCGCGCACCTCCTGATAGGCTGGCCAGTGCCGTGTGCACGTCGTCGGGGTGATCCCGAAATGCCCACTGCAACGCCACCGCATCCTCCATCGCCGAGCATCCGCCCTGTCCGATGTCGGGGGTGGTGTTGTGGGCGGCGTCGCCCAGCACGGCGACCCGGCCCTTCACCCAGGTGTAGAACGGATCCAGGTCGAGGATCTCGACCCGGTTGGTGGTCGCCGGGTCCAGCTTGTCGATCAGGGCCTGCACCCCGGGCGCCCAATCCGCGAAGTGCCCCCGCAGAACCTCACGCGCACTGCCCCTTTCGTAGGGCACTCCCTGCGCCTCGACGACGTCGAAAAAGAAGTAGAACCGGCCGTCGGCCACCGGCATCACCGACACCCGCTTACCGCCGCCGACATAGGTGGTCCATTCGGTGGCCGGACCGATCGCGTCGTCGGTCTCGACCAGACCGTTGAAGTTCACATACCCGGCGTAGCGACGGGTCACGGGTCCACCGAGCACGTATTCGCGGGTGATCGAACTGGCGCCGTCGGCGCCGATGATGAAGTCCGCCGAGACCGTGGTCCCGTCGGCGAAGGTCGCGGTCGCCCAGTCGGCGCCGTCCTGCACGCTGATCATCTTGTGGCCGAAGTTGATCCGGTCGAGCCCATAGGCCTCCATCAGCATCATCTGGAGTTCGGCGCGGGCGATGGGGTAGGGGCGCTGCCCGACCTCGTCGATCAGCGGCTGCATCGAGAACCGGCACAGGGTGTCACCGGTGTGGGCGTCGAGGTAGCTCATCGTCTCGACGATGCCGCCGAGTTGTGCGGTCTGCTCCTGCAGGCCCAGGTAGTTGAGGCACTTGACGCCGTTGGACCACACCGAGATGGCGGCGCCGACGGGCTTGTTCTCGGTGACCCGCTCGTAGACCTCGGTGTCGATTCCGATCTGCCGCAGGGCGATCGCTGCGCTCATACCACCCATTCCGGCGCCGATGATGACTGCTTTCACGTCTGGTCTCCCATCTCAACTGCCCCGGTAGGTGGAATAGGCATACGGCGACAACAGAAGCGGAACGTGGTAGTGCTCGGTCTGGTCGGTGATCTCGAAGGCGATCACCACCTCGGGATAAAACGCACTGACATCTCTTGTGGTGAAGTAACTTCCGGTGTCGAAATGCAGGCGGTAGATGCCTGCGGCCAGATCGGTGGCAACCGCCTTGACGCGGCCGTCGTCGTCGGTCTGCGCGTCGGCGATCACGCCGCCGGAGACGTCGGCCAGGGTGACGGCGACACCGACGGCAGGCGTGCCCGTCACGGCGTCGAGGACATGGGTACTGAGGGTGTTCATGGCAATCACCTCCCTCCGGCGAGCAGACGCGAAGTCGCGTGAATTGGCGCGATTCCGTGCGAGTTTGTGTCTGCTCGCGGGGGAGGGCCAGTGGTGTTCATGCCGTTTCCTTGGACAGCAGGCGCTGCAGCCGCAGCCGGTTGATCTTGGCCAGCTCCGAGCGCATCACGCGGCGTTCGGATTCGGGATCGTTGTCGAGCCGGTCGGTGAGGATGTCCAGCAGCTCCTCGGCGGTGCGACCGCTGGCACACACCAGGTAGACGTAGCCGAACTTGTCCTCATAGCACCGGTTCTTCTCCGCGAGTTCGGCTTTGACCGCGGCGTCGGCGTCGGCGACGCGCTCCTGCTCACGCGCCGAGGACGGGTTGTCTGGCTTGGCTCCGATGCGCGGGTGGCCGTCGAGTGCGGAGTCGACCTCGGCGTCCGGCAGTTCGGCCAGCACCCGGTCGGCACGATCGAGCAGCGCATCCTCGTCGCGGAACGGGCCGCCCCGCAGCACTCGACGGGCCCAGATCGGCGACGAGCACACCTCGAACAGCAGGTGCATCCGCTGCCGCTCGGACAGGCGGTTGAAACCTTCGATACCGAGCTTTTTCAGGGGTCCGGTTCGTGCCATCTACTGGAGTTCGTTGAGCCGGCTGAACCGCGCCGCGGCAATCGGATTCGCGTCGGCGACCAGATCGGTGAACCGGTAGTTGGCGATCTTGGCGACCTCGATCAACGCGAACGCCTTCTCGGCGGCGGGTGAGTTGTCCATGCGTGACCAACCGTTCTTGAGCACCCGGTCGAAATGCTCGGTCTCGCGGGCGCAGATGATCAGCGGGAAGCCGAAATGTTCGCGGTAGTCGCCGGCCAACTGCACCACGTCATTGTGGTCCCGATCGTCGAGGTTCGACAGGGCGACATGGTCGACGGCCAGCGCGTGACCGGTCTCGTCCTCGGCGCCCAGATCGTGGAAAGCGTTGAGCAATTCGAGCTGCTGGTCCGAAGATCCGGTGAGCACCGCATCCTGGAACGCCTCACGCATCGCCCGGGTGTCGACGAACGGCCGCTGCTCATAGGCGCGTTCGACGGCCCACGGCACATCCTGCACGACGTGCCCGAAGACCTCGGTGAAGCGCTCCTTGGTCATGGTGTTGACCTCGTCGAGGGTGATCGAGCCGCCGCCGGCCACCCGCGGACCGCGTGAGCCGGTGTGGAAGAACACGATGTTGAGCAGGATCGCGCAGACGGCGCCGATGCTGATGCCGCTGCCGAAGATCAGGTTCAGCCCGGTGGGCATCGCCTGGGCGATGTCGGGATACGACGTCACCCACAACGCCAGGGCCAGGCTGGTGGTGACGATGATCAGGTTGCGGTGGTCGGTGAAGTCCACCTTCCCCAGTGTCTGGATGCCGACGACGGCGACGGTGGCGAACAGCGTCAGCGCCGCACCCCCGAGCACCGGGTTGGGGATCGACGCGACGACGGCGGCCACCTTCGGCAGGAACCCGAGGATGATCATGATCACGCCCGCGGCGGCCACCACCCAGCGGCTCTTGACGCCGGTGAGGCGCACCAGGCCGACGTTCTCGGAGAACGCGGTGTAGGGGAACGAGTTGAAGATGCCGCCGATCGTGGTGGCCACGCCATCGGCGCGCAGCACGTTGCCGATATCGGACGCCTTGACGCGCTTGCCGACGATCTCGCCGGTGGCGATCGTCGAACCGGTCGACTCCACGGCCGTGATCAACAACACGATGATCATCGTCAGGCACGCGACGAAGTCGAATTTGGGCATGCCGAACAGGAACGGCGGCGTGAAGCCGAACGCCGAAGCCTCACCCACCTTGTCGAAGCTCATGTCGCCCAACGCGTAGGCGACCGCGCAGCCGATGACCAGGCCGAGCAGCACGGCGATGGTGGCCAGGAACCCGCTGAAGAGCCGCTGGATGGCGACGATGATGGCGATGGTGCCCAGCGCATAGAGGAACCAGCGGATGTTGGTCGGGTCCGTCTCGTGGGTGTGCGGATTGGTCACGGCGTCCAGCGCTCCGACGGGCACCAGGCACAGACCGATGATGGTGATCAGGGTGCCGGTGACCACGGGTGGGAAGAACCGCAGCAGCTTGATGAAGATCGGCGCGATCAGGAAGGTGAAGACGCCCGGCGACGATCACCGCGCCGTAGACGTAGAGCAGGCTGGGCGCGCCGCCGCCGTTGGCCAGCCCGATCGCGATGATCGGCGAGACACCGGCGAACGTGACGCCCTGCAGCAGCGGCAGCCGGACGCCGATCTTCCAGAACCCGACGGACTGGATGATCGACGCGATGCCGCAGGTGAACAGATCGGCCGTGATGAGCTTGACCAGGTCCTCGGGCGGCAGGTTGATCGCGCCCGCGATGATGATCGGCACCAGCACCGCGCCTGCGTAGAACGCCACCACGTGCTGGAAGCCGTACGTCGCGAGCTTGCGGGATGGGCAGCACCTCGTCGACGGGATGCACACGCTTCTGTTTCGCCGTGATCGGGGCCACCATCTTCCAAGAATCAGGCAGATCTCATCTCTTCGCATGTCGAGCGGATCGCACGTCGACACGCACGCATGCCACAATGGCGTGGGTGCGAGCGGTGCTGTGGGACATGGACGGCACCCTCGTCGACTCCGAGAAGCTCTGGGACATCTCACTTACCGCGCTCTATCAGTCGTTCGGCGGCGTGATGAGTCGCGAGACCAGGGCGGCACTCGTCGGGGCTTCTGCCGAAGAAACGATGGTGACCGTGTACGCCGAGCTGGGTCTGGAACCCGACCCCGAGGCGATGGTCGAGTCGATCCGCTGGCTGCACGACCACACGGCCGAGCTTTTCGACGGTGGGTTGCCGTGGTGCGAGGGGGCGCGCGAGATGCTCGACGCGCTCGCGGCTGACCGCACACCCATGGCGCTGGTGACCAACACGCAGCGCGAACTCGCTGAGCGTGCCCTCAACAGCATTGGCCGCCACTACTTCTCGGTGACGGTGTGCGGCGACGAGGTGCCCAACGGCAAACCCGCCCCCGACCCCTATCTGCGTGCGGCGGACCTTCTCGGCGTGTCGCCGTCGGACTGTCTGGCGGTGGAGGACTCGGTGACGGGCACCGCTGCCGCGGAGAGTGCCGGTTGCGCGGTGCTGGTGGTTCCCAATGACGTTCCGGTGCCCGGCGGGCGGCGGCGACGCCACGTCGACACGCTGGCTGCGCTCGACGTAGACGATCTGCGGAGGTTCTATTTCGAGATCGACCGGGATCTGCGGGAACGTAGCGCCTGAGCTAGGCGTAATCACCCGCAGTTTTGGGAACACCCCCGGCGGCAGTCACACGAGTGCTTGAATGTGACTCTTATCACGCAACGCTGCGGAAAGGTCGGATCATGGCCGGTCAGGGTCCACCCATCGGGGATGGCGCAGGAATTACGATTACGAGGACTCCTAGCACGGCGGCACCGGCGGTCCGAATCGCTTCGGTCGCTGCGCTGGGTGGCCTGCTGTTCGGCTACGACAGCGCGGTGATCAACGGCGCGGTGACTCCGATCCAGGAGGACTTCGGCATCGGCAACGCCGAGCTCGGCTTCGCCGTGGCCTCGGCGCTGCTCGGTGCGGCTGCCGGCGCGCATGACCGCAGGCCGGATCGCCGACAAGATCGGCCGCATGCCGGTGATGAAGATCGCCGCGGTGCTGTTCTTGATCAGCGCGTTCGGCACCGGCTTTCGCCCACGAGGTCTGGACGCTGGTGGTGTTCCGCATCGTCGGCGGCATCGGCGTCGGCGTCGCCTCGGTGATCGCGCCGTGCCTACATCGCCGAGACCTCGCCGCCGCGGATCCGCGGCCGGCTCGGTTCGCTGCAACAGCTGGCGATCGTGTCGGGCATCTTCTTGTCGTTCGCGATCAACTATCTGCTGCAGCGGACTGGCCGGTGGACCCGAACGAAGCCGCTGTGGTTCGGGCTGGAGGCCTGGCGCTGGATGTTCCTCGCGATGGCGCTGCCCGCGATCGCTGTACGGCGTGCTGGCCTTCACCATTCCCGAGTCGCCGCGCTATCTCGTTGCCAATCCACAAGATTCCGGAGGCCCGCCGGGTCTCAACATGCTGCTCGGCGAGAAGAACCTCGAGATCACCATCGACCGGATCCAGGAATCGCTGGAACGCGAGAACAAGCCGTCGCTGGCGCGACTTGAGCAAGCCGACCGGCGGCATCTACGGCATCGTCTGGGTGGGTCTCGGGCTGTCGATCTTCCAGCAGTTCGTCGGCATCAACGTGATCTTCTACTACTCCAACGTCCTGTGGCAGGCGGTCGGATTCAGCGCCGACGAGCTCGGCGATCAATATCACCGTGATCACCTCGGTCATCAACGTGCTGACCACGCTGATCGCGATCGCGCTGATCGACAAGATCGGCCGCAAACCGCTGCTGCTGATCGGCTCGATCGGGATGGCGGTCACGCTGATCACGATGGCGGTCATCTTCGGCCTAACGCGACGCTCAACGCCGACGGCGACGCCGATCCTCCCGGCGCCTCCGGTGCCGATCGCACTGATCGCGGCCAACCTCTTCGTCGTCGCGTTCGGCATGTCGTGGGGCCCGGTGGTGTGGGTGCTGCTCGGCGAGATGTTCCCCAACCGGATCCGCGCCGCCGCGCTCGGCCTGGCCGCGGCGGGCCAGTGGGCGGCCAACTGGCTGATCACCGTCACGTTCCCGGGGCTGCGTGAGCACCTGGGCATCGCCTATGGCTTCTACGGGCTATGCGCGGTCTGTCGGGCCTGTTCGTCTGGAGGTGGGTGATGGAGACCAAGGGCATACTCGCTGGAGGACATGCACGGCGAGGTCCTCACGCGGACAAGGCCGCGGCCGGCTGACGCCGTCAACGCCGCGTGACCGGTGACATGGCCGCGTGAACAATCGCGACCCGTGAAGACCTTCGATGCGCTGTTCGCCGAGCTCGGCGAACGGGCGCGCACCCGGCCGGCAGGCAGCGGTACCGTCGCTGCGCTCGACGCCGGTGTGCACGGCATCGGCAAGAAGATCCTCGAGGAGGCCGGCGAGGTGTGGCTGGCCGCCGAACACGAAAGCGACGACGCCCTCGCCGAGGAGATCAGCCAGTTGCTGTACTGGACGCAGGTGTTGATGATCTCGCGCGGCCTGTCACTCGACGACGTGTACCGGAAACTGTGAGACGGTGCCTCCAATGCTCCGGGTCGCCGTTCCCAACAAGGGCACGCTCAGTGAACCCGCCGCCGAGATCCTGTCCGAGGCCGGGTACCGCAGGCGCACCGACACCAAGGATCTGACGGTCGTCGATCCCGCCAACCAGGTCGAGTTCTTCTTCCTGCGTCCCAAGGACATCGCGATCTACGTCGGTTCGGGCCAGCTCGACCTCGGCATCACCGGGCGCGATCTCGCTGCGGAATCCGACGCTCCGGTGCGCGAGCGGCTGGCGCTGGGATTCGGATCGTCGACGTTTCGTTACGCGGCTCCGGCCGGGCGGTCGTGGCGGCTCGAGGATCTGGAGGGCAAGCGGATCGCCACCGCATTTCCCAACCTGGTCCGAAAAGACCTGGCCGCCCGCGGAATCGACGCGACGGTGATCCGGCTCGACGGCGCTGTGGAGATCTCGGTGCAGCTCGGCGTCGCCGACGCGATCGCCGACGTCGTCGGGTCCGGTCGCACACTGGGGCTGCACGACCTGGCGGCTTTCGGCGAGCCGTTGTGTGATTCAGAGGCGGTGCTGATCGAACGCGATGGCTCCGGTGAGGACGCCGATGGCGAAAAGGCCGCTGCCCGTGATCAGTTGGCCGCCCGCGTACAGGGTGTGGTGTTCGGCCAGCAGTATCTGATGCTGGATTACGACTGCCCGCGCACGGTGCTCGACGAAGCGACCGCGGTCACCCCGGGCCTGGAGTCCCCGACCATTGCGCCGCTGGCCGACCCGGCCTGGGTCGCGGTGCGGGCGCTGGTGCCGCGGCGCGATGTCAACGCCATCATGGATCAGATCGCGGCGATCGGCGCCAAGGCGATTCTGGCCTCCGACATCAGGTTCTGCCGCTTCTGATAGAGCGTTCGCGATGCGGTCGGGCGTGTTAGCGTCCGGATGTCAATCCACCGCTCGGAGGTCCGATGACTCACGCTCTCGTCCTGCTTCTGGCCCTGCTGATCGGTGTGATCGCCGGTCTACGCGCGATGACCGCTCCCGCCGTGGTGGCGTGGGGGGCGTTTCTCGGCTGGATCGACCTCACCGACAAGTGGTCGGAGTGGGTCGCGTCATCCCATCACCGTCACGGTGCTGACGATCCTGTTGGTCGGCGAACTGATCACCGATCAGCTCCCGAAGACGCCCAGTCGCAAGGTGCCACCGCAGTTCGCCGCCCGCCTGATCTCGCGGTGGGTTCGCCGGTGCGGTGATCGGCAGCGCGTTCTTCCACACCTTCAGCGCCACTGGTGCGGGTGTCATCGGGGCGGTGCTCGGCACGCTCGGTGGGGCTGCACTCCGCAGCAGGGTGGCCGCCGCCAACAACGGCAACGACCGCCCGGGCGCGTTCGGCGAGGACGTCCTCGCCGTCGGCGGCGGATTCCTGGTCGCGTTCCTCGTCAGCCTCGTCTGAGGCGCCGGGATGGGACAGCGATTCGACGCGATCATCGTCGGCGCCGGCCAGGCCGGACCACCGCTGGCGGGCCGGTTGACCGACGCCGGGCAGACCGTGGCGGTGATCGAACGCAAACTCGTCGGCGGCACCTGCGTGAATTACGGCTGCATCCCCACCAAGACTCTGGTGGCCAGCGCTCATGCGGCACACCTCGCGCGCCGCGGCGACGAGTTCGGCGTCGGTACCGGCGCACGTCACCGTCGACATGGCGAAGGTCAAGGCACGCAAGGACCGCATCAGCGTCGGCGACCGCGAAGGTCTGGAGTCCTGGCTGGACGGCATGAAGGGCTGCACCGTGATTCGCGGCCACGCCCGATTCGAGGGCCCGCACACGATCCGCGTCGACGACGAACTGCTCGAAGCCGACCGGATCTTTCTCAACGTCGGAGGCCGTGCGGTGGCGCCGGACATGCCCGGACTTGCCGACGTCGACTATCTCACCAACGTCGGCATCCTCGAACTCGACACGGTGCCCGAGCATCTCGTCGTCATCGGGGGCAGCTACATCGCGCTCGAGTTCGCCCAGATGTACCGCCGGTTCGGTGCCCGGGTCACCGTCGTCGAGCGGGGCCCGCGCCTGACCGCGAGGGAGGACGAGGACGTCTCCGCCGCCATCAAGGACATCCTCGGGAACGAAGGCATCGACATCGTGCTCGGCGCCGACGCGATCAGCTTCGCCAAGCAGGACAACGGATTCACCGTCACACCCCGCGACGGAGCGCAGCCGATCGCCGGCAGTCACCTGCTCGTCGCGGTGGGACGCCAACCCAACACCGACGACCTCGGTCTCGAGCGCGCCGGCGTCGAGACCGACGGCCGCGGCTACGTCGTGGTCGATGATCAACTACGCACCAACGTGGAACACATCTGGGCGATGGGCGACTGCAACGGACGCGGCGCGTTCACCCACACGTCCTACAACGACTTCGAGATCGTCGCGGCCAACCTGCTCGACGACGATCCGCGCAAGGTCAGCGACCGCATCACGACCTACGCGCTGTACATCGATCCGCCGCTGGGCCGGGCGGGGATGACGGCCGACGAGGTCCGCCGGTCGGGCCGGAAAGCGTTGGTGGGCAAGCGCCCGATGACCCGGGTGGGTCGGGCGGTCGAGAAGGGCGAGAGCCAGGGCTTCATGAAGGTGGTCGTCGACGCCGAGACCGAGCAGATCCTGGGGGCCTCGATCCTCGGGGTGGGAGGCGACGAGGTCGTGCAGGACATTCTCGATGTGATGACCGCCCAGCTGCCCTACACTGCGATCTCGCGCACGATGCACATCCACCCGACCGTCAGTGAGTTGGTGCCGACGATGCTGCAGGACCTCAAGCCGCTGAAATAGATCACGGGTGCGGACCCGGCCCGGGATCTGAGGCTCTGATTACGGACCGCTGCAGCGTGTTCAGCGACCCGCCGCGCGGAGCATGCGGAGTTGTCCGAGTTCGGCGACGTTTTTCGTGAGCTCGACGGTCACCCATAGGACGGTGTCGGCGATCGTGTGCCCGGCGTCTGCCTCCCACGGAAACACCGAGGCCGCCGCCAGATCCTGCTCGGTCATGCCCGCCAACAGCTTCCGCCATTGTGTGGCCAGGTCTCGAAGGCGCGACACCGCGGCTGCCCCATCCCCGGGCCAGCTGATCTCTGACCGATCGCGGCGCGAAATGGCGGTCAGAGAGTCGATCGTCATCGTCCACCAGTAGTCGATGTGCCAGGTCAGCCACGCGACCGTCGGGAACCGGGGACGGGTCGGGCTCGGTATCAGCCCAGTCCGGCCGCCACACCCCGGCCTCGTCCTGCCGCACCGTCCAGCACAGGTTCGTCGGCTCCCAGAAGAAGTCGTCGTCGACAAGCGCCGCGAGATGAAGCTCGGTCAGCGACCAGGCGAGCTCAAACTGCCGCCGCGCCTCGGCGATCATGCGCGGCGCTGCACCAGCAGGGTCTGCGCGCAGGTGCCGATGAATCCTTGGCGGTCGAAGATCTCCGCGGTGGTCACCCCGATGCCGTCCGGGCCGATCGAGCCGCGGGCGCGTAGCCCGAAGTCCGCACCCGTGGGAAGCCGGTGCAGATGCACGGCGGTATCGGTGTTCATGAAGACGAACTGTTCCGGGTCCAGCGCGGCCCCGATCCCATTAGCCGAATCGACCACCATCGCCAGACGCTGAAGCGCGGTCGTCGGCTCCGAATCCACCAGCGGCACAAGCGGACTCAGCCACACCTCGGCGGCGGCGCCCTCAGGGGTCGACTGCGTGCGCCAACTGACCGTCTCCAGGTATCCCGGTGCCCCCTCCCAGGCGTGCGCGCCGTCGGTCGCACGGCCCTCGACGAGTGGTGGGTGCCGGTCGGTGGCGGCATCGCGGGTGTCAGCTGGGCGCGAGCAGCCATGCACTGACGCGGGCCACGGTGCGTCGGCTGCCGTCGGGGCGGTCGACGACTCATGTCCGCGGACATCAGCGAGATCCGGCTGCCCGGCCGGTCCACCCACGCCCGAACCCGCACCGTGGTCACCGGTATGGCGCCGAGGATGTCCAGCGTGAGGCGCCCGATCCGCAGCCCGGTACCTGTCGCGAGGTCCTCGATCGACTTGGTCAACAGCGCCAATGGTGGTGAGCCGTGCTGGATTTCGGGGTCCCAGTTGCTGCGGGTGCCGTCGGTCGACACGAAGACTTGGTACTCGCCGTCAGCGGGCTGCCGACGGAACAGACAGTCGATCACGCGGCCGGCTCCGCCGCTTGAAGCACCGCGTCCGGGTCACCGTCGTCGAACACCTCGGGCCAGCCCGGGTACGGCGGGGGAGTGCCGCCGAAGGCCGGACAGTGGGCGTGGTGGGCGCACCAATCGCACAGCCGCGACGGGTGTGGCCGGAAATCGCCTGTCACACCGGCGGATTGGATGGCCCGCCAGATCGCCATCAGCGTTTTCTCGAAGCGCAGCAGCTCGTCGAGGTCGGGTGTGTAGTCCAGCACCTGGCTGTCGGCGAGGTACAGCAGCCGCAGGCGGGCAGGCAGCACGCCACGCGAGCGCAGCAGGGCGACCGCGTAAAACTTCATCTGGAACATCGCCTTGAACTCGGCTAATGCCCGTGCCTCCGGCGGCGCCTTGCCCGTCTTGTAGTCGACGACCCGGAGCTCACCTGTCGGCGCGACGTCGATGCGATCGACGAAGCCGCGCAGCAGTGTGCCGTCCCCCAGCTCCACCTCGACGCGCTGCTCACAGCTCTGCGGGTCGAAGCGGGTGGGGTCCTCGAGCCGGTAATAACCCGACAGCAGAATGCGCGCCTGCTCAAGCAGCTCGGTCTGCAGCGCCGGATCGATGTCGTCGGCCAGCGACGGCTGCTCGGCGACCACCCGCTCCCACGCGGGCGTCACCAGCGACAGGGCCGTCTCCGGCCCGCGCTCGGCCGCGGGTAGCGCGTAGAGCTGCTCGAGCGCGGCATGCACGACCGACCCGCGCACCTGTGCGGTGGACGAGGGCTCGGGCAGCCGGTCGATGGCCCGGAAGCGATACAGCAGCGGACATTGCTTGAAATCGCTGGCCCGCGACGGAGAAAGGGCCGGGCGCCGCGCCGGCCGAGCCGGCAGTTCGGACCTGGCGGACCGCTCTGTCTGCTCGTCCATGAGTTCAGCGTAGGACCGGGGTGAGACAAATCCAGGCAACCCCGCGCACCCGATCCGGCGCGTCTACTGGCAGGCTGAACAGCTGTGTCCAGGACCGGTCCGTTCGCCGTCGGTGACCGCGTGCAGCTGACCGACGCGAAGGGCAGGCGCTACACGATGGTGCTCAAGCCCGCCGGGGAGTTCCACACCCATCGCGGCATCATCGCCCTCGACGACGTGATCGGGCTGCCCGAAGGCAGCGTCGTGCGATCGACCAACGGCGATCAGTTCCTGGTGTTGCGGCCGTTGCTGGTCGACTACGTGATGTCGATGCCCCGCGGCGCACAGGTCGTCTATCCGAAGGATGCGGCCCAGATCGTGCATGAAGGGGACATCTTCCCCGGCGCGCGGGTGCTGGAGGCGGGTGCCGGATCCGGTGCGTTGACGTGCTCGCTGCTGCGGGCCGTCGGGCCTGAGGGTCACGTGACGTCCTACGAGTTGCGCGAGGATCACGCTGAGCATGCGGTGCGCAACGTCGCGACGTTCTTCGGCGCCCAGCCGGCGAACTGGGAGCTGGTGATCGCCGACGTCGGCGAGTACTCCGGGCCTGAGGTGGATCGCGTTGTGCTGGACATGCTCGCGCCATGGGAGGTGCTCGGAGCTGTCGGGGACGCGCTGGTCCCCGGCGGGGTCCTGATGATCTACGTCGCCACCGTCACCCAGCTGTCCAAGACCGTGGAGACGTTGCGTGAAAAACAATGCTGGACCGAACCCAGGGCGTGGGAGAGCATGCAGCGGGGCTGGCACGTCGTGGGCCTCGCGGTGCGTCCGGAGCACTCGATGCGGGGGCACACGGCATTTCTGATCAGTGTGCGTAAATTGGCGCCGGGCGCGGTCGCGCCGATTCCGCTGCGCAAGAAGAACCGCGGACGCGAGGAGCAAGAACGCCGCGACCGCAGGGAGCAGGAAGGGATTCAGCCTTTAGCCATCGGTACTCCGCCGCAGCCCGCGCCGAGCTGACAGGAGTTCGAGGTCGGGCCGTGCGGCCACCAGCCGTTCCGCGGCGTCGAGCACGGCCACCACATGTGCACTGTCGGCCGAGACCAGGGCGATGCCGACTTCCGCGCGCCGATGCAGGTCCTGCGATCCAGTCTCGGCGGCCGACACCGAGAACCTGCGCGCCAGCTCGGCGATCAGCGGCCGGACAGCCGAGCGCTTCTGCTTCAGCGATCGCACGTCACCGAGCAGGATGTCGAACTCCAGCCAGCCGATCCACATGCGGTCAGCGCGTCGGCGTGGGCGGGGCCGGCGTCGGCGTGGGCGGCGCTGGTGGCGGCGGCGCCGCCGGCGGTGGCGAGCCTTCCTCGCCGCCCAACTGCAGCAGCAGGTCGGCGGTCTTGCGCGTCAATTGCCACGAACCCGCCGCCGGAGCGAACTCCATCGGGTAGGTGAACTCGCCGCTCTGCGGGTTCGCGGTCCTGACGATCACCGTCGCGACGACGTTGCCGGGATCGGACTGCGACCAGGCGAGGTCTCGGGCCTCGAACGTCAACGGCAGAGAACCATTGTCACGCAGAGCGATACCGAAGCGGTCCAAGTCGGCCGCTTCGTCGACGGTGCCGTTCTCGATCAGCACGACCTTCTGGTCACCGGGGACCGCCGGATCCGCCAACCGGCTCATCACGTCGATCAGCGCCGCACCGGGTGGCAGCGGAGGGCCGCCGCGTGCCGGAGGGACCGGTGCGGGCATCCCGATGCTCGGCGCCGGTGAGGTCTCGACCGTCGGTGACGAGGCCGGATGAGTCTGCTGGCTACACCCGCTCAGCCCGAACGCCGCCACGATTGTGGCGGCGCCCAGGACCAAGGCGGGTGCAACGCACCAACGTCATGATTCGGTAAGGACTGCGAAAAATCAGCCGAACAGGCTCAGGGCGTTCATCGCTGACGCGCGAGACAGTACCCAGCCGTAGCGGCCGCCCGGAACGAACACTGCGTTGAGGCTCTGGCCGTTGGCGGACAATGTGGTGCTGGCAGAGGGCCCGTTGCACACCGGGTTGCCGACCGTGAAACCCACGGGCAGGGTTCCCCTGGCATAGGCACCGTTGATGGCCCTGTCGGCCAGTGCGCCGTCGCTGAAGCCGATGCCGCCTTCGACGAGATCGCTCTTGCCCGTACGGGCGGGGACGCCAGGGGCGAGCAGCCCGTCGATCACCGACCGCAGCTGGCCGGCGGTGGCGGCGCAGGGGGCGGGCTGCGTCGGGATGTTGAACGAACCGGGTGCTGCCGACGCCACAGTCGAAGCTGAAATGGAGGTCACACCGAGTGCCGCGCCGCCGATTGCGGCCGCTGCGGCAGCGCCGGTAACTAGGCTTTTCAGGGTCACGCCTGTCCTTTCGCTAGGCCAAACTCTCTCAGAGGCTAACAGTGTTGCTGGTGTGTCGAATTCCTACAGCGCACACAAAGACTGAATCGCCGGTAGCGTTGAAGTTGTTACCGCGCCAACATCCGGTGTGGGAAAGGAGCTCAGTATGAGTGAGTCCGAGCGTTCCGAAGCCTCTGAAGCCTTTGGGACATCCCCCGATAGCCATCTGTCCCTCGAAGATGCTGCAGAACTGGAGCAGCTGCGCCGCGAAGCGGCGCTCCTGCGCGAGCAGCTGGAGAACGCGGTAGGTCCTCAGAGCGGCTTGCGCAGTGCGCGTGACGTACACCAGCTCGAGGCCCGGATCGACTCGCTCGCTGCCCGCAACGCCAAGCTGATGGACACCCTCAAGGAGGCCCGTCAGCAGTTGCTGGCCCTCCGTGAGGAGGTCGACCGGCTCGGTCAGCCGCCCAGCGGCTACGGCGTGCTGCTCGGGGTGCAGGAGGACGACACCGTCGACGTGTTCACCTCGGGCCGCAAGATGCGGCTGACCTGCTCGCCGAACATCGACACCAAGGAACTCAGGAAGGGCCAGACGGTTCGCCTCAACGAGGCGCTGACCGTCGTCGAAGCGGGCCACTACGAATCCGTCGGTGAAATCAGCACGCTGCGCGAGATCCTGTCCGATGGACATCGCGCCCTGGTGGTCGGACACGCAGACGAAGAGCGGATCGTGTGGCTCGCCGAGCCGCTGGTCGCCGCTGAACTACATCTGCCCGAAGGTTATGACGACGACGTGCTCGGCGACGACCGGCCCCGCAAGTTGCGCCCCGGTGACTCGCTGCTGGTCGACACCAAAGCCGGCTACGCGTTCGAGCGCATCCCGAAGGCCGAGGTCGAGGATCTCGTCCTGGAAGAGGTCCCCGACGTCAGCTACAACGACATCGGTGGGCTGGGTCGTCAGATCGAGCAGATCCGCGACGCGGTGGAGCTGCCGTTCCTGCACAAGGAGCTGTACCGGGAGTACTCGCTGCGCCCGCCCAAGGGCGTGCTGCTCTATGGTCCGCCCGGATGCGGCAAGACGCTGATCGCCAAGGCCGTGGCCAACTCGTTGGCCAAGAAGATGGCCGAGGTCCGCGGCGACGACGCCCGCGAGGCGAAGTCGTACTTCCTCAACATCAAGGGCCCCGAACTGCTCAACAAGTTCGTCGGCGAGACCGAGCGTCACATCCGGTTGATCTTCCAGCGCGCCCGGGAGAAGGCGTCGGAGGGAACACCGGTGATCGTGTTCTTCGACGAGATGGACTCCATCTTCCGCACCCGCGGCACCGGTGTCAGCTCTGACGTCGAAACCACCGTCGTCCCACAGCTTCTCAGTGAGATCGACGGCGTCGAGGGCCTGGAGAACGTCATCGTCATCGGTGCGTCCAACCGCGAGGACATGATCGACCCGGCGATCCTGCGGCCCGGCCGCCTGGACGTCAAGATCAAGATCGAGCGGCCGGACGCCGAGTCGGCGCAGGACATCTTCAGCAAGTACCTGACCGAGAACCTTCCGATCAACGACGATGATCTCGCCGAGTTCTCCGGTGACCGGTCACTGACGATCAAGGCGATGATCGAGAAGGTCGTCGACCGGATGTACGCCGAGATCGACGACAACCGGTTCCTGGAGGTCACCTACGCCAACGGTGACAAAGAAGTCATGTACTTCAAGGACTTCAACTCCGGCGCGATGATCCAGAACGTCGTCGACCGTGCGAAGAAGAACGCGATCAAGGCGGTGCTCGAGTCCGGCCAACACGGTTTGCGGATCCAGCATCTGCTCGACTCGATCGTCGACGAGTTCGCCGAGAACGAGGACCTGCCCAATACCACGAATCCGGATGACTGGGCCCGGATCTCGGGCAAGAAGGGCGAGCGGATCGTTTATATCCGCACGCTCGTCACGGGCAAGTCGTCGAGCGCCAGCCGGGCGATCGACACCGAGTCGAACCTGGGCCAGTACCTGTAGGACGTCACGGGCTCATCCTTCCGGTCTCCAGGTCCAGATAGGCGCGACGAACAATGAGGTGTGCACGACGGTCTGAGGTATCGGAACGTGGATGCCGAACCAGGTGCCGGCGCAGGGCGGTGCGCCGACAGCGCAGATCTGCTCGGCGGACCACAAAACCTTGACGTCGTCGGGTATGGCGATGATGCCAAGCGCCACAAAGAACGCGAACAGTCCTGCGGTGAACAGCACGACCTGAATGGCTTGTGCGACAACCATGACGGCCACCACGTTCGCTTGTTCGGCCAGCGACAGCGGGGTCCGCGCCGGGGAGAGCCCGGTGGTCGACTGCAGTGGCGTCCCGGCAAATAGTGCGGCGGGCGCTCGCCTAGGCCACCAGGGGCGCACGCGATGTCGCCGGACGAGATGTGCGCTCGATTGCGCTCGTCACCGCGCTGGCAGCGTCGGCAACGACCGCACGGTATGAGACTGCCACCGTCGTGTTCGGCGGGAACGACCCCGGTGGCGACGTCTACTTCATCGTCGACGGTCACCGTGCTGTTGCGAATCCCGGGAGAGCAGGTGCGCGCCGCCGTGACACGACGCTGAATAGACCCGCTCACTGCGCCGCCGTCGCGGTGCGGTAGCGGTCGCGGGCGACCAGCGTGAGTCGCAGGTCGTCGATCAGCGGATCGAGGAACTGCGCGCGGTACTCCTTGTCGCCGACCGTGCGTGCGGCCAGGTACATGAAGGTCAGGGCGGTCAGGAACATGGCGACCTGGATGAGCGACTGGGGTACCGGCAGCGTCATCCCCAGGATCTGGCCGTCGGTGGACCCGTTGCGGGTCAGCGCGGCAAGCATCTCCGGGCTGATCAGGATCAGCCCGAAGACGAAGAACAGCAGGCCGGTCACCAGTGACACCGTCAGCACCTGGGCGATCTGGGACAGCGCGAGCACGAACACCACGTTGATCCGTTCGGCCTTCGACAGCGGCACGCGGCGTGGTCGGTCGGGCATCATCTCGAACGGCGTCCCGGTCAGCTTCTGCGCATCCTCGGGCTGCTTGGCGTCCGGCAGCAGGATGGGCCGGACCCGGCCCAGCGTGCTGGACACCAGGAAGGTCGCGGCGATGAGGAACAGGAACAGCAGTGCCAGCCACAACCGGCCACGGCTGACGGTGGACGCCATCGTCCACACGGGTCCGTTGAAGAACACCAGCACGGTGAGCAGCATCACCGGAAGCGCTCGCAGCAGCATGCTTCCCACCGACGCGAGGTTGGTCAGTGTCATGTCCGCGGCCCACCCCAGCACCGAGCCGATTCCCGTTGCGGTGCAGAGCAATATCGCCGCGATCACGACGATTTCCACGATCACGTCGAAGACGATGAACGGGCTCGGGCCTCCGAAAACGGTGCTCAGTGCCGCCACCGCGACGGCGGCCACCGATATCGCAGCCCGCAGGCGTGCATCGTCGGTGCGCGACACCAGCCAGCCCACGACCGCTGCTGCCGGAACCACCAGCACGACGATCCCCAGGATGAACCACTCGGTGCGGGTCGGGGTTCCGTCGATGTCGATCGTGTGCTTCCCGGTCACCGTGACGACCAGTATCGAAAACCCCATCGTCACGGCGAATGCTGCGAGCGCGGGCACAGACCTGGTCCAGACCCGTCGCACCAGGGTGCCGGGGCGGAGCACGGCGGGCAATCCACGCTGGAGGAACCAGCGTTCGGCAGCCATGCGTTGCGCGGATGTCGGACTCATCGTCGGCAATCTCATCATGAGGTCCTGCTACACGCCCGCATTCCGCGCGGCCTCGTGCCTCGGCCTCGTCGTCTGGTCGGCTCCTGGTGGCCTCGTGCCTCGGCCCCTTCGTCGTCCCTCGTTTCTGGTCGGGCTCCTGGTGGCCTCGTGCCTCGGCCCCTTCGTCGTCCCTCTGTTCTTCTGGTCGGGCTCCTGGTGGCCTCGTGCCTCGGCCCCTTCGTCGTCCCTCTACGCTGGCCGGTATGCAACGGATCATCGGAACGGAGGTCGAGTACGGCATCTCATCGCCGTCCGACCCGACCGCGAATCCGATCCTGACGTCTACCCAGGCAGTGTTGGCGTATGCGGCGGCGGCGGGAATCCAGCGCGCGAAGCGCACCCGCTGGGATTACGAGGTGGAATCCCCGCTTCGTGACGCGCGGGGATTCGACCTGAGCCGGGCGTCGGGGCCGCCGCCCGTGGTGGACGCCGACGAGGTCGGCGCCGCGAACATGATCCTGACCAACGGCGCGCGGCTCTACGTCGACCACGCCCATCCCGAGTACTCCGCGCCGGAGTGCACCGACCCGATGGACGCGGTGATCTGGGACAAGGCCGGTGAGCGGGTGATGGAGGCGGCGGCCCGGCACGTTGCCAGCGTCCCCGGCGCGGCCAAGCTTCAGCTCTACAAGAACAATGTCGACGGCAAGGGCGCGTCATACGGATCGCATGAGAACTATCTGATGTCGCGTCAGACGCCATTCTCGGCCGTCATCGCCGGCCTGACGCCGTTCCTGGTGTCGCGCTCGGTGGTCACCGGGTCCGGTCGTGTCGGTATCGGCCCGTCCGGCGACGAGCCCGGTTTCCAGCTCTGCCAGCGCTCCGACTACATCGAGGTCGAGGTGGGCCTGGAGACCACCCTGAAGCGCGGCATCATCAACACCCGCGACGAACCCCACGCCGACGCCGACAAGTACCGGCGGCTGCACGTCATCATCGGCGACGCCAACCTTGCCGAGACCTCGACGTATCTCAAGGTCGGCACCACCTCTCTCGTGCTCGACCTCATCGAGGAGGGCATGGACCTCAGCGACCTGGCGCTGGCCCGGCCGGTGCATGCGGTGCACGTCATCAGCCGCGACCCGTCGTTGCGGGCCACCGTCGCGCTGGCCGACGGTCGCGAACTGACCGGCCTTGCGCTGCAGCGGATCTACCTGGACCGCGTCGCCAAGCTGGTCGACAGCCGCGATCCCGATCCGCGTGCCTCCCATGTCGTCGAGACCTGGGCGAACATTCTGGACCTGCTCGAGCGGGATCCGATGGAGTGCGCCGACCTGCTCGACTGGCCGGCCAAGTTGCGGCTGCTCGAAGGCTTCCGGCAGCGCGAGAATCTCGGCTGGTCGGCGCCGCGACTGCACCTCGTCGACCTGCAGTACTCCGACGTGCGGCTGGACAAGGGCCTCTACAACCGGCTCGTCGCCCGGGGCTCGATGAAGCGGTTGGTCACCGAGCAGCAGGTGCTCGACGCCGTCGACAGCCCGCCTACCGACACCCGGGCGTACTTCCGGGGGGAGTGCCTGCGGCGGTTCGGTGCGGACATCGCCGCCGCCAGCTGGGATTCGGTGATCTTCGACCTGGGCGGCGATTCGCTGGTGCGGATCCCCACGCTCGAGCCGTTGCGGGGCAGCAAGGCCCATGTCGGCGCCCTGCTGGACTCCGTCGACAGCGCGGCGGAACTCGTTGAGCAGCTGACCACCTGATCGAGCTATGCCCGGCAATCTCGCTGCCGACCGGTAGGGTGGAGGAACCGGCGGGCTAGATGGAGCACGCCCGCAACGGGACCAGACATACGCAGGAGGCAGCGATGGCTCAGGAGCAGACCAAGCGTGGCGGCGGAGGCGGGGAAGACGACGACTCCACCGGCAGCACGGCCGCCGGGCAAGAGCGCCGCGAGAAGCTGACCGAGGAAACCGACGACCTGCTCGACGAGATCGACGACGTCCTGGAGGAGAACGCCGAGGACTTCGTCCGGGCGTATGTCCAGAAGGGCGGCCAGTGACCTGGCCGCACCGCGAACAGTCGGCTTTTCCGTCGTCACTACCCGGAGCGTTTAGTGCCTCGTCTCGAGGTCTGTCACACGGCGGCGTGAACCTGTCGTCCTTCTCCGATTTCCTGCGTCATCAGGCGCCGCATCTGCTGCCCGGGACCGGGCCGATCCCGACGGACGCCCTGCCTCACGGCACCACGATCGTGGCGCTCAAATACCCCGGCGGGGTCGTGATGGCCGGTGACCGGCGGGCGACCCAGGGGAACGTGATCGCCAGCCGTGATGTGCAGAAGGTCTACATCACCGACGATTACACCGTCACCGGCATCGCGGGAACCGCCGCGATCGCAGTGGAGTTCGCCCGGCTCTACGCCGTCGAGCTCGAGCACTACGAGAAGCTCGAAGGTGTGGCGCTGACATTCCCCGGCAAGGTCAACAGGCTGGCCACCATGGTGCGCGGCAACCTCGGTGCGGCGCTGCAGGGTTTCGTGGCGTTGCCGTTACTGGCCGGATACGACCTCGACGATCCCAATCCAGAGGGCGCGGGCCGCATCGTGTCGTTCGACGCCGCGGGTGGGCACAACCTCGAAGAAGAGGGCTACCAGTCGGTCGGCTCCGGCTCCATCTTCGCCAAGTCCTCGATCAAGAAGCTGTACTCGCAGGTCGTGGACGCGGACACGGCGCTGCGGGTAGCGATCGAGGCGCTCTACGATGCTGCTGACGACGACTCCGCAACCGGCGGACCAGATCTGGTGCGGGGCATCTATCCGACCGCCGTGGTGATCGGCGCCGATGGCGCCGCCGAGGTGCCCGAGCGGCAGATCGCCGGGGTGTGCCGAGAGATCATCGAGAGTCGTTCGCGGGCAGACACGTTCGGTCCCGACGCCGAGCCTCGAGGTGAGGATTCGTGAGCTTTCCCTATTTCATATCGCCTGAGCAGGCGATGCGGGAGCGCTCGGAGCTGGCGCGAAAAGGTATCGCCAGGGGCCGTAGCGTGGTCACGCTGGCGTACGCCGACGGCGTGCTGTTCGTCGCGGAGAACCCGTCGCGGTCACTGCAGAAGGTCAGCGAACTCTACGACCGGGTGGGCTTCGCCGCCGTCGGCCGTTTCAACGAGTTCAACAACCTGCGCAGCGGCGGGATCCGGTTCGCCGACACCCAGGGCTACGCGTATTCGCGCCGCGATGTCACCGGTCGTCAGCTGGCCAACGTCTACGCCCAGACGCTGGGCACGATCTTCACCGAGCAGGCCAAGCCCTATGAGGTGGAGCTGTGCGTGGCCGAGGTCGCCCACTACGGCGAGACCAAACCCCCTGAGCTGTACCGCATCACCTACGACGGCTCGATCGCCGACGAACCGCACTTCGTCGTGATGGGCGGAACCACCGAGCCGATCGCGGCGGCACTGAACGAGTCCTACGCCGAGAACGCGAGCCTGGCCGACGCGGTGTCCATCGCGGTGGGGGCGCTTACCGCCGGTGCCACCGGCACCGAACCCCGCACACTGGGGCCGGCCACGCTGGAGGTTGCGATCCTCGACACCAACCGGAGACGGCGGGCGTTCCGCCGGATCACCGGTGCCGCGCTGGAAGCGCTGCTGCCCCAGAGGGATTCGAAGGCCGCCGACGATACCGGGGGCGCTCCCGACGGTGACGGCTCCTAACAGTCCGTGACCTTGTGGTACCGCCGGTGTAGTTGCTGACGCTAGACCGCCCCCGCGAATCCAGCACCAGATCGCTCACCCGGCGTGGGCATGGCGGTTACCCGCGCGGCCGGTGCGTCGGGTGGGCGAGGCCGGCAGTGTGGCCCCCTGTGCGCGTCATCCGCTCACCGGTGGCGGCGGACTGGACCGGCCCACAGCAGATACCCTGCGACAGGCGCTTGGCTGTGGCGGTGGGTGACCGGGATCGTCACTGGCCCTTCGGGACTGGCAGTGCTGCGCTGAGGCGGGGATGGACTCGGACGCTGCTGTGGTCGCGGCGCGGCAGCCGCAGCGGCGTTGCGATCGTGTTGGGCGCGGTGCACGGGATCACGCAGCAGGTGATAGGCCGCGATCAGCTGACGCAGCGCTGTGTCGCCGGCCGTGCCAGCCGCATCCCGGGTACGCGTGTCGGGGTGAAGCGCCCGCAACTTGGCACGAAACGCCTGATTGATCTCTGCCGCTGAGGCGATGGGGGTCACTCCCAGCACGGCATAGGGATTGTGATCCTCGGTCATGGCAATCCACCCATCGAGGTGAACGGCGGGCAGCTGCGTCGAGGATCCGGCTGAGCTGAGAGCAGCCCCGCGCAAGCGCCGCCGTCAGTGCGCGGTCTGTTCGGATGTCGGCTGCCCCGCGCAGGTTTTCCGCACGCGACTAGTGCGGGCGCCCGCCGCCGGTACGGAATCTACCGGCAGCGGGTCCCCGTCTATGCAGTGACGACGCTCGCGGTCCACGTCGGATGTGCCACTGTCGGTGGCGGTGCGCACGCAGGTTTACGTCGGGACGCTGCGTTGGGCGCGGTTGCACAGTGATCGGGCTGCTGTGGACGGCGAGCGGGTCACTGCCCACTCGTGGTCGTCGTTCAGGGCATCACCTCCGTTGCTCAACGCTGTTTGACAGGACCGCCGCATGGCTGCGGGGGGGACCGCTGCGTCGGCCAGACTCGCCGCTTCGGTCCTCCTCTCGATGGCCACCCTGTCCGCCGGCTCGGCGGTGACGGCTGTGACCGTGGGAGGGCCGCGGTCAGGGTGGCGGCCCCGACAGGGCGGGGCCTGGCGGCGGGCATCTCGGAGCAAACTTCGCAGCGTAGGTGATGCGCGGGGAGTCGTGCTGCAGGCGCAGCCATTCGGCGCGCACGATCGCCTCCGCTTCGTCGACCACGGTCTCGTTCAGCACGTCGGTGGTCATCTCACTCACCTCCTCGCGGGACGCTCGCCGCCGCCCGACCCCCGGGTCAGGCGCTGATCGCTTCCTTGTCATGACTGTTGGCAATCGTGATACGGCGCGGTTTGGCCTTCTCGGCGACCGGAATGGTCAGCCGCAGCACCCCGTCCTGGTAACTGGCCTGGATGTGCTCGGTGTCGAGGGTGTCGCCCAGGAACAGCTGGCGACTGAATACCCCCCGCGGACGTTCCGCGGACACCATCTCCCGGTTCTGATCCAGACCGGGCCGTTCGGCGTGCACGGTCAGCACGTTGCGTTCGACGTCCAGATCCACCGAATCGGCCTTCACCCCGGGCAGGTCGAACTCGACGATGAATGCGTCTCCTTCGCGCCAGGCATCCATCGGCATGACCGCCGGGCGCGCTTCGGTGCCCAATACCTGCTGGGTCCAGCGGTCGAGATCACGGAACGGATCGGTACGCATCAACATCATCTCCACCTCCTGTGTATCTAACAGATCATCTATGTGATCTGACATAGATTTATATATAGCACCGGTGATAGGTTGTGGCAAGAAGAAAGTTCGGCAGATGGGACGAGTTGGTGAGCGAGGATTCGGCAGACCGATCCGGGCGCGGGGTGTACGGCATCTCGGTGGCCGCCGAGTTGTCCGGCGTCGGCGAGCAGTCGCTGCGGCTCTACGAGCAGCGCGGGCTGCTCACCCCCGCCCGCACCAGCGGCGGCACCCGCCGCTACAGCGACGATGACCTAGCCCGCTTACGGCGCATCACCGACCTGCTCGCCGCCGGGGTCAACGTGGCCGGCATCGGCCAGATCCTGGACCTGCAAGACCGCAACACCCGGCTGGAGTCCGACAACACCGCACTGAAATCCGACAATGTCCGACTGGCTTCGGCACACCGCCGCTCCGGAGCGTCACGGCGCCGACCTCTCGGGGAACAGAACGATCACGAAAAGCAGTGACGGCACCGGTGGAACGATGTTCCCAACGCCCGCAACATATTTCGACACCTAGTGTAGAACTGCGCCACCGGCCCGCTCGGGCCTCGGTACCACCACAACCTCGGCATGATCGCAGCACAGCCACCTCACGCCGACGCGCCCAGCACCCCCACAGCGTGTAGGTCTTGCGCTCCGCCCGCCGAGGGTGGATGACTTGTCGCGTATAACGCATCGCGACTGGCTCTACACCGGTGAAGTGCTCGGATCCAACGAGGCCGTGTCGCGCTCGGTCGAGCTGTTCCACCGGGTCAACGAGCAGATTTCGCCGCCTGCGAGCGAACACAGCCCGCGATGTCTTTCCGGGCCTACCGGCAAGGCGGAGTACTCGTCCTCGCCGAACACCACATCGCGGAGTTCCATCAGTGGGTAGTGTCCCGTCTCGGCTGACGCATAACGGCGACCGCCGGGGCGAGCGAAGCGACGGGAGATCGGATGGACGGCGAGCCCGATCTGTATATCGGCGGTGCATGGCGCCATGCGTCCGACGGCGGAACCCGCGACGTCATCAATCCGGCCGACGGCTCCGTCGCGGCCGTCGTCGACGAGGCCACCCCCGACGACGCACGCCAGGCGGTCGCTGCGGCGCGTGCCGCGTTCGATGACGGTGCCTGGCCGGCCACCCCGGTCGCCGAGCGCGCCGCACTGCTGGACCGGGTTGCCGAGCTGCTGCAGCGCGACAAAGAGGATCTCGCGGCGCTGGAGACCCGGGACACCGGAAAAACGCTCGCCGAGAGCCGGATCGACATCGACGACGTCACCTCGGTGTTCCGCTACTACGCGAAGCTCGTCGGGGTCGACGGGGGCGACACCGGGCGGATCGTCGATGTCGGCAACCCGGCGGTGATCAGCCGGGTGGTCCGTGAACCCATCGGGGTGTGCGTGCTGATCGCGCCGTGGAACTATCCGCTGCTGCAGATGTCGTGGAAGATCGCGCCGGCGCTCGCCGCGGGCTGCACGATGGTCGCCAAACCCAGCGAGGTCACCCCGCTGACCACCATCGCGTTCGTCCATCTGCTCGAGGAGGCGGGGGTGCCGCCGTCGGTGGTGAACCTGGTGCAGGGCAGCGGCGCCGTGCTCGGCGAGGCGCTGACCGACACCGCGGACGTCGACTTCATCTCGTTCACCGGCGGCCTGGCCACCGGGACGACCATCTCGAAGATGGCCGCGGACAACGTCACCAAGGTGGCAGTGGAACTCGGCGGCAAGAACCCGCACATCGTGTTCGCCGACGCCGTGACGCAGGCGACGGGGACAGTTGGGCCGCGGCCGTCGACCATGTGCTGACCGGGGTGTTCCTGCATTCGGGCCAGGTGTGCTCGGCGGGCACCCGGCTGATCGTCGAGGAGTCCATCGCCGACGACTTCGTCGCCGCGCTGGCGGCGCGTGCCGAGAAGATCCGCATGGGCGACGGCATGGACCCGGCAAGCGAGACCGGGCCGCTGGTCTCCGAGCAGCACCGGGCCAAGGTGGAAGCCTATGTGGAGCTGGGCATCTCCGAGGGCGCCAAGCTGGTCACCGGCGGCGCCCGGCCCGCCGACCCGGCGCTCGCCGAGGGCAGCTTCTACCTGCCCACGATCTTCGACCGCTGCGACCGGTCGATGCGGATCGTCCAGGAGGAGACGTTCGGTCCGATCCTCACCGTCGAGCGATTCACCACCGAGGCCGAGGCGATCGCCCTCGGCAACGACACGGAGTACGGTCTCGCGGCCGGTGTCCGGACATCGGATGCAGCGCGAGGCGAACGTGTGGTGCGGGCGTTGCGGCACGGCACGGTGTGGCTCAACGACTTCGGCTACTACACCGCCGCCGCGGAGTGGGGCGGCTTCGGGAAGTCGGGCAACGGTCGCGAGCTCGGTCCGACGGGGCTCGCGGAATACCAAGAGATCAAACACATCTGGCACAACACCGCTCCCACCGCCGCGGGCTGGTTCAAGGGCTGAGCAAGCCCGGACAAGAATCGGAGAGGGTCAAGCACATGGTCATCAGAGAGCCGCATGCCGACAGTGGCATGGAGGACTTCGGGTACAAGGAGTCGCTGGACCGCAGTATCGGCAAGTTCGCCAGCTTCGCCGCGGGCGTCAGCTACATCTCGATCCTGACCGGCACGTTCCAGCTGTTCTACTTCGGCTTCGGCACCGCCGGGCCCGCCTATCTGTGGTCCTGGCCGATGGTGTTCGTCGGGCAGATGGCCGTCGCGCTGTGCTTCATGGAGCTGGCCGCCAAGTACCCGGTCGCGGGCTCGGTCTACAACTGGAGCAAGAAGCTCGGCAGCAGGCTGGTCGGCTGGACGTCGGGCTGGCTGATGCTCACCGCGTCGATCGTGACGATCTCGGCGGTGGCGCTGGCCTACCAGCTCAACCTGCCGCGGCTGTGGAGCGGCTTCCAGATCATCGGTGACGGCAGCGGCGACTACGACTTCGCCGCCAACGCCGTCCTTCTCGGCACGATCCTGATCGCGTTCACCACGCTCGTCAACGCGCTCAGCGTGAAGCTGATGGCGATGATCAACAGCGCCGGGGTGTTCATCGAACTCATCGCCGCGGTGCTGATCGCGATTCTGCTGGCGGTCAACATCGACCGTGGACCCGATGTCTTCTTCTCCACCAACGGCTACGGCGCAGGGGAGAGCGGGGCTATCTCGGCGCGTTCCTGATCGCGTCGCTGGCTTCCGGCTACGTGATGTACGGCTTCGACACCGCCAGTTCGCTCGGCGAGGAGACCGTCGAACCCCGGCGCACCGCACCCAAGGCGATCTTCCGGGCGATCCTGGCGTCCTTCGTGATCGGCGGCGGCATCCTGGTTTTCGCCGTGATGGCGGCCCCCAACCTGGAGGATCCAGCCATCGGCGAGAGCAGCGGCGGCCTGCAGTACATCGTCGAGCAGGTGATGTGGGGCCCGCTCGGCACGATCTTCCTGATCTGCATCGTGGTCGCGGTGACGGTGTGCACGCTGGCGGTGCACACCGCGGCGATCCGGCTGACCTTCGCGATGGCCCGCGACAACGCGCTGCCGTTCGGCGAGAAGCTGGCCACGGTCAACCCGAAGACGCAGACGCCGATCGTCCCCGCGGTCACGATCGGCGTGATCTCGGTGATCATCCTGGTCATCAACATCGGCCAGCCCAAGATCTTCACCGTGCTGACGTCGATCGCGATCATCATGATCTACCTGGCCTACCTGATGGTGACCGGCCCGATGCTCAAGAAGCGCTTCCAGGGCCAGTGGCCGCCGAAGGACCTCAAGGAGGGCGGCTACTTCACGATGGGAAGGTGGGGGATGCCGGTCAACATCGTCGCCGTGGTCTGGGGCGTCGGCATGGCGCTGAACCTCGCCTGGCCGCGCTCGGCGGTCTACGGCGATCCCTGGTACAACACCTGGGGCGCCTTCGTCTACATCGGCGTGATCCTCGGAGCCGGTCTGGTCTGGTATTTCGTCAAGGGCCGCAACCACATCGGCACGCTGAAGTCGCATGCCGCGGAGGTGGCCCCGGTGGCCGGCGCGGATGGCTGAGTCGCGGGAGTTTGCCGCCGAGTTCGACTACGTCGTCGCCGGCGGCGGCACCGCGGGTTGCGTGCTGGCCGCGCGGCTGTCCGAGGACCCCGATGTCACGGTCTGCCTGATCGAGGCCGGGCCCGTCCGACGTCGGCGACGACGCCATCCTGGTGCTGTCCGAGTGGATGCATCTGCTCGACTCCGGCTACGACTGGGACTATCCCGTCGAACCGCAGGAGCGCGGCAACTCGTTCATGCGGCACGCCAGGGCCAAGGTGCTCGGCGGCTGCTCGTCGCACAACTCGTGCATCGCGTTCTGGCCGCCCGCAGAGGCCCTCGACGAGTGGGTCGGCGATGGGGGCCGCCGGCTGGGGCGCAGCGAAGGTGCTGCCGCTGGTCGAGCGGTTGATCCAAGACCGTGCAAGCTGCGCGATGTGCCGCCCGAGGATCCTTGCGGGGCAGCGGTTCTGGAGGCCGCGGCGATGGTCGGACTGCCGACGGTGGCGTTCAACCGGGGCGAGACGGTGCGCAACGGTGCCGGGTGGTTCCAGATCAACGGCGCGGAGGACGGCACCCGCCTGTCGACCGTCGCATGCCTTCCTGCACCCGATCCTGGACACCCGCAAGAACCTCGAGGTCCGGACCGACTCGTGGGTGTCGGAGATCCTGTTCGATGACGTCGTTGCGAGCCACCGGGGTTCGGTACCAGCGGCCCGACCTGACCGGCTATGACACGGTGGCGGCCCGCCGCGAGGTGATCGTCACCGCAGGGGCCATCGACACGCCGAAGCTGTTGATGCTCTCCGGTATCGGGCCCACCGCACACCTGCGCGAGATCGGCATCACGGTGCGTGTCGACTCACCGGGAGTCGGGCGCCAACCTCGACGACCACGTCGAGGGCCTGGTGTTCTGGGAGGCTGCCAAGCCGATGGTCACCGACGTCGACCCAGTGGTGGGAGATCGGGCTGTTCACCACCCTCGACGAGGGTGTCGACCAGCCAGACCTGATGATGCACTACGGCAGCGTGCCTTTCGACATGAACACGCTGCGCCACGGCTATCCGACCACCGACAACGGATTCTGCTTGACGCCCAACGTCACCCAGGGCCGGTCCCGGGGCACGGTGCGGTTGCGGTCGCGCGATTTCCGCGACCGGGCGCGGGTCGACCCGCGGTATTTCACCGACCCCGAAGGCTACGACGAGCGGATCATGCTCGCCGGGGTGAAGCTCGCACGCAAGATCGCCGAGCAGCCCCCGCTGGCCGCGTGGGTGGGCCGAGAGCTGGCGCCCGGACCCGAGGCGACCACCGACGACGAGCTGCTCGACTACATCCACCGGTGCCACAACACCGTCTACCACCCCGCGGCGACCGCACGGATGGGGGCGGTGTCGGATCCGATGGCGGTGCTCGACCCGCAGCTGCGCGTCAAGGGCGTGACGGGGCTGCGGGTGGTCGATGCGTCGGCGATGCCGAAGCTTCCGTCGGTCAACCCCAACATCACGGTGATGACGATGGCGGAGAAGTGTGCCGACCTCATCAGAACCTCTTGACAGATCCGGCCTCCCGGCGTTCCTGGCCGACCACACCCCGTTCCAGGGATCGACGGAGTCCGAACTCGCCGAGCTCGCCGCCGGGGCGTCGGTAGAGCAGTTCCCCGCCGGAGTCGTCGTCGCCGACTACGCGGCCCGGGTGCCCGATGAGATCTGGATGGTCCGCGACGGCGCGGTGGCCCTGCGGGCCAGCGGCGACGGCTCCCTGATCGACGTCGTCGAACCGGGGGGCATCTTCGGCTACATGCCGTTGCTGGCCGGCGCGGGAATGGATTTCGAGGCCCGCACCACCGTGCCGAGCACCTTGATCAGATTGCCCGGCGCACCGGTGCGGGCGCAATTCGCCAAGCCGGCGGGTCTGGCTTTCCTGGCCTCCTCCGGCTGGAGCCGCAGCGGTGCGGACCGGCCGACCGTCGCCCCCGCGACCGACAGCAGGCCCGTCGCCGAGCTCGTGCACGGCGACGTGCTGACGGTCGATCCGTCGGATTCGGTGCGCGACGTCGTGGTGCAGATGACCGAGCACCACGTGTCCTACGCGCTCATCCGGCTGCCCGACGGCGCGCCTCGGCATTTTCACCGATCGCGACCTGCGCACCCGGGTGGTGGCCGCGGGCCTGCCCGTCGACGTGCCGATCGCATCGGTGATGAGCGCCCCGGCCCGAACCGTCACCGCCGATCTGACCGCCGACAGCGTGCTGATGGAGATGCTCGAATGCGGCCTGCGGCACATGCCGGTGCTGACGCCGCGCGGCGAGGTCGTCGGCGTGCTCGAAGACGCTGACCTGCTGGCCGCGTCGGCCCGGCAGAGTTTCATGCTGCGCCGTTCCATCGCGCTGGCCACCGACGCGGCTCAGTTGCAGCAGGTCGGACAGCGCGTCACCGGTACCGCCGTCGACCTGTTCCGCAACGGCACCAAAGCCACCGCGACCAGCGCGATCCTGTCGGTCGTCATCGACAGCCTGGTGCGTCGGACACTGGAACTGGTTCTCGCACAATCAGATAACACCACCCTCGACGGATTCGCGTGGCTGACCCTCGGCAGCGTCGCGCGCCGCGAGGCGATGCCGTCCTCCGACGTGGACAGCGCGCTGTCCTGGCGCGACGACCGCGCCGAGCAGGCCCCGCGGCTTCGTTCGGTGGCCGCCGACGTGCATGACGTGCTCGACGGCTGCGGGTTGCCGTCCGACCGCAACGGCGCGATCGCCGCGAAGCCGCTGTTCTCGCGCTCCCGGTCGGACTGGCTGCAGGCCGCCCAGGGGTGGCTGGAGGATCCGCTTCGCGATAAAGGGCTGATCCTGTCGTCGCTGCTCATCGACGGCCGCGTGGTGTGGGGGGACCCGAGCCTGCACAGCGTGGCAACCGCCTTTGCGCGGGTGCGCGACGAGCATCCGAATGCGTTGCGGCTGCAACTCCTCGAGGCGCTGTCGGGCAAGGTAAGGACCCGGTCGTTGCGCGACGTGCTGTCGCGGCGCGGCGGAACGTTCGACCTGAAGAGCCACGCCGTGACGCCGATCGTGAACCTGGCGCGATGGGGCGGCCTGGCCGCAGGGGTCACGTCGGCCAGCACGCCGACCCGGCTGGGGGCGGCCGCCGAGTCCGGCGCCCTCAGTGAGCGTCGACGCCCGCACGCTGTGCGACGTGTTCGCGATGCTGCAGCGACTGCGGATGGCCCATCAGGTGGACCAGGTCGCCGCGGGATGCCCGCCGGGAGACGTGATCACCATGTCGGAGCTGTCGCCGCTCAACCGCAGCCTGCTGGGCGACGGCCTGCGCGAGATCGAGGCGGTGCGACGACGGGTCGGCAATTTCGGGTTCCAGGGCGTATAGGGGTCTACGAGCAACGGTCAAGCGTGACAACCCGTCCGCCGCCGCGGACGCAGTCAGCCGCCACCTCGGCTGGATCGGGCGCGACTGAGCACCAGCCGGGCGAAGTGCTCGGGGCACTCCAGCGGGGTGAAATGCCCTGCGCCGTCGGCCATGTGCAGCCGCACATCCGTGAAGTAATGCTCCAGCCGATCGGCCCAGTGAGGCGGGAACAGCGGATCGTGACTCGGCCACAGCACATCGGTGGGCGCGTGGATCTTGATCGCCCGCTGCGGTGGCAGCTCGTTCAGTGATTGCGCGATCGTCCCCGCACCTGCCCGGTACCACGCGATCGACGCGCAGAACGCGCCGGGCAGCGCGTAGTCGGACACCAGCAGATCCAGATCGTCCTCGCTCAGCGCGAAGTCCGGCCCCGACCAGTGAGCCCAGAAGTGTCTCAGGTAGTCGCGGACCGCGTCGGCGTTCCCGTCGATCAGCTGGTCGATCAGCGGCAACTGGTGAAACGCCTGATACCAGAACTCACTTTGCGCCTGCACGGTGAGCACGCGATCGCCCGCGCCGGGCAGCGGGGGAGACAACACCAGTGCGTGCACCAGGTCGGCGTGCATGCGCGCCACACTCTGCGCGACACGGCTGCCCACGTCGTACCCGGCGAGCACGACCCCGGTCAGGCCCAGTTCCCGGATCAGGCCCACCACGCTGGCGGCCTGCGCCGAGGCGCTGTAGAAGTGACTGACGGACACCGCGTGCTTGTCCGAACCCCCGAAGCCCCGCAGGTCCGGAACGATGACGTCCACGTCGATCTCGGGGTCGGCGTCGTCAGCGTCGACGAGCAGCGGAACCAAGCGCCGGTAGTCGTGGCGGGTTCCCGGCCACCCGTGCAGCAGCACCACGGGTGCGGCGCCCGGGGTACCGAATCGGTCGAATGTCAGCCGGAACCCGTCGACGGGCGCGCTGCGGGAGGCCCGTGAAGCCATGGCCTCATTGTGGCGCGCCTGCGCTCGCGCGGTGCAGGGTTTGTGAATCCCCCGTGATCACCGCCAGGATCGTCCGCCACGAATCCGACGGCCGGTTCAGCATTCCGGTGTGGGCCTCCCAGCCCGATACCGCCCCGCCGTCGTCGTAATGCCCTGTGGGCAAACGGATCACGCTGTCGACCTCATCGGGGTCCGCGCCGTGGGGGCCGCCGGGGATACCCTGCACGGCTTCGATGAAATCGCCGGGCGCGGTCATGGAGAACCTCAGCACATCCGGGTTCCGGTTGTGCCAGTCGCTGGGATCGTCGACGCCGACACCCGCTCCGGCCGCGGCAAGGAAGAGGGTGCGGTCCGACGTCAGACCCAGCTCCTCGGCGGTCCCGACGATCGAGCCACCGTAGGAGTGGCCGATCACCGTGACCGGGACGCCGTCGTCCACCACGCGGTCGACGTCCTCGCTGAACGCCACCAGGCGGGGCGCCATGTCCAGTGCATAACGCGGGTCGGCGGCGTCGAGCAGCACCCCTGCGGGATCGTCGACCTGCGGGAAAGGTCCACCGAGGTAGGTGATCACGGCGACGTCGCCGCGGGTGGCCGAGACGAACCGGCGGGCTGTGGTGGTGTTGGCGGCCGAGCCCTCGATCGTGGTGTTCACCCCCGGAACCAGAACCGCGACACTGCGGGCTGCCGCGAGGTCCCCGTTGAGTTCGACCAGCGATGCGCGTGCCGGGTCGAACGCCAGGATCTGACGCTGGGTGCGGCCGCCGGCCCGCGTCGGATCGTCGATCTCGCCGAGCAGGCCGCGGTAGAGGGCGATCCGCTGCCGCGAAGCCGCGTCGCGGCCCGTTTCGGTGACGATCGCCTCGGCGATGTTGAGCCGGTTCGCAGCGACCCGCATGTCCCACGGCACCCCGTCGGTGTTGCCGACCTGCCGGGGGAGCTCGGCGACCAGGCGGTCGCGCTGCTCTGCGGACATCGCCGCGATCTGCGCGGCGATCCTGTCCTGGCTCATCGCGGGCCAGCCGCCGACGACGTCGGCCGCTTGCACCGGCCAGGCGCCAGCGGGAACAGTCGCCGCCGGCGGCGTCGCACGGTCCAGGTCGAACGCGTCGGCGATATCAGCCGCAGCGTCGGCATCGGCGGCGCCGAGCCGGTCGAGCGCAGCGGCGATCTGCTCACCCAGTTCGGCGGCACGGGCGTCCAGCAGCTCGTCGGCCACCGCCGCGTCGCCACCGGCGAGCAGGACCAGCAGCGGCGCCGGGTCTGCGCCGACGGTCACCGACCCGTCGTCGGCGACGACGAAACCGTCGCCTCGCGCCTTCTCGACCAACATCAGCGCATCGGAGCGGGCCGCAGCCATCTGGTCGGCGCCGTCGTGGGCCGCCACCGATGCCATCACCAGGCTGTGTACCACCGAGTCGGCCTCGGAGGCGATGCGCTGGGCGTGCCGTCGCGCGGCGTCCGCTGCGGCACCGTTCCAGTAGTCGCGGGTTCGTTCGATGGCGGCTTCGGCACCGTCGATCTGTGCGGACAGCCGACGGGCGACGCTGTCCCAGTCGTCGGCCAGCGCGTGCAGCGCTTCCGGTCGCCATGCCTGAGCCTGCGGGACCGTCGGCCGGGTCACCCGCCGATCCGGTCACCGTGCTCGCGATCGGCGCGCTCCAACGCATCGGCCGATGTGCGCGCCGCGATCACCCAGCCCTGCATGTTCGCCCGCACGTCCTCGAGCCGTGCCGCGACGAGCGTCGGCGACGCGATTCCGCCGACCGCCGACCCCGTCAGCTCGTCCGGATCCAACCCCGGCCACCGCATCTCGCCGATTTCGCCGGCCGCTTCCCAGACCCGATCCGCGACGGCCCGCACCCGGTCGAGATCCACCCGCATGATTTCCCCCATGCCTCATGCTGGCAGAACTGGCGAAGCTCACTCTGAGTTATCCACAGGCGTTAGGCCCGGTCAAACCACCGTCCCCGTCAAGCAACAAGTAGTCTCGGTGAGGTGCAGCGACGAATCATGGGCATCGAGACTGAATTCGGTGTGACCTGCACGTTCCACGGCCATCGTCGGCTGAGTCCCGACGAGGTCGCCCGCTATCTCTTCCGGCGGGTCGTGTCGTGGGGCCGCAGCAGCAACGTCTTCCTCCGCAACGGCGCGCGTCTGTATCTGGACGTGGGCAGCCACCCCGAGTACGCGACCGCGGAATGTGACAGTCTCATCCAGCTGGTGACCCATGACCGCGCAGGTGAGCGGGTGCTGGAGGACCTGCTGATCGACGCCGAGCAGCGCCTCGCCGACGAGGGCATCGGCGGTGACATCTATCTGTTCAAGAACAACACCGACTCGGCGGGCAATTCGTACGGCTGCCACGAGAACTATCTGATCGTGCGCGCCGGCGAGTTCTCCCGCATCTCCGATGTGCTGCTGCCGTTCCTGGTGACGCGCCAGCTCATCTGCGGGGCAGGCAAAGTCCTGCAGACGCCGAAGGCCGCGACGTTCTGTCTGTCGCAGCGGGCCGAGCACATCTGGGAGGGTGTGTCGAGCGCGACCACCCGCTCGCGTCCGATCATCAACACCCGCGACGAACCGCACGCCGACGCCGAGAAGTACCGCCGCCTGCACGTCATCGTCGGCGACTCCAACATGAGCGAGTCCACCACGATGCTCAAGGTGGGCTCGGCGTCCCTGGTCCTGGAGATGATCGAGGCCGGTGTCGCATTCCGTGACTTCTCGCTGGACAACCCGATCCGCGCGATCCGCGAGGTCAGCCACGACCTGACCGGACGGCGGCCGGTGCGGCTGGCCGGCGGCAGGCAGGCCAGCGCACTGGACATCCAGCGCGAGTACTTCGCCCGCGCGGTGGAGTACCTGCAGACCCGTGAGCCCAACACCCAGATCCAGCAGGTCGTCGACCTGTGGGGACGCCAGCTCGACGCCGTGGAGAGCCAGGACTTCGCCAAGGTCGACACCGAGATCGACTGGGTGATCAAGCGCAAGCTGTTCCAGCGCTACCAGGACCGCTACAACATGGAGCTGTCAGATCCGAAGATCAGTCAGCTCGATCTGGCCTATCACGACATCAAGCGCGGTCGCGGCGTGTTCGACCTGCTGCAGCGCAAGGGGCTCGCGGCGCGGATCACCACCGACGAGGAGATCGAGGCCGCGGTCAACACACCGCCGCAGACCACCAGGGCCAAGCTACGGGGCGAATTCATCAGCGCGGCGCAGGAAGCCGGCCGGGACTTCACCGTCGACTGGGTGCACCTCAAGCTCAACGATCAGGCCCAGCGAACGGTGCTGTGCAAGGACCCTTTCCGGTCGGTCGACGAGCGGGTCAAGCGGCTCATCGCCAGCATGTGATCAGTTGTGCGGCCGCCGGTGTACTGACACGGCGTAGTCGCCGCCGCTGAACGGTTCGCGGTCCCAGGTCGCCCACCGGTCCACCGGTTCCAGGCCCGCCGCGGCGGCCAGCTCGTCGTAGCGATCCAACGTCAACCGCCCGGCGCGTAGCGCGAACCCCGCCACCAGCAGCCCGCCGGGATCCAGCAGCGCAGCGAGCTGGTCGACCACTTGGCTCTCGGTCCCGCGCTCGACGAAGATCATCACGTTGCCTGCCAGGGCCACCAGGTCGAACGTCTCGGCCAGCTGGGCTCCGGCATCGACCAGATCTGCCTCGATCCATCGCAGTTCCGGCGCCTTGGCCTGGGCAGCGCCGAGCATCGTCGGGTCGACGTCGAGCCCGACCACCGAGAAACCGCGGGCGGCCAACTCGATGGCGACTCTGCCCGTCCCGCACCCCGCATCCAGCACCCGGGTGCCGCCGCACTCCCGCAGCAGCGACTCGATCAGATCGGCTTCGCCGTGCACGGCGGCCCCGGACGCGACCAGACGCTGCCAGCGGGCGTCGTAGTCCTGCCCGCGCGGTTTGCCGGAGCGCTGCCACCGCGTTCCCATCGCTAGCTGTTCTCCACGCAGGCGCCCATCACGCGATCCTGTCAGACGCGCGGGCATTGGCGGTCCGACGGGATCGTCGACGCCCCCTAAGCTCTAAGCCGTGGGGATCTCAAAAGTCGAACGGCTGATGAACCTTGTCATCGCATTGCTGTCCACGCGGACGTTCATCACCGCCGACCGGATCCGCGAGACCGTCTACGGATACTCCGAGGACGCCAGCAACGAGGCGTTCTCGCGGATGTTCGAGCGCGACAAGAACGAACTGCGCGATCTGGGCATCCCGCTGGAGACCGGGCGGGTGTCGCAGACCGATCCGACCGAGGGCTATCGCATCAGCCGCGAGGCGTACGCGTTGCCCGCGGTGGCGCTGACCGCCGACGAGGCGGCCGCGGTGGCGGTGGCGACGCAGCTGTGGGAGTCGCCCGAGCTCATCACCGCGACCCAGGGCGCGCTGCTGAAGTTGCGCGCCGCCGGCATCGACATCGAAGCCGTGGACGCCGACGTGACGATCACCTCGACCGCCGCGCTCCCCGGACTGCGCGGTTCGGAGAAGGTGCTCGGAATCCTGTTGTCCGCCATCGATTCCGGGCATGCCGTGCAGTTTCCGCACCGCCCATCGCGCACCGAACCGTATGTCACCCGCACCGTCGAGCCCTGGGGTGTGGTCACCGACCGAGGCCGCTGGTATCTGGTCGGCCACGACCGCGACCGCGACGCCGTTCGGACGTTCCGGCTGTCGCGCATCGGTGCCGAGGTGACACCGATCGGAGAGCCCGGTGTGGTCAGCAGGCCCCCGGGACTGAACTTGCGTGAGATCGTCGACCGGGTGGTCGGCGACTGGCCTGCGGCGGGGCAGGCGAAGGTCTGGGTCGCCGAGGGCCGCGCGACCGCGTTGCGCCGGCGGGCCACGGCCGCGGGTCCGCGGACCCTGGGTCGGCGCGCGGGGGAGGAGATCGCCCTGGACATCGACATGTTCGACCGGGTGGCGCGGGAAGTCGCCAGTTACGGCGCCGACGCGGTGGCACTGGAGCCGCCGTCACTGCGCGAGGACGTCATCGCGAGGCTGGAAGCGCAGGCCCGCGCATGACCGCGCGTCAGCACGCGGCTGGTGAGGCTGCTGAACATGGTGCCGTACTTCCAGGCCAACCCGAGGATCACCTACGCGGAGGCGGCCACGGACCTGGGCGTCAGCGTCGATCAGCTTCGCGACGACCTCAACCAGCTGTGGATGTGCGGGCTGCCGGGATACGGACCCGGCGACCTGATCGACTTCGAGTTCTCCGGCGACACCATCGAAGTCACGTTCACGGCGGGCATCGACCACCCGCTCAGGCTGACCTCGCCGGAGGCCACCGGTGTGCTGGTGGCCCTGCGTGCGCTGCTCGACGTGCCGGGGATGGTGGATCCGGAGGCGGCGCGCAGCGCGATCGCCAAGATCGAGTCCGCCGCGGGCCACGTCGGTCACGGTGTCGAAGGCGCGGCCGTCGACGAGCCCGCACCCGCAGAAAGCGAGGCCGCCGCGGCGGTACGGACCGCGGTGCGCACCGATCGGGCGCTGGCGATCGATTACTACTCGGCGTCCCACGACACGCTGTCCAGTCGGGTGGTCGACCCGATCCGCGTCGTCCTGGTCGCCGATCACAGCTATCTGGAGGCGTGGTGCCGGTCCGCCGAGGGGGTGCGGCTGTTCCGGCTCGACCGGATCGTCGACGCGAGGGTGCTCGACGAGCCCTCGGTGCCCCCGCCGCCCGCGGTGCAGGCCGGCCCTGACACATCGCTGTTCGATCCCGACACCGCCGACCCGTCCCTGCCCACCGCGACGCTTCTCGTCGATCGCTCGGCGGCATGGATGTTCGACTACTACCCGCTGCGGGTGTTGCAGGAATTCCCCGACGGTTCGTGCGAGGCGGCGATGACGTACGCCTCCGACCAGTGGATGGCGCGGTTCGTGCTGGGGTTCGGCTCGGCCGTGCGGGTGCGCGAGCCGCAGCAGCTGGCCGACCGTGTCCGGCAGTCCGCTGCCGCCGCACTGGACGCCTATCGGGTCGGTACCGAGTCGCCGGGCGAGTAGACTCGGCGCAGACGTCTGGAGGTAACCAAATTGGGTGGTCTACAACCCTGGCACTGGATCATCGTCATCGCCGTGTTCGTGCTGCTCTTCGGCGCCAAGAAGCTCCCGGACGCGGCGCGCTCGCTGGGCAAGTCGATGCGTATCTTCAAGTCCGAGATCAAGGAGATGCAGGCCGACTCCGAACAGCCGAGACGCCGACGCAGATCGCTTCCGAACGGGTCTCCGATCCAGCCGACGGCGCCGCCACGCAGGCAGCAGCCGAGCCGTCGTCGGACAAGCGCCCGGCCTGACCCGTCATCTCGCGCATCCAATTCTGATTGGTCGCTCGCGACCACGTCTGATTGGTCGCTCGCGACTGTGGGCGCCGCTCCCGCGTCGTGACGTCGCGCCTGTGAGCAGCACCTAGGCAGCCTCCGTGCAGATACCCGGAATCCTCAAGAAGCTCGATCCGCGTCGGCGACGGTCGCAGGTCAATCCCGACGGCACGATGTCGCTGGTCGAGCACCTCACCGAACTGCGCGGCAGGCTGCTGCATCGCCGCGTTCGCCGTCCTGGTGACGACGACCCTCGGGTTCTTCTGGTACAGCCACGGTGTGTTCGGCATGCCCAGCCTCGGAGACTGGCTGCGCGGACCGTACTGCGCGCTGCCGGACTCGGCCCGCGCCACCATCGCCCCCGACGGCCAGTGCCGACTGCTGGCGACCGCGCCGTTCGACCAGTTCATGCTGCGGCTGAAGGTCGCGCTGACGGCGGGGCTGGTGATGGCCTGCCCGGTGTGGCTGTACCAGCTGTGGGCGTTCATCACCCCGGGCCTCTACCGCAAGGAGCGCCGCTTCGCGGTCGCCTTCGTCGCGCTCGGCGCGACGCTGTTCATCGCCGGCGCGGTGCTGGCGTACGTGGTGCTGTCCAAGGCGCTGGGTTTCCTGTTGACCGTCGGCAGCGACGTGCAGGTGACCGCGCTGTCCGGTGACCAGTACTTCGGCTTCCTGATCAACCTGCTGCTGGTGTTCGGTATCAGCTTCGAGTTCCCGCTGCTGATCATCATGCTGAACCTCGTCGGGGTGCTCACCTACGAGCGGCTGAAGGCGTGGCGCCGCGGTCTGATCATGGGGCTGTTCGTCTTCGCCGCGTTCGCCACGCCAGGATCGGATCCGTTCTCGATGCTGGCGCTGGCGCTGGCGCTGACCGTGCTGCTGGAAGTCGCCATCCAGGTCGCGCGGATCAACGACAAGCGCAAGGCGCGCCGTGCCGGGCTGGATGAGGTGGCCGACGACGAGGCGGCGCCGATCGGCGCGGCCGAGACCATCGAGGCGCCAACAGCCGTGCCCACCCCGTCGCGGCTTGTGGTCGATGACGACGCCACCTGACCCGCCGGCACCCGCGCTCGAGCAGGTCACCGCGTTCGCCTCGCAGTTGCCGTTCACGCTGGACGCCTTCCAGCGTCGCGCCTGTGAGGCGCTGGCGCAGGGCCACGGGGTGCTGGTCTGCGCGCCGACCGGAGCGGGCAAAACCGTTGTGGGCGAGTTCGCCGTGCACCTCGCGCTGGCGGCCGGCCGAAAGTGCTTCTACACCACACCGATCAAGGCGCTGAGCAACCAGAAGCACAACGATCTGGTGCGCCGCTATGGGCCGCAGCGCATCGGTCTGCTCACCGGCGACCAGTCGATCAACGGCGACGCCGATGTCGTGGTGATGACCACCGAAGTCCTCCGCAACATGCTGTACGCGGATTCTCTTGCTCTGCAAGGACTTTCCTACGTCGTGATGGACGAGGTGCACTTCCTGGCCGACCGCATGCGGGGTGCCGTCTGGGAGGAGGTGATCCTGCACCTGTCCGACGACGTGCGGCTGGTGAGCCTGTCGGCAACCGTGAGCAACGCCGAAGAGTTCGGTGGCTGGATTCAAGCCGTCCGCGGCGACACCACGGTGGTGGTCGACGAGCACCGCCCGGTGCCGCTGTGGCAGCACGTGATGGTCGGCAAGCGACTGCTCGACCTGTTCGACTACCGGGCGTCCGGTCCGGCCAAGGCCGGGCGGGACCTGCTGGTGGACCCGGAGTTGCTGCGCCACATCGCACATCGGCGCGAAGCCGACCGGCTCGCCGACTGGCAGCCGCGGGGCCGCGGCCGGGCGGGCCGGCCGAGCCTGTATCGCACCCCGGGCCGGCCCGAGGTGATCAGCGTGCTCGACCGTGGCGGCCTGCTGCCCGCCATCACGTTCATCTTCTCCCGAGCCGGATGCGATGCCGCGGTCAAACAATGCCTCCGCTCGTCGCTGCGGCTGACCACCGACGAGGAGCGGGGTCGCATCGCCGAGGTCGTCGACCGCCGCACGGCCGACCTCAACGACTCTGATCTGGTCGTGCTCGACTTCCACGAGTGGCGCGAGGCGCTGCTCCGCGGCCTGGCAGCCCACCACGCCGGTATGTTGCCGACCTTCCGCCACACGGTGGAGGAGTTGTTCACCGCCGGTCTCGTCAAAGCCGTATTCGCCACGGAGACTTTGGCTCTGGGGATCAACATGCCTGCCAGGACCGTGGTCCTGGAACGGCTGGTGAAGTTCAACGGCGAGCAGCACATGCCGTTGACGCCGGGGGAGTACACGCAGCTCACCGGCCGGGCGGGACGGCGCGGCATCGACGTCGAGGGCCATGCGGTGGTGTTGTGGAATCCTGACGTCGATCCGGCCGAAGTCGCGGGACTGGCGTCGACCCGGACGTTCCCGCTGCGCAGTTCGTTCGCGCCGACCTACAACATGACCATCAACCTGGTGCACCAGATGGGGCCCGAGCAGGCGCACCGACTGCTGGAACGGTCCTTCGCCCAGTATCAGGCGGACCGGTCGGTCGTCGGTCTGGTGCGCGGGGTCGAGCGCGGCGAGCGGCTTCTCGGCGAACTGGCGGCCGAGCTCGGCGGGCGCGATGCGGCGATCCTCGACTACGTCCGGCTTCGCGCCCAGATCTCCGAGCGGGAGCGCGCCCAGTCACGCGCATCGCGGCTGCAGCGTCGCCAGGCAGGCAACGATGCGCTGACCGCGCTGCGCCGCGGCGACATCATCACGCTCACCCACGGGCGCCACAGCGGCCTGGCCGTCGTGCTGGAACCCGCGCGCGACGACGACGATCCGCGGCCGCTGGTGCTCTCCGAACACCGTTGGGCGGGCCGGATCTCGTCGGCCGACTACTCGGGTGCGTCCGGTCCGATGGGCACGATGTCGCTGCCCAAACGGGTCGAGCACCGCAACCCGCGGGCCCGGCGCGACCTGGCGTCGGCGTTGCGATCAGCCGCTGTGGGCGCGGACGTCCCGTCGGCGCGCGGGCGCAGGAGCGGACCGCCGCCCGAGCGCGACATCGACCCCGAACTGGCGTCATTGCGCGACCGGATGCGCGCGCACCGTGCTCATCACCTGCCGGACCGCGAAGACAAGGCACGCGTCGCCGAGCGGTACCTCAAGATCGAACGTGACAACGACCAACTGCGCAAGAAGATCGCCGCGGCCACGAATTCGTTGGCGCAGACCTTCGATCGAATTGTGGTGCTGCTCACCGAGCGCGGCTTCATCGCCGACGGCGGGGACACCTCGCAGCCCGACGGTGGTTCCGCCCACCCGGTGGTGACCGACGACGGCAGGATGCTGGCCCGCATCTACAGCGAAAGCGACCTGCTGGTCGCCGAGTGCCTGCGCGCCGGAGTGTGGGAGGGGTTGGACGCCGCCGAGCTCGCCGCGGCGCTGTCGTCTGTGCTCTACGAGTCCCGCCGCGACGGACACGGCGCACCGGGCGACTTCGACGTGCCCACCGGCCGGTTGCGGCGCGCGCTGAACCAGTCCCGCAGGCTGTGGACCGAGTTGCGCGCCGACGAGCAGCGGCACCGCATCACTCAGAGCCGCGAACCCGATGACGGTTTCGTCGCCGCGATCCACCGATGGGCGAGCACCGGAGACCTGGCCTCGGCGTTGGCCGCTGCTGGCAATACGGGCACCGCGGGCACCGGTTCCTCGATGTCGGCGGGCGACTTCGTGAGGTGGTGCCGTCAGGTGCTGGACTTGGCTGACCAGGTCCGCAACGCCGCTCCGTCACCGACGTTAAGGGCGACCGCGAAACGCGCCATCAACGACGTCCGGCGCGGCGTCGTAGCTGTTGATGCGGGGTAGGGTGTGGCAGCAGGCCAGAAACCGGCACATTCAGCCGCGGACGACCAAGGAGAGAAATGAGCGGACCGCAGGGATCTGACCCGGCGCAGCCATGGCAGGGTCAGCAGCCTGAGCCGGGCCACGAGCAGCCGGCGGCCGATCCTGCCGCCAATCGGGGATGGCAGCCGCCCAGCGGCGGAGCAGAACAGCAGCCCGCCACGGGCGGCGAGCAGCCGGCCTGGCAGCCACCCGCGTACACCCCCCAGCAGTATCCGCAGTATCAGCAGCCCACCCAGCCGCCGACGTATTCGCCGCAGCAGTATCCGCAGGGCGAGCAGTACGGCCAGCAGCCGACCGACTACAACCCCGCGGGTTATCCGCCGCCGGGTCAGTACGGCCAGCCGGGCGGCGCGTACGGCCAGCAGTACGGTCAGCCCGGCTACGGCCAGCAGCCCGGCCAGTACGGCCAGCAGCCCGGCCAGTACGGCCAGCAGCCGGGCCAGTACGGCCAGTACCCGCCCGGGGGGTACCAGGCGCCGGGCGCTGAGGAGGGTTCCAAGCGGTCGCTGGCCGTCGTCGGCGGCGTCGTCGCCCTGCTCGCCGCGGTCATCGTGGGGATCGTGCTGGTTCTCGGCTTCTGGAAGCCCGGCTTCTTCGTGACCACGAAGCTCGACGTCAACGCCGCCCAGAGTGGGGTCAGGCAGATCCTGACCGATGAGGCCAACGGCTACGGTGCCAAGAACGTCAACGACGTCAAGTGCAACGACGGTGTGAGCCCCGCGGTCAAGAAGGGTGAAACCTTCGAGTGCGAGGTCAGCATCGACGGCACTAAGCGCCAGGTGACCGTGACATTCCAGGACGACAACGGAACCTACGAGGTCGGCAGGCCCAAGTAGCCGCGCGGGTCACCCGGGCAGGCCGTCGAGTGCCTTCTGCAGCCGCCCGATCGACGACGACACACCGTAGCGCTGCGCGAGGTCGGCGACTTTGCGCGGCTCGGCGGCGACCAGCGGCAGCGTATCCGTCTTCGTTGACATTTTGACGTCGGCGTCGGTGGCGACCCGCACCACCGGTCCTGCCCTGTCGATGTAGTCGACGGCGGACAACAGCTTGGCGCGGTGCGCCTTGGAGAGCTTCGATTTCGGGTCGTGCGCTGCGGCCAGGATCCGTTCGAGCGAACCGTGCTGCGCCAGAAGGGTGGCCGCCGTCTTCTCCCCGATACCAGCCACGCCGGGAAGCCCGTCGGAGGGGTCGCCGCGCAGCAGCGCCAACTCCGCGTACGCCGGTCCCGCCCGACCGACGGGCACAGCGTAGGTATCCGCGACCTCGCCGGGCCCGTACTTCGTCGCCTTGGCCAGTCCGCGGCCGAGATACAGCACCCGCACCGGGACCGGGTCGTCGCGCACCACCTGCAAGAGGTCGCGGTCACCGCTGACGACGACCACCGGGTCGCGGCGTTCCCGGTCCGCCAGCGTGCCCAGCACGTCGTCGGCCTCGGAGTCCGGCGCTCCCGCGGTGGCGATCCCGAACGCGTCGAGGATCTCCATGATCATGTCGACCTGCGGGGTCAGCTCGTCGGGCACCTCCTCGACGTCGGGCTCGCCGGCCGGGTCTTCTGCTCGGCGACCCGGTGTGCCTTGTACGACGGGACCAGGTCGACGCGCCATTGCGGGCGCCAGGCGTCGTCGCGGCACACCACCAGACGGTGCGGACGTTCGCGGGTGATCAGCGTCGCGACCGCGTCGAGGAAGCCCCGCAGTGCGTTGACCGGCCGCCCGTCCGGCGCGGTGATCGACGACGGAATCCCGAAGTACGAGCGAAACCACATGCTGGCGCCGTCGAGCAGGAGCAAGGGGGCGGTGGTACCCATGCGTGTCATCCTGCCAGGCCCCTTCTCCGCGTTCTCCGTGCGAGCAGACGCAAACTCACGGAAATCCTCGCGCGTGTCACGCGACTTTGTGTCTGCTCGCGCGGCGGATCCGCCCGGGATTAGCCTGAACGCCATGACGGAAAGTCGTTTCAGCTCCGACGTATACGCCCGGCGAATGGCCGCCGCGGCGCGCGCCGCCGCCGACGCCGGCCTCGCGGGCCTGGTGATCACGCCCGGCTACGACCTGCGCTACCTCATCGGGTCGCGCGCGCAGACCTTCGAGAGGCTGACCGCGCTGGTGCTGCCTGCGAGCCGGCGACCCGACGATCGTGGTGCCGCGCCTGGAGCTCGCGTCGCTCAAGGAGTCCGCGGTGACCGAACTCGGTGTCGCCGTTCGTGACTGGGTCGACGGCGAGGATCCGTACCGGCTGGTGGCCGAGGGCCCCGGCGACGGACCGCTCGCCGTCGCGGTCACCGATTCGATGCCCGCGCTGCATCTGCTGCCGCTCGCCGACGTCCTCGGGGTGGTGCCGGTGCTGGCCACCGATGTGCTGCGCACGCTGCGGATGCTCAAAGATCCCGCCGAGGTCGACGCGCTGCGCAAGGCCGGCGCGGCGATCGACCGGGTGCACGCCCGGGTGCCGGAGTTCCTGGCGCCGGGACGCACCGAAGCGGACGTGGCCGCCGACATCGCCGAAGCTATTGTCGCCGAAGGGCATTCGGAGGTCGCATTCATCATCGTCGGGTCGGGCCCGCACGGCGCCGACCCGCACCACGAGTGCTCCGAACGCGAACTGCAAGCCGGTGACATCGTCGTCGTCGATATCGGCGGCCCGTACGACCCGGGCTACAACTCCGACTCCACCCGCACCTACAGCCTCGGCGAACCCGACCCAGAGGTCGCCCGTCGGTACGCGGTGCTGCAGCGAGCCCAACGCGTGGCGGTCGACGCGGTGCGGCCCGGCGTCACCGCCGAACAGGTCGATGCCGCCGCGCGCGACGTGCTCGCCGCGGAGGGGCTGGCCGAGGCGTTCGTGCACCGCACCGGACACGGCATCGGCTTGTCGGTCCACGAGGAGCCCTACATCGTTGCGGGCAACTCGCTGCCGCTGCAGGAAGGGATGGCGTTCTCGGTCGAGCCGGGCATCTACTTCCCCGGACAGTGGGGCGCCCGCATCGAGGACATCGTGATCGTCACCGCCGACGGGGCGTTGTCGGTGAACAACCGGCCGCATGACCTCGTCGTGGTGCCGGTGGCCTGATCAGGCCCGAGAAATCTCAGTCGTCGCCGCGGTCCAACAGAGACGAGGACCCCAGCACCCGCTCGATCCGCACCTCGATCACCACGCGTCTCGGGTTGGGGCGCGGCGTGCGGTAGCGCTGGGCGTAGCGCAGTTCGGCGTCGCGGACGGCCTCGATGTCGGTGTGGACCGTCGCCTTGCCTTCAAGGGACAGCCAGCGCGCGCCGTCGACCTGGCTGAGCACCGCCACCCCCTGCTGATCGGCGTTGACCGCCTTCTGTGAACCCCCCGTGGTGATGACGCGCGCGATGTGGGTCTTGGGGTCGAAGGTGAACCCGACCGCCACCACGTGCGGGGATTGATCGGACCGCATCGTCGTCAGCATCGCCAGGTGGCGTTCGGTCAGAAACGCCAGTGCGTCGTTCGTCAGCTTCGTGGTTGCCTTGCCACCCGGTGTAGCCATCGGTGACCACGCTAGCGCAGGACATAATCACAACCGTGAAGGACACGGACGGCGGCAGCCGTCGATCAGATACGGTGCGCGATCTGCTCGTTGTCTTCGGTGGTCGAAGCGAGATCGGGGTGGAGCTGGCGCGGCGGCTGGCTCCGGGAGCCACCGTCGTGTTGGCCGCCCGCAGGCCAGACGACCTCGGCGCGCAGATCGCCGCCCTCGAACAGGCCGGCGCCACCGCCGTGCACACCGTGGGATTCGATGCCGACGACCTGGCGTCGCACCGCGGCGTCGTCGACTCGATCGTCGCCCAGCACGGCGCCATCGGCACCGCGGTGCTGGCATTCGGCATCCTCGGCGATCAAGCCCGCGCCGAGACGGACGCCGGGCACGCCGCGGCCATCGCGCACACCGACTACGTGGCACAGGTCAGCCTGCTGACGGTGCTGGCGGACACGATGCGGTCGGCTGGCCGCGGAACCGCCGATGAGCCGCTTGCGCGAAGAGCAAATATCGTCGTGTTCTCGTCGGTGGCGGGTGTCCGCACGCGCCGGGCGAACTACGTGTACGGGTCGGCCAAAGCGGGTCTGGACGGATTCTGCAGCGGGCTCGCCGACGCACTGCACGGCTCGGGCGTGCGACTACTGTTGGTGCGGCCCGGTTTCGTCATCGGACGGATGACGGAGGGCATGTCGCCCGCGCCGTTCTCCAGCACGCCCGGGCAGGTCGCCGAGGCGACGGTGAGGGCGCTGCGCAAGGGCACGGGCAGCCGTACCGTCTGGGTGCCGCGCGTCCTCAAGCCGGTGTTCACGGGGATGACGATGCTGCCGCAGTGGGCATGGCGGAGGCTGCCGCGATGAGCGCTCGCGCAGCGACGAGCCCTCGGGCGAGGAGCCATCGATGAAGAGCAGAGGGCAGCGATGATCATCGTGGTGGGTATCGGCGCCGACGGGATGGCGGGGCTGGGGCGCGCGTCGCGCGGCGAACTGGCGAGGGCGACGGTCATCTACGGTTCACCGCGGCAGCTCGACCTGCTCGACGGGAGCGTGCCGGCCGTCAGACGGTCGTGGCCGTCGCCGATGCTGCCCGCACTGCGCACGCTGCTCGACAACGCCGAGGGCGACGTTCACGTGGTGGCCAGCGGGGATCCGTTGCTGCACGGGGTGGGCAGCACGCTGATCCGGCTGTACGGCCCCGATCGGGTCACCGTGCTGCCGCACGTGTCGTCGGTGACGCTGGCGTGCTCGCGCGTCGGATGGTCGGTGCAGGACACCGAGGTGATCAGCCTCGTCAACGCGGAACCGTACAGCGCGGTGCGCCGCGGTGGACAGGCCGTCGTGTTGTCCCGCGACCGCTCGAGCCCAGCGGCACTGGCCCGGCTGCTGACCGACACCGGGCGCGGTGACTCCGAGCTGACCGTCCTCGAACAGCTCGGCGGGCCAAAGGAACTGCGCCGCTCGTCCACGGCACGGGAGTGGGCCACCCGGCCGCCGGGTGAGTTGGACGACCTCAACGTGATGGCCGTGCGCTACCTGCCCGACGAGCGTCGGTGCGCGACGCTGCCCGACGACGCGTTCGCCCACGACGGGCAGATCACCAAACAGGCCATGCGGGCGGTCACCCTCGCGGCGCTGGCGCCGCGGCCGGGCGAGTATCTGTGGGACGTCGGGGCGGGTTCCGGGCAGCATCGCGATCGAGTGGTGCCGCAGCGGAACCGGCTGTCGCGCTGTGGCGTTCGAGCGTGATGAGGCCCGCCGTGCGCGGATCAACGCGAATGCCGTGGCCTTCGGCGTGCCCGTCGACGTGTCGTTCGACGCGCCGGGGTCCTTCGACTTCGCCCCGCCGCCCGTCGGCGATCTTCGTCGGAGGCGGCGTCAGTCAACCCGGGCTGATGGACGCCTGCTGGGAGAGGCTTCCGGTCAGCGGTCGTCTGGTCGCCAACGCGGTCACCGTTGAGTCCGAAGCCGTTCTCGCGCAGTGGTATTCCCGTGTCGGCGGGGAACTGCGACGGTTCCAGCACTACCGCGGCGAGCCGGTCGGCTCGTTCACCGGCTGGCGACCGGCGATGCCGGTGACCCAGTGGTCAGTGGTCAAGCCGTGACGGTCTACCTGTAGGAGTCGATCAGCTCGATCGCTCCGAGCTCGCGGATGGCGCGACACCCGCGGTGCAGCATGGTCAGGATCATCTCGTCCCCGCGCTCGGTGGACGCGGCGAACGCGAACCCCAGTGTGGTGAGCAACGGCGCCTGCAGGACGCCGAGACGGTAGTCGTTCCAGCAGGTTTCGCTGTCGTAATCGGTGACGCCGTAGCCCAGCAGCGCCTTGTGGTAGTGCTCCACCAGGTCGCGCTCGACCGTCGGGCGGATCTCGGGCAGCAGGCTCGTGGCGGTGAAGTAGGCCAGGTCGCGGGTGGGCAGGCCGAGGCCGACGGTCTGCCAGTCGACCACGGTGACCCGGGTGCGATCCGGGTCGAACAGCAGGTTGTCGAGGCGGTAGTCGCCGTGCATCAGCGAGAAACGGTGCGGCTCGGCGAGCAGCCACGGTGTCACCATGCTCATCGCCGTGGTGAGGGTGTCGCGGTCCTCGTCGCTGACCGAACCACCGAGTTTCTCGAGGGTGATGTCGGCGGCCATGACCGCGACGTCGCCGAGCCCCTTGGCGGCCTCCGCGTCACCCGGCTTCGGCATGACGATCGACGGCAGGTCGAACCAGCGCCGGTCGCCCCAGCTCGGGCCGTGCAAACCGGCCAGCGCCTCGACGGCGAGTGCCGCCTCGGCCGGGCTGCAGCCGGCGATCTGGTCGCCCTGCACCGCCGGGGCCATGTCAGCCAGCAGCAGCACGAAATCGGCTCCGTCGGAGGAGATCTCGCTGTGGAAGCAGCCCGGTACGGGGATCGAGACGTGGTCGGTGATCGCCGAGTAGAACTCCACCTCGGACAGGTATCCCAGCGCCACCCGCTCGCGCACGGCCTCATCCTGCGCGGGGAGCTTGACCGCGAAAGTTCCTGGCGCCGCGGCTGATTGCGCCCCTGACGGATAGGTTGCGGTGACCCGGTAGGTGGCACCCGTCTGCCCGGTGCCGATCGCCGTCACGTCGACGTCGGTGACGTCGGCGCCGAGCACCGACGCGAGCCACGCGGGGGTGATGTCTGCCGGGTTGCGGGGAATGGTCACGACGTCGCCCTCTGCTCTCCGGAAGTCCGCCCCAGCCTCGCCCCATCGACGGTGCCGTAGATCGTGCGCAACCAGACGGCTTCGGCGCCCTCGCTCAGTTGTTCCCGGGTGAGCGCGCCGCCGATCGTGTAGCGCTCGAGCAGTCGGTCGTTGAATTCCAGCAACATGCCGGCGATCACCTCCGTTGCTGGGCCATCGGGCGCGCGTCCGCTGTCGCGCTCGGCGGCGATCATCGCCGCCACCGCGGGGACGAAGGATTCGCGGGCGTCATCCCAGACCTGGCGGATCGCCGCGTTGCAGGCCCTCGCGTCGAGCATGGCCTGCAGCAGGTACCGATGGTGTTCGACGGTGTCCAGCAGCGCCGCCACCATCGCTCGGATGCGCCAGTGCGGCTGCTCCGCGGTACTGGTGAGGATGTCGCTGGCGACGAAGCCGTCGTCGTACATCGGTTCCAGCAGCGCCGCCACGGCAGCCGCCTTGTTCTCGAAGTAGAAGTAGAACGCCGATCGGGTGACGCCGGCCCGCTTGGCGACGTCGGCGATGTTGAGTCCGTCGAAGCCCGACTCGCGTAGGTGGTGGTCCAGCGACTCGAGGATCGCGCTGCGCCGCAGATCGCTCTTCTGCGGTTGGCGCCGGTCGGTCGCCGACCGCACCGGGAGTCCTCGCTGCACGGCAGCGCCTTCCGTTCGAGGGCGTGTGACGCGCGACATTAACCCGCAGTTCTGACGACTGTCAACGATGCGCGACGGCTGTCAACACCGACGAGCGCTTGCGCGAGGAGAATTCAACACCGACGAGCGCTTGCCGATCAACTCTGCGGGTAGCGGCGCGGTGTGAACACCCGATCACGGCTCGAACCCACACCGACGCCGGAGCCGGCTGCGTACCACTGCGTCTGCGAGGAACCGACGATGAGCAGACATCTCATGTCGACATCGCCTTGATCCAGGTCAGCCAACCGGACCACCCTGACACTCTCGTTCGGGCCCGAGACGTCACGGCCGATGACGACGGGCGTGCCCGGGTCGCGGTGTTTCAGTAACAGGTCCCGCATCGCAGCGACCTGCCAGTCGCGGGTCTTGGACGCGGGGTTGTAGATGGTCAGCACCATATCGGCCGCCGCCGCCGCGGTGAGGCGCTGCGCGATGACATCCCAGGGCTTGAGGCGGTCGGACAGCGAGATGACGGCGTAGTCGTGGCCCAGCGGAGCGCCGACCCGGCTGGCCACCGCCTGGGCGGCCGTCATCGCGGGGATGACCCGCACCGCGACGCCGGGCCATTGCTTGGCCTCCTCGAGGACCGCGGTGGCCATCGCGAAGACACCCGGATCTCCCGACGAGACGACCGCCACGGCGCGGCCCTGCTCGGCGAGCTCGCACGCCAGGCGTGCCCGCGCCGGCTCATCGGTGTTGTCGCTGGGATGTCTGCGCTGGCCGTCGCGGGCCGCGAGGCGGTCCAGATAGGGGCCGTACCCGATCAGATCGGTGGCGGCGGCCAGTTCACGCCGACTCTGCGGCGTCATCCAATCGACGTCACCGGGGCCCAGCCCGACCACGGAGACGGTTCCGGTGCTCGCCGCAGCGCGTTGCCGGCCTGCGAGCATCGCCAGCGCGAAGTACGGCACCGACTCGCCGTCGACATCGGCGGCGGGCAGCACCCGTTGTTTCGCGGTGCTGGCACGCTCGACGTAGAACGTCTCGTCCAATCGCCCGGCCGCTGAAAGTGCTTCTCGCACAACGGGATATGAGCGTCCGAGCTTCAAGATGACGGCGGCGTCGGTATCGCAGAGCCGACGTTCGAGTTCATCGGCGGGCAGCGTTCCCGGCAGGATGGTCAGCACCTGGTCCCCCTGGACCAGGGGAGTGGCCACCGCGGCCGATGCTGCGCTGACCGACGTCACCCCCGGCACGATCACCGCCTCGAAGCGTTCCGTCAGCCGGGTGTGCATATGCATGTAGGAGCTGTAGAACAGCGGATCACCCTCTGCCAGCAGGGCGACGTCGCGGCCCGCGGTCAGGTGTGCGGCGATGCGCTCGGCGGACTCGCGGTAGAAGTCCTCCATCGCCCCTGCGTAACCGCCGGGGTGATCGGTGGTTTCGGTGGTCACCGGGTAGACCAGGTGTTCCTCGATCTGGCCGGCACGCAGATACGGCTCGGCGATCGACCGCGCGATGCTGCGGCCGTGCCGCGCACTGTGATACGCGACGACGTCGGCGGAGCCGATGACCCTGGCGGCTTTCACCGTGACCAGCTCGGGGTCGCCCGGCCCGAGTCCGACACCCCAGAGAGTTCCCGTGGGCTCGCTCATTCGTGTTCGGCCGCAATCGCATTGACGGCGGCGGCGGCCATCGCGCTGCCACCGCGGCGGCCGGTCACCACCAGATAGGACATGCCGCGCGGAGCGTCGATCAGCTCCTGCTTCGATTGCGCCGAGCCGACGAAACCGACCGGTCCACCCAGCACCGCCGCAGGCGCGGGCGTGCCGTCGTCGATGAGCTCGAGCAGCCGGAACAGCGCAGTGGGTGCATTCCCGATCGCGAGGACCGCGCCGTCGAGCCGGTCCGCCCACAGGTCCACGCCGGCTGCTGAGCGGGTGCTGCCGAGCTGGGCGGCCAACTGAGGTGCCCTGGCGTCGGCGACGAGGGACACCACGTCGTTGTCGGCGGGCAGTCGGGACCGGGTGATCCCGGCGGCGACCATCGAGGAATCACACAGGATCGGGGCGCCCCCGGCCAGGGCGGCGTGTGCCCGGGTGACAACGTCACCGGTGAAGGCCACGTGGTCGGCGACGTCGACCTGACCGCAGGTGTGGATCAGCCGCACGACCACCCGGGCGACATCGGCGGGAAAGCGGGACAGGTCCGCCTCGTCGCGGATCAGGGCGAACGACCGTCGGTAGATCTCGCCGGCGTCGCGGATGTAGTCGAGCACCCGCTCACCCTACGGGTGGGTGCTACGCGGCCGATAGCCGTCTCCGGTCGCGACCAGGACCTCGCCGTGGGCAGGGCTGCCGCAGGCCCGCTCGCAGCCGACGAAGTGGCGGTGCACCCCCGACGACCCTGCCGGATCGTCGACGGCGGCTGCGGCATCGGCGCGGACATCGGCGGCGGAGTGCTCGCAGCCGGGGCTGCCGGTGCACGCCGACACCGACAGCCACGGTGAGTTGCCGTCGAAGACCAGGCCCCTGGGGGCGAGAACCCGAAGTGCAACGTCGGCGGTGTCCTCGTCGAGATCGAAGAGCAGCACCGAGCGCCACGGGGTGACAGCCATCGGCGCGTCGACGGCAGCGAGATAGCGCGCCGTCTCGGCGTCGAGGACCCCGAGGGGCACCGCGGCGCCCACCGCGACGCGTCCGTCGGTCTGCTCGATCCAGCCGACGGGCGGGCGGGTGTGGGCAGGCCATCTCGTGCCGGGGGTGGCGATCGGCGTCAGCGGTCCGAGCAGCGTCATGGGATCGTCGAGTTCGGCGACACGCCAGCTCTTTCCGCGCATCTCGGTGAATCGGGTGGCGACCGCCAGCAGTCCGGCGACCGACTCGGTAACAGCCAGCCGCACACCGGTGTCACGGCCGGCCAGTAGGAGGGCCGCGGTGGATTCGTCGAGGGCGTGGACGCCCGCGTCGGCACCCATGCCCGAGATGTCGCCGCGGCCGTCGTCGAGGCTGAACAGGAATCGGCCCGGCAGGCCCGCGAGCCGGCGATCGTGTTGCACCGCGGCGTCCAGGGCGGCGACGAGTCCGCGAACGTCGCAAACGCCGCCGCTGCGTCCGGACAGCGGCGAGGCCACGATGTTGCGGACCCGTTCGTGGGTGAGCGAGGGCAGCAACCCGGCACCGGAGAGGATTCCGGCGACGCTGACGGTGTCGCGCACTCCCCGGATCTGCAGGTTGCCTCGTGAGGTCAACTCGATCACCGAGGATCCGAAGTCGATGGCTGCCAGCGCCACCGCCTCCAGTTGTGCAGCGGTGATCATCCCGCCCGGCAATCGGATCCGGGCCAGCTCGCCGTCGGCGGCGCGGTGGGTCTGCAGCGCGCCAGGGCAGGCGTCGTCGTCCCTGGCCCTGTCCATCCGTCTACGGTACCCGGCCCGCCCTCACGGCTGCCCCACGCAGATGGCTGGTTGCTGCCCGTGCGGGGGCGCCGGGCCGCCGGTGCCGTGGATGTGTTCGCCGCCAGCGGTTCTCGCGATAATGCCTGGTCAGCCGCGCGGTGCAGCAGATATAAGTATCCGCCTCCGGCCCCCGCGTACCAGAAGGTCAGGTAGCTGCAGAAACGCGTACCGAACTACCCGTTCCGAGCTGCGCATTCACTCGTAGGTTTGCGGTCATGAGGAGTTCGGCAGTCGGGCACCTTCACATCACATCACGGGGAGTACATCGAAATGACCGATCTAGCAACGGGTCCTCGTGTGCAGCCACGCGACGACACGGGTGTGGTCACGACTGAAGCTGTGCAGACGGCGGCACTTATCACCGAACACCAGGTTCTCGTCGCCTCGACGGCGGCGTTGGCGGGGCCCGCGGTGCGACGCCACGGCTTCCGCGCAGCGGTGCGAGCGCTGTTCGAGTCCACCGAGAAGGCGGACCGGCCCGAAAAGGGCTACAAGCCAAAGCATTATCCCAAGCGCTACAGCTACATCGAGGATGCGGCGATGTCGCGGATGATGGACCGGTTGTGAGCTCTCAACTCGCGCGGCGCACCGGTGTGACGACGGCGGAGTACGTCGACGCGTCTCCGGTCACCACCCGACTGTGCTCGCCGTGGACGTCGACGGGGATGTCGCCGGCGAGCGTCACACGGCTGAGGCGGCGGAACTGGTCGTCATAGTCGGCAACTGCGTAATGCTGGGTGGCCCTGTTGTCCCAGATGGCAAGGTCACCCAGCTCCCAGTTCCAGCGAATCGTGTTCTCGAGTTTGGTGATTCGCGTCTGAAGGAGCTGGAACAGGGCGGTCGACTCGGCGTGGCCGAGCCCGACGAAGTGTTTGACGAAATGACCGAGTAGCAGCACGCACCTGCCTGTTTCGGGGTGCACCCGAACCACGGGATGCTCGGTCTCGTAGTAATCGGAGACGAACTCCTCGCGGTACTGGCGTTCGGTGTCGGCCAGCTGTTCGAGGCGGGCGTCGACGTCAGCCGCGTAGTCGTAGGTGTTGGTGTGCACCGCCCAGAGGTTCTCGGCGAGGGCCCGCAGCGGGGCGGGCAGCCGGTCGTAGGCCGCTTCGGTGGACGCCCAGGTGGTGGTCCCGCCGTAGGACGGCAGGGTGATGGCCCGAAGCAGCGACGCTTTGGGGATGCGGTCGACGAAGGTCACGTCGGTGTGCCAACTGTTGGCCTTGTCGTAGCGCGAGTCGATGGGCAGCACCCTGGCACCGCGCGACGTCACCGTCGGGTGGGCGGTGGTCGGCGTGCCGAGTGCGCGCGCGAACGCCAGGTGGCAGTCGTCATCGAGGCCGTGCTGGCCGCGGAAGAAGATCACCTTGTGCTCGAGCAGCGCGGCGTTGATCTTGGCGGCGGTGGCGCCGTCCACGCCGTCGGCGATGTCGACACCGTCGATGCGCGCCCCGATCACGGCGCCGAGCTTGACTACACGTAACGATGACAGCTGACCCACCTCCAGAACACTTCCGTGGCCAGTCTGGCCGTCGGCCCAGAGGGGCAACCCTTAGATTCACCGCGAATGGAACCCGGTCCAGTTCGGGCACGTGACGATCGGGCGCGATTCCGGCGTGTCACCGGCGCCGCCGGGGTAACGTGCCTCCAGTTCACAGGGAGTCAGGCCATGTCAGCCAAGAGTTTTCAGCAAACGCAACCACGACGCAACGTCAGCGTCGCCATCATCGGGGCCGGCATGTCGGGCCTGTGCATGGCGGCCAAACTGCAGGACGCGGGCGTCGACGACTTCACGATCTTCGAATCGGCCGACGAGGTCGGTGGGACCTGGCGCGACAACACCTATCCCGGGCTGCACTGCGACGTGCCGTCGCGGTATTACACGTACTCGTTCCGGCCCAACCCGGAGTGGTCCCACATGCTTCCGCCGGGGCCGGAGGTCCAGCAGTACTTCCGTCAGGTCGCTACCGAGCGCGGCATGCGGAGCCACATCCGATTCTGCACCGACGTCACCGACGCCACGTACCAGGACGGCAAATGGTGGGTCACTACGGCCGCCGGCGTGGAGAAGTTCGATGTGCTGGTCACCGCGACAGGCGTACTGCGGATTCCGCGCTACCCCGACATCCAGGGGTTGGAAACGTTCACGGGCCCGACGTTCCATTCGTCGCGGTGGGATCATTCGGTGTCGCTGCCGGACAAACGCATCGGCCTCATTGGAACGGGCTCGACAGGCGTGCAGATCACCGCCGAACTCGGAGGTGAAGTCAAGCAGCTCAAAGTGTTCCAGCGCACCGCGCAGTGGATCTGTCCCTGGCCGAACGTGAGGGTGTCGACCCGGACGAAGGCTGCGATGCGACGCTGGCCGTGGCTGAACGCGTTCGGCTACTGGTTCTGGAGCCGCTTCGTACGTTTGATCTTCGGTGTTGCGCCTGTGCGGCCCGGATGGCAGCGGTGGCTCTACCAGACGCAATGCCGGTGGAACCTGCGACTGTCCGTGCGCGATCGGGAGCTGAAGGCGAAACTGACTCCCAGAGACCAGCCGATGTGCAAACGGATGATCTTCGCGGGTCATTTCTACCGTGCGGTGCAGAAACCCGGTGTCGAGATCATCACCGATCCGATCGATCGCATCGAACCCCGTGGGGTCGTCACCGCCAACGGCACGCTGCACGAGGTCGACCTGCTCGTGCTGGCGACCGGTTTCGACGCGCATGCCTACGTGCGGCCGCTGACGATCACCGGCGACGGCGGTCGCACGCTCGAAGAGGCCTGGGCCGACGGGCCGACGGCCTATCGTTCCATCGGAGTGCCCGGGTTTCCCAACATGTTCATGCTGATGGGCCCACATTCACCGGTCGGGAACGACTCGCTGATCCACATCGCGGAGAACCAGGCCAACTATGTGATGTGGTGGATCGACCAGCTCCGGGAGGGCCGCATCATCTCCGCGTCGCCGACCGAGACCGCCACCAAGGCTTACAACGAGGAGATGAAAGCGGCCATGCCGCAGACGGTTTGGTTGACCGGATGCAGCAGCTGGTACCTGAACAAGGATGGCCTGCCCGAGTTGTTCCCCTGGGATGCCGATCGCTACCCGGAGTTGCTGCGCGCACCTGAGGTCACCGATTTCGACGTCCGCACCTCGTGAGTGTGACGACGGTCTGCCGTACCGGCAGACCTGGTACGGCTGTTGGCACTCCTGAGCCGCGACCCTCAGCCGAGGGACGGCCGATAGGTCCCGAAGCTCCAGATGTTGCCGTACGGGTCCCGGGCGGCGAACTCATGTGAGCCGTAGTCCTGGTCGGTCAGACCCATCACGATCTCGGCCCCCGCGGCTGCCGCCCGGTCGTGCAGGGCGTCGATCTCGGCGGGGCTGTCCAGCACGACGTAGACCACGACGGGCCCAGGCAGCGCGAACACACTGTCGCGGTCGGCGTCGTCGATCATGACCACGCCGGTGCCGACCTTCACCTCGGCATGCAGCAGCGGCTGGTCGGGTTCGGGCGGGTAGACCGCGGTCGGCACCGCCGCGAAGGCCTCCTGCAGCCACGCGATGCCGGCCCGCGGTTCGGCGAACGGCACGACCGGCACCGCGCCTGCGAATGTCTGTGATTCGGTCATGCCTTTGAGGCTAGACAGAGCCGACGAGGCTGTCTTGGACGGAATTGACGGCCCCGGCGCGCAGTTCGGTCGGCGTGATCCCCGCAAGCTCACGCACCTCACGTGCCAGGTGCGCCTGATCGAAATAGCCGCATTCGGCGGCGGCCACGGCCAAGTCGGCGCCGGAGCGGAGCCGGGCGCTGACGTGTTCGAAGCGCACGATGCGGGACACCCGTTTCGGCGGCAGACCGACGGAATCGCGGTACCGGGCGATGAACCGGCGATGACTCCAGCCCAGATCGGTGGCCAGCTCACCGATCGCGACGGCGCCGCCGCTCGACTGGATCCGACCCAACGACCAGGCCACCCCGGCGTCGACGGCCGGTGCCGCGCGCAGCCGCGCCGTCAGCGCGGCGTCGACGATGGCGAAACGCTCCCGCCAGCCGGCTGCCTCACCGATGCGCTGCACCAGGCCGTCACCTAGCGCGCCGAGGACGTCCTCGATCGGCACCGTCCGGTTGGCCAACTCGCCCATCGGCACCCCGAGGATCCGGCGCGCGCCCAGCGCTGTCAGATCGACCTGCAGGCATCGCGCCGAGCCGGCGTGCCCGACCAGCACCGGGCCGTCGGTGACACCGGCAACGAACGAGCGCAGCCGCAGCGGAGCGGCGCCGACGTGTTCGCGGTGCGCGACCGTCCAACCGTCCTCCAGGTCGATGATGATCGGAACGTACGTACACGGCAGTTCCCGGAAGACGACGGGCTTGCCGCCGTGTGAGGTGAACCCCTCGTAGCGCAGGACCACTCCCCGCAGCGAGGGATGCGGGGTGCCCGCGACCAGGGCGATGCTCACTCCCACCAGGTTAGTCGCCCCGCCCTGGTCGCCGTGCGGTACGAATGGTGCGTGGCTGAAGCCCTCTCGTCTCCGACCATCCTGCTGCTGTCGACGTCCGACACCGACCTGATCGCCGCCCGGGCCAGTGGCGCCGCCTACCGCTGGGCCAATCCCGCGCGGCTGGTCGACGGGGAGCTGGCCGAGTTGCTCGACGGCGTGCAGGCGGTGGTGGTCCGGATCCTCGGCGGGTACCGCGCGTGGCAGGACGGTATCGACGAGGTCGCCGGGGCGGGTCTGCCGGCCGTCGTGATCAGCGGTGAGCAGGCCCCCGATGCCGACCTGATGAGCCATTCGACGGTGCCGGCGGGCGTCGCGCTCGAGGCGCACGTCTATTTTGCGCAGGGCGGTGTCGAGAACATGGTCAACCTTCACGCGTTCCTGTCCGACACGCTGCTGATGACCGGTTTCGGGTTCGCCCGCCCGGTGGCCACCCCGACCTGGGGGGTGCTGGAGCGGCCCCCGGCTGCCGAGACGGGTCCGCGGATCGCGGTGCTGTACTACCGCGCGCAGCATCTGGCAGGAAACACCGAGTACATCGAGGCGCTGTGCGGCGCCATCGAGGGCGCGGGCGGTATCCCGCTTCCGGTGTACTGCGCGTCGCTGCGTACCGCCGAACCCGAACTGCTCGAACTGCTGGGCACCGCAGACACCTTGATCACCACGGTGCTGGCGGCCGGGGGAGCGATCCCGGCCGCGGTCGGCGCCGGCGGCACTGATGACCAGTGGAACGTCGCGCACCTGGCGGCGCTGAACCTCCCGATCCTGCAGGGTCTGTGCCTGACCAGTTCCCGGTCGCGCTGGAGCGGTAACGACGACGGGATGTCTCCGCTCGACGTCGCCACCCAGGTGGCCGTCCCGGAGTTCGACGGTCGCATCGTGACGGTTCCGTTCTCGTTCAAGGAGATCGACGATGAGGGGCTGATCTCCTATGTCCCCGACCCCGAGCGCTGCGCCCGGGTTGCCGGACTCGCCGTGCGCCATGCCCGGCTGCGCCGCATCGCACCGGCCGACAAGCGGGTGGCACTGGTGTTCTCCGCCTATCCGACCAAGCATGCCCGCATCGGCAATGCCGTCGGATTGGACACTCCCGCAAGCGCGGTCGCGCTGCTGCGTGCCATGCGCGAGGCCGGCTACGACATCGGCGACGGCGAAGCGCCCGAAGGCCTCGGCACGATCGTCGCCTCCGGCGACGGCGACGCGTTGGTGCACGCGCTGATCGAACGCGGCGGGCAGGACCAGGACTGGCTGAGCGAGGGTCAGCTCGTCGGCAACCCGATCCGGTTGTCCGCCAAGGAGTATCGGGAGTGGTTCGCGACGCTGCCCGCCGAGCTGGCCGACGCCATGGTCGAGCACTGGGGCCCGCCACCGGGCGACCTGTTCGTCGACCGTAGCAACGATCCCGATGGCGAAATCGTCATTGCGGCAATGCTGTCGGGCAACGTCGTGATCCTTGTCCAGCCGCCGCGCGGGTTCGGCGAGAAGCCCGTTGCGATCTACCACGACCCGGACCTGCCGCCGAGTCATCACTATCTGGCGGCGTATCGATGGCTGGACAAGGGTTTCGGCGCAGACGCCATCGTGCACCTCGGCAAGCACGGCAATCTCGAGTGGCTGCCCGGCAAGACCCTGGGCATGTCGGCCGCGTGCGGCTCCGATGCTGCGCTCGGCGATCTGCCGTTGATCTATCCGTTCCTGGTCAACGATCCCGGTGAAGGCACGCAGGCCAAGCGCCGGGCCCATGCCGTGCTGATCGACCACCTCATCCCGCCGATGGCCCGCGCCGAGACCTACGGCGACATCGCCCGCCTCGAGCAGCTGCTGGACGAACACGCCAACATCGCCGCGCTGGACCCCGGCAAGCTGCCCGCGATCCGGCAGCAGATCTGGACACTGATGCGGGCCGCGAAGATGGATCACGACCTGGGGCTGCAGGACCGTCCCGACGAGGACGTGTTCGACGACATGCTGTTGCACGTCGACGGCTGGTTGTGCGAGATCAAGGACGTCCAGATCCGCGACGGCCTGCACGTGCTCGGCCAGGCGCCGGACGGTTCCGTCGAGCTCGACCTGGTGCTGGCCATCCTGCGCGCCCGCCAGCTGTTCGGCGGCGAGCAGTCGGTGCCCGGCCTGCGGCAGGCGCTCGGCCTGGCCGAGGACGGCACCGACAAGCGCGGCGCCGTCGACATCGCCGAGGAGCAGGCGCGCGCTCTGGTGGCGGCGCTGCAGGAAACGGGCTGGGACGCCCACGGCCGTCGACCGGATCACCGACAACGTCGACGTCGCCGCCGTGCTGCGCTTCGCGGCCGAGGAGGTGGTGCCGCGGCTGCGTCAGACCGACTGTGAGATCACCCAGATCCTGCGGGCGCTCGACGGCGGCTTCATCGCGGCAGGGCCGTCGGGCTCGCCGTTGCGCGGTCTGGTCAACGTGCTGCCCACCGGACGGAACTTCTACTCCGTGGACCCCAAGGCGGTGCCGTCCCGGCTCGCCTGGGAAACCGGTGTGGCCCTGGCGGATTCGCTACTCGAGCGGTACCGTGCGGACCACGGGCAGTGGCCGCAGTCGGTGGGGCTGTCGGTGTGGGGCACCTCGGCGATGCGCACCGCGGGCGACGACATCGCCGAGGTGCTTGCCCTGCTCGGTGTTCGGCCGGTCTGGGACGACGCGTCGCGACGCGTCGTCAACCTCGAAGCCATCTCGCCGGCCGAGCTCGGCCGACCCCGCATCGACGTCACCGTCCGCATCTCGGGCTTCTTCCGCGACGCCTTCCCGCATGTCGTCACCATGCTCGACGACGCCGTGCAACTGGTCGCCGGTCTCGACGAACCCGCGGAGCAGAACTACGTCCGCGCCCACAGTGAGGTCGACCTCGCCGAGCACGGCGACCGACGCCGGGCCACCACACGGATCTTCGGCTCCAAGCCCGGCACGTACGGCGCGGGGCTGCTGCAGCTGATCGACAGCCGCAACTGGCGCGACGACGCCGATCTCGCGCAGGTGTACACCGCCTGGGGTGGGTTCGCCTACGGCCGCGGACTGGACGGCGCCCCGGCCACCGACGACATGAACAAGGCCTACCGCCGGATCGCGGTGGCCGCCAAGAACACCGACACCCGCGAGCACGACATCGCCGATTCCGACGACTACTTCCAGTACCACGGCGGCATGATCGCCACCGTGCGCGCGCTGACCGGCAAGGACCCGGCCGCCTACATCGGGGACAACACCCGGCCCGAATCGGTGCGCACCCGGACGCTGTCGGAGGAGACCACCCGGGTGTTCCGGGCACGTGTGGTCAACCCGCGCTGGATCAACGCGATGCGCAGGCACGGCTACAAGGGGGCGTTCGAGATGGCCGCGACCGTCGACTACCTCTTCGGCTACGACGCCACCGCCGGAGTGATGGCCGACTGGATGTACGAGCGGCTCGCCGGTGAGTACGTGCTCGACGACGAGAACCGCAAGTTCATGGCCGAGTCCAATCCGTGGGCGCTGCACGGGATGGCCGAACGGCTGCTGGAGGCCGCCGGTCGGGGAATGTGGGCGCAGCCCGAGGCGGCCACGCTGAACGGGTTGAAGCAGGTGCTGCTGGAGACCGAGGGCGACCTCGAGGGCTGAGCACCACCGAATTGCTGAGCACCACTACATTTAGTTGCATGGCCTTGACTTTCGCCGACGTCGCCGGTTCCGAGTACATCCTGCTGACCACGTTCACCAAGGACGGCAGGCCGAAGCCGACGGCCATCTGGGCCGTCGCCGACGGCGACCGCCTGATCGCGATCACCCAGGAGCAGTCCTGGAAGGTCAAGCGCATCCGCAACACCCCGCGGGTGACCATCGCCGAGTGTGACCGTGGCGGCAAGCCCAAGGGCGAGGCCGTGGAAGCCACCGCCGCGATCCTGGACAAGTCGGCCAACGGCACCACCTACGACGCGCTCGGCAAGCGCTACGGCCTGATCGGCAAAACCTTCAACTTCTTCTCCAAACTGCGCGGCGGCATGGAGAAGAACGTCACCATCGAGCTGAAAGCGGTGTGAGCGCATCGCATGGCGCCCACCTTCAATGACGTCTACGAAGAGAAGTACCTGCTGCTGACCACGTTCACCAAGGACGGGCGGCCCAAGCCCACCACGGTGTGGGGCGTGCCCGACGGCGACAAGCTGTTGATCAGCACCGATGACGGCTCGTGGAAGACCAAGCGGATCAACAACACCCCGCGGGTGACGATCCAGAAATGCGGTGTCCTGGGCAAGCCCAAGGGCGAACCCGTCGAGGCGGTCGCGCGCAATCTGCCGAAGTCCGATACCCGGCGGGTCTTCGACCTGGTGACGCGGCGGTACTGGTGGCACGCGTGGTGGTGGGTACCGCAGGCACTTCTGCGCGGCGGCGTCGACAAGGTGCATGCGGCCATCGAAGTGCAAGCGGTGCAAGCCGGGCCCGTGCCCGGCACCGCCGGCGCCTAGGAACCCGCAGCGCCGCCCGGGCGTTGGAAGGGCATGGCGATGAGGCTTTTCTTGGTCTATGCGGTGGTCGAGCTGGCTGTCCTGGTGGCGCTGGCCTCGACGATCGGGTTCGGCTGGACGGTGCTGTTGCTTGCGGGCACCTTCCTGGTCGGCCTCGCACTGGCCGGTTCCCAGGTTCGCCGGCATCTCCAACGGCTGCAGAAGTCCGGGCTGACGGTGGCCAACGCCCACGGGGCGGTCACCGACAGCGTGCTCGTCGCCCTGGGTACGGTGCTCGTCGTGATCCCCGGCCTGGCCAGTTCGGTCCTCGGCGCGCTGCTGCTGCTGCCGCCGACCCGCGCGGCGGCACGACCGCTGGTCACCGCGATGGCGGCTCGACGCGCCCCGCTGATCGTCGGTGTCGGCACGGTCGGCAGCGCCGCGGCCGGTGCCCGGTCGGGCTATTCCGCCCGGCCGGGGCAGGGTGACTACATCGACGGCGAGGTGATCGACGTCAGCGATTTCGACGACGTCGACCAGCCACGCGTCGAGCAGCCCCGACTTCCTGAGTGACGACCACGCTGCTCCTCAACGGGCGCGTGCACAGCCCGGCCATGCCCGACGCGACCGCGATGGCGGTGCGTGACGGGGTCGTCGCCTGGCTCGGCGGCGACGACGTCGGCCGCGCGCAGTTCCTCGACTCGGCGGTGACCGACCTCGCCGGCGCGTTCGTCGCCCCGGCCTTCGTGGACAGCCACGTCCACACCACCGCGACCGGGCTGACGCTGACCGGCCTGGATCTGCGGCAGGCGACCTCGCTGCGGCACTGCCTCGAACTGCTCGGTGCCTTCGCGCGGTCCCATCCCGGCGGCGTGATCTGGGGACACGGCTGGGACGAATCGCGATGGCCGGAGCGGACCGCGCCGAGCACTGCCGACGTGGACGCCGCCGTCGGTGACCGGCCCGCCTACCTGGCCCGCGTCGATGTGCACTCGGCGGCCGCGTCGACCGCGCTGCGGCGGACGGCCGGCGTTGCCGACCGGGCACCGCTGACGGCAGGCGCGCATCACCTGGTCCGTCGGGCCGCGCGGGCCGGCCTCACCGCTGCGCAGCGCGGGGCTGCCCGGCGGGCCGCGCTCGACGCCGCGGCGGCCCGGGGCATCGCGGCCGTCCACGAGTGTGCCGGCCCGGAGATCGGCGGCCTCGACGACTGGCAGGAACTGCGCGGCCTCGAGCACGGTGTCGAGGTCGTCGGCTACTGGGGCGAGCAGGTCACCCACGCCGGGCAGGCGCGGGACCTGATCGACGCGACCGGGGCCCGCGGGCTGGCCGGCGACCTGTTCGTCGACGGCGCGCTGGGCTCGCGCACCGCGTGGCTGCACGAGCCCTACACCGACGCCCCTGAGTGCTGTCCGGCGCCGACCGGCAACAGCTACCTCGCCACCGACGCGATCACCGCCCATCTGGCGGCCTGCACGGAAGCGGGGATCACGGCGGGATTTCACGTGATCGGCGACGCCGCGGTCGCCGTCGTCGTCGCCGCGTTGGACACCGTTGTGGATCGCTTCGGCCGGGTCGCGGTGGCCCGGTCAGGCCACCGCCTGGAGCACCTCGAGATGGTCACCGGCGAGCAGGCGGCAAAGCTCGGCAGTTGGGGGGTGATCGCCAGCGTGCAGCCCAACTTCGATGCGTTGTGGGGCGGCGAGACCGGCATGTATGCGCAGCGTCTCGGCGTGGATCGGGCCCGTGGGTTGAACCCGTTGGCGCTGTTAGCGTCCCAAGGCGTGCCACTCGCCTTCGGTTCCGACACCCCGGTGACCGACATGAACCCGTGGGCCACGGTCCGTGCGGCGACGACTCATCACACCCCCGGCAGCGCCATCTCGGCACGGGCAGCCTTCGCGGCGGCCACCAGGGGCGCGTGGCGGGCGGGCGGTGTCCGGGACGGTTTGATGGGCACCCTGGTGCCCGGTGCGCCGGCCTCGTATGCGATCTGGGAGGCCGACGAGTTCGACGTCGGTGCCCCCGCCGACGCGGTGCAGCGCTGGTCCACCGATCCCCGCTCCCGGGTACCGGTGCTGCCGCGCCTCGATGGCCGTCTCCCGCGGTGTCGCCAGACCGTGCACCGCGGGTCGGTCATCCATGGCTGATGCCGAGATCGGATCGGGCCGCGGCCACACCACCGGCGCAGAACCCGACACCGGGCAGCCATCGCGGATCAACCGGTCGCGGCGGGCGGTGGTGGACCGATTGCCCGCGCTGAGCGTCACGATCGTCGCGGGACTGGCCCTGTGCGTCAGTTTCCCGCCGTTCGGATACTGGTACGCGGCGATCCTGGCGTTCGCGCTGCTGGGTTGGGTGCTGACCAGGACCGCCACCACGGCCGCGGGGGGTGCGGGGTACGGTCTGCTGTTCGGGCTGGTCTTCTACCTGCCGTTGCTGCCGTGGATCAGCGGACTGGTCGGGGCGGTGCCCTGGCTGCTGCTCAGCCTGCTCGAAGCACTGTTTCCGGCGCTGTTCGCACTGTTCGCGGTGCTCGTCCGGCGACTGCCCGGCTGGCCGCTGTGGTTCGCGGGACTGTGGTCGGCCCAGGAGTGGCTCAAGTCGACGGTGCCGTTCGGCGGTTTCCCGTGGGGCGTCGTGGGGTTCTCCCAGACCGAAAGCCCGGTGCTTCCGCTGGCCTACATCGGCGGTGCGCCGCTGGTGTCCTTCGCTGTGGCACTCCTCGGGTTCAGCGTGTCGGCGTTGACGCTGGAGATCGTCCGCTGGTGGCGTGGTGATGCCGCCACCCGCGCCGCCGCGCCGCCCGCGGTGGTGCTGCCCGGCCTGTGCATCAGCCTGGTCCTGCTGTCGACGGCGCTCGCGTGGCCGCACGTCCGCAAGTCCGGTGCCGGCTCGGGCGACGAGCCGCTCGTCACCGTGGCGGCGGTGCAGGGAAATGTCCCGCGGCTGGGCCTCGAGTTCAACGCCCAGCGCCGTGCGGTGCTCGACAACCACGTGCGCGAAACGCTTCGGCTGGCCGAGGAGGTGCGCGCGGGCCGCGCGCGGCAACCGATGCTGGTCATCTGGCCGGAGAACTCCTCGGACATCGACCCGCTGGCCAATCCGGACGCCGGGCAGGAGATCGCAACGGCCGCCGCGGCGATCGACGCCCCCATCCTGGTCGGCGGGGTGATCGCCGCACCCGGCTATGCGCGGGAGAACCCGGTATCAACGAACTCGGTGATCGTGTGGAATCCCGGGACCGGTCCGTCGGACCGCCACGACAAGCAGATCGTCCAGCCCTTCGGGGAGTACCTGCCATGGCGCAGCTTCTTCAGCCGCCTGTCGCCGTACGCCGAACGTGCCGGCTACTTCATCCCCGGCCAGGGCAGCGGCGTGGTGCGCGCCGCCGGGGTGCCCGTCGGCGTCACCACCTGCTGGGAGGTCATCTTCGACCGCGCGGCGCGCGAATCGGTGCGCAACGGCGCTCAGCTGCTGGCGGTGCCCTCCAACAACGCCACCTTCGACGAGGCGATGAGCGAGCAACAGCTGGCGTTCGGCAGGCTGCGCGCGGTCGAACACGACCGGTACGTCGTCGTCGCCGGGACCGTCGGGGTCAGCTCCGTCATCGCGCCCGACGGTCGCGAGCTGGCCCGCACCGGGTTCTTCGAGCCGGCGTACCTCGACCAGCAGATCCGGTTGAAGACCGCGCTGACACCCGCCACCCGTTTCGCGCCGATCGTCGAGGCCGTGCTGGTCGGCATCGGTGTTGTGGGTGTCCTGGGCGCGATGCTGCACAATAGATCATTCGTGCCAGCAAGATTCAGGCGTCGGCGAGCGACGACCGACGACGGCAAAGGAGCCACATGAGCGTCCCCGGTGGCATGAACGACGCAGCGGATGAACCCAGCCCATCTCCCGAGAGTCCGGGTGCGCCAAACGAGCGGCCCAGTGACCGCACGCTGGTCATCATCCCGACCTACAACGAGCGCGACAACCTGCTGACGATCGTCTCTCGAGTGCACGCCTCGGCACCTGACGTGCACGTCCTGATCGTCGACGACAACAGTCCCGACGGCACCGGGGAACTGGCGGACGAGCTCTCCTTCGCCGACCCGGACCGCGTCCATGTCATGCACCGGAGATCGAAGGACGGGCTGGGCGCGGCATATCTGGCCGGCTTCGCGTGGGGTCTGAACCGTCAGTATTCGGTGGTCGTCGAGATGGACGCCGACGGCAGCCACGCCCCCGAGGAGCTGCACCGGCTTCTCGACGAGATCGACGCGGGCGCCGATGTGGTGATCGGGTCGCGCTACGTCGACGGCGGTGAGGTGCGCAACTGGCCCAGGCGGCGGCTGATCCTGTCACGCACCGCGAACGGGTACTCGCGCATCCTGCTCGGCGTCGACATCCACGACATCACCGCCGGCTACCGCGCCTACCGGCGTGAAGTGTTGGAGAAAATAGATCTTGCCGCGGTCGATTCGAAGGGCTACGGGTTCCAGGTGGATCTGACGTGGCGCTCGATCAACGCGGGATTCATCGTCGTCGAGGTGCCCATCACCTTCGCCGAACGCGAGCACGGTGTGTCCAAGATGGACGGGTCGACCATCAGGGAGGCGATCTTCAAGGTCGCCCAATGGGGCGCGCGCGCCCGCATCGATCGGGCGCGCGGTTCGGCCCGTTGACAGGGCACGCCTGAGCCGCGGCTAGCCCCGGCGGCGGGTCTTGATGATCTCGAGGCGCTCCTTGAGCAACTCGTCGAGTTCCTCGACCGAGCGACGCTCCAACAGCATGTCCCAGTGGGTGCGCGGCGGCTTGACCTTCTTCGGCTCCGGGATGTCACCCTCGATCAGGGTGCCCTCCAGGCCGTTGCGGCACAGCCAGGCGCCGGGGATCTCGGCGTCGTCGGCGAACGGGACGTCGAACTCCTCGCCGTTGTCGGTGCGGTAGCGCGCGACCTGACGCGGCGCCAAGTCGTGGTTGCGGTCCGTCTCGTAGCTCACAGCTCCGAGGCGGCTGCCTCTCAAGACACGATCAGCCATCGTCAACTCCTCTATAAACGCAATTCGTCCGGCGTATCAACGCAGAGGTTCCTCGTAGAGTTCCCGACGCGACCCCAAATGATACCGGGATCGGTGCAGCCCGCGGTTTAGAGTCGGGCTCGTGCCTTCTGCGACCACATTTAGCGCCATCCGGATGCGTCCCCAGAGCTGTCGTTGGTGCGGTCGCGAGGTCGCCGACAGCGGGCTGGGCAGGCGGCGACAGTACTGCAGGCAGTCCTGTCGTCAGCGCGCCTACGAGCAGCGCGCTCAGATCAAGGGCACCTCCGTGCCGCCCGACTCGGTGGTACTCAGCGCCGAGGAAGCCGCTGAACTGTCGGACCGGGTGTACCAGGTCAGGTGCGCCGCCGAGGACGTGGCGACGGCGATCGACGAAGGGGCCGACCGCGCCGAGCTGCGGGAGCTGTGCGACGCGCTGATGCAGGTGGCCAGGGCCGCCGACGGCTGGCGGTAGCCCTTTCGGCGGTACGCTGAGCGCGAACTGTCCGTCTTCTACGGTCTTTGAGGGTTTCGGTGACTCGTGTCCAGCACTGAGGCTTCCCCTCCGTCGCCGCGTTCGTGGCACTGGGACGACTTCGTCCTCGACACCGCACGCTATGAGTTGCGTTCCGGCGACACCGTGATCCGGGTCGAACCCCAGGTGTTCGACGTGCTGACCCAATTGATCAGCAACCACGACCGGTTCGTCAGCAAGGAAGAGCTGTTCGATGCCGTCTGGGGCGGCCGGTTCGTCGGGGAGGCGGCGTTGACCAGCCGCATCAAAGCGGCCAGGCGCGCACTCGGCGACGACGGTGAGTCGCAGCGCTACATCCGCACGGTGCGCGGTCGCGGCTACCAGTTCGTCGGCAAGCTGGCGCAGCCCGGGCAGCAGGCGCCGCCGCCGGAACCCGAACCTGAGGTGCCGCGTCAACACATCGCGTTCTGCCGTGCCGCCGACGGGGTGCGACTGGCGTACGCCGTGGCGGGCGAAGGCCCGCCCCTGGTGCGCGCGGCGAACTGGATGACACACCTGGGCTATGACACCGAAAGCCCGGTGTGGCGGCACTGGGTGCGTGATATGTCGTTGCGGCACACGTTCATCCGCTATGACGAGCGGGGTTGCGGCCTGTCGGACTGGGACGCCGCGGAGTTCACCTTCTCCGACTGGGTCGCCGACCTCGAATCGGTGGTCGAAGCGCTGGGTTTGGAGCGGTTCCCGCTACTGGGTGTGTCGCAGGGTGCTGCGGTGGCCGTCGCCTACGCGGCCCGCCACCCCGAGCGGGTCACCCGGCTGGTGCTGTCGGGGGCGTATGCGCGGGGGCGCTTCGTGCGTGCCATGAACGAGGATGAAAAGCGTGCTGCTGCACTGGATCTCGACCTGGCCCGGGTTGGCTGGGGCCGTGACGACCCGGCGTTCCGGCAGGTCTTCGCCGCGCAGTTCCTCCCCGACGGCACCCGGGCCGACTGGGCGGCCTTCGACCAGTTGCAGCGGCGCACCACGTCCCCGGAGAACGCGGTCCGGTTCCTGGAAGAGTTCGCGCGCATCGATGTTCGGGATCAGGCCGGCCTGGTCCAGTGCCCGACGCTGATCCTGCATTCCCGCGACGACCACCGCGTCCCGATGCGCTACGGCGAGGAGTTGGCGTCGCTGATTCCGGATTCGCGCCTGGTTGCGCTGTCGAGTAACAATCACCTGCTGACGGCCAACGAACCGGCGTGGCAGGTGTTCTGTGACGAGCTGGAGGCCTTCCTGGCGGTCTGAGCCGGCCGTCGGAGGGATCTCCACAGAATCTCCACCCAATCTTCATGCGCAGCCTTGCCCGTCCGTTCATGCTGCTCACATGAGAAAACACACTCGCCCACTGCTGGTGGGAATCAGCGCGTTCGTCGCACTCGGCACCCTTTCGGGTTGCACGGGCGGCTCATCGACCGAATCGACGTCGTCGTCGCAGCCCGCGCCCGCGCCCTCGACCTCGACTACGACCGAGGCCAAAGTCCCCGCCTCGGCGCGCTACATGGCCGACATGGTGTCCGCCGACGGCAGGAAGATGACGATCGGCATCAGCGTCGACGGCTCCGACATCGCGGCGTACGCGTGCAACGGGACCGACGACGAAGCGTGGTTCTTCGGTAACCAGGTCGACGGAAAGGTCGACATCAAGTCCAGGTTCCGCGACACCCTGCAGGCCGAATTCGCCGGCAACGAGGTGACCGGCGAGGTCACGATGAACGAAGTCGAGTACGACTTCACCGCCAACGCCGTTGGGGGCGTGGCAGGCATGTACACCGCTGATCACGAAGGTGTCCGCGCCTCCTGGGTGGTGCGCCTCGACGGAACGGCGACGGGAGTTCAGTTCAGCGGCTTCCCCCAGGGCGACCGTGACCGCAACTTCGACCCGTTCAACCTCGACGGCCTGACCGACTTCCAGGTCCGCAACGATGTCCGCAACAAGCGCAACCTCGGACCCGCGGGCCCGATCGAGTTCCCGCAGGGCAGGCCGCAGTCGAGCATCAACGGCGTCCCGGTGACACCGACGCTGGTCACCGGCACATTCCGCCTGGGCTGACCTTCTCGGGCACGCTCGGGCGTTATGCATCTTTACCTCACCCAGAATCAAACCCTTCGGCGCCCGGGAGGCGGGGCGTAGCGTCACCTCACCGTGACTAGTCCCGCCGACCTGGCCGCGCCGCTGGCGCAGGCCACCTCCGCAGCGACCGGTCGCTGGGCGCAACGTAAGTGGGGGCTGATCCGGTCGGCGTCGCCCGTCGTGCTCCTCGCGCTGTGGCAGATCGGCAGCGCGCTGGGCATCATTCCACAGGACGTGCTGCCGGCACCGTCGCTCATCCTGGAAGCCGGCGTCGAGCTCGTCGAGAACGGTCAGCTCGCCGATGCCCTTGCGGTGTCCGGGATCCGGGTGATCGAAGGGCTGCTCCTCGGTGGTGTCATCGGCGTCGCGCTGGCAACGGCGATCGGCCTGTCGAAGTGGTTCGAAGCCACGATCGACCCGCCGATGCAGATGGTGCGCGCTCTGCCTCACCTGGGGCTGATCCCGCTGTTCATCATCTGGTTCGGGATAGGGGAGCTGCCCAAGGTCCTGCTGGTCGCCCTCGGTGTCAGCTTCCCGCTGTACCTGAGCACGTTCTCGGCGATCCGCCAGGTCGACCCCAAGCTGTTCGAAACCGCTCAGGTCCTTGGCTTCTCGTTCTGGCAGCGGTTCCGGTCGATCATCGTGCCCAGCGCCGCACCACAGGTTCTGGTGGGCGTCCGGCAGTCCCTGGCGATCGCGTGGCTGACCTTGATCGTGGCCGAGCAGATCAACGCGGACAAGGGGATCGGGTTCCTGATCATGAACGCCCGGGACTTCCTGCGCATCGACATCATCATCTTCGGCCTGATCGTCTACGCACTGCTCGGCATCGGCACCGACGCGATCGTGTGGGTTCTCGAGCGACGGGCATTGAGGTACCGCGCGTGACCATTGCGTCCGACACGGATACAGCCTGTGTTGCGCCTATGCCGAGTCCACCGATCACACCGGCGACCGGGAGGTCGCCGGCGCACCGGCACCGGCCTTCCAGGAGCCCCGGCTGTTTCCGTGGCGCGACATACGCACGAACGTGGTGTACGGCCTTGCACACTTTTTCTGGTTTCTGCCCACCAACGGCGACAGCCGCTCGATCGTCGGTGCCTCGCACGCGTCGTCGCATCACACCGTCCCGGCGCACTACCGCCCCCCGACCCGCAGGTACCTGGCCGAGGTGGCGCGCGCGGCGGACCGGTTGGGTTATGAGGGTGTGTTGACACCGACCGGAACGTGGTGCGAGGACGCCTGGCTCACCGCGTCGGCACTGCTCGCCGAGACCGAGCGGCTGAAGTTCCTCGTGGCGTTCCGGCCGGGTCTGGTGCCGCCGACGCTGGCCGCTCAGCAGACGGCGACGTTGCAGAGGTTCTCGGAAGGCCGGGTGCTGCTCAACATCGTCAGCGGCGGAGACGATCTCGAGCAGCGCAGGTTCGGCGACTGGCTCGGCCACGATGAGCGCTATGCGCGCACCGGTGAGTTCCTGCACATCGTCAGCTCGCTCTGGCGCCAGGACTCCCTGGATTTCAACGGGCGGTACTACGACGTGGCCGATGCGCGGGTGTCGGCGCCGCCGGATCCGTTGCCGCAGATCTATTTCGGCGGATCGTCGGCGGCCGCACTGCCGATCGCGGCTGAGTACGTCGACGTCTACCTCACCTGGGGTGAGCCGCCGCAGGCTGCGGCGGCCAAGATCGCGGAGGTCCGCAGGCTCGCCGAACAGCGTGGGCGCACAGTGCGTTTCGGCATCCGGCTGCACACCATCAGCCGCGACACCTCCCAAACGGCGTGGGCGGTGGCCAACGACATGCTGTCGGAGCTCACGCCCGACCAGATCGCCAATGCCACCCAGCTGCATGCGCGCTCGGAATCCGAAGGGCAGCGGCGCATGACCGCGTTGCACGGCGGCCGGATCGACAGCCTCGAGATCTACCCCAACCTGTGGGCCGGTGTGGGCTTGGTGCGGGGCGGCGCGGGCACCGCGCTGGTCGGCAGCCACGACGAGGTCGCCAACCTCATCTACGAGTACCACTCGGTGGGCTTCGACGAGTTCATCCTGTCCGGCTACCCGCACCTGGAGGAGGCGTACTGGTTCGCCGAGGGGGTGTTACCGATCCTGAAGCGCAAAGGTGTCGCCTGACCGCGGTTTCGGGTACAGCTGAGGCGTGGACGAATGGTTCGAACGCAGCCCGTTCGTCGGGTTCATCCCGTGGATCATCTACTGGGTCGTTGCCGACGGGCCGAGCACGTGGATGTTCGGGGCCATCTGCGCGGTGATCGCGACGTTGATCATGGGGGTGTCGGCCGGCTTCGGCGGACTGCGGCTGCTTGACGTCGTGACCGTGGTGTTCTTCGCGGGCGTGACCATCGCAGGCATCATCGTGGGCGCAGAGGACCGCGACTGGATGGACAATTACGCGACGACGCTCTCCAGTGGCGTACTGGCGCTGATGGCATTGGGCTCTCTGGCTTTCGAGCCGTTCACCGCGCAGTACGCACGAGAGTCCGCGCCGCGCCAGGACTGGGAGCAGGCGGCGTTCCGGCGCACCAACCAGACCCTCACTTTGATGTGGGCGCTGGTGTTCGCGCTCACCGCGGTGCTGGGCTACGTCGCCGTTGCGTCGCCGACGACGGTGCACTGGTCGAAGGCGGTGATCCCGGTGGTGGTGATCGTCGGGGCGTTCGGGATGACGCAGATCTATCCCCAGAGGGCCAGAGACAAGGCGCGCCCCCATACCGCCTGACGCGCTACTATCTGCGTATGAATGCAGATAACGAACTCTGCGGCTTGGCGGACGAGCAGGCCGATCTGGTCGTCGAGGTGTTCCGGATGCTCGCCGACGCCACTCGGGTTCAGCTGCTGTGGGCGCTGGCCGACCGCGAGTTGTCGGTCAACGACCTGGCCGCACGGGTGAACAAGCCGGGGCCGTCGGTGTCTCAACACCTCGCCAAACTGCGGATGGCCCGGCTGGTGCGCACCCGCCGCGAGGGCACGCAGGTGTTCTACCGCCTCGAGAACGACCATGTCCGCCAGCTCGTCACCGACGCCGTGTACAACGCCGAACACGCCGGTGGCGTGCCTGCCCACCATCTGGACGGCAGGCAGCTGCGGGTACTGAACGACGAGGAGTCCGGCTGATGGGCCGGCAGCAGCACCACCACCACGCGCCGCACAGTCATGACCACGCCGACCGCGTCGACGCCGCGCTGAGCGACAGCGCGCACGGGATCCGGGCCGTCAAGATCAGCCTTGTCGTTCTGGGCTTCACCGCCGCCGCGCAGCTGGTCATCGTCGCGGTATCGGGTTCGGTGGCGCTGTTCGCCGACACCGTCCACAACTTCTCCGACGCGCTGACCGCGGTCCCGCTGTGGATCGCGTTCGCCATGAGCCGACGTGCGGCGACGCGGCGCTACACCTACGGTTTCGGCCGGGTCGAGGACCTTGCCGGGCTGTTCGTCCTCTTGATGATCGCGCTGTCCGCGTTGATCGCCGGCGTCGAATCCGTCCGCCGGCTCATCGATCCCGTCCCGCTGACACATCTTGGCTGGGTGGCGGCCGCGGGAGTGGTCGGCTTCCTCGGCAACGAAGCGGTCGCGCTGTACCGCATCCGGGTCGGCAGGCGCATCGGCTCGGCTGCGCTTCGGGCCGACGGGATGCATGCCCGCGCGGACGGATTGACCTCGCTGGCCGTGGTCGGCGGCGCCGCGGGCGCCGCTCTGGGATTCCCTGTCGCAGACCCGATCATCGGGCTTCTCATCGCCTGCGCCATCGGCATGGTGTTGGTGGCCGCCGCCCGGGACGTGTTCGGCAGGTTGCTCGACGGCGTGGACCCCCGCTTCGTCGACACTGCCCACTCGGTGCTCGCCGAACGGCCCGGTGTCCGGTCCGTCCGCCGCGTCAGGATGCGCTGGGTCGGCCATCGGCTGGAAGCCGACGCAGAGCTCGACGTCGATCCGGGGCTCAGCCTGTCCGACGCACACGCGGTCGCTCATGATGCCGAACACGAACTCGCGCATGCCATTCCGAAGCTGTCCTCGGTGGTCGTACACGCCTACCCGGCGCACGAAGCAGCGCTCAGCAGCTGAACGCCGCACCGGTTTCCGGCGGCGGTGGCACGGGCTGAAGGCAGCCGAAGGGCAGAACTGCTGCGGCGCTGATCCAGACCGCCGACCGGTGCGCGTAGTCCACACAGAGCAGGCCGGTCGCATCGGTGCGGCATCGGTTGTCGCCGAACGCCAGTGACTGGCCGTCGGGCAGCGCCGGGCCGACGCCCGTGATGAACGGGCCGGGATCTCCGTGGAGTGATCCGATCTGTAGGCCCGTCCCGGAGTAGTCGATCCAGCCCGCCTTCCACACGCCCTCGGCTGCCGAGGGACGGGGAGCGGGGGAGTCCAGTTCCACCAGGCACGCCAGGGCGCCATCGTTGTACTTCGCGTCGGTGATGCACTGCGTCGTGTCGTTGGGCGCCCCGGAGGGGGCGGTGAACGCGATGTCGTCGCCGAGCCGAGTGGTCTGGCCGTCGGAGAACGCCTCGTGATAGCCGCCTGGATCGGCGGGGGTGCCCGCCTCGACCCACGCGATCACCTCCTCGATCGACGCGCCCTGGCCCGGTGGCCGGGTCGCACCGGGGGCGAGTGCGGGGGTCGCCGCGGTGGTCGGTGTGCTGCCCGGTGGCGCCGACTGTGGCGACCCCGATGGCTCGGCCTGCCCGCCCACCGACTGCGAACAGGCGGCCACCAGCGCCGTGACCGCTATCACGCCCGCTATCCGCATTGAGCCAGGCTAGCGGCCCGACACGCATTGGCCGGCCAGGCAGGGCGGGCGGGAATTCGCTACCGTCGGAAGAATGCACGAGCGAACCGTCCGGGTGAAGATCGCCTCGGGCACGGTCGAGGGCTTCACGCGTGACGGAGTCAATCGGTGGCGGTCGATTCCCTACGCCAGCCCGCCCGTGGGCCCGCTGCGCTATCGCGCGCCACAGCCGGTGCAACCCTGGCCGGGAGTCCGGTATTGCCACGGGATCGGCTATTGCGCGCCGCAGCAGCGCATGTACACCATGCTCGCGCCGGGCAGGTACCAGCCGATGAGCGAGGACTGCCTGACCCTCAACGTCGTCAGCCGTGTGGATGCTGCGCAGGAACAGCAGCCGCTGCCCGTCATGGTCTTCATCCACGGCGGCGGGTACATGCTCGGCAGCTCGGCGACACCGATCTACGACGGCGCTTCGCTGGCGCGCAAAGGCTGCGTCTACGTGTCGGTGAACTACCGGCTCGGAGCGCTGGGTTGCCTGGAACTGTCCTCGTTGTCCACCGCCGAGGTCCCCATCGACGACAACCTGTTCCTGCGCGATCTGGTGATGGCGCTGCGCTGGGTCCAGGAGAACATCGCTGCGTTCGGTGGCGACCCGGACAAAGTGACGATCTTCGGCGAAAGCGCCGGCGCCCACGCGGTATCCACGCTTTTGGCCACACCAGACGCCAAAGGCCTGTTCTCCCAAGCGATCTCCGAGAGTCCGACAACCGGCATGGTCAGCGATCCCGGAATTGCCGCCGAGTATGCGGACAGGTTGGCCGCGCAACTCGGGGTGACGGCATCCGGAGCCGCGCAGGCGCTGATGACCACCAGGTCCGCCGATCTCGTCAATGCGCTGGACCGGGTGATCGTCGAGGGGCAGCGCGACATGCTCGGCGCGTTCGCGATCGGCCCCACGTTCGGCACGGACTATCTGCCGGTGGAACCGCTGCAGGCGATGCGCGCCGGCGCCGCGCACCCCGTGCCCCTGGTCGTCGGTACCAACGCCGATGAGGCCCGGCTGTTCACCCGCTTCCTCAAGCTCCTGCCGACCACCGAGAAGTCGATCGAACGGGTGCTGGCCCACACCGATCCCGCAGTGCGTGAACGCATTACCGCTGCCTACCCGGGTTACCCGGATCCGGCGGCATGCGTTCGGCTCGGCGGGGACTTCATCTTCGGCTCAGCGGTGTGGCACATCGCGGCGGCGCACAGCAGGCACGCGCCGACCTATGTCTACCGCTACGACTACGCCCCGAGGACGCTGCAGTTGTCGGGCTTCGGTGCCACGCATGCGACCGAACTGTTGGCGGTGTTCGACGTCTATCGCTCGAGGTTCGGCAGGCTTCTCACTGCGGGCGTGGATTCGCGCAGCGCGCGGAGGGTCAGCGACGATGTTCAGGCTCGCTGGTTGGCTTTCGCCGAGCACGGTGCGCCCGGCGCGGACTGGCCGCAGTACACCGGCGATGAGCGTGCGGTCCTGGTTCTGGATCGTCGCCGCCACATCGTCTACGACCCGTATGCCGAGCGTCGACTGGCGTGGGAGGCGTTCGCGCTGGCCGCCCGCTGAGGCGCTCGGGCCCTGCCCGTTGCGTGTCGGGTTCAACCATCGTGAGGGGATGACGCTGCTCACATTGCCCTCCCGCGACCCTCGCCGGACCGTGACCGGCGATGTCGTGGGCACCCCGCCGGACGCCTGCCACACGACACGCGGCTCAAGTCGGGCATTTCGCGTACCTTCGCGGCAGTCTGGAGCTCGTGGTGACCCGATCGATCGCGTTGTTCGTGCTGGCCGCGATTCTCGAGATCGGCGGCGCCTGGCTGGTGTGGCAGGGCGTCCGTGAGCACCGCGGCTGGCTGTGGATGGGCGCGGGCGTCATCGCGCTGGGCGCTTACGGATTCGCCGCGGCGTTCCAGCCGGACGCGCACTTCGGTCGGGTGCTTGCCGCCTACGGCGGCGTGTTCATCGCAGGGTCGTTGATCTGGGGGATGGTGGCCGATGGCTTCCGGCCCGATCGCTGGGACATCCTGGGCGCGGTGGTGTCCCTGGCCGGCGTCGGCCTGATCATCTACGGACCGCGCTGAGCGGCCAGCTCAAATGTGACTGAGCGGCCAGCTCAAATGTGACTGAGCGGCCAGCTCAAATGTGACTGAGCGGCCAGCTCGAATGTGACTGAGCGGTCAGTCCAGGTGCGCGCTGTCGTCGTCGAGGTCATCGCGGCTCAGGCCCATCGGCGTGGCGTCAGGCACGTCGCCTCCTGCCACCACCTTCCTGGTGATCGGCGTCAAGGTCCGGAAGAGCGTCTCCACCTCGCCGTCGTCGAGGACGTCGAGCACGGGCAGGGCGAGCGCGTCGGTGGTGTCCTCGATGCGTTGCTTGAGCTCGTGGCCCGCCTGCGTGAGCCCGCCTGCGGCGTCCAGCAGTCCCCGTCGCTGTAGCGCGCCCCGGTAGTGCTCCCATCGCGCGTCGTCGTAGTCGCGGCTGCGCTTGATCATCGCCTCGGGAACCCGACCCGCTGCCGCGTGCAGCACGTTGCATTCGCGCCCCGACACGCCCTCGGCAGTCAGCAGCGCGACGTGGCCGTCGCCGCGGTGTTCACGCAGCAGCGTGACCGCGTGCCACAGCCTGGAGAGTGGCCGCTGCGGCCACGCCAGCGCCCGGTTGGCGGCGAACAGCGTGCGGCCGCCGAGATCGCCGCTCTGTGCCGCCCTGGCCGCGAGTTCGGCCGCGACGGCCGCGTCGTCGTCGGTCACTCCGTAGCGTCGTAGCGCCGCGACGGCCGACTGCTCCCGCGCACGCAGGGCGGCGGCAGGCGGCGCGACGTCCCACGCGCCGGGAAGCGCGCCGGCGACCCGTTCGGGGGCGAAGTTGTAGAACGCGGCGGTGACGACGTCCGCGGGCACCACCCCGAACGGGGCCGAGCGAGCTGCGAAGTAGCCCATCCAGAAACCCCGGTAGCCCAGTCCGTCGAGTTCCGACCTGGCTTCCGGGGCGAAATATGTGACGGCGTGCACGGGTTCGATGCGGTCGAACAGGCGGCGCGCGAGAATGGGTTCTCTGTCCATTCCGGCAGTCAATCATGGCCTTGACCTGGGAGTCTGCTATGGTCCCGGGCAAACTTTTCGATGGTGACAGGACAGCGCATGAGGAGGGTGATCGGGTCGGTGGCCGCACTGGCGGCAGTGTCTGCCGCGGTGGCCGGGTGCACGCTGGACGCTTCCGGCGCCGTCGCGACGGTGGCCGGCGCTGATCTGCAGTCCGACGTCGCCGAGCGGCTCACCAGCGCCGGCGAGCAACCGCAATCGGTGACCTGCAAGGACGACCTGGTCGGCGAAGTGGGCCAGACGGCACGGTGCGTCGTCGTGATGAGCCCAACCAACAGCTTCGAACCGGTCGTCACCGTCACCGGCGTCGACGGAGCGACGATCGACTACGAGATGACGCCCGCGCTGTCTGAGGAGCAGCTGGAGCGCGCCGTCGCCAGGCTGGTGTCCGTCACCGGTGGAGCGCCCAGCGATTCGGTCTCGTGCCTGTCGGGACTGATGGGCGTGATCGGGGCCGTCGCGAACTGTGACGTCACCACCGCCGGGGTCACCATGCGGCGCACCGCGGCGGTGACCAGTGTCGAGGGGCTGATGATGAACTTCGACCTGAACCCGGTGCTGACGAAGACCGAGGTCGAGGTTTCGCTGCTCGACGAACTCGCCGCACATCTGGCCAGGCGCCCGGATTCCGCGGACTGCGCGGGCAACCTCGAGGGCCGACCGGGGGCCACCGTCGACTGCACCGTCGTCGTCGGGCCGGACAGCGCGGCTTTCATACTGACCGTGACCGCCGTCGACGGCACCAAGATCGACTACAGCTACGCGCCGCGGGTTTGAGGCGGGTCCGGGGCCTCCGTGCTTTCCTGAGCGACGGCCTCAGCCGCCTCGTCGATGATCGCCCGCATGGCCCGCTCCGCGGCCGCATCGTCTCTCATGCGGATGGCACGGGCGACCTCGTCGTGCAGTTCGATGGCCGCGGGATCCGGTGTGTCAGGCATCATTCCGTGATGCGTGCGGCCGCTGAGCACCTCCGACACCACGCCGTTGAGTGCTCTGAACATCTCGTTGCCGCTTGCCTCCAGCAGGGTGCGGTGAAAGATCTTGTCGGCCAGCAGGTAGGCCTCGAGGTCCCCTGACCGGCCGTGCACGACCATGTCCGACACCGCCGCGGCCATGATCCGGCACTGGAGCGGATCGGCCCGGCGGGCCGCCAGCGCGGCGGCGGCCGGTTCGAATCCCTTGCGCAGTTCGGAGAGCGACAGGAGCAGGGCGGCACGGTCTCCGGACTTCAGGCGCCAGCGAATCAGCCTGGGGTCGAACACATTCCATTTGTGCGACGGCTGGACGGTGATGCCCACCCGACGGCGGGACTCGACCATGCCCATCGATTCGAGCACCCGGATCGCTTCGCGGGCGACACTGCGTGACATGCCGTGCTCGGCGCTGACGCCTTCGAGCGTGATCACCTGGCCGGGCTGGTACTCGCCGGACACGATGGCGGTGCCCAGTGAGGTCAGCAGGCTGTTGTGCAGAGCGCCGCCATGGGGTTCCGGATGCACGCATACATCTTGTCATAGAGTTTGCTGCCCTCTATAAGGGAGACGTGTTTCGTGATCCAGTTGCAATAGTATGACTTTTACGGCATTCTCTGTGACGTCCGATACAAGAGGGTAGGTGGTGAAAGTGGCGTCACCCATCGTGGTCATGGGAGTGTCCGGTTCGGGGAAGTCGACAGTCGGCGCAGCGCTCGCGCAGCGGCTGAAGGTGCCGTTCGCCGACGCCGACGACTTCCACCCGCCGGCCAACATCGACAAGATGACGGCCGGCCGGCCGCTCGACGACGACGACCGGTATCCGTGGCTCGAGGCGATCGGTGTATGGCTCGCCGAGAGGTGCGCCGCCGGTGGCGTGATGAGCTGCTCGGCGCTCAAGCGCAGGTACCGCGAGCAGCTCCGCCGCCATTGCCCCGGGGTCGAATTCCTTCACCTGGAGGGGACACCCGAGGTCATCGGCAGGCGCCAGGCCAGTCGACCGGGGCACTTCATGCCCGCATCGCTGCTCGCCTCGCAGTTCGACACCCTCGAACCCCTGGGCGACGACGAGCGCGGCGTCCGCATCGACGTCGACCAGAACATCGACTCGATCGTCGATGCCTACGTGGCAACCACCGGCACGAGGACAGCCGCCGCACCTGAGGTGCGCACCACCGGACAGGAGAACTGATGACCCCCGGAGCGTTCCCGCAGATCGGAACGGAGATCACCACCGCGATCACCGTGCTGGCCGCCGACACCGAGCTGCCCGAACCGGTCGCCTCGGGATGGCGACTGGTGCTGGCCGCGTTGGCGGGCATCGCGGTGATCGTCCTGCTGATCACGATCACCAAACTGCATCCGTTCCTTGCGCTGATCTTCGGCGCGCTGACCGTCGGCGTCGTCGCCGGGGTGAACTTTCCCGACGTTCTCGAATGGTTCACCGACGGATTCGGCACCACCGCCGCAGGCGTCGGCATCCTGATCGCGCTCGGCGCGATGTTCGCCAAACTGCTCGCGGATTCCGGCGGTGCCGACGAGATCGTCGACACCATCGTCGGGCATGCTTCACCGCGCGCACTTCCATGGGCGATGGCACTGGTGGGGTCGATCATCGGCCTGCCGATGTTCTTCGAGATCGGCCTGGTGTTGCTGATGCCCGTCATCTACCTCGTCGCCAAGCGCTCGGGTCTATCGCTGATCACCATCGGAATCCCTGCTCTGGCAGGCCTTTCCGCGATGCACGGCCTGGTGCCACCGCATCCGGGACCGCTGACCGCGATCGACCTGCTCGGTGCTGATCTCGGTATCACGCTGGCGCTGGGTGTGGCCGTTGCGATCCCGACGATCATCGTCGCCGGCCCGCTGTTCGGCAAGCTGGCCGGGCGCTGGGTCGTCGTCGACATTCCGGACCGCTTCAACGCCGACGACTTCGGCGGCGGCACCCCCGCCGGCAACGAACCGGACGGCACCGGTGGCAGCACCGCAGGCTCGGCGGTCGGCACTGCGACTCTCACGCAGCGCACCCGGCCGAGCTTCGGCGTCACCATGTTCAGCGTGTTACTGCCCGTCGCACTGATGATGGGCAAGGCCCTCGTCGACATCTTCATCGAGGACGAGAACAATCCTCTGCGAGCGACTTTCGACGTTGTGGGCCGACCGCTGATCGCCCTGCTGATCGCCGTGGTCGTCGGAATCTTCACGCTGGGCCGCGGCGCCGCGATGACGCGCGATCAGATCGTGAAGTGCATCGAGTCGTCGATACCGCCGGTCGCCGGCATCATCCTGATCGTCGCCGCGGGTGGCGGGTTCAAGCAGGTGCTGGTGGAAAGCGGGATCGGCACCATGCTCGCCGACTGGGCCAAGGGCGCCAACGTCTCGGTCATCCTGCTGGGCTGGGTGCTCGCCGTATTGATCCGTCTGGCAACGGGTTCGGCGACGGTGGCGACCATCACGGCATCGTCGTTGATGCTCGGCCTGGTAGACGGCTTGAGTACCGGTGAGGTGTCGCTGGTGGTGCTCGCCGTGGGTGCCGGATCGGTGTTCTTCTCCCACGTCAACGACGCCGGCTTCTGGCTCATCAAGGAGTTCTTCGGGATGAGCGTCGGTCAGACCATCAAGACCTGGTCGATCATGGAGACGGTGTTGTCGGTGGTCGGCCTGGTGCTGGTGTTGCTGCTCGGGCTCGTGATCTGAGCCCGAACGCGGCGGGGCTCAGCTCCTTACGACCTGAGTGCCGCCGGCCAGCTCGTCGTGCTTGCCCTGTTTGGTGGGACTGCTGTTGATAGTCACCGCGATGACGATGTAGGCAATGAAGAGCACCAGACCACCCAGCCAGGGGATGATCGGCAGTAGCGTCCACGAGTTGCGGATCGCGGACTGTTGAACGGTCGGCTTGGGCGCGCCGGCGGGACCGTGCACGCTCAGACCCAGCAGTTTTTTGCCGAGCGTCCACCCCTGGCTGACCTCCAGCGCCACGAAGTAGATGAACGTCAACACGCCGGTGAACAGCCCGGTGATCAGAATGTTCGACTGTGACCCGATGGCGAAGGCGAGGATGAGGCCGACGACGTTGACGATGATGCCGTCGATGAACCGCGCAGCGAACCGCAGACCGAGACCACCTGGCTGCTGACCGCGGCCTGGCGGCGGGTAAGACCCGGGGTATCCGTACTGGCCGGGCTGCTGGGGCGGAGGCGGGGGCGGGTAGTCGCTCGTCATGTGGATCCGCTCTCTCGTGCGAAGTCGCGCAATGCGACCTCACCGTACCGCGACCCTACGGCCGGGGAAGAGATATGAACCGGCGTGATGAAAAGCGAATCCACCAGGGTCAGCGCCTGCGGCGCTTCTTCTTGACCTCGGTTCCCGCCGTGTCGGCGAGCTCTACCGCACGCGCGCGCGCCAGCTCAGCGCGGTCGCGCGCCAGTTCCGCCAACTCCACGCTGCGGCCCCGGGCGGCCTCCGCCAGCTCGGGTGCCCGATCACGGGCGACCTCGGCGAGTTCGCCGCCACGTTCCCGGGCGGCCACCGCCAGTTCACCGCCGCGTTCACGCGCGACCTCTGCCCATTCGGACCCGCGCTCGCGTGCGACCTCGGCCAATTCGCTGGCCAGCTCACCGCCGCGTTCGCGGGCGACCTCGGCGAGTTCACCGCCACGCTCCCGCGCCACGTGGGCCAACCCGCGGCCGCGCTCGGCGCCGACCTGCAGGCCGTGGCCGACCTTCTCGGCGATCGCACTGTCGGCCAGCGAGCTGCCTGAGGAAGCTCCGGCCGGCAGCGCCGACGTCACAACGTCGGACACCTTGCGTGCCGCACGCCGTCCCCGCCAGCCCAGGGAGGGCTTACCCTCGGTATCCACCGCAGCGATGATCAGCCCTCCGATCAGGCTGATGTCGGTGACGAACGCGCGCCGCTCCTGGGCCTTGCGCTCGGGCTCGACCTCGTTCCAGAAGGCATGTCCGCCTAGCGCACCCGGTACCACGCTCAACGCGAGAGCGGCCGAGGCCACCCGCGGGAGCTTGCCCGTCGCGAGCAGCAGGCCACCGCCGATCTGCACGGCGGCGTTGACGCGCGCCACCGTCTCGGCGTTCGACGGCACGTTGGTACCGACAGGATCCGGGAGCTTGCTCAGCTCCTCCAGGGTGTGTCGAGTCGCGTCGGCCGCGGGTTTAGGGCTCCGCAGGGCATCGACGCCGCGCGAGATGAACACTGCTGACAGCATGGGGCGAGCAACACGTCGGATCAACATGGTGCCTGTGTTCCCCAGGTCAACCCGCGGCAAACCCGGCGTATTTCAGTAGGGTGATGCCCCGGTTGAACGACTTCGGCGGCTCGATCAGCCGCAGGTCGAGCCCCGGGTGCCCGTCGGGGAACAGCCGCCTACCCCGGCCCTGCACGGTGGGGTAGACGAACAGCCGGTACTCGTCGACCAGTCCGGCGGCGATCAGGGTGTGCCCGAGGGTGATGCTCCCGGTCAGGACGATGTCCTTGCCTGGTTGAGCCTTCAGCTGCCTCACCTGCTCCACGGGATCTCCGGACAACACGGTCGAGTTCTGCCATTGCGGGTCGGTGATCGAGGACGAGACCACATATTTGGCCACCCCGTTGAGGTAGTCGGTGATGCCGGTCGAGTCGTCGGTCTGGTTGGGCCAGAAACTGCGGAAGTCCTCGAACGTCCGGCGTCCCAGCAGCACGGCGTCGGCGGCCTCATCCTGGCGGTGCGACTCGGCGAGCAGTTCGTCGTCCTGGGCCTGCGGGTCGAACCAGCTGTCGAGGAACTCGATGGACCCGTCGACAGTGATGTTCTGGGTGATGGCCAGTGTGCGCATGTCAGAGGGGACTGTGCGACCCGTCGAAACTCATCGCACCGATAGCTTCCCGGGAGACAGCTCCGGCCATCACTGTGGGGGCGCCGCCTCCGGCCGCGGCCACTGCGGGCGGTGAAGCGTCTTTCCCGGCGGCGGGCGCATCAGGTCGAGTACGGCACGCAGCGGGGGCCAGTCATTGCGGCCGCGCCGGGTCACCGCGTACGCGGTGAGGATCACGTCGGGATCCCGCAACGGCAGCACGGTGACGCCGGCGCTGGTGGGTCTGCCGATGGGCAGCAGGCCCACCCCGAAGCCCGCGACGATCAGCTCCTCGACCAGATCGAGGCTGTCGATCTGGTGGCCGATGGTCGGTGTGAAGCCCGCCAGCGACGCCAGTGCGCGGACCGCGTTCTCGTCAGCAGTGTTGCGGGAGTTGACGATCCAGGTCGCGTCGGCGAACGCGGTGATGTCATCGGGCGGGTGCGCGGTGTGCGCCGGAACACCGAGTCCCCAGCCGATCGACCACAAGGGCACCGGCTCCAGAACGGCTCTGGGTGATGCGGGCGCCAGGTTGTAGTCGTAGGTCAGCGCCAGGTCGAGATCGTCACCGGTGAGCAGCGCGAACGCCTCGATCGGCTCGTACTCGCTGATCACGAGGTCCACCTTCGGATGCTGCGCGGCGAGGTCGGCGACGATCGGCAGCAGCGACACCCGGATTCCGGTGGCGAATCCGCCGATGCGCACCGTGCCTGCCGGTTCGGCGTCGGGGTCGAGATCCAGGCGTGCGCGCTCGACGGCGGCGAGGATTGTCACGGCGTGGTCGGCGAGCCGCAGGCCCGCCGGGGTGAGCCGCACCCGCCGGCCCTCGGGTTCGATCAGCTGAGCTCCGGTGTCGCGCGCCAGTGCCGCGATCTGTTGGGAGACCGTCGAGGTGGTGAGGTGATGCTCCTCGGCGACGGCACGCATCGAGCCGAGTCGGGACAGGGCGAGCAGTAGTTCCAGACGGCGAGTGTCCACCTCCGGATTGTCCCCGCAGGGCCGTCGGTAAGTTCGCGGCATGACCGACCTGACCGTCTCCGTCGCCGACGGTGTCGCGCTGCTGACCCTCAATCGACCCGAGCGGCGCAACACGTACACCGCGTCGATGGGTGAGCTTCTCAGCCGCGCCTACAAGCAGTGCGACGCCGACGACGATGTCCGCGCGATCGTGCTCACCGGGGCGGGGGAGGCGTTCTGTGCCGGTGCCGACTTCGCCGCCCCCACGAACCCTTTCGAGGCTGCTGAGGGTTCCGAGTTCACGGCGTCACCGATCGATCCGGCGGCCTTCGAGTTACGGACGCCGGTCATCGCCGCGGTGAACGGGCACGCCGTCGGTATCGGGCTGACGATCGCGCTGCAGACCGACATCCGGATCATGGCCACCGGCGCCAAATATGCTGTCGCACAGGTCCGCCGCGGCGTCCTCCCCGACTGCATGTCGCATTGGACCCTGCCACATCTGGCCGGCGGCGCGGTGGCCGCGGACCTCCTGCTGACCGGGCGGACGTTCGACGGCACCGAGGCGGTGGCGATGGGCATCGCCAGCCGGGCCCTTCCCGCGTCCGAGGTGCTCGACCACGCGATGAGTGTTGCGCGCGATATCGCCGTCAACGTCGCCCCGATGTCCGCAGCGCTGAGCAAGAGACTGCTCTGGGACACCTTGATCGGGGGTTATGGCCCGCGGCACGTCGCCGTCCTTGAGACCGAGTTGCACAAGCGGGTAATGGCCACCGCCGACGCGCGCGAGGGTGTGGTCGCGTTCCTCGAGCACCGGGCGCCACGGTGGACCGTGCCGGTGTCGCGGCACTGGGAGCCGCTGCCCTCGGCGCCCGGTGACTGACCAACGCGGTCCTACGGACGAACCAGCCGGATGAGATGGGCGATAACGGGTAACCCCGGCACGCATTTGGATGCACGTCCATCTGACGTGCAGTGTCACTATCAAGGAGTCAAGTCGTGATCGGAACAATCATCGGCGCCGTTGTCGTCGGCCTCATCGTCGGCGCGCTCGCCCGGCTGATCATGCCGGGCAAGCAGAACATCGGCGTCATCATGACGGTGTTGCTTGGCGCGATCGGCTCGTTCCTGGGTACCTGGGTCGCGTACAAGCTCGGATACTCCAACCAGAACGGCGGCTTCAAGATCATCCCGTTCCTGGTCGGAATCATCATCGCCACGGTTCTGATCGCCGTATACGTGGGCATCACCGGACGTCGAAACTCGTCGACTCGACCCGTCAGGTAGGACAAGCGTCCACTACCGCCGGTGACCTGTCTTCGTCTCCGGCGGTAGTGGATTCGGTGTTTACGGGGCCGGGACGGCGGCGCAACCCACACCGGGGATGCAGCCGCTGGCGCCGCCCGGTCCTGCTGCGCCCGCGGGTCCGCCGGGGATCGCGCCTGCGGCTCCGCCCGGTCCGGCCGCGCCCGCGGGTCCGCCGGGGATGACGCCTGCGGCTCCGCCTGGTCCGGCCGCGCCCGCGGGTCCGCCGGGGATCGCGCCTGCGGCTCCGCCCGGTCCGGCCACTCCACCGGGTCCGCCGGGGATCGCGCCTGCGGCTCCGCCTGGTCCGGCCACGCCCGCGGGTCCGCCGGGGATCGCGCCTGCGGCTCCGCCCGGTCCGGCCGCGCCCGCGGGTCCGCCGGGGATCGCGCCTGCGGCTCCGCCCGGTCCCGCCACTCCGGCGGGTCCGCCCGGGACAGCGCCGGCCGCGCCCGGCGGCGGCGGAGGTGCGGGTGCGACCGCACAACCCGTTCCATACGGGTCATAGCATCCCGGCGGGCCGCCCGCCGGAAGAAATGTGGGAGACGCGAAAGTTGCGGGCGCAGCGGCGATCGCGGCGGCGGCCGCACCGGCAACGAGCAGGGGAGCGAATTTCTTGGTCGTCAGCATGCCGGTGCAATTGCCCTCGGTATCAACGTTCAAACATCGAGAACCGCCAGCGCTCCGGAGGTGATGACCCGCCTGCGTCGACCGGCGCTCCCCACGTCAGAACGTTCATGATTCTCGAACGGTATGTCCACAAAATCCATGTGGACCTGAATGGTCTTTGTCCCGTTCAATGCAGAGGTGACTACCGATCAGGCCCGCACCGGTGCCTTCATGGCGCTGGGATCCATGGCGTGCGTGCAACTCGGCCTCGCGATCGCCGTCTCGCTGATCGACGACATCGGCGTCGAAGGTGCGGCGTGGCTGAGGCTGGCGTGGGCGGGGATCCTGCTTCTGGCGATCGTTCGTCCGCGTCGAACGGCCTTCACCCGCAACAGCTTTCTGATGTGCGTTCTGCTCGGTGTCGTCACCGCGGCGATCACGCTGCTGTTCATGGCGGCGCTGGACCGCATTCCTCTCGGCACGGCGAGCGCACTGGAATTCCTCGGACCGCTCGGCGTGGCCGTCGCCCGCGGTCACGGTCGTGGCCGCATCCTGTGGCCGGGCCTGGCCGCTGCGGGTGTCGTGCTGTTGACCGAGCCGTGGAGCGGCACCGTCGACCCCGTCGGCGTCGGGTACGCGCTCACCTCGGCGGTGTGCTGGGCTGGCTACATCCTGCTGACCCAGCGGGTGGGGGATGAGGTCGCGGGAATCAACGGTCTGGCGGTGTCGATGCCCGTCGCCGGGTTGGTCGCCACCCTCACCGTGGGCCCCGCGGTCATCGACCGGATGACGCCGCAGATCCTGCTGATCGGCCTCGGCCTGGCGATTCTGTTGCCAGTGGTCCCGTTTGCGCTGGAGTTGCTTGCACTGCGCCGACTCACCACCGCGGCGTTCGGCACCCTGATGAGCCTCGAACCGGCGTTCGCGATGCTCGTCGGGCTGCTGGTGCTCCACCAGATCCCCGGTACGTCGGCGATGGTCGGCATCTGTTTCGTGGTGGCCGCCGGCGTCGGCGCGGCACGCACCGGGGCCCGGACCGCGGTGCCGCTCGAGGTGGCCTGAGCGCCTTGCGAGCTGCGCGGTTAGCGTGGTCTCCATGGCCCGCGGAATATTCAACTCGCCCATCGTCGGCGTGATCAACTCAGGCGCTGCGCGGTTGCTCGATGCGCCCGTGATCGGTCCATTGGTGCGTCGCAGCATGGTGGTGGTCCGGTACACCGGCAGGCGCTCGGGCAAGTCGTTCGAGACACCGGTCAACTACCAGCGGTCGGGCGACGAGATCACCATCCGGGTGATGGCGCCGGATTCGAAGAACTGGTGGCGCAATTTCACCGGTGACGGGGCTCCGATCACCTTGATCGGCTTCGACGGCGCCGACCGCACGGGACAGGCGGTGGCTCACCGAGATGACCGCGGACGGGTGACGGTCAAGGTCCGACTGGGCTCGTAGCCGCCCGTCCATCCGCCGGAATTGCATTCCACGCGGATTTCGCTCGCACTTTCGCGCGTGGAATGCAATTCCGGCGCCGAGTGTGTCAGCCTACGAACTTCTTGCGCCGGTACAGCGTTCCGACCGCCAGCAGGATCAGGCTCACCAGCAGGATCGCCGTCGCCAGCACGTTGATCTGCGGTGGCACCGCGGCCTTGACCGCCGCGTTGACGTACAGCGGATAGGTCACCGTCGATCCGCTGACGAAGTAGGTGATGATGAAGTCGTCGAGCGACAACGCGAACGACAGCATCGCCGCGGCGATGATGCCTGGCACGATCAGCGGCAACGTGACCTTGAAGAACGTCCGGGTGGGGCCGGCGCCCAGGTCCAGCGACGCATCCTCGAGTGTCCAGTCGAAACCGCGTACTCGGGCGCGCACCGTCATGGCGATGAAACTCACCTCGAAGGCGATGTGCGACAACAGGATCGTGGTGTAGCCGGCCGGCCAGCTGAAGTCCAGGAACAGGGTCAGCAACGCCGCGCCCATCACCACCTCGGGGGCGGTCAGCGGCAACACCAGGAAGGTGTCGACCGCGCTCTGTCCGCGCCAGCGCTGGCGCACCAACGCGATCGCGACGAGGGTTCCCAGCACCACCGCGACCGCCGTGGACACCGCGGCGACGTTGAGGCTGAGCTTCAACGCCTCTGTCAGCGGCGGGTACTTGAACGGGTGCAGCCAGTTGTCCAGCGTGAAACCCTGCCAGGTGTAGTTGAACTTGCCTGCGGGCTTGTTGAACGAGAACAGGATGATCACCAGGATCGGCAGGAACAGGTACAGCAGCACCAGGCCGGCGACGATACGCAGCAGCAGGTCGGCCCAGTTGCGCCGGGGCTTGACGATTTTCGCCTTCGGGGTGGGTTGCGCTGCGGCGGCGACCGCGGCGCCGGCCTGGGTCGTCATACCAGGTCCTCGGTGCCGAGCGCGCGCGTGTACAGCAGCACCCCGACGAGGATGATGAGCATCAGGCCCAGGCTCAGCGCGGCGGCGGCGGGGTAGTCCTTGACGACGAGGAACTGTTTCTGGATGACGTTGCCGATCATCGTGGTCTGGGTGCTGCCGAGATAGTCGGCGTTGATGAAATCACCTACGGCGGGGATGAATACGAGCATGCTTCCGGCGAGCACGCCCGGCATCGCCAGCGGCATGATCACCCTGCGGAAGCTCCGCGGCGCCGACGAGTAGAGATCCTTGGACGCCTCGAGCAGCCGTGGGTCGATCTTCTCGAGGCTGACGTACAACGGCAGGATCATGAAGATGATCCAGTTGTAGGTCAGGCCGCCGATCACCGCCCAGCTGGTGGACAACAGCCGTCCCTCGTCAGGCAGCAGGCCGACGGCGCCCAGTGTGCTGACGACCCAACCCTCGTCGGCCAGGATCGTCTTCCACGCGATCGTGCGGATCAGGAACGTCACGAAGAACGGCAGGATCACCAGGCCGAGGAGCAGGTTCTTGAACCTGCCCGCCTTGAAGGCGATGACGTAGGCCAGCGGGAACGCCAGCAGCAGACACAGCACGGTGGCCACCAGCGCGTAGCCGAACGATCGGAAGATCTGGTCCCGGTACAGAACGAAGGCGTCGATGTAATTGCCGAAGTCCCAGGCGAATTCCATCGTCGGCATGAACACCGACCCGCCGGTCTCCGACAACGATGTCCGTGCCAGCGAGAAGAACGGCACCACGAAGAAGATCGCCAGGTACGCCAATGCAGGCAACACCATGAGGTACGGGGCGATCTTGCTCCGCTGTCGACTGCTGGTGGCTGCACCGGCCATCTGTCAGCCGCCGGTGACGGCGGCGTACGCGGTGTTGTATTCCTGCGTCTGCTCGTCGGTGAGCGCCGCCCAGCCCTTGGACTTCTCCAGGACGTCCGGCGGCGGGTTGATCAGCGGATTGCTGGCCGCGGCCGGATCGACCTTCTGCAGTTCCTCGGTCATGTCCGACAGCACCGGCACGTACTGGACGTAGGCCACCAGCTTCGCGTAGTTCGCGCGGTCGTAGACGTAGTCGATCCACGCTTCGGCGGCCTTCTGGTTCTGCGTCGTGTAAGGGATCACCATCGTGTCCACGAAGGTGGTCGCGCCTGACTCGGGGACCACGAACTGAAGGTCGGGGTTGTCGGCCTGCAACTGCACCACGTCGCCCGAATATGCCTGTGCCACAGCGATATTGCCAGCAGCCAGGTCGTCTGCGTAGTCGTTGCCGGTGAACCTGCGGATCTGACCCTTGTCGTTCTGGTCACGGACCAGGTCGACCGCCTTCTGGACGCTCTCGGTGGTCGGGTTCTCGGGTGAACTGCCCTGCGAGAGCATGATCATCCCCAGGCCGTCCTGGGCGTCGGAGAACAGGCTGACGCGGCCCTTGAAGGCCGGATCCCACAGGTCGTCGATCTTGGTGATGTCCCGGCCGGTGGCCGCGCGGTTGTAGGCCAGGCCGACGAGGCCGGACATGTAGGGCGCGGTGAACTTGCGGCCCGGATCGACGCTGGCCTCGAGCAGGTCAGGGCGGATGTTCTTCTTGTTCGGCACGCCCTCATCGCTGATGTCGTTGAGCCAGCCGAGCTGGTGCAGCCGCACCGCCAGGAACGACGTCGGCACCGCCAGATCGGCGCCGATGTCCTGTTTGCGCGACAGCGGCTCCTTGACCTTGGCGAACCACTGCTCGTTGTCGTTGAGGTCTTCCTTGTAGTCGACGGTGATGCCCGACGCGGTCTGGAACTCGGCGATGAAGCCGTCGGCCATATACAGCGGCCAGTTCGAGATGCGCAGGGTGCCGCTGGCCGGACCGCTGTCCTCGGTGGTGGAGCTCGACGTGCCGCTGTCCGACCCGCAGGCGGCGAGGAATGACGAGCCCAGGGTCAGCGCCGCGGCGGCCGCTGCGCCACCGCCGATGAAGCGCCGGCGGGAGGTGCCCCTTGCGGTCAGTCGGGCCATCAGCTGAGGGTCGATGGGGAACGGGAAGTCTTTGGACATGGCGACTGTGCCTTTCGTCGGCTCCGGGTAGGGGGCGGGGTCGCGCCGGCGCGTGGCCGGCGATTCGGAAGCGCGTCAGGAGTCGTCGAGCATCTCCTCGAGATCCTCGGTCGTCGGGATGTCGGCGCCGGGCAGCACCAGTGACGCCTCGGGAGCCCAGCACACGTAGACCTCGTCGCCCGGGCGCAGCAGTGGCAGCTCCTGCTCCGGTCCCACGTGGGCGATGACCGTCGACTCGTCCGGGGCGGCCAGTGACAGACGCACGACAGGGCCCTGGAACGTCAGGTCTCGCACCGTGGCCCGAACCCCGGCGATGTCGCCGGTCGGCGCGTCCATCGAAACCCGCACGCGTTCGGGACGGACCATCAGGGTGGCGGTGCCGCCGGGTTCGATCGTGGTGTCGCCGGGGCGCGCCTTCAGCGTCGAGCCGAGGACGTCGATCTCGACGAATTCGCGGTTGGCGCGGCCCGTTTGGCGACCGGCCCACAGGTTGGCCTGGCCGATGAAGCTCGCGACGAACACCGTCGAGGGTCGGTCGTAGATCTCGGTCGGGGTGCCGATCTGGTCGACGTTGCCGGCGTTCATGACCGCGATGCGGTCGCTCATCGTGAGCGCTTCCTCCTGGTCGTGGGTCACGTAGACGAACGTGATCCCGACCTCGCGCTGAATGCGCTTGAGCTCGAACTGCATGGCGTGACGCAGCTTGAGGTCCAGCGCCCCCAGGGGTTCGTCGAGCAGCAGTGCGCTGGGGTAGTTCACCAGCGCGCGGGCCAGGGCGACCCGCTGCTGCTGGCCGCCCGACAGCTGCGCGGGCCTGCGTTCGGCGAAATCGGTCAGTCGCACGATCTCGAGAAGGTCATCGACGCGCTTGCGGACCTCAGCCTTATCCTTCTTGGCGCTGCGCGGACCGTAGGCGACGTTGTCCCAGACGCTCATGTGCGGGAACAGCGCATAGTGCTGGAAGACCGTGTTGACGTTGCGCTTGTTCGGTGGTGTCTTGGAGACGTCGGTGCCTTCGAGGCGGATCGCGCCCTGGGTCGGCGTCTCGAAGCCCGCGATCATCCGCAACGTGGTCGTCTTCCCGCATCCGGACGGGCCGAGCATGGAGAAGAACTCTCCCGAGGCGATGGAGAAGTCGGCGTCGTCGACCGCGACGTAATCGTCGAAGCGCTTGGTGACATGGTCGATCTCGACGACGGGGCCGCCCTTGGCGCGGGTGGCCTCCGAGCCCGCCGTTTGGTCTACAGCGGTGGTATGTGTGCCGGTCAGGGCGGATCCTCCTCAGGTGCAGCCGCAGGGGCTGTGGATAAACCATCGCGGATCGTGCGAAGCTTCGCAAGCGAATCCGCAACGAATTTACATTTCCACAAGGGAATCCCTCGCTACTTGCGGTCGATGACTAGAGAATCCGCGTGGCGAAGCACGCGAGAAGCCGTGCGAACTGTCCGTCGCTGTTTAACCGAGTGATCCTAAGGGGTAGTGAAGACGCTATGGCATCAGTCGACGTGGGGGTTTCCTCCGAGCTGAGTCCGGAACGCGCCTGGGAGCTGGCCTCGGATCTGCGTCGGTTCGACGAGTGGCTGACGATCTTCGGGGGCTGGAAGAGCGAGGTTCCCTCGGTCATCGACGTCGACACCCAGGTGGCGTCGTTGATCAAGGTCAAAGGGTTTCGCAACGTCATCCACTGGCGCGTCACCCGGTACGACGAGCCCAAGGAGATCGAGCTCGTCGGCACCGGCCGCGGTGCGGTCCGAATCACGCTGACCATGCGGGTCGAGCCCGGCGGCGGTGATGGGTCGAACTTCCGGGTGACTGCCGATCTGTCCGGCGGACTGCTCAACACCCCGATCGGCGGGGTTGTCGCCAGGGTCATTCAGGGGGACGTCCGCAGGTCGGTATGCAACCTCGCCGCGCTGCGCTGACGCTCCCTCACCCCCATTCGTGGTTCATCGCGCGGGTTTCGTTACGCGCCTCTGCCGACTCGACTGCCGGGGTCCGCTGCCGTGACAGCGCGATGAGCACCAGCGCCAGCCCGGCAGTCGCGGCACCGCCGATGAAGATCGCGACGAAGCTGCTCTCCATCGGGGTGCCCGCCGGTGTCGTCCGGCCGAGCACCACCGCGACCAGTGCCGCGGCGGTGGAGCTACCGACCGTGCGGGCGATCGCGTTCATGCTGGTCGCGACCCCGGTCTCGGTCGCCGCCACCTCGCTGACCACCAGTGCGGGCAGTGCCCCGTAGCCGAGGCTGATGTAGGCGTTGGCCAGGATGCTGGCTGTGATCACCTGCCAGGGCGACGAGTGTGCGAACGCGATGAACAGGAACCCGGCGATCCCGGCGAAGGCGGCGATCATCAGCACCGGCCTCGCGCCGAACCGGTCGATGAAACGTCCGCTGATCAGCGCGACGACGAAGCCGGTGAGCGCGCCCGGCAGTAGGTAGATGACGCTGGCCTGCAGCACGCTGGCGCCGAACCCATAACCGGCGGTGTCCCGGGGGATCTGGACGAACTGCGTCAAGCCGAGGAAGGCGAAGTACAGGCCCATACCCACGAAGATGGTTGCGAGGTTGGTGAACAACATCGTCCGCCCAGACAGCATCCGGGTCGATACCAGCGGCCGGGGGGTGCGCTGTTCCCACACCCACCAGCCGATCAGCACGACGATCCCGCCGACGGCGCTGGCGATCGTGCGCGGCGAACCCCAGCCCCACGAGTTTCCCTGGGTGATCGCGAGCAGGACCGACGACAGTCCCGCGGCCAGGCCCACTGCCCCCAGCCAGTCGACCGACCCGGAACTGCTTCGCGGACGGTCGGGCACCAGGATCACCACGATCGCCAGCACGAGCACCGTGAATCCCGTTGTCAGCCAGAAGACGCGGTGGTAGCCGGCGTTGCCGCTCATCAGGAGGCCGACCACCACCAGGCCGGTGCCGCCACCGAACCCCAACGTGCCCGACAGCACCGCCATGGCCGACCCCATCCTGTCGGGGGCGAGTTCTTCGCGCAGGATGGCGATGCTGATCGGGTACAGCGCGAACGACGCCGCCTGCAGCACCCGCGCGACGATCAGCAGCGCCAACGACGATGTGGTCGCGGCCAACAGCGAGCCGACCAGTACGACCGCGAGCACGACGAGCAGCACGCGCTTCTTGCGGTGCAGGTCGGCGAGGCGTCCGATCAGGGGTGTCGCACCGGCGGCCGCGAGCAGGTTGGCGGTCACCGCCCAACTGACCGCAACGCTGGAGGCTCCGAGCTGGTCGGCGATCACCCCGAGCACCGGGACCACCGCGGTCTGCAGCACGGCGACGGTGAGCACCACGACGCTCAGTCCGGCGACCAGCAGACGTGGCCGCTGCAGCGGCGGATGGACCGGCGCGCCGGACTGCCCGGTGCCGGTCTCGTGCACGTCCGCTCCGATCGTTAGCTTGTCTTCGATTCTCCTCGATTATGACGTCGACCGAGCAGTGCCGGAAACCGGTCGAGCGGCAATGGCAATGTTAATATCGTAAACATTGAGAGGGAAGGAGATCAGCTGAGCACTCGTCGATCCCGTGCAGCGCCCGACACCTACCACCACGGCAATCTGCGGCAGGCCCTGCTGGAGCACGCCGTCGAGCTCGCGAGGACGGACGGGCCGGACGCGGTGGTGTTGCGCGACGTCCAGCGAATGGCGGGGGTGAGCAACTCCGCGGCCTACCGGCACTACGCCGACCGCGACGCGCTTCTCGCTGCGGTGACCGAGTATGCGGAGACGCTGCTTGCCGACGCGATGGTTGCGCGCCTCAACGCGGTGCCCCGCCGGAGATCCAAGGGCAACCTTGCGCTCGGACGCCTGCGCGCCACCGGGCAGGGCTACATCGACTTCGCGCTTGCCGAGCCGGGCTTGTTCCGAACCGCGTTCGCGCACAAGGACTCTGCCGACAGTGCACACTCACAACAGGCCGACGGTGCCGGTATCCCTGAGCACCATCCGTTCCGGATTTTGATTCGGTGTATCGACGACCTCGTCGCCGCGGGCGTGCTCTCACCCGACCGACGCGATGGTCTCGACGAAGCCACCTGGGCCGCGGTGCATGGCCTGTCCACACTCTTTCTCGACGGTCCGCTGGCCGACGCCGACGCTGCCCGCAAGCAGCTCATCGCCGACCGGTTGCTCGACGTCATCGGCGAAGGCGTGCGCCAGCGCTCCTAGATGTTGACAGCACTAACATGGGCTGCCATGATCTCAATGTTAACGTTGTCAACATTGAGGCGGTAAGCCCGTGACCATCGACATCCGTAAGCGTCCCGTCCGGGGTGCGCACTCGATCCCCGAGCGAACCCGGCCCGTGGTCGTCCTGACCGTCGTGCTGGTCGCGGCGCTGGCCATCAACGTGGAGACCACGATCGTCAATGTTGCTCTGCCGACGTTGAATTCGACGCTCGGAGCGTCGACGCGCGGGCTGCAGTGGATCGTCGACGCCTATAACCTGGCGTTCGCCGCGCTGGTGTTGGCCGGCGGCACCGTCGGCGACAAGTTCGGCCGCCGCGGCACGCTGATCGCCGGGCTGGTGCTGTTCGCGGCCGGCAGCGTCGGGGCGGCGCTGTGTACGTCGACCGGATCGCTGATCGGAATGCGTCTGGTCATGGGTATCTCGGCAGCGCTGATCTACCCGACCACGCTGGCGATCATCACCGACACCTTCCGTGATCCCAAGCAGCGGGCCGCCGCGATCGGGGCGTGGGGCGCGGTGACAGGCTTGGGGGTGGCCATCGGCCCTATCCTCGGCGGCGCGTTGCTGGAGGCGTTCTGGTGGGGCAGCCTCTTCCTCGCCCTCGCCCCGATCGCCCTTGTCGCCGTCGTCGGCGCTCTGCTGTTCGTGCCGCGGTCCACCACCATGCCGGGCGCACAAGTCGACCGTGGGGGTCTGCTGCTGTCGGTCGTGATGCTGGGCGCATTGGTATACACCATCATCGAGGCGCCCGAACACGGGTGGACGGCATTTCGGACTCTGCTCGGGTTCGGTGTAGCGCTGGCGGCGGCGGTGGCGTTCGTCTGGTGGGAGCGCCGCGACGACGACCCGCTCATCGACGTCAACCTGTTCGCCAACCTCCGGTTCAGCGCTGCCAGCGGCGCGGTGACCGTCGCCTTTTTCGCTCTTTTCGGCTTCATCTTCCTGATCACCCAGTTCTTCCAGCTACTGCAGGGCTTCGGACCGCTCGAGACCGGAGTCCGCATCCTGCCGGTCGCCCTGTCCATCGCCGTCGGCTCCGTTGCCGGCACCCGGCTTGCGGTGACCCGGCTGGGCACCAAGGCGGTGGTGTTCGCCGGCCTGCTGATGCTCACCGCCGCCTTTGCGTGGGTCGCCACAGTCGAGGTCGACGTCCCCTATCTGCAGGTCGCAGCGCAAATGGTGCTGCTGGGTGGCGGACTCGGATTGACGACGGCGCCGGCCACCGACTCGATCATGGGGGTGGTCCGGCCCGAACAGGCCGGCGCAGGGTCGGCGGTCAACGACGCGACCCGTCAGGTCGGCGGCACGCTTGGAGTGGCCGTGGTCGGGAGCATCTTCTCCACCCTCTACATCCGCAACCTCTCCGACAGCGAGATCCTGCGGACGGCGCCCGATGCCGCTCAGGCGACAGCGCGCGAGGGCCTGGCCCAGGGTCTGCAGGTCGCCGCGCAGTCGCCCCCATCGATCGCCGGGGGGATTCGTGACTCCGTGAGCGACGCGTTCATGTCCGGTCTGCACGCCGGCTGCCTGACCGCCGCCGCCGTGTGCCTGGTCGGGGCGTTCTTCGTGCTCGTGTTCCTGCCTGCACACCCGACCAGGGCGATGTCGGCATGAGGAACCCACATCGGTACGGGCCGTGGGCCCTTGTTACGGGCGCCAGCGACGGGATCGGCAAGGCCCTGGCCACTCACATCGCCGCGGATGGCATCAACGTCGTGCTCGTCGCCCGCAGCGGGGACAAGCTGCAGTCCCTGGCCGCGGAACTCACCGACTCCTGCGGCGTCGAGACGTTGGTGCTGTCCGCCGACCTCGCCGTCCCCGGTGGCGCTGCCGCCGTCGAGGACCTCACGAACCGGCTCGACATCGGCCTGGTGGTCCTTGCCGCCGGATTCGGCATCACGGGGACCTTCCTCGAGACCGCCCTGACGGAAGAACTGCAGCTGATCGCGGTGAACGTCACCGCGGTCACGCGCCTGGCGCACACCTTCGCAAGCCGGCTCGCGAGCCGCGGCAAGGGCGGAATCGTGCTGTTCGGCTCGATCGTCGGTTGGCAGGGTGTGGCCGGCCAGGCCAACTACGCCGCGTCGAAGGCGTATGTGCAGAGCCTGGCCGAAGGTCTCTACGGCGAATTGGCACCGCGCGGTGTCGACGTTCTCGCCGTCGCGCCCGGGCCGGTCGTCTCCGGATTCGGTGCCCGGGCAGGCCTCACGATGACGTCGGCCACCACAACGTTCGCCACCACAACATTCGCCACCACAACATTCGCCACCACGACCGACGTCGTTGCCGCTGCCACTCTCAACGCGCTCGGCGTGCGGCGGACGGTGGTTCCCGGCGCCCGCGGCAAGTTTCTCACCGCCGCGTTGATCCCGCTGCCACGCCGGATTCGCAGCCTCGTTCTCGGGAAGGTGATCGCAGGCATGCGCAGCCCCCAACGCGCCGGCACCTAGCAACCCGCAGGTCCGGCGGCGGTCTCGTGCAGCAGTGCCGACAACCGGTCGACCGGAAGGCAGGGCGACCGGTGCCCGTCGCGACCGACCATGTCGGTGTTGACGACCAGCGCGTTGAGCACCGCTTCCTCCACGCTCTGAACGACCGCGGTGTACAGGGCGTCCATCCGGCCCCACGGCACGAACCTGATGGTGCCGAACTCGTCGTCGCCGACTGGCCTCAGGGGAAACTCGCTGGCCAGGTCGGGGACGTCGGCGGTGGAGAACGCCAGGAAGATGTCGCCGGAGAAGTGACTGCCGGTGGTGCCGGTCCGGGCCAGCCCCAGCGGGACCCGCCGCGCCAGCGCCTTGCACTGGCCCGGAAGCAGCGGAGCATCGGTCGCGACGATCGCGATCACCGAACCCGCTCCCGGTGGCGGCGCACCGGCGAGATCGCGCTCGAACCAGTCGCCGTCGAGCGGGTTGTCGTCGAGCAGATGCGGTCCGACGTGCCGGCCCGACACGGTCAGTTCCGCGCGGGCACCGAAGTTCGCCTGGACGAACGCCGCGACGGTGAAGGTGCGCGGGCCGTAGGGGACCAGCCGGGACGCGGTTCCGTTGCCGCCCTTGAAGTCGTAGCAGTTCATCCCGGTGCCACCGCCGACGGATCCTTCGGCGACCGGACCGCCGGTCGCCCCGTCCAGGGCCGCCTCGACATGTTCAGGGCGCACATGGTCGCCGTTGATGTCGTTGAGGTAGCCGTCCCACGTCTCGGCGCACACCGGAAGCAGCCACTGCCGGGCCAGCCGGGGGGCGACCCGGTTCGCCCAGCGCACGACCCCGGTATGACAGGCGCCGACGGCGTGGGTATTCGACAGCACGACAGGCAGGTTGAACGACCCTGCCTCGTCGATCCACGTGGTGCCCGTCATCTCGCCGTTGCCGTTGAGTGAGAACCAGCCTGCGGCGCAGGGCTGCCCGACGCCGGTCCGCCCGCGCGGCAGGATCGCCGTCACGCCGGTGCGCACCGGACCCTGTCCGACGACCAGTGGGCCATCACCTTCGATCAACGTCGTGACCCCGATCTCCACGCCGCCGACATCGGTGAGGGCGTTGAGCGGCCCCGGGGTCCCCGACAGCTCGATGCCGAGGCCCCGCGCCCGGGGCCGGCCGTCGGGGTGGGTTGCGGATTGTGTCTCGGTCACCTGCTCCATCATCGCCACCCGGGCAGGCCGGGTCGAGTCCTGCGGTCCACGGTCGAATTGGCCTCTGACCCCCGGAGCCGCGAAAGGAACCCGCTACGGCGGATATCGCGCATTTTCAGCGCGCCGTGTGGTGGGGTGAAGTTCGGGGTATTGACGGACATGCCAGGCAGTCCAGCGCGGCCTGCAGAAAGGACCCTGATGCGACCGTTGACGCTCGCCAAGACCGCCGGTGGCGCGTTCGCCGCCGCCGCCGTCGGTGGTATTGCCAGTAAGCCCGCCGTCGAGTCGGCCTGGTACTGGCGTCTCAAGAAGCCCGGCTTCCAGCCGCCGACACTGGCGTTCCCCATCGCGTGGAACATCCTCTTCACCGATATCGCCGTGGTGTCGGCGTCGACGATCGACACGCTCAACGACCGTGGTGACGCCGATCAGGCACGCGCCTACACCCGCGCACTGGCCGCCAACCTGGTCCTCAACGCCGCCTGGAGCTGGGTCTTCTTCAACCAGCGGCGACTTGGGCCTGCGGCGGTCGGTGCCGCCGCGTTGACTGCGAGCAGCGCCGACCTGGCACGCCGGGCGGCGGCGGTGAACACTCCTGCGGGCGCTGTTCTGGCGCTGTATCCACTGTGGTGCGGATTCGCGACGTTACTGTCGACTCGCATCTGGCAGCTCAACCGCTGAGGGGGCGATCGGCCATGGTGGAGTCCGAGCCCGCGGAGGAACAGGAGCGTCAGCGCTTAGCCGACCGGGTCCTGAGTATTGTCGAGGACGCCATCTACTGGGCGATCGCCGTGATGCTGGTGGCCGGTTCCTGCGCGCTGCTGGTCAGCCAGTTCAACACCATGCTGCGGCTGCGCAACACCCCCGCCAACACCGTGATGCTGGAGATCCTCGACGGCCTGCTGCTGATCTTCATCTTCGTCGAATTGCTGTATGCGGTCCGCACTTCGCTGCGTTCCCACGAGATCGCCGTCGAACCGTTTCTCATCGTCGGCATGCTGGCGGGCATCAAGGAGATCGTCGTGCTGTCCGTCGAGGCCGCGAAGCTGCTCGACAAGGGACCCGATTTCGCCCGTGCCGTCGTCGAGATCGGCGTGCTGGGGGTCGTGGTGCTGATCCTGGCCGTGGCCGCGGTCCTGCTGCGTGGCCGGCGCGGCATCGAGGACGGCGGCACCCGTGCCATCAAGGAGGAGGCCTCGGCTTCCGGTTGACAGCGTCAGGTGGCGGCGAAGCCGAACGCCCGAATTCGTCCTGACCGCACGAACATTGGGTACTCACGGCTCACCCCGGTACGTTGGCGGCCAATTTCTCGACGATTCGCTCGGCTTCATCGGCGACGTTGTCATGGCATGCGTCGGCCTCGAGAACCACATTCGACACGACCCGTAGGACATGCTGACAGCCGTATCCTGCCGCTGCTTCCGCCGTCGCGCTTTGCACCACCTGGGAATCACTTTGGTTGACCGCGTCGACGGTCCAGCGTTCGTCCCCGGTTGGGCTTGCGACCGACACGGTCTTGCCGACGCACCGATTCCACTTGTCCGCCAATGCGTTCACGAACGTCCGTGACTGATCCGCGTCCGGAAACAAGACGGCGGTCTGCGCAATGAAGTAGTCGGGGTCTTCGTGTGTGAAGGCCTGGTCCCGGACCGACGTATAGCCGCTGCCGGCATACACCGACGCAAGGGCAGTACCCACCACGCCTGTGCAGTCCGGGTCGGAAACGGTCAGCGACGTATCGTCCATGTCCGTCATCACAGCGGTCGAGACCAGGTCCGACCGCCCGACCGCCGCGTGGATTTCGTCCGCGGCGAGCAGGATCGAGTCCATATCCGCGCTGTCCACCACCGGGGGCGGTGGTGGTGGGGTGGGTGTGGGGGTGGGGATGAGGGCGACGATGACGATGACGGCGATGAGGGCGGCTGCGGCGGCGCCGCCGGCGATGAGCCATTTGGTGCGGGATTTCGGGGGCGTGGCGGTGCCGTTGTGGCCGGTGGCGCCCACGCTGAATCCTGGTGGCCCCGAGGGTGGTTGGGTCCAGTTCGGGTGGTATCCCGGTGGTGGGCCGCCCGGTGGTGGTTGGTAGAGCGGTTGGGGTCCGGTGACTGGTGGGGGTGGCGGTTCGGGGGTTGGTGTCGGTGGTGGTGGTTGCAGTGAGGTCAGTACCGCTTCGACTTCGGTGCGGGTGCGCCAGGTGACGTCGGAGCGGTCGCGCAGCATGCACAGCAGTTGGGTGATGTCGCCGCGGGCGCTGGCGTCGTCGCCGTCTTCTTCCAGGCCGGCTTTGAGTTCGGCGACCAGTGTCGTCTGCTGTTGGGCGGTCAGCGATGGACCTGAGATGGTGGAGGCCAACCGCATCAGGTAGGCGAAGGGTATCGGCGGTTCTTCGGGCAGCGGGTCGGGCAGCGGCTTTGCTGTGGTGCGCCGCGCATGCACACTCGACACCAGTTCGATGCCGGTCTCGATGCTGGGGTCTCGGTAGTCGATGACCTGCATGTGGGCCAGTGGGTTGATCCGCAGGTTGTCCAGCGGGCCGATCTGTACCGGCAGGATCGCCTTGTCCAGGTCCTGGGCGTAGCGCAGCTCGGCCTGACAGGCTTTGGACTCCAGCATGTTCTTGGACAACGCGACGATGAACACCTCGCAATCGCGGATCTGCTCGAGGATGGTGCGCCACCACGCGTCCCCGCCGGTGAGTTCCTCGTCGAGCCACGCCGGCTGACGCGCCCGGCGCAACGCGGTCAGCAACCCCTCGACCAGCGCCCTGTCCCGGCTCGAATAGCTAATGAAAACAGCCATGATCAATCCTGCTCCACGACGGCCGCCGGCGACTCCGGCATCAGCGTCGCCAACGCATCAGGCCCGAAGCAGAATTGATCTGCCTCATGCCGGAGCTTTGCCGGCCATTTTGGCGGCCATGCTGTCGGCTTCATCGGAGACGTCGTCTTGGCATGCCTGGACCTCGAGGACCGCATTCGACACCACCCGGACGACGTGCTGGCACGCGTAACCGCCCATTCCCTCCTGGCTGGCTGTCTGAGCGATCCGTGCATCGTCCTCGGTGACGTCATCGAAGGTCCAGTTGTACGTTTTCCCATCGGTCATGGTCACCGTCAGGGTCTGGCCGGCGCAGCGCTTCCACGCGTCCGCCGACGTGCTGAGAAACGCGCCCGCCTGGGCGGCCGACGGGAACAACACGGCAGTTTGGTTGACGTAGGTGTACTTGGGCTGGTCGCCGGAAAGGGTTTGATCGGCCACGGTGCTGTACCCGCTGCCCTGGTACACCGCCTGCACGGCGTTGAATTGTGCGCCGACGCAGGCCGGGTCCGATATCGATGGCGGTTCGGTCGTCATTGCGGTGAAGATCTCGCCGGGCTCGAGATTTGTGGTGCCCATTATCGTGTCGATCTCGTCAGGGGTGAGCAGCAGCGAGTTCAACGCCGCCGGGTCCAATGGCGGGGGAGGAGGGGGCGGTGGTGGTGGGGTGGGTGTGGGGGTGGGGATGAGGGCGACGATGACGATGACGGCGATGAGGGCGGCTGCGGCGGCGCCGCCGGCGATGAGCCATTTGGTGCGGGATTTCGGGGGCGTGGCGGTGCCGTTGTGGCCGGTGGCGCCCACGCTGAATCCTGGTGGCCCCGAGGGTGGTTGGGTCCAGTTCGGGTGGTATCCCGGTGGTGGGCCGCCCGGTGGTGGTTGGTAGAGCGGTTGGGGTCCGGTGACTGGTGGGGGTGGCGGTTCGGGGGTTGGTGTCGGTGTGGTGGTTGCAGTGAGGTCAGTACCGCTTCGACTTCGGTGCGGGTGCGCCAGGTGACGTCGGAGCGGTCGCGCAGCATGCACAGCAGTTGGGTGATGTCGCCGCGGGCGCTGGCGTCGTCGCCGTCTTCTTCCAGGCCGGCTTTGAGTTCGGCGACCAGTGTCGTCTGCTGTTGGGCGGTCAGCGATGGACCTGAGATGGTGGAGGCCAACCGCATCAGGTAGGCGAAGGGTATCGGCGGTTCTTCGGGCAGCGGGTCGGGCAGCGGCTTTGCTGTGGTGCGCCGCGTATGCACACTCGACACCAGTTCGATGCCGGTCTCGATGCTGGGGTCTCGGTAGTCGATGACCTGCATGTGGGCCAGTGGGTTGATCCGCAGGTTGTCCAGCGGGCCGATCTGTACCGGCAGGATCGCCTTGTCCAGGTCCTGGGCGTAGCGCAGCTCGGCCTGACAGGCTTTGGACTCCAGCATGTTCTTGGACAACGCGACGATGAACACCTCGCAATCGCGGATCTGCTCGAGGATGGTGCGCCACCACGCGTCTCCGCCGGTGAGTTCCTCGTCGAGCCACGCCGGCTGACGCGCCCGGCGCAACGCGGTCAGCAACCCCTCGACCAGCGCCCTGTCCCGGCTCGAATAGCTAATGAAAACAGCCATAGACAATCCTTCTCCAAGACAGACGGCCAAGCTAACCCGCGAAGACACCCGCGCAGACCAGACGCTAGCAATAATTGCGGTCAGCCGCCTGAAAGCCGCAAAGGGCGGTTCGCTTGCCCGGGTCGTCACGGCGGCTAATGTCGAAGCCCTTTGGCCATCGCGATTGGGCCGGACAGCATCGTGGCCGGCCGCAATCGCGATAAGTTAGCGCGCACCAGCCGAGACACCCCGTGGCAGGCGATGGGACGTTCGGAGGCGCGCATGTTAGCCAGCAGAGAGTGGTGAGGCGATGAGCCGCCGTGGTGCGCACGGCCTGGGGTCTCGCCCGCTACGTGTGTTGGACGGATGTTACGTCGCCGCGGTGCTCTACGTCTGCCTTCTTGCCCTCGACCCCACGCTGTCGAGCAACGCGCCGTCATGGATTCGGTGGTTCGGTGCGCCGGGCTCGCTTGCGACGATCGCCGTGATACTGGCCTTCCCCCTGCTGCACTTTGCGCTGCGGCGTTTCGCCGGGAAGACGGCGCTGACGGGTCCGCCGCTGGTGGTCATCGCGGCGATGGCGGCATCAGCGCTTGCACTGGGAATGAGCGCCTACTGGCGGTGTCACGGCGACCAGGCGCCGTTCTTCGCGCCGCTGTCGTGGACGCTGGCGTTGTTCGCCGGCAACGTCGAAGACACGTTCGGCGCCGATGGCGCCGCAGCGTGCGCGTCGATGCCGGTTGCATTGGAAATAGGTCGACTGCTGGCGATAGCGACGACGCTTGCCGCGGCGGTGGCCGTCGCGTTGGCGCTGTTTCGTTCGCAACTCGACCGGATCGCGATCTGGCGCGCGTCCTCGCTGACCGTCGTCGTCGGTATCGACGACGAAACCGTGTCGATGGTCCGCGCGATCGCCCGCACCACGAATCCGACCGGGACGCTGGTGGTCCTGACCGATAGTGCGGAGAGCAGCCTCGCTCGCACCGTTCACGACCTTGGCGCAAAGATCCGGGCGGTGAATCTGGCTGAGCCCGAATCGATGTCGACGCTGACGCTCTGGAAGCGTCTGAATCGGCTGTATCTGCTCTCCGCGGATCCGGTGGAGAATTTGAAGCGCTTCAGGATCATTGACGCCCAGGCTGGAAAAGCCCGAGGTGCCAATGTTCGGCTGCCGCTCACGGTACGCATCGATGATCCGTGGCAGGCCGAGGTCTGGCGGCGCAGCTTCTTGGCGAACAGTGAACGTTGCTGGGTAGCAGACGCCGTTGGGCGCAACGAGATCACCGCCGCGAAGCTGGTCCGTCACATGACGACACCGCATGGCGACGCCACCGATCTGAAGCCGCCGACAACTGTTGTGCTGTGCGGGTTGTACCCACTGACCTATGCGCTGGCGTCCGAATTTGCGCAGTTGGAACGTGAACAACAGTTGTATCCGAAGCCTGACGTCAGTCGACCGACCAACGTGGTCATCTTTGCCCGAGGGGCGCAGAGCTTCGTCGACGACCACCACATGAGGCAGGACCGGATGACACCGGAGGGTGCCACGTTGCCTGTCACGGCGCGTGACGAGGAGCCGACCGTGGACGCGATCTCCGAGTATCTGCGCGACAAGGACCCATCGAGCCACGCAATCGTGCTCGGTGACGCATCGATGGCGACGCAGGGCACCAGGCTGGCGTCGCGATTCCCGACACTGCGCGTGTACTCGGCGTCGGCTGCGTCGACGTCTCTGGACCTCTCGATCGTCGGACGCCTCTACAGCTTTCCCATCGACATGGAGCTCGACGCGGATTCCCCACAGGACGTCTGGGAACGGGCGGCCGAACTCATCCATGAGCACTACAGTTCGGGCACGCAGCGGAACACCCCCGCTACCAGGCCGTGGAAGGAGCTCAGCCCGTTCATCAAGCAGTCCAACCGACGTCAACTGCTCAACGCGTTGTGGATGGTCGAGACAATCGCCGATCACACCTGGAACAGCCTCGAGCAATCCGGACCGGCAGAATCCCTTCCGATCGGGTTCGCGGCGATGGAGCCTTTGCAGCAGCTTGCGATCCTCGGGTTCACGAAAGACACCGTGGACAGGATGGTCGAGGCCGAACACGAGGATTGGCGGCGCTATTACGAAGTCGCGGGATGGAAGTACTCCGAGGTGCGCGACGATGACAATCGCCGTCACAACAAGCTGCTGCCATGGACGGCACTGGTCGCGCGCAACCCGGCATTTGTTCGCGACGCACGTAGGAGCCTGGCAAGCACCCTGATCAACCTGCGCCATCTCGGCTACAGGTCGCTACCGAAGGCGGGCCGGGAACTGCCGACAGATCCTCCGGGCGAGTCAGCCGAGAAGCCATGGTGTCAATATCGGCGCCGTGGAGAGGTCACTGCCAGGCAGCACCCGCGTGACTGGACATGGACAGCGCCGAACGGCGAAGTCATGCGGGCCCGAGCCGGTGACTGGGCCGTCATCGATGACAATGGCGACGAGCGTTCGGTCGCCGCGGGAATCTTCGAGGCGACACATCGCCAGATCGGCGCCGGGCGCTATCGGCGTTCCGGCACGGTGCTGGCCAGGCAAGCGACTCAACGGGAAGTCATCGAGACGCTGGAGGGGAACGCGGTCGCCAACACGGGCGACTGGATTCTGCAAGGGCAGCAGGGTGAACAATGGCCCGTGCCCGACGAACAATTCCGCGACAGCTACGAGGGTCCAGTCGATGACCAGGTGGCCGACTGACACCATCCCATGCGGTGGCCGTGGCCGTCGACGGTGCCGGGTGGTGCGCTTTTCGGGATTCGAGCGACGAATTCTGAAAGTGTCAGCCATACTTACGGCAAGCGACGTCGCCCGCCTCTATCGGATACAGCAAAGGCGTTCCGCACGGTCGCCCTGACAACCGGGTTCGGGAGGACGGGGACAGAATGCGCTCGACAGGGAAGGGTCCCGATGGAAGGCGGCCGCGCTGACGGAGCGGAGGCGGCCGATGCCGCTGTGACGATCGCGCGACAGCAAGCAGAGATCGAACGGCTCCAGCGGCGGATCACCGAGGACCGTTTTGCCCAGGATCTCCGTGACGCGCTGACGACGGCGTCCTCCGCGGGCGCGATCGGGGCGCCGGTCAGCTACTCGCGCCTGCTGCAGATGATCGTGGCCACCGCGGCCGACATCATCGACGCGAAGGCCGCGTTGCTCTGCCTGATCGACCCGGAGCGCGACGAGCTGGTCTTTGAGGCGGCGCTGGGAAGCAGCACCAACGGGGAAGCCCACGAAGTCCGTATCCCGCTCGGGTCGGGGGTGGCCGGCCTGGTGGCACTGACCGGACATCCGATGGCCATCTCCGACACTGCCGAGGACGATCGCGACGCCAATGACATCGCTGCGGCGGTCGGTTTCACGCCGAAGAACATCCTCTGCGTGCCGCTGTCCTTCCAGGACGAGGTCATCGGTGTTCTGGAACTACTGGACAAAGCGGGAGCCGCGACATTCAGCGTTGCGGACATGGAGGCCATCGGCTTGTTCGCCAACCTGGCCGCGGTCGCGATCGAACAATCCCGGAATCACAGCAGGGTGGGCGCGATGGTGCTCGAACTGATCCGAGCCGTCGACGGCTCTCCCGACTACGACCGCCACGGCCTTACCCAACGCGCCCACGAGTTCACGACCGAACTGGGCAGGCAGACCGGATTCCGCAACTCCCTCGAGCTGTCTCGGCTGGTCCAGGAGATCGTTCATCATGGCGACGCGACGACCGATGCGTGCAAGGGCATCCTTAACAGCTTCGTCCAGTTCCTACGGTCCAGGCCCATGACTGCCGGCGAGCTCGGAGGCAACCAGTGGTAAGTCTCCGCCCGGCGTACTCGGCGGCATTCGTCGACACCAAGCTGGTCACCTTCGCACCACTCGACCCGATCGAGCGCATCACCCCGGCGTGGGCGTGGGAGGGCAGCTCCGGTGAGGGCGTGAAGGTGGCCGTGGTGGACAGCGGTATCGACGCGACGCATCCAGACGTCGGCGATGTCCAGGGATATGTGGCGATCCGCGAGGGCGAGGATCTGAAGCTCGTCTACGACACCGAGCCGCACGACGACAGCTTCGGCCACGGGACCGCCTGCGCTGGGGTGATCCGTTCACTGGCGCCCGCCTGCGAGCTCTACAGCGTAAAAGTGCTGGGAGGCAAGAACACCGGCAAGGGCCGAGTGTTCGCGGCAGGGCTGCGTTGGGCGATCGAAAACGGCATGCACGTCTGCAATCTCAGCCTCGGCACAACCAAACGGGACTTCTTCAGCATCTTTCACGAGCTGGCCGACGACGCCTATTTCAAGAACATCGCGCTGGTCACGGCGGCCAACAACATGCCGATACCCAGCTACCCCTCGGTGTACTCGTCGGTCATTTCCGTCGCCTCACATGCGGTCCAGGATCCGTACACCTTCTATTACAACCCGAAACCGCCGGTCGAGTTCGGAGCACTCGGCATCGACGTGAACCTCGCCTGGCGAGACCACAAGCGCCGCACCATGACTGGCAACAGCTACGCCTCACCCCACATGGCGGGGCTGGTGGCCAAGATCTTGGGCAACCATCCCGGCCTGACCGTCTTTCAGCTGAAGACGATCCTGCGGGAACTGTCGGCCAACGTCGATCGGAACAAGGTTTCCAGCCCGCCCCGCCTGCTCGGAGAAAAGCGGATCAGGGACGGGGAACGCACCGAATGATGCCCGCCCGCTCTCGGCGACAAGGCCAACTGACAGACCAAAGACCGGATCTCGGCTCTCATGCCAGCCATCGCTGATCCGACCGAGCTTCGCAGGGTCGCGCTCTTCCGCGATCTGTCCCTGGCTCAGCTGGCCGTTCTCAACGGCCTCATGAGGCGGCATAGTCTGCCCGCCGGCGCAAGAATTCTGATGACCGATCAGCTCGAGGACACGGCCTACGTCGTCCAATCGGGTCTGGTGAAGATCGTGGTCGAGCAGGCCGACGGCGGCGAGCTGATCCTGGCGATTCTCGGGCCGGGCGATGTGATCGGGGCGCTCACCATCGGCGAGTCCCCCCACGGTGCCCATTCGATTCTGCCCCTCGGCGACACGAACCTGTTTTGGATCGACCGCCACGCCTTGGAGAGATGTCTGCAGACGATGCCGGAACTGAGCGCCAACCTCGCCGGCGTGCTGGCGCGCCGAGTTCGGTTGGCCAACGACCGAATTGAAGCCCTGGCGGGTATGGACGTGCGGACAAGAATCGTCCGGCACCTGCTCTTGCTGGCCCGCGAATACGGAGAGGTGACCGACGATGATGCGGGCGGCTCGGTACGGATTCCGCTGCGGTTGACTCAGGGTGATCTGGCGCGCCTGGTCGGTGCATCGCGCGTGCGGGTGAACCACGCGCTCAGCGAACTACGCCGCCGACAGGCGCTGGAGATGCACGGTGATCACCAGCTGTGTATTCGTGATCTGGCGGCCCTGGAGAAGCTTCGCTGAGCCGTTGCCGGCTCCGTGGGCGACCCCCCTGGTGGTCGTTGCTCGAAATGTTGCCGCAAACGGATGTCCGGGACGACACACGCCTGTGTAAAGAACGCAACAGGTAGCTGTCGCACAGTTGATTGCCGGTGACGAGGGCGCATGGTCAGATCGTCTCGTCCAGATCGGCCGGCCAGGATCGCGCCGATTCGTCGAAGTAAGGAGCACGAGATGGCAGTGTTGAGTGGAGTCGATGAGGCGGGCGCGCCGGCTTTGTACGACATCCCGGATGGGGAACTGTCCAAGTACAAGTTGAACCTCAAACCGATCACCGACGAAGTCCGCAACCGCCTGTTCCCAGGCAAGGACAAGCTGACCAAAGACGACGCGCAAGGCGTCGTTCCGGCCGGTCGAGCGACCAGTGAGGTCGAGGGCTACGCGGCCATCTGCTGGTACTACGTCGAAGACGGTTACGGCAACTGGGTCTACTGGGAAGAGTACTGCTAGAGCAGGATTCGGATGCGGGGGGCGTTGCCAACGGGCGCGCCCCACGCTTCGTTCGCGAATTGACCGGTCGCGGTCAGCCCGCCGATATCGAGGACATCGCAGTGACAACTGGAACTCACCCATGACGGCACCGCCACAGCGTCCGCCCGTTCCCGAGGCAATCGTCGAAGCGGCCAGGCTACGGCGTGAATGCCGCGTCGAGGACGCCGTGGTGCTCGTCGAAGCGGCGCTGGCCAACGCCCGTGCGACACCGCTCGACGTGCCATTCCGGGACCGCGTACTGCTGGGACTGACGCTGGCCGATCTGTACCTGTTCGCCGACCAACGCGACCGCGCGCGGGGTGTGCTCGCCACCGAAGTCTCGTTCGCGGAGCAAGTACGTTATCTGACAGCACAATCCGGGCTGCCGGAACAGATTCACGCCGCGACGGCGGGCTGCCTTCAGGTCCGTGACAGGGCCGCGCAGGTCGAACTCCTGGGCCGCCCGGCGCCCGAGATCGAGTCGGTGGAATGGGCGCACGGAGGGCCGACGACGCTTGCCGAGCAGCGCGGCAGAGTGGTGCTGCTGGAATTCTGGGCGCCGTGGTGCCGGTCATGCACGGCGATGTTTCCCTTCTTCCGTGACCTGCACAATCGTCACGCCGGGGACGGGCTGACCGTCATCGCGCTGACGAGTCATCGTGAGGGCTCAGGCAGCGGGTCAATCGCCGAACGCGCCCGCGGCCGGGAGCTCGTCCATCAAGCGATCGCCGACCAGGGCGTCGACTTCGCGGTGGGAATAGCACCCGACGAAGGGCTCCAGGCGCGATATGGCGCGAACGGAATTCCGACTTTCGCCTTGATCGATCGGGAAGGTCTTGTCCAACTGGCTTCGTCGAAGCCGGACAAAGCGGCATTGGAGGAGGCGGTTGTCGGCCTTTTGGAGGATGACAATTGACATTTGCTCGTATCGTATTCTCACGCCGATCACGTCCCGGCGGGGCCGGTGGAGCAAGCTGCCGATCACTTGCTCCGGTCGCGTCGGGCTCGAGCGCCGCGCCCTAGGAGGATGAAGAACCGATGACCGACCCCACGAAGCCGAGCGACGACGGAGACGAGGCGCCGGTCGCGATGGCCGGCACTCCATTGCCCGGCGCACGGCCGGGACGTCGACCAGGCGTCGCTGGTATGCCTCCGGGTTCCGTGATGGGTCGCCCAGCCGGTCCAGGAGGTGGGCTGCCGGTCGGTCGGGTCGGCGGTCCACCACCCGGTGCGGTGCTGGTCGGCGGGCCGGGAGGCAGGCGGGGCGGGCCGCCGGTGCCGCGCAAGGTCGCCTGGGGATATGTCGTGCGGAGCCTGGCACTGCTGCGCCCGCTGCGGGGATTGGTCGCGGTCTCGATTCTGCTGGGGTTGATCGTGACAGCACTGCCATTCGTCACCCCCGCCGTCTGGGGCCCGATCATCGAGATCCTGGGACGGGTCGCCAGTCAGGACGGGCTGGGAAGCCTCCAGGGGGTCTGGGGAGCCAGCGGTCCGAGGATCAGCAGGCCCGACGGCACGTATTCGGGTCCGGTGCTGTCGTTCGCGATGTGGCTGACCATCTGGGCGGCGTCACTCGTACTGTCGCAGGTGCTGGGCTTCGTCCGCGCTTGGGTTGACGCACAGGTTGATTGGAAGTTGTTGACGGAGATCCGGCAACGCGTTCACGACCATCTTCAGTCGCTTTCGCTCGACTTCTTCACCGGCGCGCGCAGCGGCGCGCTGATGCAACGGGTCCAGGTCGAGGCGGGCGGTGTCCAAAAGCTTTTGACGGACTGCATCATTCCGCCAGGCATCGATGCGATCGTGCTGGTGGCCGCGCTGGTGTACCTGCTGAACCTGTCGTGGCAGATGACGATCGCCTCCCTGATCCTTTCGCCTTTCGCATTTCTGGTTCTTCGACTCGTCGGCAACAAGCTTCAGGCGACCACCCGCCAGATCATGATCAGCAGCCGCCACCTGGGCGGCGAGCTCGAGGAAACCATCACGGGCATCTCGGACATCCAGGTCTTCCACGCCGAGCAGCGCCGCAGTGAACGGTTCGAAGAAGCGTCGAAGGCAGCCGCGAAGAACTCCGCGATGATGGTGGTCTGGCTTCAGGCCAGCAGCAGGAGCACTCAGATTTTCGTCGCGTTGAGCACGGCGCTGGTGCTGATCGTCGGCGTCGCCTTCAGTACCAGTTTCGGTTTGACGTTGAACAGCCTGATCGTCTTCGTCGGCTTCGTCCCGACGATGTTCGCGCCGGCCCAGCGGATCATCGACGCCTACACGTCCTACAACTCGATCGTCCCGAATGTCGCGTCGACGTATGAGCTGCTCGACACGAAACCCTCCATCCTCGAGCGGCCGGACGCGGTGAAGGTCGACGAAGTCCGCGGCAACATCGTTTTCGAGGACGTGGTTTTCGGCTACGGCGAGCGGCAGAAGGTTCTCGACGGGTTGTCCTTCTCGATCCGGGAGGGCGAGACGGTCGCACTGGTCGGTCAGATCGGGTCGGGCAAGTCGACGATCTTCAACCTCCTGCTGCGGTTCCTGGATCCAGAGCACGGCCGGATCGTCCTCGACGGTCACGACACCAAGGATCTGTCGTTCGACACGCTGCGCGAGCAGGTATCCAAGCTCTCGCAGTTCCCGTTCTTCCTGAAGGACTCCATCCGCGAGAACGTCCGCCTGGCCCGACAGGATGCCACCGACGCCGAGGTCGAGGAAGCCTGTGAGCTTGCCCACATCCACTCGGTGATCGTGGACCCGGCCAAGATCGAGAACGGCTACGACACGGTGGTGGATGTTCAGGTGCCCTCGGGTGGGCAGAAGCGGTTGATCGCCCTGGCGCGTTGCCTGCTGCGCAAGCCCGAAGTGCTCCTCCTGGACGAGCCGACCGAGAACCTGGACGGAGACCAACGGGTTCGGGTGTCGCAAGTCATCCGTGAGTACGCCCGCGAGAGGACCTGCGTGGTCATCAGCCACGACATGGATTTCATTGCGGCCGTGGCGGACCGGATCATCGTCTTGGCCGGCGGACGTGTTGCCGAAGAAGGCAGCCATCAAGAACTGCTGGCGCGCGGCGGTCTGTACAAGAAGCTTTACGAGGCTCAAGATGTCGACGACACGGCGGGAGCGGACAACTGATCGCACCGCTCTCTCACGGTGCGACCCCCGGTCGGCGGGCACCCCGCCGCGTATTGAGTCGCCGCGACCGTCCTGATCGACGTTGGGCCCCACGTGCTGGCATGCATCGTCGACGCGCTCGTTTGCTTTACGATCGGCTAGTGAAGTACTTTACGATCGTAAAGTCCATTGGCAACGGGAGGCGGGCGTGGATCCCACCGATACGCGGGCGCGCCTGATCGGGGTTGCGGTCGATCTTTTCACCCGGAACAGCTTCGCGGGCACCTCCCTGCAGATGATCGCCGACGACATCGGATTCACCAAAGCCGCTATCTATCACCACTTTCGGACCCGAGAGCACCTCCTGCTCGCGGTGCTCGAGCCGCTGCTAGAAGAGCTGCAGACGGTGGTCGACGCCGCCGAGAGCAAGCGCTCGGCCTACTCGCGGGCGGACGAGATGCTGACCGGATATGCGTCGCTCGCGGTACGTAACCGTGGCCTGGTCGGCGTCCTGGCCGCCGATCCCAGCGTCGCAGCGGCGCTGGCTGAGCGCGCCGACTGGACGTCGCTGATCGCCCGGCAACTCGCGCTTCTCGCCGACGTCGACCCGGGACCTGCAGGCAGGGTCAAGGCGGCGATGGTGTTCGCCGGGATGGCTGGGGCGGCGGGACCGTTGTCGGCGGGACTCGGCGATGACGAACTGCACACGTACCTGATCGATGCGGGACGACGAACTCTGGGCGTGCGTGCGCCCCGGCGCCGGGAAAGGCAACTGAGATGAAGACTGCAGTAGTGACGGGAGGCGGCTCGGGAATCGGTCGCGCAGTGGCTGAACGACTGCGGGCGGACGGCTTTCACGTGGCGACGATCGATCGCAATCCGTCGGCGGAGGAGTTCGCCCACATGGCCGACGTGACGGATCGCGCTCAGGTGGATGCCGCTCTGACCGCGATCCGGGCTCAGCTGGGCCCGGTGTCGATCCTGGTGAACGCGGCAGGGCTGGACGGGTTCAAGCGATTCACCGACATCACCTTCGCCGAATGGCAGCGGGTGGTCGACGTCAACCTCAACGGTGTCTTCCACTGCGTCCAGGCGGTGCTGCCCGACATGATCGAGGCAGGGTGGGGCCGCATCGTCAACATCTCGTCGTCGAGTGCCCACTCGGGCACGCCGTACATGGCGCATTACGTGGCGGCCAAATCCGCGGTCAACGGGCTGACGAAGTCACTCGCGCTGGAGTTCGGGCCGGCCGGGATCACGGTCAACGCCGTCCCGCCCGGCTTCATCGACACCCCGATGCTGCGCAGTGCGGAATCACGGGGTGTACTGGGAGACGTGCAGGCAACCATCGAGGCCACCCCCGTACGACGGATCGGGCGGCCCCAGGACATCGCCGCGGCGTGCGCGTTCCTGATTTCCGAGGAGGCCGGCTACATCACCGGACAGATCCTGGGGGTCAATGGCGGCAGGAACACCTGAGTTGACGGAGTCGCGTGAGAAGACCGAGTCGCCTGAGAAGACCGAGTTGCCGGCACATTTCACGGTGACCGATGGCGGCTTCATGCCGACCAGGTTTGCGCAGAGCCATTGGGGGGACGATCACCTCAACGGACCGGCGATCGTCGGGCTGGTGGCCCGTGGACTCGAGAAGTACTGCGGATCAACCGACTTCCGTCCGGCTAGGCTGACGGTGGATCTGTTCCGCGCGGCGCGCAACGTGCTCACGACGCTGGACATCCGGGTGGTGCGTGACGGCCACCGGGTCCACAGCGCCGAATGTGATGTCGTGCAGAGCGGGCGCGTGACGGCGCGGGCGACGCTCGTGCAGTACCGGCCGTCAGCTGCGCCTGCGGGCCGGCTGTGGACCTCGAATGTGGGCTTTCCCGGTCCGCCGGAAGCGGACGGCACCATCCTGCCGTATGTGGGCAGCGACGCTTCCGGATGGACGCGCTCGCCGGCCGAGCATCAGAACGACTCGCGAAAGCGCTTCTACAATGACGGCATCAGAGTCGTTGCAGGCGAGGCGAACTCGCCGTTCGTCCGGGCGGCGACGGTGGCGGAGGCGACCAGCCTGGTGACGAACCTGGGCAGCGCCGGTGTGGGCTACATCAACGGCGACGTGACGGTCGCGCTGTCTCGCCTGCCGGTCGATGAGTGGATCGGCATCCAGGCCGACTCGCACCAGGCCGCCGATGGCATCGCGGTCGGAACGGCGACACTGTTCGACGGCCTCGGCGCGTTCGGTGCCGGAATGACCACCGCGATCGCGAATCCCGCTGCCCAGATCGACTTCTCGACGCGGGACTTCCGTTCCGGCAGCACCTACGAGTAACCGGTCGCTGAACCCGAGAGTTGTGGCTTGGCGGCAGCAGTCGAGCGGTCCACTCCGAAGCCTCCCTGCCAACCTGGAAATTAGCTTGGGCTAGGCGAGCAGTGTCACGGCGATCAGGCTCAGCACCTGGGTGCGAATGACGTTGCCGCCAGCGGTCAGCGGCGCTGGAGCCTGAGTGATCATTGCAGCTACAGGCCGACCTGTTCGCACGCCTCGTCGAACTCCTCGAACGCCACCTTGTCGCCCTTGCCTGCGGTAAGTGCTCGTTCGTAGACGGCGAGGACGTCGTCCTGGACCTCGGAGAACCTGGCGTCCCACGTTTCGGAGTCGACGCGCCAGTAGCCGGTGATGTCGTACTGGTCGTTTCTCCACCCTAGGCCGCGCAGGTACTTGCGCACCGCCCGGGATTCGGCGGCCTCTCCCGCGAACCAGCAGTATCCGCGGTCGTCTGGCACCGAGAGGTCGCAAACCATCCGAGCGAGTGTGCTTGGGCCATAACCATTTCCGGTACCGATACTGGGAATGATGGTGATGCCTTGGTGGGCAGGCAGGTAGTCGAGGTCCTCGGTGGCAGCGACCTCGACGATCAGAATGGCCGAGGCGTCGGGCGGCAACTCCTCGACGATGCGCGCCGTAGCGGGCAGCCCGGACAGGTCGCTGATCAGCAGCTGCCACTGGGTGGTCGGCCCCGGCTGGTACCACGACCGTGCGTGGTCGAGTCCGACGCGGTCGCCCGGACTGGTCGTCGACGCCCACGTCGTTCCGGGCCCGTGGTCGTGCAGAACGAAGTCGAGGGTGATGCGGTCGCCGTCGTGAAGCCGGACGGAGTAGTTGCGCCCTTCGTCCTTGGCGTCGACGCTGGGGAAGTAGACGCCGACCGCGGAGTCAGCGGCACGTCGGACGCCGAGTGCATCGGCGTCGTCGACCTGCAGAACGATCCGCTGCAGGCGACTGCTCAGTGCGGTCGTGTCGATGACGCGGGCGTACGAGAAGGCCACCCGAGTTAGGTTAACCTAACGCGTCCGCTCACGGTGATGCGCCGTCCGAAGTGTCTGCCGACTGGATCCCCGCGTATACTCGCCGCAGGCGCGTAGGACCGCCTGACGTCCGCTCGAAGAGGCTCCGCCTCCCTCCTCAGGATCGTTGATTGTCGCCGACCTCTTCTTGGCCCGACCTCGCGCATGCCGGGTTGACGAGAGGAGGCCGTGATGGCCAGCACGCTGCCGGACAATCCGTCGGTGAATCACCTTCGCGAGCAAGCTCGTTCGCTCCAACGGCGGGTGTCCAGCGCCGACCCGCACGGGGTGGAGTTGGTGCGTCGGCACCACCCCAAACCCGACATCGCGCTGGCGCACGCGCCCGACGGGTTCGCGCTGCACGACGCACAGGTGACGGTGGCGCGCGGCTACGGTTTCTCCGGCTGGCCCGCACTCGTCCACTACCTCGACATCGCCGCCGACCTCGGCGTCGACCCGAGCCGGATCGACGAGGACACGCTGTCGGAGGCCGACCGGTTCTGCGCGCTGGCAGTGCTGCGCTACACCGACACCGACGCTCCGCCGCGGCGAGCCGCCGCTGCCGCGATGATCGCTGCCGAACCCGCGCTGGCCGATCGGCACGTGTGGGCGGCCGCGGCCGCCGCTGATCCGCTGGCCCTCAGCAGTCTGCTCTCCGAGCGGCGTGATCTGTCGATGACCGCGGGGGGTCCATTCGGCTGGGTGCCCTTGATGTACCTGTGCTACTCACGTGTCGACATCGGTCGCACCCAGAGCCAAGTCGTCACTGCTGCAACCATTTTGCTTCAGGCGGGTGCCGATCCCAACGCCGGCTACCTGTGGCGCGGAATGTCGACGCCGTTCACGGTGCTGACCGGTGTTTTCGGAGAAGGGGAGCAGGGGCCACGCCGACAGCCCCGGCATCCGTTCGCGCCCGACCTGGCCACGCTGCTGCTCGAGTGGGGTGCCCACCCGGTCGACCAGCAGACCCTGTACAACCGAATGTTCCGGCCCGACGACTCGCACCTCGAGTTGCTGTTCGACTATGGCCTGGGCGATGCCGGGCCGAGCCCGTGGGAGCACCGTCTGGGTGAGGCGATTCCCACCCGGGAACAGATGTGGCACAGCCAGATCGCGTGGGCCGCCGAGCACGGGTTCGCCCAACGGCTCGACCTGTTGGCCCGCCACGGAGTGGACGTGTCCGGCGCTGACCTGGTCATGCCTGCGATTCCCGATGAGCCGAACGTGCGCGACGAGCACGGCGCCACCGCGCTGCACCACGCAGCCTGGGGCGGCGACCTCCGACTGATCGAGCGCTTACTGGACGCCGGCGCAGACCCCTCGATCACTGACTCTCGATTCGGGTCCACACCGCAGGGCTGGGCCGAGCATGCGTACCAGACCGAGGCCGCCGAGGCCCTTCGGGTCGCTACTGCAGGCCGTTCGCCAACGTGATGGGTGCGCCGCGGTCATTCAATGTCAACTCCGTGCCGTGGTGATGTTCGACGACAATGCGCCACGCCAGGTCAGGGCCGAGTCCGGCGCCGCAGGGCAGTTATCCCCAATGCCGTTTTCATCCACAGATTCTTTCGGCGGCCGGGTCCTTCGCACAGGTGTTCGATAGCGTGGGTTCATGGGTCGATTCGTCACTGGTGAGGCAGCGCGGGAGCGGTTGTGCGCGTTGCTGTTGCAGGTCGACGTGGCCTATCGGGAGATGCGGGAGCTGTCCTGTGATGAGGTCGGCACGGCGTTCCGGGTGGAGCTGGCGCAGCGGTTGGAGGCCCAGGAGCGGGTCAACCGCGGGTTGATGTACCGGGTGTTCGGGCAGATCGCTGATCCGCCGGATGAGGCCGCGATGGTCCCCGATGTGGTGCAGCGGCTGTGCGCGCGGTTGCGGATCCCACCGCGGGAGGTCAAACGGCGCGTCAAATTCGCCGCCAAGATCCGGCCGCGCCGGCAGCTGACCGGACCGGCGCTGCCACCGCGGCTGCCGGTCGTGGCTGAGTCGGTGAAATCCGGGGTGCTCGGTGAGGACCACCTGAAGGCGATCACCCAGACCCTGGACAAGCTGCCGTCGTGCATCTCGGACACCGACCGGGCGGAGGTAGAGGCGACGTTGGTGGGCGAGGCCGCCAAGAACGACGCCGACTTCGTCACCGAACTGGGCAAGGGCATCGACGCGGTGTTCAACCCCGACGGCCACTTCGACGAGGCCGACCGCGCGCGGCGGCGCGGGTTGACGTTGGGTGCGCAGGGACCGGATGGGATGTCGCGGCTCTACGGCTGGCTGGATCCTGAAGCCCGCTGCTATTTGGAAGCGGTGACGGCGGCGGTGCGGCCGGGTCGTCATCTGCCCGACGGCACCGTCGAAGAACTCCCCGACGAGCGCTCCATGGCGCAGCGCTGCCACGACGGGCTCAAGCTCGGGTTGAAACTGGGGATCGCCTCGGGGCAGATGGGGTCTCATCGCGGGCATCCGGTGACGGTGATCGCGCGAACCACGCTGGCCGAGTTGAATCAGGCCGCGCATGCGGTCAATGACCCCACGGTGTCGATGCCGCCGCCGGCGCGCACCGGCGGGAGCACCGCGGTGCCGATGCGCGATCTGATCCGGATGGCCGCCGACGCCATCCACTATCTGGTGGTGTTCGACGAGCACACCGGGCGTCCGATATATCTGGGCCGGCAGAAGCGCATCGCGACCGCCGATCAGCGGATCATCTGCTACTCGCGGGACGGCGGCTGCACGCGCCCGACCTGCCTGACCCCCGGGTATTACAGCGAGGTGCACCACAGCCCGGACTGGTATCCGGCCGGCCGCACCGACGCTGATGCGTTGTTCTTCGCCTGCGGGCCGGACCACAAACTGCTCACCGACGGCCACTGGACGGCCGAGGTGACCGACACCGGGCGGCTGGCCTGGACCGACGGCACCACACCACCACGCATCAACCACGCTCACCATCCCGACGAAATCCTCCGAGGCGACCCCGACCCACCACAGCACTAGGGGTCACGAGAACCAGGAGTGACGCCCGTCCGTACCTGACGGCGCCACGGATCACGGGGCGGAGCGTTGCCATGCCCGCGCCGCAACGAGTTCGGGCACCAACGTCTCGGTGAGCAGCGCGACGTCGTCCTCGGAGTCTCCTGGATAGCGCACGGTGTACCGGGCTCCCGGCACGTCGCCACCCACGCCGACCACGGTGCTGCCGCGTGCTGTGGTCCACTCGGCCAGTTGCGGTTCCCATATCGAACCGGAGAAAACCAACAGCCGGTAGTCCGTCGTCTTCGTGAGGTAGACGTCGACGTGGCTCCAGTCGCCCGTCTCACACCCGACGGCCATCCGCCGCGGACCTTCCCGCAGCATCAGCGCGCCCTGCTGCGCAGAGCACAACCGATGCGCAGGCGCCGCCAGGTGGCTACCGTCGGGGCCCAGTAGTAGCTCGGAAACGGTTGTACACCAATCGGGTTCGGAGTCGATCAGGTGAGCGCTCGCGGTCGCGGCCACCTCGAGCACCGCCGCCAGTGCCTTGGTATCGGTCCCGGTGAGGTGGCATTCGAGCGCCATCAGCAAGGCAAGCGTGTGCTGGTAGCTGCGGCACGCAACCCCGCCCACCTCAGCGTCGGCGTCGAGCGGGACGACGGCCTCGCAGCGTGACGTGATGGGCGATCCCGCGGTGTTGGTGAGCGCGACGGTGGTCACCGCCTCCGGCAGCCGGGTCAGCGCGTCGAGTGTCTCGACCGACCCTCCGCCGGCTGACGTCGCCACGACCAGCGTTCCAGAGCCCCACGCGGGCATCAGTCGCGACGAGGCCAATTCCGCCGTCGCGACGACGCCGTGCGCGCGCAGCCGGGCTGCGGCCACGGCGCCGGCGTACGCCGAGGACCCCATGCCGATCAGGACCACCCGCTCGGTGCCGGGCGGTACGACGGCCGACCAGGGGTTCCCCGAGGCCATTGAGGTCGCGAGCCGCTGCAGCATCTCCGGTTTGCGGCGCAGGTCAGCGACAAACCCGTCGGGTTTCACGGTTCGAACCCATCGAGGAGCGCGGGCAGGGCGGCGTCCGGCACGTACATCCAGCGCGGCAGATGCCGAGCCGCATAGATCATCTCGCGCATCACCTGCTGAATCCGGAAGGCCCGCAGCGGGCGTGGGTCATACAGACCAGCGTGGCCGAGTTCGGCGAGGCGCCGACGGTACGCGCCGAGGAAGCTGTCGCGTGCCGACTCGTCCACGCCGGCCAGCGCACCAGCGTCGAGCGGGGCGTACTTGCGCGCGACGATGGCGACATGCGCCAGTGACTGTGCCATTCCGGCGACGTCGAGCACAGCGGGGATCGGCAGGATGCGCTGCGCGGCGGGCAGCACCGGGTTTCCGTCGAAGTCGGTCACCACGAAGCGGCCGCCGCAGCGCAGCACCTGACCGACGTGAAGGTCGCCGTGGCCGTCGATCACCGCGGTGCCTGCGAGGCTCTCCAGGATCTCCAGTTCGGACGACACCTGAACGCGGCGGCTTCGCAGGAGCGAGCTGCTCACAGAATCGCCCAGGGCGCAGGCGGTCTCGAGTACTTGAAGAGCATCGGCTCGCCAGCGCGCGGCGTCCTGGTCGGAGGCGAGGGACACCGTCGGCGACAGCGCGGTATGCAGTTCGGCAACCAGTGAGCCGACCTCGGCAGCGGCCGCGATCACCTCTGCGGCGTCGCGGCCGACGGCGGCGGAGGTGACCAACTCGACCGCCCAGGTCCAACCGTCGACCGCGCCGGGCAGATATTCATCGACATAGGCGACGAGCGTTTCCGCACCATCCGGCGGCTGCCAGGTGACCAGACCCCACGGCGCAGGCATCCCGGTGAACCCGCCGTCGCGCAGTGTGCTGACTCGCGCAGGCGCCGGGTGCGGCCCCTGCTGGAGATGGGCCGCCCATTTCACCACCGCTGCACCACCGACGATCACCGATTCGTTGGTCTGATCCACACCCATCGGCTGTTCACCGGTGGCCGTGAGTTCGGTCCATGACCGCACGGTGAATCGCCCCGTCTGCCGCGACACGGACACGCCCGCAATGTGGTCGAGCAGGGCCTCCGCGGCACCCTCACCCGTGCGTGCGCGTCGCCAGCCCCCGTCGCCATCGCCCACCTGCGGTGTCGCGGATAGTGCACCGTTCTCGGTCACGACCGCAAGCCGCCGGCCGTGAGCGAGATCGAGCGCGTCGAGGATGTCAGTCAACCGAGGCCCGGTGTTGGGTCCCGACTCGTTCGATGACGTCGGCCCCCACCCGGAGGCCGTCACGGGCTCGCACCGCGGCACCGATCGCGGCCAACCGCTCACGAAGCGCGGTGTCGGCGAGCAGGCGGTCCACCGCTCCCGTCAGCTCGGCGTCGGTGAATCGGTAGGTGTCCAGTCGCACACCGAACCCGAGTTCGTCGATGCGCTGGGCGTTTTCGTACTGATCCCAGAACAGCGGCAAGATGATCAACGGCTTACCGAAGTGCAGGGTCTCGGTCACGGTGTTGTTGCCGCCATGCGAGATCACCAGATCGACCTCCGGGATGACCTTCGTCTGGGGCAGCATCTGTGCGCCGACCATATTGTCGGCCAAGGTGATTCGATCCGCCTGCGGCCCCTTGCTGACGATGAGGCGGTGCCGGGTGGTGCCGAGCACGTCGACCAGACGCTGCATCAGACCGACATCGGCGCCGCCGAGCGAGCCCAGCGACAGATAGATCAGGGCGCTGTCGTCGCGACGATTCGCGACATCGGCAGGGACGACGTAGTCCCCGTCGGTCTCGCGCACGCTGGAATCCATCCTGGTCCAGCTGTCATCCAGAGGCCGGGTGTCGAGGTAGTCCGCTTCGGCGGGGTAGACGTAGAGATTGGCGGCGTTGTGGCGTGGCATGAACTCGAGGTCGCGCAGGGGCGCCGCCCCTTGGGCGCGCACCCAGGTGTCGAAGTCGGCCCACAGCGATCTGTGCGTACGGTCGAACTCCGCCCGGTAGGCGTCCCAGTCGCTGCGGTCGGCGCTGGGAAGCCCCGAGAAGGGCGGTGGGATGTCGGGGCCCGGCAGCTCCAGCGGGCTGCACGACACGATGCGCACGAACGGTGCGCCCGAGGTGACGAGGGCGGGGAAGAGCACGACGTTGTCCTCGACGATGACATCGGGGCGATGGTGGGCGACGATCTCGCGCAGTCGCGGCTCGCTGTACTTCGCGCCGTCGATGAGCGCCTGATACGTAGGCTGGATGAACGTCGACAGCTGTTCGATGGTCGGTTTGCGGAACTCCGGCGCGGTCTCGGCGATGAACTCGGTCCAGAATTTGCCTGGGTCCTCGTCGTCGGCTCCGTCGGCCGGCTCGGCGAGATCGACGAGTTCCTCGACGAAACCGAGTGCGGCGAGTTTTCCCGCCCACGACCTCTCTGCGGCGAAGACGACGGTGTGGCCCCGCTCGCGCAGAATCGACGCCAGGCCGATGCACTGATTGGTCGGTCCGTAGGCAGACTCCGGCCAGAACATGATCGTCAGCGGTGCCTGTGCAGCCATGTCACGAACGTACAAGGACACTGTTTCCCGCGATAGGTGAGCATCGACGGCGTCATAGAGAATGCCAATGGTGATTGACCGCCTCGACCTCCCGTCCATCTGGGTCGCGGGTAATGTCCAGCCCGATAAGCAATCCCGCCGGATTGCCGTTGGCTCTGCAAGGAAAGGCCGATATGCCGACAGTCGCCACCGATGATGACGTCGAGATCTTTTACAAGGACTGGGGCTCGGGTCGACCGATTGTGTTCAGCCACGGATGGCCGTTGTCTGCCGATGACTGGGACGCCCAGCTGATGTTCTTCGTCACCCGTGGTTATCGCGTTGTGGCTCACGACCGGCGCGGTCACGGCCGTTCCACCCAGGTGGCCGACGGCCATGACATGGACCACTACGCCGACGACCTCGCCACCGTGGTCCGACACCTGGACCTGCGCGATGCCGTGCACGTCGGGCATTCGACCGGAGGCGGCGAGGTGGTGCGCTACCTGGCCCGCCACGGCGAGGGTCGTGCGGTCAAGGCGGTGTTGATCGCCGCGGTACCCCCGCTCATGGTGCAGACCGACGCCAACCCGGGTGGACTGCCCAAGTCGGTGTTCGACGACTTCCAAGCCCAGGTGGCGACCAACCGTTCAGCGTTCTATCGCGCCGTTCCAGAGGGTCCGTTCTACGGATTCAATCGAGAGGGCGTGGAACCCGACGAAGCGGTCATCGCCAACTGGTGGCGCCAGGGCATGATGGGCGGAGCCAAGGCCCACTACGACGGGGTGGTGGCGTTCTCCCAGACCGACTTCACCGAGGACCTCAAGAGAATCCAGCTGCCCGTCCTCGTCATGCACGGCGACGATGACCAGGTCGTGCCGTACGCCGACGCCGGGCCGCTGTCGGCTGAGTTGCTTCCCAACGGAGTCCTCAAGACGTACAAGGGATTTCCCCACGGGATGCCCACCACTCACGCCGACGTCATCAACGCCGATCTGCTGGAGTTCATCGAGTCCTGACTGCAGCCGGTCAGCGTCGCCAGAAGTCGAAGCGGTCCCGGCCCGGCCGAAATCCCGCCGCCTCGACGATGTCGACCGCGAGCTCGAAGCGGTCACCGACGCGGTGAGGTTGGTGGGCGTCGCTGCCGAAGGAGACCGCCGTGCCGTTCTCCTGCCACCACCAGCGGACCAGCTCGACCGATGCCAGGGGAGAGCGGGTGTTGATCTCGAGGGCACGATCGGAGGCGGCCAGCGCCCGAAACACCGTTCGGTAGTGCTCCTCGAAGTCGGCCTCGCGGTAGGCGCCCGTGCGCCGGGTCGGCCAGTAACGACGCGGATAGTCGCAGTGGGCAAGGACGTTGAACACCGCCGAGCGCTCCACGAGTGTCACCATGTCGGTGAAGTAGCGGTCCATCAGGTCGTGCGGATCAAGCCTTCCGAACAGCGCGGCTTCGGCGGATTGGAGCGTGCCTGCCAGTGGAATGGCATGCAGGCTGCCCAGGACCCGATCGAAACTGCCTGCACTGAGGACGTCGGCGACGCTGGCCGGAAAGTAGTGGGGCTCACCGGTTTCGATGCCCGACAGGATGCGCAGTTCGGGAAACATCTCGCGGCATCGGTGAATGTCCGCCGAGTATCCGTCGATGTCGAGCGGGCGAACTCCGGGCCGCTCGGCGACCTCCATCGGGGGGTGTGAGTCGTGGCTGTCGGTCCACTCGGTGAAGTCGACGTGCTCGGTGAATGCCACAGCCGGTATACCCCGCTCGATGGCCTGCGCACACGTGAGCTCCATCGTCGACGTGCTGGCGGTGTCCCAGGACCACCGGGTGTGAACGTGGTTGTCGGAGGGAAGCATGCGGCCTATATCTGGGCTTCGTGCCCATGGCTGGCTTCGATCGCTTCTCGCTGGATGCGATCGAACTGCCTCCCCATCTCATCGGCCAGTGCCGTCGCGCCTGACAGCGGCCGCACCATGACCATGAAGTCGTCGATCAGGCCGTCGTCGTCGAGATGGAGGAAGTCACATCCGGTGATCTTCTTGCCTGCCACCGTCGCCTCGAAGACCAGGGCATGGTCGCGGCCCTCGCTGTCGGCGATCTCGCGGGTGTAGCGGAAGTCCTCGAAGACGCGCATCACGCCACGCAGGATCGCCGCAGTGATGGGCTTGCCGGGGTAGGGCTTGAACACGACGGGGCTGGTGAACACGACATCGTTCGCCAACAGTGCCTCGATGGCGGCCTCGTCGCGGGCCTCGACAGCCTTGCGGAAGGGATGCATCACACACCTCATGTCTGGTCAGGGTCTGGCTCCGGTAGCGGCCCGCCTAAAACGGTATCGCGATCGATTCTCGACGGTGTCATTGCGCCCGTGGGTTGTTCGTCGAAGACGTGGGCGGCTGAGCGGCGGTCGACGAGCGTCGCCTCGATAACTGTGACTCCACCAAAAGCGCTGGCATATTGATATTTGCGGTTGCGAATGGATTTGCTGAACTTCTCGCCGCCTTGAGTCCCGCGATGCCGCACGACACCATGGTTGGCGCGGACCCCGTCGGTGGTCTCGGTGACATCACACCTGCGGTAAGTCTCGGTAAAAGTAAGAAATCCGACCGAAATTCGTGTCACAGTTTGCGGGCTTGTCTATCCAAGGAGGCGTGATGCCCGTTCCTACCATGCTGCATCGAATTGCAGCCGAACTTTTCGGCACTTTCTGGCTGGTGCTCGGTGGGTGCGGAAGCGCGGTATTCGCTGCCGCCTTCGTGTCCGCGGACGCGGTGTCGCTGGGTATCGGCTTCCTCGGTGTCGCCCTGGCCTTCGGCCTGACGGTGCTCACCGCGGTGTATGCGTTCGGCACGGTGTCAGGCGGGCATTTCAACCCTGCGGTGACCCTTGGAGCCGCCATCGCGGGGCGTGTGGAGTGGAAGGCCGTGGTGCCGTACTGGCTCGCCCAGGTGGTCGGCGGACTGCTGGGCGGCCTGACCATTTTCGTGATCGCGAAGGGCAGGCCCGATTTCGATCCCGTCGGCAATATGGCCGCCAATGGCTTTGGTGCTCATTCTCCCGGTGGCTTTTCGCTGTGGTCGGTCATTGTTGCCGAGGTCGTGCTGACCGCGGTATTCCTGTGGGTCATTCTGGGGGCGACGGAGGACCGGGCACCCAAGGGCTTCGCGGGGCTGGCCATCGGGCTGTGCCTGACGCTCATTCACTTGGTGAGCATTCCCATCTCGAACACCTCGGTCAATCCGGCACGGTCCACCGGCGTCGCTTTCTTCAACGCAGACGGTGCACCCGCCCAACTGTGGGTGTTCTGGCTCGCCCCACTGGTCGGCGCGGCCATCGCCGGCGGGCTGTACCCATTGATCTTCGGACGGCGAGAGGCACTCGCCGAGCGCCCCGTCCGCGAAGACGCTCTCGATACCGGATAGTTCGCCTCACGCGTACGAACGGCGGATGCAGTCCCGGTCCGCCGTTTTTTGCGCATACCAGGGAAGGCCCCCGTTGGCATCTCAGTCAGCCCCATCGACCCGGCGTCCGCGGCAGGGGCTGGGCATCCAGTCCAAATTGTTGATCGTCTTGCTGCTCGTCAGCGTCGTCTCAGTGCTGGTCGCCGGATCTATCGGGTACGTTTCGGGCACTGAATCGCTGCGCAGTGCCGAGTTCAAACGGATGACCCAACTTCGGGAATCACGGGCCCGTGAGATCACCAACTACTTCGGGACCGTCAGCAATGCCGCATCGATCGTGACGCACGGGAACACCACAGTGAACGCGGTCCGCGATTTCAGTGCGGCTTTCGCGGAACTCGAGCGCACCCCACCCGCACCCGAAGCCCGGTCAGCGGTATCGCGCTACTACAGAGATGTTTTCGCGCCCGAGCTCAGTGAGCGGACCGGCGAGTCCGCTGATCCTAAACTTTTCGAGCCGGCGGGGAACGCGGCGATCTATCTGCAGAACGCCTATACGGTGCCCGCAAAGGGTGACTTCGACGTTTCGCTGGCCACGCAGGCGGCCGGCGATGTCAGTGCGTGGTCTGTCGCAAACTCCCGGTATCAGGGTTTCTTCGCTGATCTCACAACGCGATTCGGCTTCGAAGACTCGATGATCCTCGACACCAACGGCAACGTGGTGTACACCGCCTACAAGGGTGCCGATCTCGGGACGAACCTGTTCACCGGTCCATACAGAACGTCGCTGCTGGCCGACGCGTACCGGCAATCGCTGCAGGCGACGTCGGTCGACCAGACGTTCATCACCGATTTCGAACGCTATCCGCCGTCGTATGACACGCCGACACCATGGGTGCTGTCGCCGATCGGTAACGACGGCAACATCGCCGGTGTGTTGGCCCTGCAGCTACGACTTGAAGGCATCAACAACGTGATGACCGGCGACGACAGCTGGGAGGAAGACGGTTTGGGCGCAACCGGTGAGACGTATCTCGCCGGGCCTGACAAGTTGATGCGCTCCGTATCGCGCGAACTCGTGACGAATCCCGACGATTATGTCGCCGGCGTCGTCGCGAACGGCACGCCGACAGACGTGGCGGAACGCGAACTCGAAGTCGGCGGCAGCGTCCTGCTTCAGCCTGTCGATACTCTCGCGGTGAACCGTGCTCTGTCAGGCGAGTCGGGTGTGGCCACCGACAAGGACTACTTCGGCCCGACGTCGCTGGTCGCCTACATGCCGCTGGAAATTCCCGGACTGGACTGGGTGCTGGTGGCCAAGATCGATGAGAACGAGGCGCTGGCCCCGGTCAACACCTTCGCCCGCAACATCGCCCTGTCGACCGCCGCCATCGTGCTGGTGGTCTGCATCCTGGCGCTCATCATCAGCCGTCTGCTGACCCGACCGCTGACCCGGCTGGCAACTGCAGTGCGCCGCGTCACCAGTGGTGAGCTGGGGGTGACCGTCCCAGTCACCACAAAGGACGAGTTCGGAGATCTCGCAGCTGAATTCAACGACCTGAGTGCCAGCCTGAGGACCAAGCAAGAGCTGATCGACGAACAGCGCCGGGAGAACGACGAACTGCTTGCGTCGCTGATGCCCGAACCTGTCGCGCGGCGTTTCCGGGAAGGCGAGAAGACCATCAGCGGCGACCACCGCGACGTGTCCGTCCTTTACGCCGAGCTGCTGAACTTCAAAGAGTTCGCGCAATCACTGTCGTCGGAGGAGTCCGTTCGTCTGCTCAACACCCTCATCGAAGCGTTCGACGCTGCCGCAGAGCACCATGGAATCGAGCGGGTACGCAGCCTGCACAACGGATTCCTGGCCACCTGCGGTCTGGTGGTTCCGCGGGTGGACCACGCCAGCCGAACCGTGGCCTTCGCCATCGAACTCGTGGGGATCATCGACCTGTTCAACGATCAGCATGAGGCTCAGCTGGCGCTGCGGGTGGGCATTGACAGCGGCCCGGTCTCCAGCGGACTCATCGGCGAACGCTCGAAAATCTACGATCTCTGGGGCGATGCCGTCGACCTTGCGCACCGGGTCCATGCCGCCAGCAACCGACCCGGTGTCTTCGTCAGTGGCGGGGTGTATGACAGCCTCGCAGCGTTGCACACCTTCACCGAAGCGGGAACTGTGTCCGGAACCAACGGCAGTGAAACGGTATGGTCGTTGCAGCTTCCCGGGCGAGTGACGACGTGAACTCGCTGACAGCGCAACCGTGGTTCTGGCCCACAGTTGCCGTCGTCGTCGCTCTGCCTCTGGCGTTGCTCGTCCTCACCGAGGCTCATCAGTGGCTCCTTCGCCGGGGCAGCAGCTACGCGCGCCCGGTTCTGCTGCTCCGCAACGGTGTTCTGCCCGCACTTGGCCTGCTCATCCTGGTGGACCAGCTCAACTCCGCCGACGTCGAGGCGACGTGGCCGCGAATCACCGCCACCGTCTTCGGGTTTCTCCTCATCTTGTTCGCGTTGTCAGGCGCCAACGCAGCATTGTTCGGTCAGGCACGAGCGGGCAGTTGGCGGGGCCGCCTCCCCAGCATCTTCATCGACCTCGGCCGGCTCATCGTCATTGTCATCGGGCTCGGCCTGCTGTTCTCCTGGGTCTGGGGTACCAATATCGGTGGACTCTTCGCCGCCGTGGGGGTCACCTCGATCGTCATCGGACTCGCCGTGCAGACGGCCGTCGGACCTGTCATCGCCGGCCTGTTCCTGCTGTTCGAGCAGCCCTTCCGCATCGGCGATTGGCTCGACACCGGATCGGTCAAGGGCCGGGTGCTCGAGGTGAACTGGCGATCCATCCATATCGACACCGGCAACGGTCTGCAGATCGTGCCGAACGCCGTCCTTGCCGGGTCCTCGTTCAGGAACCTCAGCCGCGTCGCAGGCCCGGCCTTCTACTGCACCACCACGTTGACCTTCTGCGGTGACGACCGGCCGGGGACGGTGGTGCAGACTCTGAGCTCCGTCGCCGATGCTCTGCCCCAGAAACTGGCGGGGATGGACGTCCGGGTGACCGCGCTCGGTGCAGCCGAGTACCGGGTGTCGGTGCCGGTCGCGTCTCCTGCTGACGAAGGAGCGGCGAGAAATCTATTGCTGCAACGCATCTGGTATGCCGCACGGCGCGCCGGGCTGCACCTCGATGACTCCGACGGGGGGCTCGACAACCACCAAACCGACGACGTGGCGACACATTCGCGCCGGATCGCCAACGCGCTGGGATTGGATAGCGAGACCGTCGACGCGATGCTGGTCACCAGCCGCCGGCTCATCTACAGCGAAGGTGAAACGGTGCAGGCGGTCGGTTCCACCCCGGATGCCGTCGGATTCATCACCGAAGGGGAACTGGCCCTCACGGTGACGACCGACAACGGTGAGCAGCTGACGGTCGGGCAACTCGACGTCGGCAACTACATCGGATCCACAGCACTGACCCGGCAGCCCGTACTGACCGGTGCGGTCGCGCTGCGGGACACCACGCTGATTTCGATACCCAGAGACGCCATGGCCGCTGTGGTGCAACGCAATCCGCAGCTCGCGCGGATGCTGGGGGAGACGATTGAACTGCGCCGGAGAGCGGCCGAGGAGTCGCGCATCGCGACGAGCGAAGCCATCCTGGACTGGTCGACATGACGTCGCGACCGTCGCGGTGACAATGCTCGCCCCTGGTGAACCTAGGGCTTCCGCCGCGTCGACCGACCTTTCGGCGGCTTGTCCTTGGGCGGAGTGTCTGATCCACGGGTGGCGAATCGCCCGAGGGTGGAAACCCCGGGGACGGACGACACGGCTCTGTACACGTCGTTACCTGTGGCGACGAGCGCTTCCAGTTGGGGCAGCATCGCATCCATGGTCCGCAGCATCGGATCGGCCAGCGCGAGGTACCGCTCCGCCCGGTCGATCGCGGTGTTGAGTCGCTCGGTGGCCGCCGCCAGGTTCTCGATGAGATCAGGCAATTCGGCAACGAGCTGAAGCGAGGCCGGCGGGATGCGTATCACGCCGGACGCCACCGCTTGCGCTGTATCCGCTGCTGACTGCGCTGCGGCTTTGATGTCTTTAGGGCTCGGGATCTTCTGGCTCGCCATACTGTCAACGATGCCGCACGGCGGCGGCCAGTGTGCGGATTGCTGCAAAGTTATGACTGGACAGGACGATGATCGCGATCTCGTCGGCGTCGGTGTGCCGTCGGCGGACTCGAACTCGAGCTGGGCATACGCGAATCATCACACTCTGCTTGACGCGTCACCGTGGCGAAACATATTGGGGTGGTGACGCATTAGGGGAGCGCAGGTGGAGGAATCGGCACCCGGCTGACGGCAAAGGCTGCCCCCTGGCCGACCATCCCGTTCAGGGCGTACTGGCCATGTGCGAGATTTGATGAGGCGACAAGGTCGCCGGAACACACAGCGTCGCCGGGGGCGCACAACTCCAGAAGTTTCGCGGCATAGAGCGGGCTGACGTCGACGGCGGGTGCGCCGTACTTGATTAGTGATGGGCCGCTGGGCTTGCCGAACAGCACGACCGCGGCCACATGGTCGGCAACGTCAACCGGCAGCGGTATGGGCGCGGATGCCGGCGGCGCCCCAGCGGGCACGACATCCGACGTGGCGAACGCAGTGACCATAGCGCCTTGTGAGTAACCGCCGAGGATCATCCGCGTCTGTGGACACACCGACACCACGCCGCGCACATGGTCGAGGACATCGCGAACGCCGTCGACGACGTTCAGCGTGAATGTCACGCCGGCGAAGTCGCTGCTGGCGGGATAGTTCACGCCGTGCTCCCCGACAGTGCGCGGAAAGGCCTGCGCCCGCAGCGAGTCCACGAAGGCTTGTCCGATACTGCCGACACCCGGCGGCTCGGCGGTACCCCTCGCGAATGCCACTCCGATGTCCGGGCATGGCTGCGCGGATGTCCGCGGGATCGCGTAGCCCAGCGCTACGAGCGTCATGACAGTCGCCACGACCAGAGACGTGGCGGCCCGCATTCTTCTGGTCAGACGTTCCCCCTGGTCGCTTGTTGGGTGGACTGGCGATCGCGCTTCGATTCGCCAGCGTAGCCACTGTCGGGTGCTTGCGCAGGCCTGAAGCGACGATTCGCAGCAAAGTTCGTGGCCGATACCACACTGCGTCACTGCGAGAGGTACCTTTCCGCTCGACGAGATCTGTGCGGTTCGCTCCAAAGTCACGTTGGCACGACTGGACCGTCCGCGCCCTCGGTGAGGCCTCGCAGCCCGTTGCGGGCCAGACTGTTCCACAGTAGAGCGCCAATGCTGCTGTCGGTGACGCCGACTTCGAGAGATGCCCCGACTAACGCGCCCGTGCGCACCATCATCATCGCCCGCGCGGTTTCATGGGGATCATCGTGCCCGATATCGGCGAGGACGCCGGCGAGAAAATCGGTGACCCACTGCCGGTGATCGATCGCGAGGCGATGTGCGGGGTGCGCGGGATCGGAGAACTCGGCGGCGGCATTGATGAACTCACAACCCCGGAAGCCGGGCTGGTCGCGATAGTCGTCGACGACGTCGGCGAACTACGCACGTTGTTCCGGTCGGCGGAACTGGATTCGAGTAGTCGAATACTTGCGTGCACGAACGCCGGCAGCCCTAGCCTCCTTGATATCTCGCATGTCAGGCACGGGGGGGTTCTTATGGCGACGAATGGGGTGGACTGGCTGGCGGAGGTGTTGCGCGCCAAAGGACTCGACGTCGTCGAGTCCGCAGGCCCACACGACCTTGCCCACGAAGAAGCGAACGACGCCTGGGAAATCAGGCGCCATCACCCCGGCCGCCAGGAGACGTCTGCCGAGTCGATCGCGACGGGCGATCGTGATCTGACGGGCCCGCTGTCGCACCCGCGCCTGGCGCAGGGACCGTGGTAGCCGAAGGCGCCGCCTGGAGTACGCGCTACGTTCGAACTTGCCGAGGCGCGGCCACTCGGGTCTCGGCGATTATCGCGCCGAGATGTCTGCGGCGGGAGGCATGCGGGAGGGAGTCGGCCGTGGCGCCGACGGCGGGTGTGCTGTGCGCTGAAACGCGGCCGGATCAGCCTGCCCGAGCCCCACATCCTGGCCGGCTCCCACCCCACGAACTGGGGTTCCATGGCGAAAACCGCCCCGTTGCCGGAGGCGTCGCCGCCAGCCTGGTGAGGTATGGGCGACCCTGGGTGCCGGAATCTGCTTGGTCTGCGTCGCTGCGCGGACGTTCCGTCCAGTGAAATACCCACCTAGTTTTGGTGGCGCACGATCGAGACTGATTTATGAGCAGCGCCGAGTCGAGCGAGGTGGCGTGGGACCTGGTCGAACACGGCCGCGCCACCATGACCATTGCCGAGCTCAATGCAGCCTTCGTGCGACTGGGCAGCGGAGAGGACCGTGAGGCGATCGAAATAGTCCTGAAATCCATGTGCCGCGCGGCCGGCCCGCGGCTACCCGACGGGTTACTCGCCCGGCTCAGTCGACTGGGACAGGTGGGCTATCTCGACGAACACGTCGTGGATCTGCTGGCAGTGGTGTCACGTGTGAATAGCCAAACCTCCCCATGGGTGCAGTAGTCCTGCCGAATGGTCGAGCCAACGGTCAAGCCGCTGTGCCGCAACATTATTCGGCACATTGACGTTTTGATGATGGCTGGCTGCCGGTGCGACAGGTGTACCGTTCGCCGTTCTCGGAACGCGTCGCCGATTATGCTGGCAATCCAGAGCATTGGAGGAGTTGATGGCGGAAACAAATTACGCGTTGGTGCTCGACTTCGTCGAGTGGGTGGCAAACCGGCCCAGGCCGTACGCCGAGGTGATGGAGACTTGGCGGACATCGTGTCCGCGGCTCACAATCTGGGAGGACGCAGTCGACCAGGGATACGTTGCTCGCGAGCGCCGGAACGGTGTCGCAATGGTGACGGTGACCGCGTTGGGACGCCGCCTGCTGCAGAAAGAGGCCCGCAAGTCGGTCCTGGACCATCGCGTGACGGACGGTCTCATCGGCTCCTAGCAGAGACACGTCGTCACTTCGCAGAACCCGAGCGATGAAATCCGGAAGCTTGACCACCGCGGCAGCGGACGGTGTCCAACGACGAACCGCGGTGCGATCCGGGTGAGACATACAGTAAACGCCCGGGTCGGTGCAGCGCACTCCCGTCGTTCTTGAAGTGTTCGAAACCAATGGAACCCGCTGTTGCCCAGACTCTCACGAAAAGGGAAGCTGACGATGCGTGTCGTCTTCGGCGCGATTCTGCTGCTTCGTCCTGATGCCCTGGCGCAGGGCACGACTGATCCGCAGGGCATAGAAGTGCGCGAGCTTGGCGGGTCCATTTGAGTCGGTCTGTTCGTAACCCAAAGGCGCGGTCTCGGGGTCCAGTGACAGCGCCAACTGGTCGCACCAGGCGAACTCGAGGCACGCGCGTGAGAGCGCGTCGTCACGCTCCTGCGCGTGAGGGTGTCCCTTGGCGAGATCGGCGGCGTGGGCGGCGATCTTGTGCGCGATGACGGCGTCCTTGGCGCCCGAGCGGTCGGGAACCCCGAGGTATTCCTTCGGGGTGACGCAGCACAGCATTGCAGCGCCTTCTCGGGCGGTGATCGCGGCGCCGATTGCCGAGGTGACGTGATCGTGGGCCGGTGCGATGTCGGTGGTGAGCGGACCGAAGGTGGAGAACGGCGCGTTTCGACACAGTTGTTGTTGCAGGCGTACGGTCTCGGTGATCTTGTGCATCGGCACATGCCCAGGACCTTCGACCATCACCTGGACACCATGATTTCTCGCGGTGTTGGCCAGTTCGCCGAGAGTACGAAGCTCGGCAAACTGTGCGGCATCGCTGGCGTCGGCGATTGATCCCGGCTGCAGGCCTGCGCCCAAGGAGAGGGTCACGTCGTAGCGAGCGAGGATCTCGCAGAGTTCGTCGAAATGAGCGTAGAGGAAGGAATCGGTCCGACGCTCGAGGCACCACGCCGCCATGATCGCGCCGCCGCGACTGACGATCCCGGTAACCCGGTCCGCGGTCAGCGGTACGTGGTCCAGCCGTAGCCCGGCATGCACGGTCATGTAGTCGACCCCCTGCTCGGCTTGTTCGATGACGGTGTCGCGGTAGGTCTCCCAAGTCAGCGCCGCGGGATCCCCGTCGACCCTTTCCAAGGTTTCATGCAGGGGTACCGTGCCGACGGGGACAGGGGAGTTGCGGAGGATCGGCTCCCTGGTCCCCGTGCGATCACCGCCCGCGGCAAGGTCCATCACGGTGTCCGCGCCCCAGCGGATGGCCCAGACCATTTCGTCGACCGCGCCACCCACCGCGACGCCGACCGAGCAACCGATATTGGCGTTGACCTTCACGCGGAACGCTCTGCCGATGACCATCGGTTCGCTCTCGGGATGGCGGTGGTTCGCGGGGATGACCGCACGTCCTGCGGCCACCTCATCGCGCACCAGCTTGGGTCGCACGCCCTCCCGTGCGGCGACGAAGGCCATCTCGGCGGTGACGATACCGTCGCGTGCCCGCTGCAGCTGGGTGCCGCGATCCCCGACTACGCACGGTCTCGGCGGCAATCCGGCTGACAAGTCGATCACCGCATCGCCATCGGTGTACGGGCCGGAGGCGTCGTAGAGGTCCAAATGTCCACCATTGGACAGGTGCACCCGCCGGAACGGCACCCGACCACCCGGCACGTCGACGAGATTGCGGTAGCACTTCGCGCTGCCGGCGATGGGGCCGGTAGTGACGGTCGCGTCCGGTGTCCGCGCGCTGGATGCTCGGGACTCTCCCCGAATCCAGCGAGTGGCCGTGCTCACAGCGCCTTGAGTTCTTCGGTGACCGCGCTGACGGACTTCTTGGCGTCGCCGAACAGCATCGAGGTCTGGTCGAGGAAGAACAGCGGGTTCTCGATGCCGGCGTAGCCCGAACTCATCGAGCGCTTGAGCACGATGACCGAGCGGGAGGAGTCGACGTTGAGGATCGGCATGCCGTGAATGGGTGAGCTCGGGTCGTTGCGGGCGGCGGGGTTGGTGACGTCGTTGGCGCCGATGACGATCGTGACGTCGGTCCGGCCGAATTCGCCGTTGATGTCGTCCATTTCCTTCATCGCGTCGTAGTCGACATCGGCCTCGGCCAGCAGCACGTTCATGTGTCCCGGCATCCGCCCGGCGACGGGATGGATGGCGTACTTGACCTCGACGCCCCTGGCCTCCAGCAGCGAGGCCATCTCCTTCACGGTGTGCTGAGCCTGCGCAACCGCCAGCCCGTAGCCGGGCACCACGATCACCTGGTTGGCGTAGGCCATCTGGATCGCGGCGTCGGCGGCGGACGTCGCCTTCACGGTGCCCTGCTCACCTCCGACCGCTGCTGCACCTGCCGAGCCGGCGCCGAACGAGCCGAACACGATCGCCGGGATGGAGCGATTCATCGCCACGGCCATCAGATTGGTCAGGATCGAGCCGGACGCGCCGACGATCATGCCCGCCACGACCATGGCGGTGTTGTTCAGCGCCAAACCGGCTGCCGCAGCCGATAATCCGGTCATCGCGTTGAGCAGCGAGATGACGACGGGCATGTCGGCGCCGCCGATCGGGAACACGACGAACAAGCCCATGAACCCGGCGAGCAGCAGCACCACCACGATCAGCCAGCCGGGGCTGCCGACCCCGGCGTGCAGTCCGATGTAGACCGAGGCAGCGATCGCACCGAGCAGCAGCACCACGTTGGATGCCTGAAAGAACTTGGCGGACTTGACCAGTGCCTTCTCGAGGTTCTTCGGGATGGACTCCTGCAGCTTGAGGAACGCCACCAGCGAGCCCCAGAACGACACCGAGCCGATGACCGCCGCGAACAGCGAACCCACCACCAGGGCCACGGACGGGGTTTCGTCGAAATGGGCGAACCCATCGGTCTCGATGAACTCGGCCCAGGCGATCAGCGCGACGGTGCCGCCGCCGACCCCGTTGAACAGCGCGACCAGCTGCGGCATCGCGGTCATCTTGGTCTTCTTGGCGGGCGGCACGCCGAGCACGACACCGATCGCGAGGCCGGTGGCGATGAGGATCCAGTTGATCGCGGCGGTGTCCCGCACCGTGATCAGCGTCGCGACCACGGCGAGGCCCATGCCGGCCGCGGCGATCCAGTTGCCGCGCACCGCGGTTTTGGGTCCGGTCAGCCCGGACAGGCCGACGATGAAGAGTGCGAACGCGACGATGTAGAGCGAGTTGACGAGATAGGTCATCTCTTGGCCGCCTCAATGCTCGCGGGAGTTGCCTTGCGGCCCTTGAACATGCCCAGCATCCGGTCGGTGACCAGGAAGCCGCCGATCACGTTGAGCGTGCCGAAGATCAGTGCGACGAACGCGATGATCCGCACCCCCCAGTTCGCATCGGCGGGCAGGTTGCCGAGCACGATCAGGGCGCCGAGCACGACGATGCCGTGGATGGCGTTGGTGCCCGACATCAACGGGGTGTGCAAGGTGTTGGGCACCTTGGAGATGACGGCGAATCCGACGAATCCGGCGAGGACCAGGATCGCGATGTTGGCCAACAGTTGGTCGTACATCAGGAGCCGTCCTTCTGTCGCGGGTGATGCACGAAGCGGCAACGACTTCGTCATCAAAGTCGGGGAGGAGCGTCCCGTCGGTGATCAGCAGCTCCAGCAGTGCGGTGACGTTCTTGGCGTACAGCTCGCTGGCGTGCTCGGGCATCGTGGCGGGCAGGTTCAGCGGCGAAGCAATCGTGACGCCGTGTTTGACGACCGTCTGGCCGGGTTCAGTGAGCTCGCAGTTGCCCCCGGTCTCCCCGGCCAGGTCGACCACGACGCTGCCTGCCTTCATGCCCTCCACGGCGGCGGCAGTGACCAGCCGCGGCGCGGGTCGCCCGGGACCATGGCGGTGGTGATGACGACGTCGAAGCGAGTGATCGCGTCCTCCAAGGCCTTCTGCTGTTGGGCGCGTTCCTCGTCGGTCAGCTCGCGGGCGTACCCTCCGCCGCCCGCTGCCGAAACAGCACTGTTGCCGAGGTCGAGCCACTGCGCGCCGACCGAGCGGACCTGGTCGGCCACCTCGGGGCGCACGTCGTACCCGGTGGTCTTGGCGCCGAGGCGCTTGGCGGTGGCCAGTGCCTGCAGACCTGCCACGCCGACGCCGAGCACCAGCAGCGTCGCGGGCTTCACCGTCCCGGCCGCGGTCGTCATCATCGGGAAGAATCGGGTCGACTCCGAGGCGGCCAGCAGTACCGACTTGTATCCGGCGACGTTCGCTTGCGAGGACAGGGCATCCATCACCTGTGCCCGGGAGATGCGCGGAATCGCCTCCACCGCGAAGGCGGTAACGTCGGCGAGGCGTAGCCGCTCGGTGAGCTCTGGCTGCGCGCGAGGCGCGAGGAAGCCGATCAGGACGGATCCTGGCTTCAGCGAGTCGATTTCGTCCGAGTTCGGCGGGTTGACCTTGACGACGACGTCCGCGGGCCAAGGATCTCCGATCGTCGCGCCCGCTCTTTCGTAGTCCTCGTCGCGGATATGAGCACCGTGCCCGGCCCCGCTCTCGACGACGACCCCGAGACCGTTCGCGCAGAGGCGCTCGACGATCTTGGGGACGAGCGCAACCCGGCGCTCGCCCTCCGCGGATTCCCGCGGGATTCCGATCAACGTCATGCTCCTCCTCCTGGCTGTGCCGAGCGTGTTGCTCCAGGCCGACGGTGCAATCTGTCGGCGACGATAAAAGGCTAGGGTAATTGCATATTGTATGCAACCATAGAGCCGCCGTCCGCGCTACGACGCCGGAAGGGCGCGAGCCCACAGGCGGGCTATACATACAGTATCCAATCAAGGAGTCGCCGTGAAGATTGCAGTCGTCGGTGCCGGAGCGATCGGTGCGTACTGGGGCGCCGCATTGCAACGCGGAGGTGCGGACGTGCACCTCATCGCCCGCAACGCCCATCTACATGCCATGCGGCAGAACGGTGTTCGCGTACTGAGCGAGCGAGGCGACTTCGTGGCCTACCCCAACGCCACCGACGACCCGGCCGAGATCGGTCCCGTCGACTACGTCTTCCTCGGACTGAAGGCGCACAGCTACCCGACCTGCGGCCCGTTGGTGAATCCGCTGCTCGGCGAGCACACCGCAGTCCTGGCCGCGCAGAACGGCATCCCGTGGTGGTACTTCCACGACTTGAAAGGCCCCTACCGCGGACGACGCGTCGAGGCCGTCGACCCCGGGGGTGCCACCACCGCGGTGCTCTCACCCGAGCGGGCCATCGGATGCGTGGTGTACCCGGCGACCACCATTGAGGCGCCCGGTGTCATCCGGCACCTCGAGGGCACCCGGTTCTCCATCGGCGAGCCGTCCGGGGAGATCTCGGCCCGCTGTAATGCGTTGAGCGAGGCCATGATCGCCGGGGGACTCAAGGCGCCTGTCGAGGCGCAGCTGCGCAACGACATCTGGATCAAGCTCATGGGCAACGTTGCGTTCAACCCGCTGAGCGCGCTGACCAGGGCGACGATGGTCGAGATCTGCCAGAACCCGAACACCAGGCAGGTCGTCGTGCAGCTGATGGAGGAGACGCTCGACATCGCCGCCAGGGTCGGCGCCACCCCGGACATCGCCATCGAGAAGCGACTCCGCGGCGCGGAGAACGTGGGGCACCACAAGACCTCGATGCTGCAGGACCTCGAGGCGGGCAAGCAGCTCGAACTCGACGCCATCGTGACCGCGGTCGTCGAGATGGCCGACCTGACCGGCGCCGCAGCCCCCACGCTGCGTACCGTCCATGCCGCCACCGACCTCCTCGCGCGCACCCATGCGCCCGTCGAGCCGGTGGTCGATCGCACCACCGAGCCGGCAGTCCAGCCGGCTCTGCAATGAGGGAGAAGGACATGGCTAACCGCCGCGCGAAGATTGTCTGCACGTTGGGCCCGGCCACCAGCACTGCACCCGTGCTGGCCGAACTCATCGATGCCGGAATGGATGTGGCCCGGTTGAACTTCAGCCACAGCACCAGGACCGAGCATTCGGCGCTGTACGGAATGATCCGTCAGATCGCCGCCGAACGCGGCCGCGTCGTCGGCGTCCTCGCCGACCTCCAGGGTCCCAAGATCCGGCTCGGCTGCTTCGCCGATGGGCCGGTGCTGTGGGCGACCGGGGAGCGGATCGTCATCACGACGGCCTCGTGTCCAGGCGATCACGATCGGGTCTCCACGACGTACGAGGGATTGTCGGACGACGTGCGCCCTGGTGACCGACTGCTCGTCGACGACGGCAAGATCGACCTGCGGGTGCTGGAGGTCAGCGGCCCGGACATCCGCTGCGAGGTGCTCGACGGTGGTCCGGTCAGCGATCACAAGGGCATCTCGCTGCCGGGTGTCGCCGTCGGCGTGCCGCCGTTGTCGGAGAAGGACATCGAGGATCTGAAGTTCGCGCTCGAACTCGGGGCCGACATGGTTGCGATGTCCTTCGTGCGCGCACCGGAGGAGGTCAAACTCGCCCGGGCCATCATGGATGAGGTTGGCAGGCGGGTGCCGGTGATCGCCAAACTCGAAAAGCCCGAGGCGGTTTCGGATCTCCCCGCTATCGTCGAGGCCTTCGATGGCCTCATGGTGGCCCGGGGTGACCTCGGGGTGGAGTTACCCCTGGAACAGATTCCGTTGGTGCAGCGGCGCGCCATCGCGCTGTGCCGCCAGGCGGCCAAACCGGTCATCGTGGCAACCCAGATGCTCGACTCGATGATCTCGGACCGGCGACCCACGCGGGCCGAGGTCTCCGACGTGGCCAACGCCGTCTTCGACGGTGCGGATGCGGTGATGCTCTCCGCCGAGACGAGCGTCGGGGCGCATCCCGCCCATACCGTCGCCACGATGGGACGCATCGTGGAGGCCGCCGAGACCGGGACGGGTCGGGTCCAAGTCCCCGAGTGGGCTGCGGAGGACTGCGGTGACGCGGCTTTCGGCGACGCCATCGCTGCGGCGGCATGCGAGGTCGGTCGGCGGCTCGGCGCGGCGGCGCTGTGTTGCTTCACCAGGACCGGTGACACGGCGCTACGCCTAGCGCGGCAGCGCTCACCGCTGCCACTGCTGGCGTTCACGCACGACGACGAGGTCCGGGCACGGCTGGCGTTCTCCTGGGGTGTCGAGTCCGCCGTGTTGGCCCCCGCCGCGGCGGCGGAGTCCATGCCGGGCGAGGTGAGGCGGGCGCTGCTGAGCATGGGCGCCTGCCATCCGGGCGACGTCGTCGTGGTGGTGTCCGGCAGTCGCAGCGGTGTGCCCGGCTACACCGACTCGGTGCGCGTGTTACGAGTCGAATGACCTAAGAATCGAACGACGTTGATGCGCAGGGCTGCTCAGGGTAGCCCTGCGCGGACATCGTCGGCCGTGGCACGGCGCGCGCCTCGAGGTCGATGAGCTTGGCGCGCAGCGTCCTGTCGTCCTCCTCCAGTTTGGACACCTTGGCTCGCAGTACTCTCTCGGCCTCGCGCCGCTCGCTGACCTCACGCATGATCGCCGAAATTCCCACGATGACGCCGGCCTCGTCGCGCAGCAGTGCCACGCTGAACTCGATCGAGAGCCGATGTCCGTCCTGGTGGCTGGCAGGCACGCTCAGCAGGCTGTCGCCGTAACGGGTGATGCCGGTGGACATCGTCTGGCGGTAGCCCTTCCAGTGCCGGCCGCGAAGATTGTCGGGGATGATCAAGTCCAGGCTCTGGCCCACAGCGTCGGCGGCGGAGTAACCGAAGATGCGAGCCGCCCCGTCGTTCCATAGCCGGATGGTGCCGTCGGCGTCGGTGACGACGATGGCCTCCGCCGATTCAGTGACGACTGCCTGCGCGAGCCACTCCTGGCTGATGATGCTGCTATCGACCACGCTGCCTTCTCCTTCGTCGGGTCTGTCAGAGCATTGCGTTCGATCTCAGGATAACGCATACTGCATACAACCTGAGACCCGTGACACCGAGAGGAGTGCCCGTGCTGTTGCGCCAGCTGGAGTACTTCGTGGCGGTGGCCAGAGAGCGCCACTTCGCCAGGGCCGCAGACGCCTGCTACGTATCCCAGCCGGCGCTGTCCGCGGCGATAGCGAAGCTGGAGCGCGAACTCGACGTCACCCTGATCCACCGTGGGCAGAACTTCGAAGGCCTGACGCTCGAGGGCGAGCGGCTCGTCGTCTGGGCCAAGCGACTGCTCGCCGAGCACGACGGCCTCAAGGCCGAGGCCGCAGCGATGCGCACCGGTATCTCCGGAACGCTGCGCCTGGGCACCGGGCCCACCGTGTCCACGACGACGGCGGTGCCGGTCGCCACCTTCTGCCGGCTGCACCCACTGGCCAAGGTGACCATCTGCTCCCGGTTGTCGTCGACCGAATTGCTGCGTCAACTCCGCGATTTCGAGCTCGACGCCGCCATCGCCCACTTCGGACCCGATGACAGGGCGGGCCTGGAGGTGGTGCCGTTGTACCGGGAGCGGTACGTGCTGTTGGTCTCCGGCGACCAACTCGCGCCGGGCGCACGCACCATCACCTGGACCGAAGCCGCCCAGCTCCCACTCGCTCTGCTGATGCCGCACATGCGATTCCGGCAGTTCATCGACAAGGCGTTCGCTGCCAACGGCGTCGCGGCCGTCCCCCAGGTGGAGACCGATTCGGTGGCGTCGCTCTACTCACATGTCGCCACCGGCGCCTGGGCGAGCGTGGTTCCCCACAACTGGTTGCGCGCGATCCCCGCGATGGGAGGCGCCAGGGCGGTCCGCCTCGTCGAGCCGGAGACCACCGCGCAGATCTCGATCGCCATCCATGCCGGCTCGTCCTCGGTGGCCGCCAGGGCCTTCGTGAACGTGGCGGCCGGGGCGCAGCTGGACGAGGCGTTCGACCTCGAACGCAGGGATTTCGCCGCCGACCTCAGCGTTCCGTGAAACGGGAGGTACCACCGGGGACGATGCCGCACGACTTGATAAGCGGCGTTTATCGACTGGTAGAGGGTAGGTCTTGGACGGACCGCTCCGAACAGTGAAAAGTATTGACGCGTAACGGAACACAACATCAGGCAGGAAGGTCCACACCATGACCGTCGCTCCCATGCGAGACACGGAGACAGGGAGTGCCGACGAGCCACGTGCTCTCACCGACGGGATCCATCTGGTCGTCGATGCACTCAAGCTCAACGACGTACAGAACATCTACGGCGTCGTCGGCATCCCCATCACCGATCTCGCTCGGCTGGCCCAGGCGTCGGGCCTGCGCTACATCGGCTTCCGGCACGAGAGCGACGCGGGCCACGCGGCCGCGGCCGCGGGATTCCTCACCCAGAAGCCCGGCATCTGCCTGACCGTGTCCGCCCCCGGATTCCTCAACGGGCTCGTCGCGCTGGCCAACGCCACCACCAACTGTTTCCCGATGGTCCAGATCTCGGGCTCCAGCGAGCGGCACCTCGTCGACCTTCAGCGGGGCGACTACGAGGAGATGGATCAGCTGGCCGCCGCCCGCATGTTCGCCAAGGCGGCATACCGGGTATCGCGCGCCGAGGACATCGGACGCGGCGTGGCCCGGGCGATCCGCACCGCGGCGTCCGGCCGCCCCGGCGGTGTTTACCTGGACATTCCTGCCGCGGTGCTCGGTGAGGTGCTCGACGCGCAGGAGGCTTCGAAAACCCTGTGGCGCGTCGTGGACCCGGCGCCCAAACAACTTCCCGAGATCGAGGCGATCGACGCGGCCATCGAACTGCTCGCCGGCGCCGAGCGACCGCTGGTCGTGCTCGGTAAGGGGGCCGCCTACGCCCAGGCCGACGCCACTATCCGCGAGTTCGTCGAGACCACCGGCATGCCGTACGTGCCGATGTCGATGGCCAAGGGTCTGCTGCCCGACGACCACCCGCAGTCCGCAGCCACCGCCCGCTCACTGGCGCTCAAGCGGGCCGACGTGGTGATGCTCGTCGGCGCACGGCTGAACTGGCTGCTCGGCTTCGGTGATGCGCCGCAGTGGAATCCGGACGCGAAGTTCATCCAGGTCGACATCTCGGCTACGGAGATGGACAGCAACCAGCCCATCGCGGCCCCGCTGGTCGGCGACATCAGCTCGGTGATGGAGACCCTCGTCGAGCGGAGCAAGCCCGGTCAGATCAGTGTGGCCCCGCAGTGGCGTGAGGAGATCTCCGCCAAGTCGGCGCAGAACGTCGCCAAGATGGCGGGTCGCCTGGAAGCGGCGCTCACCGCGCAGCCGATGAAGTTCCTCGGCGCGCTGCAGGCCATCCGCGACGTCCTCGCCGACAACCCGCAGGTGTACCTCGTCAACGAGGGTGCCAACGCACTCGACTTGGCGCGCAACACGATTCCCATGCAGGTGCCTCGGCACCGGCTGGACAGCGGCACCTGGGGAGTGATGGGCATCGGCATGGGTTACGCCATCGCCGCCGCGGTGGAGAGCGGCGATCCCGTCGTCGCGATCGAGGGTGACAGTGCCTTCGGGTTCAGCGGCATGGAGCTCGAGGCTATCTGCCGCTACAACCTGCCGATCGTCACCGTGATCCTGAACAACAGCGGCGTCTACCGGGGTGACGACACCTCGCCGACGACCGATCCGGCACCCACGGCGCTGCGGGCCCGCCACGAGTACATGATCAAGGCGTTCGGCGGCAAGGGATATCAGGCCACCACGCCCGAGGAGGTGGCGGCCGCACTCCGCGAGGCACTGGCGTCTGGCCGTCCCGCACTCATCGACTGTGTCATCGATCCCTCCGACGGCACCGAGAGCGGCAACATCGCCCACCTGAATCCCAAGGGCATCACCGCCAAGTGATGCGCGGGCGGCCGCTGTTCACGAACGACGCAACCGCACAACCGAGGCACCAACAATGAAAGGAACTGTCTCATGACTGAATTGCCGCTCGCCGGGATCAAGGTGATCGACTTCACCGGCGTCCAGGCAGGCCCGGCCTGCACCCAGATGCTGGCCTGGTTCGGAGCCGATGTCCTCAAGGTGGAGCGCCCGGGCGGGGGTGACGTCACGCGAAACCAGTTGCGCGACATCCCCGATGTGGATGCCCTGTACTTCACGATGCTCAACAGCAACAAGCGTTCGCTGGCGATCAACACGAAGGCGCCAGAAGGCCTTGAGGTGATGGAGAAGCTGATCCGCGGGGCTGACGTGCTGGTGGAGAACTTCGCTCCCGGTGCGATGGACCGCATGGGGATGTCGTGGGAGACGCTGCAGGAGTGGAATCCGAAGCTGATCTTCGGCTCGGTGAAGGGCTTCAACGACGATTCGACGTGGAATGACCTGAAGGTCTACGAGAACGTCGCGCAGTGCGCCGGCGGTGCCGCGTCGACCACCGGCTTCTGGGACGGCCCGCCGACGGTCAGCGGTGCCGCCCTCGGTGACAGCAACACCGGCATGCACCTGCTGATCGGCATCCTGACCGCGCTGATCGCCAGGGACAAGACCGGTAAGGGACAGAAGGTTTCGGCGTCGATGCAGGACTCGGTGCTCAACCTGTGCCGGGTCAAGCTGCGCGACCAGCAGCGGCTCGAGGCCATCGGCTACCTGGAGGAGTACCCGCAGTACCCCAACGGCGAGTTCAGCGACGCCGTTCCGCGCGGCGGCAACGCCGGCGGCGGCGGCCAGCCGGGCTGGGTGCTCAAGTGCAAGGGCTGGGAGACCGACCCGAACGCCTACATCTACTTCACCATTCAGGAGCAGAACTGGGCCCGCACGGCGGAGGTCATCGGCAAGCCCGAGTGGGCCGAGGATCCGGCGTACAACACCGCGCGTGCGCGCCAGGACAAGATCTTCGACATCTTCTCCGAGATCGAGAAGTGGCTGGCCGACAAGACCAAGTACGAGGCGGTCGACGTCCTGCGCACGTTCGAGGTGCCCTGCGCACCGGTGCTCAGCATGAAGGAGATCGCCGTCGATCCGTCGCTGCGCAAGTCCGGCAGTGTCGTCGAGGTGGACCAGAAGGGCCGCGGTTCGTTCCTGACCGTCGGCAGCCCGATCAAGTTCTCGGCTTTCAAGCCCGAGATCAAGGGTGCGCCGCTGCTCGGTGAGCACACCGACGAGGTTCTCGCCGGACTGGGCTACGACGCCGACACCATCGAGTCGTTGCACAGGAACAAGGTCGTCGTCTAACGATGCTCGAGCACCGCCCCGGTGACCGGTTCGATCCTGGGGCGGTGCTCAACCCATTGCTGATCCGTTCGCCCGTCTGCCTGGAGGTAGCACATGAATTCCACGACAAAGGGGGAGGCGAGCGTGGCGGTCCTGGTCCGCGAGATCGCCGCCGGCCATCGCACGCACCGCGGGAAGCTGCTGCCCATCCTGCACGCGGTCCAGGAGGCGTTGGGATATGTTCCCGCGGAGGCCGTTCCCGTGCTGGCCGAGGAGCTCAACCTGTCCCGCGCCGACGTCCACGGAGTCGTCAGCTTCTATCACGACTTCCGCTCGGAGCCGGCAGGGCGCACGACGGTCCGGGTGTGCCGGGCGGAGGCGTGTCAGTCGGTCGGTGCCGGGCGACTCGTCACTCACCTGCGGGACCGACACGGTGTGGAACTGGGGGAGACCAGCCGGGACGGGTCGCTTACCGCCGAGCAGGTGTTCTGTCTCGGCAACTGCGCGCTGGGCCCCGCGGTGCAGGTGAACGGCCGGCTGTACGGCCGGCTGGACGAGGCTCGTCTCTCGTCGATTCTCGACTCGGCGGTGTCCCGATGAGCGCGCCCACACCGGTCACCGTCTACGTGCCACGCGATTCCGCGGCGACGTCGGTCGGCGCGGATCAGGTGGCAGCGGCCCTGGTCCGTGCAGCCGCTCGAGAGAATCACCCAATTGAGCTGATCCGCAACGGCTCTCGCGGCATGCTGTGGCTGGAGCCGTTGGTCGAGGTGGTGACGCCGAACGGCCGGGTGGGTTACGGCCCCGTTGCTCCGGCAGACGTCGATGCACTGGTCGCCGCCGGGATGTTCGACGCCGCGGACCATCCCTCGTGCGTCGGCGTGGTCGACGATCTGCCTTGGCTGGCGACGCAGAAGCGGGTCACCTTCGCCAGGGTCGGTCTCACCGATCCGTTGTCACCCGAGGACTACCTCCGTCACGGCGGTCTCGCGGGACTGCGGCGGGCCCTGCAGATGACGCAGGCCGACGTGGTCGCCGAAGTCACGGACTCCGGCTTGCGCGGCCGCGGTGGCGCAGGCTTTCCCGCAGGGATCAAGTGGAAGACCGTGCTCGACTGCGTCGACGAGCTGAAGTTCGTGTGCTGCAACGCCGATGAAGGCGACAGCGGAACGTTCGCCGACCGGATGGTGATGGAGGGCGACCCGTTCCTGCTCATCGAGGGCATGACGATCGCGGCCTATGCAGTGGGCGCCGGCGAGGGATATGTCTACATCCGGTCGGAGTATCCCGATGCGGTGGCGACGATGCGCGCGGCCATCGACATCGCCCGTGGCCGAGGCTGGCTCGGAGACGACGTGCTGGGCTCGGGCACGCACTTCGACCTGCACGTCAGGGTGGGCGGCGGCGCCTACATCTGCGGCGAGGAAACCTCGATGCTGGAGAGCCTGGAGGGCAAGCGCGGCATGGTCCGCGCGAAGCCGCCGATTCCCGCGATCCATGGACTGTTCGGCAAGCCGACGGTGGTCAACAACGTGCTGACGCTGGCCAGCGTGCCGAGCATCCTCGCCGACGGGGCGCGGGCGTATCAGGAGCTTGGCGTCGAACGCTCGCGTGGCACCCAACTGTTCCAGCTCGGCGGGAACATCCGGCGCGGCGGCATCGTCGAGTTGGCGTTCGGTGTGACGCTGGGCGAACTCGTCGACGGCTATGGCGGCGGAACACATTCCGGTCGTCCGGTGCGCGCGGTCCAGGTCGGTGGCCCGCTCGGCGCGTATCTGCCGAGAGCCGACTTCGGCCTGCCGATGGACTACGAGGCATTCGCGGCGGCTGGGGCCATGGTCGGTCACGGGGGCATCGTGGTGTTCGACGACACCGTCGACATGGCGGCGCAAGCCAGGTTCGCCATGGAGTTCTGCGCCGCGGAGTCGTGTGGCAAGTGCACGCCATGCCGGGTCGGCTCGGTCCGAGGTGTGGAAGTGATCGATCGGATCACCGCCGGTGAGCATCGCGACGAGAATCTCGCCCTGCTCGAAGACCTCTGCGACGTCATGACCGAGGGCTCGCTGTGCGCGATGGGTGGGCTCACCCCGATGCCCGTCCGCAGCGCGCTGACGCACTTCCCCGACGACTTCGTCGCACGCGAACCCAACGCAGCGACGACGACCGCGCCCCGGGGCGCGAGGACGGAAGGCATGCGATGAGCCTGCTCAAGGAACCCGACTATGGCACGCCGGCGAAGGACGGGCCGGCCTCGATCTCGGTGGAGGTGGACGGATTCAACGTCTCGGTCCCCGAGGGCACGTCGGTCATGCGGGCCGCGGCGCTGGCGGGCATCGACGTCCCCAAGTTGTGCGCCACCGACCGGCTCGAGGCGTTCGGCTCCTGCCGACTCTGTCTGGTCGAAATCGAGGGCCGCCGTGGCACTCCCGCTTCCTGCACCACGCCGGTGGCCGACGGCATGGTCGTGCGTACCCAGACACCCAAGGTCGCCAAGCTCCGCGAGAGCGTCATGGAGCTCTACATCTCCGACCACCCACTCGACTGTCTGACCTGCCCCGCGAACGGTGACTGCGAACTGCAGGACATGGCGGGCGTCGTCGGACTGCGCCAGGTCAGATACGGCTACGACGGGGCGAATCACCTGGACGCCGTCGCGGACCACAGCAACCCCTACTTCGACTTCGACCCGTCCAAGTGCATCGCCTGCTCCCGGTGTGTGCGGGCCTGTGACGAGATCCAGGGCACGTTCGCGCTGACCATCTCCGGCCGCGGCTTCGACTCCAAGGTGTCGGCGGGCGCGGGTGAATCGTTCATGGACTCGGAGTGCGTGTCGTGCGGCGCCTGCGTACAGGCGTGCCCGACCTCCACCCTCCAGGAACGCTCGGTCGTGCAGCTGGGGATCCCCACGCGATCGGTGACGACCACGTGCGCCTACTGCGGCGTCGGCTGCTCGTTCAAGGCGGAGCTGCGTGGCGACGAGTTGGTCCGCATGGTGCCCCAGAAGGATGGCGGCGCAAACGAGGGACACTCATGTGTCAAGGGACGGTTTGCCTTTGGGTACGCCACGCACCCGGACCGGATGCTGCGCCCGATGGTCCGCGAGAAGATCACCGACCCGTGGCGTGAGGTCGAGTGGGAGGAGGCGATCGACACCGTCGCCAGCCGCATGCTGGACATCGCGGCCCGGCACGGAGCCGGCGCGATCGGCGCAATCACCTCGTCGCGGTGCACCAACGAAGAGGTCTACGTCGTGCAGAAGATGGTCCGGGCCGCGTTCGGCAACAACAACGTCGACACCTGCGCCCGGGTGTGCCATTCGCCGACGGGCTACGGGCTCAAGCAAACCTTCGGCGAATCGGCTGGCACCCAGGACTTCCAGTCGGTGGCCCAGGCCGACGTCATCATGGTGATCGGCGCCAACCCGACCGACGGGCATCCGGTCTTCGCGTCGAGGATGAAGCAGCGACTGCGCCAGGGGGCACGGCTGATCGTCGCCGACCCACGTCGCATCGACCTGGTGCGCTCACCGCACATCGAGGCCGATCATCACCTGCAGCTGAAGCCGGGAACGAACGTGGCGGTCGTCAATGCGATGGCGCACGTGGTGGTGACCGAGGGACTCGCCGACACGGGGTTCATCGGAGCCAGGTGCGAAGGATACGACGAGTGGGCCCAGTTCATCTCGCGTGAGGAGAACAGCCCTGAGGCAGTGCAGGAGATTACCGGCGTGCCGGCCGAGGAACTGCGCGCCGCCGCCCGCCTCTATGCTCTGGCGCCGAATGGGGCGATCTACTACGGCCTCGGTGTGACCGAACACAGCCAGGGCTCGACGATGGTCATGGGCATGGCGAATCTGGCGATGGCGTGCGGCAACATCGGCCGCGACGGTGTCGGCGTGAATCCGCTGCGCGGCCAGAACAACGTGCAGGGCTCCTGCGACATGGGATCCTTTCCGCATGAGCTGCCCGGCTACCGGCACGTGTCGGACGATGCCGTCCGTCAGGTCTTCGAAAACCTATGGGGCACGAAGCTGTTGGCCGATCCGGGATTGCGCATCCCGAACATGTTCGACGCCGCGATCGAGGGCACCTTTCGAGGCCTGTTCGTCCACGGGGAGGACATCGCGCAATCGGACCCGAACGTCAAGCACGTGCTGGCAGCCCTGGAATCGATGGAGCTCGTGGTGGTGCAGGACCTGTTCCTCAACGAGACCGCCAAGTACGCCCACGTGTTCCTGCCCGGCGCCTCGTTCCTGGAGAAGGACGGCACCTTCACCAACGCCGAACGGCGGATCAACAGGGTCCGTGCGGTCATGAAACCGAAGAGCGGCCGACACGAGTGGGACATCGTCTGCCAGATCGCCACGGCGATGGGCTACCCGATGCACTACGACCACCCGAGCCAGATCATGGCCGAGATCGCCGTGCTCACACCGACGTTCGCCGGCGTCTCCTTCGAGAAGCTGGACGAGGTGGGCAGCATCCAGTGGCCGTGTGACGCGAACGCGCCCGACGGCACGCCGATCATGCACGTCGAGTCTTTCACCAGGGGCCGAGGCAGGTTCGTGCCGACTCCCTTCGTGCCGACCGACGAGCGCAGTACCCGCCGCTTCCCGCTGATCCTCACCACGGGTCGAATCCTGAGCCAGTACAACGTCGGTGCGCAGACCCGTCGTACGGCGAACATCGCGTGGCATCAGCAGGACGTGCTGGAAATCCATCCTCACGACGCAGAGGTGCGGGGTATCACCGATGGTGAACAGGTCACGTTGGCAAGCCGCGTCGGCGAGACGACGCTGCGCGCGCAGGTATCCGACCGGATGCCAACGGGCGTGGTGTACACGACCTTTCACTATCCGGTAACGGGCGCGAACGTCGTGACGACGGAGAACTCCGATTGGGCGACGAACTGCCCGGAGTACAAGGTGACGGCCGTCCAGGTCGCACTGGCCCACCCGACATCCCTCCAACGGGTCGAGCCTGCGGTCGAACGCATCCTGACCGCCGGACGGGTGGACTGACGTGTCGGATCACGACGCCACCGAGATCAGGCTGATCAACAAGGTCGTCGTTCACTTCGGCTACCTGCCCACCGAACAGGCGGTAACCGAGGTCGCCGAGCACGTCCGGAAGTTCTGGGACCCGCGGATGAAGCGGCGACTGTTCGACCTCGTCGACGCCGCGGCCGGCGATCTCGAACCGGTGGCGTTGGCAGCCGCTGCGCTGTTGCGCTGATCCGCTGTCGATCAGCGACGCTTTCGCGGGGGTCGCGCGCACGCCAGGCTCTGGGAACCAATGCCCTCGTGATCGACGTCGCGCCAGAAGCTCAGGTCGTAGTCGGCGTCGGATATCTGGGTCATCTCCGCCGATTTGGTACCCGGGACCGCCGCAGAGGCCGGCGGAAGACCCTCGGCGTCGATCTGCAACCGGTGGATGCCGTTGCGGATCCCGTCGGCGTCGTTGACGACGCGCAGCATCGCCGGGGTGTCCCCGTAGGTCGAGTGCAGCGAGGTCACGCACTGCATCAGATCGGCGAGCAGGTGCTGCAACGTCTCGACGGTGGTCGTCGTGGGCACGGGGACTCCTTCGAGTGTCGGGACTGAGGACGGGGAAGGCGCGCTGCTCATCACCGCGGTAAGCACACGATCGGCAGGCCTGGGCGATACAGCATCCGGCTCATGACCGCGGCGCACAGGCTGAGCAGACCGGCAACGAGGAACGGGATCATCAGGTGCTGCGAGGCGACCAGCAGGGCGGGCAGGCCCACGCCGATCAGGCCGCCGAACATCTTGGCGCTGTACACCAGACCGAAGTTTCGCGCGGCGCTCGGCTCACCGAAGTAATCGGCGACCAGGCTGGCGACGAGAGGGTAGAACGTGCCGCCTGCCAGACCGCAGAGCGCGGCGAAGACGACGAACGCCGCGGGCTCGGCGATCGACGCCGAGTAGACCAGGCCCAGGTGCGCGCAACCCTCGATGAGGAGCGCCCCGGTGAGGGTCTGACGTCGCCCGAGACGGTCCGACAGCAGACCGGCCACGCTGCGGCCTGCGCCGTTGACGATGGCCAGCAGGCCGACCGTCAGCGCCGCGACGGTCAACGAAAAGCCTTGGGAGATGGCGACGATCGGGATGTACACCGCGGCGAGCAGCGACGCTGCGGCGGCGATGACGAGGATCAGGTACATCACCACGAAGGCCGGCGTGCGAATCGCCTCGAAGGGGGAGTACTGCCGCAGCGCGGTGACGTTGTTGCGCAGGCCGCGGTTCAGCTTCTTGTCGATGGCCCACTGCCTGGGGTCGATATCCGACGGCCACCAGCCTGCGGGAGGGTCCCGGAGGAGGGCGCCACACTGGGCGACGACGACGAGGATGATGACGCCGACCGCGGTGAAGATCCCGGGCCGGCTGTCCGGGGTGAGCGCGACGGCGAACGCCACGACGAACGGCACCGCACCCCAACCGATCGCCCCGGTGACGAGACCGACACTGGCGGCGCGCTTCTCGGGGTACCACTTCGCGACGGTGGCGGTGCAGGTGGCGTAGACGATGCCTGCACCGGTGCCGGACAGAACGGAGTATCCGAGCACTGCGAGCACGAGATTGTCGGTATACGCGACGGTCAAGGGACCGGCGGCGCACAGCGCGGCACCGATCGGGACGGAACGCGCCGGGGTCAGCGCGAAGCGATGGCTCAGCACGGCGGTGGGAGCCGCGGCGCCCGCCTGGAACACCACCCACAGCGCCAGCACCCACAGGGCGCCGACGAGGTTCTGTCCACTGGTCACGTGAAGCGCGGTCAGGGCGATCCCGTAGCCGTACTGCAGGACGCCGATGCCCGCCATCGCGACCCACGCGAACGCGAGCATCCACCCCCTGGAGCAGCCGATCAGGTCCTGTGGCCGCTCGCCGACCCGGTACGAGCGACCGCGAAGATCGCGGACTTCGAGGTGAAATGGAGTATCGGTAAGAGACATGGCCACTCCTAATTGCATACAGTATGCAGTCACTGTAACGTGACGTGGGTCACGTGTCCACAGCTGACGTACGACGGGAGATCGCCGACATGGGTCGCGTCACGAGCAGGTACCGGGTGCTACGCCTCATCGATGGAGTGGGGACGGAGCGACCCGACAGCGTCGCCGCCGAAGAGCCGCTGGAGATCCGGGTCGCCGGCCACCCGCTGGCGGTGACGATGCGGACGCCGGGCGACGACTTCGACCTGGCTCGCGGCTTTCTCGTCAGCGAAGGCGTGGTGTCGACCGCCTCCGACGTCGCCGCGATCCGTTACTGCGCCGGTGCGACGGCGGAGGGCGCCAACACCTACAACGTGCTCGACGTGGTCCTGGAGGACGGCGTCGCGGTGCCCGACCCGTCGATCGAACGCAACTTCTTCACCACGTCGTCGTGCGGGGTGTGCGGCAAGGCCAGCCTCGACGCGGTGCGCACCGTCAGTCGCTGGACGATCGCGAATGATCCCGTGCGGCTGAGCGCGGCCACGATCGCAACCCTGCCCGACCGGCTGAGGGCCGCGCAGCGGGTCTTCGACAGAACGGGAGGTTTGCACGCGGCCGCCCTGTTCGACGCGGACGGCGCACTCTTGGCCGTGCGGGAGGACGTCGGCCGCCACAATGCGGTCGACAAGGTGATCGGCTGGGCGCTCGGCGAGGGACGCCTGCCATTGACGGGTACGACGCTCATGGTCAGCGGCCGCGCGTCCTTCGAGCTGGTGCAGAAGGCGGTGATGGCGGGCATTCCGGCGCTGACCGCGGTTTCGGCCCCGTCGTCGCTGGCCGTGGATCTGGCCAGGGAGATGGGCCTGACGTTGGTGGGCTTCCTACGCGGCACCTCGATGAACGTGTATTCCGGGGCCGAGCGGATCGCCTCGGCGGAGGAGGAGCACGACGAGGAATTGGACCTATGCGGTGGTCAGCGCCCCGCGGTCTGACACCGAGCCATTCGCGGTCATTCCCGTTCGGCCTTGGCCAGCCGCTCTTCGTGGTGCACCTGGCGCGTCCGTTCGGTATGGCAGTGCATGATGTCGGTCGCGCGTTTGACGTCCTTGGCGGCGATCGCCTTGATGAGCTCTGCGTGCTCGCTCCAGGCGTCCTGGCCACGCGGTCGGGCGATCGGTAGGTAGTACCAACGCCACTTGCGTTCGACCAGACCGACGTGTTCGGCGAGCACCTGGTTGCCTGCCAGCTTCGTGATGGCCGCATGCAGGGCGGCATTGGCGGTGACCAGACCCTCCGAGTCGTTGGCGGCCAGGGCGTTGAGCCCGTCCTGCTGCAGCTCCCACAGCCGGTTGACGTCCTCGGGAGTGGCGCGCTCTGCGGCGAGTCCCGCGGAATGGGTCTCCAGTACCGTGCGAACCCCCAGCAGCTGATCTACCTCGTCTTCGGAGGGGACGTGGACAAAGGCGCCCTGCCCGGGACGCAGTTCGATCCAGCCATCGGTCTGCAAGCGCTGCAAGGCTTCTCGCACCGGTTGACGGCTGACGCCGAGGTACTCGGCGAGTTCGGCCTCCACGACGTGCTGACCCCGTTGCAGGGTGCCGTGGACGATCAGTTCCACGATCGCGTCGTAGACGGCTTGGCGGAGGGGAGCGGGACGCAACACCCGAGGCGCGGTGGCGTCGGCCATCATGTTGGGCCGCGAAGCGTTCTTGCGTTTGCCGGGGGGATAGGGATGAGACATGGCAGCGGCTCCTTTAGCCCTCGATGCGTGCTCAGCTTACAGGTTTTCGTATGCAATGAACTGATCCCGCTATCGGAGTTTTCCCGTTTCTGCCGGGTGTCGAAACCAGAAGCCACCAACCCGGGTGCAGAAGGCAGTCCCCGTTGGGACCCCACCCGCACCCGGGTTGGTTGTTCCTTGCCCGAAGGCTCTCAGAGGCGTTAGTCGAGCGCCAGTGACGCCTCCTTCTCCGCGTGTCCCCGCTTCACCGGGTCCGAGGGATCGACCGGCGTCGATCCAGGGACCTGCGGCAGCTTGGGCTGACGAAGGAACAGCGTGATGACGGCACAGGCGATGCCGACGGAGCCGGCGATCACGAACGCCGTGCCGTACCCCCAGTTGGCGACCACGACAGAACCGAGACCGGCGCCCACCAGGCCGGAGATGACCTTAGAGCTGTACACCAGGCCGTAGTTGGTCGCATTGTTGTTCTCCCCGAAGTAGTCGGCGGTCATCGCCGCGAACAGCGGGAAGATGGCGCCCCCGCCGAAGCCGGAAACCATCGAGGCCAACAGGAAGAGCGGCATGCTGCCGATGGAACCCGACAGAAACACCGCGTACTGAGATAGGCCCAGTACGGCGCAGACGATGACGAGCGTCTCCCGACGCCCGTACCGGTCGGAGATCCAGCCGATCACGCCGCGTCCGGTGCCGTTGATGATGGCCTTGAGGCTCATCGCCAACGCCACGATGCCGCCGGCGAAGCCCATCTCCTTGCCGAACGGAACCTGCATGGCGATGCCGAAGATGTTGATGCCTGCGGTGCAGAGCAGGACGAACCACATCAGCGGCAGGATGCCGGTCTTCACCGCCTCCATCGGTGTGTACTGCTTCTTCGCCGGGGGGTTCTTACGCAGTGCCCTGGCGATCCGCGGATCGGTGCTGGCACCGAGCGGATCGACGTGCGCAGGCCACCAGTTCTTCGGCGGATCCTTGAAGAAGAAGCCGCTGACGGCCACCAGACCTGCCAGTAGGACGCCGGTGGCGAACAGGATCCCCCGGTAATTGCTGACGTCCAAGTAGGAGGTGAAGATGAAGATGAAGGGAACCGATCCGTAGGCGAAGCCGCCGTTCACGAACCCCGTCTTGCCGCCCTTGCGTTCGGGATACCACTTGCCGACCATGTTCACGCACGTGGCGTAGACGAAGCCGGCGGCAGCACCGCCGAAGAAGCCGAACCCCAGATAGGCCCAGAACACGTTGGGCGAGTAGGCCAGCGACACGTAACCCATGAGCGACCCGAACGAGCCAAGCATCATCGCTGCGCGGGCCGAGAGCTTGCCGCTCTCCCGCAGTCGACCGGCGGGGAATGCGACTGCGGCCTGAAAGAACACCCAGACGCCCAGCAGCCAGAAGATGTGCGAACCGTGCCAGCCGTGTGCGTCGGCCAGCGTGTCCTCCGCCGAGGTGAACGCGTACTCAGACGAGCTGATCGCCATCATGGAGATCCACGGCAGCCAGACCATCCAGACCCTGGAACGCCCCAGGATGTCGCGGTCGGTCTCGCCGATCCGGTACACCCTCCCGTTCTCGTCGGCTACTTCTCGGTATGCCGGCGTAGCTGTATCGTTCATGCTGGCCGAACCCCCTGGTTCCGCGGCGATTCTGCCGCTATTGCTACGCTCCGCGCCGTGGTGGTCCACGGAACGGGCTGGCTTCTCCATCGAGCCGGCGCAATGGCTGGGAGCGATCCGCGCCGCTCGATGAATATTGCATACATCGTCATATGTAACACCAATCACTCAGCAATGGGATAGTGATCGCGATCACAACGAACGGTATACTACATACAATCTTCAGCGCAACCAGAAATTTGATGCCTCGTGTGCCGGGCTGTGGCCGGGCGTTGCCAGCGGTTGCGCCGGCGCGGTGTGGCCGTCGTACCGGGAGATCGTGAAAAGACCGCTGAGCGTTGCTTATCGATGACGCTTACTCGTCGATTTCCGCTGGTAGCGGGTAATCGTCCCGAGCCCGCGGGAGAGACCGGCTCGGTCTCACGGCGACTGGCTGGAACGAAGAATGCTCCAAAACCTAGACGGGAGCTGTTATGTGGGCCACACTGATGGTGTAACGCATATCGTATGCAATATTGCATAACCGCGTAGCCAGCCCGATAAGGGAAGAAGGCGACGGGCCCGGCCGGCGCCGGCCCGACGGCGTGTGAAAGGGGTTGTGACCATGAATGAGAACCCAACGAACGGTGGTCCGTCGGAACAAGGTTTCGGTGTAGCCAAGGCGCTGTCCGGGGTTCGCGTCCTGGACATGACGCATGTGCAGTCTGGGCCGTCGGCGACGCAGCTGCTCGCCTGGCTCGGAGCCGACGTCATCAAGCTGGAGGCGCCCCGGGGTGGTGACGTCACCCGCAGCCAGCTGCGCGACGTTCCCGGCGCCGACAGTCTCTACTTCACGATGCTCAACTGCAACAAACGCAGCATCACGGTCAACATGAAGAGCGACGAGGGCAAGCGCATCTTCACCGACCTGGTGTCGCGGGTGGACATCCTGGCCGAGAACTTCGGACCCGGCGTCGTCGACCGGTTCGGCTTTCCGTGGGAACGGCTTCGTGAGATCAACCCGCGGCTGATCTACGCCTCGATCAAGGGCTTCGGCCCTGGCAAGTACTTCAACTTCAAGGCCTACGAGGTGATCGCACAGGCCATGGGTGGCTCCATGGCCACCACCGGTTTCGAGCACGGGCCGCCCACCGCCACCGGCGCCCAGATCGGCGACTCGGGTACCGGCATCCATCTGGTCACGGGCATCCTGGCTGCGCTCTACCAGCGCACCAACACCGGCCGAGGCCAACGCGTGGAGGTGGCGATGCAGGACGCGGTGCTCAACTTGTGCCGGGTCAAGCTGCGCGACCAGCAGCGGCTCGCGCACGGCCCACTGGCCGAATATCCGAACGAACACTTCACCGAGGAGGTGCCTCGATCGGGCAACGCTTCCGGCGGTGGGCAGCCCGGGTGGGCGGTCCGGACCAGCGGTGGTGGCCCCAACGACTACATCTACGTCATCGTGCAGCCCCAGGTGTGGGCGCCGCTTGCCGAGCTGATCGGACGCCCCGAGCTGGCCGACCATCCCGACTGGGCCCGGCCCGAGGATCGACTTCCCAAGCTGGACAAGGTCTTTGCCTTGATCGAGGACTGGTCTGAGAAGCACACCAAGTGGGAGGCGCTGGCGACGCTGAACGCGCTCAACGTGCCATGCGGTCCGGTGCTGAGCACCAAGGAACTGATCGAGGACGACACCCTCGCCGACCTGGGCTCGATCGTCACCGTGGACCATCCCGAGCGGGGATCGTTCAAGACCGTCGGCTCGCCGCTGCGGCTTTCAGACTCTCCGGTCGACATCGTCCGCTCGCCGATGCTCGGCGAGCACACCGATTCGATCTGCGCCGAACTCGGCTACTCCCAGGAGCAGCTCGAGTTGTTCAGGAGTGTCGGGGCCATCTGATCGGAGCGGAACCCGCGGCGAAAGCGCTGATGGCTGGGGGCCGGCGACGTCCGCGGCGTGTCTGTGGCGTGCGCGCCCGGTCACCGCGTCAGGGTGCTAATCCCCCTGTGGTGCAGGACCAATGCTCGAAACGTATCGCATTGGTGAAACGGGCCGCGAATTACTCGGTAGAGCCCGGGGCCAGATGGGGCGTTCCGGTTCTCTGCCTCCTTGTGGAATTCGGATCCAAGGTCGCAGCTAGTCCAGCAGGAGCGCGGCGGCCGTCGGGGCGTCGGACATCGATTCGGCGAGGTCGTTGAACTCCATCACGTTGTCGATTTCGGTGCCCATCGCGATGTTGGTGACCTTCTCCAGGAAGATCTCGACGACGACCGGAACCTTGTGCTCCTTGGCGAGTTGCTGCGCCCGCACCAGTGCGGGACCGATGTCACTGGGCTCCACAACCTGAATGGCCTTGCAGCCGAGCCCTTCTGCGACGCGCAGGTGGTCCACACCGTAGCCCTTGGGGACGTCACTGTCGGTCTCCTGCGAGTTGATGTTGTCGAAGGCCAGCGACACGCAGTAGTCCATGTCGAAGTTGCGTTGCGCCTGACGGATCAACCCCAAATAGGAGTTGTTCACCAGCACGTGCACGTAGGGCAGGTTGAACTGCGCCCCGACCGCGAGTTCCTCGATGAGGAACTGGAAGTCGTAATCACCAGACAGCCCGACCACGGTCGCGCCGGGGTCAGCGGCGGCGACGCCGAGAGCGGCGGGCACCGTCCATCCCAACGGCCCGGCCTGGCCGCAGTTGATCCAGTTCCGCGGCTTGAACACCTGAAGGAACTGTCCGCCTGCGATCTGTGACAGCCCGATCGCCGTGACGTAGCGCGCATCCCGGCCGAAGGCGCGGTTCATCTCCTCGTAGACGCGCTGCGGCTTGATCGGCACGTCGTCGAAGTGTGTTTTGCGGTGCATCGTGCGCTTGCGCTCCTGGCACGCTTCGACCCAGGTGCTCCAATCCGGCAGGGTGCCTGTCGCACGTCGCTCCCTCGCGGAGGCCACCAGCTGTTCGAGGGCGGCCTTGGCGTCCGAGACGATCCCGAGGTCGGGCGAGAAGACGCGACCGATCTGGGTGGGCTCGATGTCGACGTGAACGAAACGCTTTCCCCTGCGGTAGGTGTCGAGCCCGCCGGTGTGCCGGTTGGCCCAGCGGTTGCCGATGCCCAACACGAAGTCCGAGGCGAGCATGGTGGCATTGCCGTACCGGTGGGCAGTCTGCAGACCGGCCATGCCCGCGGCCAAGCGGTGATCGTCGGGGATGGTCCCCCAGCCCATCAGCGTCGGGACCACGGGCACATTGAGGATCTCGGCCAGCTCGACGAGCAGCTCCGAGGCGTCGGCGTTGATGATGCCGCCGCCGGCGACGATGAGGGGTAGCTCGGCGGACATCATCATGTCGAGCGCCTTGTCCGCCTGCCCACGGGTCGCCACCGGCTTGTACACGGGCAGCGGCTGATAGGCGTCGGGGTCGAAGTCGATCTCGGCCAGCTGGACGTCGATGGGCAGATCGATGAGTACCGGACCCGGCCGACCGGATCGCATCAGGTGAAATGCCTTGGCGAACGCGCCCGGAACCTGCCCCGGCTCGAGGACGGTCATCGCCATCTTCGTCACCGGCGCGGCGATCGCGCTGATATCGACGGCTTGGAAGTCCTCCTTGTGGAGTCTGCTCACGGGTGCCTGGCCGGTGATCGCCAGAATCGGGATGGAATCCGCTGAGGCGGAGTACAACCCGGTGATCATGTCCGTGCCTGCGGGGCCCGACGTGCCGATGCAGATGCCGATGTTCCCCGCCGCCGCACGGGTGAACCCCTCGGCCATGTGGCTGGCGCCTTCGACGTGTCTGGCCAGAACGTGCTTGATGCCGCCATGTGCGCGCATCGCCGAGTAGAACGGGTTGATCGCCGCCCCGGGAAGGCCGAAGGCCTGAGTGGCGCCCTCGATCTCGAGGATTCTGACCGCCGCGTCGACCGTCCGCATCCGAGTCATTTCGCCTGCTCGCGTTCTGTTCCCGACAACCGCTCGACGCCGAGCAGCAGCCCGGAGTGATCCAGCGTCCCGTGGCCATTGGCCATTGCGGATGCCATGAGTTGGGCGACGACCGCACCGAGCGGAATGACGACGCCGGCCTCGCGGGCTGCGGACGTGACGATGCCCATGTCCTTGTGATGAAGCGCGATGCGGAATCCGGGATCGAAGTTGCGCTCCAACATCTTCGACGCCTTCTGATCGAGCACGGCCGAGCCGGCCAGCCCGCCGCCGAGCACCTTCACGGCGGCGTCGATGTCGACGCCATAGGCGCGGAGGAAGGTGAGCGCCTCGGCGAGCAGTTCGATGTTGCCTGCGACGATCAACTGGTTGGCGGCCTTGACGGTCTGTCCCGCCCCGTTGGGGCCGACGTGGGCGATCGTCTTGCCGACGACGTCGAGAATCGGCTTCGCCGCCGCGAAGTCGGCGTCGACGGCGCCCACCATGATCGACAACGTGGCATTCACCGCGCCCGGCTCCCCGCCGGACACGGGTGCATCGATGATGCGGAGCCCCCGTTCGACGGCGGTCTTGGCCAACTCCGCGGTGACGTCGGGCCGGATCGAGGAGAAGTCGATGATGAGAGTGTCGGGCTGTGCGTGCGCGAAGACTCCGTCGTCGGGCAGCAGGACGGCCTGCACGTCGGGGGAGTCGGGGACCATGATCGCCACGACGTCGGCGTTCTTGACGGCCTGCTCGATGGATTCGGCCGCGCCGCCACCCGCCTCGACCAACGCCTGCATCCGTTCCTCGGATCGGTCGAATCCGACCACGGTGTGCCCTGCCGCGACCAGGTGGCGTGCCATCGGGCCGCCCATGATGCCCAGTCCGATGAATCCGATCGTGCTCATGAGATCCTCGTTTCTTGTTGCTGCCGAAGGGTTTCGATGTCCACGCCGCCCGCACCGCGTGCTGCGCGTGGAATCCAGTCGAAGGGGTCCGGGCGGGTCGCCTTGTACTCCAGGCCGAGGTAGCCGGTGTAACCCTGGTCGGAGAGTTCCTGCAGTTGACGTACCAGTGGCAGCTCCCCGGAGCCCGGTTCGCCACGCCCCGGGGCATCGGCGAGTTGCACGTGCCCGATCCGGCTGCCATAGTCGCGAATCGCGGCACTGGTGTCGTCGCCGTTGACGGCCAGGTGATACAGGTCGGCGAGCAGCCGCAGGTTGGTGGCGTCGAACCGGGTGCGCACCCTGTCGATGACCGCGATGACATCGGCGGCCGTCTTGAGCGGATAGTAGGGCGCGCCGCTGACCGGCTCCAGAAGCACCGTCGCGCCGATCCGGTCGGCCGCCAGGGCGGCATGCGCCAGGTTATCGACGGCGACGTGGTCCTGGGCCGACGGCGCGAAGCGTGGATCGCGATTGCCGTACAGCGCGTTGAAGGATTTGGTGCCCAGAGTCTCGGCAATGCCGATGGCAATTGCGACGCTGTCGCGGAAGTCCTGTGTGAGTGAGGGATTGGACAAGATTCCGCGATCACCGGCCGGCATGTCACCGGCAGCGAAGTTGAGGCCGGTAAGTTGTACTCCGGCATCCTCGATGGCGTGCACGAACGCGCTCACTTCGGCATCGGCCGGTGACGGGCTGGCGAAGGGCCACCAGAACTCGACTGCGCCGAAGCCTGCGTCACGGGCTGCTCGTGGCCGGTCCAGTAGCGGGATGTCGGTCAGCAGGATCGAACAGTTGACGGTGTAGGTGGCGTTCGCCATGGCTTGCCCTTCTCGTGGGGATCAGCAATCCGGAACTCGTCGCGGCCGCCACGCCCACATGGTCGACAGCGGTAGAACTTCGCCTGCAGAGGTGTCCCGCGCGACAACACTGCGAGATCGTATGCAGTATGCAATTTAGTGAACAGCGCAGAGTTCGGGTTGTCAAGAGGCTCGCGCCGCGAGCCCCCTTCGCTGACCGCTCTTGCGTCAGTGCCCATTGCGCGGATCGCACCCGTGGTCGGATCAGACGAGTGAGCATGACCCCTGGAAGGCGCGGCGGCGGCCACGTCGTCCTCGCACCCGACAAGGTCAAGGGGACGTTCGGCGAGGCCGCACGCAGCAGCGATGGCACTGGGCACCCGTCGCGCTCAGGTAAGCACTAGCCAGACCGCAGGCCATGTGCTTGCATACAGTATTGCCATGTCCGCGGCACGTACCACGAAAGAGCGCACCCTTGGCCACTCTGCTCGTCCACCACGCGATCTTCGCCCGCCACCAGACCCCCGCCGGCCACCCGGAGCGGCCTGACCGCTACCGCACGGTGCAGGCCGCGTTGGACCAGCCCCAGTTCGACGCGCTGGTGCGCGACCAAGCCGTGGTCGCCGAACTCGACGCGACGCGTTACGTCCATTCGAACGCCTACGTCGACTCGCTGCAGGAAGCCCGCCCGGAACACGGCTTCGTGTATCTCGACGGCGGCGACACGATGATGGAGCCGTCCACGTGGGAGGTGGTGCTGCGCGGCGTCGGCGGCACGGTCCAAGCGGTCGACCAGGTCCTGTCGGGCGCCGTACAGAACGCCTTCGTCGCGTGCCGCCCTCCCGGGCACCACGCCGAAACGGATCGGGCGATGGGATTCTGCCTGTTCAACAACATCAGCATCGGCGCGCGTCACGCCCAGCTCAAACACGGGCTGGACCGGGTCGCGATCGTCGACTTCGACGTCCATCACGGCAACGGCACCCAGGAGATCTTCTACTCGGATCCGACCGTGCTGTACGCGTCAACGCACCAGATGCCGTGGTTCCCGGGGACCGGGGAAGTCCGCGAGACCGGAGTGGGCAACGTCTTCAACTCTCCGCTGGCGGCAGGTGACGGCGGTGTCGAATTGCGGGAAGCTTTTCAGCAGCGAATTCTGCCCGCGCTCAAGGCGTTCGAGCCCGAGCTCATCATCGTGTCCGCCGGGTTCGACGCCCACGAACGAGATCCGCTCGGCTCGCTGCGCATGACCGCCGACGACTTCGCCTGGGTGACGCGCGAGTTGCTGACGGCGGCCGAGCAGCACTGCGGTGGCCGCCTGGTGTCGGTGTTGGAAGGCGGGTACGACCTGCAGGGGCTGAGGGAGTCGGTCAGCGCCCACGTCGCCGAGTTGATGCGGGGCTGAAGAACCTCCCCGTCCCGTCGCTCGCCCCAGCGCGCGGGCGCCCGTCGTCACGGCATTGCGGGCAGCTCGACCGATCCCGCGGGGGCCGATGAGTCCTGGTCATCGACCGGCACCAGCCGGACGAAGACACCCTTCGAGGTGGGCGTGTTGCTGATGTCGGCGACGCTGTCCAATGGGACGAGCACGTTGGTCTCCGGATAGTAGGAGGCGGCCGAACCCCGCGCGGACGGGTAGGCGACGACACGAAAGTTCTTCGCGCGCCTCTCGATTCCGTCCTCCCAGGCGCCGACCAGGTCGACCATCTGGCGGTCGGCGAGGCCCAGCGCCGCGATGTCGGCCGGGTTGACCAGCACGACGCGCCGCCCGTTGTGGATGCCGCGATACCGGTCGTTGAGGGCATACGGCACGGTGTTCCACTGGTCGTGGGAGCGCATCGTCTGCAGGACGAGGTGACCGTCGGGCACCTGGAGCCGGTCGAACGTGTTCCTGGTGAAGACGGCCTTGCCCGACGGGGTGGGGTAGCGGTGCTCGTTGACCGGATTGGGCAGCCGGAATCCGCCGGGCTCGCGGACCCGCCGATTGAAGTCGTCGAAACCCGGGACGACGCGCGAGATCCGTTCGCGGATCAGGTCGTAGTCGGCTTCGAAGCCCTCCCACGGTATCGCCGGCGTCGCGCCAAGGGTGCGGCGCGCGAGCCGGCAGACGATCGCCACCTCGCTCAGCAGGTGCTCGGACGCGGGATGCAGGCGGCCGTGCGATTGGTGGACGATGCTCATCGAGTCCTCGACCGTGACGAACTGCTCGCCGGTGCGCCTGTTCATCGCGGTCGCTGCGCCCCAGCGTCGGCAGGATCAGTGCGGTCTCTCCGCACACCGCGTGCGAGAGGTTGAGCTTCGTGGACACGTGCGCGGTCAAGTTGCAATTGCGCATGGCCCGCTCGGTCAGCTCGCTATCGGGGGTCGCGCGCACGAAGTTGCCTGCGAACCCCATGAAGAACTTCGCCCGGCCGTCGCGCATGGCCCGAATCGAGTCCACCGCGTCCAGTCCGTGGTGGTTCGGCGGGGTGAAGCCGAATTCGCGCCCCAGGGCGTCCAGGAAGATCTGCGGCATCCGCTCCCAGATGCCCATCGTCCGGTCGCCCTGGACGTTGCTGTGCCCGCGGACCGGGCAGACACCCGCTCCCGGCCGGCCCAGATTTCCGCGCAACATCAGGAAGTTGACGATCTCGCGGACCGTCGCCACGCCATGTTTCTGCTGCGTGACGCCCATCGCCCAGCACACGATGATCTTCTTGCTGGCGAGCACGCGGTCGACGACCTGCCTCGATCTCCTTGCGCGAAAGCCCGGTCGCGGCAAGCACATCCGTCCACATCGATCTGCCGGGTGTGCTCGGCGAACTCGACGAAGCCGGTCGTGTCGCGGTCGATGAACTCGTGGTCCAGCACGTTGCCCGGATCGGCGTCCTCCGCGGCCAGCAGCAGCGCGTTGATGGCCTGAAAGAGCGCCAGGTCCCCGCCGGGCTTGATGTGCAGGAACTGATCGGCGATCGTGGTGCCGCGGCCGATGATGCCCCTGGCCTTCTGGGGGTTCTTGAACCGGATCAGCCCGGCCTCGGGCAGCGGGTTGACGGCGATGACCTGGCCACCGTTGCGCTTGGTCTCCTCCAGCGAGGACAGCATCCGCGGCATGTTGGTGCCCGGATTGATGCCGACGGCGAAGACGAGGTCGGCTTCTTCGAGGTCCTCGAGGCTGACGCTGCCCTTGCCGATTCCGAGTGTCTCGGCCAGCCCGGAGCCGCTGGACTCGTGGCACATGTTGCTGCAGTCGGGCAGGTTGTTGGTGCCGAGGCTGCGCGCGAACAGCTGCAGCAGGAACGCAGCCTCGTTGCTGAGTCGCCCCGAGGTGTAGAACAGCGACTCGTCCGGTGAGTCCAGGCCGCGCAGTTCGGTGGCCAGCAGCTCGAAGGCGTCGTCCCAGTCGATCGGTTCGTAGTGGTCCGAGCCCGGTCGCTTGACCATCGGCTCGGTGAGGCGGCCTTGATCGTTGAGCCACATGTCGGATTTGGTGGCGAGCACCGAGACGGGGTACTCGCGGAAGAACTCCCGGGTGACTCTCCGGGTGGTCGCCTCGTCGTTGATGTGCTTGGCGCCGTTTTCGCAGTACTCGTTGAGGTGCCGCTTGCGCAGGCTCCGGCCATGCGCATCCCGGGCAGTCGACCCCGTTGGTCTGATTGATGGTCAACAGATTGAGCGCGGTGCGCAGAAGCGAGGTGTGCTCCAGCGAGAACTGCAGGGCATGCCGTACGGCGGGTAATCCGGTCGCCCACTGCTCCGGTGGCTCGACGGTGAGGTGCGCGTCGCCGGTGGCATCGCCTGCGGTCATCTTCACGTGACCCTTCCTGCTGAATGTGAGCTGAATGTGACGGTGCCACTTGGCCAGTCGTCAACCAACAACTTACGACACAGACAGTATGCAGTATGGCTTGGTGGCCCAACGCAACGCGTCAATCGAAGGAGGGGATACGCCGAGAAGCCCGCTGCGGGCGGGCGCTCAGGGAGTGAAGGTGGCGGATCCTCCGCCGTTTTCGACGAGATCGCGCCAGCCGCGGTCCCATCGGCGATCGCGAACTCGGTTGAGTCGGCTGCGCAGCAGCGCGACTGCGCCGAAGATCAGAGCGGCCAGCATCAGCCAGGCCACGGCTCCCGTGCCGATCTTCATCATGCGGGCATCGGTGTCGGACGGCGGGGGTGTGGTGACGTTGCCTTGATCGGTCACCCAGATTTGCACGCGATCACCGGCCTTGACCGGTCCGTCGACGCTGGCCACGGACTCGTGGGTGATGTTCTGGGCGGACCACCGTACGTTCACCATGAAGGTCGTTGTCGTCGACTCCGAGCCGGATGAGTCGGCCCTGCTCACGCCCTGCGCCGTTGCGTCAACGGGGTGACGAGAAGCCGCATCGGCGGCGACCGCCTGCGAGCGTGCCTCGTAGCCCAACTGGCCGACGGCCGACGCCGGAAACACCGCAGCAACCAGCATGACGAACGCAATGGCGACGGCCCAGGCTTCCACGCAGTCGGCGACGCGGCTCAAGGGCGAGCGCCCAAAAGCTCGTGCCCCCCACAAGCGCATGAAGTTCATGGTCACAGCCGCCACCTCCATGCTTGGTGTGCCGGCGTGAACCCCATTGGGTAATGGTTCCCTAATTAGTAGGTTTGAACCACTCGGGACGCGGCGAAGTCGATCACACGAGGGCAAAGTCACACCGCGACGACGCCCGATTGCGGAATCGTCACGAGTTGGTATGACGCGCCATCACCCGGGATACGCCACCCACCAGCAGGATCAGCATGCCCATGCCCACCAGCTGACCTGACCCGGGTAGATCAGCTGACAGGTGACGAAGCCCAACACCCACGGCAACCCGTACCGAGCGACCCCGGGCGCGACATGCCGGGTGGTCCATACTGGCAAAGGGATGGTCCCATACCGTGGCTGACCCCATCACTGTGGTGGGCGACAACAACACCAGCGCTTTGGAATTGTCAGATGCCTGGTTGACTTGGGTTCCTTGATGACGTGATGTCGCTGTCGCCGATAACGAATCCGAGGTTCGCGATTTCGCGTTGGATCGTCCCCGCGACGACGGGCCGCCGGGATAGGGTCCCCCGCACAACAGTGATATGTCGGCGCCACGCGTAAGGGGGCCGAAGGGTGGCAGATCAGAAGCATCCGGCCAGCGCTCCGCAGGCGGGGACGCCGGCGAGCTCCCCGGCGGCCGCGGATACGTCGCCGTCAAATTCGCCGCGCCCGTCGCACACCGACGCGGTAACCGGTTCGGCCGCGGTGTTTCACAGCCGGGGCCACCCCGATCCCGGCGAGCCTCTGCCAATCCGCACGCCGAGAAGGGTGGGCCTGCTCGCGCTGATCATGCTCCTCGCGGCCGCGGCCGGATGGATCCTGATCGAACGATCGACTGACCTACCACCGCCGATTCGGCACGACGGGTTTGAACTCGACGTCGGCTCTCCGACCGAGCTTCCGCACTATGCGCCCACTTTCGACGCCGCCGGGCAACTGCGTGTCACCGCCGTCGAGTACTTCGAAGACCATGGCGGCACCCCTGACTATTTCCCGTACGAAGGCGGTATCGAGGTCCACATCGGCGTCCGCTTCGACCGGCCGGTCGTGGGAGACGCGTCCATCCAAGTGGTGCTCGAACTCCCGGCGCCCGTCGGGCAGCCGTATGCGACCGATTGTCGCCCGAGTAGCCCCATCGAGCCGCTTGAACTGAATTGTTCGGTCGAAAGGTTGCCTGAATACGTGGAATACCGAGACGCCTTGGTGATGCGTGGAATACTTCACGGGGCATCTCCGCCACTGGCTCAAGACACAGTTCAAAGTTTCGGCTTCACAGTGCATCTGAGCAACATCGACGGTATCGGATTTCAAACGTCGCAATCCCGCGTCGAGGCCAGCTTTCCGCGTGTACCCGAAGTCTACGACCGGACCCCCGTGAGCAGTGGGTCCGGGGAATCGGCAGCCGAAGGTGATGATGCTGTGCACGTACAGTATTGGATCCCGAATGCTGGCCAGATGACCTGGTCGGGATTACCCCCTATTCGAGTGGGTGAGCATGTGGCGGAGTGGCGACCCCGATCCAACTTTTGGACGGTGCAGAGCTCAGCAAGTGGTGTACCCCACGACCACATCACGATGAGCAACCGGTACACATTCATCTCCGGTGTGCTTCTCGGCTTCGCTGTTGGCGCGCTGATACTTTTCGTCCACGTACTTCTGCGGTCCATGGCGACGCGCACGACGCCCCGGACTCCCAAATGAGACGACCATGATCAGCATTGCGGGTTCAGCGCCGGTGCTCACCGGGATGAAGCGCTTCCAGCTAACCGTCCCGCCTGGTCGCGATGGTTGCCGTGAACTGCGGTTCTATGGCGGCCCGAGGCAAACTTGGCTACCGGCGCCTCAAATCGGGTCAGAATGTGACCCTCCCGGAAAGCGATGCGTGGAAGCATGATTCGGGTTCCTCTGCCACATCAGCTACCGGACCGGGTCACGCCTGAGAATTTCGACGATCCACTTTGTGGACTGGAAAGCCTTGTGCAGGAGAACAATTCGTTTCAGCCCGCTTCGGTGCGCCCATCCAGTCCCACGCCACAATTTCGTCACCGTGACGCTAATTCGGCCTAGTGGCCGCAGTCGGAGCGGTGGGCTGCTCCCAATCCGGGGTTGCATGTCCGGCGCTGCTAAGCAGTTACGGACGGGCTTGTCCCCGGTAAGGGTGCGTGCTCTTGTGACAGGAGTTGGTGTCCAAGCCAACGTCGCCGATAGGCGCGCTGTTAGAGGCGGTCGAGGAGAGTGGCCGCGCCGGGGCCTGTGAGTTCTTCGGCCGCTTGTCTGCGACCAGCCATCGCTAGAAGAATGCTTCGCCGGTTCCGGTGACTTCGGGCCCTGTGCCGTGTTCCCATTCGATGTCGTTGGCGCGTAGGCGAAGTTTCTTGATTCGTCGGCCGGCTCCGAGTCGGGGGTTACCGGGTACTAGCGGCAGTATTCGTTGGAGTCGGTGTGGGGGGATGGTGCGCGGATGGCCGAGTGCGCGGCGGATGTCTTGGTGGTGGATGGTTCCGTCGATTAGGCCGATCATGCCGCCGAATCCGGCGGTCAGCCCGCTGGGTCGTAAATGGTTATTGAGAAAGGTCACTAGCTCGTCGGGCGTCTTGCTCGAATATTCGGCAACTCCAACTTCGTTGGCGCGCACGACCCTGCCCTTGCCGAAGCGTTTGACGAGTCCGAGGAAACCTAGCTCGTCATAGCTGATGACGTGTGCGACAACGTCTTTGACCGTCCAGCGATCGCAGAGGCTGTTGGCATTCCAGTCGCGGGGCGCCAAGGCGGCCAGATAGGCAGCGAGGTCGGTGCGTTCCTCGATCGCTAGGTCCATCAGTGCCGGTTCGCTGGCGTTCATCGACGTGTGTCCTGTGTGACGAGCTCGCGGTAGCGATCGAGGTAGAGTGGCCATCCGGCGTCGCCGCCGACTCCGTCCGCGACAGACTGCCGGCCAGCGGCGTGGCGCTCAATGTGCCTGTGTACCAACTTGACTCGGGTGCGTTCGGCGTCCTCGGGGATGAATCGCACTTCGACTTCGCTGGCGCGGGCTGGATCTGTTTGGAGCTGCCAGGCGGGTCCGATGTCCCATGAGCACACGATGCGGCGTGGGGGCTCGTAGGCAAGGACCCGCGCCCACTGGCAGCGGCGGTCGTCGGTGCCGACGTCGTAGATGTGGCCGCCGACCGTTGGTTCGAGCAGGTTGTGTTCGCGGGGTTTGATCGCATCGAAGCGCTCAATGAAAAGGGCGAACGCTCGTTCGATTCCGGCGTTGACGACGAGGCTCTTGCTGATAGGTTCGACTACTTCCGACGTCATCGTGGATGTCCCTCCTGCTCGACGAGGTTGTTGTAGGTGTCCAAAGTTTGGTCCCAGAAGGTGTCTAATTCGGCTCGCAGCGCTGCGACGCCTTCGGGATTGACGTGGTAGAGCCGCCGCGTCCCTGCCGCCCGGTCCTGCACGAGCCCAGCGGATTTCAGCACCTTGAGGTGCTGAGAGACTGCTGGCCGGCTCACGGGAAGCTCGCGCGCCAACTCACCGACTGCCATCGGCCGAATGGTCAGCCGCTTGAAGATGGCCCGGCGGGTGCCATCAGCGAGAGCCGCCCACGGATCGAGGGGTGGAGAAATCACCACATCGGTAAGTCTAGACTTACCGATGATGGCGTGTCGACACTCGCACTCGTGTTGGACCCCGCGTCTCGGATTTGCGCTGCCAGTCGAGTCGGGCAGCCACGTAGCGCGCGTGCCGCGGCCGCCGGCCATTTGGGCCTGCTGCTGATGGAGGTGTCCGTGGCCATGAAAGTCCTCACTGGTGGCCGAGTAGAAGTCCCCGCTGGTGGCCAGATAAAAGTCCGGAATCAGGCTCAGTGGCGGCGGGGCAGCGGACACACTCGTAGTGACTCGGTCCGATCGGCTCGGACGATCCTTGGCACCTCTTCTGAATCTCGTTGAGGAGTTGGTTGCCACCTACACACGCCCGCCACATCACCGTGGTGATCCTGTTGCCTGATCCGCTCGGGCGGGATGCTTTGTCCGGCACGCGCATCCAGTTGACGTTCGAGGTCCTGATGGGTGGTGGATACCCATGCGTAGCCGCTCAGGTCACTTTCGGGAGTCCCAGGCCGCCAACGACGAACTCAAGCGACGCCGGGATCAGCCATCCCGGACCAGGGCAGGTGGCAGGCGACAGCAAGGTCACTTCGCCTATTTCGCCGTGCCCGGCAACACCGGCGGTGGAGGCCTTCCGGTCTCAGGTGACCAGGAATCGGCACCGGCCGCTTCAGCAGCCAGCGCTGTCTGGCCGGGAAAAGACTTCGGTCGATGCTTCGGTCGCGGTGTATGGCTTTGGCGCAGCCCGGGGCCGAGACTTTTGGTAGGGCCCGGGTCGCATGAGGGGGCCGGGCCCGGCCACTGTGGGAGGGGCTAACAATGGGATACACAGCGTTTGTCGGTCGGGTCGGGGCGTTGGCGGTGGCGCTGGGGGTGGGGTGTGCGATAGCCAACACCTCGGGTGTGGCGTGTGCTGACCCGGGTTCGTCGTCGAGTTCGGCGTCTGATTCCGCGGATCCGGGTGCGCAGAACCCGGGTGGTCCGAAGAAGTCGCCGGGTGCGGCGACGTCCGGGGGTGGCGGGACGTCCTCGCGTGCGGGCAAGGGTTCGCGGCCCGGGAAATCGCAGGGATCGACCGGGCGCGATCGGGCCGGTTCGGGTCGGAAGGCCGGGCAGTCGGGGGGCTCGGCGCCAGCCGAGGATAGTGACGCCACGGATCGGGGTGCCGGTGATCTGGGCTCCGCCGCTGGGGACATCAAAGTTTCGTCAACGCCGCCCGCCGGCACTGCCAAGACCGGCGGCGTGCAGGTGTCGGATTCCACCGTGGGTGGCGTGGAGGCCACCGAGGCCACGGTTGGTGGCGTGGGCCGGCCCGGTGTCGCCGATCCCGGCGCCGTAGCTTCCGGAGGGGGGGCCGAAACGGCGCAGCCGACCGTCGGCGGATCGCAGCCCGCGCTGCCGCCGACCCCCAGCCGGCGGTATCGGTGGAACCCCAGCCGGCGGCAGTGGCTGCGTAACCCCAGCCGACGGTGTCGGTGGAACCCGAGCCGGCGGTATCGGCGGCGCCGGCGGGTGCCGCCCGGCGTGAGGGTGGCGCCGCCGGCAGTGCGGCCGGGCAGTTCGGCGGGACCGTTGCGGCGCAGCGGGATGCCGATCCTGCCGGCGCCGCAACGGATCTCGGCGGCACCGCGGTGATGGCAGAGCAGGTGTTAGCGCCCGCCTCCCCGCAGGTGTGGCCGGGAAGTTCGCCCGACGCGGGTTGGGTGCCCCGGGCCGTCCCGGACATGTTTGCTGCACCGGGCGAACCGGAGTCGGCCGCCGAGCGGGCGGTGTTCTCCGATGTGGCCGTGGATCCCCCGAGTGTGGTGTCGAAGGTGTTGGGCTGGGTGGGCAGCAGTGGGTTGCTGGACTCCACCCCGACTGGTCCGGTGGATTCGCCGATCATGTGGGCGATGATGGCGGCGGTCCGCAAACCTGGCGGCAAGTCAGGCATCGAGACCGGGATGGCCGGGGCCGGCGCGGGGGTGCAGACCGGTCTGGTGGTTGACGACGCCGTTGAGCTAATGGCCGCGCCGGTGACTGTGGACGCCGCCAGTGCCACCGCGCCGTCGGCCTTCGGGCAAGTGAAGACGGCGACACTGCAGACCCAACAATCCGGCCCGTACCTCGCGTTGGGACACCACGGCACCCACCGTGAGCCTGACCGCTCCCACCGCGGGCGCGACCGTGTCGGGCACGGTGAGCATCACCGCCAACGCCTCCGACAACAAGGGGGTGACCAAGGTGGAGTTCTGGGACGGCACGCAGCTAGTGGCCGCGGACACCACCGCGAACCTCGGCTCGGCCTACAGCGTGTCGTGGAACACCACCCAGGCCGCCAACGGCAGCCACACGCTGACCGCACGAGCCTACGACGCCGCCGGCAACACCAAAACCTCGACGGCGGTACAGGTCACCGTCAACAACGCCGACACCACCGCACCCACGGTGAGCGTCACCTCACCCGCCGGCGGCGCGACCGTCGTCGGGCACGGTGACCCTGGGCGCCACCGCCACCGACAACAACGGCGTGGCCGGGGTGCAGTTCCAGCTGGACGGCAACCCTCTGGGCCCCGAGGACACCAACTCGCTCGACGGGCTACAGCGTGTCGTGGAACACCACCGGGGCCGCCAACGGCGGCCACCAGCTGAGCGCAGTGGCCCACGACGCCGCCGGCAACACCACCACGTCGTCGCCGGTGAACGTCACCGTCGACAACGTCGCACCCACGGTGAGCCTCACCGGACCCACCGAGGGAGCGACCGTGTCGGGCACGGTGAACCTCACCGCCACCGCCTCCGACAATGTCGGGGTAACCAAGGTGCAGTTCTTCTGGGGAAGGCCCTCGGGCGTCGCCGTCAACCTCGAACTGCTGGCCGAGGACACCACCGCGCCCTATGGCCCGGTGTCCTGGAACTCCACCGCGGCCGTTAACGGCCCGAACAAGTTGTTCGTGCGAGCGTTCGACGCCGCCGGCAACACCACCATGAGGAGTATTAACGTTATCGTCAACAACCCGGCGAACAACCTTGCGCCGGTCGTGCCCGGCAAAACGATACCGAGAACCTTTGATCCGGTTACCGGAGCCGTCACGGGTGTAATGAACGTCCGAGATCCCGAGCAGGCCCAATTGTCCTACACGCTCGCTTATCCTCCGAGCCGGGGCGGCACGGTGAGCTTCGATCAGCCGACCGGTGTCTTCACCTACACACCGAGTCAGGCGGCGCGCGACCAGGCCGCTGGGACGTCTGGGCTGGATTACGACACCTTCGGCGTTTCGATCAGCGACGGCATCGCAACTGTGCAAACGTCCGTGACGGTTCAGGTGGCGCAGACGCTGCCGACGACGACGTCGATCACCAACACGCCGGTCACCGCGGGAAGCGGCCCGAGCGGTGCTGCGATCAGCGGCGGCTATCGCCTACGTGATCAACTACGACAGCAACAACGTCACTGTAATCGACACCGCGACAAACCAATTCGTGAAAACTCTCGGTGTCGGGGCGGGTCCGTTGAGCGTGGCGGCCAAACCACCCCCGCCGGCCGGCAGTGCGCAACCCGACCGGGTTTATGTGAGCAACTCGATGTCCAACACCGTGTCGGTCATCGACCCGACGACCAATACCGTCATCGGCACAATCCCCATCGCGGTTATGCCCGGGACGCTACTACAACCCGGAGGTGTCGTACGACCCCGTCGAATATCCGAATCGGGTGACCGAGGTGGCGGCGAGTGACAACCGCCTCTACGTGAATGCAACCGACGGCCGGATCACCGTGATCGACACCTCCAACGATGTCAACCAGGTCATCCGCACAGACGCGCTCGGCACCTTCCAGGATCTGAAGGTCAGCCCAGACGGAACCCGGCTCTACGGCACAAGTGGTGGCGGGCTAACGGTCATCAACACGTCCACCATGACGGCTACCGCCATCACTATCGGCCCTACCTGGAATTCTCAGCTACTCCGCAACGAGTACGTCAACAGCGTGGGCAACGTGGCGGTGCGCCCGGACGGAAAGCGGGCCTACGTCACCTTCGGTGCCACGATCGCCGAACGTGGTGTTGGCGGCCAAAGCAATGGAAGCTTCTTCACCGATGCGCAAGGCGTCAGCTGGATGGTGACCGGCGGCTACAGCGGAGTGTCGGTCATCGACACGGACCCGACGAGTAGCAATTTCAACAAGGAGATCGCGAGAATCATTGTCCCTCTCGGCGTACACGATGTGGCCGCCAGCGGAAACAGCGCTCTATGTCACGAGTGGCGATGGCAAGACTGTCACCGTCATCAACACAACGACCAATACGCTCGCCGGGATGTTCACCACGGACCAGACAGCTTCCGGTGGCCGGTACATCCCAATCATTTACTACTTCTACCCGGGTTACGACGATTATTACGCAGAGGTCGGCAGCATTACCGCCTTCACCCGGTACGTCACGGTCGGTCCGAACGGCATGGTGTATGTCACGGACTACACCGACGGTAAGGCGTACGCACTAACGGTTGGCTCATCGAGCATGTAGGCCGGCCGGGGCATCGTGGTCGGCACCCTTTACAGCGGACCGCCTGCAGATGGCGAGGTATCGAACAGATCGAATTGAGTCACAGGAGAGGCAAGTTCGGCCCTGTGCCGGACCACCAGTAGCGTTACTCACATTGGCTTTTCGTAGCTCAGCACCCGACCCCGGCACCAAACCGCGCCCCGAGGATCACCCTGGGCTCAACGACCTGGGTCTCTGACACACCGGAAGGGGCGCCCGGGTGGCGCCCCTTCTCGGTGGGGGTTACTCGACGTCGACGTAGTAGACGCGGCCGACGGTCTGCAGGACGCGGTCGTTGTGCGTGCGGTCGTCGCCTTGGCGGCCTTCGACGATGACCCACTGCTGGACTTCCGGGCCGGGACGGACCGACACGACGCTGGCGTCGGAGAGCGAGGCACCGCTTTGGCGGTTGACGATGACGCGGTTGCCTTGGGCTTCGAGTTGGCTGATGGTCTGCTGCGCGTTGTCGCCTGCGGCGGGGGCGGCGACGGCGGGGACGGCCAGTCCGAGGACGGCTGCGGCGAGTCCGGCGGCTGTGGCGGTGGCGATGGTGATGTTCTTCATGATCGGATCCTTTGGGTGTGTGGTGGGCGGTGCGTGTTTGGTTGGTATGTAACTGATTTCGCTTCTGGGCGGCGATGCCGTCAGTGCAGGCCACCATCTGGGCCACCGGCCTGCACGAAGTTGGGGTCGGCGGGGTCGCGGTAGATGGACAGCTGCGCGCCGGACGCTTGAGGCGCTCCCTGCCGCTGGCACGGCGGCGACGGTCAGACCGACGCCGACCGCTGCCGCCGACATGCTGACCCGGGTGGCGATGGAGGTCCTCATCGGGTCACCGCGCTCACCGCATCGGCGGTCTGCGGACCGAACTCGGTGGCCACCTCGGTGACGACGTTGGCCGGAAAGCCGCCACGGCGCGAATGCTCACGGATGGTCTCCTCGTCGTCGGCCTCGTGAATGCAGAACACCTTGTCGCCGGCAACGTAACTGGTGACCCAGTGGTACGGGACGCCCAGCGACGAGGCGGCGTCATTGGACGTGCGTGCGATCTCGGCCAGCTGGCTGGTGGACAATTCGCTGGCGCCTTCGATCTCGCGCTCGATGATGAATCGCTTCATGAGCTTCTCCTTGTGTGAGGTTTGTTGTTGTTTCCGGTGGCGCTGCCGCCGCCGGGCTGACTCAAGAGTCGCTGGTCACCGTGTCGCCGGACATCGGCAGAAGATGCCTAAGTTCTGGGTGTCCCGCGGGCGTCCAGCCAGTACCCACCCGAACTAGCGTGCCGACGGCCTGCCCCAGCTGTGTGAGCCGGTCGAGCAACGGGCTGGGTAGCCGCGGCCCGGCCGCGCGATAGAGGGACTTCAGTACGATGTCGATCGCCTCGCGGTGGTCACAACGCCCAGCCGCACGAAAACCGCATTGAGCTCAGCAATCGTCAGGGTGACGCGGCCATGCTCGACCAGGTCCCACGCCACATCGCACAACTCGGCGCTACTCATGAGTCATTTCGACGCACCCGTCGGCAACGAGGTGGATATCTCACTGGATGGAAGGTCCGCGCCCGCCGCGCGGCGAGCCGGTGAGGCAGTTCAGCACAACGGGTCGCCCGTGATTCATAGGCTGAAGTGACCAATCAGTCTGTCTCTCTTGCAGGATCTTCTGGGCCTGGCTGATCGTCGCTACCGCGATGTTGGTGACAGGCAACGTCACTCACGCTCTGCTTCATGCACCGGCCGGTGCCGGGTTGGCGGCCGGCGCGGCACTGGGATTGGGAATACGCGGCATTGGAACCGTCCGTATAGCGGCCATAGCCCAGCATCAAGTGGTCCCACTCAGCCGCATTCAGGTCACGGCGTGCAATCCGGGTCGGCCGTTTCGGCGGAGCGCCGGCGGATGGGGCGGGGTTGAACATGCCCAGCAGTGGTTCCAGGATCAGTCCGAGTGCGCTCTTGTCCACGCCGAGTGGTTGATCCAGCGCCTGCCCGGCAGGATCGCCGTACCCGGGTACGACGTTGAGGACGCCGTCAGGCAGACCTGCTTCGGTGGCGATCTGCCCGAGCCACAGCGCGGAAAGTGAAGTGACCTCAGAGGGTTTGAGGACGATGGCGCATCCTGCGGCGAATGCAGGCGCGACCTTCCATGCGGCGAGAAGCAGTGGGAAGTTCCATGGCAGGATCTGGGCGACGACGCCTACGGGTACCCGCTCGGAGCGCACTCGCGCGTTCGACCAGGCCACCGGAATGGTGGCGCCTTCGATCTTGCTGGGCCAACCCGCGTAATAGAAGAAGTGCTGTGCCGCCAACTCGACGTCGGTGGCGAGAACGTCGGCGCGAACCTTGCCGCTGACGTAGCGTTGGCCAGTCCGGTGGCGGAGATGTGCCGCAGGCTTTCCGTCGGCACCCACGAATTAACGTGGCGGTTGGTGGCCAGGCTGCGAGTCGCCCGGCGGGGGAGGAGCGCGGGCGGGTGTTCGCTGGGAATCGGACTACGCGGGTACGTCCGAAGCCAAGGAAGTGGTCCTGAGCGGCGTCCGCGAATTGAACGACGGGTGGTTCTTTCCATGCGTGAGCAAGGGAACCCAACTTCTCACCGACGTCATCGTGAATGGGAAGACCGGCCGGCCGCGTCGTAAAAGCCATACTGCGAATCTCCCGACAATCTCCATTCAATCTTCAAGCGGCCGATCGTCGCGCCGACGAATATTGAAGTCGAACAGGAAATCCGAAGTCCATCCAAAGCGAGAGGCGCCGATATCAACAGCGCAATGCGCACCAACGATCGCGTGGCCCGCGATCCACAAGCTGCCTTGAGTGTGTCCCACCGGTACAGCTAGCCGGTAGTGCAGGCCGGTGGCCCAGATGGTGGCCTGCACTGACGGCATCGCCGCCCAGAAGCGAAATCAGTTACATACCAACCAAACACGCACCGCCCACCACACACCCAAAGGATCCGATCATGAAGAACATCACCATCGCCACCGCCACAGCCGCCGGACTCGCCGCAGCCGTCCTCGGACTGGCCGTCCCCGCCGTCGCCGCCCCCGCCGCAGGCGACAACGCGCAGCAGACCATCAGCCAACTCGAAGCCCAAGGCAACCGCGTCATCGTCAACCGCCAAAGCGGTGCCTCGCTCTCCGACGCCAGCGTCGTGTCGGTCCGTCCCGGCCCGGAAGTCCAGCAGTGGGTCATCGTCGAAGGCCGCCAAGGCGACGACCGCACGCACAACGACCGCGTCCTGCAGACCGTCGGCCGCGTCTACTACGTCGACGTCAAGTAACCCCCACCGAGAAGGGGCGCCACCCGGGCGCCCCTTCATCGCACCAAGAGGGCAAGGGGAAGCGGCGCCCAGGACCGTCGTCGTGGACGCGGCTTCGGTTGCCGTTCGATCTTCACGCGGTGGGGACGAGCGTGTCGGTGTCGACGCGTTGTCAGTCTGATATTCGCGGATTGATTACCAGCGGGGCGGACTGTTTCGGCTGGAGCGGATCGCAAGTCTAAAGGTCGAGCGTGATCCCAACGGGGCGTTGGGATTAACTCATAGGTTGGCATGAGGGTCTGGGCTGGGGCCTCGAGGTCCTTGACGAGGGATAACCCGAGTAGCTGGCAATGGCGGCAACACCGAATTGCCGTCCGGCCGACACCCGCTCGCCCATTGGAAGAGGGCTGCCGTTCGAGGATGGAAGGCGCAACGCGGATGCGGTCCGCGAGTGCCGTTCGGCCATGCCGTCACGCTACGAAGGCCCCGGCTGCGGGGGCCTTCGACTCTATCGTGGGGGACAGTGCTGCGAAAGTATTGGCCTCAGCGGATGCTTCTGACGACTGACGTGGGTGAGGTGAGTGGTGTTAGCGACGGTGGAGAGTTCATACGGGTATGACGCCGAGTTCTACGACCGGAGGACCGGAGCCTTCCAGAGTGACCGGGTGCGGATCATCGATGCACTCCCGCTGCGAGTCGGCGATGTTGTGCTCGATGTGGGCTGCGGGACTGGCCTGTGCTTGGAAGGTCTGCGAGACCAGGTGGGCGGCTCCGGTGTGGTCATCGGGATCGACCAGGCGCCGAAGATGGCTTCACTGTCCGCTGAGAGAATCGCGCGGCACGGGTGGGACAACGTCACCATCGTGCAGGACCCGGTCGAATCCGCGCCTATCCCCGTAATGGCGGACGCGGCCCTGTTCTGCGCGGTACACGATGTCCTGCAGTCGCCGGCCGCGCTGGCCAACGTGTTCGACCATCTACGTCCGGGGGCCTGGGTCGCAGCGGGTGGCGGCAAGTACGCGCCGGGATGGATGGTCATGATGAACCTGATGATCCGGGCGCAACACCGGCCCTACATTCGATCGTTTGATGGCTTCGACCGCCCCTGGGCTCTGCTAGAAGAGTTCGTCACCGATCTTTGCGTCGAAGAGTTCTCGTTCGGGGCGGGCTACGTCGCGGTCGGCCGGGCGCACTCCCGCGGCAGGGCTTAAGTTAAGCCGGCTCACCCCCGACCGCTTGGCCGGCGATTGCCCCGGTCGCAGATCGGCTCGCAGCGATCAGCAACCGGCACTCTCGATTCCTGCGGTACAGAATGGGGTGAAGTAGAGGAACTCCCACTTGCTGAGACGGAGCGCATCGCAGAGCGAACTAGAGCACACTGGCCGAGCACCAAATGATGAGGGAGTTGCTCGAATGCGCAAGGTGCGACGTTCTTGCGTGCCGCAACGTGAGCGCCGCCTGCGCCGACTGCAACCCGGAATTCGCCACATCCGGTGAGAAGAAACGACGATGACACCAGCAACCCAAGATGGCGAACCCCTGCTCAGGGCACGGACCACGACAGATCACTTGAGAACTGATGTGTACCAACGAAGTTGGCACAATCCCAGTGAATGTGGCGGTACGGTGGCGCTGCGCAATGGGTAGCAAGACGCGGCTTGCGGCGTTGCGGGTCAAGGACTTCAGCAAGCGCGACGTGATGGTGATCCACACGCTGTTGCGGCCCGACGAGATTCGCGATCCCGATTTCCCGGTGCTGGACGAGGAACTCGAGATCAAGCCGGCGAGCTGGAGATGGCGAGCCAGGTGGTGGAGCTGATGACCGAAGATTGAACCCGGACCCCTCCCACGACGACTAACAGGAGCAGCTGCACGAGCTGGTCCAGGCGAGAAATGTCGAAGGCGGAGAACCATTTACCACCGATGGAGAGACGCCCACCAAGAAGACCGCGGCGAAGAGATAGCTACGCGGGCAGATCGACCCGCAGTGCCAGGTGCTCATTGAGTATCCGGCGCAGCGCGGCGTCCATCGGATGAGCGGATGCGAGGTCGCGGCCCAACCGGCTGTCCACCAGGACTACCGCGCCCTCACGCAGTTCGGCGGTGTCGACCTGATCGACGAATGGATCGAACAACGCGGGCGGCGTGGCCAAGTAATACAGCGCCCGGCGCGACTCGTTGAACCCGGCGGCATACATCAGTCCGTGTTGGGTGATCACGAAGAGTTCCGAGGTGATCCTGGCGTTCGGGGTCTCCGCTTTGCCCCATGCCATTGCGGCGCCCCGGGTCTGTGCCAATCGATCCGGGACGTCGTCAGTCAGCGTGAGCAACCTTTCGACGAGTGCTCCACCCTTTCGCGGATATGCGTCGATGGCGGGTCTGAAGTACCGCTGGAAGATCTCGCCGAAAAAGTCGTACAGTTGCTCGCTCATCGCAGCTCCCCAGGTCTCATACGGACACCTCAATTGTGCGCCCGAACCGTCAGCTGAGCACGAGTTTGGCCAGGGCGGCTGGCCTCGCTGATGTCGATGTCCTTGGTCGTGGTGAGCAGGGTGAGCACCTTCTTCCGGTGCGCGCGCTCGCGCAGGTGCGCCAGCGCGGCGGCACGCTCAGGATCGGTGAGCTCGCTGGTAGCGGCGCGTGAACTCGTCGGGGCCCGTAATTGGTGTTGACGCTAGCGAAGCCGCGCCGGGTCGACACCGGGTGGACGCCGTTACTCCCCTGACTTCAACGGAACAGCATCTGACTCCAGGCGGGTACCAGTTTCTAGCCCCGGCGGCGGTCGCGTGGAAGTCGTCGGAAGGAATCTTTGTCGGTCGTCGTCTAGCCGCAAGGCCGGGTGTGGCTGTTGAGTCAAGTGTGACACGGGTGACTGTTGTGTGCTTGCGGTGAAGTGGGCACGGCTCCTGAAGAACAGGGATCGAACCAAGATCACGTTCTACCGAGGAGCCGCTGTGCTGGATTCTGTCATGCCCGCCCGGTCCGCGGTCGGGCGCGGCCCCGGTCGCGGCGGACCGCGTTTGGTGGCGTGTTCCCGCTGAATGAGCCCAACCAGTTTTAGCACTAGAGGACGTCCTTGATGTCGTTCTTCAATGCCTCAGCCTGTGTCCCGAAGACCGCCTGGACGTTGTTGCCGACCTCGATGACGCCGGCAGCTCCCAGACTGCGCAGCCGCGCCTGATCCACCTTTTTGGGATCGGCGACCTCCATGCGCAGGCGGGTGATGCAGGCGTCGACGTTCACCAGATTCTCCCGGCCGCCGAACGCGGCGATGAGCTGCTCGGCCTTGCTGTCGGGCGCCGCCGGGGCGGGCGCGGTCACCGTGTCGACGGCTGTTCCGGGTCCGCCGACGGCCACCGCGGTGGCGGCATCGGCGGCGCCGTCGCCGAGGTTCGCGGCCTGCTCGGCCTCGAACTCGCTCTCCGGCTCCCGTCCCGGGGTGCGCATATTCCACCTCGTGATCGCGAACCGGAACATCAGGTAGTAGACCGCGAAGAACACGACGCCCATGATGATCAGGTAGGGGATGTTCTTTGCCGCCGGCGCGGTGCCGTAGAGAAGCAGGTCAATCAGCCCGGCAGAGAACGAGAATCCCAGGTGGATGTCGAGCAGGTAGGCGATTGCCAGGGACAGTCCGGTGAGCAGCGCGTGGATGATGTACAGCGGGAACGCCACGAACATGAACGCGAATTCGAGGGGCTCGGTTACGCCGGTGAGGAACGCGGTCAAAGCGGCCGCGGACAGAATGCCGACGGCCAACTTCCGTTGCCGCTTGTTCGCGACGTGGATCATCGCCAGGGCAGCGGCGGGCAGGCCGAACATCAGGATCGGGTAGAAGCCGGACGTGAGGATGCCCGCGGTCGGGTCGCCTGCGGCGAACCGGGGGAGCTCACCGGTCACGACGGCGCCGTCCGGCGCCTGATAGTCGCCGTAGATGAACCAGACATACGAGTTCAGGATGTGGTGAAGTCCGACGGGGATCAGCATGCGGTTGGCGAATCCGTAGACGAATGCGCCCAATGCTCCGGCGCCGCCGATGAACTGCCCGAGGGCCGTCAGCCCGGCGTCGAAGATCGGATAGAAGTAGCTCATCCCGAAGGCGATGATCAGGGACGCGACTGACACGACGATCGGGACGAAACGCCGGCCCCCGAAGAAGCCCAGATACGAGGGCAGTTGGATGGTGTGGTAACGGTCGAACAGCCACGCTGTCACCAGGCCGACCACGATGCCGGCGAACACGCTGTAGTTGATCTGGGCCTGGTCGCCGGCTTTGTCGACCTCGCCGGCGAGCACGATCGGCGACATGGTCGTGAACACCGCGTCCATCACGAGGTAGCCCACGACGGCAGCCAGCGCAGTCGACCCGTCGGCCTTGCGGGCGAACCCGATCGCGACACCCACCGCAAACAGCAGCGGCAGGTTGGTGAACAGGGCACCGCCCGCGGCGCTCATGGCCACGAAGAACGGCCCGATGACCGGGGCGTCGATCCGGCCCAGCAGGTCGTCCTGACCCAGCCGGAGCAGGATGCCCGCCGCGGGCAGCACGGCGATCGGCAACATCAGGCTCTTGCCGAGTCGCTGCAACTGCGCGAAGCCAGGTATGTGCAGACCTGACTTTTTCGGTGCCGCTTGAGGTTTCGTCGTGTCGCTCATCTCCCGGACCTTCCTGTGCCGCGGATGTCCAACGTCGAAGCTGAGCGGAAGCTTAGACCAGGGCCTGGAATTGAGACGCCCTTTCCGGCACGCCGGTCGACGGCTACTGCCTAATGTTGGGTGCACAAGACAAAGGAGTCGAATGTGAGCCAGACACAAGTCCTCGCCCCCGTCGCGGGTCGCGCGGTTCCGCTGCAGGACGTCCCCGATCCCGTTTTCGCCCAGGGCATGGTCGGCTACGGCGCGGCCATCGACCCCCCGCGTGGGGTGATCGACGCGGTCGCGCCGGTCAGCGGCAAGATCTTGAAGCTGCTTCCGCACGCCTACGTCGTGATGACCGCGGACAATGTGGGTGTTCTCGTCCATCTGGGTCTGGACACCGTCGCGCTGAGCGGCGCAGGCTTCTCGACCCACGTCAAGGAGGGCGACACCGTCACAGCGGGCCAGGTCGTCATCACCTACGACGTCCCGTCGGTCGAGGCGGCGGGGCTCAATCCGATTGTTCCCGTCGTGGTGATGGACGAACGGGAGGCAGGCAACGTGATGCCCAGTGACGCGGTGACCGCCGGTGCGGAAATCGCTGCCGGTGCAGCCCTTTTCACCGCCAACAAGTGAGGTCTGGCGATGGAGGTCGTCATCCTGCAGGACGCGAAGGCGATCGGCGGTGTCGCTGCCGACGCCATCGAATCTCTGCTCGGCCGTAAGCCTGCCGCCGTGCTGGGCCTCGCCACCGGATCGTCCCCGCTGGCGATCTATGACGAGCTGGCCGCCCGCTGCGAGGCCGGCCGGCTCTCCTTTGGGCAGGCCCGTGGCTTCACCCTTGACGAGTACGTCGGGCTGCCCGCCGATCACCCCGAGCGGTATCGGACGGTGATCGACACCGTGTTCGTGTCCCGGGTCGATTTCGCGCCCGGAGCGGTCCAGGGCCCGGACGGCCTGGCCGCGGACATTCCGGCCGCGTGCGCGGCGTACGAGAACGCGATCTGCGAGGCGGGCGGTGTCGATCTGCAGATTCTGGGGATCGGTACCGACGGGCATATCGGCTTCAACGAGCCGGGGTCCTCGCTCGCCTCGCGCACCCGCATCAAAACGCTCACCCGGCAGACCCGGATCGACAATGCGCGGTTTTTCGACGGCGATCTCGACGCGGTCCCCACCCACTGTCTGACCCAGGGTCTGGGCACCATCATGGCGGCCCGGCATGTCATCCTGGTGGCGACCGGCCCAGGCAAGGCCCAAGCGGTGCACCACCTCGTCGAAGGGTCGGTCAGCGCGCTGTGGCCGGCCACCATCCTGCAGCTACACCCGCACGCGACGGTGCTGCTCGACGATGCCGCGGCCAGCCGGCTCCAGCTCGTCGATTACTACCGCGAGACGTACCGTTCCAAGCCGGCCTGGCAGGGCATCTGAGGCAGCGTCGTGCTGATCGCTGCCGACACCGTCCTCACCGGCCGAGAACTGTTGCGGCCCGGGTGGATTGAGCTCTCGCAGGACACGATCGAAGCGGTCGGGTCGGGAGTTCCACCCAGTCCGGCGGCGCACCGCCTCGGCGCGGCGACGGTCGTGCCGGGATTCGTCGACACGCATGTGCACGGCGGGGGCGGCGCGAACTTCTCCGTCGCACTCCCGTCCGAAACGGCCACCGCGGTGGCCCTGCACCGTAGGCACGGCACCACCACCCTGGTCGCCTCGTTGGTCACTGCCGGGCCAGCCGAGTTGCTGCGGCAGGTCGCCGAGTTGGCCGAGGATGTCCACACCGGGCTGCTCGCGGGCATCCATCTCGAAGGTCCGTGGATCTCCACCAAGCGGTGCGGCGCCCACGAACCGGCCCTGATGCGCGATCCGGATCCCGATGAACTCGACCGCGTACTTGCGTTGGGCGGTGGGACGATTCGCATGGTCACCCTGGCCCCCGAGCGGGACGGCGCGCTTGCGGCAGTCCGCCGGATCGCCGAGGCGGGCGCGGTCGCTGCGGTGGGTCATACCGAGGCGACCTACGAACAGACCCTCGGCGCGATCGCGGCGGGCGCGACAGTGGGCACACACCTGTTCAACGCGATGCGCCCGATCCATCATCGCGAACCCGGCCCGATCATCGCGCTGCTGGAAGACCCGAGGGTGACCGTGGAACTGATCGCCGACGGGGTGCACGTCGATCCCTCGCTGTACCGCCATGTCACCCGCAGCGCGGGGCCGGATCGGGTGACGTTGATCACCGACGCGATGTCCGCGACCGGAATGGCCGACGGCGCTTATCATCTGGGGCCGTTGGCGGTCGATGTCGTCGACGGCGTGGCCCGAGTCGCAGGCACACAGACCATCGCAGGCAGCACCGCGACGATGGACCGGGTGTTCAGGTTCGCCGTCGCGCACAGCGGACTGCCCCGGGACGAGGCGCTGATGTCGGCGGTGCGGCAGGCGTCGATCAATCCGGCCCGGGCACTGGGGCTGCCCGTCGCCGGTCTCATTCGCGGGGCAAAGGCCGACCTGGTGGTGCTGGACGCCGACCTCGCCGTGACGGGCGTGCTGTGCGGTGGATCGTGGGTGGTCGGGCCGGCATCCAATGGTTGACCCGGGTTCCGGCGTGGTCATTCCGTTCGGCGCCCCGGTGTAGCGGCGCGCCGGTCAGGGCAAGTCGCCGACCGTCCACTCCGGCCGCGCCTCCACGTGGTAGACCGGCAGGTGCGTATTGACAACAGATGCGCCCAGTCGGCTTGGCGTGTAAACGACCAATCGACACGTTGAATCCTTCTCGCCAAGGGTTCGAGGCCATCATCGCAGCTCAGCGCCACCCAGACGCCCCGCCACGCCCAGACTTTTTCAGGTCGAAGTAGCTAATGCCCGTCAGTGTCGCGAGCTCCTGGCGGCGCAAACCGGCGACCAACCCGACGTGCGCGGGACGAAGCTGTTCGCGCCGCGCGCGCAGGTAGTCACCATGTACAGACACATTTCGAAGAGCAAATATTTAGCGGGCAATGATTGAAATTCGGCCACGCCGTCGCGACGAGCGCTGGTGACGTCGCGAGTCGCGAAACGTGAGGCAATACCTGCACTTTCGACGAACCCTTGAGGTCAGGCGTTCTGCGGGAAGCCGAGTTCGATGCCGCCGTGGCTGGGGTCGAGCCAGCGGCTGGTGACCGCCTTCTGGCGGGTGAAGAACTGCACCCCGTCCATGCCGTGGGCGTGGCTGTCGCCGAACAGCGAGGCCTTCCAGCCGCCGAAGCTGTAGTAGGCCATCGGCACCGGGATCGGCACGTTGATGCCGATCATCCCGACCTGCACCTCGTTCTGGAAGCGCCGGGCCGCGCCGCCGTCGTTGGTGAAGATCGCGGTGCCGTTGCCGTAGGGGTTGGAGTTCACCAGATCGAGTGCCTGGTCGTAGGTTTCGACGCGGACCACGGAGAGCACCGGACCGAAGATCTCGTCGGTGTAGACGCTCATCTGCGGGGTGACCTGATCGATCAGGGTGGGGCCCAGCCAGAACCCCTCGGCCCCGCCGTTCGCGGAGACGTTGCGGCCGTCGACGACGATCTTGGCACCATCGGCCTCGCCGGCGTCGATGTAGGAGGCCACCTTGTCGCGGTGCGCCTTGGTCACCAGCGGGCCCATATCGGAGTCCTTCGTGCCGTCACCGATCTTCAACGGCGTGGTGCGCTCGGCGATCTTGGCGACCAGATCGTCGGCGATCGGTCCGACCGCCACACAGGCCGAGATGGCCATGCAGCGTTCCCCGGCCGAGCCGAAGCCGGCGTTGACCATGGCGTCGGCGGCCAGATCCAGGTCGGCGTCGGGCAGGATCACGGCGTGGTTCTTGGCGCCGCCGAGGGCCTGGACCCGCTTGTCGTGGGCGGTGCCGGTGGCATAGACGTACTGGGCGATCGGGGTGGACCCGACGAAGGACACCGACTTGACCTTGGGGTTGGTCAGCAGTTCGTCGACCGCGGTCTTGTCGCCCTGCAGCACGTTGAACACCCCGGCGCGGCAGGCCGGCTTCGGCCCACAGGTTGGCGATCCACAGCGAGGCGCTGGGGTCCTTCTCCGACGGTTTGAGCACGACGGTGTTGCCGGTGGCGATGGCGATGGGGAAGAACCACATCGGCACCATCGCGGGGAAATTGAACGGCGAGATGACGCCGACGACGCCCAGCGGTTGGCGGATCGAGTAGATGTCGACCTTGGTCGAGGCGTTCTCGGTGTACCCGCCCTTGAGCAGATGGGGGATACCGCAGGCGAACTCGACGACTTCCTGGCCGCGGCTGACCTCGCCGAGGGCGTCGGAGACCACCTTGCCGTGCTCGCTGGTGATGATCTCGGCCAGCTCACCCTTGCGCTCGTTGAGCAGCTCCCGGAACTTGAACAGGATCGTGGTGCGCTTGGCCAGTGAGGTGTCGCGCCACTCCGGGAACGCCGCGGCGGCCGCGTCGATCACCGCGCGGGCATCCTCCACCGAGGCCAGAGCGACCTCACCCGTAACCGCACCGGTGGCCGGATTGGTGACCGGCGCCGTGACGCCGCTGCTTCCCACGAACGGCGCGTTGTCGACCCAATGGGAGAGCTTCTTTCTACTCTCGTCCGTCATTTCCTGCCTTTCACGGTGATGGTATCGATCGATCGTCGGGTCGCTGGGACCGATTGCTCAGTTGGTGGATGTATGTAGTCGCCGTAGGGAGCCCAGAACCAGCCGGTCGCTGGCGAGCTCATAGGACTGACGTACGGACAGCGACTCGACCGAGCGCAGCAGTGCCCGGATCTCGTTGTGCACGCGTGGTTCTCCGGCCAGCAGTGCTTTGACTTTCTGGCTCACGGCAGCATCGAGGGCGTCGATACCATCGGTGACTTCGTTGAGCAGCCCGATCCGCACCGCCTCGTCGCCGGACACCGGTGCGCCGCTGGCGGTCAGCCAGAAGGCTGCCCGTTGACCCACCATGTGGGGCAGCCAGGCCAGCACCAGTGCGGGTGCCAGGTTGATCCGGACCTCAGGGAAGCTGAGCCGGGCGGTGTCCGTCGCGACGGCGACGTCGCACAGCGCGGCCAGACCGACCCCGAACCCCGCTGCATCACCGTGCACCCGGGCCACGGTCACCAAACTGGTCGCGGCCAAACCCTCATTGACCGCGATCAGGCGGCGCACCTCACCGGGCAGGTCATCGGGGGTGGCGGCGGTGCGCTCACGTCCCATGCAGAACTGGTCTCCGGCGGCGGAGATTACCAGCACATGCACACCCTCCGGGGGTGCCGTCAGCGTCCGTGCCAGTGCGTCGCACATCGCCATCGTCATGAGGTTGCCGCCGGGGCTGTCGAGGTGCGCTGTCAGCACCGCACCATCCCGTTCGAACGTCAGACCCGGCGCCGTCGAGATCTCAGACGTCCCCGTTGAAACAGAAGTCATATCAGTTCAGCCTTTCCACCGCGATACCGCCGTACCAGTCCACATCGTCGGGCGCGGTGCGGACCGTGACCGCCCGGACATGAGAGAAATCGTTGAACGACTCGGTGCCACCTTCGCGGCCGTGTCCGCTCTCGCGGACACCGCCCCAGGGGGAGCAGGGATCCAGCCGATGGTGGTCATTGACCCACACGATGCCCTGCTCCAACTTCGAGGCGACCCGGTGTGCGCGCGCCACGTCGCGCGTCCAGATCGACGAACCCAGGCCGTACGGCGAGTCATTGGCGATAGCGATCGCCTCGTCCTCGTCGCGGAATGGAATCACGACCAGCACGGGTCCGAAGATCTCTTCGCGTGCTACCCGCATCTGGTTGGTGACGTTCGAGAGCACGGTCGGGGCAACAAAATAGCCGTCCATGCCCGGCACCTCGGGTATCACGCCGCCGGTCGCCAACGTCGCACCTTCGGAGACGCCGATGTCGACGTAGTTGAGGATCCGTTGCCGGGCCCGCTCCGAGATCACGGGTCCCAGTTGGGTACTGGCCCGGCTGGGGTCACCGATCCGGATTCGTTCGGCCTGAGCCACCAGGCCCGCCACGAAGTCGTCGTACACCGTCTCCTGCACCAGGATCCGGGTGCCGGCGATGCAGGTCTGTCCGGCACCGACGAAGCCGCCGAAAGCTGCACCACGGGAGGAGACCCCGGGTGAAATGTCATCGAACACCAGAACCGGGGTTTTGCCGCCCAGTTCGACAGTCGACTTGGCGAAACGAGATGCGGTGGCCACCGATATGATCCGCCCCACCTCGGTGCCGCCGGTGAACACCACCTTGTCAACCAGTGGGTGTTCGGCCAGTCCCGCACCGGCGATCGGTCCGAGACCGGGAATGACGTTGAACACCCCCGGCGGGATACCGGCCTCCAGCGCGAGCTCACCGATCAGCAGCGCGGTCAACGGCGTCTGCTCGGAGGGCTTGAGCACCACACTGTTTCCGGTCGCCAACGCCGGGGCCACACTCTTGGACGCGATCATCAGCGGGTGGTTGAACGAGGACAGTGTGGCCACCACACCGATCGGGAACCGTGAAGTGTAGGAGTGGTACGGGCCCGACATCGGTACCACCGAATCGCGGCTGGCCAGCAGCAGTGCCGCGTTGTACCGGTACCACTCCGGTAGCCGGGTGATCTGCGCTTTGGTCTCGGTGATGGGGCGGCCATTGTTGTCGGTCTCCAGGCGGTACAGCTTGTTCATGTCCCGCTCAAGCAGATCCCCGAACTTGTTGAGGATTCGGGAACGCTGGTGAATCGGCATCTGCGACCACACGCCGGAGTCGAACGCCGCCCGCGCGGACGCCACGGCGTCGTGGGTGTCCTCGGCGCTCGCGCTGTGGCAGCGGGCGAACACCCGCGTTGTCGCGGGGTTGATGATTTCGAGGATCTCACCGCGACCGGGCCGCAGCTCGCCGTCGATGAGGAGGCCGTGCACGTGCTCTCCGTTGGTGGCGGCACCGGAGTTGGACACAGGGGAGGTCGCAACGGGTTCAGGCATGAGGTTCTTTCTGGTCTGGCAGGAATCAGGCGCTGGCGGGGGTGGCGGCGCGAAGACGCGCGCTCGCTTCGAGGTCCTCGAAGCGGCGCAGGATCGACGCCTCTAGCACAGCGACCTCGGTGTTGGAGGCCTTGCGCGGGCGGGGGAGATCGACGGTGATGTCCTCATGGATGGTGCCGCCCGGAGCGAGCATCAGAATCCGGTCGGACAGTTCAGCAGCCTCCTTCACGTCATGCGTGACGAAGACGACGGTCTTGCGGGTCTGTGCCCACAACTCCTGCAGGTGTTCCCGCAGGCCGCGCGCAGTGATGGCGTCGAGGTGGCTGAACGGCTCGTCCATCAGCAGGACATCGGGTTCAATCGACAGCGCGCGGGCGATACCGACACGCTGCTGCTGGCCACCGGAGAGCTGACCGGGCCACTTCTTCTCGGCATGTCCGAGGCCGACGCGCTTGAGCGCCTCGTGCACACGGTCCTTGGCGGCGTCGTCACGCATCTGCTGGACATACATCAGGTTGTCGAAGATCGACCGCCACGGCAGTAGCCGCGGCTCCTGGAAGACGTAAGCCAGTTTGGCCGATGCGCCGGGTGCGCCGATGCGGACGGTCCCGGATGTCGCAGATTCGATGCCGGCGATGATGTTGAGCAGCGTGGTCTTACCGCAGCCGGACGGTCCGACGAGCGAGACGAACGAGCGGTCGGCGATCTCGAATTCGATGTGATCGATCACGGTTTGCGGGCCGGTCGGGGTGCCGAACACTTTGACGAGGTTACTGACGGTGACGTTGGCCATGAGGTCTCCTTGGGGTGATGTTGCTGGTCTAGGCGGCCGCGGCCGCGGTGGGTTCGCCGGGTGCGGATTGGTCGTCGCGCCAACGGAATGCGCGTCGAGACAGCCGCTCGAGTAGCACGCGGTCGGTGAGCACCATGAATACGATGAAGAACGCGATCCAGGCCACGAAGCCGGCCAGCTGGTTGGCGTCGTACCAGTAGCGGGCACGGTGTCCTACCCCGTCTGCGGAGCCGAACCACTCCGAGAGGAGCAAGCCGTTCCACCCGGACATCACGCCGAACCGGATGCCTGCCACCAGGTAACCGGTGACCGAGGGCAGCACCGCGTGGCGCAGCCGGCGCACGCGCGGCACGTCGTAAGACTGCGACATGTCGAGCAGCGCAGGCTGGTACCGATCGGGCTCCGGTCGCGACGTTGACCACCACGAAGGGCACCGCAGAGAGGATGACCGTGACGATCGGAGCGGTGTCGGCGAAACCGAACCACATGGTGCACAGCAGCGCCCAGATCACCGCCGGGATGGCCAGGCCCACGAGGTTGATGTCGCCGAACATGTTGTCGAACAGCTTCGACGAGCCGATGGCGAGCCCGATGGCGATGCCGATGATGATCGACAGGGCCATTCCGATCGCGAACCGCTGCATGCTGATGGCGAAGTTGTAGAAGAACTCACCACGTTGGATCTCCTCGATGGCGGCCTGCACCACCGGCCCGGGGCCGGGGATGCGGTCGCCGACCACACCGGCGAGCTGCCACAACACCAGGAACAACAGTGCTGCGGCGACGCTGGCGCCGAACGGGCCGGTCAACCATCTGGGGCCCGCCGGGCGGCGGACGGTGGCCGTGTCGCCACGGTCGGTCACGGGTGCGCTCATATCAGCGGCCGCCTCTCCATGCGAAGAACCGTCGTTCCAGGCCGGCCAGGAAAACTCGTTCGATCACCAGGATGAAGATCACGAAGAACCCGGTCCAGGCCAGTACGCCAGCAACTGAAAACTCTTGATAGGACTGACGAATCATGAAGCCGATACCGCTGCGGCCGCCGAACACCTCGGTGAGCGCCTCGACCTTCCACGCCATCGCGAAGCCGTACCGAAGTGCGGCGAACAGGAAGGGCATCACCGACGGCAGGAACACCGATTTGACAATATCGCCGCGTCCCAGTCCGTAGACATTGCTCATGTCGACGAGCCGGCTGTCGACTTCCTCGACCCCCTGAGCGACGTTCAGCGCGACGTAGGGCAGTGCCACGAACGCCACCACCACGACCGGTCCGATCGTCCCGATGCCGAACAGGATCAACGCGAACACCGCGAACGCCAGCCCGGGCACGTTGCCCAGCACCAACAGCGGCTGCTGCCAGAAGTACTTCCAGTAGCGGACCCGTCCCATCAGCAGACCCAGCGGTACACCCACTGCGGTGCCGATCGCGAAGCCGAGCGCGATCTTGACGATGCTGGAACCGAACTGGACGAACGCTGTGCCGTCGGCGGCCAGATGCCACATCTCGGCGCCAACCGTCCATGGTGCGGGCAAGACGTATTCGGTGAACAGAACCAGGGAACAGATCGACCAGACCGCTAACAGTGAGGCGTAGCCGACCAGGGAGAGCCCCACCCGTCGGGCCGAGGGTGACAGCGCACGGGCGGGTGCCGCCCCCGTTGCCGGGGGAGCGCTCGCCTCGTCAGCGGGTTGGTTGGCAGTCAGCGTCATGAGGCGCCGCCTCCCTCAGATGGACGGAACTTCGGCAGTGCCTGGTCCTGGTTCATGAAGCCGGTTTCCTTGAGCAACCCGAACACCTGGGATTCGTTGTCGGCCCAGGCCTGGTCGAACCGGATGTCGCGAACGAACCAATCGTGGTCATCGACGTACTTCTGCACGAACGCGATGTCCTCGGGCGCCTCGACCGCGAAGTGCTGCGGGTAGGTCTCGATGATCTGGGCGTTGTTGGCCTCCCACTCGGCGAGTCCGCGCTGCCAGACGTCGAGGAAGAATTCGACCTGCTCCGGGTTCTCCTCCGCCCACTCGGAGCCTGCCAGGAAGACGTTGATCATTGGCCCCTCGTGACCCTCGACTACCAAGTCGGCATACATATCCGACGAGGCTTTGCCGTCGTAAAGCACCTTGAGCTCGCCGCTACGCAGCCCTGGGGTGGCGAACTCGGGCAGGCAGACACACGCGGCCACCTCGCCCTTCTCAACCAGCTCGGCCTGCTGCTGCGGGTCGGAGACGATGATGTTGTAATCGCCTCCGCCGGAACGGAAGTCGACGTCGTGCAGTTTCTTGGCATACGCACCCCACACCAACGTCGCAGACACAGCGGTGAAGGCGGAGATGTCCTGGCCCTTGAGGTCGGCCAGGGTGTTCGCCGGGTTGTCGGCGCGGGCGATGATGACGCTGCGGTCCATGTTGTACTTGCCGATGACCACCGTGTTGCGGCCGGTCTCTTCTTCGATGACAGGCACCTCGTAGGAGGCCGACGACACGATGTCGGCATGCCCGCCGGCGAAGACCCCGAATTCATCCCAGGTGGACGAGGCCTCGATCTTGAAACCGGACTCCTGCTCCATTTCGGCGAGAATGCCCTGGTCGGTGATGTAGTCCCACACCGGATCCGGCGCGAAGGTGAACCGGATGGTGCCACCCTCACCGCCGCTCCCGGAATCGGGCCGAGAAACACATCCGGACATCGCGAATGCGGTGCAGGCAGCGACTATTGCCGCCGTCAGCCGGCGTCCCAGAGTGTTCACGATTTCGTTCCCTTCAGTTGAGCGCCCCGCGGTGTCGTTACCTCGGGTGCAGGTTGTCGGTGACCGTCGTCGTGGTAGCTGATGACGTCATCACCACCGGTCGCGGTCGGGTTTTCGAGCAGGTAAGACAAAATGAAGTCGTGTGAGGTCGCCAGGTGTTCGCGAGTGAGGCTGGCGGCCAGCGTGGCGTCGCCGCTTTCCACAGCTCGCAGGATGCCGACGTGCTCGGCATGCAGGTGCTCGGTCTGGCCGATGACCTCAAGGTGCATGTATAGATATCGATCGGTCAGTCGGCGAAGTTGTTCGACGAGTTCGATCATGCGCGGCCGATTAGCCCGCTTGTAGACGGCGGCATGAAATTCGGCGTTGGCAGCCAGCCAGATGGGGGCCTCGTTGCTCGTCTCCATGAGGTCCATCTGCTTACGCATCGTCAGGATGTTCGCCCGCCCCACGTTCGGCACCCCGAGCCGAGTAGCCAACGGTTCCACCGCCTCGCGCAGTTCGTAGAGCTCCTGCAGCTCGGGTACGGACATTCCGGTCACTAGCGCCGTCGCGTTCGAGGTCGGGTGTACCAGTCCTTCGCCGGCCAGCAGCTGCAGTGCGTCTCGCACCGGGATCCGGCTCACGCCGAAACGCTCGGCGATGCTCAACTGCGACAAGCGCGAACCGGGCGCGACACCGCCATGAAGTATTTCTTCTCTCAATGCAGTCGCAATACGATGTGCGGCACTTTCGTATGCCATAACCCCTCCTGATCTACAGACTGAGACAAATGTATACAGCGCTGGTAGTGCTGTCAACCACAATGCACAGGCATATGCAATCTGGGTCACACGGGTCGGTTGCGACGACATCGCCGCAGCTCGGGATGGAGCTGGGATCCGAAGGGTGATCTGTGGGAGGACGGATTCGGCACCTCCGGTCAGACCGACGGTTCCCAAAAACCACATTCACCCCGCGGCGAGATCCTGCACTCCGCAGCCGATTTGCTGCTCTACGACGAAGAGAATCTTCGGGAGGGTATCCGCATGCGACGACACCGGGAGATGGCCCGCTGGCTCGAAGGATCAACATGGACCTGGACGGCCTATCGCAAACATGTGGGCCGCGGCGAAGGATCCAGCGTGTTCCACTCGAAACAAATCTGAGATGGAACGTCGCCGAACTGCTTCTCGCAGAACGCAACCCACCCATACCTGCCGTCACTGACATAAGAACAGAACATCGAGATCGCGTTGCTGTAGGACCGCAGCGTCGACAGTTCGATCGGCGTTTCCCGCGACCTGAGGTCTGCGAGGAATTGATCGACATCAAATGGTCGCCAGCGCCACGGATACTCGTTGGTGAACTCGACGAACCGGCCGATGAGGTTGCACCGCGCCGTGATGGTGCTCACCGCCAGACCCCGAGCCAGCATCTGAGCTCGCCACCCGGTGGTCGACAACGTCCTCGTACACGTACCGTCAAGGCTTACGACGACTGAAAACCTAATCCGAAGATCTGGCCCGGCCTCAGGAATCAGGCGGCACCCGGTTTCTTCGCTCGCTCCGTGCACTAGCAGAACGCTTTCTACCACAAGGCTATTCGTCACGGTGACGTATGTACGACTGCTCCGTCCGCTTGACCCGGGTGCCATGTTGAACGGACGCGCTCGCACTGGCGACCGAACGCTCACGAAGGCCGTCCAGTGCGCCGCCGAGCGGGACGGGCTGTCCGATGCACGCGACCCCTGGGCTGTTTACGTCGCAACGGCCGGGGTGCAGCACAACTGGGCCGCTGTGGTGATTTCGGAACTGGCAACACCGGGTGGTAGCCATAACCGCGACGGTGCCGCCAACATCTCTCCAGTCCCTCTGGGTCCTAGAGGGGTTCGTCACCCTCCCCGCCGTTATCCGAATTAGGCTGTCCTGCACTATAAATCATGGATATTAGCAATTATCCATGATTTACGGTTAAACCGGCTGTGGCGCTCGCATTGGCACGCCACAGCGTCACTGGGAGTCTCAATGAGATTGTCAACCGGCGCGAGGTAAGCCGGGTGGGTAGCTGGTGTTGTCTCGTTGCATGGCCCACAGGACGTTGAGGCGCGGGCGCGCCAGGTAGAGGACCGCTTGGGAATGTCGTTTGCCCTCAGATCGCTTGCGGTCGTGATAGTTCCGTGACTCGGGGCAGGTTTTGATGGCGTTGTTGGCAGCCAGGTAAAAGACCCCGGGGAGCCGACGGCCTAGGACTTGATCACACTCGGACCATCGTGAAGACCGCGTGGGCGGTCCTGCTGCTGCCGGTGTGGAGTTGGGCTTCCCCGTCGATCGCGTACCTCTTGCCCCGCCAATCGACTTGGGCCTGAGCCCCGAGGATTCCACCACCGGTGGGCCAGCCACCGGCAAGTCGCAGCCGATACCGAGAGATGGTGTTGAATCCGCCTCCGTCGGTGTTCTCGGAGGAGCTGATCGGCTGGACTGATGCCTTGGTGACGATGTCCATGAAATCGGCCTTGGTGAACTGGTTCCCGTCACTGTCGGTCACGGTCACCTCGGGGTAGACGGTGACAACCTCGGTGCCGCGGTTGAGCAGGCTCACAACGCCACACCTCGCCGGCCGGGTGCGATAGTGAACATCTTGCCGGTGCGGATGCCGAGCGTCTGCCACCCCTCGGCAGTGATCCGCAGCGAGTTGTCCGCTGCAGCTGCAGATTTGGTGTAGGTGTAGCTGCCGTCTGACTCGGAGTAGATCCCGTCAGGGTTGCGGATGACGCGCAGCACGGCCTCAGGCTCGATGTCGACCACGTCGGCCTGGTCGATCTCCTCGGCGTCGATCTTCTCGACCAGGTCCGGTACGCGTCGGGGGAGCATCCTCTCGACCTGAGCCAGTCGGCGGGTGACGAGTGTTGTCTCCTCCGGTGTCAGCGTGCGGCCGAGGACGGCCTGCACGTCCTCAGCGGTGGCGTATGCCATCAGATGGCCCTTTCGAGTCTGTCCAGTAATGCGGCGGTGGCCGAGTTGGCCAACCGCCCAGCGGCTTGCGTCGCCCGTATGTCTGCCAGGAACTCCGTGTGCGAGCGCGTGTCCCGGTTGGCGAGTCGACGGCAGAAGAAGTCGATCATCGTCAGCCCGTCCGGGGCTGGAGTGATCGAGACAGTCTGTCTGCGCTTGGTTTTCGTCATGGCCACGGGCGTTACTCCTCGTCTGCGAAGTTGAGTTTGGACAGCAGCGACACCAGTAGTCCCCGCTGGAACCTGACCTCTGAGATCAGGGGGTTGATGGTCTTCTGGCGGGCCGATCCGAGGACCGTCAGTGGTTCCTTGGCCATCGCCCGCTCTAGCTTTGCGATGACATCGGAGACCCGGCAGGCGTGTTCGAGTGCCTCCAGCTTCTCGGGGTAGTCATCCATCGCGTAGACCGCGATGACGCGGTCCCACAATCGAGTACCAGCGGTCCCGAGGGCGCGTGGCTTGCGTGACTGCGTCATGCGCCTCCTTCCGTGGGCATGGAAAGGGCCCATGACCTGGGCCTCACGTGAAAATAGAAAAAATGTGCCGCAGGATGGGGCACCCGCATTACCGACCGGTCGTAGACCGGGGGGAGGGGGTAACCCCCTGGGGGGTACTAGGGACGGGCACGGCGGTCCCGGCCGACCGCTATTCGGCGGGGGCAATCCGGCGTAGTGTTCTCTGCATCAGCGCAGGCTAGGGGGTGTGTCGTGACGATCATCCTGATCGGTGTTGTTGCCATCGCGTTCATCGCGGGAATGATCTGGCTGGTGATGCGGATCGATCGGGCTTCACGTCGACGGCTCGAACGTCGACGTGAAGCGTGGCGGGCCGGGGGGTGCGTGGGGCCGGAGCCAAGCAAGTATCCGGAGGGCCCCGAGCGCGACGACTGGGAAGGCCGATGCGTCGGAGCCACTGGCTACACCGGACGCTAAGTGATCGAGCGATTTCCAAGGTCTCCCGTTCTCTCACGAGGTTAAATTTCAACCTCTTCCGGGGCACCCCTGGGGGCACAGCACTTCGGCGGTGCGGACCTGATCGCCTGCCCGGTTATGCTGACCCCGGCCTGTGCGTAGTAAACACAGCTAAGCCGGGGGGCTTATTGACTAAGCAGGGGGGACTTCATGACGCAGCCACGACCGGGTTGGTATCCCGACCCGTCTGATCCGAGCCGCCAACGTTACTTCGACGGCAAAGCGTGGACCGAGAAGTACGCCCCATTCGGCGCACCGACGCTGCCTGTCGACGCACCCACGAAGCCGGGGATGTCCAGAGGACTGAAGATCGGACTTGGCGTAGGAGCGGCAGCGCTGGCGTTCATTGCGATTGGTGCCATAGGCAATAGCGAGAAGAAGTCAAACTCGTCGTCTTTCACGACCGTCACCGTTACGAGGACTGTCGCCTCTGCTCCGCCAACGGCGGCACCAGAGCCGACGAACGTCGGACCAGCGACCACTTTCGACGGCGACGGCACCTTCCTCGTCGGCAAGGACATCGTGCCTGGCCAATACCGTTCGGCTGGTGGTTCCGGCGGCCGCTCCGATTGCTATTGGCAGCGCCAGTCCGCACTGGGCGGCGGGAATGACGCCATCATCGCGAGCGATTTAGCCGAGGGCCAGCAAGTTGTTGAGATTCTTCCGACCGACGTGGCTTTCCAGAGTAAGCACTGCCAACCGTGGGAAAAGATCGAGTAGCGCAGCGGTTCCCAGCGGTTTGAAAGCAGAAGAGGCCCGGACCACCTTGGTCCGTCCCGGTGCGCTGCACCACGAGCACCTGAGAGCCGTCTAGGCCCCAGGCGTTGCCCGCAGCGACATCGGTGGACACCAGGACCGGGACACCCGCGAGGGTGACACCGTCACCGACGCCGTTGACATCCACAGGCCAGTATTTGCACCGGTGGCCGTCTTCACCTTCGACAGCGTCAGCGCGACATCGGGGGGCCAGGACGAACACCGACAGCTCAGCGCCATCGGCCAGGGCCGCAGCCTTCGCCTCGTGGAACGGGTCCAGAGAGGTGAGGGTCACGGTGCCCGTGTCGACCACGTTCACACCGGCCAGCGAGAGCAGACCCGCGGGGCCGTTGACCACGGTGTTGCCGAAGAACGCGGCGTCGATCTTCTTGGCGACGTTGCGAGCCAGCCCGCGACCGATCTGGTCAGCAACCGCCGGGTTGGAGTCCTCGGATGCCTCGGTGCTGATCTGGGTCCGCCCCTTGATGCGATGAAGGGGCGGGGCCTCCGCTCCTCGTGACGTTCCCGGCGGATGCTGGGGGTGTTCACTATCGACGAATCATGGGAGGCCCCTATGAACGAGTATGACGGCAAGCAGTTCGTCGGGATCGATTTGCATCGGCAGCGGTCGGTGATCGTGCGTCAGTCCGAGTCCGGTGAGCAGCTCTCGGCGGTGCGGATCGTGAACGACCCGGTCGCGTTGGGACTGCAGCTTGAGGACGCCGGCGCCGACCCCGAGGTGGTGCTGGAAGCAACCTACGGGTGGTACTGGGCGGTCGACGTGCTGCAGGCCCACGGAGCGCGGGTGCATCTGGCACACCCTTTGGGAGTCAAAGGGTTTCGGTACCGGCGAGTGAAAAACGATGTGCGCGACGCTGGCGATCTGGCCGATCTGCTGCGGATGGGCCGACTGCCCGAGGCCTGGATCGCACCACCGGCGACACGGGAGTTACGTGAGCTGGTGCGTTACCGGGCCAAGCTGGTGGCGACCCGATCCGGCTTGAAGGCCCAGGTCCATGCCGTACTGGCCAAAGCCGGCGTGTTGATCGCGGTGTCGGATCTGTTCGGAGTCACTGGTCGCCAACGGCTGGCCAAGGTGCCACTGGCGGCTGCGTACGCCGAACGGGTGCGCTCGCTGCTGGAACTCATCGACATCCTCGATGGCCACCAGGCGCGGTTCGCCGCGTTGATCGCCAAACAGCTCGACGCTGATCGCGGCTATCAAGCGATCCAGCAGATACCCGGTATCGGACCGGTGCTGGCGGCGGTGTTCGTCGCCGAGATCGGTGACGTGGGTCGCTTCACCGGGCCCGCCCAGCTGTGCTCATGGGCCGGGTTGACCCCACGCCACCGCGAGTCCGACACCGTCGTGCACCGCGGGCATATCACCAAACAGGGCTCGAAACTGGTCCGCTGGGCGGCGATCGAGGCGGTGCAGCGCCACCAGACCACCGCCAAGATCGCCGCCGACAAACACCGTATCGAAGCTCGCCGCGGCAAGAACATCGCCAAGGTCGCCGCGGCACGCAAACTGCTCACGCTGGTCTACTACGGGCTGCGCGACGGCCACATCCGTGCGCTCGACCCAGACAGGGCGGCGTGAGCACTCCGGACGCAACCCGCGCGCGGTCGCCAATTTGTCTGACCCCCCGACGGCGTGGTCGCCCGCTTGATTGACCCCGCGTGTTGCCACCGCACCGCTCCATGCCCACCACAGCTGGGCGAAGGGATGACCGGCAGCCGGAAATGTCCCGGCCCTGCCCCAAAGCACCTGCACACCATCACAGTTGGAGAAGGCCCCTACAACCACACAACTCGCACCGGCTGATCCATTCGGCGTCCGCCGAAGTATGCATCGGCCCGGTCCGGCATCAAGACCGTTCGTCCTCGCTAACGCTGCGGGCGCTGCGTCTTGACCCCCGGTCCTTACCCGATGCCGCCTACACGGAGGCCGAAAACCAGCAAAACCCCAGGTCGCCAACACCTTGACAGAACCCCACCCCTTCAGGGATGACCAATTGCAGCCCTGGGATGTCTAGCCGGGCCGGTGGGACATGCTGGTCGCTGTCACTTATCACCTCTCACGCGGTTTCGGTGACCGCCCGCACCGTAGGCCGAACATCGGCGCCCGTTTGGCCGGATCACGACCACCGTCCGCGACATTTCCTGCCGCCGTCGCACGCACACGATCGGGACCGAATTGTTGAGCGAACTCATCATGTAGGTCAGCGGCGCCACCCCAATCCGCAGGCCGCCAACGTCAAAGTTGCGGCAGTATCGATGATCTCGTGGGAGGCTCGGGGTTCGAGGCCGTGTTGTCGGCATACCGTGCGAATCGCCACGCCGTGATGAGTGTCGGCCGGTGGCAAGATCCCGTCACAGTCGGGGGCATCGGTCAAATCGGTGGTGGTTTCGATCCGGATACCGTCCCACGGGAGAGATGTGTAGCCAATCGCGGGCCGGGCGCGCAGGGACTAGCAGGCGACCGGCCGGCCCGTCGCCGCCGCAGCGGGCTCAGTGCGCTTTGCGAGGAGTCCGCAGTCGCCGTTTGCGGATCCGCCATGAGCCCCATTCGCCTAGTGTGACGCCGGCCGCAAGGGCCGTACTGATCGCCAGCGCACCCAATACCGAGGCGAACCCGACGGCGAGCTGGTCATTGAGAACCGCGTAGATGCCATGTAGCAGCGAGAGGCCCGGCAGCAGGGGCACAATGCCCGAGATCGACACGATCAGCGGCGGAGCGAGGTTGCGGCGTTCCATCAGCCGGCCGACCAAACCCACCGGGACCGCCGCGACGAACGACGCCACCACAACACCCACGCCCGCGCTCTGTGCCAGAAGAAAGCCGATGGTGCCGGCGGCGCCGCCGAACGCCGCGGCCAGCAATGCGGTCCGTTCGGCGTAGCAGGCCAGCGCGAAGGCCGCCGCGCTGGCCGCGCCGAATGCGACGCGCACCGCCAGCTCCGACAAGGCAGGCGGCGCGTTCGCGCTGATTGCGATGAACGGCGCGCCGAAGCGGTTCGCGAGGTGCAGGACCAACGCCACGCCGGCGATCGTCGCGGCCGTCATCATGATCAGCTCGAAGAACCGGCCCGCGGCAGTGACCGGGGCTCCGCTGATGACATCGCCGACCGAGCTGACCAGTGAAAGGCCGGCGAGAAGAACCACCAGGCCGGCCGCGATGGCAACGGTCGGTTCGAATTGCAGCCCCAGCCGGGGGCTCAGCCAGTAGAGCGCCAAGGGGGGCGCGGTCGCGATCGCACCACCAACGGCGTACTGGAAGAAGAACGGCAGTCCATGCTTATTGAGTCGCCGATTGACGCGGTCGATCGCCATGGTGCTCACCGCGCTGACCAAACCGACGAGTGGCTGTCCGCCGAGGGTCCCCGCGGTAGCGAATGCCAGCGCACCCCAGGCCAGGGTCGCGATCCAGCGCTTGTACGGGTGCGGCGCGGTGATGATCGCGACAAGCTCGTCGTGTGCTTCCGACGGCGATACCTGCTGCGTACGGATGCGGCGGATGAGGCGGTCGACGGCCGCCAGTCGGCTGAAGTCTGTTGACCGGGACTGCACGATATGCAGCGTGCTGGCCGGCGGTAAGGTCGGCCCTCGATATACGGCGACGTGGATGGCCGTGTTGATGACGTCGACCTCGCAGTGCTCGATCCCGTATGCGGCGGCGATGGCCATGACCTGATCTATCACGGCGGTGGCGGGAGTTCCCGACGCCATCAACACGGCACCGACACTCACGGCGAGGTCGAGCACCTCGCCGAGTCGCGCATCGTAGTAGTCGTCGGGCTGCCTACGCTCGGGGTGTTTGATCAACGGCAGACTATCGGTCGGTGCCTCGGTCTCCCGAACGATGCGGCTCAAGATTTCGCGTTGACGTTCCCGCCATGGCTGGCCCGCGCGATCACTGGTCATCTGCAACCCTCCTTCCGCCGGTGGGTCGACGGTCAATTTTAACGTTCAAGAGCCACCGATGATTTGCGTTAAGCAGCTGGTGTTTTTCGAGCGCATCTTCAATGCTGGTTTTGGGTCGGTCACAGCGCGCGGCGCAATGTTGCCGCAGGTTCGCCCTCAACACTGGATCGAGAGAGCCGACACGGCGATAGTCCCAACCGACTGTCGCGCACGTCGACGCGCATCGATCGAACACCACGCAGTCGGCGTCAGAGATCCGATCCTCCTCCCGAACGTCGACCACGACCGCAGATCCGTCGGCGGCGACGCACGAAGTAGTCAGGAGCATGCCGGGTACCATCAGTCCAGTGAATCCAAAACGGTTGTGATAGAACACCAACGACGTCAGGACCGACATGCGTACTCGTCGTGGCGAACCACACAGGCCCGGTTCCCTAGGGGTTCACGCTGAACTGCGAGCTGAAATGCAGGCGTATGTGCAGTTCAGGCACGGTCTTTCATGAAAGTAGCGTCGGCGACACGTGTGGTTCAAGGCGGGCGGCGCGCAGATAAGGGTGACGACGCTCTGGCGGAACGGTTGAGCGGGGCTATCAGTTCGCGGTTGGTCATGCGGACGCGTCGAGGTCGTCGTCCTAGTGTGTTGAGTGGTCGCCGTCGTCTTCGGCGCGGATCAAGGCGCCTAGGCGCTCGTGGCCAAGCGCAAGGTCGGCACCGACAGCAACGCCAGCCTGATCGGCGCGGCACCCACGCGCCGGCGCGGCAGCGGCTCGGCCTGCCGGTGTACGTCGACCGCCACGTCACTGCCGACACGCTGGTGGTGCTGGACCGCACGGCCATCCTCAGCGCGTACGGCAACGTCCAGCTGGCCACGTCCCTGACTCGCCTTCAACCGCGACTCCATCGCGCTGCGCGTCACGTTCCGGTTCGGCCAGGTCGTGGCCGACGCCGACCGCGTGGTGGCTAGGTGTGCAATACACCCGCTTTCTGGTCGGCCTTCCAGAAGGGCTCGCGCAGTTCGCGTTTCAGCACCTTGCCGACGCCGGATAGCGGGAGCGACGTGTCGCGGAACTCGACGGAGCGCGGGCACTTATAGCCGGCGAGCTGCGTGCTGCAATGCGCGATCACGGCCTCGGCCGTGAGGTTGGCCCCGGCACGCGGCACGATGATGGCGTGGACACCCTCACCCCACTTGGGGTCGGGGATGCCGATCACAGCCACTTCGGCGACGCCTGGCATAAGCGAGATCGCGTTCTCAACCTCGGCCGAGTAGACGTTCTCGCCGCCTGAGATGATCAGGTCCTTGAGCCGATCGACGATGAAAATGAACCCCTCGTCGTCCATATAGCCGGCATCGCCGCTGTAGTACCAACCGCCCTGGAGCACCGCCGCCGTCTCGTCGGGCTTGTTCCAGTAGCCCAGCATGATCATCGGTCCCCTGGCCGCGACTTCACCGATTGTGCCGCGCGGCAATTCCTTGCGCTTCTCGTCGACGATCTTCAACTCGGCGGTAAGCTCCGCCTGCCCGCATGACTTGATGCGGCCGGCATATGGTCCTTCGAGTGTGGTGTAGCGCGGCGGCAGATGGGTCAGTCCCGGCGCCGACTCGGTCATGCCGTAGGCATGGATGAAGTTGCAGTTCGGGAAAACCTCAAGTGCCTTGCGCAGCATGCCTTCCGGCATCGGTGACGCGCCATAGATGATGTATCTGAGGTTCGAGAGGTCGAAGTCGCCCACCGTGGAGTTGTTGACCAGCATGTTGATCACGGTCGGCACAAACGCGGCGTGCGTGACCCTCTCCTGCTCCATGGTCTGCAGGCAGTCGGCGGCATCGAAGCGCGGGACGAAGACGTGGCGCCCCCCGCAGGCTGTGACACCGAAGGTCGCGCCGCCATCGGCAAGATGGAACATCGGGCCGGAGTGGATGTAGGTCATGTCCTGGTCGAAGTACATCCCGGCGATGACGTTCATCATGTTCCACACCACGTTGTTGTGGCTGAGCATCACGCCCTTGGGCTTCCCCGTGGTGCCGCCGGTGTAGAACAGGCCGGCCAGGGTGTCACCACCGGCGCCCGCATCTGCGATTGTCGGTCCCGCCGCGAGCTGCTCGTAAGACCGCGTGCCCGCCGGCGGTGCGTCGTCGTCAAGGTAGAACATCGCCTCGACGGTCGACGTCTGTCCGGCCAGCGCAGCGGCATGCGCCTGCATCGCGCTGTCGAGGAACAGCACTTGCGCCCCGGAATCTTCGAGGATGTACCGGATCTCCGGTATTGCCAGCCGGGTGTTCACCGGCACCATGACCGCGCCAAGCCAGGGGATGGCGTACAGAAGCTCGAAGTAGCGGTCGCTATTGAGCGCCAGGATCGCGACACGATCGCCGGGCCGCACGCCGACTTCCTTGAGTCCACCCGCGATCCGCGCGACGCGGTCGGCCGTCTCAGACCAAATGCGCCGCCGCTCCCTGAACACCGTGGATTCTGCCCGCGGACGGATCTGCGCTGCACGTCGCAATCCCTGGGTCAGATACATTGCGCACCTCGCTTACGTCCCGCCTCACGATAACGAGGTTGTCGCCTAGCGGAGTCGCGTTTCAGCGTTCAGGTCATCGCTGGGAGGCGACATCGTCACGCTGCCCACTCGATCACGCGAGCCGGTCGAGTTTGGGTGTCTCTGATCCAGCCGCACGAAATATTTTTCACATATCCGATACCACCATCTGTCCGTGACGACCGCGAGGCCCGCCGCGCCGCTGCGAGGCCGCCATCTTCGAGCCGACCCCCACCCGACGGCGATGACGAACCGCCGCCTTTCTAGCAGTCAGGGTGACGACGCTCTGACGGAGCGGTTGAGCGAGGCCATCAGTTCTCGGTTGGTCATGCGGGCGGCGCCGAGGCCGTCGTCTTTCTCGCCGAGTTGGCGGTGCAGTTCCACGGCGTGCTGTTCGAGTTCGGTGTGCGGCGGCGGAGGTCATCTATGTCGTCGGGGCCGCCGAGTCCGGATTCACGCCACGCTTGTTCGCCGAGAGCTTCGGAGAATCGGTCACGCAGTTGGGCATACCTTCACAACACGTGGCGCAAAGGTCGAACGCCGCCGACGCAGGAAAGAGCGATTCGGTGCATGTCGCTAAGCGGGCACCGAAGCCCCCAGACACCGCGCGTATCCGGATCACCAAGCTCCGACGTCCCGGCCCCGAAGCTCTAGGTGCTGACTTGCTGCGCGTGCGCCGTGCCGCCCACGGAGTCGGTGCCACCTCGCACACGCGGAACTGCTACCGACCTACGTCTCGCAAACCCTCACGCAGCAGCCAAGAGCACTCGCCGATTTCCTGCAGGCTAACAGCCAGGACTGACCCGCCGCCCCTCAGGCACGGCGACCACAAGGCCGCAACGACGGAGGCACGCAACGTGATTGGACATGATCTGACGTGACACCCCGATCTCGTCGGCGAGATCCGACGGGTACCGTGAACCGATCCGTAGGGTCATCAGGGTCTGCGCCGGCGTCGTATCGGAGAGCGCGTAACCGAACCGAGCTAACGCATCGCGCTGCACCAACGTCTGCAGCTATCGATGATGCATCGGATCTGGATTCAGATGGCGCTGAACAGTGGCTTCTCACGCAGAGGTGTGACTGCTGGCGCGGACCGGCACCCCGTACTTGTGCCGTGCACGACACCTGTCGTATAGGCAAGCTGATCAGGACCTGCGATTACCGTCTCCACATGGTCGCGACTCCGAGAGAAGGCAGGTTGTTAGCCTGTCGACTAAAGAGTTCCACGCGGGCACCAGCTATGCGAGCTGCCGGACGCTCCATCAAATTTTGCTCAATGGCAAAGCCGGGCCCGCTGGCCGGTTGACCCGCGTCTCGGCACCCCGGCACGGGGACGTCACCTACCAGGTGTGCTTCTGATGCTCGCGAGAAAATTTGCGGCTGGGAACGCGCAGCCCACGACCAGTGGGCAATACCTGCGCTCGGTGCGCTACCGCGCCTATGTTGGCCGATGGTGCGCGATCAACACGCAAATGCCGCACCGCGATGGACACAGGGACGATCTGCCGTCCGAGCAGAGCTGCCAACCCGTGATCACCGCGACCCTTTAGGAGGGTGGTCGCGCCGCTTCGCCGGCATTCCAGGCTGGCGGCCAGCGCCTCGATAGGCTCGCTTGCCGTGCGCCCGAGCAGCTGCTGGACCCGTCGTATCACAGCCTCGTCGGTCGTCGTGGCGCTCTACCTTGAGGGACGCGTCACGGACGTTGATAGCGAGCACCAGCGTGTCTCCCGTGGTCGCCCCGACCGCGACTGCAAGGGCGCGTAGAGAGCTGATGCTGGCGCCTCGTGTCGACGTCAGCTTCCAAGTCACCGTGACCTGACCGCGGCTGGTGAATGTTCGCCGTTGGCCGAGGTTTATCCCCGCGGCGGAGGCCACCGCTGGATGGAAGGCTTGCCCGGATCCGAACTATCGTCAGGATCGAAGCGGTCGGAAAGAGGCGGACACTCATGGACATCTTCGCGCAGTGGTCCAGCGGCGCAACGACATTTGGCTGGCAGTCGTCAACCCCAGCCAACCGAAGACGGGAGGTCACCGTGTTCACCCGGCGCGCTGGCACGCCGGGCGCACCAGCCCTGGTGTGTGTTCACGGCTTCCCGACCTCGAGCATCGACTATTTCGCACTGGTAGGTGAACTCGTCGCCGAGATCGACATCTTCCTGCTGGACTTCCCGGGCTACGGGGCCCGGGTCAAGCGCGTCGGTCACTGGGAACCAGCTGGGTTGATCCCCTCGCCGGCGCTGCCGCCGACGGATTCGCCTCGGCCCCAACGCCCCGCGCGAACGAAAACCCGCCCCAGCACCCCGGCGCAACCACGCTCGCCGCGATCGCAGGGCGACTCTCGGAGTACACCATCGGGCACTACGGCGACTACTCAGCGCGCCCGACCTGAGAACGTTCCGCTGCGGACATCTCCACTCTCCAGCCGCTCCGGAATTGTCACGGATTGTCACAACTTACGCCAAACTCTGCGCCGCCTCGCTCAGCCCGTCCGGCAGTGAGTGCGCATAGGTACGCATCGTGAACGCCACATCAGCGTGGCCCAAGCAGGTCCTGACCCGACGCCGCTTCTCGCCGGATCATCCGGGTGACGCAAAGGTTCTCGGCCATCATGAGGTCGACGTACGGGCCGTGGTGTTGGATCGTGGTCTCGCCGGCCAGGAGAGCATCGTCCGCGGTGCGCAGCAGGTCGCGAAGTTCAGCGAGGTAGACCTCGTCGAGGTAGCAGGAAGAATCGGCGGCGGCGACCAGTGCGGCCCCGATCTCCCACCGGCACCGGTCGATGGCGCCGGCCAGGAACAGGTTGCGTGCTGCAAGACACCGGGAGTAGAGGCGGATCCAGGTGAGAAGGTGATGTCGATCGTCGAGCACCAGCGGCCGGATCCGGTCGCCGGTGTCCACGTCGACCTCTTCGGGATGGAGTGCCCGCGCGATGACCTCCCGGCAGACCTCGAGCGGGTGCGTACCGCGGAGCAGCGTCCTCATCGATGGGCCTCGGAGTCGAGGAGCCGAAGCAGGTTCCCGCCGAACAGGTCCGCGTAGTGATCGGGGTGAACACCGGCGATGTTGGCCATCACGGCCAGTTCGTGCAGCGCGTGGGCGCTGCTTCCGTATGGCAGGTCGGAGCCGTAGAGCACCCGGGCCGGGTCGATCGCGTCGAGGACCGCAAACAGGTCGAAAGCCTGAACGACCGAAGTCTCGAAGTAGACGTTGGGATAAGGGGCCAGCACGGCGACTGCGCGGGGCATGTCGATGAAAGTGGAGTGGCCGAGGATGAGGCGAAGGTCCGGAAGCGCGCCGGCGATGCCGGCCAGGTCGTCGGAGACGGCGCCCATGCCATATCCGGTGTGAACGAGTACCGGCAGGCGGTCGGTGGCGGCCCGCGCATAGATCTCCATCGCCACCGGGGCGTTCAGCGCGAAGTCCTGCGCCCGAGGATGCAGCTTGATCCCGCGGTGTCCCCGGTCGCGGCAGCGCTCGTACTCGTCCTCCCACGGACCGTTCGGGTTGAGCCGCATGAATGGAACGAAGCGTTCCGGGGCCGCCCGGTAGGCGTCCCATACCCGGTCGTTGGGCACCCGAAAGTTGGTGCCCTGCTCTGGGTCGTTGAACGGAAAGATCACCGCGCCGTTGACCCGATAGTCGTCGAGATCCCGCAGCAGGCCGATGAAGTCGAGCTCACGGCCATCGCGATCCCGACCCACATGCGCGTGCGTGTCCCAGACCGGCGAAGTCTCCAGCACATCGGAGGTCAGGCGACGCAGGTAGTCGTACGAATGCATAGGCACGCCCGGCTCTGGCATGGCCGAGACCTCGAAGTAGCGCTCGTAGGGGATCCGGTTTGCCGGCATCACCTCATTGTGGCCGTGCCGACGCGGCGGCGCTCGGTCAGGTCGCGTCACGGATTTGTCCGGACTTCCGCAGTTCGTAGGCACATTTCTGGGTAGCGCGGAGCGATTGTGCTGGTAGGAGGCTTGCACAGTTACCGAGACGGCGAATTCCTGTAGGCACACGACTTTGGGTGTGTCGCTGGATTTCACCAGCGAGTATGGCGCTGGGACATTATTCATTGCCACGGTTTTGGGTGTTCAGAGGTAATCGCGATGCGCACCTCAACCGCAGCGTCACCGTAGTCGGCAGGAAATCGCTCACCGCTATGTCACTCCCCAAGTCACCGATGGCGTCTGTCCGCCCTCATGCTAGCCCGGGAACAACCACATAACCCGTGATCAACGCGGTTAAGCCACCCGTCGTCATGTGTGAACGAAGGGTAATCTGCGACCCGGCGATGTCCGCCGCCACTCGCCCGGGCTTCTCAACGCCAGGGCCATGGACACACCGCTCGCGGTAACGCGTGTAACCGAAATCCGGGTCTGGCGGGTGCATTTCCCCCAGATCGAGCACCGGCTGTTCTCCCACATCTCGTCGAACTGGCGCGGCCAGACCCTGGCCAGCCATGAGGTCGTGGTCAACCTGATCGCGGCGACCACCACCCGCACCGGACTGACCGTGCATGCCGAACACGACCACGCCGACTACCAAGGGAATCAAGATCAGCGACAAGCAGATTCGTGAACCGGAAGCCCGCGCCATCACCCGCCACGAGTGGCGCGGCGAATGGAACTACACCCTGACCGGCGCGCCGCCGGAACCGTAACCAGCCGACCGGTAAACGCGCGTGTTATTTCCTCGCAACTCCATAGCTCATCGCGGGTCCCCTTCCAGCGCCGCCGCGGCCTCGGCCGCGAACCGGTTCCCCGTTCCGACGTCCCGGAGGCTGTCTCTCGCGGCCTCGTCGACGTCCTCATGCCGGTCCACCCGGTAGCCCGCGTCGGTCAGCTTGTCGATCTCGGACTCGTCGCACACGGCGTCGACCCGATAACCGCCACTGCCTTCCTGCAGGGTCTGCGCGTACACGCGGACGCCGTGCACGCGCACGAGGTCGGCCATTGCGGCACGGTCGGCTCCGTACACCGTGATGTGGTACCTGGCCACGACGTCCTCCGACCTCGGCGATGCGTTCCCCTTCATGCCGCGGACCGCGTCCCGGTCCCGACCGGGGGCGGCGAGCCTGCCCGCCACCTCCGCGCAGAAGGCCAGCAGCGCCGCGGTGACCTCCTCGATGATCGGGACCATGTCCGGGTAGTCGGGGTGGAAGCTCTTGGCGATCGACGCGCGTTGGGGTCCCCATTCGATCGTGTAGCCGAGCACCTTGCCCTTGTGGGCGTCGACGAAGCTGCGCGAGTACGCGTAGTCGTCGGACGTGCCGGAGGTCGGGTAGAGCCCGACCGCGCCCTTGACGCTGTACTGCCTGCCGTGCGCGGTCGCAATGGCGTCGCGCATCACGGTGCCCAGGTGGATGAGGTCGTCCAGGTCGGTCGCGGGCAGGTACTCCTGGTACTTCTTCGGATCGCCGCCCGGGGTGGAATCCGTGATGCCGCGCTTGCCGTCGAACGCCGGGTTGCGGAAGTTCATCTCCGGCGTGGTCGTCTGGTCGTCGTCGTCGCCCCAGTTGTAGAGGATGTCCTCACCGAAGGAGTGGATGTCGATGAAGTAGCCGACGCTCGGCACGCGGTCCAACAGCCAGGCCACGTTGGCGGTCTCCGGCTCGGACACCGCCGACGGCCCGCGGTAGGTCTCCTTGCACGGATCGACCGAGGTCTGCACCGGGGCCCGCGGGCTGAACAGCGTCGGGAAGTCCCACATGAAGTCGTAGTTGCGGTTGATGTCCACGCCGGGGCCGTTGCCGCCGCCTACCGTGCAGTGCGGGTCGCCGTGCCCGACCGGGCGCCGGTTCTTGCGCCACATCGGATCCACCGTCATCGAGTGGTGGCGGCCGTCCGGGTTGGCCTGCGGGAACACGACCACGTGCAGGTTGTCGACGATCTCGGCGACCTTCCCAGCGTCCAGGCTCATCCCGCCTTGGCTGAGGCCGGTGCCGGCGCGGTAGGCATCGGTGAGCAGTCGCACGAAGTTGATCAAGATGTCCGGGCTGCCCCATTCGCGCGCGTGGATCCCGCCAAGCAAGTACACGCCGCCGCGGACCGCCGCGCCCTGGTGGATCCGGATCGCACGACAGGTCCGCCCCTCCCACGTGATCCGCGGGAGCGTGATCAGCTCGGTGAACCCCGCGTTGGCCGGTCCCGCGGCCAGCTGCAGTGCGGTCTCCACCTCGGCCACGTTGAGATAGCTCATCGCGCGTCCCCTTCCAGCGCCGCCGCGGCCTCGGCCGCGAATCGGTTCCCCGTTCCGACGTTACGATGGATGGTAGTACTGCTCCCTTGGCAACGATCTGCTCGGGTCGGCTCGGCTGCGGGATGATTCCGTGGTGACCGGAGGCCGCCGGGCCCCACTGCGGGTGTTCTTGTCGCACTCGTCGGAGTTGCGGCGGTACTGGATGATTCGAGGACTTGGCAAACCTCAACCTGATAATATCTATTACCAGTTGACTGTCGTGATGACCAGGCGTGCGAACCGATGCCGCGGTGGTGGGTGTCATTCGGTACTGCGGACGATCTCGTACAGCCCGCTCTTCGCCGCAGCGTCTCGGGTGTCGGTGCCCGCGGCGCTGATGTAGCGCTGGGAGGTGGTCATCGCTTCGTGACCCAGCAGGTTCATCAGGACGTAAACGCTGACATCTGCGTTGGCCAGTTCGGTGGCGAAGGTATGCCGAAGACCGTGCAGCAGAGCACCTTTCGCGCGGGAGCCGTCGATCCCGGCCTGCCGGAACGCGCGCAGTACCCGATACTGCAGGGTTCCGCGGGTGATGCGCTGGCCGTCGCCGCCGACGAACAGCGGCGCTGACGCCGGCCAGGCGGCTAGTCCCCCGGTGGGGGAGGAGCGGCGAGTGGTTTTGGGGAATCGGGTTTTTCGGCTGTCGAGGTAGTGCTCGAGGACGTCGACGAGGACGGCTTCGACGGGGATGCGGCGGTCTTTGTCGCCTTTGCCGCGGACCTGGAGGACCGCGCCGTCATCGGTGCGGCGCAGGTCGCCGATGTTGGCGCGCAGCAGCTCGTCGGCGCGCAGACCGGCCAGCAGCCCGGTGAGGATGAGGGCGCGGTCCCGCTCGAGCCAGTCGGTCGAGCGCGGTCGCTGCGGCCCTGCCGACACCGCGGCCAGCAGGGCGGTGACCGACTCGGGGGGCAGGGATTTAGGCAGCGACTTAGGTTGTTTGGGTCGTCCGATCATCGGCATCGGGTTGGCCGGGATCAGCTCGGCGGTGAACAGGTAGGTGCACAGCACGTTCCACGTCGACCAGCAGCGGCGAATTGAGGCGGCCTCGTGGGTGCGGGCGTACTCGGCGAACGCCGAACGCATCGCTTCGGTGTCGATGATCGCCAGCGGTAGGCGCACCAGGTCGGTGGGTGTCGTCGGCCAACAGCGCGGCGATCGCGTCGAAGTCCTGGCGGTAGGCCTTCAGGGTGTGCGCCGAGGGTTTGCGGGTGCCGCGGTCGGCCAGGAACTGCTCGAACCACTGCCGGGCGGTGTTCCTCGGCCGGGGCAGGCGGACTTCGGTGGTCGGGGCACCGGACCAGTAAATCATGGATAATGACAATTATCCATGATTTACGGCTAAAGCGGCTGGGGCACTCGATGATTGGCACGCCAAAGCGTCACTGTGACGAAATGACTGGCTCTACGGGCGGTCCGGGCTTGAATGCTTGGCTGCCTGCATGGGTTGCTTCGCCGTCCAGGATGGCCCGGGTCCGTGCCTCGTAGGCATCGTGGGCGCGCATCGCTCATCGGGCAGTCGGAGCCGAACGCTGACGGACGGTGTTTCGCTTGACCGGACAAAGGATCTCTAGCGGTCGTTTGCAAAGCCACGTCGTTTACTTGACCATACCGAAGGATCTGTGAGCACGGTCGGCAGGCACGGGAGTGGCCTTGGCCTGGCCCCCGGGCATGCTGCTGCGGTCTTAACCGGTCGGTGACTCGTGGTCCGCGGCGTCGAATGCGTGGCGAGATGCAGCGGGAGTCGCCCACGTTCGGCAACGTCATGTCAGTTGCGGCGCGTTTCGCCACGGTCAGATGCGATGGCCGATGAGTGTCGACGAGCTGCTCAGGCGCGGCCTCAGCATCGAGGAAGTATGGCGCCGACTCGGCGCCGCCAACCCGCAGGAACTGGGAAGCTCCTGGGCATCAAGAGGAACCCAAAACGGGTCTGCCCCCGTCTGACTCAATGCTTCCCAACCTCAGCCACGTCACGTAATCCCCACGCGGTGGCTAGCCGACACATCCGCGAAGAAACTCTTTAAAGAGGCAACACGCACTGCACGACGCTGGACCCGCCGCGAAATCACCCCGCGCGAACCGACCCTGGATTCTTTGCGCGGCTATGGCGTGCTGCCAGATAACCGCAGGTCAGCGGGTTAATGGTGCTATGGTGCACGTCTATAGAAGCAGGACAAAAGATGAATAGTCGTCTTGACAGTTTGTGGTACGCACTACAGCACCCATTGGGACCGGCACGGGTACTGGGACACCGGCCGCGCGCGCCTACCTGCACCCGGTGATGGGCCGCCCGAACCTCGACGTGAAGACGCTCTCGTTCGTCACGAAGATCCTGTTCGAGGGCGACCGCGCGGTCGGCGTCGAGTACACGCGGACGGGCCGGCGCGGGAGCGAGAGCGCGCGCGCGGGCGAGGTGATCCTGTGCGGCGGCGCGATCAACTCGCCGCAGCTGCTCCAGCTCTCCGGCGTTGGCGCGGCGGCCGAGCTGCGCGCGCTCGGCATCGACGTCGTGGCCGACGTGCCGGGCGTCGGCGAGCACCTGCAGGACCACCTCGAGGTCTACATCCAGCACGAGCCACGCAGCCCGTCACGATGGCGCCGTACTTCGCGATGAAGGCGCGCCCGAAGGTCGGCCTGGAGTGGCTGCTGCGCAAGACCGGGCCGGGCGCGACGAACCACTTCGAGGCCGGCGGCTTCGTGCGCTCCAACGACGACGTCGCGTACCCGAACCTGATGTACCACTTCCTGCCGATCGCGGTGCGCTACGACGGCACGCTGCCGGAGGGCGGCGGCGGGCACGGCTACCAGGTCCACGTCGGCCCGATGTACTCCGACGCGCGCGGCACGCTGCAAGATCGTCAGCGCCGACCCGCGCGCGAAGCCGGCGCTGCTGTTCAACTACCTCTCGACCGACCAGGACCGGCGCGAGTGGGTCGAGGCGATCCGCGTGACCCGGGCGATCCTCGACGCGCCGGCCTTCGCCCCGTTCAGCGGCGGCGAGATCTCACCCGGCAAGCAGGTCGAGACCGAGGAGCAGATCCTCGACTGGGTCGCGAAGGACGCCGAGACGGCGCTGCATCCGTCCTGCACCGCGCGCATGGGCACCGACGACATGTCGGTCGTCGACCCGCTGCTCGATGCGCGTGCGCGGGACGCAGGGCCTGCGCGTCGTGGACGCGTCGGTGTTCCCGTACGTCACGAACGGCAACATCTACGCGCCGGTGATGATGACCGCCGAGAAGTCGGCCGACCTGATCCTCGGCAACACGCCGCTCGCGGCCGAGCCGGTCGAGTTCTACCGCCACGGCCAGCAGGCGACGGCTCCCGCACTGAGCGCGACGCGTAGTTGCATTGCGGCGGCCGACCCGGTAAGGATCGCGATATATCACCGTCCCGGGGGAGGGCTCGATGTCGCGCAGACGTGCCGTTCAAGTCGGTACCACGTTGTTGGTCGTGCTCGCCGCGCTGCTTCCATCCGGCTCGGCGGCCGCGCAGACGCCCGACCGGCCCTCCCGGGTGATGATCGTCGTGATCGACCAGTTCCGGCCCGATTACGTCGATCGCTTCAACATGGCGAACGTGCGCAGCGTGATGAACGGCGGCGTGAACTTCGAGCGCGCGATGCTCGGCCACATGGCGGCCGAGACGGTGATCAGCCACAACGTGCTCACGAGCGGCCTGTTCCCGAAGCACATGGGCTGGTCGAACGAGGTCTTCCGTGACGTCGACAACAGGCTCGGCGGCGGCGCCGGCGCGCTACCACGTCACCTCCAGCCTCGGCTGCGGCGCAGTTCAACATGCTGCTGACCTCGCTCGGCTACCCGAAGCTCGACGACCACCTCGGCGGCAAGTTCATCTCGGTCGGGCAGAAGACCACGGCAGCCTGCCCCGCGGGCCATCCGGTCGACGCCGACGACATCATCGTGCACATCGGCAGCCGCAACCGCGACTGCGACGGCGACGGGGTCGTGAACTGGCGCAGCCCGGGCGGCGCGAACATCCCCACGTACTTCCTCACGCCCGCGCCGACCCCCTGCGGTCGCTTCTACGTCGACGCTCCGGCGAACTTCACGGAGCAGTCGCTGGATTACGGCACCGACACCACGTCGCCGGCGTGGATGTACCCGCTCGACGGCAACCGCTTCGCGGTCGGCGACGACCCGGAGCATCTCGGCGGCGACGTCTGGACCGCCGACGCGGCGATCGAGCTGATGCAGCAACGAGGCCCGACTGGAAGGGCATGATGGTCAGCTTCGGCTCGGTCGACAAGATGGCCCACATGTGGGGCACCGACGACGACCGGGCCGTCGGGCGTCGGCGACGACACCGATGAGCAGGCGCACCTGCCGTTCGCGGCCCGGACGGCCGACGCGCAGCTCGGCCACCTGCTCGCCGAGCTCGAGGCGGAGGGCATCCGCGACGAGACGCTCGTCGTGCTGACGACCGACCACGCCGGCCAGACCGCGCACCGCTACCACGGCCTCGACGGCGCGAACCGCGGGAACTTCAACTGGTACTACGGCCACGACGCGGACGAGACGTACGAGCAGCCGCAGCCCGCGCTGGCGCCGCTGGTGGCGTTGGAGCCCAACCTCGACTTCAGCTACCAGGACGGCCACGTCGCGGCGTGGCTCGACGACCGCTCGCCGGAGGCGCTGGAGGAGGCTGCGGCCGCGGTTCGCGAGCTGCCCGACGTGATCGCCTCGTACGTGCGCGACGGCGACCGCTACCAGCGGACCGGCCCGCTCGGCGAGATGAGCGGGCTCGAGCGCGCGTGGTGGGTGCGCTTCGGCCAGCGCCTGATCGACACCATGGCGGCTCCGTACGGCCCGGACGTCGTCGGGCTGATGCGCGACGACACGTCCTATGGCGTGATGGGCGACCACGGCGGCCACCAGGAGGCGATCCAGCACATCCCGATGGCGTTCAACTGGCCGGGGCTCACCCCGCAGGTGCGCCAGGAGCGCTTCCGCACGGTCGACGTCGTCCCGACGGTGCTCGAGCTGATGGGCATCGAGAAGGTCGGTGCGACACCGCTCGACGGCGAGGCCTACGACCTCGTCCGCGGTCGCTAGCCCTCGCACCCCCCGAGCAGTACGACAGGAGGTCCCATGTCCGATCCACGGCGGATGCTCGCCGAGCTCCAGGACAGGTGATGGACCGCCGCCGGTTCCTCGCGTTCACCGGCGCGCTCGCCGGAACGGCGCTGTACGGGCAGCTGCGCGGCGACCTGGCGATGGCCGCGCCGCCGCTGCCCGGCTATCCGTTCCAGCTCGGCGTCGCGTCCGGCGACCCGGCGCCGGACAGCGTCGCGCTGTGGACGCGGCTGGTGCCGGAGCCGCTGGTCAAGACCGGCGGCATGCCGGCGCGCGACGTCGCCGTCCAGTGGCAGGTCGCGACCGACGACGCATTCGCGAACGTGGTCCGGTCCGGCACGGTCGCCGCCCTGCCCGAGCTCGCGCACTCCGTGCACGTCGACGTGACCGGGCTCCAGCCCGGCAGCGAGTACTTCTACCGCTTCATCTCCGGCGGCGAGGCGAGCCCGCTGGGGCGCACGAAGACGGCGCCGGCGCGCGACGCCCACGTGTCCGCGCTGCGCTTCGCGTTCGCGTCCTGCCAGGCGTGGCCCGACGGCTTCTACTCCGCGTACCGGCGCATGCTCGAGGAGGACCTCGACCTCGTCGTCCATCTCGGCGACTACATCTACGAGTACGGCATCTCCGGGAACCGCCGCGGAGTCGACCTGCCGGGCACGCTGCGCGAGGAGTGCCGCACGCTCGAGCGCTACCGCCTGCAGTACGGGCTCTACAAGAGCGACCCCGACCTGCAGGCCGCCCACGCGCAGTTCCCCTGGGCGGTGACGTGGGACGACCACGAGGTCGCGAACGACTACGCGGGCGTCCACCCGGCGTACCGCAACGACAGCAACGGCTTCGTGCGCCGGCGGGCGGCCGCCTACCAGGCGTACTTCGAGCACCAGCCGCTGCGCGGCGTCGCCAAGCCCGACGCGAACGGCGGCATGCTGCTCTACCGCCGCCTGACCTACGGCGACATCGCCGAGTTCAGCGTGCTCGACACGCGCCAGTACCGCTCCGACCAGCCGTGCGGCGACGGCGAGACGCCGCGCTGCGACGCCGGCTTCGACCCGGACGTGACGATCACGGGCCACGCGCAGGAGCAGTGGCTGTTCGAGGGCCTCGAGGCGTCGAACGCCAGGTGGAACGTGATCGCCCAGCAGGTGATGATGGGCGAGCTCAAGCACGACGCCGAGGGCGGGCGCTACTGGCAGGACGCGTGGGACGCCTATCCGGGCCAGCGGGCGCGCGTGCTCCAGCGCATCGCCGACGCGGAGATCGCCAACCCGGTGGTGATCACGGGCGACTGGCACTCGACGTTCGTGCACGACCTGAAGGTCGACTTCGACCCTCCGGGCGGTCCGACGGTCGCCACGGAGTTCGTCGGCACGTCGATCTCGTCCAACGGCGACGGCCCCGTCTACGGCCCCTACTACGGGCCGATGGTCCAGTTCAATCCGGCGATCAGGTACTTCGACGGCGACCGCCGCGGCTACGTGCGCTGCACGCTCGACCACGAGCAGTGGACGACCGATCTGCGCATGGTGAGCACCGTCTCGCGCCCCGATGCCGACATCGAGACGCTCGAGTCGTTCGTCGTGCTCGACGGCCAGCCGGGCGTTCAGCCGATGAGCTCCGTCGACGAAGCGCTGACCGAGCGGGTGCTGCGCGCGTGGGACGAGCACCTCGCCCACGTGTCGCTGCCGCGCACGCTGGCCGCGCGGCTGCGCGCGGCCGGCTTCGACGCGATGCGGTGCCACGGCGTACGCGTTCGCGACCGTCGCATTCGATCCGGACGCGTCACGGCGGCGCGCTGAGTGCCGTTCATCGGCGCGTTCGTCGCCGGCTCGCCAGGGCTTGACCGATGACGACGCGCAGCGCTGGCTCGACGAGCAGCGCGCGCTGAGCGAGCGCGGCGAGTTTGTACTTCGCGATCACGCAGTTCTGCTTCACCGCGCGCAAGCCGGCGTAGCGACGCGCCGCTCAGCCGGCCGCGAACGTGGCCGCAGCTGGCCGACCCGGGCGGCGGCGCGGCTGCGGCGTGGGTCGCGATAGTCGAGGTGCGGCAGCAGCGCCTTCCACGCCGGCAGGTCGTCGCGGCCGGCGGGCGACTGCAGCCAGGCCCACAGCGCCTCGCGGTCGTCGGCGGTCATCACCGCGTGCGCGGATCCAGCGCTCGAGCGCCTCGCGCTCGCGCACCACGCCCGGCGCCTCCGAGCGCGGCAGCAGCGGGCCCTGGTACTCCTCGGCCGCGCGCGTCACCTCGCCGCGGCGCAGCAGCTCCTGCACGCGCCCGAGGTCGCAGTCCACGTCGCCGCGGATCCGGTACGGCTCGGTCGTAGATCCACGGGCCGAGCAGCTTGCGCAGCCGCGCCATCTCCCCGCGCACGCTGCTCGCCTTGGCGCTGTCGCCGTACAGGTCGGCGCCCAGCTCCTCGGTCGTCAGCCCGTCCCCGCTCGCCCACAGCAGCGCGAGGATCTCGCTGTGACGCCGCCGCAGCGCGAGCCGCGTGCCGTTCGCGTCCGCGGCCGCGCGATCGCGGTTGAGCAGGTTGAGCCGGAGCACGGGGCGCGGACGGGCGGCGTGGCCGAGCGCGCGGATGACGAACGCGTCCGCGTCGCCGGCCGGCTCGGCGAACGCGGCCTCCCCGTTGGGCAGCACCAGCTCGCCGCCGCCCGGCGGCAGCGCCACGCCGCGCTCCGGCAGCCACGGATGCGGGTGCTGCATCAGCACCCGTCCGCGCGGCGTCAAGAGCGCGCGCGCGTCGCCACCCTGCACGACGCGCTGCTCGTAGCGGGCGCGCAAGCGCATGTCGCGCTCGTGCATCTCGGCCCGCAGGTGCGCGTCGGCCGCGCGCGCCACGGTCGCCGCCAGCGCGAGGCTGTACGGGTTCACGGTCGCCATCCGGCTCGTCAGGTCGATCACGCCGAGCAGGTCGCCGGTCTCGGGGTCGTGGATCGGGGCCGCCGAGCAGGTCCATCCCTGCACGACCTCGTTGAAGTGCTCCGCCGCGAAGACCTGCACGGCGTGGTCGGCGGCGAGCGCCGTGCCGACCGCGTTGGTGCCGGCGCCGCCCTCGCTCCACAGCGTGCCCTCGGCGAAGTTCATGTCGTCCGCGGCGTCGTGGCGCAGCCGCGGGATCCCCTCGATCCAGAGCAGCACGCCCTGTTCGTCGCTGACGACGAGCAGGTTGCCCTCCTCGTCGGGGACCGCGGCCAGGCAGGCGCGGAACAGCTCGGTCAGGCCGACCAGCGGATGGACGTGCCAGCGCGCCGCCGTCTCCTCGACGCCGGACAGCACCGGCGCGAGCCGCGCGCCGGACGGGTCGACGCCGGCGTCGTGGGAGCGCCGCCAGGAGTCGGCGATCGGAAGGCGGACCGAGTGCGAGTCACCCGCGCCGACGAACCGCTCCCAGGCCGCACGAACCTCGCGCGCGCGCTCGGGCGGCGGCGTGGATCCGTCGATGGCCAGCCAGGGATTCTCCACCCTCGTCGACCTTCTGGTCGCTGGGCTCAACAACCGGCGACCGTACTACCGGCCCGGAGACGAGACAACCGATTCCCATCCGAGTGCAGCGCAGATGCAGCGCGCAGCGGGCCTGCAGCGCGGCGTGAGTAGAACCCCTGTCCGGTCGACGAGGAGAGGTCCGAGATGGCTGCGACGGAGTCGCAGGCAGAGCACCATGCCGCGGGGCGAGGGCTGTCCACGGCGCGCTGCGTGCTGCACGTGCTGCGGTTCCTGGCGGAGCATCCGGAGGGCGCGCGGGCCGACCGCGTGGCCGCCGAGGTCGGCAAGAGCCGCTCCACCGCCTACCACCTCCTCGCGAGCCTCTGCGACGAGGGCTTCGCCGAGCGGCTCCCGGGCGGCCTGTACCGCGCGCTCGCCGGCCCGGAGACGCGGCTGCCGGCGACCAGCGAGGACGCCGCGGCGCGCCGGCGGCTGACCGGCGCCGTCGACGCGCTGTTCGCCCGCACCCGCAAGCGCGCCTACCTCGGCGTGGTCGAGGGCGGCGCGATCGAGATCGCCCACATCCGCGGCCGCCAGGGGCTCGCGCGCATGCCGGGGCTCGGCGACCGGATCGGCCCGCGTGAGGCGCACGCGCTGGCGATGGGCAAGGTGGTGCTCGCGCTGCTCCCGCGCGCGGCGCTCGACCGCCACCTGGCGCGCGGGCTCGAGCGCTTCACCGAGCACACGGTGACGCGTCCCCGCGCGCTCGCCGCCGAGCTCGACGCGGTGCGCGCGGACGGCTTCGCGATCGACCGCGAGGAGCGCACGGAGGACTTCTGCTGCGTCGCCGCGCCGATGTTCGACGCCCGCGGCCGGCTCGCCGGGATCCTCGGCCTGTCGGCGACCGCGCACGTGTTCGACCACGAGCGCAAGCAGCTCGCGGGCGCCGTGCTGGAGGTCGCCCGCGCCGGCGGCTCGTGGGTCCCCGAGACCGAGGCGCCGGCGGCATGACCGGCGAGAAGTTCGCGCCATCTGCGGAACAGCACGGCTTTCTTGACCGTCGCGCGCCGCGCTTGGCAGCGTCGAGACCGACCCCGTACCGAAGGGAGGAGCGAACGTGAGCCGAGCGAGCATCACGAAGGCCCACAACAAGATCCAGGAGCTGTCCTGGGATCCCACCTACGTGTCGCCCGTCGAGAAGTACGCGACCGACTACACGTTCGAGAAGGCGCCGAAGAAGGATCCGCTCAAGCAGGTCCTGCGCTCGTACTTCCCGATGGAGGAGGAGAAGGACAACCGCGTCTTCGGCGCGATGGACGGCGCGATCCGCGGGAACATGTTCCGCCAGGTCCAGGAGCGCTGGATGGAGTGGCAGAAGCTGTTCCTGTCGATCATCCCGTTCCCGGAGATCTCCGCCGCGCGCGCCATGCCGCTGACGATCGGCTGCGTGCCGAACCCGTCGATCCACAACGGCCTGGCGATCCAGATGATCGACGAGGTCCGGCACTCGACGATCCAGATGAACCTCAAGCGGCTGTACATGAACCACTACGTCGACCCGGCCGGGTTCGACATCTCCGAGAAGGCGTTCTCGAACTGCTACGCCGGCACGATCGGGCGCCAGTTCGGCGAGGGGTTCATCACCGGCGACGCGATCACCGCGGCCAACATCTACCTGACGATCGTCGCCGAGACCGCGTTCACCAACGTGCTCTTCGTCGCCATGCCCGGCGAGGCGGCGGCCAACGGCGACTACCTGCTGCCGACCGTCTTCCACTCGGTGCAGTCGGACGAGTCGCGCCACATCTCCAACGGCTACTCGATCATCCTGATGGCGCTCGCCGACGAGCGCAACCGCCAGCTGCTGCAGCGCGACCTGCGCTACGCCTGGTGGAACAACCACGCGGTCGTCGACGCCGCGATCGGCACGTTCATCGAGTACGGCACCAAGGACCGCCGCAAGGACCGCGAGTCCTACGCCGAGATGTGGCGGCGCTGGATCTACGACGACTACTACCGCTCCTACCTCGTCCCGCTGGAGAAGTACGGGCTCGAGATCCCGCACGACCTCGTCGAGGAGTCCTGGAACCGGATCTGGAACAAGGGCTACGTGCACGAGGTGGCGCAGTTCTTCGCCACGGGCTGGTTCGCGAACTACTGGCGGATCGACGGCATGGACGACACCGACTTCGAGTGGTTCGAGCACAAGTACCCGGGCTGGTACGACAAGTACGGCAAGTGGTGGGAGCGCTACGGCGAGTTCGGCAAGAAGAACGGCCACAACCCGATCGCGTTCGAGCCCGGCGCCGACTACGAGTACCCGCACCGCTGCTGGAGCTGCATGGTGCCGTGCCTGATCCGCGAGGACATGGTCGTCGACGAGGTCGACGGGCAGGTCCGGAGCTACTGCTCGGAGACCTGCCACTGGACCGACGCGGTCGCGTTCCGGCCCGAGTACGAGGGCCGCCCGACGCCGGCGATGGGCCAGCTCACCGGCAAGCGCGAGTGGGAGACGCTCTATCACGGCATGGACGTCGCCGACATCATGCAGGAGCTCGGCTACGTGCGCGACGACGGCCACACGCTGGTGCCGCAGCCGCACCTGGACCTCGACCCGAAGAAGATGTGGACGCTCGACGAGGTGCGTGGCAACACGCTCCAGAGCCCCAACATCCTGCTCAACGAGATGTCGCCGGAGGACCGCGAGGCGTACGTCGCCAAGTACAAGCGCGGCGGACCCGCGGGCCGGCCGGCGGCGGCCTGATCGAGCGACGAGCGCCAGGCCCATGGCGGACACGCACACCGTCCGGCTCGAGCCGGTCGGGATCGAGTTCGAGGTGACCGAGGACGAGACCGTGCTCAACGGCGCGTTCCGCCAGGGCCTGATGCTCATGCACGGCTGCAAGGAGGGGCAGTGCGCGGCCTGCAAGTCGTTCCTGCTCGACGGCGAGGTCGACCTCGACCGCTACTCCACGTTCGCGCTGCCCGACTTCGAGGAGTCCGAGGGCTGGACGCTGCTGTGCCGCGCCCATGCGCTCTCGGACCTCGAGGTCGAGCTGATCAACTACGACGAGGAGATGCTGCGCAGCGGCGTGCCGCTGCAGTCCGCCACCGCGAGGGTGGCCGCAGTCGAGGAGCTCACGCACGACATCCGGCGCCTGGTGCTCGAGCTCGAAGGCGAGCTGGAGTTCCACCCGGGCCAGTACGTCGACATCTCGATCCCCGGCGCCGACGAGCACCGCTCGTTCTCGATGGCCAACCTGCCCTCGGACAAGGGCCGGCTGGAGTTCATGATCAAGCTCTACCCGGACGGGCGCTTCAGCGGCCTGCTCGCGTCGGGCGACATCTGCGCGGGCACGGAGCTCGAGCTCCGCGGGCCGTACGGGGTGTTCACGCTGCGCGACCAGTCGCCGCGGCGGCTGCTGTTCATCGGCGGCGGCGCCGGCATGGCGCCGATCCTGTGCCTGCTGCGCACGCTCGTCGAGCGCGGCGTCGACCGGCCCGCGGTCTACTACTACGGCGCTCGCACGGAGGCCGACCTGTTCCACCTCGACGAGCTCGCCGGGCTCGCGTCGCAGCTGCCTGACTTCCGCTTCGTCCCGGCGCTCTCCGAGGGCGACTGGGACGGCGAGACCGGCCTCATCACCGACGTCGTCGAGCGCAGCGAGGACAGCTTCGACGCCGTCGACGCGTACGTCTGCGGCCCGCCGCCGATGGTCGAGGCCGCGCAGGCCCTGCTGATGGCGAAGGGGATCCCGGAGTCCCGCATCTACTACGACAAGTTCACGACCACCGAGTCGGAGGAGACCAGCCGCACATGAGCACCGAGACGCCTCCCAAGGAACGCAGCGTTCCCAAGCCCGTCTTCACCGACGCCGAGGCGGGGTCGAAGGAGTTCCCGTCGTCGAACAGCCGCTCCTACAACTACTTCACGCCGGCCAAGCGGCGCGCGAGCGTGTACGAGGACGTGACGGTCGACGTCCAGCCCGATCCTGAGCGCCACCTGACCCAGGGCTGGATCTACGGCTTCGCCGACGGCACCAGCGGCTACCCGCAGGAGTGGACCGCGCTCCGCTCGGCGAACTGGCACCTGTTCCTCGACCCGAACGAGGAGTGGGAGCAGACGATCTACCGCAACAACGCGAACGTCGTCCGCCAGGTCCAGCACAACATCGCCAACGCCAAGGCGGCGCACGTGTTCTCGGGCTGGAACCGGGCGTGGGTCGACGTCGTGGCCAAGCACGTCGGGGCGTGGGCGCACGCCGAGCACGGCCTCGGCATGCACGTGTACACGCCCGCCAACCGCGACGCGCCGACGAACATGATCAACAACGCGCTGTCGGTCGGCGCGGTGCACAAGCTGCGCTTCGCGCAGGACCTGATCCTCTACAACCTCGACCTGTCCGAGGAGATCGAGGGCTTCGACGGCCAGGCGCACCTCGCGACCTGGCACGACGACCCGACGTGGCAGGGCGTGCGCGAGAACGTCGAGCGGCTGACCGCCGTGCGCGACTGGGCCGAGGCCTTCTTCGCCACCGCGCTCGTGTTCGAGCCGCTGGTCGGCGAGCTGTTCCGCTCGGGCTTCGTGATGCAGACCGCGGCGCTGCAGGGCGATTTCGTCACTCCGACGCTCGTCGGCTCGGGCGAGTCCGACGTCGCGCGCGAGCAGCGCGGCGCGCGGGCGCTGTTCGGGATGCTCGCCGCCGACAATGAGCACGGTGAGGGCAACAAGGCCGTGATGGCCGACTGGCTCGCCACCTGGACGCCGGTCAGCGTCGCGGCGGCGCGCAAGCTGCAGCCCGTCTGGTCCCTGCCCGCAGAGAAGGCGATGCGGTTCGAGGAGTCGTTCGAGCGCTCGCGCCAGCGCTTCGCGGGCCTCCTGTCCGACATCGGCCTCGAGACCCCGAAGGAGGCGTGAACATGAGCGCGACGGATCGGTTCAAGGTCGATCGCACCTCGTCCAACCGGGCGGGCGTGACGCTCATGAACAACCAGGTCGGCCACGTGGTCGCCGACGTCATGCGCGGCAAGGACAACGTGACCGTCGAGGAGCTGCCGTCGATGATCCGCGTCGACGGCGTCGAGAAGTTCGACTTCGACTACGAGGAGATCGCCGAGGCGCTCGGCTGGGAGGACTTCGGCAACGACGACTTCGAGGAGATCATGTCGACCCACTACGGGCGCATGGTCGTGCTCGACGACCGGGTGCTGATGTTCGCGAACCCGGAGGACGCCGCGGAGTACATCGACTTCGACCTCAAGCCCGTCGCGTAAGGGGGCCTTCCATGTACGAGCACGGCGGCGAGAAGTACTTCGTGATGGACAGCCACATCCACTTCTGGGACGCCAGCCCCGCGAACTGGGTGCAGGGCCAGGAGCAGTACGCCAAGGGCTGGATCGAGTGCTTCCACGCCTACATGGGGCTTGCGCCGGCCGAGACGCACTGGCCGCTCGAGAAGTTCCAGAAGTACTCCGAGGAGGACTTCGTCTCCGACGTCTTCGAGAAGGGCGGCGTCGACGTCGGCGTGTTCCAGTCGACGTACTTGAAGGAGTGGTACACCGAGGGCTTCAACACCGCCGAGCGCAACGCCCGGATGGCCGCGAAGTTCCCCGGCAAGCTGATCGTGAACGGCCGCTGGGACCCGCGCGAAGGCGAGGCCGGCCTGCGCCAGCTCGAGGAGGACGCGCAGCGCTACGGGCTCAAGGGGGTGAAGCTCTACACGGCCGAGTGGCGCGACGGCTCGCGCGGCTGGACCCTCAAGGACCCGGAGGCGGCGCCCTTCCTCGAGAAGTGCATCGAGCTCGGGATCGTCAACATCCACGTCCACAAGGGCCCGACGATCTGGCCGCTGGACAAGGACGCGTTCGACGTCCGCGACGTCGACTACGCGGCGACGAGCTACCCGGAGCTCAACTTCATCGTCGAGCACGTCGGCCTGCCGCGGATCGAGGACTTCTGCTTCATGGCGACGCAGGAGCCGAACGTCTACGCGGGCCTGGCGGTCGTGATCGGCGGCCTGATGCACGCGCGCCCGCGCTTCTTCGCCAAGGTGATGGGCGAGCTGCTGTTCTGGGTCGGCGAGGACAAGATGCTGTTCGGCAGCGACTACGGCATCTGGGAGCCGAAGTGGCAGATCGAGGGCATGCTCGACTGGAACTATCCGGACGAGACGTTCTCCGACTACCCGGCGTACACGGCGGCGTCGAAGAGGAAGATCCTCGGCCTCAACGCCGCCAAGCTCTACGGCGTCGACGTGCCGCAGGAGCTGCGGCTCCCCGACGACGCCGGCACGCCGGCCGCGCGCGACGACGCCCAACTGGTCGAGGGCGCCGCGTGACGACCCGCGCGCATGTCCTCGACGCGCTCGGGACGGTCTATGACCCCGAGCTCGACGAGCCGATCACGTCGCTGGACTTCGTCACCGCCTGCGACGTGTCGGCCGACGGGGACGTCGACGTCCGGCTCCGGCTGCCGACGCCGCAATGCGCGCCGAACTTCGCGTACCTCATGGCCGCCGACGCGCGCGACGCCGTGCGCCGGCTGCCGGAGGTCCGCGCGGTCACCGTGGTCCTGGAGGACCACTACACCGGTGACGAGATCAACGCCGCGGTCGGGCACGGCGCGTCGTTCGCGCAGGCGTTCCCGGGCGAGACCGCGGGCGGGCTCGACGCGCTGCGCGCGCTGTTCCAGCGCAAGGCCCTGCTGGCACGGCAGAGCCGGCTGATGTCGGTCCCGGCGACGACGCTCGGCGAGCTCACCGGGCCCGACGCGGACCGCTGCCGCGCCTTGCGCAGGGCGCTCGGGATCGACGCGTCCGAAGACGCCCCCGCGTTCGTCACCGGCGACGGCACGCCGGTCGCGCCGTCCGATGTCCGGTTCCGGCGCATGGCGGCGCTGACGGCCCTGTCGCTCGAGACCAACGGCGGCATCTGCCGCGACCTGCTGCGCATCCGCTACGAGCTCCACGACGCCGAGGAGGTTGCCGCATGAGGGCCGCGAGACTGCACGCGTATCACGAAGCGCTGAAGCTCGAAGAGGTCGGAGAGCCGAAGGCCACCGGCCCGTTCGACGTCGTCGTGCGGATCGGCGCGGCCGGGCTGTGCCGCACCGACCTGCACATCCAGGAGGGCCAGTGGGCGGAGAAGTCCCAGGTCGCCCTCCCCTACACGCCCGGGCACGAGAACGCCGGCTGGGTGCACGAGGTCGGCTCCGGCGTGACCAACGTCGAGGTCGGCGACACCGTCATCGTCCACCCGTTCATCTCGTGCGGGCTCTGCCGGCCGTGCCGGCGCGGCGACGACATGCACTGCGTGAACGGGTCGTTCCCCGGCATCAACCGGGACGGCGGCTTCGCCGAGCTGCTGCAGACCAGCGCGCGCTCGGTGGTCAAGCTCGACCCGTCGCTCCATCCGACCCAGATCGCGGCGCTCGCCGACGCCGGCCTCACCGCGATCCACGCGGTCAAGAAGGCGGTCCCGGTGCTCGGCGCCGGCACGAAGGCGGTCGTGATCGGCGCCGGCGGCCTGGGCCACATCGGCATCCAGTGCCTCAAGGCCTACACCCCGGCCGAGATCATCGTAGTCGACCCGAGCGAGCAGGCGCTCGCGCTCGCGGGCGAGCTCGGCGCCGACCACACGGTCCGGGTGGATGGCAGCCAGCGCGACACGGTCGCCGAGCTCACCGACGGGATGGGCGCCGAGGCGATCATCGACTTCGTCGGCGAGAAGGGCGCGATCGAGGACGGCGTCGCGATGCTGCAGGACGGCGGCTTCTACTACGTGATCGGCTACGGCGAGAACATCAACGTGCCGACGATCGACATCATCTCGCGCGAGATCTCGTTCATCGGCAACCTCGTCGGGACCTATGTCGACCTGCAGGACCTGATGACGCTGACCGCGCAGGGCCAGGTCACGCTGCATACGAGCACGTACCCGCTGGACGCCATCAACGACGCGATGGCCGACCTGGACGGAGGCCGGCTCCAGGGCCGCGGCATTTTGATCCCGGCCGGCGCGTAAAGGGGCGATCGACCATGGGCAAGATCCTGCACTTCAACCACGACGCCCGGCGGCGCCTGCAGGCCGGCGTCGACGAGCTCGCCGACACCGTGAAGGTGACGCTGGGGCCGAAGGGCCGCAACGTCGTGCTCGAGCGGCTGACCGGCGCCCCGACGATCACCAACGACGGCGTCTCGATCGCCCGCGAGATCGAGTTGTCGGACCCGTTCAAGAACATGGGCGCGCAGCTCGTGCGCGAGGTCGCCAACAAGACGAGCGACCTGACCGGCGACGGCACGACGACCGCGACGCTGCTCGCGCAGGCGATCGTGCGCGAGGGCATGCGCACGATCGAGGCCGGCGCGAACCCGATGCTGCTCCGGCGCGGCATCGAGGAGGCGACCGAGCGGGTGGCCGAGGCGCTCGCCGACAGCGCCCGGCAGGTCGTCGGCCGCGACGACCTCCGCCACATCGCGACGATCGCGGCCAAGGAGGACGAGCGGATCGGCGACGCGATCGCCGAGGCGCTGCACCGCGTCGGCGAGGAGGGGGTCGTCACGATCGAGGAGTCGGCGCTGCCGGGGATCGAGGTCGACTTCGTCGAGGGCCTGCGCGTCGAGAACGGGTTCATCTCGCCCTACATGGCGACCGATCAGCGGCGCATGGAGACGGTGTACGAGAACCCGTACATCCTCATGACGACCAAGCCGATCAGCCACCCGAACGACCTGATGCCGGCGCTCGGCGCCGTCGCCCGGGCGCCGCGCCCGCTGGTCATCCTCGCCGAGAAGGTCGACGGGTCGGCGCTCGGGATGCTGATCCAGAACAGCGCCCACGGCACGCTGGAGGCGGTCGCGGTGCGCGCCCCCGGCTTCGGTCACCGGCGGATCGCGCACCTGCAGGACCTCGCGGTGTTCACCGGCGGCCACGTGATCACCGACGAGACCGGGCTCGCGCTCGAGCACGTGGAGCTCTCGTGGCTCGGCAGCGCGCGCCGCGTGATCGTCACCGCCGACAGCGCGACGTTCATCGAGGGCGCGGGGACCGACGAGGCGGTCGAGGCGCGGCTGGCGCAGATCCGCGGCGAGATCGAGCGGGCGACGCACGACCGCGACCGCGAGGTCGCCCAGGAGCGGCTCGCGACGGTGTCGAGCCGGCTCGCGGTGATCAGCGTCGGCGCCGCGACCGACGTCGAGCTCGACGAGAAGCTGCGGCGCGCCGAGGGCGCGCTGGCGGCCACGCGCGCCGCGGTCGCCGAGGGCATAGTGCCCGGCGGCGGCACCGCGCTGCTGCGCGCCGAGGAGGCGCTGGCCGGGCTCGCGCTCGACGGCGACTACGCGGCCGGCGCCGACATCGTCCGGCGCGTGCTGGCCGAGCCGCTGTTCTGGATCGCGACGAACGCCGGCTTCGACGGCCAGGCGGTGGTCGACCAGGTGCGCGCGATGCCGCCCGGCGAGGGTCTCAACGCGCTCACGGGCGAGTTCGGGGCGCTGATCGAGCAGGGGGTCATCGACCCGGTCCGCGTCACCCGGCTCACGCTCCAGCACGCCGCGTCGGTGGCGGCGCTGCTGCTCACCACCGAGGCGGTCGTGGCCGAGGAGCTGATCGCGCAGCCGGGCGCGGTGATCGCGCCCGGGTTCGGGGACCTCGCCGAGGGGCTCGCCCGGCCGTCGTCCCCGATCTGAGCGGGCGCCGGCCGGACCCGGTGACGATCACCCGTCGCGGGTGATGGCCGCTCCCCCGGGCGCAGTGGAGAATCGCGGCGATGGACGACCGGCCGGCCACGCCCGACGGCGACGACGCCGCGGCGAGCGATCCCGACGAGGTCGCGCGGCTTCGTGACGAGGTCACGCGCCTCGAAGGCGCGAACGCCGCGCTGCGCCGGCGGGTGTCGCTGCGCGGCGCGCTGCGCCGCGGGTCGCGCGCGGCGCTCCTGGTCCTCGGCTGCCTGCTCGCGTTGCTCTCCGCGTTCGCGATCTGGACCCGGGTGGTGCTGCTCGACACCGATCGCTACGTCAGTACCGTCGCGCCGCTGGCCGAGCGGCCCGACATCCAGCGCGGGCTGACGAACCGGATCAGCGACCGCATCTTCGACGCCGTCGACGTCGAGGCCTACGCGCGCGACCTGCTCCCGCCGCGCGCGCAGCCGCTGGCCGCGCCGCTCGCCGGCGCGGTCGAGTCGACCGTGCGACGGGAGATCGGCGACTTCGTCGCCTCCGAGCGCTTCACCACGTTGTGGGACCAGGCCAACCGGCGCGCGCACGCGCTGCTGATCCAGCTCCTCACGGGCGAGGAGGTCCGCAACCTGCGGCTTGAGGGCGACACCGTCGTGCTCGACCTGGCGGGCGTGATCGACACGCTCAAGCAACGGCTCAGCGACCGCGGGCTCGGCGGGCTCGCGTCCCGCATCCCCGACTCGGCGGGGCGCGACATCCCGCTCGTGCAGTCGTCCGCGATCGAGTCCGCGCAGACCGCGGTGCGCGTGATCAAGGCGATCGCGATCGTGCTGCCGCTGCTGTCGCTGCTCGCGTTCGCCGGCTACGTGCTGCTCTCCGGCGACCGCCGCCGCGCGCTGCTGCGCGCCGCGCTGGCGCTCGCGCTCACGATGGTCGTGCTGCTCGGGCTCGTGGGGCTCGCGCGCTCCGCGTACCTGGACGCGCTCGACGACCGCACCGTGACGCGCGCGACCGCGGCGGACGTCTACGACACGCTCCTGCGCTTCCTCAAGGACGGCATCCGCGTGACCGTCGCCGCCGCGGTCGTCGTCGCGCTGGTCGCGGCGCTGTTCGGCCGCCCGCTGGACCGCGTCGCCGCCAGCGGCGCGGTCGCGCGCGTCCGCGAGTCGACGTGGGTGCGCGACCACCGCGTCGGGCTGCAGATCGCCGTGGCCGCGTTCGGGTCGCTCGTGCTGCTGGCCTGGAACACCCCGACCGCCGGGGTCGTGCTGATCCTGTTCCTCCTCGTCGCGGTCGCCGTCGGGCTGATCGGCGCGCTCGCGCGCGCCACGGTCAGCCCGCCGGCGGCAGGGTGAGGCCGACCGCGGCGGCGCGGCGGAGCGATGAAGGCGATCGTCCAGCTGCAATACGGACCGCCCGAGCGGGTGCTCCGCATGCAACAGATCGAGCCGCCGGCGCTGAGCGCCGGCGACGCGCTGGTCCGGGTGCGCGCGACGAGCGTGAACACGCCGGATTGGATCACGGTCACGGGCGTGCCGTACATCCTCCGGCTGCGTACGGCCCTCGGCGCCCGCGCTCGCGGGTCCGCGGAACCGACGTCGCCGGCGTGGTGGAGGCCGTCGGTCGGGACGTGACCGACCTCCAGCCCGGCGACGAGGTGTTCGGCTCGTCGTGGACGGGATCGCTGAGCACACGCGGGACCTTCGCCGAGTTGACCGCCGTTCCGGCCTCCAGCCTCATCCCGAAGCCGGAGGGGCTCGGCTTCGAGGAGGCCGCGGCGTCGGTGATGTCCGGCCTCACCGCGCTGACGGCGATGCAGACCGTGGGCAAGGTCGCGCCGGGGATGCGCGTCCTGATCAACGGCGCGTCCGGCGGTGTCGGGACGTTCGCGGTCCAGATCGCGCGGTCGCTCGGCGCCGAGGTGACCGGCGTGTGCGGCACCCGGAACCTCGACCTCGTCTCCTCCCTCGGCGCGGATCGCGTCATCGACTACACGCGCGAGGACTTCACCCGCGGCCGGGCCCGCTACGACCTCGTCCTCGACAACGTCCTGAACCATCCGCCTGCGGCGACCGCCCGCGTGCTGGCGCCGGGCGGCGTGCTGATGCCCAACAGCGTCGGCAACACGGGAGGGCTGTTCGCGGGGTTGCCCAGGATGGCGCGCGCCGCGAGCATGCGGCTCGGCTCGACGAACGTGCGGTTCCTCAACTGGAAGGTGGATCGGGAGAACCTGAGCGCGCTCGCCACGTTGCTGGGTTCCGGCGACGCCCGCGTGGTCGTCTCCGAGGTCTACCCCCTCGCCGACGCGGCGAAGGCGGTGGCCCACATGTTCGGCCACCACGCCATCGGCAAGATCGCGATCACGGTGTAGGCGCGCCTCATCTGAGCGGGATGATGTGGCCGGGACGGCAGCCTCGTAGCTGGTGCTCGCGCGTCGTGGCGCCGGCCGGGTCGATGACCGCTGCCGATGCCTGCGCCGATGTACACCGCGCCTCCGTGCGACGTCCGTCCGGGCGTTCCGGGCGCTGTGGAAGTGGTTCGGCCGGTCGCCTGGACGGCGCTGCTCGGTGGGGCGCTGTTCGCCGGCAGTCGCGCCGGCCGGTTCCGGCTGACGAGACGCCTCGGCTTGACGTTCCTGGGCGTGGTGGCGCTCCATGGCCTCTGGGACGCGTCCTACGGCTGGGCGATCATGTTCGCCAACGGGGCGTCCGGCGCCGGCTGGGAGCTCACCTGGCCGAACACGCAAGCGTGGATCGGACTGCCGAGCGACTCCGCGCTGGTCCTGTTCAACGTGTTCTACAACGGTCTCCTCGGCATCAACGCGCTGATCGGCACCGCCTGGATCGTCCTTTCGTGGCGCAGATACGGCGATCGCGGCGCGCCCGCGCGCGCCACGGTCAGCCCGCAGGCGGCAGGGTGAGGCCGACCGCGGCGTTCTCCTCCGGCGTGCCGAGCCAGTGGCCGTAGCGCGCGGCCGTCGCGGCGAAGCGCTGCGCGTCGCCGCCCGCCACCTCGCGGAAGAACCGGCCCAGCCGCGCCGTCGTGACGAGGATCATCACGGCCGGCGCCGACCCGGTGTTGCGGAACGCGTGCCGCTTCCCGCCCGGGACGTGGACCACGTCGTCGCGGGCGACCCGCGCCCACGTGCGCGCGTCTGGCGCGTCGATCAGGATCTCGGCCGCTCCGGAGAGCAACAGGAACGATTCGGGATCGTCGTGGGCGTGCAGCGGCACGATGCCGCCGGGCGGGATCGTGCCGCGGATCATGCAGGGCGCCAGCTCGCCCTCGTCGAGCGGCGTCAGGATCTGCAGGGTCGGGCCCAGGACGTCGAGGGCCTCGACGGCGTGCCGGTCGGCGATCTGCGTGTTCGTCATGGAGTCCAGCGTCACGGGCGGGCCACGAGCCGCCAAGCCCGCGGCTTCGGGGTCCTGCCGGCGCCCGCTCCCCTCATCTGAGGGGTTGCGCGACGAGCTCCGCGCGCCACCCTGTGTGTCGACGTGAGCCTGCAGGGGAGCACCGCTGCGCGCCATCGCGACGAGCTGATCCGCCACGCCGCCGCGGCCGGCAGCGTGCGCGAGCTGTTCGCCGCCGCGTCCGAGCGGCTGCGCCGGCTCGTCTCGTTCGACGCGGCCGTGTGGCTCGCCACCGACCCCGCGACGAGCCTGCCCACCGCGCCGACGCGCTCCGAGAACATGGCCCGCTTCGGCGGCAGCGACGCCTGCGTGCGCGTCTGGGAGCTCGAGTTCCTCGTGGAGGACGTCAACCTCTACAGCGACCTCGCCCGCGCGAGCGCCCCGGCCGGCGGGCTGCGGCTGGCCACCGAGGACCGCCCGGCGCGCAGCGCGCGCTTTCGCGAGATCCTGCGCCCAACGGCTTCGACGACGAGCTCCGTGCCGTGCTGCGCGTCGACGGCTGCCCGTGGGCGTCGGTGACGCTGCTCCGCGAGCAGGGGCGCCCGCCGTTCGACGCCGGCGACACCGCGCTGCTCGCCGGCCTGTCCGCCCCGCTCGGCGACGCCGTGCGCGAGCACGCGCAGGGCGCGTCGCGGCCGCCGCCGGGCTCGACGGGCGCGGCCCGGGCCTGATGGTCTTCGCCCCCGACGGCGAGCTGACCGCGGTCAACGACGACGCGCTCGCGTGGCTCGAGGAGCTGCCGGCCGAGCTCGACGAGCGCGACGCGTTCGGCGTGCGGCTGCCGATGGTCGTCGTCGGCGCGCTGATGCGCGCGCGGGCGATCGCGGCAGACCGCGATCCGCGCTCCGCCCGCGCGCGGTTGCGCTCGAGCGCGACGGGGCGCTGGCTCGTCTGCCACGCGTCGTGCTTGCGCGGGGCCGACGGAGCGATCGGGAACACCGCGCTCGTGATCGAGCCGGCCACGGCGTCGGAGGTCGCGCCGATCGTCGTCCAGGCCTACAACCTGTCACCGCGCGAGCAGCAGCTCACGGAGCTGATCGCGAGCGGGCTCGGCACCGCGGAGCTCGCGCGCCGGCTCCACCTCTCGCCGCACACGGTGCGCGACTACGTCAAGGCGATCTTCGAGAAGGTCGGGGTCTCGAGCCGCGGCGAGCTGGTGGCCAGGCTGTTCGCCGAGCACTACGCGCCGATCCACCTCGCGCCGGACGGCCACGACCGGGTCGGCGCCTAGGCTTGAGCCGGCATGTCCCGCCATGGGGTCGACGAGACACGTCGCTACTGGGAGAAGGCGTTCAACGGCCGGGACCTGTCGTGTCTCGACGATCTGATCGCGGACGAATACGTCAACCACGCAGCGCAGCCCGGGACTCCGCCCGGCGCCGCGGGTCAGGCCGCGGTCTTCCGGCGCCTGTGGGCGGCGCTGCCCGACGCGCGCTTCGAGATCACGCACCTGGCGGTCGACGGCATGACGGTCATCTGCGTCGGGACCATGTCGGGAACACACGACGGGGAGTTGCTCGGCGTCCCGGCGTCCGGCCGTCACGTCGAGTGGAGCATGTGCCACGTCATGCGGTTCGACGCCGCCGGCCGCGCCATCGAGCACCGCGCGATCCGCGATGACCTGGGGCTGATGCGGCAGATGGGCGCGCTGTAGCCACGCAGGGTCACGGTGGCGCGATGATCGCTTCCAGGTCTGCGATCGGGAGCACGCCGTGGACGGTGCCGGTTCGGGGCGTGACGCGGGCGATCGAGTACGGCCGCGGCCGGATGTCGCCGTTGGCGTCGAAGCGGACGTCGCCGATGAGCCCGTCCTCGACGTCGGTGGCGAGCAGCTGCTCGGGTCACCGACGACCGGCTGCCGTCGGAGCGCGCGATCGCGGCGAGCAGCAGCTCGGTCGCCTGCGCGAAGTAGACGGCGTCCGAGGTGACGATGCCGCCGGGCTGGGTCTCCCGGAACTCGGCGACGAAGCGTCGACCCGCCGGACCGAGCCGCTCGAGCGGGACACCGGGAACGGAGAGGTGGATGTTGCGCGCCCACCGTCCGAGTCCCTCGAACGCTTCGGGGCCGACCGCCCAGGAGTCCGGGCCGAGCACCGGCATGTCGTTGCCGAGCCGGCGCCTGACCTCGCGGACGAGCGCGAAGCCGGGCTTCTCCTTCTGGAGCGGACCCCAGGAGGGCACACCGGCGTAGAGCAGCCCGTCCGGCCGGTCGCGCGCGACACGACGCGCGAGCGCGCGCGCGCGCGTCCCGCCCCACGTGAGGCGGACGCGGTACGGGCCCGCGACGCCGATGCCGAGCCGGCGCGCGGCGCGCCCGGCGTGCAGCGCGATCGTCCGTCCGTAGCCGTCGTCGTCGTGCACGATCGCCAGCCGGCCGATCCCCTGGTCGCGGGCGAACTGCGCCAGCGCGTCGCCCTCGCCGTCGTTGGCGCCCACGAGGCGGACGTAGTGGCGGCGTCCGGTGGGGTAGAGACGCGCGACCGGCCCTGGCGCCCGGCACGGGGATCGTCAGCTCGCTCAGGGTGTTGGTGGGCGAGATGGTCGCCAGCGGGCCGCCGGGCGCCCGGTTCGTCGTCGCGAGCTGCTCCAGCGCGCAGACGGAGTGGTAGGGCCCGATGATGCCGACGACGCGCGGCGTGCGCGCGTACAGGCCGGCGTTCGCTCGGCACTTCTCCGTCTCGAAGCCGCCCTGCTTGGCGGTCGAGTCGTCGCACGACTGGTAGCCGACGCTGAAGCGGCCCGCGCGGAAGTCGTGCCGGCGCAGGACGAACGAGATCGCGTCCGGGATCGTCCCGATCTCGACCTGGCGCAGCGGCAGGTCGGACACGATCAGGCGCTCGCGGCGTGCCCGCGGCCGCGATGACGCCGCCGCAGGCGGGCGCCGTGACGGCGCCGCTCGCGGCACGCGCGGCGTCGATCGCCGGCGCGCCGCGCGCCGGCGGCGACCGTGACCCAGAGCAGCCGGCCGTCGGACGCGAGCGCGCGCGGCGCGTTGCCGACGCGGACCACCTTGGTGACATCGTTGGATCGCGGGTCGATCCTCGAGACCGTGCCGCGCGCCGCGTTGGCGACCCAGACGCTGCCGCCGCCCACGGCGACGCCGCGCGCTCCGGCGCCGACTGGGATCGACTGCGAGGAGTCGGGTGTGATCCGCCACAGGAGGCCGTCCTGCGGAGCGGTGACCCAGACCGCGCCGGCCCCGGCGGCGAGCCCGTCGAGCTCGGTCGACACCACGGGGACGCGGCTCGTCACGCGCCCCGCCTCCGACACGCGCGCCACGACCTTGCTCCTGCGGTCCTCGGTCAGCACCCAGGCGTCGTCGCCGATGGCGGCGACGCCGGACACCTCGAGCCCGCGGCACGACGTCCACCGCGCCGCCGCGCGGATCGATGCGCAGGAGGTGGTCGTCGGCGCCGATCGCCCACAGCGCGTCTCGTCCGAGCGCGAGCCGGTCGAGCGCGAACCAGCCGACCTCGTCGCCGCCCGGCAGGTCGAGCGCGCGGACGACGTCGCCGGTGTCCGGGGCGAGCTCGAGCACGCGTCGCGGGATGGCATCCCCCTCGCCGCCCTCGCGCGCGCCGGTCAGCGCCCAGACCCCGCCCGTCCCCGCCGCCAGGTCGAGGGCGGTGTCGGGGACTGCGAACGTCCGCGGCGACGACGTGCGCGTGTCGACGCGCGTGAGCGTGCCGTCGTCGGCGTTCAGCGCCCACGTGGCGCCGCCGCCCGCGGCGATGCTCGTCGGCGTGCTGCCGGCCGGGTAGCGCTCGGTGATGTCGCCCGAGCGCAGGTCGATCGCGACCAGCGAGTTGCCGGGCACGCTCGTGATCCGCGCGGTGGCCGGCTGGTCCTCACGCGAGGCGAGCACTGCCGCCGCGACGGCGGCGGCCAGCAGGACCGCGGCCGCGGCGCCGGCGAGCAGCGGGAGGCGCGAGCGCGGCGCGCTGCGACCGAGCGCTCGCGTGGGCGGGCGCAGCGAGGGATCCTGGCGCAGGATCGCCTCGTGCAGCTCGCGCAGCGCCGGGCCGGGCTCGATGCCGAGCTCGTCGAGCAGCGCGCGGCGGGCATCGTGGAACGCTTCGAGCGCGTCGGCCTGGCGGCCGCTGCCGTAGAGCGCCGTCATCAGCTGGGCGCGCAGCCGCTCGCGCAGCGGGTGGCGCGCGACCTCGGCCTCGAGCTCGGCCACCAGCGCGGCGTGGTGGCCGAGCGCGAGATCCGCCTCTATCCGATCCTCGAGCGCGCCGAGCCGCTCCTCCTCCAGGCGCGCGATCTCCGGCTGGGCGAAGGCCTCGTAGGCGAAGTCGGCGAGCGGCGGGCCACGCCACATCGCGAGGGCCTCCCTGAGCCGCTCGCCGGCCACCGCATGATCGCCGGACCCGAGCGCGGCCCGCCCGTCGCGCAGCGCGTGCTCGAAGCGGTCGGCGTCCAGCTCGCCCGGCGCGACCTCGAGGATGTATCCGCCGCGCTCGGTGCGAAGCGGTCCCGCGGCCGGATCGGCGCCGTTCGACAGCGCCCGGCGCACCTGCGACACGGCGTTCTGGAGCGCCTTGCCGGCCGTCGCGGGCGGGGCCTCCCCCCAGAGCTGGTCGATCAGGCGTTCGGAGGAGACGACCTCGTTGCGATGCAGCAGGAGCAGCGCGAGGAGCCCCCGCTGCCGCGCGCCCGGAAGCGCCAGCGGCGCGGTTCCGTCGGAGAGCTCGAGCGGGCCGAGGATCCGGTAGTCCATGTGACGTCCCTCGGACCGACGCTACCAGCGGGAAGATCGGCCGTGGGCCGGCATTACCGGGCCATGACCGCGCATGACCGGCTCGGGACCGGCCGAGCGCAGGCTCTCCTCCATCGGCCGCATCCGGCGGCCCCGACGCAAGGAGCAGGCCATGCTCAGCAAGTCCCGCATCACCCTCGCCGCCGCGCTGGCCGCTGCGGCGCTCGGGCTCTCGCCGTCGCTCGCGCTCGCGACGCCGGCCGACTCGATGGACCGTCGCGGTGAGCACGCGGCCGCGCTGTCGGACAGCCCCGGTGTCGACCTCCGCACAGAAGCCGCGGTCGAGCCGTTCGCCGCACCCGTGGTGGTCGAGGTCGAGGACCCCGTCTCGACGGGCTTCGACTGGGTGGCCGCCGTCATCGGCCTCGCCGGTGGCGTGGCGATCGCGGTCCTCGCCGGCGTCGGCGTCGGCGTCGGTCGGCGCCGCCGGCACGCGCAGCCCCGCGCCGTCTGAACGCCGAGGGGAGGGGTCGCACGCGGCCCCTCCCCCGGTACGTTCGGCGGCATGGAGCTCACGGAGCGGTTCGAGTGGCAGGGCCGGGAGATCGCGTGGGGTCGCGCGGGCGCCGGACCGGCGGTCGTGTTCTGCCACGGCACGCCCTTCTCGTCTCGGGTCTGGCAGCGGTTCGCGGCCGAGTTGCGTCGCGACTTCACCGTCCACCTGTGGGACATGCCCGGCTACGGAAGCTCGTCGAAGCACGCCGGCCACGCCGTCGACTTCGGCGCGCAAGCCGACGCGTTCGCCGCCCTGCTCGACCGCTGCGGGCTGGACCGGCCGCACGTCGTCGCCCACGACTTCGGCGGAGCGGTCTCGCTGCGCGCCCACCTGGTCGGTGGCGCGCGCTACGCGTCGCTGATGCTCATCGACGTGGTGGCCATCCCGCCGAGCGGCTCGCCGTTCTTCCGCTTCGTCAAGGAGCACCCGGACGTCCTCGGCGGGCTGCCGGGCTACATCCACACTGCGATCGTCCGCACGTACATCCAGGGCGCGAGCCACCGCGGGCTGCGTGACGACGAGCTCGGCGAGCTGGTCGAGCCGTGGACCGGCGACATAGGACAACCGGCCTTCTACCGCCAGATCGCCGACTACGACGAGCGCTTCCTCGAGGAGAACGAGCAGCGGCTGGGGCAGATCGACATCCCCGTGCGCGTGCTCTGGGGCGCCGACGACGCGTGGATCCCCGCCACGCAGGCCGAGAAGCTCAGCGCCCTGATCCCCACCGCGACCCTGCGGCTCATCGACGGCGCCGGGCACCTCGTCCAGTACGACGCGCCCGTCGCCCTCATGGATCAGCTGCGCGTCTGGCTCGGCGACGTTTGCACGCCGCCAGGGAGTTCGTAGCGCGCGCGCTGGGATGTGTGTCCATGTGGTCACCTCGACGGCTTGCGTCTCCGGGGCGCGATGCGCGAGAGTCAGCTCCGAGGATCGGCGATGTCGGAAACAGCCACCACCGCCTCTGCGCTCGGCCGTCGCTTCGTCGAAGCGCTCGCGATCAAGGACGCCGCGGCCCTCAGGGCAGTTCTGCACCCCGAGGTCGACTTCCGCGGCATGACTCCGAACCGCTTCTGGGAGGCTCACGATCGCGACGCGGTCCTGGAGATCGTGTTCGGCGTCTGGTTCGGGGCAGACGACGAGCTTGATGAGCTCGTGCTGATGCACTCCGACGCCTTCGCCGATCGCGAGCAGGTCCGCTTCCGCTTCCGCGGGCGCAACCGTGACGGGCCCATGGTCGTCGAACAGCAGGCATACCTCACCGAGCGCGACGGCCTGATCGGCTGGATGCGCGTCGTGTGCTCAGGTCAACGGCCGCGCGCCGACCCCGCGCGCGAGCGCTTCGGGGCGGAACACAGCGTCTAGGCTCCGCATCGGTCCGCCCCCAAGGCGACCGCCGCCTTGAGTCGGGCCTGGCGAACTTCCTGCTCCCCGTCGAAGAGGAGCGGCAAGGCGCCGCGCGGACGCGGGCGGTGCGCGGCGATGACGTGAGCCATGTCGGGCCCCTTGCCGATGAGAAAACCCTGCGGTGTGCAGGGCTTTCCGGGAGCGCGCCCGAGAGGATTCGAACCTCTGACCTTCGGTTCCGTAGACCGCGCCGGCCGTCTCGACGGCAGTCGACGCGAGTCGACGCGAGCGGCCGCAAACCCGCACCACAGGCGGGATCACGAGCGGTCACGGGCACCGAATCCGCTCTGCGCCGCGGAACGGTTTTCGGGACGTTTGGGCCAGGATTGGGCCAGCGCAGCCCGGGACCAGGGTCGACGTCGCGCAGGGCGTCAGACGCGCCGCACGACGCCTCACGCGACGCTCGCCGGCAGTCGGCGGGCGCGCGACAATCCCGCGCGTGAGCTACGACGACCGGCCGCGGCTGCTTCACCGCCACTCAGTGCTCGGCTACACCAGCGCCGGCCCGCGCGCGCTGCCGGGCGCCGGCGAGGCGCTCAGCGCCGAGCAGCTTGAGCGGCTGACCGAGCAGGCAAGCCGGCGTGAGCGTGACCGCCGCGAGGAGGCGCTGCCTGGTAGCAGCACTCCGCACGTCGGCCGCGGGTCCCGCACGTTGCCCGAACCCCCGTTCAAGGAGCGCCGGACCGAACCTCGGCGCTTGGTGCCGAGCCGGCTTGAGCGCGATCTGCGCGGGCGTTGAGGCCGGGGCCGGGCGCGGGCGGCGCTGGATCCCACCCAAAGGGACGCCGCCCGGCCCAGCCACGAGGGGATGCGTTCACACCGAGCGCGAAGCAGCCCCCGACCCGGGCGGCGGAGGAGGGGCCGCCGCCGCCCAAGCACAGCGCCGGCGAGCCGCCGCCCGACCGCCCTCGCCGAGGGCATCCGGTCCGGTGACGGGCTCGGTGTGGCGCGAACATCGTCACGCGGCGAGGTCGACGTCGACGAACAGCGACGGCTGCCAAACCGGCAACGCGGCGCGCATCTCGCCCAGCAGCGTCACGCGGTTGCGGACGAAATCGTCCTGATCGCTGTCAATGACGAGCACATGCACGCCCTCGCGGATCAGCAGCGTCGCGCCGCGGCCCCAGTCGCCGACCAGCGCGCGGCCGGCGGGGATCGCGGTCGTCACGATCGTCGTCGTGGTCAGCTCCAGCCCGAACACGCCGCCGAACGACGGCGCCCCGAGGTAGGAGCCGGCGCTGTCGGCCTTCGCCGTCAGCGCGTTCGCCGCGTCGGCCGGGTTGAGCAGGATCCCGTCCGGCGTGCCGCCCGCGCGAGAACACGGCGACCATGCCCGCGATCAACTGGTCGACGATCCCGGCCGCCCGCGAACGCCACGATCTGAACGCCGGTCGTGTTCGAGGATGCCGCGCAGGTTCGGGGCGGTCCCGTTGCCCGCGATGATCTGGTCTTCCAGCCGGCGCAGCACGCCGTCGCGCAGCCGGTTCGCGATCGCGTCCTGCAAGCCGTCGACGTCCGAGAGCGACTGCTTCTGGATCTTGAGCCAGTGCGCGATCGTCGCGGCGTCGGCCGCTTATCGGTGTAGCTGGCGGCGGCCTCGGCCTTCACGGCGCCCTCGGTCTGCTCCGCCGCGGTCGTCAAGCGAGCCGGCCTCCTGCACGTACGGCGCGGCCGAGCCGCTCATCGTCCCAGTCGGGATCAGGTCGAGCACTGCAGACGGGCCGGCGCAGTTGCGGCACGATCCCCGCCGAGGCCCCGAGCCGTGAGATCGACGGCGCGACGATGTCCGCCTTCGCGGCGCTGAGCTGCCGGGCGAGCTCGAACTTGCCGATGCTGCGGCCGAGCGGCAGCCGCCCGAACGGCTGCGAGGAGGCGGCGACCTCGTCGAGGATCCCCTTGATGCGCTGGTCGCTGCTGAGGCCCTCGACCTTCCACGCCTCGTGGGCCTGGCCGCCGTGGCCATTGCCGTTGCCGTTGCCGTCGAACTCCTGCAGCAGGCTGACCTGCATGTCCTGCAGGCGCCCGAGCTGCTCACGGATCTCGGCCTTGCGATGCTCGGGCCGGTCGAACGAGCCGGGGCTCTTCTCGACCTCGGCGAGCAGGCCGCGCGCGCCATCGATCTTCTCGCGCACTTCCGCCAACCGATCCTGCGTCGCGCCGGACATAGAGGGCTCCCTCCTTCAACTGGCGCGTCCGCCGCGGCAGAGCCTACGCGCTCCCACCAACCGCGCAAAATACGGGACCGGTGGTCGTCGCCAGCCCATAGCGTCCGCTCAGCAACGGCCCCCGAACCGCTCTCCCCCCAAATCCCCTCGGACTGTTTCTCGCGCTGAGTGGAGCTGCCTGTCCACGGGCGGTCCGGACTCATGATTTGTCGGCCCCCCTGCCAGGCTGTGTCTTGTGCTGAGCGCCGAGCAGCTGCGAGAGGTCGCCGACGAGGTCGAGCGCCTCGGGCCCGAGGAGGCGCTGTCGCTCGTGCTCACGGTCGAGCTGTCGGCGGCGCAGCGGATCGAACGGCTGTCCGACATTCAGGCCGTCGTGGATGAGCTGCGGCGGCGCGGGCATCGGCCGAGCGTGGCGGTGCGCAGGTCTGAGCGCGGGGAGCTGCACGCGCTGGCGCTCCGGTAGGTCGGTCTCGTCTTGACAACCGACTCGGCGCGTACCATGCCGGTGTCGGTAGTCGATCGCGGGCCACGCACAGCTTCGCGAGACGGGCGGCCCGTCGATCCCGGCGGGCCGTTTCCGTTCTGTCCGGGCGACGGCCGATACCAGGCCGCCAGCAAGCCCGCGCCGAACGTGCGGCGGCTGCACAACGACAAATGAGACTGTTCGCCTGGCTCGCGCTCTTGGTGCTGGCGCTCGCGCTCGGCCTGCCACTCGACACGACCACGTTCTCTGGGTCGGCGTGCTATCGGCTTGGGTGCTCACGCACGATCGGGCTGAATGACACCCGCTGCGCTCTAGGGGCGGTCCGACCTACCCCTGCGGCGTCTACGGCCGTCCTACAGCCCTTGACACGCGTGTAGCGGCGGCGTCCGCCGAGCGCGCCGCGCCTCGCACGCGCGCGCACATCCTCCCCTACCTCCTAGTGTTGCGCTCATTTACTGTAAGTGCAACCCTTACTGCGCAAGCACACTGAGGCAGTCGAAGGGGGACCGGCTTGCAAAACCCCAAGTCACCCTTTGGCTCCCTCGTCACTACGGCTTCCGCGTCACAGAGGATTTCGAACCGATGGCGGCTGTGCGCCTGTTCGAGACGGGGGCGGACGTTCACGACATCTACGAGTTGTGCGAGCCCAACCCGTTCCGCGCCAGAGAGGCACGCGAGCGCACGCTCATGGCGCGCTGACGCGTCACCGCAAGCCCAACGAGGCGCCATGCCTAAAGTCAGAGCCGAGTTCGAGCCGAGTTCGAAGTCACAGACGCCGATCTTGAGGCCGCGAGGGCCGTCGGCGCCACGGGCCACGAGCTCATTGAGTTCTCCATTCACAAGAAGCTCGACCAGGCGGGCGTCCCGCGCGCAGGCCGCGCGGTAACGGTCACCCACCACACGATCACCATCGAACTGCCGCCAGGCTGGGAAATGGAGTGACCGCCGGCCACCTCAGCGGCAACGCACTGCTCGCAGCGCTCGCGTGGCGGGCCTGTCGCTGCGCTTGCTGTTAGCTGTTTTGGAACTCCGGCCGCTGTTGCAGCCAGGAGGACGATGGCGGGTGACGCTGGTTATCCGGTAACCCGCGGTCGAACGGGCCGCAGGACCCTCACGGCGGCTCTTGCCCTCCTGGTCGGCCTGTTCGCTCCCTGCAGCGTCCGGCCCATAGTCGGTGTTCGGGCGCGCAGGCTGGTTCGGCAATTCGGTTATCGGCGTCGTGCCCGAGCCGGGCGGTCGCACGCCGGGCGTGATGTCGGCGACGTTCTCCAGCGTACCCGGCGCTGCGTTTGCGTTGACGCGCAGCGTTAGGTGGAAGCCCGGCGCGCTGGCCGGCCCGCAGGCGCGGGATCACGAGGCAGCGCCGGCGGCCGATGCGGCGCAGATTGCGGTGGCGCTCACGAACCTCGTGCCGCGAGGAATGCGATCGCAGACCTGGACGTTGCGGTCGCTGCCACGACCACGGTTTCGGGCGGTGATCCGGTACCCACGAGGCCGCCGGCCCTCACCGTGCGCGCGTCAGCCTCCTTGTCGATAACGTCGTCGCAGCCTGGCGGACCGGGGCCACCACTCGGAGTGATACTCACGTTGTCGAACAGGTAGCCACCATCGGCGGGGCCAGAAAACCCCGGCACGCTGGAGCGGAACTGCAGGCTGTTAATGGTCGCGGGCGTATTGCGGTTCGGCGGCGGTGCCTGCTCCGGAGCGGTGCGGTAGTAGTTCTCCCACGTCGTGAAGCACTGACCAAGGTCCTCACCGTCGACAGAGATTCGCACCAGGTCGTTGTCAATGCCCTGGTTGACCTTGATCCAGAACCTGATCTCGTGCGGACTGGTGCGGTCAAGCAGCGGGCCAGGGTGCGCGACGAACTTGCCATCGACGTCGGGGGTGTCGTTGACGCTGACCTGAATACCGTTCGGGGTGTCTTCCAGGCCCACCCAGGACATGCGCGAGCCCTCGCCAGAGTCCGGGCTGACGCTCAAGAACAGTCCGGGCTGGTGAACGGCCTTCGTGGACATGACCGAGAACTCGGCGAGGAACACCTTGTTGGGCCGCGCCTCGCCGACCGCTTGTAGCTCCTGCGGGGAATACGTCTGGTTGGAGAACTCACCAGACGCACATGCGTTCGACATACGCAACGATTGACTGCCGAACCCAGGAGGTTCGCCAGTAGGAGCGACAGTGTTGGCGACAACCGCCTGGTCGTATTGTCCGTTGGTTGGGGTTGGGACACACGCCGGGATCGCCCCAACTGGAGCGCTCTTCCACGGGAAGCCGCCGACGCCGCTCTGTCCGTTGACGGACCAGGGGTTGTGTGGAAGAGGGGCTGCTCAAACAGCGTGATGGAGGCCGCTGCGACTCCGCATGTGAGCAGAGCGAAGCTGACAAACGTGGCGAGCAACCCCACGATTACCGCACGCGGCGCGGCAGAACGCGCATTGCTGCTGGAATGGCGCACGGCCATCACCCCTCCGACAAACGTGACGCAGGTGGCCCGTACAGCGGCGAACTGCAAACGACCCTATCCCGGGCCGGATGAGTCTGTCAACTAATGAGGGGTCCTGCGAAGTACCAGTTTTACGGTGGGTGGCGCGTCGTTCACTGGCGCGGGGCCAGCGGAGCGGGTCATGAGCGCCCTGGCGCGTTTCTCGGAACTGGTGGCAAAGCACGGGACCACCGCGCCGCCGCCGCAGGCTTCGACCAACGACGCGGCCGAGTCCAGCTCTCCCGCGCCTGCTGAGGCCCCAGCGGGCGAGGCCGCGACGTCACCGCAGCTGGACTCGCCAGCGTCGAAGGTGCCACTACCGGAGTTTCTGGAGCGAAACGCGATTAGGGAGAACCCCAGAATCGCGACCGCGATTGTCGTTTGGGCGGCGGACCACGATGAGAAACGCGCTCTCTCGACGGCGGAGATCAGGGACTACTGGAAGGGCACCAGACTGAAGGTCCCGACCAAGAACATCTCGCGAGACATCGGGAAGGCCGTAAGAAGTGGCTGGTTGACTCGCGAAGGGACGGCTGTGATCGCCACCGGCTATGGCCGCCGCGCTATCGGGCTGACCGCGTAGCCACTTGCGGCGATGGATACCGTCGGCATTCGCATCCAGAACCTGCCCATGAAGGAGCAGGTCCTCGCGCTGGCGCAGATTGTTGAGGGCCGAGCCGCAGCCAGGCGTTTTCTCAGCGCCGGCCATCAATGCCCTGTTCGATGACGTCGGCTTGCCACGGCCCGGCAACCTTCACGTAGCCTTGTCGGGCCTCGTCGCCAACCGCGCTCTCGCGAGATCAGGGTCGGGCCGCGACGTTACATACCGCCTGACGCCCATAGGCCGAGCCGAGGCCAATGAGCTCGCGGACGACATGGATCTCGCAGCGCTGTTGGCGGAGGGCGCGACCAGTGGCCTGCCGTCACTCGGAGCCACCGGCCACACCGGTCATTCCAGCCAGCCTCGCGCCCCCAGACCTGATCGGGCCACTACATGGCTTCTTGGAGCGACACCGTTCGAGAGCAACGTGTTCGGGATGACGCGGTTCCCCGAAACTGACAAGGCCAAAGGACCTGATCCTCTATCGCCTGCGCTGGAGACAACCCGCGCCATCTGCAAGGAGCACGGCCTGACCTTCCACCTCGCGAGCGACCGCCAGATCGTGGACGACCTCTGGCAGAACGTCGCCGCGCACATCTGGGCCTGCAAGTACGGGATCGCGTTCTTTGAAGACCGACGCGGCCGCGGGATCAACTACAACCTCAGCATCGAGGTCGGCAGCATGATCGTGCTCGGTCGCCGCGTGGGCGATCGTGAAGGATCGGACCATCGACGAGGATCAGCCGGTCAAGCGCCTCCCGGCCGATCTCACTGGGCGAATCTCGCGAGCCAGTAGATCGACGAGAACACGGTCCATGCAGCTTTAAGCTCTTCGATCAAGGACAACCTCGCGCTCTGATTCACGCTCTCCTCGCAGTCAGACGTGGTTCGGCGCGGTCGTTGATTCGCCGACGGCCACCGTCGCGTTCTCGTCCATGAAGGCGAGGATTTGGCTGCCACGGATCAGGCGCTTGCGGCCGACCTGCGCGTAGCCGATCGCGCCCGCGTTCGGCGACGGTGCGGTCTAATGCGCTCGGACATGCCCAGGTAGCAGCCTGCTTGTGCAGGTTCGTACAAGCAGTCAAGCAGCAGTGGCTTGTCTGGCGGCTGCAGGCGGATCGCCACTCGGTCCGGTTCTGGCGCGCACCTCGCTGGTTGCCTTCCGGCGACCGCGCGCTCAGGCCCGCTCGCCAAATCGAATCGACGAACGTTCCCGAGGGCTGTCAGCTAGCGCTCAGCGGAGATGATCCCCGGTCGCTTCCAGGCCCACCGGCATGCCCTGGACCGGCCTCGGCGCTTGGCGGCTGCGCGCCCGCAGAAGCGACGCTCAAAGCCTACCGGCCACAAAATCCGGCGCAACGTCCGATCCGATCAGTTGCCGCTCAGCTCAGCGCGGCAGCTAGCAGGAGGTACGGAACAGGTACGCGGCCGTCGTGCTGAGGTGGTTAGCGCGGAAAAGCCCTGCTAATCAAACGCGCCCGAGAGGATTCGAACCTCTGACCTTCGGTTCCGTAGACCGACGCTCTATCCAGCTGAGCTACGGGCGCAGGACAGCGGCCAGCAGTGTAGCCGCCGCCAGCGGAGAGGGCGGGATTCGAACCCGCGATGGAGATTTCCTCCCCATACTCGCTTATAGCACGCGGCGGCTTTCGTCTACTCCTCCGGCGCACGAAATCGCTGCAGATCAGCCACTTCCCCGCCCGCCATCGTGGGCGTTCTCGTCGACTTGGCCCCGTCCGTTGCTTCCATCCGTGCTTCCATGCGGGCGCGGAGGCTCGCCCGCCGGCGATCGTCGAAGTGCGCGCGGTAGATCGAGCGCGTGACGTTGCTGTTGCGGTGCCGGAGCAGGTCGCGCGCCTCCTCGGCGTCGTCACAGTCCATCGCGGCCGTATGACGCAGCGCGTGGAAGTCCGGAAGCGGCTCGAGCTCCTTGCGCGCGACGTCGCGCAGCACGTACCGGCCGTCGTCGTCGACAACCAGGTGCCCGTTCTCGTCGTGCTCGAACAGCTCCGGGAACGTCGGCCGCCCGTCCGCGTCGCGGGCGCGCTCCTGAGCGCGATGCAGCGCGCGTAGGACTTCCCGCTGATTGATCGGCCGGCCCGTTCGAGTCCCGAACACATACGAGTGTGGCCCTGTCGGCGCCCGCGTGCGCGCCTTGTGCTCCAGCAGCATCACCGCCGCCGAGCGCGGCAGCGGCAAAGTCGCCTTGCTCTCCTCGGTCTTCAGCTCCATGCGCCCTCCATTGCGATCGACCTGGTACCGGCGGGCCGCCACGCGCGTTCGCGCTCGACCACCTCGACCTCGTCGCCGGTCCGCGCGAGCATTGGCGCGAGCGCCAGCCCAGCGATACCGCCGCCCACGATCAGTACGCGCCGTCGGTCCATGTGGGCCCAAGCATCAGGGCGTCACGCTCGGACCGGCCCGGCGGGCTGACCGTTCCTTCGGGACGATGCGATGTGCGTGGCGATGTGCTCCGCGTCCCTCCCGACCCCGCCGACCAGCGACGAGGCCAGTGCATAAAGGAAGAACAGCCCGACGAAATACAGGCCCTGCTCTGATCCCACGATGCCGCGATCGTGCACCGGATCTCCCTCTTCGCCGAAGACCGGAAGGTCGATCCAGGCGAAGTCCGGCACGAAGCCCGTGCACCAGATCACGTTGGTGACCTCGAGAGCCCGTCCACCGTCGAGCACCGGCAGACCGCCCCGTACCCCCACCGTCCTGGGCACTCGCTCGATCCCAGCGGCGGCGATGTCCTTCGCCCTGACCCGGGCGAGCGGGATGCCTCGCGAACGGAACTGCTGCCGAACCTTCCGCCCCATCGGCGTCTTCATGGTCAGCACGTGCGAGGCCACGAACCAGATCACCGGCGTAAGGAACCGATCCCACCGGCTTCCGGGGCGGGTGGGTTCGTGGCCCGGGTCCCTCCCCGACAGCCAGGTCCGGCGGCCCCTGGACACCTCCAAGGCGATCTCGGCCCCCGAGTTGGCGGCACCGACGACGAGGACGCCGCCCTCCTGCAGCTGGGATGGATCCCGGTACTCGCTGGAATGCAGCTGCACGAGTCCCCGATCGAGCTCGGCGGCGAAGGGGGGAATCCTGGGGCGCTGATACGCGCCCGATGCCACGACGACCTGGTCGGCCTCGAACCGGCGGTCTCCAGCCGCCACTACGTACCGGTCCGCCTCCCTGGAGAGGCCGTCCACACGGACCCCGGTTCGGACAGGGAGATCGAATCTGGCCGCATAGGCCTCCAGGTAGTCGGCCACCTCGTCCTTGTTGGGGAACGACCAGGCGGGCGCGGGGAAGGGCCAGCCCGGCAGCCCGTCGTAGCGCGCGGGGGTGAACAGGCGAAGCGAGTCCCACCGCTTGCGCCAGCCGTCGCCGATCCGCTCGTTCGCGTCCAGGATCACGAACGGGAGGCCGCGCGTCGCCAGCTGGTAGCCCGTCGCGAGGCCCGCCTGACCGCCACCGATGATCACGGTCTCGACGCGCTCGGAGCCGTCCATCCTTCGCCCCGGGATCATCGCCGAACCGCCTGGTCGGCTTCGGTCAAATCGAGCGCGGTGCGCAGCGCCTCCAGGAACGCCTCCGGCTGCTCGATGGCGGGGTCGTCGCGGGCGTTCTCGATCACGTGCAGCGGCCAGCCGTAGCGGGCGCTGGCGGCCTCGGCGACGCTCAGCCGCACCCCGAGATCGTGGCGGCCCCAGATCAGGGTCGTCGGAACGGCGATCCGGTCCAGGTCCGCCGGCGGGATCGCCGACGCGAGCTGCCTCATAAGGCTGCGCATCGCCGCCTTGACGCTCGGCGTACGAAAGCGGTCCAGGGCGTACGCCGCCATCCATTCGTAGCGCTCGCCCATCTCGGCGCGCACCCGATCCAGATCGGCGAAGCAGTACTGCCGGAACCCGCGTTCGAGGCCGCGCCCGGTCGGTCGCAACATGACGCCGATGAAGGAGAGCGCCATGCCCGGCGGTGGTCGGAACCGAGCCAGCCCGTGCGTGTCCACCAGCACCAGTCGATCGATGCGGTCGCTGTGCTCGATCGCGAACCGAGCGGCGAGGGCGCCGCCAGGGCCCTTCCCGACCAGCACGGGCGGGATCGCACAGGTCTTCCCGATGAGCTCGTCAAGCCACGTCAGGACGGCCTCGGCATCGGGAGGACCGTCGGACACCTCGGACGCCCCGAGACCGGGCAGGTCAGGTGCGATGACCCGGTGGGTCGTCAAGAGCTCCGGGATCACCCGCATCCACACGGCCGCGAACTCCCCCTGCAGGAAGACGATCGGTGGGCCGTCACCGCCTTCCAGCACGGCGGTGGACACCCCGGCCACTTGCACGCGTCGCTCGGTGACGGGCAGGCCGGACAGGAGTCGCTCACGCGTGTCGTCACCGGCGGTCCGTCGTCCACGTTCCTTCACTTCCTGCTGCGTGCTCATGGTCGCCTCTCCGGTGGCCTGCGGTACAACGCCTTCGATCGCGACGCTACGGAGTGGCCGGCGGCGCCGCTACGGGCGAAACACCCAAATCGCGTGGCGACCCGACGTGGGTAATTCTGTGTAGGCGCCTATACGAGATCGTGCTCGTAGGCGTAGGCGGTGGCGGCCGCCCTGCTCGACAGGCCGAGCTTGGTGAAGATGTTGCTGACGTGGCGCGCCACCGTCTTCTCGCTCAGGAACAGGTCGGCAGCGATCGACCGGTTGGTCTTGCCGGTCGCCACCAGGCGCAGCACCTCCAGTTCGCGTGCGGTCAGCCCGCCCGGCGGCTTGGCGCGTGCCTTCCGGGAGAGCGTCTGTGCTCGTGCGAGGTCGGGCGCGGCGCCGAGCTGCTCGAAGACCCAGCGCGCCGCGTCGAGCTCCATCAGCGCGGTGTCCTCGTCCCCGAGCTGTCGGCACGCGAGTCCGATGAGGACCCGGACCCGCGCGGCTTCGTAGGGAACCTCGAGCTCCTGCCACGCCGCCCACGCATGGCGCAGCGCGCCGAGCGCGGCTCGCGCGTCGCCCTCGAGCAGCAGGACTGCTCCCTGTGCGTGGGCGGCGAGCGCGCGTAGCAGGGGCGCGTCGAGATCATCGGCGATCTCCGACAGCTCATCCGCGGCGGCGCGTGCCGCGCGGGCGTCACCGGCGGCAAACATGATCTCGACGAGCGCGGGAAGCAGCCGCGAGCGCGCGAGGCGGCCCTGCGCCTCATCCGCCGCGCGACGGATCGCCGCCTCCGCGGCATCGACCTGGCCCTCGATCAGGCGGAGCCGCGCCAGGCCGGGCTGGGGCTCGCGTCCCCACCGGCTGGCCTGGTGGTACGCGTCCTCGGCCTGCGCGAGCGCGCCGCACAGCCGATGCAGCTCGCCCTGCCGGTAGAAGGCGGCGCCGACCGCCGGCTGCGGCCGGCGGAGGAGCCGCTCGCACGCCCGCTGCGCCGCGTCGAGCGCGTCCGCCCACGCGCCGTGCAGCTCCATGATCTCGGCGCGATGCACCAGGCAGTTACCGCTGAACGGGACGAGATCCGGCTGGGAGTCACACCAGTGGGTCAGCGCCGCCGTCCACTGCTGCGCCCGTTGCAGATCGAAGACCTCCTGGCATGCCTCGATCACGCTGCAGTAGACGGCGCCGGCAACGATCTCGGACACCTCGTCGGCCATGACGCCGACCATGACCTCGTCGAGCAGGGCCATTCCCTCGACGGTCCTTCCCTGCGCGATCAGCGCCCGGCCCTGAACGTTGCGGGCGAGCGTCACTAGATCGAGGTCACCGAACCGATCGCCGATCTCGGCGGCTTGACCGGAGATCGCGTGCGCGCTCGGCCAATCTCCCGCGACCGCGCGCTGAAAGGCCTCCGGCACGAGCAGGTGCCCCCGCTCCGCGCAGTCGCGCGGGCCATCGTCGAGCAGCCGGCGCGCCCGCGCTAGCCACCCGGCACCGCGGGCGAACTCGCCGCCATTCAGCAATACGAAGACCAGCCAACCCGCGCATCGCGCGGCCCGCACTACGTCGCCCCTGCTCAGGAGCGCGCGATGCGCACGCTCCCACGCCTCCACGCTGTCCTCATCGCTGCCAATGAGGTACGCCGCCGTGGCGAGCCGCTCGAGGTCCTCCGGCTCGAGCCGCGCCTCCCGATCCGCCGCGGACAGCTCGGCGAACGCATCCGCCCACGCCCGCCGAGCGAAGCACTCCCGGCCGCGCGCGAGTGCCTCGGCCGTCGTCACGCCCTTGCCCCCGACGACTCGCCGGGCACAAGGGCCTCACGAGGCGCGCCCAGCAGAGCCTCGGTGTCGCCCGACACGAGAGCATCCTACGCCCGCCGCGTCGCTGCTCGCTTCGATCCGACGCGACACTCGCGCGCGCCAGAGGATCTCGGCAGAGCCGGCCGCGGCATCCGGCACTGCGGCTGCCTCAGAGTGTCGCTCGCCCATGAAAGGAGGCAGACCGGTTCGGCCTCGCGAGACGCTCG
>CAVYTD010000017.1:0-230892 GCA_963771335.1 uncultured Actinomycetota bacterium | reverse complement strand
GGGTCGTCGGCGTTGACCGCCCAGCGGCCCTGCCGGATGCCAGGCTCTAACTTCGCCACCCGCATCGGATCTCGGCCGCGCTAGAATTGCTGGGTGCACTAGTACATCTAGACTCCCGGCTTGTAATGCAACCGCTCTCGCCGTCACAAGGTGTTAGCAGCCAAGTGCTATCGCCGTGCGCCAGACGTTGGCGCAGGTGGGTACTGCGTCAGTGGGTGGGAGCCGGTCTCCGACGGTGGTTGCCGATCAACAGGCCCTGTCGGTCCTGGAAAACGTTAGATCCAGGGCTGACACTTCACCTAAGTGGTCTCGCTCGTAAGTTCGTCGGGGGTCAGGTTTAGGCGGTCGGGTCGTCGAGGTAGAGGCCGCAGGCTGTGTCGAGTGCGTCTTCGGGAGCGCCGGCGGTGAACCCCGTCGGTAGAAGCGAGTCTTCGTAGCCGTCCTTGCTGGCGAGGTAGATCGCGAAGCCCCAGCGGGCGGCTGATCCGCCGTAGCGCAGCCGCATGAGCGGTAGGCGGTCGCCGTCGGGTAGGCGTGCGCTGACGTAGGCGAAGACACCGCGAAAGCGCACGTCGACGCCGTCGAGCTGGGGCCACCGTTCGTGGGCGTGCGCAGTCAGCCGTTGGTGCAGCGACGTTTTCGTTGAGGCGGGCGGTGCGGCCATAGTCAGCGATCGTGCCCGATCGCGTGTCGCTGAGCAATGAAACGCACGTGATGAATGAGGCTCAAGTGGCAATTGTGAATCTTCGCCTCGTGGAGCAGACGACATGCCACCCGCCGACCGCATCAACGTGACCGGCTCGCAGCGACGCGAACTCAAACGCCTGATCCGGGCCGGCCGCACCGAGCAGCGCATGGTGATCCGCGCCAGGATCGTGCTCGCCGCCGCCGACGGGTATTCGAACACGGCGATCGCGCGGTTATTGGCGGTCGGCGAGGACACCGTGCGCAAGTGGCGTGGCCGCTGGCGCGCCGCACCCGGGGTGGCGTCGCTGGGCGACGCGAAACGGTGCGGCCGCCCGCCGAAGTTCACCGCAGTGCAGGTCGCGCGGGTGAAGGCGATCGCCTGCACCCCGCCCCAGGAGGCGGGGCTGCCGCTGGCGCGGTGGTCGTGCCCGGAGCTGGCCCGCCACGCCGTCAGCGACGGGGTGTGCGCGTCGATCTCGCCGACAACGGTGCGTCGGTGGCTGTCCGAGGACGCGATCAAACCCTGGCAGTACCGGTCGTGGATCTTCATCACCGACCCCGACTTCGAGGCCAAGGCATCCCAGGTACTCGACCTGTACGCCCGAACCTGGGACGGGAAACCGTTGGGGCCCAACGACTACGTGATTTCCGCCGACGAGAAGACCTCCATCCAGGCCCGCTGCCGCTGCCACCCCACCCTGGCCCCCGGCGCGGCGCGGGCGATGCGGGTCAACCACGACTACGACCGCGGCGGCGCCCTCGCCTACCTGGCCGCCTACGACGTGCACCGTGGCCGGGTGTTCGGCCGCTGCGAGGACACCACCGGCATCGAACCGTTCAGCCGCCTCGTCGAGCAGGTCATGACCTGCGAGCCCTACGCCTCCGCCGAGCGGGTGTTCTGGATCGTGGACAACGGCTCCTCCCACCGCGGGCAGAAAGCCGTCGACCGACTCGCCGCCCAACACCCGAACGCGATCATGGTGCACACCCCGGTGCACGCGTCCTGGCTCAACCAGATCGAGATCTACTTCTCCATCGTGCAACGGAAAGTGTTCTCGCCCAACGACTTCACCGAACTCGACGAGGTCATCTACCGCCTCGCCCGATTCGAAGAGCGCTACAACCACACCGCCCGCCCGTTCAAATGGAAGTTCACAACCATCGACCTCGACGACCTGCTCAACAGGCTCGACGACCACACACCCAAGCACGACCCCGCCCAGCCCCGCGCAGCATGACCCCCGAGGAACTTACGGGCGCGACCACTAAGTTCGGTAGGAATCGGGGCGGAATAGCACCCATGCGCCCGACGTTGGCCCACGAGGATGGAAGCACCATACGGAGGCGATGCATGAAAATCGGAATAATCGGGGCAGGACAAATCGGCGGCACGTTGACGCGCCGGCTACGCGAGTTGGGACATGCGGTCAATGTGTCGAACTCGCGGTCTCCTGAAACACTTGCAGACCTCGGCAACGAAACCGGTGCGACGGCAGTGTGGGCCAAGGACGCCGCCGCCGATGCCGACCTCGTTATCGTGAGCATTCCGCAGAAGAACGTCCCGGACCTCGCCGACGGAATCGTCGATGCCCGTAAGACGGGTGCCCCCGTGATCGAGACCAACAACTACTATCCGCAGCAGCGCGACGGTGAGATCGCGGGGATCGAGGACGGTCAGGTCGAGAGCGCATGGGTCGCGGAGCAGATCGGTGCACCGGTGTACAAGGTGTTCAACGGGATCTGGTGGAAGCATCTGCTCGAGAAGGGAACGCCCAGCGGCACACCCAACCGCATCGCACTCCCGATCGCCGGCGAGGACGGACCGGGCCGTGAACTGGTCCACGACATCGTCGAACAACTCGGATTCGAGCCCGTCGATGCCGGCCCGATCTCCGAATCGTGGCATCAGCAGCCCGGAACACCGGTGTACGGCAGGGACTTCGACGCGGACACCACCCGCGAAGCGCTCGCCGACGCGACACCCGAGCGTACGAGGGAATGGAGCGCGCGCACGGCGTGAGTCGGGGGGTGGAACCCTGCTGCGGCAGCACTTTTGTTGCTGCTGGCCGATTCGATCGTGCTGGCGGCCCTGCATCGCTGGTCGAGATTTGCGGCATCGGAGTTTGCGCCGGCTGACCACGAACGGCATACCGTGACCTCCGAGGAGACCGCTGAGCCGGCAGAGCAGCGCGTCGAGCTGAGGCACGTTGCGGCGGTGGCGGCGCACGGCACCTCCCGTCGTCGGACACGTGGTCATCGGGCCGTTGTGGCCAAGTGGCGTGATGAGCATCGCAACGTAGTGGTCGGGGTTGTTATCGGCGTGATCGAAGTGCTGTCGGTGAGCGTTAAGTGCATCCGCACGAATTGCGGTGGTGGAACGTCGTCGGCACCCGAATCTGTTGCGGTGCAACACCCTGCCCACGAATGCGGCGCAGAAGCAACTCGACCGCGGTGGCGCCGATCGTCTCGACGTCCTGCGCTGCCGCGGTGAGCTTGGGTTCGAAGAGGTCCGACCATTCGAAGTCGTCGTAACACACGAAGGCCACGTCGGCGGGGATCGACAAACCCAAACTGCGAACGGCTTTGAGTGTTCCGATGGTCATGGAGTTGTTCAAGGACACCAGCGCGGTGGGCCGGTTCTCACCCGCCATCAGCGAGTGCACTTTGAGTTCCGCCACGTCCGTGTTGGAGTTACCGTCGAGAACCAGAGCGGCGTCTACCGCGATACCGCGGTCGGCGAGCGCCGTGCAGTAACCCTCGAATCGCTCCGTGGTGGAAGAGATCCCGGCGAGGCCGCGTACGACGCCGATCCGACGGTGCCCGAGGTCGAGCAGGTGCTCGGTCAACGACCGTGCCGACGAGAAGTTCTCCGGGCCGACCTGATCGCTTCCAATGTCGACGCCGCGGTCGATCAGAACCAGGGGAGTTCCAGTGCGGGTGATTTCGGGCAGGGTGACCCGCTCCGACCCGGCTGCGGGTGCCACGATCATCCCGTCGACCTGCCGGTCCAGAAGCGAGTCGGTGACGCGCTTCTCCGACTCCACGTCGTCGTGGGAATCTCCGACGATCAGCACGTAACCGGCGTCCGACAGAGCCTGTTCCACGGCGTGAACCAGGCTCCCGAAGTACGGATTCGTCAACGCGGAGATCGAGAGCCCGACCGTGTGCGTGCGCCCGGCCGCGAGTGATCGTGCGACGACGTTGCGCCGGTACCCGGTCTCCTCGATGGCCGCTTCGACGCGCAAACGCGTGGCGGTGTTGACCCTGCGCGTGCCGTTGAGCACGTGCGAGACCGTGGACGCGGAGACGCCGGCGATGCGGGCGATGTCGCCCATCGTGGTCACCGGAGACGCACGAGCCGGTCCGCGCGACCTGCGGTCGACTCGATCAGTTGGGCGTTGCGCTCGTCGGACCCGAGGGCCCAGAACACCGCGTCCTCCGGCGACTTTCCGAACGCCTCGTGCCGGCGCACCAGCCGAGCGTGGCGAACGCCCCTGTCGGGGGCCAAGAACCAGACCTCGTCGATGCAGGACCGCGCCGCAGGCCAGGCATCGAATTCGAGCAGCAGGTAATTGCCCTCGGTGACGACCAGCGGCACCGTGGGCGGGATGGGGATGGACGAGCCGATCGACTCTTCGATCTCGCGTCGGAACCGGGGCGCGTACACGACGGGATCGTCTACGCGCTGTGCGCGAAGACTCGCGATCAGACGCGCATACCCGCCGTCGTCGAACGTGTCGTGTGCACCCTTGCGATCCAGGATACCCATGTCGATCAGGACTTCGTTGGCCAGATGAAAACCGTCCATGGGGACCAGCACGGCGGCGTCCGGACCCAGGACGGTGACGAGTTGCTCTGCAACGGTGGACTTTCCGGCTCCTGGGGCGCCGGTGAGACCGAGAATGCGGCGTTCGCCGGGAACGACCAGCGCGTTGGCCCACTCGACCAACTGGTCGAGTGTGGCGTCCTGCACGTCCTGCTCAATGGTCACCGTTCTCGCCTTCGCGTCTGTTCCCTACGGAGTTCGCTCAGCCATGCCCGCGGGCCGACCACCGAACACCGTAGTGCCGCCACGCGGGCGGAGCGATCGATGCGCTCGGCAACACTGTTCTCGATCTGGGTCGAGAAGTACGAGTAAGCACCGTGGAAGGCATCCCCGGCGCCCAGCGTGTCGACCACCACCACCGGTTCCACCGGCACGGACCCGGACTCACCAGCCGACCACCACTCGACGGGATCGCCACCGTGGGTCGAGACGACGGTGCGAACACCGCTGCGGACCAGCGCCACCGCGGTGGACTCCGAGTTGTCGGCGCCCGGCGTCCGGAAGTCGTTGGAGCACACCATGTCCGTCGCGTGCGGAATAATGTCGCTCATCACCGGTTTCCATCGGCCGGCGTCGACGACCAGTGTGGTGACCAGTGCCGCCGCATGTCGGGCGGCCGCACGGGCGATCAGGGGGTGGTGCCCGTCGACGAGCACCACGTCGGCATCCGCAACGAGGTCGCCGAGGTCTTCCGGTGCCGACGCGTCGGAGTTCACGGCGTCGAGCGAGACGACCGATCGGTCACCCGTCGATTCGACGACCGACACAGCGGAGACGGGTACCGCCCGGGTGGTGCCCGCCGCGGCGTCGATGACGCTGACGCCGTAGGCAGCGAGGTCGGCTCGGATCAATTCGGCGACCGGATCGTCGCCGAGAGCGGTCACGAGGATCGCGTCGCCGCCCAGCCCGGCGAAGGTGACGGCCGCATTCGCGGCCGGTCCGCCCGCAGCGACGAACTGCGCGGCCGAGGTGATCTTCTCGTTCACCGCAGGCGCTTTCGCGACGCGGTGAATCACGTCGAGAGTCGCCAACCCGACGAAGACCCCGACCGGAGCCTTTTCAGAGACCGGCGCGTTCCTCATCGGTCGGCTCCTCTGCACCGGTCATGAGCGCCACCACCTCGGACATCGAGCGCTTCTTCGGATCGACGACGCCGGCACGTTGCCCGAGCCGGTGGATATGAATCCGGTCGGCCACCTCGAACACGTGCGGCATGTCGTGGCTGATGAGCACCACGGGAATACCGCGGTCGCGGATCGACCGGATCAAGTCGATGACCTGTCCCGACTCCCGAACGCCGAGAGCAGCAGTCGGTTCGTCCATGATGATCACGCCGCGGCCGAACGCGGCCGCCCGCGCCACCGCGACACCCTGACGCTGCCCGCCGGACAACGTCTCCACGGCCTGGTTCACGGACTTGATGCCGATCTTCAGGTCCGCGAGGTGCTGCGATGCCTCCTGGCGCATTCTCGGCATGTCGAGTCGGCGGAACAGGCTGCCCGCAATGCCTTTTCGTCGTACCTCGCGTCCGAGATACAGATTCGACGCGATGTCGAGAGCCGGTACCACCGCGAGATCCTGGTATACCGTCTCGATTCCGGCCGCTCTGGCGTCGCGGGTGTTCTTGAACGACACGGGGGTTCCGTTCATCAGGATCTCACCCGAGTCCGGAACCACCGCGCCGGCCAAAGCCTTGATCAGACTGGTCTTTCCGGCACCGTTGTCGCCGATGACCGCGAGCACCTCGCCCTCGCGGAGCTCGAAGTCGGCCCCGTTGATCGCGGTCACGTTGCCGTACTTCTTGACGAGTCCGCGCGCTTCGAGAACAGGTGTCGGTTCTCACTGTGATCTCCTGCGGGCGAACTGATCCACTGCCACCGCGACGATCACGAGAACTCCGGTCGCGATGTTCTGGTAGAGATTGTCGACGCCGGCCTGGGTGAGGCCGTTACGGAGGACGCCGACGATCAACGTGCCGACCAGTGTTCCGCCGACGCCGCCGCGCCCACCGAACAAGCTGGTTCCGCCGATGACCACCGCGGTGATCGTCTCGAGATTGGCGTTCTGGTAGGCGTTCGGGTCGGCGTTCGGGATGCGACCGAGAGCAGCCCACGCGGCGATGGCTGCGATCACACCCGTCATGATGTAGACGGAGAACAGCACCCGCCCGGACTTGATGCCCGACAGATTCGACGCCTGCGGGTTACCGCCGACGGCGTAAATGTGCTTGCCCCAGGCGGTTTGGGACAGCGCGTACCACATCACGAGGTAGACCAGGAGCATCGCGACCACGCCGTAGGTGGTCGAGAACGACCCGATGCGGAAGGACGTGCCCAGGAAGGTGAGCGGCCCTTGCTCCACGCGGTAGGTCTCGGAGCCCGCGAGCAGGCGGGTGGCCGCCTGTATCGCGGTGAACGTTCCCAGCGTGACGATGAACGGTGGCAATCGCAGCGCCGTGACGAGCCCGCCGTTGATCGCACCGAACACCACGCAGACCAGCAGCGTCGACCCGAGTGCCACGACCGGCCCGTTGGCGCCCGCACTCTGCGCCATCACGATGGTTCCGAAGACGGCGACCGCGCCGATCGAGAGATCGATGCCGGAGGTCAGGATGATCAGCGTCTGGCCGACGGCGAGAATGCCGACGACCACCGACTGTTGCAGGATCAGCGACACGTTCTGCGGATTGAGGAACGAATCCGAGACCGAGCTGAAGACGATGATCGCGATGACGAGCGCCACCAGCGGACCGAGCAACGGTTCACGCAGCATGTTCGCCACGTTGAATCGGCTCAAGACCGACGGCGTCGCCGTCGCAGGAGCGCCAGTGGTCATGAACTAGCTGTGCCCCAGCAGTTCTGTTCGCCCCAGGCGGTGTCCTTCGACTCGAGTCCGGCGACCGGCTTGTCCGTGATGAGCTGCGAGCCGGTGTCGTTGAATCCGCTGGGCTTGGTGCCGTCCTTGGCGAACTTGACCACGGCCTGCACGCCCTGCTCGGCCATCTTCGCCGGGAACTGCATCACCGTTGCGCCGATCTTTCCGGACTTCACGTCCGCGACGCCGGTGCAGCTTCCGTCGATCGACCCGATGGTGATCTGGGCTGTGCGGTTGGCGGACTGGATCGCCTGGTACGCACCGGCGGCCGCCGGCTCGTTGATGGTGTAGAGCGCGTTGATCCCCGGGGCGCGCTGGAGGATGTTCTCCATGGCGGTCTGCGCCTTGGTCTGGTCGCCGTTGGTGTTCTCCCGGCCGACGATCTCCGGCGAGTCGTTGGTGATGCCGAAGCCCTCGAGGAAGCCGTCGTGACGGAAGGTGTCGACGGTGCCACCCGGGGTTCCGTCCAGCATCACGACCTGGGGCGCTGCGTTGCCGAGTGCGGCCTTCACCCATTTGCCCTGGCTGACGCCCGCGGCCTTGTTGTCGGTGGCGAACGTGGCGTCGACGGCGTCTTCGGGGTCGGTCGCGGTGTCGAGAGCGATGACGACGACGCCGGCGTCGCGCGCCTTCTTGATCGCGTCGAGCACTCCGGTGGAGGAGTTCGGGGTGATCAGGATGCCCTTCACGCCCTGGCCGACCATGTTCTCGATGGCCGCGACCTGGCCCTCGTTGTCACCGTCGAACGCACCCGCCAGCGCGATCAACTCGGCGCCGTCCTTGTCGGCCTGCGCCTGGGCGGCCTCACGCAACTTCACGAAGTACGGGTTCGAATCGGTCTTGGTGATCAGTCCGACCTTGACGCTGTCCGAATCCGAGCCGCCGCAGGCGGTCAGACCCAGAACCAGCGAGCCTGCCAGGAGAACCGCCCCGACCGCGTGCGTGCTTCTGTTGCGCTTTCCGAACATGTGGACTCCCTTGTCCCCGATGCGACGCCGATCGCGCCGCGTGTTCTGCAGAAGCCTAGGGGCGAGGCAAGCGCTTGCGTGTGCGCTTCTGTGAAAAAACTTCGCCGAGTTGCTGCAATAACGCACGGGCGGAAAGAGATGACTCATCGGTATCCGGCCAATGACCTGATCGACCACCACCTGGCGCGCGGTGATCACACAGGTGAGCTAAGCCAAAGGGCTAAGCCCCCAGCCGGCCCGCTGCGCGAAGGCCGCTAGCGTACGCGCCGTCCGCGTAGCCGGTGCGCGCGCTGTCGGTGTGCTCACCGGCCAGCAGCACCCGACCGTTCACGGGCCGACCGAGCAGGTCCAGCATCGACGGGTCGGCGCCCGGCGGGCAGTGCGTGTACGCGCCGCCGGTGAACGGATCGTGCGCCCACGACGTCACCACGGTCGCGGCGGGTTCCGGCACCGGATGGCCGACCGCCTCGGCCAGCACGTCCCTGAACCAGGCCACCGCCTCCGCCGGCGACCGGTCCAGTGCGTACGGCGTCAGGCTGTGGAACAGGTGCGCGCACAGCACCGGACCCGCGCCGAAGGCGTCCAGGTCAAACACCCACATCGCGGGCTCGTTGTCATCGGACGGGAACACGATCAGGTGCGAGATGCCGTCGTCGCGCCAGAATGCCGCCTCGAATCGCAGGGCGATCTTCTCGTAGCGGCCGAACCCGAGCGCGTCGATGGCCGCGCGCACCGGCTCGGGCAATGGCGGGTCAAATCGCGGTCGGCCCCGCTTGAGAACACCGAGCGGAACCGTGACCAGGGCGTGCGAACCGGTCTCGACCGAACCGCCCGCACCGACGGCGCGGATTCCATCGGCCCCAGACTCCACCGTGACGACTTCGGTGTTGAACCGGATGTCGAGTCGGGCGGCCAGCGCCCCGATGACCGACCGGTAGCCGTCACGAGGTAGGTCGCCGAACAGGTCGCCCCCGAATTCTTCCTCCTTCCCGAGCCAGCACAGCGGCACGCAGTCGGCGCGATCCGCGGCATCGGCTTCGATCTCGGCGCGCAGCTCCTGGTGTACCTGCCGCGCAACGGCGCCGGAGAATCCGCGCTCTGCGACATATGCCTCGATCGCGTCGAGAGCCGTCGCGTCGGACGGCAACCGATCGCGCAGCGCGTCGACAGCATCGTGGAACGCGTCGAACGCCGGCAGCAGCGATGCCTCGACCTCGGCGTGGTCGAGGCGGCGCCGCTCGGTTTGGTCGTAGGCCGACAGCACTGACATGGGGTCGCCGGGGTCGCGGGCGATGCCGAGTTCGTCGCAGAACGTCGACAGCGGGTTGCCGATCGGGTGATGGATCCACGAGCCACCAAGGTCGACTGGTACGCCGGCGAGGTCGCCGGTGTGAAGTCGACCACCGACGCGATCGCGCGCCTCGAGCACTACACAGGGAATGCCGGCCCGCCGCAGCCGCGACGCCGCAGCCAACCCCGCGATACCGGCGCCCACAACGACCACCCGATCGACCGGCGCGACCATTTCGCCCACCAGGCCAGCATGCCCCCGCCGGGCGTCCAGGGAGCGACGACTTCGTGCGCTGATGCGCTGACAAGACTTCCCCTGGGCGGAGCTCGGAGGTCTACGCGTCGCCCGGCGGCTGTGGCTGCCAGCCGCGTCCTGGGCCCTTGATCGGGGTTCGGAGTCAAGCGGCGAGGGTGCCGCCGTCGACGGTCAGCAACGCGCCGTTGACGAAGGAAGCTTCGTCAGACGCGAGGAAGGCCACAACGTTGGCGACCTCCGCGGGGCGGCCGACGCGACCCAGGGGGGTTAAGGCCACGAAGGCCGACCGGTCCTCGCCGAGTCCCGTCTGGACGCCCTCGGTCTCAATGATGCCGGGCACGACGGCGTTGACGCGCACCCCGGAAGGGCCGTACTCGTTGGCCCAGGTCCTGGTCAGTTGGTCCAGCGCGGCTTTACTGGAGCCGTAGGCGGCGGCTCCGGGCAGGCCTTTCCGCGCGGCGATCGTGGACAAGTTGATGATCGATCCGTGACCGCGCTCGAGCATCGCCGGCGCTAGTTCGGCGGTAAGGAAGAACGGCACCTTGACGTTCAGGTTGTGGACCGCGTCGAACAACTCCTCAGTGGTCTCGACGGTGCTCTGGAATGGGTAGATGCCGGCATTGTTGACCAAGATGTCAATCGAACCGGTAAACGACATTGCCTGTGCCGCGAGCTCCCGCGCGCTGGCGGCGTCCGTGAGAGTAACTTGCACGAACTCGGCCTTCCCGCCGGCCGCGCGGATCTCCGCCACGGCAGCTTCCCCCCGCGCGGCGTTCCGGCCGGACAGGATGACGTAGGCGCCCCGCTGGGCGAGCACGTCCGCGGTGGCGCGGCCGATGCCACTGGTCGAACCCGTGACCAAGGCGGTTAATCCGTTCAACGACGTACTCATGGGGTTTCCTGAACTACTGGTGTCAACTTTTGCAATGCAGCGATTTCGCTGGAACGTTCATTCCAGATCGAGCTGTGACTTGAACCGCACCGAGGCGAACACGCCGACGTGCCGAAACCCACTCGGCGACCAGTGCCGGGCAATGCTGAAGCCAGCCACGAGACTACCGAGACGAGTAGACGGCCCGTTCGAAGTTGGCGTACAACTCCATCGCCTCCGGCGGACCAAACGGCAGGAAGTTGCTGTAGATCGAGCCGCAGACCCCAGCGGTCGGGTCCACCCAGAAGTGGCTGTTGAACAGCCCGGCCCAGCCACCGCTGGACGCCCGGCGCATTCCCGGAATGTCTTTGGTGTTGAGCAGCATGCCGTAACCCCACTTGTATCCCGGGCCCGCGGTGAATGTGTAGGCCGACGCCGGGTCGGCGGTGGGGATCTCCGCCGGAAACTCCAGTTCGCCGATCTGGTTGGTGAACGCGGCGTCCACAGTGGACTGGGTCAGGATGCGGACACCGTCTGACTCGCCGCCACCGAGCAGCGCCCGCTGGAACTTGATGTAATCGCGCGGGGTGGAGTACAGGCCGTGCCCGCCTGCCCAGTACTCCGGCTCCTCGACCAGGTTGATCTCACTGGTCACCCAGTTGCCGTCCACGCCCTTGAGATGGACCGGTGTGGTGTTCGCGGCCTGCTCCGAGCTGCGCAGGAAGGTGGTCGCGTGCATCCCTAGTGGGTCGGTGATGCCCTCCTTGATGGCGACGTCGAGCGTCACCCCGCTGACTACCTCGATGACTCTGCCCAACCAGTCGGCGTTGATGCCGTACTCGAACGTGGTGCCCGGGTCGGCAACCAGGGGCGCAGTGAAGATCGAGTTGACGCCCGAAAGGACGTTGGGAGTCCCGGTGACCGCCTCCCAACGCATGATGTCGGCGTTCCAGAACCAGTAGGACAGACCGGCGGTGTGGGTGACCAACTGCTTAACGGTGGCTTGGCCGGCCGGCGGGCGCAGCCGTGGCGTGTCGCCGTCAAAGCCCTCCAGCACCTGCAGATCCGCGAACTCCGGACGGTAGTCGGCGACGGGGGCGTCGAAGTCGAGGTTGCCCATCTCCCTCTGCTGCAGAGCTGCGACGGTGGTCAGCATTTTGGTCATCGACATGATCCGGAAATGCGTGTCGACGCCGATCGGGTCGCGGCGACCGACCACCGTGGAGCCCGCGCCACCCTCGTAGATGACGCCGCTGCGGTCGGCGGCGATTGCTGCGACGCTCGGTACCGCGCCGGCGTCCACCGCCTGCTGAAGGACTTTGTCGATCAACGAACTCACGGGATCTTCTCCTCGCCATTGGGGAGTGTCGGTCGGTTAACACCATGGCCCCGGCCTCGCCGACGCGTCAACAGAGCACCACGGTTGAGGCGACGGCAGCGTCGCCACCGATTTCGCCGAGGCCCAGAATGGAGTGGTGCACATCGACGAGGTGCTCGCCTCCGGCAACGCCGCATTGCAGGCGGGGCGATGGCATGATGCGCGTGCAGTTTTCGAGGAAGCTCTCTCGGATCGTGAGACGGCGGACGCCCACTTCGGGCTGGCGGCCGCACTGTGGTGGTTGGGTGAGAACAGCGCCGGCGTCGTCCACTGCACCCGCGCCTACACCCTGTTCTGCGAGGCAGGCGCGCCTCGGAGCGCGGTGCAATGCGCGGTGTGGCTGTGCATCACCTACAAAGCGAACTTTGCCGACTTCGCCGTGGCGAACGGCTGGATCGGGCGGGCCGACCGGCTGCTGGAGTCGCTCGACCCCGGGCCGCTGCATGGGTGGGCGTGGGTCGCCAGGGCGTATCGAATGGCCGATCTCAGTGCCGCCGAGGGGCTCACGCTGCGGGCGGTCGCTGTTGCCCGGTCGGCCGGGGACGTCGATCTCGAGCTGGTCGCGCTCGCTCAGCTGGGTCTGATCAGGGTCGGCAAGGGACTGACCGAGTCCGGCTTCGCGCTGATCGACGAGGCGATGGCGGCGGCGTTGGCCGGGGAACGCTCGAATCTCGAGACGGTGGTCTACGCCTGCTGCGACATGCTCAACGCGTGCGAGCTGGCCAGCGATATCGAACGCGCCGCGCAATGGTGCCGGGTCGCTGACGACTTCGCCGAGACCTACGGCTGCCCGTTCCTGTACGCGGAGTGCCGCATCTACTACGGCAGCGTGCTCGCGGCCAAGGGGCGCTGGGACGACGCCGAACGCGAGTTGGCTGCGGGACTACGGATCACCGACGGTGCCTGTCCGGGGCTGCACGCGAGAGCCCTGACTCGGCTTGCCGGTCTGCGGATCCGTCAAGGTCGCCTGGAAGAGGCCCAACAACTGTTGGCCGGTCTCGGCGACGAAATAGAGGTCGAAGCGGAAGCCGCGCTCTCGCCGGCCGCGCTGATGCTGGCGCGGGGCGACGCGCCGGCGGCCAGCCGGAACCTCGAGCAACGACTGCACCGCCTGCAGCAGCATCGCTCGCACCTGTCCGCCGCGCTGGACCTGCTGGTCGAGGCCCACGTCGCGGCCGGCAACATCGCTGCCGCTGCCGCAGCCGCCGAGCGGCTCGCCGACGTCGCCGCTTCGACCGACAACGACGGCCTGAATGCGTCGGTGGTCAATGCGCGCGGTCGGGTGGCCCTCGCCCGAGGTGAGCCGGAGGACGCGGTGATGCATCTGGAGGCCGCCGTGCGGCTGTGGTCGCGCGCGGAGCATCCGTTCGAGACGGCACGCGCCCGATTCGAGCTGGCCTGCGCGCTCGTCTCCGGATATCCCGATGCCGCCATCGACCACGCCCAACGGGCGCTGACGACGTTCGAAGCGCTTGGCGCCAGGCTCGACGCCGATCGAACGGCCGCGTTCCTCCGCTCGCTCGGCATCGCTGCCCGCACCGGCCCGAAGGGCGTCGGGACCCTTACCGTGCGGGAGCAAGAGGTGCTGCGGCTCGTGGGAGCCGGCCTGTCCAACCCGGAGATCGCCGAGCGGCTGTTCGTCAGTCGAAAGACCGCCGCACATCACGTCAGCCACATCCTTGCGAAGCTCGGTGTCCGCAACCGGGCCGAGGCCGCGGCCTACGCGGTCGTGGCTCTCGGCCCGCCCGGCACCAGCCCGGATCGGCGGAGCTGAGGATCGTCGAGCCGGGACGGCACATGGGTCGACTGCCCGATGCTTCCCGCCCGCTCCGGTCGCAAGATCGGGATATGAGCACTTCCACCGATCCCACCGAATCGTTCCAGATTTCCATCGAAGCGGCAGAGTTCTACGAGTCGGCGTTCGTCCCAGCGTTCTTCGCCCAGTGGGCGCCGATCGCCTGCGAGGCAGTGGGCCTCGCGTCGGGTCAGACCGTGCTCGACGTCGCCTGCGGGACGGGGATCCTCGCCCGTACCGCCGCCGAACAGGTCGGACCACACAGCAGGGTCGTCGGGCTCGACCTGAACGAGGCGATGCTGACGGTGGCGCGTCGAGTCCGCCCCGACATCGAATGGCACCGGGGCGACGCCGCCGCGCTTCCGTTCGCGGACAAGTCCTTCGACGCCGTCCTCTGCCAGATGGCACTCATGTTTTTCCCCGACCGGGCCGCGGCGCTGCGGGAAATGCACCGCGTCGTCGCCGACGGCGGAAGGTTGGCGGTCGTCGTCCCGGCCCGCCTCGAGGTGCAGCCGGCCTTCGCACCGTTCGCGGCCATGGCGGCGCGGCACGCCGGCCGCCAGGCCCTGTCGCTTCTGAACGCCTACTTCGTATGCGGCGACCTCGGCGAGCTCACCGGTCTCGTCGAATCCACGGGCCTGCGAACGACGACCGCCCGCGCCCTCCTCGGCAGGTACCGAGCCTCTTCCGTCGACGCGTTCGTCACCACCGAGGTCGAGAGCACGCCGCTCGGCGGACTCATCGGCGCGGAGGTCTACGAGCGAATCCGCGCGGACGCACGCGATGTCCTACGGCCGTTCACCGCAGCGGATGGCGCCGTGGACGCTCCGTTCGAATGCAACATCGTCGCGGCATGCAGGCGTTGACCGCTTCCCTGCCAGTACCCCGTCACGGGAACAGCGGCGGAAGCGTCGGCAGGCGACGCGGTCTGCGCGCTCGGCAGGTCCATTGCGCTCGAATATCGTTGTCGTGCATCACTTTATGAATCGGGTCTTGAGAAACTGAACCCGCGTCACACGCGGCACCGGTACCGCTGAGCAATCAACACGGGAGCAGCCAGTTGACCTTCGCCGATATCAACGAAATGGTTAGCGGCGCAACAATACTCGCCTGCCAGCGACCGGCCGTCCTCGAATTGTGTTCGCGGAGTGAGTCAGCCGCTTGCTGTATCGCGTCCCAGGTCGGGTTCACCCTCCCGACCAGCGGACACTCAGGCGGGACGGCGGGTCAGCTTGCGCCAAACCCAACTCGAGGGCACGTGCCGTCCCTGCACGACGTACTCCCGGGTGGCGTCGACCAGGAGCGTGGCGTCGAGCAGGCGACGCGCGGACGGCCGGCCAACCAGCAGCAGTTCGTCGTTCGGGGCCAGCACGACGTCGTCGTCTGGGGCGACTTCGACTTCTACGGCTTCCTCACCCTGGGTGCCCCGGGCGAGCAGCAGCGGGACCGCGTGCAGGGGCTCGTCGCGGTCGTCCGGGTTGCGCAGCAGGTCCCCCAGGCGCGCCCCGCCCTCGGCGAGCCACGTTTTCAGCGCCGGGGCCTCCGTCGCCGTCAGCCGCACCTTCCACACCGCCTGCAGGTGTTCGCCGCACAGCTGCGTCAGGCGGTCGATGACGGCGGCGGCCCAGGCATCGTCGCGCCGGGGCACCTCCTGAAGGAACCGCCACATCAGGGGCGTGGACAGTTGCGCGTACACCTCATGGGCGATGACGTCCGCGGGGACGAGCAGCGAGTCGACCTCGACAGCAGCGAACAGCGGCGCACTGGCCGCCTTGTTCTGCCGGGCCGCGACGAACAGCGTCGGGTTGGCGCGCCGGGCCGCAGCGATCAGCGAGAGGTTGGTGGTGTCGTTGTCCGTGCCGGCGACGAACCCGACGGCGCGTTCGATTCCGGCGCGGTCCAGCACGCCCGGTTCGTAGCCGTACCCGACGACGGCCTCCGGGTGGTGCTCGGCCACGTCGGAGGGCTCCACCACGGTGACGTCGAGACCCTCGGCCTGCAGGTCATGAGCGACCTCCCGACCGAAGCGGCCGTACCCGCAGATCACCCAATGTCCATGGGACGGCGGGGATCCCCGGGGCGGCAACGGAGCGCCGGGCCCGCTCTCCAGCCAGGTCATGAGCTGGTAGGACGCGGGTGCGCGCAGCGCGATGCGGAGGTGGTCGCCGAACCGGTCGAACGGGTTGATGACGGTGGGTGTGCCGAAGGCACGCATCCGCTCTGCCGTAGTCAGCGAGACCGCCCGGGTGATCACGGGGAGCTCCGGCCGCAGCAGCGCGGTCGCCTGCACGACGGCGAGGTTGGCTTCGTCGTCGTCGGTCAGCGCGAGCACCCCCTCGCAGGAAGGCAGGTCGAGGCCAGCGACGGCCAGATGCCCGGGGTCGCCGGCGTCTGCGACGAGGCCAGGTACGTCCGCGTGATACGAGGCCATGTCCAGGTCGTCTATTCGCTCGTCGTCGCAGTCGATCACCACGAAACGCCGGCCCAGCGCATCCAGTGAGCGAGCGAGGAGTTCGCCGGTGCGGCCGTAGCCGACGATGAGCAGGAACGGTTCGCGCATCCGCTCGACCTTGCGCGTGAAGTGCTGCAGGGCCAACGCCTGCCGAAAGCCACGTTCCTGCAACAGGGCCAACAGTGACCCGATCGCGTACGCCCAGCCCACCACCGTGAGGTAGATGGAGATCGTCAACCACATCCGCTGGTTGTACGTGAAGGGGTACGGGATCTCGCCGAAGCCGATCGTGGAGGCGGTGTAGCTCATGACATAGAAGGCGTCGAAGAAGCCCATACGAAACGGGCGGCCCTGTGCATCCTGGCCGGGGATCATCGTCAGACCCAGGGTGGTGATTGCGAAGATCACGATCAGGACGATCAGCGGTGCGCGCATCCGGCGCATGACCAAAAAGATTGTGGCCGAAGCTTTCCTGGAAGTGGACATCGGCGCCCGCCAGCGAGGCATGCGGCGCGTCGGCTCCGTGGCGAACAAGCGGTACCAGAGGAGCAGCAGCGGATTGCTCACGGCTGACTCCCTAGCGGCGCTGGAACGATACGGTCTCGACCACCAGCAGGACCACCGACACGATGTTCGCCACCAGCGCGCCGCCCGACAGGGAGATCACGCTGGCGGTCGCCTCCCGGGTCAGCCCCTCGGCGGCGACGTAGGAGGCGTATCCCCAGACCAGCGCTGCGGCAATCAGCTGGAGGTCGGCGACCAGGCTGGTGGCCAGGTGCACGGCCCCGATCTGCGTGCGGTCACCGAACTTGAGCACGGTCGCGATGAGGTTGACGACCACCGCCGCGTAGAGCTCATAGCTGTTGTGCAGCTCGGGGTCGTCGATGTCGCCGATGAAGAAGCCGAAGTTCAAGGTCGCGGCCAGGAGCACGAAGAATCCGAATACGACCTTCTCGAGGTTCATTCGCCCTCCCAGCACACGCAAACGATCTTCTACACCGCGCCGCGCCAAACCTAACGACGGCAGCCGTCACAGCACGTTAGGCTAACCCGCCGTTGGCTCCCCGTCAGGAAGTTCGCCGCCGCCGGCTTCAGGCCCGCTCAATGACCCGTTTGACCGTTTGTGGGCAGTGCCGCACAACTCGGCCGCGCCGCGGTACGACCCGACCTATCCTCTCGTTTCGGAACTCACACCGGCCGACACGCGGCAGTTGCCTTCCGTCCGATCTCACCGGGAACAGCAGTGCACTACGTGGCGATCGATCCGGCTACCCACTTCGATTTTCGCTACCAGTCAAGCCCGCTGTTCGGTCCGATGACCAGCGACCGTCACTCGGTGAGGTGAGAACAACGGAAATCTGCATTTCATGCGCTGAAATTCAACGGCGTTTTCCCCGGCGGCCTATCGGCGAGGTAGCAGCCACGAAGGTGTTCAGTCCAAAACTCCTCGGCCCGATCACCGTCCTTCGCCTCAATCAGATCGACAAGGTGCTGGTGGGCATCGTGGACCCGGCGCCCGTCCAGATCGCGGATGCCCGTGCATTCGCTCGGTTCCACACCCATGGTGGAGCCGGTTAAGACCACCTTCAGCATCCCGTGCATCAGCGTCAGAGTTTGGTTGTCGGCGAGCTCAACCAGCAGCTCGTGGAAGTCGGAGTACTGCCCCGAATTTGAACCCCCACGGGCGCTGGATGTGAGGCTCTGCTTCAAGCGAAGCAGATCTGCCCTCTGACCGCGCTCGGCGACCAACCGGGCGCAGGCAGGTTCGATGATGCACCGGGCCGCGAGCACATCGGTACGGGTTGCGCCGCGGTGTTCGAGCACGAGTCCCATCGAGCGTGCCGCTGTCTCTCCGTTGGGGACGTGCACTGTGGAACCGCCCTTGGCTCCACGCCGCACTGTGAGTAGACCGTCGAACTCGAGCACGCGCAGCGCCTCGCGCAGGGTCGGACGAGATACGCCGTACTGCTGCATCAGCTCATCTTCGGGAGGAAGTGAGTCATCACCTTGCAGGTCGCCTCTGACGATCTGCCCACGTAGATCAGCCACAATCTGAGCAGTTTTTGGAGCACCCGATCGAAACGGTGGACTGACGACTAGGTTGTGGTGGCGCTTGTCTGAATCTCCAGAGGTTCCCGAGGGTCTCATGATCGTTAGTCCGTTCCGGCGTCACAAATCTGGGCCCATCAGTGGGCACCTACTCGAGTATCTCAAACATACCTACGATGGGGGACGCGGCAAACTATCGCAGGTAGTGTGAGCAACCCAGTTTAGCGGATGACCGTCACCAGATCCCCAGACGGTTGTACCGATCCAGCCGCTGCGCCAAGCGTTTGTCCGGATCAGTCAAGAGTAAAGCTGTGATCTCTTGTTCGAGGACGCGCCCGAGCTTCCGCATCAGTTCTTCTGGTTCCTGGGGCTCGTCCGCGCCTTCGGCAATGACTCGATCAACGATGCCATTTCGCAGCAGATCGAGTGATCGAACGCCCTGGCTGTGCGCAATCTCAGACGCTCGATCCGTCGTTCGATACATAATCGCGGAAGCCCCTTCGGGAGGTAGCGGAGAAAGCCAACCGTGTTGAGTGCTGATCACGCGATCCGCGGGCAGCAACGCTAAGGCGCCACCGCCGCAACCTTGGCCCAATATCAGACAGATCGTCGGCACCGGCAGCATCACCAATTCGCCCAGACAACGGGCGATCTCACCGGCAAGTCCACCTTCTTCGGCATCCTTGGATAGCGCCAGACCGGCGGTGTCTATCACGGTGACGACCGGAAGTCCGAGCTCTTTGGCTATCGCGAATCCTCGCCTGGCCTCTCGAAGGCCGGCCGGTCCCATCGGGCCAAGCTTCTCGGCTTGGCGGTCGTGGCCGAGGACGATGCATGGCGCTTGGCCGAATTTCGCCAAAGCGCAGTACAAGCCTGGCTCCATCTCGCCGGCGCCAGTGCCCTCCAATGGGGTGATATTCACGCCGGCGTACGCCATCAATTCCCTGACCCCGGGCCTACCGTCTTGTCGGGATCGCTGGATCGAGTCCCACGCCGGGATATCGGGAATCGGCTCGTCCTCGGTGGCGGGCAACGGACGGATTGCAGTGCGGTCATAGTCGAGAACGTCCAAAGCTCGTTCTGCTACCTCGGCGAGCTGGTCGGCGGGGATAACAGCATCGATGATCCCGTGTTGAAACAGGTTCTCGGCGACCTGGACGCCGACAGGGAAGGGTTCACCGTGCAGTGCGTTGTAGACCCGCGGACCGAGGAATCCGATCAAAGCGCCAGGCTCGGCGACGGTCACATGACCCAGCGAACCCCATGAGGCGAAGACCCCGCCGGTGGTGGGATTGCGGATGTAAACCAAGTAGGGCAAGCCGGCGGCGCGATGTTTGACCACCGCGATGCTGATCTTCACCATCTGGACGAAAGCGATTGTCCCCTCTTGCATCCGCGTGCCACCGGAGGTAGGGGCTGCCACCAGCGGTAGGCGTTCCTGGGTCGCTCGTTCGATGGCCCGAACGAGACGGCTGGCGGCGGCCACACCGATGGAACCAGCAAGAAAGCTGAACTCGCAGGCGATCAGCGCGATCCGCCGACCTGCGATGCGGCCCTCGCCGGTCACTACCGACTCATCTAGCCCTGTGCTCTTTTGGGCGCGCTGCAACTCGGCTTCATAGCCAGGATCCAGGCCGGGCCTCGGTATCAGCGGCTCGTCCCACCGAACAAACGATCCCGGGTCGAGGATGAGTTCACCGAGCTTCTCCGCGGTCATGCGTTCGGTCACCGGACCTACCCCCGCCCGGCTGACGCCTGGTCGAGTTCATCAAGCCAAGCCCGCACTGTCTCGTTGTGCTGCCCGAGGGTGGGCGGGGGCCGATGATCGGCGGTAACCGAATGCGCATCAAACCGCAGCGGCGGCCCGGGCAAGTTGATCTTCCCCAGGACCGAATGGTCGACTTCGAGAAGGAGTCCCTGCGACTTGGTTTGATCCCACTCATAGACCCGGTCGAGGGTCCTCACCTCGCCGGCCGGAATGCCCGCTTTGTCAAGGTCGGACAGAAGGTCAGCCACCGGGCGATCAGCGAACGCATCGTTGATGAGTTCGATCAACGCTTGCCGGTGCTGCACCCTGGACGCGTTGTCGGCGAAAAGCGTGTCGGCCGGATCGATTTCGACAAGGGGGGCGAACGCCCGCCACAGCCCGTCACTGCCAACGGCCACCTGAATGATCGCGTCCTGACAGCGGAAGGATCCGTACGGGGCAAGCGAGGGATGATGATTGCCCTGGGCGTGTGGAACCTCGCCCGCCACTGTGTAGCGAGTGCCCTGGAACGCGTGGACTCCGACGATGGCCGCCAACAAACTAGTCCGGACGATGCCACCGCGGCCGGTCTGTGCGCGCTCGTAGAGTGCCGAAACCACGCCGTAGGCGCCGTACATTCCGGCAAGCAGATCGCCGATGGGAACCCCAATTCGCGTCGGTTCATCAGGAGACGGCCCGGTAAGGCTCATCAGACCGGCCTCTCCCTGGGCTATCTGGTCGTAACCTGCCCTACCGCCCTGCGGGCCGTCGTGCCCGAAGCCGGAGATTGCCAGAACGACCAGCCTGGGGTTCAGTTCGCGCAGCCGATCTGGCGGGAACCCGAGCCGGTCGAGCACACCGGGCCGGAAATTCTCGACCAGGACATCGCTCGCCCGGATCAGTCTGGCGAGGGTTGCCTTTCCGTCCTCGCTTTTCAAGTCGAGAACGATCGACTCTTTATTGCGGTTGCAGGACAAGAAGTACGTCGATTCGCGAGCGTCTTCTGGCCCGACAAACGGCGGTCCCCAGGCTCGCGTGTCGTCGCCGGTGCCCGGCGACTCGACCTTGATTACCCGCGCCCCCAGGTCACCGAGCATCATCGCCGCGTGTGGGCCGGCAAGCGCCCTAGACAGATCCACGACCGTAATACCATCCAATGGACCGGGCATCCCATACCTCCAGACACGAGCTTCAAATGGCGAAAGCGTTGACTCCCGACACCGAATCGAGTTGACTCAGCCTAATCAACTTACTGATTCACTGGCCCGCGGATCAAGGCCCGCGGCTTCTGCGGAGGTGGCGATGTCTCCTGAGCTGATCTCGATCCTGGCGCTGGTGGCCATGTTCGTCGTGGCGACGCTGGTCCCCGTCAACATGGGCGTCCTGGCGTTCGTGGGCGCGTTCCTGATCGGCACGTTGGTCGCCGACATGGCCGCGCCGGATATCATCGACGGATTCCCCGGGGGGCTGTTCCTCACCCTTGTCGGTATCACTTACCTGTTCGCCATCGCACAGAACAACGGGACCATCGACTGGCTGGTGGATCTTGCCGTGCGCGCCGTACGCGGCCGGATCTGGGCGATCCCTTGGATCATGTTCCTGATTGCCGCCGTCCTGACCTCCGTCGGCGCAGTGAGCCCAGGCGCAGTGGCCATCGTTGCGCCGATCGCTCTGGGTTTCGCCTTTCAGTACAAAATCAGCCCGTTGATGATGGGTTTGCTCGTGATACACGGCGCCCAGGCCGGTGGTTTCTCCCCGATCAGCATCTATGGCGGCATCACCGCGAAGGTGGTCGAGGGTGCCGGTCTGCCGTTCGATCAGATCAACGTTTTCGTGGCCAGCTTCGCCGTGAACTTCCTGGTGTCGGTCGGTCTGTTCATCGTCCTGGGCGGCCGCAAATTGATGAAACGCCGCGCCGGTGACGGACAGCCCGACGACGGCGACGACGCGACGTTGGCGCCCCCCGGACACCTCGCCATGGCCACCCCGCAGGGCGGCGCAGGAGCCTATGGAGACGCTGAGGGCCAGGCCCTCAGCGAGTGGAAACACGAAGTGCAAGGTGACGCCGACAACCTTCTGGTCGACGAGCCGCTCGAGACAGTTGTCGGAAATTCGCGTCCGTACCAGATCTTGACGCTGGTCGGACTCGCGACCTTCGCCACGTTGACCGTCGCCTACGACACCGACATCGGTTTCACCGCGCTGTCGGTGGCCTTGGTACTGGCATTGATCTCACCGAATTCGCAGAAGCGGGCCGTCGGGCAGATCACCTGGCCGGAGATCCTGCTCATCACCGGGGTCAGCACCTATGTCGGCGTGCTGACCGCCATGGGCACCATCGACTACGTGGGCGAAAGCGTCGCCGGTCTCGCGTCTCCACTGATCGCCGCGCTGCTGCTGTGCATCATCGGCGCCATCGTCTCGGCCTTTGCTTCCTCCACCGCTGTGCTCGGGTCGATCATCCCGCTCGCTGTCCCCTTCCTACAAGGAGGCAGCGGGGTCGGCGCGGTGGGCTTTGTCGCCGCGCTGGCCGTCTCGTCGACCATCGTCGATGTCAGCCCATTCTCAACAAACGGCGCACTCGTGCTGGCCAACGCACAAGGGATAGATAAGACCAAATTCTTCCGGCAGCTATTGCTGTACGCCGCGGCAGTCACCGTTATCGCACCGGTCATTCTCTGGCTGCTGTTCGTTGTACTTTTCTAGCGTGCACGCTCCTCGAGGTGGCGCACGCGTTTGGCGGCGTCATCACTGGGACGCGACCGGAGTCTTTCCGTCCGCAGTGTCGTCATCGCGTTGGTCGAACGATCGAGCCGTGTGTTTACGGTGAAATTGAACTGCGTTCAGGACGAACGGAGACCCCGATCCCGCTCACGTATCCCAGTTGGCGTGGATCGTCGTCACGGGTGTCAGAATGGCTCGACTGCTATTCGGTATGGCGTTTAGCGCCCGCCGCCCCCGTGAACAGACGCATCGCGAATGTGTCAGTGCGTTCCCGTTGTATACCGAACTTGCGGTGCCACTCGGCTCCCCGGTGTGCACTTCGACCGCGGCCAAACGGACTGGAATCTTCGCGGTCGGGGTCGGCAATCTGCTCAGGTTTCGAGCAAGATCGCCCCGGCGCTTACCGCGCTCGAAGTACCCGCGGTGACCCGCGACTTGGAACCGTTTGAACATACAGATGATTCCGTCCACCGAAGTCGATGGAGGCGCTGATGAGTACACCGGCACGGGCCGAGCCGGCCCGGCAGAACAGAGCCAAATCGCGGAGACGCAGTGTCTATCGGGGTGATCCGGGGATGTGGTCGTGGGTGTTGCATCGGATCACTGGCGCGGCGATCTTTTTCTTTTTGTTCGTGCATGTGCTCGATACTGCGTTGGTGCGGGTGAGCCCGCAGGCTTACAACGAGATCATCGAGACCTACAAGACCCCGATCGTCGGGTTGATGGAGGCGGGCCTGGTCGCCGCGGTGCTCTACCACGCGCTGAACGGGGTGCGCGTCATCCTGATCGATTTCTGGGCGCACGGGCCGAAGTATCAGAGGCTGATGTTGTGGGTCATCGCCGGCGTTTGGCTGGCGGTGATGATCCCGGCGCTGGGGGTGTTGGGTATGCACATGGCGGAGCGGTTCCTGTGAGCGCGCCGGCGGGTGGGTCGGCGGGGGTGCCGGCGGGTGGGTCGGCGGGGGTGGCGTGGACACCGCACCACCGCGACGACCGGGTGGCACCGGTGCAGGAGAAGGAACACGACCGCCCGGCCAGCCTGGATCATCCGCGCGCGCCCCGGCGACCGCGCGGCGTCCCGTACTTCGAGAAGTACGCGTGGCTGTTCATGCGGTTCTCCGGTGTGGCGCTGGTCTTCTTGGCGCTGGGCCATCTGTTCATCATGTTGATGTGGCAGGACGGGGTGTACCGCATCGATTTCAACTACGTGGCGCAACGGTGGGCTTCGCCGTTCTGGCAGATCTGGGACATGGCCCTGCTGTGGTTGGCGATGCTGCACGGCGCCAACGGGATGCGCACCATCATCGGCGACTATGCCCGCAAGAACACCACCAAGTTTTATCTGAATTCGCTGCTGCTGCTGGCGACGGGTTTCACGGTGGTGCTGGGCAGTTATGTGCTGGTCACGTTCGACGCGAACATTGTGTGATTATTCGAGGAGGCCACCGCCGTGATTCATCAACATCGCTACGACGTCGTCATCGTCGGCGCCGGTGGCGCCGGGATGCGGGCGGCGGTCGAGGCGGGCCCGCGGGCCCGGACCGCGGTGCTGACCAAGCTCTATCCGACGCGCAGCCACACCGGAGCGGCCCAGGGCGGGATGTGCGCGGCGCTGGCCAACGTCGAAGAGGACAACTGGGAGTGGCACACCTTTGACACCGTCAAGGGCGGCGACTACCTCGCCGACCAGGACGCCGTGGAGATCATGTGCAAGGAGGCCATCGACGCGGTGCTGGACCTGGAGAAGATGGGGATGCCGTTCAACCGGACCCCCGAGGGCCGCATCGACCAACGCCGGTTCGGCGGACATACCCGCGACCACGGCAAGGCCCCGGTGCGCCGCGCCTGCTACGCCGCCGACCGGACCGGCCACATGATCCTGCAGACGCTCTACCAAAACTGTGTCAAGCACGACGTGGAGTTCTTCAACGAGTTCTACGCCCTCGATATCGCCCTGACCGCGACCCCGGGGGGCCCGGTGGCCACCGGCGTCATCGCCTACGAGTTGGCCACCGGGGACATCCACATCTTCCACGCCAAGGCGATGGTGTTCGCCACCGGCGGGTCGGGCCGGATGTACAAGACCACCTCCAATGCGCACACCCTGACCGGCGACGGGCTGGGCATCATCTTCCGCAAGGGACTTCCCTTGGAGGACATGGAGTTCCACCAGTTCCACCCGACGGGTCTGGCCGGGCTGGGCATCCTGATCTCCGAGGCCGTCCGCGGCGAGGGCGGCCGGTTGCTCAACGCCGACGGTGAGCGTTTCATGGAGCGCTACGCCCCGACGATCGTCGACCTGGCCCCTCGTGACATCGTCGCCCGCTCGATGGTGCTCGAGGTGCTCGACGGCCGCGGTGCCGGCCCCAACAAGGACTACGTCTACATCGATGTGCGCCATCTGGGTGCCGACGTCCTGGAGGCCAAACTGCCCGACATCACCGAGTTCGCCCGCACCTACCTGGGTGTGGATCCGGTCACCGAACTCGTCCCGGTGTACCCGACGTGCCACTACGTGATGGGCGGCATCCCGACCACCGTGAACGGACAGGTGCTGCGCGACAACACCACCGTGGTCCCCGGCCTGTACGCCGCGGGGGAGTGCGCCTGTGTGTCGGTGCACGGCGCCAACCGGCTGGGCACCAACTCGCTGCTGGACATCAACGTGTTCGGCCGCCGCGCCGGCATCGCCGCCGCCGAGTACGCACTGGGCCGCAACCACCTCGACCTGCCGCCGGACCCGGCCCAGCTGGTGGTCACCTGGGTCGGCGACATCCTCTCCGAGCACGGCAACGAGCGCGTCGCCGACATCCGTGGCGCGCTGCAACAGTCGATGGACAACAACGCCGCGGTGTTCCGTACCGAGGAAACCCTCAAACAGGCGCTCACCGACATCCACGCACTCAAGGAACGCTACGCCCGAATCACGGTGCAGGACAAGGGGAAACGCTACAACAGCGATCTGCTGGAGGCCATCGAACTCGGCTTTCTGCTGGAACTGGCCGAGGTGACGGTCGTCGGCGCGCTCAACCGCAAGGAAACCCGCGGCGGGCATGCCCGCGAGGACTACCCCAACCGCGACGACACCAACTACATGCGCCACACCATGGCCTACAAAGTCCTCGACGGCAGCACCGATGGGCCCACGCGCGGAGCGCAGGGGACGACCGGGGAATCCAGCCGAGCCCCCGATCTGCTCTCCGACATCCGGCTGGACTACAAACCCGTGGTCCAGACGCGGTACGAACCGATGGAACGGAAGTACTGACGATGAGCGCACCCGCAATCGACAACCAGGACACCCCACCGATCCCCGAGGGATCGGTGATGGTGACCCTCAAGATCGCCCGGTACAACCCCGATGACCCCGCTGCCGCCGGATTCCAGAGCTTCCGGGTGCCGTGCCTGCCCAGTGACCGCCTGCTCAACCTGATGCACTACGTCAAGTGGTACCTCGACGGCACCCTGACGTTCCGACGGTCCTGCGCGCACGGGGTGTGCGGATCCGACGCCATGCGCATCAACGGGGTGAACCGGCTGGCCTGCAAGGTGCTGATGCGCGACCTGCTGCCCAAAAAGGCCACCAAACAGCTCACCATCACCATCGAGCCGATCCGCGGCCTACCCGTGCACAAGGACCTGGTAGTGGACATGGAACCATTCTTCGACGCCTACCGAGCCGTCAAGCCGTTCCTGATCACCACCGGTAACCCGCCCACCCGGGAGCGGATCCAAAGCGCCACCGACCGAGCCCGCTACGACGACACCACCAAATGCATCCTGTGCGCGTGCTGCACCACCAGCTGCCCGGTGTACTGGAGTCAAGGTTCGTACTTCGGACCCGCAGCGATCGTCAACGCACACCGATTCATCTTCGACAGCCGCGACGAAGCCGCCGCCGAACGCCTGGACATCCTCAACGAAGTCGACGGCGTATGGCGCTGCCGAACCACATTCAACTGCACCGAATCCTGCCCCCGCGGCATCCAAGTGACCCAGGCCATCCAAGAAGTCAAACGCGCCCTAATGTTCGCCCGCTGACCAACGGTGGTCTGCCAACGCCGAAGTTCCCTGGGCGCATGGTTATAAGAGATCTCGCCCTGATCCGGGGCGGCGCGTGGCGGCGGGCATCGGCTGGAACACACCGAAGTCGACATGGAGTCTGGTAGGTCGTGCGGGTAGTCGCCCGTTCACCGGCGAGCAGGGATGCGGCGAAACGTCGTCGACCCTGCCGCAGCGACGATTGGCACGTGCCCAAACGGTGAAGGTGAACTGCTCACGGCAGCCTCAATTCTTTCCGCCCCATTGACTGATCCGGATCACCCGAGTTGACTCAACATAATCAACTTACTGATTAGCCGTCAACGAGAGCGCAAGGACCTCCTGGTACCGGGTGAACATGACTTATCCGAGTTGCAGTGTCGGTGGGGCAGCACGCCCGGGCGACCCCACACGAAGTCGAGAAGACACCGCACATGCGGGCCCTGGCCCGATGCTGAGCCTCAGCGCACGGCGACCACGACAAGCATCAAGCCGAGTTGCCAGACCGCAACGTCGGATCGCCACAGTTGGCACAACGGCATCTGCATTCCCCGTCGCCCAAATTTAGGAGAACACATGGATCTGTACGAATATCAGGCGAAGGAACTCTTCGCCGCGCATGGCGTCCCGGCGCCCGCCGGCATCGTCGCCCGCACTGTCGACGAGGCGGTCGCGGCCGCTAACCAGCTCGGCACGCCGGTGATGGTGAAGTCGCAAGTGAAAATCGGTGGCCGCGGCAAGGCCGGCGGCGTCAAGTTCGCTAAGACGATCGACGATGTCCGAACCAATGCCGAGGTGATCCTCGGGCTGAACATCAAAGGTCACATTACCCGCCAGATACTGATCACCCCGGCCAGCGACATCGCCGAGGAGTACTACGTTTCATTCCTTCTGGACCGCTCGAATCGCACGTTTCTGGCGATGGCGACCCGAGAGGGCGGTATGGACATCGAGCAACTCGCCGAAGAACGCCCTGAGGCGCTGGCCAAGATTCCGGTGAGCGCAACAATCGGGGTCGACAAGGCCAAGGCTGCCGAGATCGCCGACGCCGGCAAGTTCCCCGCCGACGTACGTGATCAGATCATCGACATCCTCGTTGGGCTCTGGGACACGTTCGTTTCGGAAGACGCCACCCTGGTCGAGGTCAACCCGTTGGTGAAGCTAAAGGACGGCAGCGTGGTCGCTCTCGACGGAAAGGTCACCCTCGACGAGCATGCCGATTTCCGTCACCCCGAGCACGCAGCCCTCGCGGATGATTCCGCTGAGAACCCCCTCGAGGTGCAGGCAAAGGCGTTGGGCCTGAACTACGTCAAACTCGACGGCCAGATCGGAGTCATCGGCAACGGTGCGGGCCTGGTGATGTCAACCCTGGACGTGGTGGCCTACGCCGGGGAGTCACACGGGGGGTTGACCCCGGCGAACTTCCTGGACATCGGCGGCGGCGCGAGCGCGGAAGTGATGGCCAACGGCCTGCACCTCATCCTGTCCGATCCTGACGTCAAAGCGGTGTTCGTCAACGTTTTCGGCGGAATCACGGCGTGTGACGCCGTAGCCAACGGCATTGTCGGTGCGCTCAAGATGCTCGGCGACGAGGCGACCAAACCTCTTATCGTGCGCCTAGACGGGAACAATGTCGAAGAGGGTCGACGCATCCTGAACGCGGCCGCGCACCCCCTGGTGACACAGGCCGAGAGCATGGATGAAGGCGCCGACAAGGCCGCCCACCTTGCGAACGTTGGAGTCTGAACCGTGGCAATTTTCCTGAAGGAATCCTCCCGCGTGATCGTGCAGGGCATGACCGGCGCTGAGGGCACCAAGCACACCCGTCGAATGCTCGCCTCCGGCACCAACGTCGTTGGTGGGGTAAACGCCAGGAAGGCCGGGACGACCGTCAACTTCGATGCCGCTGAGGTGCCGGTGTTCGGCTCTGTGGCCGAGGCGATGGACAAGACCGGCGCTGACGTCTCAGTGCTCTTCGTGCCGCCCGCGTTCACCAAGGACGCCATCACCGAGGCGGTCGACGCCAACATCGAGCTTGCGGTGGTCATCACCGAGGGTGTCCCAGTGCACGACTCAGCGGTGGCCTGGGCGCACGCGGTGGCGAAAGGCAACAGCACCCGGATCATCGGCCCGAACTGCCCCGGCATCATTTCGCCCGGCAAGTCCAACGCCGGCATCATCCCTGCCGACATCACCGGCCCCGGCAAGGTCGGTCTGGTGTCGAAGTCCGGCACCCTGACCTATCAGTTGATGTACGAACTGCGGCATCTCGGGTTCTCCACCGCGATCGGCATCGGCGGTGACCCGATCATCGGAACCACCCATATCGATGCGCTGCAGGCGTTTGAAGAAGACCCCGACACCGAGGTCATCGTCATGATCGGTGAAATCGGAGGTGATGCCGAGGAACGTGCCGCCGCTTTCATCGCCGATAACGTCAGCAAACCGGTGGTCGGATACATCGCCGGGTTCACCGCTCCCGAAGGGAAGACGATGGGGCACGCGGGAGCCATCGTCTCCGGCTCATCGGGAACCGCCCAGGCAAAGAAAGACGCGCTCGAGGCCGTCGGGGTGAGGGTCGGAAAGACGCCATCGGAAACGGCGCAGATCGTCCAGCACGGCCTCGATTGAACAACGGTCGCGGATCTCGGTGCGGGCGCGGCCTCGATGCGCCGCAGGGGCAGCACCCCAACGGTTCCGGCCGCCTGAGAACTGCAGACGCCGAATGACGGTTCGATCCGTGGACCTCCCCGGATCTTAACGAGATGGAGCGAACGAGATGTCCAAGGTCACACACGCCGCCCCAGCGGGGGCTGAGTCCATCATTTCCGAAACATCGGGGACCTCCACACCTGATGAGATGTCGCGACCAGAGCACGCCGTCATCCAATACGGCGAACAAGGACTCGAACTCAAAGTCAGCCCAGCGACTGAAGGCCCGCCCGGCGTCGAAATCTCCAAGCTACTAACAACACTCGGCGTGATCACGCTCGATCCGGGGTTCACCAATACCGGCTCGACCAGCTCGGCCATCACCTACATTGACGGCGATGCCGGAATCCTGCGCTACCGCGGATACCCCATCGAACAGTTGGCCCAGTCCTCCAGCTTCCTGGAAACCAGCTACCTGCTGATTTACGGCGAACTGCCCACAGCTGCTGAGCTGGCGGCCTTTACCACGCGGATCAGTCGGCACACGATGTTGCACGAAGACCTCAGACGGTTCTTCGACGGCTTCCCCCGCCACGCCCACCCGATGCCCGTCCTGTCGAGCGCCGTCGGCGCCCTGTCGACCTTCTACCAGGACTCACTGAACCCGTTCAACGCTGAACAAGTGGAACTATCCACCATCCGGTTGCTGGCGAAACTGCCCACCATCGCTGCCTACGCCTACAAGAAGTCGGTCGGCCAGCCGCTCATGTACCCGGACAACTCGCTCAATCTGGTGGAGAACTTCCTCCGAATGTGTTTCGGGGTCCCGGCGGAACCCTACGAGGTCAACCCTAAGTTGGCCAAAGCCCTTGACCAGCTGCTGATCCTGCACGCTGACCACGAGCAGAACTGTTCAACATCGACAGTGCGACTGGTCGGGTCGTCACAAGCGAACATGTTCGCGTCGATATCTGCCGGCATCAATGCGTTGTTCGGACCTCTACATGGCGGGGCCAACCAAGCGGTGCTGGAGATGCTCGAGTCAATCCGTGACAGCGGAGGCACCGTCAACGAATTCGTCCGGAAGGTGAAATCCAGGGAGCCGGGTACCAAGCTGATGGGCTTTGGTCATCGGGTCTACAAGAACTACGACCCACGTGCTGCGCTGGTCAAAAAAACAGCGCACGAGGTGCTCGAGGATCTCGGCGGCGACGACGAACTCCTCACCCTCGCCCAACAACTGGAGGAAGTCGCGTTATCGGACGACTACTTCATCAGCCGCAACCTCTATCCCAATGTGGACTTCTACACCGGCCTGATCTATAAGGCCATGGGATTCCCGACCCCTATGTTCACCGTGGTGTTCGCACTTGGTCGCCTACCCGGGTGGATTGCCCAGTGGCGGGAAATGATCAATGATCCGGTCACGAAAATCGGCCGACCGCGGCAGGTATACACCGGACACACTGCGCGCGACTATATCCCGACGGCGGATCGCTAGCCTCCAAGTGTCTCGCCACGCTGCCGCTGAATTCGCCCGAGGCTCGCCACGACGCCGGCGCGAACTGGAAGAACTGATGCGCGAAAACCCTGCTGCCGCAATTGACCGAGGCGGGTGTCTCCAGCCTCCCCTCGGCGTGAGCACGTTGTCTTCAGAGAGATCCCGCCCACAGAGAGGTCGAGCCACATCGGCAGCGATCTCGGCTTCGTCGCGACATCCCGGGTGCCCTGGGACAAAAGATGCCTGAAAGCGCCCATCGGGGCGCCGCAGACCTAGCCCCGTCTGCGGTAAAGACTCAACACTGGGAGTTGATGTGAGCAGCAAGGATTCGTTCGGAGCGCGGGACACGCTCGAGGTTGGGGACAACAGTTATCAGATTTACCGCCTGGATGCGGTGCCGGGGACTGAGAAGTTGCCGTACAGCTTGAAGGTGCTGGCCGAGAATTTGTTGCGCACCGAGGACGGCGCCAACATCACCAGCGAGCATATCGAGGCGATCGCGCATTGGGACCCCGAGGCCGATCCGAGCATCGAGATCCAGTTCACCCCGGCGCGGGTGATCATGCAGGACTTCACCGGGGTGCCGTGCATCGTGGATCTGGCCACCATGCGCGAGGCGGTCGGCGACCTCGGCGGCGACATCGAGAAGGTCAACCCGTTGGCGCCCGCCGAACTGGTGATCGATCACTCGGTGATCGTCGACGTGTTCGGCAACGCCGGGGCGTTTGAGCGCAATGTCGATATCGAGTACTCCCGTAACGGCGAGCGCTACCAGTTCCTGCGCTGGGGCCAGGGCGCCTTCGACGACTTCAAGGTGGTGCCGCCGGGTACCGGGATCGTGCACCAGGTCAACATCGAGTACCTGGCGCGCACCGTGATGACCCGAAGTGACGCGGACGGCATGTGGTGGCCTACCCCGATACCTGTGTGGGCACCGACAGCCACACCACGATGGTCAACGGCCTCGGGGTGCTGGGCTGGGGGGTGGGTGGCATCGAGGCCGAGGCCGCGATGCTGGGTCAGCCGGTGTCGATGCTGATCCCGCGGGTGGTCGGGTTCAAGCTGACCGGGGAGATCCAGCCCGGGGTGACGGCCACCGATGTGGTGCTGACGGTCACCGAGATGCTGCGCAAACACGGTGTGGTCGGCAAGTTCGTCGAGTTCTACGGCGCCGGGGTGGCCGAGGTGCCGCTGGCCAACCGCGCCACCCTGGGCAATATGAGCCCGGAGTTCGGCTCGACCGCGGCGATTTTCCCGATCGACGAGGTGACCATCGACTATCTGCGGCTGACCGGGCGCACCGAGGAGCAGCTGGCGCTGGTCGAGGCCTACGCCAAAGCGCAGGGCATGTGGCACGACCCGGGCGAGGAGCCGGTGTTCTCCGAGTACCTTCGAACTCGACCTCGGTGACGTGGTGCCCTCGATCGCCGGCCCGAAACGCCCCCAGGACCGGATCCTGCTCTCCGAATCCAAGATGGCGTTCCGCAAGGACATCCACAACTACGTCGAGGAGCACTACCCGACCCCGGAGACCAAGCTCGACGAGGCGGTCGACGAGTCCTTCCCGGCCAGCGATTCGGTGTCGCTGTCGTTCGCCGACGACGGCGAACCGACGTGCGTCCGTCGGCGGCCAACGGGTCGGAGGGCCGGCCGTCCAAGCCGATCACGGTGACCTCCGACGAGCAGGGCGAGTTCGTGCTCGATCACGGCGCGGTCGTGGTCGCGGCGATCACGTCGTGCACCAACACCTCCAACCCGTCGGTGATGCTGGGTGCCGCGCTGCTGGCGCGCAAGGCCGTGGACAAGGGCCTGACCTCCAAGCCGTGGGTCAAGACGTCGATGGCGCCGGGCTCGCAGGTGGTCAGCGACTACTACGACAAGGCCGGGGTGTGGCCGTATCTGGAGAAGCTGGGGTTCTTCCTGGTCGGCTACGGCTGCACCACCTGCATCGGTAACACCGGCCCGCTGCCCGAGGCGATCTCGGCGGCGATCAACGACAACGACCTGACGGTCACCGCGGTGCTCTCGGGTAACCGCAACTTCGAGGGCCGCATCTCCCCCGACGTGAAGATGAACTACCTGGCCTCCCCGCCGCTGGTGATCGCCTACGCGCTGGCCGGCACCATGGACTTCGACTTCGAGACCGAACCACTGGGCCAGGACAACGACGGCAACGACGTCTTTTTGAAAGACATCTGGCCGTCGGCCAAGGAGATCTCCGAGGTCATCGCGTCCTCGATCAACAAGAAGATGTTCACCGACAGCTACGCCGACGTGTTCAAAGGCGACGAGCGCTGGCGCAACCTGCCCACCCCGGAAGGCAAGACCTTCGACTGGGACGCGAACTCCACCTACGTGCGCAAACCCCCGTACTTCGACGGGATGCCCGCCGACCCGGCGCCGGTCACCGACATCACCGGCGCCAGGGTGCTTGCCCTGCTCGGCGACTCGGTGACCACCGACCACATCTCCCCGGCCGGCAACATCAAAGCCGGCACCCCGGCCGCGCAGTACCTCGACGAACACGGCGTCGACAAGAAGGACTACAACTCCTACGGCTCGCGGCGCGGCAACCACGAAGTGATGATCCGCGGCACCTTCGCCAACATCCGGCTCAACAACCAGCTCCTCGACGACGTGTCCGGCGGCTACACCCGCGACTTCACCCAAGAGGACGCCCCGCAGGCCTTCATCTACGACGCCGCGCAGCACTACGCCGAACAAGGAACCCCGCTGGTCGTGCTCGGCGGCAAGGAATACGGCTCCGGGTCGTCGCGGGACTGGGCCGCCAAAGGCACCAGCCTGCTCGGGGTGCGCGCGGTGATCACCGAATCCTTCGAACGCATCCACCGCTCCAACCTGATCGGCATGGGCGTCATCCCACTGCAATTCCCGCAGGGCGAATCCGCGGCGTCGCTGAAACTCGACGGCACCGAGACCTACGACATCACCGGCATCGAAGCCCTCAACAACGGCAAAACCCCGAAAACAGTCACGGTGACCGCCACCAAAACCGACGGCACCGCAATCGAATTCGACGCCGTGGTCCGCATCGACACCCCCGGCGAAGCCGACTACTACCGCAACGGCGGCATCCTGCAATACGTCCTACGCAACATGCTCAAGTCCTGACGCGTGCGCGACCAACGCCTTCAAGAGGCTGCACCAGCGCCCGCGGGTGCTCGTCAGACAACCGGCACGGGCGACATCACTGGTCATTCATCCATCGCGAGAGCCGTCCCGATTGAGCTGCCCAGTTCCAGACATCGATAGATCGGCGCCGCGCAGGGCTAACTGCGCTCGGCGACGATCGCCCGCAACCGGTCGCCAAGAAGGCCACCGCTCGATCCATCCGGCAGGGACGTGGTGGCAGCCGAGACGTCCGTGGTCGCGCCGTGGAAGCGGTGCCCTAGAACCTCGAACCACACATATAGCGCCGCGAACAAGCCCGACACAACAGCAATAGACAATGCAACGATTAAGAGGGTATTCATCCTCAAAAGCCTTTCTAGTACAAATTAATTTCCTGCTAAAGCTTCTCACGAAAGATATAGAAGATTCCACTTGTAACGCCGTTGTCCTAAACACTTTCGGCAATGATTGTGGAGCTCGTCACGATGGTCATCAATAGGAAGCCGCAACGTCAGTGCAGGTCCTGGGCGTGAACAGCCCGCTGCCGCTGTGTTTACCACAGACAGGTTTACCGGTCCGCGAAATGTCGTCACATAGACATGTTGAGTGGCTTCTGAATTGTTCCCACCACTTTTCGCCACAGAATGTGGCGGTCGTCACGACAATTTGCCGAAGACCGTTCCCGATCATCGGCCGAATTGGTTTACATGCAGTTTTGTGGCTCAGAGGGCCCGTGTTGCACCTTGACTCAACCCTATTCTCCAGCTGGCCATGATCACTATCGACCGGCGGTACCAAAGCAAGTTCGAGTTGATGCGGGATATGGCGCTGAACCCAGGCGAACAAGACCATGGTGGTCGATCTGGCGACCAGCGCCGGCCTGTCCCCAGATCAGCTCTATTTCAATATCGAATGGATGGGGAACGCCTCCGCGGCGAGCATTCCGCTGGCAATCCACGACGCCATCCGTGACGGGGTGATCGACCGGCCGATGCGGATCTTCGCGCCGGGGTTTGGTGCGGGTGCGGTTGCTGGCTACGCGGTGCTGCGAATTGATCCCGCGGTGTTGGCGCCGGATGTCCAAGCGCCGGCCACTGAGGCATTGGTCACGGAGTCACTGGACGCACCCCCCGGTGTCGATATGGCTGCGGCCTTCGGATAGCAGATCCGTTTCGGGCGGGATCGTTATGAACTCTTTGGTAAGCATCGACGCGGACGCCACAAATGTCTGTTGGGGTTGATAACGAAACATTCCGTTGCGATAACGCGTCTACTTCCCACTCGCGCAACCGTCCTCGTCCGGTCGCCTGCCCGAAATGGCGGCACCTACGCGTTCCGAGGTGGGCAGCTCCACCGGAAGAGGTCACGAGCCGCTTCGGACCCCGTCGGTGAGCTGATTCCCCTGGTTGCCCGGTGCCAATCGATGCAGCGTCTGGAAGTTCGTCGGCGCGCCGGCGCTTCCGCGCCGAACCAGCTGACCTCGTGTCGCTCCGATGCGTGGCGCTGACCCGCGGAGCGTCTTTCCAACACGAAATCCTCGGCCAGTGGCTATGGCGTGCCGAAGCCAAGCGGTACTCTGATTGGACGACAGAGTGGGTGAGCTAGTGGTTGAGCAACTGCGGCCGGCGAAGCGGCCCCGGCTGTATGAAGTGATTGTTGAGCAGCTGTGCGGCTACATCGACAACAACGCGATGAGCCCTGGCGACCGGCTGCCCGCCGAGCGTGACCTTGCAGCCAATCTCGGCGTCAGTCGTGCGTCGCTCAGCCAAGCGTTGGTCGCTCTGGAAGTGCAGGGCGTGTTGTCGGTGCGCCACGGGGACGGCGTCATCCTCGTTCGTCCGCCCACTGAAGAGCGGGCAATCAAGGCGCTGCGCGAACACGCCGACCGTATCCCCGACATCATCGAGGCCCGCGAAGCGCTAGAAGTGAAACTGGCCGGTCTGGCCGCCGCGCGGCGCACCGACGCTGAAATGGCGGCGATCGACGCGTCCATCGCCACGATGGAGACGGAGATCGAGACGGGAGACCGGGGCGTCGTCGGCGACGAGATGTTCCACGAGGCGCTCACCGCGGCGGCGCATTCGTCACTGCTTGCCAAACTCATGCATGAGATCTCGGGCTTGATCCGGGAGACCCGTATCGAGTCGCTGTCCCAGGAGGACAGACCGCGGGCCTCCCTCGAAGGCCATCGCCGCATCGCCGAAGCGGTGCGCAAGCAGAATCCACAAGAGGCTTCTCGCGCGATGGCCGACCACATCCGACTCGTATCCGACGTCGCCCTCCTCCGCGAGGCCGACTGACCCGTGCTGCGTCTGTCGATAATTGGCAGGAGGTCGGGTCGAGGAACTCGCCCCTCCAGTGGAAGCTGCTGAGCGGCACCGCACACCTCATCGGTCAGCTGGAGGTATCCGTATTAGCCTGTCCGTACCTGTGGCAGCGTCGTATTCACGAATGACGGCTTCAACCTCTTTGGTCCGCACCTGCGCCAGCGTTGCTGCCGACCGCCCACGGCCCGCTTCGACAAGACGAACGATTTCATCATGTAACTTCACCTCGGCCAGATGTCTAACGACGGGGCCAGGCGTTGATTCCATGTGTGAGACTGTGAACTCGATAAGTCTGTGCAGCATGCTCATCAAGGCGATAAGCGTCTGCCCGCCTAAAGCGTCGACGACGGCCCTCTGAAACGCCAGTTCGCTTAGCAGGAGTCCGGTAAGTCCAACGGGGCGCGCGTGGTCCGCAACCACTCTCGCCCTCAGCGTGCGGTGCGCGCTCTTGTCCGCCCGCTCGGCTAGCCGAATCAGCGCCGGCGGCAACAAAGCTGCGGTGCCCACATAGATATCCGCGAGCGAAACGCGCTGATGGCCGAGGGCCAACCCGGCGTGCAGAGCAAAATCTGCCAAATCGGCGTCTACAGGGAATCGTTCGGGAACCCTGAGCCCCTCCAGGCACCGGAACTCAAGCCTGCGAGCATCACAACCTGCCGGGGCCACTTCGCCATAACGTCGTGGGAATTCGTCGTCGATTTTCATCGGACGTCCCGAAACGATTTCCACCCATCCACGACTACCCCTGACTCCGATACCGACCGACCCGACCACCAGATGGCTAGTGTGCTACTGGACTAGCCACTGAGTCTCTAGTTCTCTCGGGAATTTGTCAACCCTGGCACTGGTGAGGCTTATTGTTTGGCACCGGTAGTTGCTACTACGCTGGACCGATGGGCCGCCGACCCCCACTGACACCAGGCACCGAGGGCGTAGCGCCGGTGCAGCGAAGTCACAGGGCGGCGACCCGTTCATCGAGCATGGCTGACCGGTCTGTTGGTTGAGCGCCGCGCACATCTGTCCGGAGGACGGCTCGCTGACTCGTCGCCAGGGGACCTTTGGCAGCGACAGTTCCGCGGCGAATACGCCTTGTGCGACGGCATATCCGCGTCGCACTGACTTACCGGACGAGACTCGAAAGTCAGGTGCTCCCGGCCGAACTGGGCGATGACCGGCGCTGAGCAGCTTGCGATAGTGGCGGCCGGACTCGGTGCTGGCGTTCTCACGTCAACGGTGGGAGTGGCGTCGCTACTGAGCTTTCCCGTCCTCGTGGCGGTCGGTCTACCACCGGTCGTTGCCAACGCGTCGAACACCGTCGGTATGACTCCCGCCGGGATCAGCGGGTCATTTGGCTATCGGCGGGAGCTCAAAGAACACCCAAAGGTCACGGCTGCAGTTGTCGCCACGTGCATGATCGGATCGATAGCTGGGGCCACGCTCCTGTTGGCGCTGCCACCCGGGGTCTTCGAAGCTGTGGTTCCGTGGTTGATTCTCTTCACGTGTGTCCTTGTGGGTGCTCAGCCCCGAATCTCGTCTTGGCTGCGTCAGCGGGACGGGGCAGACTCGGCGGAGCAGCGCACCACGATGTCGCCGATCACGACTTTCTTTGCCGTCTTAACTGGTGTGTACGGCGGATATTTCGGAGCCGGCTCGGGCGTAATGATGCTGGCGGTGCTTGGCCTGGGACTCGACATTGAGCTGCGGATCACCAACGCGCTCAAGACCCTCGCCGTGCTCGCCGCCAACGTCGTCGCCGCAGTGATTTTCATCTTCGCAGCCGACCTGAATTGGGCCGCCGTGGGGCTGCTCGCAGTTGGATCCGTGGTTGGCGGATATGTCGGCGCCCACATCGGTCGTCGGCTACCCCCTGCGCTCTTCCGAAGTTTGATTGTCCTCTTTGGCGTCACGGCAAGCGTAATGATGCTGCTTCGATGAAGTAGCCGGAGCGCCGGCGGGGCGCCAGCCCATCGGCCCAGCGAGGACTTGCGACACATCGCGGCGATGTCTGCCGTTGTCTTGCATCGAGATTCGGCCGCATGTTTGCCTTGAGAGACATCGATCCGTGAGTGCATTACGCGTTCCCACTGAGCGGAACCGCACCCGCCTAAAGGATGTGCTACCACGACGTCGGCACCGTTCAAGGGGCACGACCTGAGCGTCTTCGACGTTACGGCCAAAAGGTGATGCGCTATTGCACAACAGGTCCCGAATGAGTTTACTGATTACTTGAAGGCAGCAGCCGATCGTTGATGCGGAGGCGTCACGTGTCGCCCGAGTTAATCACGGTTCTCACACCGCCCGCAGTGGTCACTATCGCGACCAACGTGAACGTGGCAATCCACCCCAGATCTGCCCCCACGCTCGGTCGACGGCAGCCTCATCTCGCGAACTCCCCCGACCATAGAGCGCAACGCATCTCGCCGAAACCGCCGCGGATACGCCCGAGTAATCACCATGCGTGCCCTGCCATGCTCTTGCACCACCTTGTCCTGATCCGGTAACGGCTCCGCAAGGGCGAGTTATGACCGTGCCATCGCTGCGTTCGCGTTGGGTACCAGCTGCAGAAGGTGTCCACCTGGTCGGCGCAGTCCTCTGTGACACCCTGATGCTCGCGCAGGCAACGATGCTGACCGGCAACCGATTCTGGAACGGCCAGGTAGCGAGTAAAAGGGGGCGAGATGTCCACCGTTGAAAACCAGGCACCGCCCAAACCGGCAAGCCGTTTCTGCTGACGGGGGAGGGCTGGCCGTACCTGCTGGTGCCGTTGATCCCGGTGGCGATCGTGTTGGAGTTCCTGCATGCCGATGCGGTGGCGGTGTTCGCCGCTTCGGCGCTGGGAGTGATCCCGACGGCGGCGTTGATGGGCCGGGCGACCGAGGAGTTGGCGGCCCGGTCAGGTCCGGGCATCGGTGGTCTGCTCAATGTCACGTTCGGTAACGCACCGGAGCTGATCATCGCGCTGTTCGCGCTGGGCGCCGGGCTGCACGAGGTGGTCAAGGCCTCGCTCGTCGGGTCGATCCTGGGTAACATCCTGCTGGTCCTCGGGGTGTCGATGCTGGTGGGCGGGCGCAAACGGGACCGGCAACGCTTCGAGCTGCGGGCGGCCACCGCCCAGTCGCTGATGCTGCTGCTCGCGACGGTGGCGCTGGTGATGCCGGCGATATTTCAGCTGGTGGCCGGCGGCGGGCTGCCCGACCCGACGGCCAAGGCGGTGGCCTTCCCCAGCAACCTGCAGGCGCTGTCGGTCGGGGTCGCCGTGGTGCTGCTGGCTTCCTACGGGGCTGGGTTGGTGTTCTCCCTGAAGACGCACGCGCAGCTGTTCAACCCCTCCCACGACGAAGACGAGCACGGCGGCGAGCCGTGGTCGGTGCGTAAGAGCGTGCTCATGCTGGCCGGTGCGGGCGCCGCGGTGGGCTGGATGTCGGAGATCCTGGTGCACTCGATCACCGAGGCGTCGGCGGCCATCGGGCTGTCCCCGTTCTTTGTCGGTGTGATCGTCGTGGCGATCGTGGGTAACGCCGCCGAGCACTGGGTCGCGGTATATTTCGCCTCCCGCGACAAGATGGACATCTCGGTCAACATCGCGATCGGATCGGGTGCCCAGATCGCCCTGTTCGTCGCTCCGGTTCTGGTGCTGGCGTCGTTCGTCATCGGCCCGTTCCCAATGGCCCTGGTGTTCAACGGGTTCGAGCTCGGCGCGGTGTTCTTGGCGGTCATCATCGCCAACGAGGTCACCCAGCGCGGCGAGTCCACCTGGTATGAAGGCCTGCAACTACTGGCCATTTACGCCGTCCTCGGACTCACCTTCTACTTCGTGTGACGCCTAGAATGAACGCGATGGAGAAAGACTGTTATGACTTCCGAACGAATTGATAGGAACGCCGCCGAGGTTTCGGTCATCGTGGCCGGCGCGCGAACCCCGGTGGGTCGCCTCATGGGATCACTGTCCGGCTTCTCCGCCTCCGACCTCGGCGGCATCGCGATCGCGGCCGCGTTGGCGAAGGCGGGCATCGGCGGTGATCAGGTTCAGTACGTCATCATGGGCCAGGTGCTCACCGCCGGCGCGGGCCAGATACCTGCCCGCCAAGCCGCCGTCGCCGGCGGCATTCCGATGTCGGTGCCTGCACTGAGCGTCAATAAGGTGTGCCTGTCGGGTATGGATGCTATTACGTTGGCAGATCAAGCGATTCGCGCGGGCGACGTCGACATCGTGATCGCCGGCGGTCAAGAATCCATGACCCAGGCGCCACACATGCTGCAGAAGTCGCGGTCCGGCTTCAAGTACGGCGATGTCACTATGAAGGACCACCTCGCCTATGACGGGCTACACGACATCTTCACCGACCAGGCCATGGGCGCTCTCACCGAGGCAGCCAACGGCGTCAGTCGCGCGGAACAGGACGAATTCGCCGCCGCGTCGCATCAGCGTGCGGCGGAAGCGTGGAAGAACGGCCTCTTCGACGCCGAAATTGCTGCGGTGTCCATTGCCCAGCGTGGCGGTGACCCCATCGTGTTCTCCACCGATGAAAGCATCCGCCCCGACACCACGACCGAATCGTTGTCAGGGCTGCGTCCGGCGTTCAGCAAAACCGGCACCATCACCGCAGGCAACTCCTCTCCGATCAACGACGGTGCGGCCGCCGTCGTCATGATGCGCAAATCCAAGGCCATCGCCCTCGGACTGGACTGGATCGCGGAGATCGGTGCACACGCCTCGGTGGCGGGGCCCGATTCGACGCTGCAGCAGCAGCCCGCCAACGCGATCTCGGCCGCCTGTGCGCGTGATGGAATCGATCCGGCGACGCTGGATGTCGTCGAAATCAACGAAGCGTTCGCTGCGGTCGGCATCGCGTCGACCCGCGCTCTGGCCCTGGACCCAGTCAAGGTCAACGTCAACGGCGGTGCCATCGCCATCGGGCACCCACTTGGGATGTCGGGTGCCAGAATTACCCTCCACCTGGCACTCGAATTGCGCAGGCGTGGTGGAGGAGTCGGCGCGGCCGGCATGTGCGGTGGCGGCGGACAGGGTTCCGCACTTGTCCTCCAGGTCCGCTCCTAACGGAGTTACTACCCACAGATTCCCGGTCCGGACGGTGTGGCCCCCGTGGTCGCTCAATATCCGCCCTACATTGCCGAGCACATGACCTCCTCCGCATACACCTCCTCCATGATGACGGCGGCGTGGTCATCACGAAGCCGGGCGAGCCGGGCCCTTGGTCACCGCGTGGAGCGCTTCCCTCATACGTGGGGTCGACGAATCCGATCAGTGTGGCCAGCCTGGTCTTATCAGGCTGATCGGCGCGCCCACAGGCCGCTTCCCACACCAAGCAACGCAGCGGTCGCGACGAGAACGCCAGCCGGTCCAGCACTCACGGCGATGAGACCGATCGACCCTGGCAGGACCACGACGCTGAGCCGGTTGCCCATCAGCCGCAGCGTCATCGCGGTGCCCTTGTTGTCTTTCGGCGCCCGATCAGCCACCGCTGACATAGTGATCGGTTGCGCGACACCCAATCCCGCGCCCAAGATCATCGCCGCTACAAACCAGACCACCTGCTGCTGCCACGTCGCGAGCGCCACAAACGCCGCGGCCGACGATGTCATCCCGAACAGCAATACTGTTCGGCGGCCCACCAGCTCGACCAGTCGGCCGGCGATCAGGCGCACAGCCATCGACGCGACCGCTCGTGCAGCAAGGACCCACCCCACGAACGCGGCGCTGAACTCGGCCTGCGTACCCAACGCGGGCAGGTACACCACCGTGATGTCCACGGCGGCCATGACGATGCCGCTGACCACCACCGCTCGTCGAATACCTCGATCGCGGAGCAGCGCAGCGACGTTGCCACCAATTTTGGCGTCCGCCGCTGCTGGATAGGACTCGATGGCCAGTCCCGAGACGATCGCGATGCCGGATAGCGTAAGTGCGCAGAGCAGAACAGCGGTGTCCACCCCCACTGATAGCAGTAGCGGGCCTACAGCTTGACCCAGCGACGAAGCGAACGTGTAAGTGCCGAAACGAGAATCGCTGGTTTTTGTGGCCATCTTGGCGACGGCGGTCTGCTCCCCTGTCATACACAGTAGGTGCCCGACGCCGGCGAGGACCAGGCTCGCAGCAAGCCAGCCGACCCGGTGTGGCATGGTCAGAAGCATGGCACAGGAGGCGCTCAGCGCCACGCCGCCGATCAGCAACACCGGTCGCACGCCGAGCCGGTCGGCGAGCCGACCGGCTGGCAATGCCAACAGCAAGGGCGCGAACGCATAACAAGCGGAGAGCAGACCGAGGAGGGCCGGGGCCACGCCCGCGTCGAGGGCCGCATAGGAGACTGTGGGACGCACCGCGAAGACAAACGCCTGGACGGCGACGGCATGGACCACCACAGGGGCCCATGTCCGCCACCGCCCAGGACCGGTCGGGTCAGGAACCATGTCGCGTATCGGCGGGAATCTTCACCTCCGACGCGGCACCTCCGGGATCGTCGTCGACATCGGAGCTTGTCGTGGCGGGCACGGCGACATGGATTTGCGCTGACTCCGGTTGTGCCTCAACAGAATCGTCATCGAGTGGTGTTACCGGGACAGTGGCTGTAGCCTTCTGGTCGCCGCCTCCGCGGCGCGCCGCAACAAACCGCCAAACCAGCGGGACGATGACCGCCAAGGCCAGTACCGCGTACAACGTGATCGACAGGGGTGTGGACACCAGTGCGCTCGGATGTCCGTCGGCGAGCTGCAGTGCGCGCCGCAGCTGTTGCTCGGCCAGCGGCCCCAGGATGACTCCGATGATGATGGGCACGATCGGCAGCCCGAAGCGCCGCATGAGCACGCCGAGCAGCCCCATCACGAACAGTAGGTACAGCCCCATCGGGGATCCGTCGGTTGCGTAGGCGCCGACCGAGGCGAACACCAGGATGCCTGCGTAGAGGTAGGGCCGCGGGATGCGCAGCAACCGTGCCCATACCGGCGCCAACGGAAGGTTGAGCACCAGCAGCAGTGTGTTGCCGGCTAGCGCACTAAGCGGGTCGCCGCCGAGCGTCCGTATCCGCAGTGGCGCAGCCCAGTTCAGTGCCTTCTGCTCGGGGCGCAAGTGACAGCGAGTCCTTTGAGTTCTGGCGCGAGTTCCTGGCGTCGTTGAAGGCGGGTGGGCTCCCGGGGGTGCATCTGGTGATCTCCGATGCCCACGCCGCACTCAAAGTCGCTGTGGCCCAACAGTTCACCGGATCGTCGTGGCAGCGCCGGGGCCTGTCCATTCTCAAGCTGCGTGTCAGTGGACCCTCCCCTGCATCGTTCGGTGGTTCAGGCAGCGGGTTGAGCGTAGATGCTCTTGCCGCCGCAGACGTAGAGGATCTGGCCGGTGATCGCCGCCGCTGCCTGGCTGACGAGGAATCGAGCGGCGTGTGCGACGTCGTCCGGTGAGCCGAGCGTTCCGGTCGGCTGCGCTGCCAGCAGCCGGTCCATCACTTCCTCGGGTTCGGCCTGCAGCAGCGGCGTGTCGATGAGTCCGGGTGCCAGACAGTTGACGGTGATGCCGTACTTGGCCACTTCGATCGCGAGTGCGCGGGTCGCCGAAACGACGCCGCCCTTGGAGGACGCGTAGGACAGCTGGCCGAACCAGCCGAGCCAAGCCCGTGAGGCGATGTTGATGATGCGCCCGGTACGTCTGGGGATCATGCTGCGCGCCGCGGCTTGCGAGCACAGGAACACTCCGGTCTGGTTGACCGCGATGGTGCGTTGCCAGTCGTCGTCGCTGATCCCGCGGACACCACGGTCGACGCTGATTCCCGCGTTGTTGACCAGGATGTCCACCGGCCCGAGCTCGGACTCGACGACTTCGAACATCGCCTCGACTGACGGGCGCGAGGTCACGTCCGCCGTCACGGCCAGTGCCTTGCCGCCGGTGGCGACAAGTGCGGTTACAGCGGCAGCGGCAGCGTCGGCGTTGACGTCCGCCACGGCCACCGAGGTACCGGCGGAAGCGAGTTCGCGCGCAATCGCCAACCCGATACCGCTGGCCGCTCCGGTGACGACGGCGACCTGCCCGGCTACAGCGACCTGCCCGGTTACAGCGACTTGCCCGGTTATAGCTTTGTCATTCAGCATGTTTCACTCCTAGTTGGGTCAGACCGACATGCTCGACAGCAGGCTTGCGCCGCCGCAGCAGTGCAGGACCTGCCCGGTGATGTAGGCGCTGCGCGGGTCGAGGAAGAAGGCGACGGTGGCTGCGATGTCGTCAGCTGTGACGGGTTGTCCGGTCAGCGGAATGGGTTCGTAGAGGTGGGTGCCGAGGGCAGGTTCCGCGCCTCGGGTGAAATCGGTGTCGGGAGGCATCCCGATGACGGCGTTGACCGTGATGCCCGCCCTCCCGTGTGCGAGAGCGAGGCTCCGCACGGCGGCGATCAGCCCAGCCGACTGCGCCGCAGCCCGCGCCCTGGTGGGCCAGCCGAGCCAGTCCCGGCAGCCCACGGCTACCACCCTGGCTCCACCGTGCGCGGCGTCGGTCAGGTGTGCGCGCACTGCCTCGACCAGATCCAGCAATGTCGTGGCCGGTTCGACCTGCTGGGTGACTCCGGCGAGCAGGCCGGGCACGTACACAACACCGTCGAGGGCCTGATCGGACGGCACGACGTCGGCGGCGTCGCCGTGGCGGAGAGTGACCGACCAGCCGTCCCGCTCGAGGATGGCGACGACGGCGTCCGTCACCGCCTCATCGCCGTGGGAGAGCACCAGCGCCCGCGCTGACATCGGATTGTTCTCGATCATGAGCGACTCCTTGCCTAAAGGTTGGTGAGGATGTGGACCGAGCACGCACCGTTGTCGACACCGAAGATGCCGCCGCCGGTGACGTGGGTGAGGCCGATCTGCGCGTCGCGTACCTGAAGCGCACCCGCCTGTCCGGTGAGCTGCCAGTAGGTTTCGCAGATCTGCGCGACGCCGGTGGCGCCCACCGGGTGCCCGCGTGACAGCAGTCCGCCACTCGGGCTGACCGCCACTCGGCCGTCGCGGTCGAACTGACCGGTCGTCACTTCCGCGTGCGCCTTGCCCCGTTCGGCGATTCCGAGGGCTTCCGAGTGCAGCAGTTCGGCGACGGCGAACGCGTCGTGAAGCTCGACAAGATCCAGATCCTCTGGACCGTAACCGGATTGCGCGTAGGCGGCCGCCGCGGTGCGCTCGGTGATGTCCGGCCACGTCATGTCGCGGTAGCCGGTGGAGAACCGACCGGAGCGCACCACGCTGGCGGCTACCCGCACCCGCGGACCGTTCAGTTGTTCGGCGACCTCCTCTGAGCACAGCAGGACGGCCGCCGCACCGTCGCTGTTGGGGCAGCAGTGCATGAGCCGCAACGGATCCGCGATCTGCCGTGAGTTCTCCACGTCGTCGCGGCTGACCGGGCTCTGGAAGTGGGCTCGCGGGTTGTCGACGCCGTTGGCGCGGTTCTTCACCGAGACGGATGTCAGGTCGTCGACCGTGGCGCCCCAGTCGTTCAGATACCGCTGGGCGCGCATGGCATAGGCGGCGGGCATGACCATTCCCTGGTCGATCTCGAGGTCGGCGGTGGTCAGTGGGAGTGTTCCCCCGCCGAGGGACGAGAGATTCTCCGCACCGAACGCGATGGCGCAGTCCGCTGCCCCGGAGACCACCGACTGCCAGGCCAGATGCACAGCTGATGCCCCACTGGCACAAGCATTTTCGATGGTGAAGACCGGTTGACCGGAGATTCCGACGCGCTGCAGGACCCGTTGGGCCAACAGAGAGCCGCCGTAGACCGAGCCTCCGAAGCCGACGTCGACTCGGGCGGGGTCCACCCCGGTCGTGGCTATCAGATCGCTGACGGCCAGGTAGCCGAGTTGATCGGCCGGGGTTTCGCGATGCTTCCCGAATGGGTGCACGGCCGCACCCACGACGAAGACCTCTCGCCCGGCGCTCATCGCGCACCTTCAGCGACGGCGTAGGACAGCAGCGGGCCGTCGTCATCGGCACCGATCTGGGCCAGCACCAGATCGACAGGCGCACCGGGGGCCAGCGCGTCTGCGGAAGTCAGGTGCGCCAGTAGCCGGACGCCGTCGACGTCGACGTAGGCCAACGTGTAGGGCGCCTGAAACTGGCGGGGACCCACCCGCACCACGGTGCTGGCGTACGCGATTCCCGAGCTGGACGTCAGCTCCTCGCGCAGATCCGTGGATGCGCAGTTGGAGCATTGGGCGCGGGCGGGGAACCATGAACTCTCACAGGCGCTGCACCGGGTGACCCGCAGCACGACGCGGGTGCCGTCGGTGAGGAAGTGCTCCGCCCCCACGGCCGAACTCGGTGGCGGCGCAAAGTTGGACAGCTGTTGCATGGTAGGTCCTTTCGACTCTTTGGTGGTCAAGGTCAGCGACCCTGATAATTGGGTTGACGCTTCTGTGCGAAGGCGGTTCGGCCTTCGACGCGGTCCTGGGTGTCCCGCAGGACGCCCCACAGCAGTTGTTCGAGTTCGATCGACCGGCTCAGCGGAAGATCCTCGGTGCGGGTGGCCAGTGTCTTGATGCTGCGCACGGCCAAAGGCCCGTTGGCGACGATGCGGTCGGCGATCTCCAGTGCGCGATCGAGCAGTCGTTCGGGTGGCACCACCTCGCTGACCAGGCCGATCCGGTGCGCCTCTGCGGCATCGATGCGATCACCGGTGAGCAGCATCTGCATGGCGACCGCCCGCGGTATGGCGCGCAGGATCTTCGATACGCCGCCGACTGCGGGCACGCTGGCCCACCGGGCTTCCGGTAGACCGAATGTCGCTTTGTCGCTGGCGATTCGGATGTCGCAGTCGAGCGCGATCTCGGCCCCGCCGCCTAGGGCGTGTCCGTTCACCGCGGCGATCAGCGGTTTGGGGACGTCCAGCTCCGACAGTGTCAGGGCGCGGACGTAGTGCCCAGCTTCGACGCTGTGCTGGTAGGGCTGGAAGTAGGTCTCGGCGAATCCGGCCTCCGAGGGCAGGGTGTGTTTGAGGTCGGCGCCGGTGCAGAAGGCCCGGTCGCCCGTGCCGGTGATGACGGCGACGAGCAGTTCCTGGTCGTCACGGAAGTCGCGCATGACGGAGTTGAGCGTGATCATCGACTCGGGGTCGAGCGCGTTGAGCGCTTCGGGCCGGTCGATGCGGACGACCAGGGTCCGGTCGCGGCGTTCGGTCTGGATGGTCATTTCAGCCCACCACTCCTTGCTCTTCGAGTTGGTCGTAGGTTCGATCGGAGACACCCAGGAGTTCGGTGCACACGTCTCTGGAATCGGCCCCGAGGATCGGTGCCGAAGATCGCAACCGCCCTGGTGTCGCGGAGAGTCGGTAGGGACTCGAGTCGTAGACGGCGGGGCCCATCACCGGGTGCTGGAGGGTGACCCAGTGCTGCCTTGCCCGCAGCTGCTTGTCACCGTGCAGGAGATCGTCGGCGTGCTGGACGGGTGAGGCCGCAATCCCGCGGGCGGCCAGTGCCGCGGCCAGCCGGCATGCCTCCCAGTCGCGGGTCGCCACCGAGATGAGGCGGTCCAGCAGCGGTCTTGATCGGCGCCGGCCGTCAACAGTGTCCAACTCCGGGTAGTCGGCCCAGCTCACCGCGCCCAGCACGGAACGCGTTGCCGCCCATTGTGAATCGCCGAACACCGCGATCGCACACCAGCGGTCCGCGCCGGCGCACCGGTAGACACCATGCGGTATGGCGACCGGATCGTCATTACCCACCGGGCCGACGTCCTCGCCTGCGGCGGCCGCGACGATCGCCGGGCCGATCGCGTTGATCGTCGACTCGAGCTGCGCGAGCTCGATGTATTCGCCCTGCCCGGTTCGCCGTCGCTTCCGCAACGCAGCCAGCACGGCGACCGCGCCGTGCAGGGGGTTGGGGACGTGGTCGGGATAGTTGGTGCCGGTACCGACGGGTGGGCCACCGGCGTACCCGGTGAGCCCGAGCAGTCCCCCGGCGGCGGCGATGGTCAATCCGTAGCCTCGGCAGTCCCGCTGCGGCCCTTCGGTACCCATCATCGGCATCTCGAGGTACACCACGTCGGGTCGCATGGCGCGCGCCGCGTCGTATCCGAGACCCAGCCGGTCCATGGTGCCGGGGCTGAAGTTGTTGACCACGACATCGCTGACCGCCATCAGACGCAACGCAAGCTCGCGTCCGCGGATATCTTTGAGGTCCAAGCAGATCGATCGCTTGCTGGAGTTGCGGTTGGCGAAGTAACCGCTACGTTCGAGCCCTTTCACCCCATCTCGGAAGGGCGCCATCGAGCGGATCGGGTCAACGCGGGTGCGTGACTCGATCTTGATCACGTCGGCACCGTGGTCGGCCAACGGCTTGGTCAGGAACGGCCCCGCCCCCACCCAGGAGAAGTCGGCGACCCGGATACCGTCCAGTGGCAGTCGCGTGCTCACCGCCGGACTCCTCCGCCAATAGGTGCGGTCGCCCTCGGCCCCACGTCTGAGGAGGCGAACCGATAGGGTGCTCCCGGCAGCGTCGTCGGCACCCCGTCGACGTCGACGGTCTGAAAGTAGTTGCGCGCGAGCAATTGCGGATCGTTCAGCAAATCCGCCGGGGTGGCCACGGGGGCGATGCTGATGCCGCGCTTTTGACCAGAGCCGAACAATTCGGCTTTCGTCTGCGAGCGTGCGAAGCCTTCGAAGAGGTCGCGGAACCGGGCACAGGCCTCCGGGGTACGACGCCAGTCGGGCTGCTGCCAGCGTTCGGCGCCCAATTCGGTGGCCGTAAGGACTCCGCCTTCGACCAACCAGTCCTCGATGGCGTTCCAGGCCAACGGACTTCCACCAAGACCGCCAACGAGATAGATCCACCCGTCGACGCAGCGGAACAGCCCGGTACCTGCCTCCCGCGGGCCCGACCCCGCGCGGCGGCGCACCACCTGCTCGAGGTCGAGGTACTGCGCGGCGTTCTCGATCGAATGCGCGACCGCCTCTTGCACGGACAAGTCGACGATCTGGCCCCGCGATTCGGTTTCGGCGACGTGCAGCGCGATCAGGGCGGCAGTCGCTGCGTGCACACCGGCGATCACCGAGGTCTGCTCGCCCCACGCGCGCAGCGGTTCACGGTCGGGTTCGCCCGCCAGTGCCAGCAGTCCGCCGGCTGCCATCAGAGTCAGGTCGCTGGCAGGGCGATCCGCGTAGGGTCCCGTCAGGCCGTACGGGCTGATCGCCACGTGCACGAGCAGCGGATGGCGGCGGCCCAACTCGGCGGGGTCTAGACCCCTGGCCCGCAACCGCGGCCGGCCCCTCGCTGGTGATCAAGATCTGCGCATCAGCGAGCAGCGCGTCGAGCTGGTCGCTGCCGCTCACCCAGGGCCGAATATCCTTGCCCGCGTTCATGAAAGACCAGCGGTGCGAACGATGTCCTGCGTCGTCGATGCGGATGACGTCGGCGCCGAGGTCGCCGAGCAGTCGCCCTGTGTACTCACCCAAGGAGGTGCTGACGTCGAGGACGTTGACGCCATCTAGCGGTGCGGTGCGATCGGTCATCTGAGTCACCACCCGGGGACGACGAAGATCGCCCAGGTCAGTAGCGGAGTCAGCGCGACCAGGCAAAAGCCCCAGACCATCAGGCCGCGGTAGACCGCAGGCTCCCGGCCGGCGGGTGCGTTCGCCACGACCAGCGCCCCGTTGGTGGAGAACGGGCTTGAATCGACCACCGACGCCGAGATGGACAGCGCCATGACCAGCGCGACCGCACCGAGTTCCCCGGCCACCAGCAGTGGAACGGCGAGTGGGATCAGCGCACCCAGAATGGCGGTGGTGGAGGCGAAGGCCGACACCACCGCACCGACGTAGAGCAGGATCAGCGCCGCCAGCAGGGGTGCCGACACCGAGGCGATCCCGTGGCCGATGTAGTCGACCGTGCCCGCCGCCTCGAGCAGTCCGACGTAGGTGACGATCCCGCAGATGAGGAGGACCACGCCCCAGCTGATGTCGGCGACGGCACTCTTCGCGGTTGCCGGTGAGAGCACCGCGAGGACGGCGGCCACCGTCATCGCGGTCAGGCCGATGTCGAGATTGAAACCTAGCGACCCCACTGCCAGCACCGCCAACCCGATCAACGTGGCGAGACGTTCCCGACGTTGCGTAGGTGCTTCGACGGCGGGCTGGGACTTCAGGGCGACGCCGCCGTCGGGCGGTGACGCGGCGCCTCCGAACGGTGGTTCAGTCGGTTCGTCGTCGGTGCAGCGGGCGCCGTCGCGGATCAGGCGCAGACCGCCGAAGACGGAGTAGATCACCACGCCGAGGCCGATGTTGAACACCGCGTTCGCCAGGAAGATCCCGATCGGGCTGCCCGGAAGGTCGCTGCGGTCGACGATCCCGTTGGTGATCAGTCCGAGCACCCCCAGCGGCGAGAAATTGCCCGCAGCCGACCCGTGGATGACCATCAACCCCATCAGGAGCGGGTTGATGCCGTAACGGGCAGCGAAAGCCATCCCGATCGGAGCGATGATGGCCACCGCGGCCGGGCTCAATGCGCCGAGCGCCACGAGAACGGCGGCTAGCACGAACATCACCCACGGCAGGGCGGCCACCCGACCGCGCACGGCACGGACCGATCGTTGGACGAGCCAGTCGACCGTGCCGTTACGTTTCGCGATCGCGAACAGGTACGTGACGCCGACGAGGATGACGAAGAGGTTGGCGGGGAAGCCATCGAGAACCTTGGCGTTGGCGAAGCCGAACGTCCAGATCCCGACGCCGAATGTGGCGACCAAGGCCAAGACACCCAGGTTGACCGACCGGACCGTCCCCACGAGGAACACGCCGGCCAGAGCCAGGATGGCAACGAGATGGGGCGACATCGACTACTCCTTTACTTCGCATATGCGATGTGAACTTCGGTATATCGAAGCGTAAGGGTGCGAAGCGTCACACGTCAAGGGTCGACTTCAGAAATGCGAAACTCGCTTCGCGTTTGCGTGGGACGATGGGACGATGAACGCAGCCCGTCTCGACCGCGCTCTCGGGATCCTCGAATACCTGGCCCACCATCAGGAGGGCAGCGCCCTCAAACCGATGTGCGAGCACCTGCGCATGCCGATGAGCAGCGCCCATGACCTGATATCGACATTGTTGGAACTCGACGCGGTTCGCCAACTGGACCCGAAGACGTACGTACTCGGGCCGCGGTCGCTGGTTCTCGCGCTGTCCATCGTGGACTCCGTCGACCTGCGACAGATCAGCAGACCTTTCTTGATGCAGTTGTGCGAGTCGGTGAACGAGAACACCTACCTCGCGGTACGTAGCGGCAACACGGTCACCTACGCCGATCGCTACGAGGCGGGTCAGAACCTCTCGGTCGTCATGAAACTCGGCGGGTCACGGCCGCTGCACGGTTCGAGCATCGGGAAGCTGTTCACCGCATTCAACGCGGACCTGGAGGAAAAGGTGTTGGCGTCGAAGGACTTTGAGCAGCTGACACCGTTCACGTTGACCTCTGCCGACGCTCTTGTGCAGGAAATGGCAGACATCCGCGACCGTGGATACAGCGTCAGCGACGGCGAGAGCGTCGAGGGCATCGTCGGACTAGCCACCCCCATCTTCGACGCTACCGGGACCGTCAACGCAGCCGTGCACATCTCCGCGCCTCGGGGCCGGCTCTCGGCCGATCGGCTCCCCGTCGTCTTGACCGAAATGCTCCGGACAGCAGCGGCGATCTCCGAACTGCTTGGCTCACCTGAAAAGACGGCAAAACGCCGCTCCGTCGCCGAGGTGGCCAGACTCGAAGGATCACGCCGCGCCCACGACTAACTGTCAGCGGTCGTGTCTCGGCCCGCGGTTACTAGGCGACATGAATCATGTTGCGGGAAGCGGTCATCAACTCGACCCGATCCGCTCGGCGATCACCGTCGCCGGCTCCGCGCCTCCGCCTGCAGCAACTCCAGGATCGGGGCGCTCGACCTCCGTCGACGATCGTTCCGATGGACCAACTGGTGGTCCAGGGAGTCTGGCGTCACGACCGCGCGGATGGCGTCCGTGCTGTCATCAGAGCCCCGGAGACTGCTTCTTCGGTCGGAGGAGGAGGGGGATCTCGTGAGCGTCGGGGGACAGCATCGCCGGGCGGCCGACTTTCAGCTACCGGGTGGGCGGGGGCCTACGGGGCGAGGAACAACTCGGCCAACTCTACTGGCAGCGGTACGGCGCGGCGCGTGTCCGGATCGACGGTCACAATGGTGACGACTCCGTCGGCGGCAACGGTGCCGTCGCTCTTCTCGATCCGCTGTGTCAGGGCGAAGCTGCGACCGCCACGCCGCTGTGGCGAGGTGACGATCCGCAGCCGATCGCCCTGGTGACAGGGCTGGCGGTAGTTGAGGTTGATGTTCACCACTACGGTGATCGCCCCGAGCTCCTCGAGGCGGTCGTAAGCGAAGCCGTGAGACTCGTACCACTCCTCGCGACCCCATTCCAGATACTCGACGAACTTGGCGTTGTTGAGGTGGCCGTTGACGTCGGTCTCGGTGCAGCGCACCACCGTTTCCAGAGCCACTTCGTCGGTGATCTGCGTTGGCGTGTTCTCCACGTTGGATATCGTCTCAGCCGCACCGGATGAAGATGCGCCTTTCGAAGAACGACTGGATGTCACCCGCCGTGCATGTTTTACGGAGCGGGCTATGCATAGTGTCTGCCGCGAGGCGTGGAGGGCCAGGGGTCGAGGGTATGGGACTTTGTGTTGCCGCGGTGCCCTGGCCGGCACATGGTCGCTGCAGCCATCCCGGACCGTGCTCATGTGGCGGTACCGCTTGTCAAATTTGTCGACCGCAGCAGTACGACTGGAACCCCGACACACAGTGCCACGTCAAGCTGCTCCTGCCCCTTTCGACGAACATCGCGACGCTCGCGACTGGCCACCTTCTGGCGGCGTCTCTGCACCTACGATCGGCGCTCGAACCAGAACACCACGCCGATACGCAGCGCGCCTGCAGACAAGGGCTGGTCTGCCCCGCCTAGCGGGCTCTTACGTCTCGGACAGCTTGCTGGACAACCAGCTGTGGAACTCACCGATGTGGTGCTCACTGGGCACCAGAACTCCGCCGTCGCGGTAGACGCGCGAGTTCATCGCCGGCTGGCACCGTTCGCAAGCGTCGAAGTCCTGTTGGTTGACCCGATGGAACAGTTCCACCGACCGGCTGACGTCGCGCCCTGATTCGACTACTTCCGGTAGGTAGAGCCAGTCGCATTCGACGATGGTGTGATCGGCGGCCATCGGGAACATCCGGTGCACGATGACGTGGTCTGGTACCAGGTTGACGAACACCTGCGGACGCACCGTGATCGCGTAGTAGCGACGATCCTGGTCCGCGGTCACCCCGGGAATGTGGTCAAGCCCCTCGGAGCCGTCCACCGTGAAGCCTTGCACGTCCGAACCGAACTCGGCGCCGTGACCCACGTAGAACTGGGCGGCATAGCCGTCGGCGAACTCGGGCAGCACCTCGGTCAATTCCGGGTGGATCGTGGCGCAGTGGTAGCACTCCATGAAGTTCTCGATGATGAGCTTCCAGTTGGCCTTGACGTCATAGACGATTCGGCGTCCCACCGCTCAGGTCGGCCACGGTGTAGTGGTCGATCAGCTCGACGTCACCGAGTCGCTCGACGATCTCCTGCATGACAGTGTCTTCAAACGACGGCGGTTCGTCGGCCAGGCACACCCACACGTAGCCGAGCCATTCTTTGACGGCGATCTTCGCGCAAGCCGTACTCGACACGATCGATGTCGGGCATCTTGGTCAGATTGGGCGCAGCTATCGAGCTTGCCATCGAGATCGTAAGTCCAAGCGTGATAAGGACATTGGAAATCCCGCTTGACCTCGCCGCTGCCCTCGGTGCGCAGCCGGGCGCCCCGATGCCGGCAGATGTTGTAGAAGGCGTTGATATCTCCCCTCCGCGACCTGGTAACCAGCACACTCTCCCGGCCGACCTGCACGGTCTTGAAAGCGCCAGGTTTGTCCAGATCCGATGCGCGCACGACGCAGAACCACATTGTCTCGAAGATCTTCTCCTGCTCCAGAGTGAAGACATCGGGGTCGGTGTAGTAATGACCGGCGAGGGTCGAGATGAGGCTTTCCGGCAGGCTGGGGGCTGTGGTGGTCATGGAGTTCCTCTGAGTTTTTTCGGTGGGGTTAAGTTCGGGTGCTGCAGATTTGGGCTAAGACGGCGGCGTGCACTGTGCCGATTTGACGACGCCAGCGGGTGAACAAGCGAGGCTGATCGACACCGAGGACCGCCACGAGGCGACTGTCGCGACGGTAGGTGGCCACGAAGCAGTGCTCTTCGCAGCTGCCTTCCTCGATGGTGATCTCGTCGTCGGGGCGGACCATGCCTGCGAACTGAATGCGTGAGCCGTACTGGTCGGACCAGAAGTACGGGGGCTTGACCGCGGCGTCCAGATCGAGCCCGCCCGCGAGCACGGTGGCGACGGCAATCGCCGGTCGTTCCAGCGCGCCGGTCCAGTGTTCAACGCGGTGGGCGCGCCGGTAGACGGATCGTGCCAAGCCGCGCAGTCGCCGACAGCCACGACATTCGGGATCGCAGTCTGGCCGTTGGACCCGCAAGCACGCCGTTGCCGAGCGCCAGGCCGCTCCCCTGAAGCCATTCGATGTTGGGTACCCCACCGATCCCGACGACGACCACGTCGGCGGGTAGATGGCGGCCGTCGACGAGATCGACGCCGGTGACGCGATCGGGGACGCGGTCGCTCGCAGCGCGCGATGCTCACCGGTCAGGCCGGCGACGCCGACACCGCAGATGAGCGTCGTTCCGTTAGCCGCATGTGCAGCGGCGACGACTGCGCCGAGCCGTGCACCGAGCTGGAGCTGCAAGGGTGTCGGGGCGGCCTCGACGATCGTGACGTCCATGCCCAACTTGCGGGCTGTCGACGCAACCTCCGCGCCGATGAATCCGGCACCGATGACGACCATCTGAGCGCCTGGCCGGAGGTCGGCACGCAGCGCGATCGCGTCATCGATGGTGCGGATCACGTGGACACCTGCCATCGCTTCGCATCCGGGCCACCGGCGCGCACGCGACCCCGTTGCGATTACCACCGCGTCGGCCGTCTACCCGGGTTCCGTTCGCGAGTTCGATTGCACCACAGGAGGTATCGAGTTTGGTGCGCGGCGGAGCCGAGTAGCCATTCGGCTTCCAGGTCGTCGTCGTCGGCCTCAAGCGCGAGGTCGGCCTCAGACATGTCTCCGGAGAGAAACTCCTTCGACAGCGGGGGCCGGTCGTAGGGCCGCCGGGTCTCATCCCCGACAACGGTCAACTGTCCGTCGAATCCCTGCGCGCGCAACGCACGGGCTGCCGACAGACCGGCAAGCGATGCGCCGATGATCGCGATCCGCTTCATTCGGCTTCCCCGCTCGCCCAGGCGTGCGCGGATGTCCGGCGGCAGATTCGGCTTCTCGGTGCTCAGGCTCGACGTAAATGACGCCGTCCTCGATCACCACGGCGTGCGTGCGGACCGGAAGTTTCGCCGGCGGCGCATCGACGGCACCAGTGCGAAGGTTGAAACGGGAGGCATGCAGCGGGCATTCGACCTCGCATCCCTCCACCCAACCGTCGGCCAACGATGCGTCCTGATGCGAACAGGTGTCGTCGATCGCCAACACCTCGCCGTCTTCGGTGTGAAACACCGCGACGGGAGGATCTGCTTCTACGCGCCGCGCTTCGCCGGGCGGCAATTCGGTCAAGGGACAGACTTGGAGCATTCTCGTATGGCCTCTCATCAACACGGCAGTTGTAGCGTCCTGAGCAACACGATGCGTAGTAAGCAACAGTGTGTGGTCAGTCACAAGCCTTGTCAAGTGGAACCGAATTACTTTTTTGACCGCCGCCGACGAAGCCGGTGCCGATGCGTGCGCGAAGGCGGAAAGCGCACGTCAGCCCGCCGCCGTGCGGAGTGTTCGTACACTACTTCGTCCGGGATCACCCGCGTTTCGACGCCGGCGGATGACGCCGAGTCGAGGCTCACAGCCGCCCCGGCGCGACCCGACTTTGCGGCGGGCTGTCTGCGCATCGAGTAACGGCCTGCCTCGGCTCGGGACGGCGCCGAACCGGTTCCTGAGCGCGAGGCAGGCCTGGACCCGTTTACTTGTGCGACTTGACCTTGTCGGGCGCCTTGCGGCGAAGACCGGCTACCAACGGATCCCGCGAGATATCCAGGTACAGCGACACGCACATGCCGATCATGACGACGACGAACGGCGCCGCGACGATGATCGTCATGGTCTGCAGGCCGTTGAGCGCATCGTTTCCACCGGCCCACAACATCAGGACAGCAACCGCCCCGGTGCTCATCCCCCAGAACGCGACCGCCCACCGGGACGGGAACAATGAACCACTCTGCGAGAGCGTGCCCATCACCATCGACGCTGCGTCCGCACCCGAGACGAAGAAGATCGCTACCAGCGTCATGACCAGTACGGCTGACACGGCCGCCAACGGCAGATGGTCCAGCATGCCGAACAGCGTCGACTCCGGCTGACCACTGCCGAAGACGTCGATACCGTCACGTTGCTGACCGATGCCAGCACCGCCGAAGATGACGAACCAGATCAGGCTGACGGTGGTCGGGATCAGGATGACACCGACCACGAATTGGCGGATCGACCGTCCCCGGCTGATGCGGGCCAGGAACATGCCGACAAATGGCGTCCAGGACACCCACCAGGCCCAGTAGAAGATCGTCCAGGACGAGAGCCATGTCTCGGTATCCGGGCCGGCAGCCGCGGATCGTGCCGACATGGCAGCAAGATTGGCGGCATAGTCGCCGAGCGCAGTCGGCAGCAGATTCAGGATGAACACCGTGGGACCGAGCACGAAGACGAAGATCGCCAACACGAGCGCGAGCACCATGTTGATATTCGAAAGCCACTGGATACCGCGCGAGACGCCGGACACCGCCGAGGCCACGAACGCGAGGGTGAGCACCGCAACCACGGTCACAAGCAGCAGCGTGCTTGCCGTTTCCACCCAGCCGACCACCTCGAGTCCGGAACCGATCTGCAGAGCGCCGAGGCCCAGGGACGCGGCGGTGCCGAACATCGTCGCGAAGATGGCCAGGATGTCGATCACCTTTCCGATCGGGCCCTCGACCCGCTTGATGCCGAGCAGTGGGACGAACGCAGAGCTGATGAGCTGCCTACGTCCCATTCGGTAGCTGCCATAGGCGATCGACAGGCCGACCACGGCATACATTGACCACGGATGGAAGCCCCAATGGAACAACGCCGTGGCCAGCGCGGTGCCGGCCTTGGAGTCGGCGAGTCCCGGGGGTGCGTTGACGAAGTGCGTCAGCGGTTCGGTGACGCCCCAGAAAATCAGACCGATCCCCATCCCGGCGCTGAACATCATCGCGATCCAGCTGACGGTATGGAACTCCGGTTTCTCGTCATCGGTACCTAGCGGAATTTGGCCGTAGCGGCTCAACGCAAGCCAGACCGCAAACAGGACGAAACACGTGGCCGAGATGATGAACAGCCAGCCGAGGTTGGTCACCACCCAGTTGAGGATCGTCGACATCGTCGATTGGAAGGAGGCGGGCGCGATCAAACCCCAGCCGAGGATGGCGACGACGATGACGGCGGTAGTGCCGAACACAACCCAGTCGGTAACCGGGCGCCGAGAACACAGCGGGACATCGTGCTCATCGTCCTGGTCCTCCGGTATCGGGACGCCAGGACCCGGAAATGACTCGTGGAGCTTCGCCTTCACTTCGGCCTCGAACGTACTGCGTTTCTGTGTTGTCACTTCAGGCTCCTTGAGGCTCCGTGCCTAAGTCGAATAGTTGGAGAAGCACCGACTCTGGCGGCCGGGTTCTTGGGGCGGGCGTCGCCGATGGCGTACGCAGTGCCCCCGTGCGGGCTGTGCAGAACATCCGATGTGATGTGGACCATGGCGGGTTCTCCGTTATGGCGTACATCACATCTTCCTGGTGGTGTGCGAACGCGAAAGATATTTGGCCGATCTTTTTTCGCTGCGCGCACACCGACGTCACGCGTCAACTGGAGGGTTCCTCCGGGCAACGGCTGCGCCGTCCCACACGTCGCCGTGCGGGGTAACGATCAGGCTCGCCGCCCGATGCCAAGTGTGCACATTGGGCGGCCAGACGCTGATATATTAGAACGCATAACAGTGATACGCGACTGTTCGACGGGAAATATTTACGCCCCGTTTACCTGCGTCCGTGCGCTGTCGGTTGCCGAAATGACACGGTTGCCAGTACAACGGGGCAATGCTCGGTTGCTAGGCGTCAGCCGGGGTAACCCATCCGGTGCCCGATTTCGCCGGCAGCCAGCACCACCGCTGCGGCGACGTCTTTGGCGCGACTCTCGGTGAGGCGATACCCGGGTCCCGACACGCTGAGGGCTGCTATGACCGCGCCGGTGTGATCACGAATGGGTGCCGCGACCGCGTTGAGGCCGTGTTCCAGTTCCTCGATCGACACGACGTAACCGTCGTGCGCGACTGAGTTCAGCTGATCATCGAGATCGTCGATCGAGGTGATGGTGTGCTCGGTGAAGCGCTGCAGGCCGGCCGTTTCCAGCAGTTCGCGTCGTGCCACCGGGTTCATGAAGGCCAGCAGGATCTTGCCGCTGGAGGTCGCGTGCAGCGGCGTGAGCTCGCCTACCCAGTTGTGGGTACCGACGGCCGACGGTCCCCTGGCCTGATCCACGTTCACCGCGTAGTGCGATCGTTGCACCGCGATGTTGACTGTCTCGCCGATCTCGGCGGCTAGTCGCTCGCAGATGCCGCGGCCCTGGTGGGTCACGGCGAGGCGTCCTGACACGGCGTTTGCCAAGCGCAAGATGCCGAATCCGAGCCGATACTTGCCACGCTCGTGCGCCTGCTCCACCATCTCGCGTTCCTCGAGGGCGCCGAGCAGCCGGAAAGCGGTCGATTTGTGCACACCGATCTCGGCCGCAAGTTCGGTGACCCCGGCCTCACCCTTACGGGCGAGGATGTCCAGTGCAAGCAAGGCCCGGTCGACCGACTGAACGCCACCGCCCGCGGCCTCCGAATTCCCGTTGCTCATGACGCAACAGTAGCGCCCTGGGTTGCCCGATAGGCAACGGGTTGTGCGATATGCGCTCAGGGGTTGACGTCGCGCCGAGGGTGTGTTTATGGTTGGTATATCAGTTGTTGATCAATACTTGTTCTCGCCCTCGCTTCGCCCCGCCTGCCGGCGGCACGCGACGGGCCCCGACGACCCGTCCGCCAACCCAGCTAGGAGAACCGTCAATGGGATCACCGCGCGTTGTGATCATTGGGGCCGGCATCGTCGGCACTAACCTGGCCGACGAACTCACCGCCCGCGGCTGGGACCGCGTCACCGTGTCGACCAGGGTCCGCTGCCGTTCACCGGCGGATCCACCTCGCACGCCCCGGGCCTGGTGTTTCAGACCACCCCGTCGAAGACGATGACGGCGCTCGCGAGTTACACGGTCGAGAAGTTCCTGTCCCTCGAGGTCGACGGGCAATGGTGCTTCAACCAGGTCGGCGGCCTCGAGGTCGCCACCACCGAGGCCCGACTGGCCGAACTGCACCGCAGGCAGGGCTGGGCCACTTCGTGGGGCGTCGCAGGCCGAGGTCATCGACCCGCAGGAATGCGCCAAGCTGCACCCGCTGCTCGATCCCGCCCGGGTCCTCGGCGGGCTGTACGTGGAGTCCGACGGACTCGCGAAGGCCGCCCGCGTCGTCGTGGCTCTGGCCCGCCGCGCCGAAGAGCCGCGGCGCGGTGTTCCAGGGCTCGACCAAGGTCATCGGCATCGAACACAGCGGCGGCAAGGTCACCGGCGTCGCCACCACAGACGGCGTGATCCCCGCCGACATCGTGGTGTCCTGCGGCGGGTTCTGGGGTCGCCGATCTCGGCGCGCTGGTCGGGATGGACGTGCCGCTGCTGCCCTTGGCCACCAGTACGCCAAGACTCATGCAGATCCCCGAACTCGTCGGACGCAACACCGAGCTGTCGGAGGCGGGCTTCCCGATCCTGCGTCATCAGGACCAGGACCTGTACTTCCGCGAGCACGTGGACCGCCTCGGCATCGGCTCCTACGCGCACCGGCCGATGCCGGTGGACCTCGCGACTCTCCCGAGCGGTGAGGTCACCGCGGACGCGATGCCGTCCATGCTGCCTTCACCGAGGAGGACTTCGCGCCGGCCTGGGAGCAGTGCAAGTTGCTGCTGCCCTGCCTGGAAACCGCCACGATCGACGCCGGATTCAACGGGATCTTCTCCTTCACCCCCGACGGCGGACCGTTGGTCGGCGAATCCGCCGACGTCGCCGGCTTCTGGATCGCCGAGGCCGTCTGGGTGACCCATTCCGCCGGCGTCGCCCGGGCGGTGGCGCAGCTGCTGGTCGACGGCCGCTCCGAGGTCGAGCTGCACGGCTGCGACGTGCACCGCTTCGAAGAGGTCCAGCTGGCCCCCGACTACGTCAGCGAGACGGCGCAGCAGAACTTCGTCGAGATCTACGACATCCTGCACCCCTTGCAGCCCAAGGAGTCTCCGCGAAACCTGCGGGTCAGCCCGTTCCACGCCCGGCAGCGCGAGCTCGGCGCCGTGTTCCTCGAGAGCCACGGCTGGGAGCGGCCGCACTGGTACGAGGCCAACGCCGCGCTGGTCGATGAGTTGCCCGCCGAGTGGCAGCCACCCGGCCCGCGACGACTGGGCAGCGATGTTCCACTCGCCGATCGCCGCGGCCGAAGCCTGGCGCACCCGGACCGCGGTGGCCATGTACGACATGACCCCGCTCAAGCGGCTCGAGATCTCCGGCCCCGGCGCGCTGGCCCTGCTGGAGCGGCTGACCACCGGCAAGATGGACAAGTCGATCGGCTCGGTCACCTACACGCTGGCGCTGGACGCACGCCGGCGGGGTCCGCAGCGACCTCACCGTGGCCCGACTGGCTGCGGACACCGTTCCAGGTCGGCGCGAACAGCAATCTGGACCTGGACTACTTCCGCAGGCAGGCTCCCGACGACGGCAGTGTCGCGGTCCGCGACATCACCGGCGGCACCTGCTGCATCGGCCTGTGGGGACCGCAGGCCCGCGACCTGGTCGAGGCGCTCAGCCTCGACGACTTCTCCAATGAGGGCTTCAAGTACTTCCGCGCCAAGCAGGTTCGTATCGGCGGCGTCCCGGTCACCGCGATGCGGCTGTCCTATGTCGGCGAACTGGGTTGGGAGCTCTACACCTCCGCCGACAACGGGCTGCGGCTGTGGGACGTGCTGTGGGCCGAGGGCCAGCGTCACGGCATCATCGCCGCGGGCCGCGCCGCATTCAACAGCCTGCGGATGGAAAAGGGTTACCGGTCGTGGGGCACCGACATGACTACCGAGCACAACCCGTATGAGGCCGGTGTCGGCTTCGCCGTGCGACCGCAAAAGGGGGAGTTCGTCGGGCGCGACGCGCTCACCGGGGTATCCGACCAAACTGTCGAGCGCCGGCTGTCGTGCCTGACGATCAACGACGGTCAAATCGGTCGTAGTCGGGTCGGAACCAGTTCTCGCTGGAGGGCAATCCGGTCGGGTATGTCACCAGCGCGGCATTCGGGCACACCGTCGGAACACCGATCGCCTACGCCTGGTTACCCGCCGACGCTGGTATCGGCACGCAGGTCGAGATCCAGTACTTCGACCGCCGGATCGCGGCGACCGTGGTGGCCGAGCCGCTCGTCGACCCCGAGATGAAGAAGATCCGGTCGTGACAACCACCGAAAGCTCACCGCACACGAGCACGACGCCCTGGTGACCGCGATCTGTGAGCATGTAGATCGCTTGCGGGCCAACGCTGTTCAGCTGGTCGTTGACGATATTGCCGCCGGCCCGGTAACCGACCGTACCCAGCCATTTCCAGGAGATACCATGACGCAGAACTTCACTCTGACGCTGAGTTGCCCGCAGCGACCCGGCATCGTCCATGCCGTGAGTTCATTCCTTTTCGGCTGGAACTGCGATATCGCCGAACACCAGCAATTCGACGAGACGCGCAGCCAGGCCTTCTTCCTGCGTACCAAGTTCGTCTGCGATGACGACAGCATCGACGTTGCGCAGCTGACCGCCCAATTCGACTCCGTTGCTGACGAATTCGGTATGTCGTTCCGGTTCGTCGACAGTGCACAGCCCCGGGTGGTGGTGATGGTCTCGAAGATGGGTCACTGCCTCAACGACCTGATTTTCCGTTGGCGCGCAGGCATTCTCGGCGGCGAACTCATCGCAGTGGTATCGAATCACGAGGTGCTGCGGCCGATGGCTGAGGCCGCCGGGTTGCCGTTCGTGCACATACCGGTGACTCCAACGACCAAACCGCAAGCCGAGGCGGAGCTGCTCGCACTCGTCACCGACCTCAATGCCGACCTCGTGGTTCTTGCCCGTTACATGCAGGTGCTCTCCGATGAGACCTGCGCGGCGCTGCAAGGCCGCGCGATCAACATCCACCACTCGTTCCTGCCGGGATTCAAGGGCGCCAAGCCCTATCACCAAGCCTTCGATCGCGGCGTCAAGCAGGTCGGAGCGACCGCGCACTACGTGACACCCGAGCTCGACGAGGGGCCGATCATCGAACAAGAGGTGATCCGCATCGACCATTCCTACGATCCAGCACGCCTGGCCACCGTCGGTCAGGACGCTGAAGCGCTGGCCCTCTCGCGTGCGGTGCGCTGGCATTGCGAGAACCGAGTGCTGCTACACGGACATCGCACGGTCGTCTTCAGCTGACCGCGGACGCCGTCGCCGGTTCTCAGACGATGGCGCGGACGGCTTCCTCGAACCCGATCACATGGTCGAGGGCGATCTGCGCAGCTTTATCGCCATCACCGGCGGCAATGGTCCGCAGGAGCGCGGTGTGCTCGCCCACGTGGCGTGCCACCGTCGGCAAACGGTCGAGGAAAAGGCAGAAGATCCGGGTGGCGAGGTTGTCGTACCGAACCAGCACATCCTCGAGGTGCGGATTACCCGCTGCTCGATAGATCGCGCGGTGCACCCGCAGGTCCCACCGCATGAGTTCGTTGCGGTCGATGTTGTCGATATCGAGAGCGTCGGTCCGGTCGGCCAGATCCAACAGCCGGGCGCGCACTTCCGCGGACGCCGACTCGGCCGCTGTTCGCGCAGCGACGGGTTCGAGATTGACCCGGATCTGAGAGATGTGCCGGAGATCGGCAACGTCGACCCCGGTAGCGAATGTGCCGCGACGGGAGAACGAGATCACGAGGCGATCGGCTTCCAGTCGTTTGAGCGCCTCCCGGACCGGGGTCCGGCCCAGCTTGAGCTGGGTGGCCAGTTCGCTCTCGACTATCGCCTCGTTGGGGCGAATATCGAGCATGATCAGCTTGTCGCGGATCATCAGGTAGGCGTGATCGGCGAATGACATCGCCTCGAACACGACGTCATCGTCGAGTGCGTTGTCACCCAGAACAGTCACGGCCCGATTCCCTTCGAAGCGCACATCGCGAGACCTGGCAACTGAAACCATCTTGCCGGATTAATGATATATCAGAATGGCGCTGCCGACGCCAGGCACCAGTGCACCCACCGCGATTCGTGGTAGCCGGCCGATCGTTTGCGGAATCCGGACACCGCGGACTACAGCAACGCCCGGACGGCCGCTTCGAAACCCGTGACGTGGGCCAGGGTGAGCCTCGCCGCGGTGTCCTCATCGCCGGCGATGACGGCCTCCAGGAGAGCGACGTGCTCGCGGACATGACTGGCGACGTCCGGCAGCCGATCGAGGAACAAGCACCAGATCCTGGTGGCGTGCGCGTCGAGGCTGACAAGGATGTGTTCGAGGTGGGGGTTGCCCGAGGCGCGGTAGATCTCGCGATGCACGCGCACGTCGTGACGCAAGACCTCGCGTGGGTCCTCGGTACCGTCGATCTCGCCAATAGCCTTGGCCAGTGCGGCCAGTCGGGCCCGTGCCTGGGTGGTGGCCGTGCGCGCAGCGCGGGCGGCCGCGGTCGGCTCCAGTTGTCTGCGGATCTCGGAGATGTCCCCCAAATCGGTCATGTCCACGGCGGTGGCGAAGGTTCCGCGCCGAGGGTAGACGGTCACCAGCCGATCACGCTCGAGGCGCTTGAGTGCCTCCCGCACCGGCGTGCGGCCGACACCGAGTTCGGTGGCGAGGCGGTCGTCGTTGATCGGTTCGCCTGGCCGGATATCGAGCATGATCAGGCGTTCGCGCACGATCTCGTAGGCGCGGTCCGCGTTGCTCTCGGCATTGGAGTCGACATCGACAACCGAGACATCCGCCAGCGTCATTGCCGGTGTCCTTCCTGTTTGGACTGCCCTATTGACGTAACCGCGTTCTGATCTTAATCTATCCCGCAGTTGATATATTAGTCAATCGTAACTGGAATGTCAGGAAGGCGCAGATGACTCTCGACACCGCAGGACTCGCCCACGCACAAGGCGCCAACCCTGTTCTCGGCGCGACGTTGGCCGAGATTGATCCTGCCGTTCACCGCGTGCTTGTTGACGAGTTGGTGCGCCAGCAGAGCACTCTGGAGATGATCGCCAGCGAGAACTTTGCGCCGCTGGCGGTCATGCAGGCGCAAGGCTCCGTGCTGACCAACAAGTACGCCGAGGGTTATCCCGGTCGGCGCTACTACGGCGGCTGTGAGCACGTCGACGTGAGCGAACAGCTCGCCATCGACCGACTCACCAGCCTGTTCGGCGCAACCTATGCCAACGTCCAGCCGCACTCCGGCGCGCAGGCCAATGCCGCGGTGATGGCGGCGCTACTCTCCCCCGGCGACACCATTCTGGGCCTTGCCCTGCCGCACGGCGGGCATCTGACGCACGGCATGAAATTGAACTTCTCCGGCAAGCTCTACGACGTCGCCCCCTACCACGTGTCCGAGGATGACCATCTGGTCGATATGGCCGAGGTCGAACGCATCGCCAGAGAGCGGCGGCCCAAGCTCATTCTGGCTGGATGGTCTGCGTACCCAAGGCATCTCGACTTTGCCGAGTTCCGGCGCATCGCTGATGAGGTCGGCGCCTATCTGATGGTTGACATGGCCCACTTTGCCGGCCTGGTGGCCGCCGGGCTGCATCCCTCACCTGTCCCTCATGCACACGTCGTCACCTCCACGACCCACAAGACGCTCGGTGGTCCGCGGGGCGGCTTCATTCTCACCAATGACGAAGCGCTGGCCAAGAAGTTCAACTCCTCGGTGTTCCCTGGACAACAGGGCGGCCCGCTCGAACACGTCATCGCGGCCAAGGCAGTCTCGTTCAAGTTGGCCGCCGAACCAGAGTTCCGGGAGCGCCAGCAGCGCACCCTGGACGGGGCCAAGATCCTCGCCGAGCGCCTGCTGCGGGAGGATTCCCGCGCCGCGGGCATCAACGTGGTCTCCGGTGGTACCGACGTGCACTTGGTTCTTGTCGATCTGCGGGAATCCGAGCTCGACGGCAAGCAAGCCGAGGATCGCCTGGATCGGGTCGGAATCACGGTGAATCGCAACGCAGTTCCCTTTGATCCGCGCCCACCGATGGTCAGCTCCGGTGTGCGGATCGGCACCGCCGCCCTGGCGACCCGCGGCTTGGACCTCGACGCGTTCCATGAGGTCGCCGACATCATCAGTCACGCGTTGCGGCCCGACACCGACGACGAAACCCTGGGCGACCTGCGGAGCCGCGTCGACGTCCTGGCTCAGCGTTTCCCGCTGTACCCCAACCTCACGGAGGCCGCCCTGTGACTTCGCCGACAACGCCCGCTGCACCCGGTGCGCACCTGCCCGACCATCCCGAATTCCTCTGGCGTACACCAGAACCGAAGAAGTCCTACGACGTTGTCATCGTCGGTGGCGGCGGTCACGGCCTGGCCACGGCACACTACCTGGCCAAGAACCACGGCATCACCAACGTCGCAGTACTCGAGCGCGGCTGGCTGGCCGGCGGCAACATGGCCCGCAACACCACCCTGATCCGGTCCAACTACCTGTGGGACGAGAGTGCCCGCGTCTACGAACACGCGCTCAAGCTGTGGGAGGGCCTCGAGGAGGACCTCGACTACCCGATCCTGTTCAGCCAACGGGGCGTACTGAACCTGGCACACAGCCTGCAGGACGTGCGCGACAGCGTCCGGCGAGTCGAGGCCAACAAGCTCAACGGAATCGACGCGCAGTGGGTCGATCCCGACGAGGTCAAGAAGCTGTGCCCGATCGTCAACATCTCCAGCGACATCCGGTACCCGGTGCTCGGCGCGACCTATCAGCCGCGCGCCGGCATCGCCAAACACGACTACGTCGCCTGGGGTTTCGCGCGCCGTGCCGACGAGGCAGGCATCGACATCATCCAGAACTGTGAGGTCACCGGATTCGTCACCGATGGCGACCGGGTGACCGGGGTCCGCACCACCCAGGGCGACATCGCCGCCGGAAACGTCGCGCTGTGCGCGGCCGGACACACCTCGACGCTGACCGACATGCTAGGCATCCGCACGCCGTTGCAGAGCCATCCACTGCAGGCGCTGGTATCGGAGTTGCTCGAGCCTGTGCATCCCACGATCGTGATGTCGAATGCGGTGCACGTCTATGTGTCCCAGGCGCACAAGGGTGAGCTTGTGATGGGCGCCGGCGTCGACTCCTACAACGGGTACGGCCAGCGTGGGGCATTTCACATCATCGAGCGACAGATGGCCGCGGCCGTGGAGTTGTTCCCCGTTTTCGCGCGGGCACACCTGCTGCGCACCTGGGCCGGCATCGTGGACGTCTGCCCCGACGCATCGCCGATCGTCGGCCGCACCGGCTACGAGAACCTGTATCTCAACGCGGGATGGGGCACCGGCGGATTCAAGGTCACGCCGGGACTGGGTTGGTGCCTGGCCGACTCGATCGCCAATGGTGTGGAGCACGAGTACATCGTCCCGTTCAGCCTCGACCGTTTCGTCACCGGCGCGCTGGTCGACGAACACGGCGCCGCCGGCGTCGCACACTGAAACTTGCAGCAGCTCAGCCGAATACAGGAGCGAAACAATGCAACTCATCGAATGTCCGTGGTGCGGACCGCGTGAGGAAACCGAGTTCCACTACGGCGGGGAGGCGCATGTCGCCTACCCCGACGATCCGCAGGCCCTGACCGACGAGGAGTGGGCCCACTACGTGTTCTTCCGCAGTAACCCGAAGGGCATGTTCGCGGAGCGGTGGACCCATAGCGCGGGCTGCCGCCGCTGGTTCAACGCCCTGCGGGACACCGCCACATACCGATTCCACCGTGTCTACCGCACCGACGAGCAGAAGCCGACCATCTGATGAGTGCAGCATTCCGCACCGCCGCCACAGGCCGTATCGACCGCGACATCGAACTCGCCTTCAGCTTCAACGACCGCGAATTCACCGGGCACCCCGGTGACACGCTGGCGTCCGCACTGCTGGCGCACGGCGTACACCGGGTGACCACGAGCATCAAACTGGGTCGCCCCCGCGGGTTCACCGCGGCGTGGGCCGAGGACACCGGCGGTCTGGTCCAGATGGAGGCCCCCTTCCCTGAGCCGATGTTGCTGGCGACGACCGTCGAACTCTTCGACGGGCTGGTGGCACGGGGCATCCCCGGTCAAGGCCGGCTCGCCGAAATCGCCGACACCGCCAAGTACGACGCCACCCACGTGCACACCGATGTACTGGTCGCCGGCGCGGGACCGGCCGGGCTGGCCGCCGCGCTGACCGCGGCCCGAGCCGGGGCACGGGTGGTCCTGATCGACGAGCAGAGCGAAGCCGGTGGCGCCCTGCTGGGCTGCACCGACACCATCGACGGCAGGCCTGCCACCGACTGGGTGCGCGACGCCGTCGCCGAACTCGCGACGTATCCCGATGTTCTGCACCTGCAGCGCACCACGGCATTCGGCCACTACGACGACGGTTTCGTGCTCGCGTTGCAGCGGCGCACCGACCACCTCGGCGCCGAAGCCCCGGCGGCGGTCAGCCGTCAGCGGGTCTGGCGGATCCGGGCCCGGCACATCGTGGTCGCGGCCGGCGCCCACGAGCGTCCGGTCGTGTTCACCGACAACGACCGCCCGGGCATCATGCTGGCGCACGGGGCCCGAACCTTCCTGCACCGCTACGGCGTTCGGGTCGGCGAGCGGGCCGTGGTGTTCACCACCAACGACAGTGCCTACCTGGCGGCGTTCGATCTGCATGACGCCGGAGTGCGGATCAACGCGGTCGTCGACGCTCGCCCCAACCTGCCGCACCAGCTGCGGGACGGCTGCGAAGCCCGCGGCATCCCGCTGCGGATCGGCTCGGTGGTCAGCGGAACCCAAGGAGATGCGCGGGTCACCGCCGCCCTGGTGTCCGGCCCTGGATCAGCTGCCACGGAGCCGGTGGACTGCGACGTGCTGCTGGTCAGCGGCGGCTGGAATCCGGCGGTGCACCTGTTCAGCCAGGTGCGCGGCAAGCTGCGCTACGACGACGCCCTTGGCGCCTTCGTTCCCGGGGATCGACTCGACGCGGTGAGCGTCGCTGGTGCGGCTGACGGGATTTTCGACCTACCGGGATGTTTGCGCAGCGGCCGCGAGACGGCCGCCCTGGCGCTCGCCGAGCTCGGGTTCGCCGGCGCGCACGAACTGCTACCCGGCGAATCCGATCCGGTGGCCGAAGCCGCGCCTGGCGTCGTGCTGTGGCGGGTGCCCGACGCCAAGAATGCGGACCGCCAGTTCGTCGACGTTCAGCGCGACGCGACGGTGGCCGATCTGGTCCGCGCGGTGGGGGCCGGAATGCGCTCAATGGAACACATCAAGCGCTACACCACCATCGGCACCGCACACGATCAAGGCAAGACCTCCGGCGTCGTCGCTTCGGGAATCACCTCCGAATTGCTCAGCGCACCAATGGAAAGTCTTGGTGTCACCACGTTCCGGCCGCCGTACACCCCAGTGGCATTCGCCGCGCTCGCCGGGCGCGACCGAGGCCACATGTTCGACCCCGAACGGGTGACCGCAGTGCACGAATGGCATGTTGCGCGGGGCGCGGTGTTCGAGGACGTCGGCCAGTGGAAGCGGCCGCGCTACTACCCGCACGGCAGCGGAGCCGGCCTGGAGAGCATGGAGGCTGCGGTGTTGCGTGAATGCGCCGCCGTCCGCAACGGGGTGGGCATTCTCGACGGCTCCACGCTCGGCAAGATCGACGTCCAGGGCCCCGACGCCGGCGTCTTCCTCGACCTCCTCTACACGAACATGATGAGCACCCTCAAGGTCGGGATGGTGCGCTACGGCGTGATGTGCGGCGTCGACGGAATGGTCATCGATGACGGCACCGTGATGCGTCTGGCCGAGGACCGGTACCAGGCATTCACCACCACCGGCGGCGCCGCGCGAATTCTGGAGTGGATGGAGGAGTGGCTGCAAACCGAGTGGCCACACCTCAAGGTGCGGCTGACCTCTGTCACCGAGCAATGGCACACCTTCCCCGTCGTCGGCCCAAAGTCGCGTGACGTGGTCGGCGCGGTGTTCACCGACCTGGATGTCAGCAATGACGCCTTCCCGTTCATGGCATGGCGGGACACCACTGTGGACGGGGTGCACGTGCGGGTCGGACGGGTCAGTTTCTCCGGTGAGCTCGCCTATGAGGTCAACGTTCCGGGCTGGCATGCGACCGCGGTGTGGGAGCGGCTGATGGCGGCCGGGGAACCACACGGGATCACGCCGTACGGCACCGAGACCATGCACGTGCTGCGTGCCGAGAAGGGCTATCCGATCATCGGGCAGGACACCGACGGCACCGTCACCCCGCAGGACCTGGGGCTGAGTTGGGCGGTCTCGAAGAAGAAGCCCGACTTCATCGGCAAGCGATCGTTCACCCGCAGCGAGAATCTCAACCCGCTGCGCAAACAGTTCGTGGGGCTGCTGCCGGTGGATGCCGAGACGGTGTTGCCGGAGGGCGGGCAGATCGTCGAGACACCCGCCGACGGCGAGACGCTGACCGGTGCCGGTCCCGATGCTCGGGCACGTCACATCGAGTTACCGCAGCGCGGAGTTGGGACGCCCGTTCGCGCTGGCACTGGTCCAGGCCGGGCACGCCCGCATCGGCGACACCCTCACCGTCCCGGTGGACGGAACCCTGGTGTCTGTGGAGGTCACGTCCTCCGTCCTCGTCGACCCTGAAGGAGCACGCCGCGATGGCTGACACCCTGATCCGCCGCAGTCCACTACAGGACTGGGAATCTCGATTGGCGGCGCTGCCGGAGTCGACGAACATCCGCGAGGAACCGTTCGTCGCGATGGTCGATCTATGGGTCGACCCGACCGGTCCGGGCGGTGCCGCGGCGGCCGAGGTCCTCGGTATCGCGCTACCCGACCACACCGTCGACTCTCGTCGAGGGTTCGGACATCACCGTCATCTGGTTCGGGCCGCAGGAGTCGCTCGTCACCTCGACTGCTGGCACCGGGGCCGCACTCGAGACGCAGCTTCGGGAGGTGATCGCCGAACACGGTGGCGCGGCGGTGGATGTCTCCGCGCAGCGCACCACGGTGCGACTGCGGGGTGCGCATGCCCGGGACGTCCTGGCCAAGGGGTGCGCGCTGGATCTGCACCCCGCGGTGTTCGGCCCCGGCGCCGCCGCTCAGACGATGCTCGGACAGGCCGCGGTCGTGTTGATTCCGTTGGACGACGGCGGCACCGACTACCGGATCCTCGTCCGGTCGTCGTTCGCCGGCTACCTGGCCGACTGGTTGATCGACGCAGCCGAGGAGTTCGGCGTCGACTAGGCGCCGCCTCCCGACCGAGAGGACGCTGATCGATGACCTCAACCGCCGTCGACGAAGGCGCCGAGATGCTCGATGTCGGAGGGGAGTCGCGATCTCGGGTCGATACGTCACGTCCCGAGGTGATGCGCGAAGCGGTCGCCGCAGGCGCGGTGATGATCAACGACGTGCGCGCGTTGCGTCTGCCCAGCGCGCTGGATACCGCTGCGGCCCTTGCCGTTCCGGTCTGCCTCATGCACATGCAGGGTGATCCCGCCACCATGCAGATCGCACCCACCTACGACGACGTTGTCGCCGAGGTGCACCGGCTCCTGCTTGCCCAATCGAGCGATGCCGTGCTGCCGGCGTTCCGCGCGCGCACCTCGTGCTCGACTCGGGCTTCGGGTTCGTGATGGGTCACACCCGGTCGTAGAGCACCATCGGGTGGGTGAGCCGCCCCTGCTGGCCGTGCCAGTACTCGGTGCGGTCCCGACCCGGCGGGTGGTGGCTTCCTCCGAGACGGCTTTGGCACCGTCTCGCAGAACTCGGCATGCTTGGCTGTCCCGGCGTTTCGGGCCACGCGCAGCTAGGGCGTCAGTGCCCCCGCGCGATCCACTCGGCCAGGTGCGGCGCCTCGGCACCGACGGTCGTGGGGTCGCCGTGTCCGGTGTGGACGCGGGTGTCCTCGGGCAGCGTGAGGACGAAGTCGCGGATCGAGTCGATGATCGTGGGGAAGTCGCTGTAGGACCTGCCGGTGGCGCCTGGCCCGCCGTTGAACAGCGTGTCCCCGGAGAACAGCGCGCCTGCCTCTGGCAGATACAGACACACCGATCCGGGTGAGTGCCCCGGCGTGTGGATGACCTCGATCTCAGTGCCTGCGATGCCGATGCGTTGTCCCGCATCGAGATTCCAGTACCGTTCCTCGGGGTGGCTGGCCTTCCACAGTATGTCGTCGCCGGGATGCATCAGCACCGGGGCATGCAGGGTGACAGCCAACTCCGGCGCCACCGTGACGTGATCATCATGTCCGTGCGTCGCGATGACACCGATGACATTGCGCCCGACGACCGCACTGACGATCCGGCTTGCGGTGTGTGCGGCGTCTATGACGACGACCTCGTCGTCATCACCGACCACCCACACATTGTTGTCGACGTCCCAGGTGCCGCCGTCAAGGCTGAACGTTCCCGACGTAACGACACGGTCGATGCGCAGCGTGCCGCTCACAACACGACCACCGAACGAAGCACCGCGCCGGAGTGCATGGTGTGGAAGGCTTCCTCGACTTCGTCCAGCTTGATTCGTTCGGAGACGAAGCGCTCCAACGGCAGCCGGCCCTGCTGGTAAAGATCGACCAGCATCGGGAAGTCGCGCTCGGGCAGGCAGTCGCCGTACCAGGACGATTTCAACGAGCCGCCACGGGAGAAGAAGTCGACGAGCGGCATCTCAAGCTTCATATCGGGAGTGGGCACGCCGACCAGCACCACGGTGCCGGCCAGATCGCGGGCGTAGAACGCCTCGCGCCACGTTTCCGGGCGTCCGACCGCGTCGATGACGACGTCGGCGCCGAAGCCGCCGGTGAGCTCCTTGACCGCCTCGACGGTGTCGGCTTCGGAGGCATTGATGGTGTGGGTGGCGCCCAATTCACGCGCCCATTCCAGCTTGCGGGGATCGCGGTCGATCGCGATGATCGTGCCTGCGCCGGCCAGTCGGGCATCCCATGATGGCGGCGTCGCCGACGCCGCCGCAGCCGATGACCGCAACCGAATCGCCCCGTGCGACGTTGCCGGTGTTCACTGCGGCGCCCAGGCCTGCCATCACACCGCAGCCCAGCAGTCCGACCACCGCCGGGTCGGCTTCGGAATCAACCTTGGTGCACTGGCCCGCGTGGACGAGCGTCTTCTCGGCGAACGCCCCGATGCCCAGCGCCGGTGTCAGTTCGGTCCCGTCGTCCAGCGCCATCTTCTGGGTGGCGTTGTGGGTGTCGAAGCAGTACTGCGGGCGGCCCCGCTTGCACGCTCGGCATTGGCCGCACACCGCGCGCCAGTTGAGGACCACGAAGTCGCCGACCGCGACGGACTCGACGCCGGCGCCTACCTCTTCGACCACACCGGCTGCCTCATGCCCCAGCAGGAACGGAAACTCGTCGTTGATGCCGCCCTCCCGGTAGGTGAGGTCGGTGTGGCACACGCCGCAGGCCTGCACGCGCACGATGACCTCGCCGGGGCCGGGATCGGGAATAGTAATGGTGGTGACCTCCACCGGCGCACCCTGCGACCGGGCGATCACACCTCGAACCTTTTGCGGCATAAGAACACTCCTAGTCGTTGAGGCGATTCCGGGCTCTCGGGCTCGGGGCCGGCGGGGTCCGGGCCGGAGCCCGGCGCGCTACCGATACATCGGCCGGCAGCCGTTCACATTCTGCAATATCAGTCTACGTCTGTCTAGTATATCAATTGACCTGTAGGCACGATCTCGGCTGAGCTACTTCCGCAGGGGGTCTTCGGGCGCCCCACGTCGTTCAGAACACGTTGCGAGGAAGTAGCTTTCACCAAGATTTCGGCATACTCACCGGCCGGGTCGGACGATGCGGTGATCGCACCGCCCAATTCGACCGCGTCCGCGGTAGCCGACATAGTGCGGATGACCACGGAGAGATCCACCGCGGCGGACAGCGACAGGTACCGAGCGCTCCGGAGTACCCACCGCGTGGTCCGGATTCGAGTCGATCCGCTCGGACTTCAGGGGCACCATCAGGGCGTCAACGCCGCGCTGGCGCTGCGCGCCACGGGTTACCTCGCTCGACGGGATGGCGGGCTGCTCGATCCTGGCGCCGTGCGTACCGGACTCGCCGGCGCCTGGCTGCCAAGGCCGATAAGGACCGCCACGCGATGCTGGCCGCCATCGCCCCTCACACCCCTTGACCTGGCGCCGATACTGACCTACCGTGGTTGTAACACTCATATATCACCTGTCTATCACGCGCGTGTTCGGACTCCGCCCGCTCATCGATCAGAAGGGAGGATCGTGACCTCACTCCAGCGCTGGTCGGACTCGATTGCCCCGCAGACACGTCGTGGCCCCCGCAGCGAGAAGACCCTCGGTCGACCGGCCGGGCAGGTGCCCGCATGACCATCAGTGTGTTCGAGCTGTTCTCGGTCGGTATCGGCCCATCGAGCTCGCACACCGTGGGCCCGATGCGAGCTGCGGCCCGATTCGTCGCCGACCTGGACAAATTGGGTGCATCCAATGACGTGGTCGACATCCGTGTCGACCTCTTCGGATCGTTGGCCGCCACCGGCGCCGGGCACGGCACGATGACCGCGGTCCTGCTCGGGCTCGAAGGCCATCGCCCCGAGACGCTCGAAACCGATCAGATGGAGAAGCGCATCGACGCCATGCGCGCGACCGGCCGCATCGCCCTGGGCGGATCGCGGGAGATCGCGCTCACCGAGGCCGACATCATCCTGCGGCCGTTGACGGTCCTGCCCTTTCACCCAAATGGCATGACGATCACCGCCTTCGGCGGCGACGGGGGCGAACTCCATCGCGAGACCTATTTCTCTGTCGGCGGTGGCTTCGTCGTCACCGAAGCCGAGAGCCTCGAACCGGCCGACAGTCGCACCGCGGCGCATGCGCTGGACTTCGGTTCAGCCAAGGAGTTGCTTGAGCTCTGCAATCAGCAGAACTGCAGTGTCAGCGGACTGATGCTCGAGGTCGAGCGCCAAACCCGCACGCGCACCGAGATCCACCAGCGACTGCTCCATATCCGCGACGTGATGGTCGAATGCGAGCAGCGCGGTATCTCCCGCGATGGATACCTTCCCGGGCCCCTGCGGGTGCGTCGGCGGGCAAAGGACTGGTACGACCGGCTCAGCAACGAGGATCCGGACCGTCGGCCCGAGTTCGCCGAAGACTGGGTAAACCTCGTCGCCCTGGCAGTCAACGAGGAAAACGCATCCGGGGGCCGCGTCGTCACGGCGCCGACCAACGGGGCAGCGGGCATCGTTCCCGCGGTGCTGCACTATGCGATGCACTACACCCCGGTCGGCAAGCAGGACCCAGACGACACTGCGATCCGGTTCCTCTTGACCGCCGGAGCCATCGGTTCGCTCTACAAAGAACGCGCCTCCATCTCCGGAGCCGAAGTCGGCTGCCAGGGCGAAGTCGGCTCCGCAGCATCGATGGCCGCCGCAGGCCTCGCCGAGATTCTCGGTGGGACAACCGAACAAGTGGAGAACGCCGCCGAGATCGCGATGGAGCACAGCCTCGGATTGACCTGCGATCCAATCGGCGGGCTGGTCCAGATTCCCTGCATCGAACGCAACGCCATCTCAGCGGGCAAAGCTATCAACGCGGCCCGGATGGCCCTGCGCGGCGACGGCGCGCATCACGTCACGCTCGACCAGGTCATCGAGACCATGCGCACGACCGGCGCGGACATGCACTCCAAGTACAAGGAGACCTCCACCGGCGGCCTCGCCGTAAACGTGCCGGTCAACTTTGTCGAGTGCTGATGGTGTGCTGGACATGATGAGAAGGAGCGGATGAGGATGCACCTCGACTGGTACGACCGAAAGATTCTCACCTTCGTGCTGGACTTCGCACCGAAGTCCGAGCCTCCCAATGACGAGTCCTTGGCAGGGTTCGGCATCAACGCCGGTCGGGTGATGCGACGGTTCGACGCCGTTGTTGACGTGTTCACCTCACGCCAAGTGCCACTCGAGGAGGCCGACCTGAACCTCGTTCGGCGCGCGGCCTGTTTCCGTTCGGCCACAACCGATTCCCAGTACACCGCTGCTACCGAAGTCCTTGTCCGGCGCTGATCACTCAGGGCGCTTACACCACGGTCACCTCGGCCCGGGACGTCCTGGCTGGGATCGCACGCCAGGCGACCGAACGGATCGCGACGGGACGGTTAGGTACGAACTCCGCGACGGAAGCCCGAACTGACCAACTCAACCGACTGCAGCTTTGTGAACAACAGAACCGTCAGATGCGGTGTTGCCTCGGGCTCCCGACGAACGTCGAGGGTGCCAGCCCGACTCGATTCGGTCCCGACCAGCGTAAACTTGCACGAGGACTCCTCGGAGGAACCTTATGCTTCGACGTGGCCGACCCGGCGTTTGGATTTCAATATTGGTTGCTTCCGTGCTGCTGGCGATTATTGCCGCGGCTGGCACCCACCTTGCCTTGAGACCTCGAGGACCAGATGGGCGGCATGACGGCTTCCTGGCCTACGGTCGGATCTCGGTGTTGATATTCGGCAGTGATGTGAATACTCCTGAAACCAAGCGATGCATAGCCAGTTCCGTTCAGGCGGGCATCGATGTCCGGCAAGGAATTCCCATAGTGATCAGTCTCGACGGCCGCGCCGTCGGAGGCGGCGACTTGTCCACGGGTGAGTTCACGCAGGAAGTCATCCGACACGGGCACTCCGAATTATCGCGTTTCTCTTGCCAATACAAGTTCTCGGCGCCGGTGACCCGCCCGGGAGAGGGCAGATACACCGTGGATGTCGGCGAGGCACAGGTGGCCTTCTCGATGCACGACCTAAGAAATGGCATCGATCTCAAACTGTCGTGAAATTGTCTCGTAGGGCCATTGGGATCATATCTGGAGCGACCTCTTGGCGCTTCTTGCCTGCATCGGAGATGCTGCACTGTCCACGGCTTCTTTGTCGCGCAGAACCTTGGCGCTCAGGGCGAGACGGGTCACCTTGCATCGGGACGGCACCTCAGACTGGGCACCGTGCTCTGCGAGATCAAAGGCGCCGAGTTGGCACCCGCTCCGGCGAGCAGCCGATCAGCAGAAGGGGATCGAGGCGATCATCGCCCCGACGCCGGTGACCAGGCTGTCCTTTTTCAGCGTCGTACCGAAGTAGGTCGCCCGCCGATCGACCACCACCCGCTGATCGTCGTGGCGGATGGCCAGCACCTCCCGGGCCAGCCGAGCGAACGAGATCTTCTCGGGCCCACCGATGTCGATCACGTGGTTGCGCGGTGGCGATATCGCGACCTCGGCCAGGAAGGCCGCCACCTCGTCGGCCGCGATCGGCTGAATGAGTGCATCCGGCACCCGTACGTCATGCTCGTCGTCCTCATCCGTGTCGGTCTCGACAACCATCGACTCGACGATCGCCGCAGCGAACTCACCGAACTGGGTGGCTCGCACGATGGTGTACGGGAGCCCCGACGACGCGATGATCCGTTCCTGGGCGACCTTGGCCCGCAGGTAGCCGCTGTCCGGCAGTTCGTCGGCGCCCACGACCGACAGCGCAACGTAGTGGTTCACCTCGGCCGCCCGTGCCGCGGCCACCAGGTTGGTGGTCGACCCGACGAAGAAATCCATCACTTCGTCGTCGTCGAAGGACGGCGAGTTGGTGACGTCAACGAGGGTGTCGGCGCCCGCGATCGCCTTGGCGAGGCCTGCGCCGCTGCGCACGTCGGCACCGGAACGCCGGGACGCGGCAACCACGTCCTCGCCCTCCCGGATCAAGAGATCGACGAGTAGAGTCCCGATGAGGCCACTGGCCCCCATTACTGTCACCTTCACTGTACGAACACCTTTCGTCGTGGCCGCCGCCGACTCGGGAGTCGGAAACTTAGATTACGTCGCGCAGTGCACTGAAGGTGGCGATAAGGACGTCGGGGTACCTCGGCGGTTTCGATGTGTCTTCACGGCGGCTGAACCGGAGTTCGTCTCACGAAGCGCTGCATTTCCTACGCTGAATCCGGCGCAGAGCACCCGACTTGCGCCGCGACATGCCGGGCTCTCCGCAGGATGATCGTAAGCATGACGATGTCGACTTCGGGATCGCGGGATAGAACCGACGGCATGTTCTTCTCCCGAAGGCCGGTCAGGAGCAACCGGCCGCCCCGTCGAACCACATCATCAACGTCAAGGCGTTGGTGACGAACCGGCCCGCACAACCACCGCAATCTCATCGACACCCACAGCCCGGCACTCGCCGATGATCAGGTCAATTGCCGGCAAAGACTTGTCCCTGGCTCCGTGCCATCGGCCCGAGCCCCGCAATGTCCATTCGCGCGCTCTATCCGCCGGCTTCTATCGTTGCCACTCGCGCCGCAGCCTCGGGTCCGCAGATCGTCTGCAAGTTGACTGGGCCGGCGGCCATCAGGTCGTTGATGCGACGCGTGAGTTCGCCCGAGCTCACATACGAATAGAGGTCTGCTCCCGGGCATGCAGTAGCGGCGAAATCCCGGTGTCCCTCAACCACACTCGGGCCTATGGAGAACGCGGACGCGGCCCAGGCGAAGGCCATCGCAGCGCTCTGCAACTGTTCGGGTGTGACGCTTTCTTCGTCGAAGTTGCCCTCGCACAGGACGAGGAAATGCCCGGCCGTGTCGTATTCGGTGGCGGTGTCACCTTTGTGCAGCGGATCTCGCAGCTCGTAGATATTGCCGTTGCGGTCGACGCCGACGTGGTAGGCGATGTCGATCCAGCCGCGGTCGTTCTGGTGGAGCTGCTGATGCTGACGCAACCGCGCCGGGGCATTGCGGTTGTCACCGAGCACCACACCGGTGTGGTGGATCGTCAGGCGGGTGAGGGTGTGCGGTACGCCACCGGGCTTCGCGGGTTTCGCGCCCCACGCGTCGCGACAAATCATTGGCGCCGCGACCGCGAAAGGAGGCGGCACTGGGTCAACCGGCTGCGGCGCCGTTTCCGTTGGCGGAGTCGGCGCAGTGGAGGTTCCCAGACCCGGCGTCGATGTAGGAGCGCTTTGCGGTGTGGCTGAGTTCGCCAGCTTGGAGGGTTCAGAGCAGGCGCCGGCGACGGTAGCCAACCCCGCCATGCCCGCCAGCGCCAGCAGCCGTCGCCGGGTCACCACGCTGTTGAGCGGGCCATCGAACCCGTCAGGCCCGCGTGTATGCATTGCGTTGTGACACAGACTCATTGATGCAAGCCGTCGGGCGCGCGCATGGCTGACGATCTGCCGGGTTCATTCCTCGGATTCTCCAACTCGACGATGTCTCCCTGCTGCGGCCGATGAAGCAGTCTTGCACGCGACGGTCGACGGGTCGCGAGCTCAGATGCTGGCTCGGCCGGAAACTGCAGTTTCGGGACAACAGAATACGGCCGGACCGGGCCAGGCCCGCCCGGCACCGGGCGCGCCGGCACCGTAGGCTCGGGCGATGTCACCCTCTCGTCACTCGACCCGGCCGCCGTCGGCCACCGACTGGATCGCCCCCTGGATGCAGATGTGCGAGATCGCCTACACCGCGCCGCTCGTCATCGGGTACAGGACGGCGCGGATTCTCACTGGCGAATGGCCTCCCAGCGCCCGGGACCGCCGGGAATACACGCGCATGTGGCAGGAGAAAGTAGTGGCCTTCACGCGGGCTGCGACCACTGCAGCGACCGCGCCACCCGGCCCGGTCACAACCGGGCGGATCCTGACCCCGGTGCTTCGTCGGGTCCGAAGCAACGCCCAGCGGCTCTCCCGCGGGTAGCCGCCTATTCCTTGTGCCCGTCAATACCGAGTCCCGGTCGTGGACGCCGCATTAGGACTACCAAAGACCGATTGCCGATCCGATCGATCTCCGTCAATGGACTCAGCGAAGTGCCGTCCGTCGAAGTTAACTACATCCGCTGCCGCTGAGGAGCCGTGCTATCGGCGGCCCCGCCACCCACCTAACCGCGCTTGCGGCTCGCGGCTACGGCTGCTCTAGCAGCCGCTGCGGGTGCAAACCGTCGACGGCGCCGACGAATGGAGGATGGATGCTATAGCCGATCATGCGGCGGATGTCATCGGAGACCGTTCGAGCGATGTCACGCGGTACCGAGAGGGTGAAGGCCTCCATCGGTCGCAGCCACGGTTGGCAGTATTGGGCGGTGACGGCAAGCCGCCCGCGGGCGGTGGTGTTGGCGCCTCCGCCATGCCAAAGGGTGCCCACGAAGAAGACGCACGAGCCGGCTGGCATGACGATAGGGAGCCCGGGATCATCTGGCCCCGGCCGACGCTTGCCCCAGTGGTGGCTGCCGGGAATGACCACCGTGGCGCCATTGTCGGTGGTGAACTCATCAATCGCCCAGATGGTCGCGGCAGCCAGCGGCGCCCGCGGCCGCGGAATCGGGTAAAACCCGTCGTCATGGTGCGCCAGCTGGGCGGACTCGCCGGGTTGAATATTGATGACCTGCAATGCCGAAAGCAGGTAGTTGGCCATCAGTAGCCGATCTAGGACCGCCAGCACCCGCGGATGATCGACAAGCCGGTCGCATACGCGCGTCCTGCTCAGGACGCTGTAGATGCGCTGAGTGCGCCGCCCTTCGAACGAGTTGCGTCCGGGATGCACGAGCCAGGGTCCGACAGCATCGCGGATCTGCTGACACTCGTCGGCGTCCAGCAGGTTCTCCCAGATGACGTATCCATCGTGGTCGAGGGCCACCATGTCGGCGTCGACGATCGCGGAGTCGACCGAAGCGCCGCTGCTCGGTGTCCACTTGTACCGGCGCGCCAAATCGCCCTTCAGGTCGTCCAGCGTCGTGACGGGCTCGTCGTCGATGCTCATCGGTACGTGACCTTTCGTGGACGAAAATGTTGGGCACGTTGGGACTAGGTCGGCCTATACCAGACCCTGGACCCAGCTTGACCGCTGGTCAAGTGATCCACTGAATCGCCCTGGAAATGCTGGAGGCTCCTGACCATGGAAACGAGGATGCAGGATGTCGCCGGAGTCGTGTCTGGATCACAGGCATGGCCCCGAACGTCGTGCCTGTTCCCGCTGGATCGATCCCGTGGAGTTGCTGCGTCGTTGCGAGCCGATGATCCGTTTCAGCGATCTCTATCGAGCACGGGTGGACCGAACGCCACCACGGCCACCACCCTCGGCGCCCGTCGGGGGTGGTGAGAAATCCGGCGACGGAAGCCCCCGCGTACGGTCAGACATGTTGGTATTCACCGGCTTTCGTGGTGTTCGTCGTTATGGCCGAGCCGGCGCTGACCCCGGACACCGCATAATGGTCGACTGTGCCTTCGACTCCCCTCACAAGTGCGGTGTGGCGGCTTCGGACCTCGAACGCGCCCCTGATGAGAGGCTCGACCGCATCGGACACGACCACCGCCCCCGGGGGTGCCAGAGCAGACAGCCGAGCGGCGAGATTCACCGGAAACCCGTACACATCGTCCTCTACGGTGTCCAGGTACACCACTCCGTAATTCACACCGACTCGGACGGCGATGTCGACGCCGAAGCGGCGCAGCGCTTGGTTACCGAGCCGGGCCACGTCATCGACGATCGCCAGCCCGGCTGCGACCGCACGGAGCGCATCGTCCTCGTGCGTATGCGGGTGACCGAACACCGCGAGCAAGCCATCACCTTTGACCGAATTGATGCGCCCGTCAAAGTGAGTTACAGCATTCGCCACCAACTGGCGGTAGCGTCGGACCAGCACAAAGTAGGTTTCCGGCGGAACGTGAGTCGAAAGTGCTGTCGAACCCACTACGTCGGCGAAAAGGATTGCCAACAGCCGCAACTCACCAGCACTGCGCGGTGGTGCCGCCAGATCGTCGTCAGCCTCAACCGCCGGATCGTCGGCTGCGCGCGAGGTGTTCGCGGAGCGGGACAAAGGAGGGCCGTCGAGGCGACTTATCCGTGCGCGCCTCGGCGATTGCACGGCCTGCTGCTGCCCTGGGGGTCGCCGGTTGAGTGCGACCTGTCCTGGGGTCTCGTGGTGCGACTGACGCGAAAGGTCCTCGCCCCAGCGTCGACGGCCGATCCCGCCCGGCGCGCTTCCCGGGCGAGCTGAGGCCGAACAACGGTCGGAGGGGGTAACGATCGTAGTCTCGACGGTCCTGGCGCACAGGTCGATAATCATCGTCACCCACCGACTCGGACCCTGGGAGTTAGTCTACCGGACCTGTTGCAGTAGAACGGATTCGAGCCCCTCTGGGCGAATGTTGGATGGTGCGTGCCCGGTGGCAGATCAACGGACGTCGTGTCTGATCGAATCGCCATCTTCATTACCCCGGAGACCCTCATAATTCTGCGAGACTCCAGCGTGGTCGCTGACTGCGCATCCATGCTTGGAGTGTCGATGAAGATTGCGTGGAGATTGCGTGGAGACGTTCGGCATGAGTCCACGCGAACCAGCCCATATAGCATCGCCTTGGCCGCGATATACGTCATCGTATTCCGAAGTCGTGCGGGCCCGGATCGCTAGCCGGCGATCTAGATACGGATCAGCGCTGCCGAACGTCTCACGCTGAATCGGATGACCTCCCGGCGCATCTCAACACTAACGTTCCGGCTTTCTCGAAGGCCGCGGCGAAAGTGTCGGGGCCAGCGACCGCGATCGCGCAGGTACCTATGCATCGGAAATGTCCACTGACGAGTACTCAAATTGAACTATCACACCAGTCTTTGTGAATCTGCTAACAACCGCTTGCAATAGCTAGCACCCTGCCGAAGTATCGGACTTGAACGACATACACGAGAAGGAGGGGAACTCTAATGGCGGAGAACAACAGCGGTCCTATCGAGGCCGTACGGGGCATCGTTTCGGGCGTGATCGGCTTTACCAAGCAGGTCGTCGGGTTGATCGTGAACAACAGCGCTCTTCAAGAAGAAGGTCGCGCCCAGGTCGACAAGGCCTCGCATCAACTTGATGCGGCTCGGGCAGAGGCTGAAGCCGAGACGGCTCGCGCGAAGGCGAAGGCCCAGGAAACGCGGCAGAAGGCTGCTAGCGAGTCCAAGTAGTCCTCGAAGCGAGCAAACACCCTCGGCTCCTGGAGCCGGGGGTGTTCTCGATTTTGAGCGCACATAACACCCCAATCCATAAAGTCGATGGCGACGCCGTGGGCGACAACCTCCTCAGCGGTCAACTGGGCGCTGCCATCGGTGTGTCCTGCTGTGGTCTCAGCCGTGGTCATCGGTAGAGGTCTCGCAATTCGGCCACCTCGTCATCGCTGACCGGTGAGGTCGGGTGGCCTTGCAGAAGCAGGTGCAGTTTGGCGGTTTCTTCAAGCTCTTCGAGCGCGTCAGCCGCTGATGCCAGATCCCCGGCGGCGACGATCGGCCCGTGGTTGGCCAGCAACAGTGCGTGATGGTTGGCGGCCGTCAGCTCAGCAAGCGGCCCGAGCGCCGGGTCACCGGGTGCGTGATACGGCAGCAGCGCCAGCGCTCCGACGCGCATCGCGTAGTAGGCGGTGAGCGGTGATCGCGTTGTCGCGATTCGTGTCCCGCATACAGGACACCGCGACCGAGTAGGTGCTGTGGGTGTGCACGACGGCCCGGGCAGACGGGCGGGCTCGGTACATCGCCAGGTGCAGGAACGCCTCTTTGGTGGGCGGCAGACCGCCGATGTGCCGTCCAGCGGCGTCGAGGCGCGACAACGATTCCACCTCGAGTTCACCGAGGCTGATCCTGGTCGGTGTCAGGAGCAGGGTGCCGTCGGGGTCGAGTGCCGACAGGTTCCCGGTGCGCCCGAAGGTCAGGCTGCGGGCGACGAGCGACGCCCCAAGCACGACAATGCTTTCGGCGGTGTTTGCGGTAGACCGGGGCATCTGTGGGCCCCTCATCCGAGTTCGGTGACGGTGGCCGCCCGCACCGGCAGGTCCGGTTTGCCCAAGTTCCCGGACTTCAGCAACAGGGTCACGGGGTCCTTGTCGACCGTGCTGCACCAGGGCAGCGCCAAAGCCGCCTCCGACATCCAGGCCGCAGTCACCGACTCGGGCACCACGCTGACCGACCTGTGCGGTGTCGGCGCGCTGACGGCCGGAAAGATTCTGGGCCGGGTCGGCACGATCGATCGATTCCGCTCCGCCGCCGCGTTCGCTACCTACACCGGAACCGCCCCAATCGACGTATCGTCCGGAGATGTAGTGCGTCTTAGGCTTTCGCGCGCAGGCGACCGCCTCGACACAGAGAGGCGCCGTCGACAAATGTGTGACTTCTCAAACTGCGTGCCCAATCGCGGGTCTGAACTGCGGTGACGTGCGGTGTCTCACGTGATGTCCACCGGGATTCGTCTCGCGCTCGTGTCCAATCTTCACGAGCCGTCACGTCGTTTTGGCGGACCGCTCTCAGGGACGTGGAACTCGGTGGGGTGCCGATCAAGAGGGGTCAGCGAGTCGTGCTCGCCTACCGATCCGCAACTTCGATGACGAGGTCTTCGACGATCCCTTCCGTTTCGACATCCCGCGAAATCCCAACTCGCACGTGAGCTTCGGCGGCACGGGCGCACATTACTGCGTCGGCGCGAACCTGACCCAGCTGACCATCAACCTCATGTTCGCGGCGCTGGCCGACGCGGTGCCCGACCTGAAGGCGCATGCCCAACCGGAGCGGTTGCGCTCGGGCTGGCTGAACTGCATCAACCACTGGCAGGTCTATTACTCCGGGGGATGTCCCGTCGGGCGTTGATGCGGCGGCCATGTCGGCTGTGACGTGCAGTCGTGAACGCCGACGTCGCTCGTTGAGCAGTGCGCGCGTGCTCACACCGACAACAAGTCGGCTCGCGCCGCGGTCAGTGCAACGCGTACCGCACGGCTGACCAAAGCCTCGTCGATGGCGTCGCCGGTCGTGACCAGCCGGTAGAACAGCGGCGCGCGAAAAGTGGTGAGCAATTCGTTGGCGTCACATGTCGCAGGGAGCTCACCTCGGTTGATTGCGCGCATCACCATGGGACTCGCGCGCTGCGTCTGGTGGTCGAAGTACCGTCGGGCGGCTTCGCCAAGCAGCCGAGATTGGAGTCCCGCGGTCAGAATGTACGCGGCAATCCGGCGGCCGACTCCCTCGTTGAGCGCATCGGCCAGCTCCTCGCCAAGCGCGAGCAGGTCGGTTTCGATGTTGCCGGTGTCCGGGGCCGGCACCGCATCCACCGACCATGTCGTGAGCGCATCGAGTAACAGGTCGTCGATGGTTGGCCATCGTCGATAGACAGTCGTCTTGTTCACGCTGGCGCGGCGCGCCACCGTCTGCATGCTCAACGCCGGATATCCACTCGAGATGAGCTCATCGAGGGTTGCGTTGAGTATCGCTTCGCGAACCCGAGCGCTGCGACCACCGCTGCGCACACCCTGATTTGCCTGCTTGCCCATCGCTTACCGCCGTCAGAATCCGCTTCGGTCGAGGTGTGACAGGAATAGCTTATAGCAACATGGTGTTGCGATAGAAAGGTACGTCATGCGGATCAGTACCGCGACGGTCCCGGGTGGGAACGGACAGGAGAGAACGATGCCGACCGAGATGAAAGCGATTCGGCTGCACGAATTCGGCGGCCCGGAGGTACTGCGTTACGACACAGTGCCCATCCCCGAGCTCAAGAACGGTGAGATCCTCGTTCGCGTTCACGCCGTGGGCCTCAACCCCCCCGACTGGTATTTGCGCGACGGGTATGAACGTCAACAGCTTCCGGCCGAGTTGAGGCCGACGATCCCGTTGCCGGCCATTCCGGGGTCGGATGTGTCGGGTGTCGTCGAGAGGATCGGTGAGGGTGTGGAGGGCTTCTCGGTCGGCGATGAAGTCTTCGGCATGCTGAGGTTCCCCAGCTACGGAGACAGTGCTGCCTATGCCGAGTACGTCGCCGCACCTGCATCGGATCTGGCACATAAGCCGGCGGGTATCGACCACGTGCACGCTGCAGCAGCGCCGATGTCCGGGCTCACCGCATGGCAGTTCCTCATCGATCTCGGCCACAGTGAACCCAATCCGCTTCAGACACAGGCACACCGACCGGTTCCCCTCCTCGGGAAGACGGTGTTGGTCAATGGGGCCGCAGGCGGCGTTGGGCATATCGCCGTGCAACTGGCGAAGTCGCGGGGTGCTCACGTCATCGGGGTTGCGTCGGGCAAGCACGCATCGCTTCTGCGCGAACTGGGTGCCGACGACGTCATCGACTACACCAGAATCCACCCCGAAGACGTCGCGCACGATCTCGATCTCGTCCTCGACACCCTCGGTGGTCCTGCTACGAGCCGCTTCCTCGGTTCGCTGAAGCGTGGCGGCGCACTGTTTCCGGTGTATCCCGGTTTCTCCGATGCCGACACCGCCGCCGAACTAGGAGTCACGGTTTCGATGACCCAGGTGCGCTCCAACGGTGCCCAGCTCCAGGAACTGGGACGTTTGCTCGACGACGGCACGGTACGTGTGGCGATCGACAGCACGGTGCCACTACGGGACGCCCGCGTGGCGCACGAACGCGCCGAACAAGGTCACATTCAAGGCAAGATCGTACTCACCGTCGCGTAGGACGTGCAGGGCGATTCGATGTTCACATCCGAAACCCACTGTGCCACTGATCGATTAAACGAATACGCCGCGGCAACTCGCTACTGCGGCACTCAGAGGCCGACGTGGGAATGCCCTACTGGGGAAGAAATCCACTTACAGGCGCTATTGCACCCTTCCGGTGCGCGAAACGGGCGCATCGAACCGGCAGACGAGATCGCAGCACAGGGAGTACGACTATGACGCAGATGAGGCGCTGGGGACGCCATCGGCCGAGAGGAGTTGACGCTGAGGGAGGTTCCCATCCCGCGACCAGCATCGGGCGAGGTACTGGTCCGCGTGGGTGCCGTGGCGCTGAATTACGGAGACAAGATGGCGGTCGAGAGCGGCACGAACCTTCCGCTCGCGCTTCCCTTCACGCCCGGCTCAGGCCTCGCAGGCACCGTTGTCGGTCTGGGAGACACCGTGGTTCGGTTCGCGGAGGGCGACCGTGTGGTGGTCCGCACCTCGGGGAGGCGGTTTAGGTCACCGCGGTCGGCGGCCACGTCTACCAGATCGGAGCCCTTGACGGCTTGAGGTGTCCGCTCCGGTGATGCCATTGATGCTCAAAGACATCACCATCGACGGCATCGAAACAGGTCTTCGCCGCGCCCTCACGAGCCTCGTCAATGCGGTGGACCAAAACGGGCTCACCCCGGCGATCGACACCCGCTACCCGGTGGCCGAACCGCATGCGGCACTTGATCACCTCGATCGCGCTGCCTTCGGCAAGGTTGTCATCGAGTGCGGGTAGCCGGCTTCGTCGTCGTCGCGGTCTACGGCAGCGCTTACTTATCGATCCGAATCCAGTGCCGGCGTTCGTCGTGTGTGGGGGAACTGTTCGACGAGCAGTCGGAGTCGGTCGGTGTCGTAGCCAGGGCGTAGTCGGCCGCCACGGCTGAGGGTGGCCAATCCGTGCAGCGCAGCCCAGAACACTTCGGTGAGCGTGTCGGCGTCCTCTTCGTCGGTGAGGAGGCCGACCGCGTGGCGCAGCTCGGCGAACGCTGCGGTCAGCTGCGCCGGGACGTCCTGGGCGGCGAAGTGCAAAGTGGTCGCGCGGGTGAACATCGCGTCGTAGACGGCCGGGCTGTCGCGGGCGAAGTCGAGGTAGGCGTGCGCGACGCGGGTCAGGGCGGCGTCGGCCGAATCGGCGTCGGAGCGCGCCGCCCCCATCGCTTCGGCGAGCTCGCCGAAGCCGTCGATGGCGACGGCGTCAGCGATCTGTTCCATGCCGGCGAAGTGCTTGTACAACACGGGCTGGCTGTACTCGATCTCGGTGGACAGCCGACGCGTGGTCACGGCGTCCCAGCCTTCGGCCTCGGCCAATGTGCGGGCCGTGGTGATGATCAGCCGCCGGCGGGCGGCCCTCTCACGCTCTCGGCGATCGTCGGTGGTCATGCTTCATGATAGCACCGCTAGAAACGCTAGCGATGCTATTGACAGGTGCTTCGGCGGGGGTTAGCGTTGCTAGCATTACGACCCACGAGGAGTTACGACATGACCCTGGACCTCATCACCCGAATCGCCGCACTGATCGCGGTGCTGGCCACCGCGGTCGTCTACGGCACCGACGTGTTCTGCGCGATCGTGCTGCGACCGGCCTTGGCGGCGGTCGACGACAGTGCCCTGGTCGCGGTCATGGGAAGCGCGCATCGATACGGCGACCGGCGCATGCCGGTGCCAGGGGCACTCGGAATCGTGGCCACCGCGACAAGCACGGTGCTGGCCGCGGTGGCCGGACACTGGGCACAGGCGATCACGGCGGCCGCCGCCCTGGTCCTGCTAGTGGTCTGGCTCGCGCTCTACACACGGGTGAGCGCACCGATCAACCGACAACTGACCGCAGCCGCCGGCGCAGGCCGAACACTCCCGAACGGGCGTGCGCTGCAGGCGAAGTGGGACTCGATCATCGGCTCCCGCGCGGGACTGCAGGGTATGGCGGTGGCCGCCCTGTGCGGGGTGCTGATGATCTAGCGCGCCCGCACCACCACAGCCCACCAGCCGGACATCACTGAAGGAGCGCAGCATTCATGTTTCAGCTCAGGATCTACACCCTGCGATCGCCCGAAGCGCTGCAGCAGTACGCGACGGTGCACTGGGCCCGCCACCGGACGACCTTCACGACCTTCGGAGTCACCACCCTTGGTGTGTGGACCCAACGGTGCGACAACACGAATCGGCTCTTCGCGTTGATCGACTACCCGCCGGGCGCCGACCCCGAACAACTCACCCAGCGCATCATGACCAGCCAGGGATTCGCCGCAGACATGGCCGGCTTCGACGTCGGTGACATCGTCGACGTTCAGTCGGTACTGCTCGATGCGACCCCATCCTCACCCATTCGTTAACCGAACCCAGGACCCGACATGACCATCCTCACCACCATCGCCTACGTGCTCGCTGGACTCATCGCCGCGGCCATCATCGTCATCGGCGCACGATTCCTCATCGCCCCACGCGCCGCGGCCGCCGGCTACGGCGTACAACCCGATCTCGACCAGCCATCCGTCGGTGCCTATATGAGCATCAAAGGCATCCGCGACATCGCATCAGGACTGTTCCTCATCATCCTCATGGCCGCAGGCGAAACCCACCTACTCGGCTGGGTGATCCTGGCCGCCACCATCATCCCGATCGTCGACACCGCCATCGTGCTCGGCAACGGCGGCCCCAAATCCATCGTCTGGGGAATCCACGGGGCCACCGCTGCCACGATGCTCATCACCTCCGCGCTCCTGCTCATCTCCTAAGAGAAGAGCGCCCACCGCCCGATCCACGAACACGAGCAGGAGCAGGACCAGCTGCTGGAAGACGTAGCGCGAGAAGGGGATGGTCCTTACCGGCTTGCCGGATTATGGCTGGGAACCCAGCGATGGTGAGCTTGAGGCCGCGCGAATGGAGCTCCTTCGTCTAGTACGCGACTGGGAACCACGATTCAGACTGCTGTTCCCACACCCGACACCGGAAGTCAGCAACCGCCTCGATGACGGCACCGGGCTCCTAGAAGGCTGGCTGACCCGCGACGCCAGGCAGCATGACATTCCGCTGACGAGCGGCGAAGCACAGGACATCATCAGCACCTCTGTCATCAACCTTCGCCGCCTGGCCGACCTCCTGCCAACCGACGACTACCCGGTACGCCTCGTCGTCGACACCAATGCGCTCATCGACAACCCTGATGTCGGGGCCTACACCGCCGATCTGGGAAAGAAGTATGTCGTGCAGCTACTGCCTGTGGTGCTCCGAGAGATTGACGACCTCAAGCGCGGCGGCCGAAATGAGATCGTGCGCCACGGCGCCCAGCGCGCGGAGAAGCGGTTGAGGGGAATCCGGATCAATGGAGCATGCGCGAAGGCGTCCGCGTGGCAGGCAGCGTGATCGCTAAATTCGAGCACATCGAGCCGCGTTCGGAGGCCCTACCGGAATGGCTCGATATGACCGTGCCCGATGACCGCCTCGTTGTATCGACGCTGCTGATCCAATCCGAACATCCCGGCTCTTCGTTGTGTGTCGCGACGAGCGACATCAACCTGCAAACGAAACTCGCGGCTGTGGGCCTGCCATTCGTCGAACCACCACCGCGACAATACAAATCCAAATGTCCTGGCGGGCGGTGCTGACGCGGGCGGCCGAGGATCGCCGTCATGGCGTCCACAGTCTCATCGCCCACCGACACTGCGGATTCGAGACACGGCGTACGCGGTCGGTGGTTATCGCCGGTCGGCAGCGGCATCATCGAGGGTGGCGTTGTCGTCGTCTTCTTCAGGCCTGCCAACGGTCTCTCGTTGGTCGATCCAGCCCGGACAAGTTCGGACGCCGACGTGGTTCTACGCAACTTCAGCTCGACGTTGTGCCGCCCTCAGCGGTGCCGGGCGGGCGGGGCGCATTGAGATCAAAACGGACCCCGATCATGCGGATCACGAAACACACCGCCGCAGCGCCCAATGCGGGCAGGGTGCCGTCGTAACCAAAACCGTGGGCTGCCACGGCACAGCCGGCACCGATCAGCGCCGGGATGGCGTAGAGCTCGCTACTGAGCACCGTCGGGATCCGTCGGATCATCACATCGCGGATCGTCCCACCGCCGACGGCGGTGATCGTGCCGACGATCAGCGCTTGGACCACGCCGAACCCCAAGCTCAGCGCCTTATTGGCGCCGAGCACCGCGAACACGCTCAGCCCGACGGCGTCGAGCACCGTAATCGCCGTGGCCAGCCGTTCCAGCCGGCGGCTAAGGATGAACGCCATCAGCCCGCCACCGGCTGCCAGCGCCAGATACCGCCAATCGAGAAAGGTGGCCGGCGGCAGGGCATCCAGCAGGACGTCGCGAATCGTGCCGCCACCGAGTCCGGTGAACATGCCAAGGGTGATCACTCCGAAGATGTCGAGTCGTTCGGCGCGCACCGCGGTCAGCGCGCCGTTGAGGGCGAATACCAGGGTGCCGGTGAAGTCCAGCGCCAACAGCAGCGGAGTTTCGATGGACATGGCCCGAGGTATACCCCGCCCGTACCGGCCCCGTGTCGGTATCGGTTCGCGATCGGAGAACACCATGACCGATTCGACTGCTGTACAGGCATTGCTCAGCGGGTTGTCGACGAACCGAGACTGGCGGAGGACTTCTACCGCGATCTGCACGCCCATCCACAGCTGTCGCATCAGGAGTACGAGACCGCCCAGAAAGTCGCCTTCCGGCTGTGCGGTCGCGGCTACGACGTCCACGACCGAATCGGCGGCACTGGAGTCATCGGAGTGCTACGCAACGGACCGGGCGCCACAGTGCTGCTGCGAGCCGACATGGACGCCTTACCGGCGAAAGAGGCCACCGGCGATTACGCCAGCACCGTGCAAACCACCGACGACGATGGCAACGTGATACCTGACCGTGCCGAGCTACAGCTGAACATCCGCACCTATAGCAGGCAGACGCGGACCACCATGCTCGACGCCATCCGGCGAATCGTCACTGCCGAATGCCAGCCTCCGGATCACCCAGAGAAACCCGGATTTGAGGTTTCGACCAATACCCGTTGACCGACAACGACCTCCCGACAACCTCTCGCGTAAGTGAGGCATTCACAACGTTTTTCGGGGCGTTGCCAGACGCTGCCAATGCAGACTGCAAGCGAAGACTTCAGCGACATCCCGACCGCGCTCGGCGCGCCCTACACCTACTGGGGCATCGGCCGCATTGACCCTGTCGCCTACCAGAACGCCGCTGACCCCGGACAAATCGACGAAGGCATCCCGGCCAATCACTCCCCGGGCCTACGTGACACGTCAGCCGCACGCACGCACGCAGGCAGGGCACGACTCTGAGAAATCAGGCCGATTGGTTGCCTGGCCGCCGACCTGCGTGCAAGCCGCCACGACAACGACCGGACGGTCCACCTCTCAACGTATGGGATTCCGCGCCGAGGAGAGCCCCTCGCGCCACCGAGCGCCCTATTCCGCCAACCCGGCGGTAAGCAACGGCCGCCGCGGCGTCGACGACTGGGGGCGCCGGTGCGACCAATGTCCGGAGCACGGCACGGGTCGCGGTGCGTTTCTGCGTCACGGTGGCCAGCGTTTGGCGCTAAGTCGAGTCGACGTTGTTCAACATGCCGAGCCGCGCCGCTACCCGAATTCATGCGCCGGGTTCGACATTGGTTTGCCGCCACACGTGTCGATGGCGGCGCGGCTCGCACCCAGGTGGCTCAGAATCTGCACCACCGCGTCCCGGACGATCGATTGCTTTCCGCTTTCGAGCCGTTCGAGGAGGACTTCGGTCCCCTGCCTAGGCCTCGACGTTCCTGGAACCTGATCACCGACTCGTCCTGCAGAAAAAAAGTCCGTCGATGGCGAAGACGGTTCGACCGCTCGCAGATCGCCCCTGACCTCATGTTCGTAGCAGGACCGCCGAAATCAGACATCGGATTGCAGACATCGGATACCTATGCGTGCGTTCAGCGTCCACACGCACACACGCGCGCTCAGCGAGAAAGTCACGCGGACAATCGGTGGGCCGCTATGGCCGGGGTGCCGTACCGCCGGCCGCAGTGACGTGGCGCGGGTGACGCCTTTGGCTTAGCGCTGACTGCCGCGGTGCCGGGTAGGTACGGCGGTTGTGCGGGCTCTGGCTCACCTCGGTAGTTCGAGCGGTACCGATCGATCCGGTCTTGTTCGACCTGGTCGGCCCAGAAGCTCAGCTTGTGGGTTGATCCCGCCGCTTCACTCGCCTGCGCGAGCCGTGACGCACCGAGGCGGAATCCGATAACTGACATGGCGATAGTTATCACGAGGAATGCTCCGGCCAGAGCGGCCAGCTCGCTACCAAGAGCCAGTGCAGCCACCAGAAGACCCAGCGCAACAGCGGCGAGAAGCAGCAGAACACAGGCCACGTAGGTGATCGAGGAGGGCTTCACGCGTTTCAACATCCTTCTCCTGCCGTAAATGTTCTCGATAGTGCGTACGCTACGCGTATCGTAGCGCTACGCACAGTGTAGCGTCGGAATGGCGTCGGATATTCCCTTCTCAAGCGGAGGCAGTGATGGCAGAGCGACCGAGCGTCGAAGATCGCATCGGGGACGCGACGTTGTCCCTGCTTCGCAGCGGAGGCCCCCGCTCGGTCACGATTGAGGCTGTTGCGGCGGCTTCCGGTGTCGCGAAAACGACGATCTACCGGCGGTACCGGGACCGACGGGAGGTCCTGTCGACCGCGCTGACAAGGCTGGTTTCTCCAGCGCCGCTCGATCCGCAGGCGGGGCCCCCCGATCGGCTGCGATGGTTGATCAAGCACGCGATCGAGACGGTCGAAGACGGTGTGGGAGTCGGCGGTGTTGCGGCCATGCTCACCGACGAGGATCCGGAGTTCACGACGCTGTTCCGGCAGATTCTTGTCGAGCAGAGAGGTCATTTGAAGTCGGTGATCGACGCGGGGAAGGCAGACGGATCGATACGCGCCGATATCGATAGCGCAACGCTTATTGACGCAATCGTGGGCGCTTACCTCGCCGAACACGCGCGTGGTGGAACTCTCGCAGACGATTGGCAGCATCGACTGTTCGACCTGTTCTGGCCTGCGGTGCAAGCCAGCGAGATAAATGTGCGGCGGCGGTTATGAACAGATGGATGGCCCAGATTCGGGGCAACGGTTGGCCGCGGTCCAGCACAGTGAATCCGTGCATAGAACGGGCGCAAGCGGTCGGCTTCGAGAGAGTCCCAAACGCTCGTCGAAGGTCGTGACCTTCTCGATGCGAACTAGTTGACATAGGCGTTTGTGGATCTCGTTCACGGCGGGCTGGGCTTGGTTCGGATCTTCCCGCGGATCGCGGGGATCGCCAAAGGTATGGAGGAACGTGCCGATGACCACACTGGATTGCAGAGTGTCGATCGACTTCGTGTACGTGTACGGCCCCGGTGCGGGTTGCTGGTCTCGTCTCTGGCTACGGCCTCCATAGGTCGACGTTCGTTCTCGGGCGACCGCAGTAGGTAGAGCGTTTCTTGCGATGAGTCGTCGTCGGCAGGCACCAGTAATGCATCGCCCGCCTTGGAGGGGATGCATGCGGCACTCATCGGTAGCCAAAGTGGCCACCCGACTGCGCCCGCCTCGCCGCTCACCGCGAAGCAGTGTTCATAGCAGCTACAAGCGGTAGGACGTTCGGTAGGAATAACTGTATGGCGAAGGAGAAGATCTCTGTGACGGTCGAGGCGGCCGTGTTGGCCGACGCCGACGGGAAGGCAGCCGGGCTGAATCGGTCGGAATTAGTCGAGCGGGCCTTGCGCAACGAGCACTTGCGCAGCGCGCTGCACATCTACACCACTCAGACCGCGCCAGCGCTCGACATCGACTCTTACGCCACGCATGTTTACGAGGCCAATCGGGCCGCGGGCGTGTGATCGCGCCGGGTGACATCGCGCCCCGCGAAGACAGCAGCCGCGAGCTCTACGTGGCGGTGCTCTCCAATTCGATCCACCTCGCAGCCCCGGTCGGGTCATCACCTGCCCGTTCATCCGCGGCCGCATCCCCGACGGAACGATGGCCATGGTCGTACCCATCAACCGGCCCGAGGGCACGCTTCTCCCCGAGCTGGTGCAGTGGTTGCCGAGTTCAGCGCTCGGTGAACCGATCGGCGCCGTAGGTGCAGCCGCCCTCGCCGAGGCCGCATCCATTGTGGCCGCTCTGATCTCAGAGCTCGCGGCTCCTGCCGACCAGCCCGGTTCGCCACTACCCCTAGGATACCGGTGCGGGACCATCGACGCCGGCGATGTTGCCTCCGGACACGTGATCGGCCGACTCGTACTGTCCTGCAGCAGAACTCAAGTTCGCGCCGTACGTCCGCGCTTCGGTGACGATGGCCGACATCGCGTTCGCCACAATGCTCTTCGCGGAAATACACGCGCTCGCCGTCTGCAGCTGCGGCACCGCGGATGCGACGTCGGCGAGCGGCGCTTCGGCCTGCACTCCCGCCAGCTGCTCACCGGCAGCGGCGAACGCCGAACCCACGTTGCGGAGCTCGTCGGTGTTGACCTTCAGGCTGCCGGTCACAGGTTGATCCCATCGGTCGGTTCAGGAAGACGATGCCGCCCCGACGCCTGCGAGTTACCTTCGGCGTTGCCGTCCTGCTCCCACGCCGCTGGCGCAAGCTCAGAACCCGGCACGCCGGCAGCGGCGTCCTCGCGATCTTCGGGCTTCTGTTCCTGTGCCCGCTCCGCGTCGGGAAGCTCGCCCCCGGGGACCTCGGTCCTTCCTCCCGCCGGATCGCCTTGGCCACCAATGCTACTCGGGCCACCCGCGCCGCCTTGGCCGAACTGGCCGGCCATCTGGCCGACCTGCTGGCCGCACCTGCTGGGCACCCTGCATCACGCCCTGCGGTACCGCTGCCACCGCACCCATCACCTGCATGGGCGATCTGACCCATCTGACTCGCCATCTGCATCGGCATGCTCACCATCTGATCCACCTGATCCATCGAGCCGACACCGCCCGACCCCGAACCAGGCGCGCCCGGCAGATTCTGCATCTCCTTGCCGATCTGCCCGCCCAGCTGTTGGTCCGTCGAGGCGTACGCCTCAGCCGCGCCCACGACATTCCTCGCCGTCGCCGTCGACTGTTCCTGCACCAGTGGAAGTTCCGTCATCGGCGGCCCGTCCACCACCGGTATCTGCCCGATGATCGCCACCGACAGGGGATCCGCCCCGACCGGCACGAATGGTGCTGGGGCCGTCGGCAACTGCGCCGCGGATGTCAGCAGCTGTGCTCCGGCGAGCCCGAGTTGTTCCGGATCCACCGAGAGCGGAGATGGATTCGTCATCGTCTGTTCCCTAGAACCGTAGGTTCCGTAGCAGGTCGTACACCCCGGCGATCCACAGCAGCATCGGGATCACCGCGGCAATCGCGCCCCCGTCGAGCAGCTCCAGAATCCGCTTGGTGACCGGCGAAACCCGACGGATACCGTCAGTCGCACCGACCAAAATCACCGCGACCAGCGCTAGAGCGGTGTACACAGCCAGCACCAGCCAGGCCCGCTCGGGATACCACAGGCACAGCCGCACCATCAGGCCAGTCGGGATCGCCACTGCCGCAGCCATCAACGCCCAAGCACACCACCGCTCGGCGTAGAGCCGCGAGCGGAATCCGCACACCACCGCCACCAAAGCGGCAACGATCAGGCTGTGCATGACGAAATGCCCCTGCACCACAACAGCTATCGATCCGACCGCAAGGATCACTGCACCCGCCGTGAGGAACCCGATCAGCAGCCGCTTGGCCAGTCGGCTCCGCTCGGTCAGTCGTGCCGCGGAATCGGGCACCGAGGCGATGATCGCCTGCCAGGTCTCGGACTCCTCCGACGCGTCCGGCGTGGTCACGGGGTCCAGCAGTTCGTCGTTCGACACCGTCTCCCCCGGTGCCGGTATCGGCGGCAACGCGATCCGTGCCACCGCCACCGTGAGCTTCGCGGCGTTGGTGATAACGATCAACCCGAAGGCGATCGCTCCCGCAGGAACCCAATTCTGCCATCCGTACCCGAACGCCACCGCACCGAGCGTCACCGCCGTCGCGACGATCCGCCAGGAGCGCCGCGAACTCGGCTCGTCGCCGCGGACCACCACGCGTTGCCAACACCATCAGCAGGACCAATGAGCCCGCGCCCGCAATCTGTGGCGCGCCAAGCGTTTCCACACCGCGCGGCAACGGTACGGCCAAGGCCACCCCGGCACCGAGGGTCAGCAGCGACGACAGCAGCAGGCTCTCGGCCATGTCGAGATTGTGATACCGGTTCTGCGCCAGCATGTTGCCGCCCATCAGCCCCAACCCCAGCACACCCAGGGCTAGCGCCCACCACCAATCACGTCCCGTCGATGCCCACGACAGGATCGCGACCGTGGTGAGGATCGAGGCCGTCAGCGGCAGGACCAGTCCGACAAAGCGGTAAAGGGCGCCGCGGTCGAACGCCGGCGTCTCGTCGAGCACCGCGATCGCATCGATCACGTCCTCGACCAGGGGCCGGTACCGCTCCGTGCGGCTGACCGACACCACCGTCAGCAGCGAGCCGTCGACCACACCCGCGTCATCCAGAGATTCGGTGAGCTTGATCGGCGGCGCACCCGGGCGCGCGAAGGACCAGACACCCTGCGCACTGAAGTCGAAGCCCGCCAACACATCTGCCGGTGTGTCCGCGAGGATGTCGGCCAACACCGACACCGTCTCATCGACGTAGGTGTCGATCGGCGTCGCCGACGGCAGCACCAGATCGGTCATGCGCCGACCCGTCAGAACCGTGACCCTGGTGGTCGACGGACGGCCGGGCCTGACGCCCGAGGATGGAGGGGCCGCGGCCGTCGCGGTCAACGCCGTTCGAGTCTGTCGAAGTCGTCGGACAGCGCCGCCGCCAGCTCGACGACCTTGCGCTCGAATTCCTTGCTCAGCAGCTCCAACTGGATCTCCGTGCCCGACGCGATGTGCTTGTCCCACGGGAGCACGATCACCCGGCCCGCCGGCACATGCCTCTCGAACTGCTGCACCAGATCCTCGACGTCGACATTGGGTTTACCCGGCACCACATGGTTGATCACCACGCACGAACGACCGAGAAGATCCTGATATCCGTTCTGCCGCAACCAGTCCATCGTGATCGCGGCCTGTCGCGCACCGTCGATCGAGGCGCTCGCCACGATCACCAGACCGGACACCGTCGACAACACCCCGCGCGACGCAGGCTGGAAGAGGCCGGCACCACAGTCGGCGAGCACCAGGTTGTAGTAGCGCGACACGATCGCCGTTGCGCCGTTCCAGTCTTCGTCGTTGAATTCGCGCCGCGCCGCGCTGTATTCATCGGAGGACAGCACTTCGAGGTTCGAGCCGTTCATGCTCGTGTACGCGCGAATATCGTTATAGCGGTGCAGTTCCTTGTCGGTCAACAGATCAGCGATCGTCGCCGCCGACTGCCGGCCGGCACGATCCGCGAGGTTGCCGCCGTCCGGATCCGCATCGATCGCCAGGATCCGGTCACCGCGGACCCTGCTCATCGCCGAGCCGATCGCCACTGTCACCGCCGTCTTGCCCACTCCGCCCTTCAGGCCGAACACACCGATCTGGTAGGAGTCCCGGGCGTTGCGGCGGATTCGCGCATGTAGATCCATTTCATACAGCTCGTCCGGCGAGAGCCCGAGGTTGATACGGGTCAGGACGTAGATCCAGTGCCGCCAGCCGCGCCGCGACGGCATCTTCACCGCGCTGCGGACCCCGACATGCGACAGGGCGTCGATCGCGCGGTTGTTACCCATCGTCGCCGCCGACGTCTGTGCGTGCGGCGCAACCGGCCGCCGAGCGCCCTCACTGTCGCCGAAGTGCTGAGACGGTGCCAGCGCGGGCGCCGAACGCGGCGCCGGAGCTGGGGCGGGGCGCTGCTGCTCGTGGCGCGCCCCCGAGGGCGCCGTGTTCTGCGGGGCCCGCATCATCCCGTTGTTGGGGAAGTGCTGCGGTCCCGTGATGATCTGCGTCGGCGGTGATCTGGCTCGTCACCTCGGTCTGCTGGGGCGGCGGCGCGGGCGCAGTCTGCGTACGCGGCGGCGCGATCGGCATCGGAGGCGCGCTCACGTCGCTGCGCGGCGAGCCACCTAAGGGTGCTGGGCTGTCCCCGCCGGCTAGCGCGGCTTCGCGGTCGGGGTCCTCGTCGACCGTCCGCACGGCATCCGGGGAATGGAAGAGCCGGTAATAGTCGGCCGACATGTGTACCTCTCAGAGTTTGGGAATTGAGTGTGCGGCGCACGCGGTGGGCGATCCCTCAATTAAGCCGGTCGCCCACCGACGTGCCACCGCGCTTATGTAAAGGTTCCGATCACGCCGTTCTCGGTGGTTCCCATGGTGGAACCGGCGTTGCTGACGGCCTGCGCAAGCTGCTGCAGCGCGAGGTTGAGCTCCGTCGAGTTGACGTCCCAGCGCTGCTGCACGGCCTGGTAAGACATCGAGCCGTCGCCGACCCATGCACCCTGCAATCGCGCGAGCGACCCCTGGCCCTCGTCGAGCAGCCCGTTGGTACGGCCCACTGAGGCGTGGATCTCGCCGGCGCCGGCTTCGATGGCGCCGAACTCGTAATTGATCTGTCCCACGTCTGTTCTCCTTATTCCTGTGGTCTTTAGCTGATGTGCATCTGCGACGCGAGGTCGTCGGCGTTGGTCGCGTCGGTATTGAGGTACGAGGTACCGCTGGTGTGGATATTCTGCGAGATGTCGGTGAGCAGACGGATCTGCTGGCTCGACGCCTCGTGGAAGCGCAGCAGCGCTGCTTGCGCGGCCTGTCCCGCGCCTTCGCTCTGGAGGCTCTGTGCCAGACCCGCGGCTGTCGACTCAACCTGGGCGAGCACGGATTGAAGCTCGCCGGAGATCCGGTCGAAGTTCGCCGCCTCTGCCATTAACTGCGGGGTATCCGCATTCACCAATGCCATTGCTGACCTTCTCTCTGTTCACCTGTGCTCCCACCAAATTGGCAGGACCTCCCGACCAGGCGGCCGGCAAGCTAGTGGGGACGATCACCAGTCGTCCTCGTCGTCCTCATTGAGGTCGTGTTCCAGTGGCGCCGGCGCGTTCAGCCCAGCTTTGGCGCCGCCGCTCTTGCCGCGCTGGCCCAGCATTCCCATCGGGCCGCCACCGGATCCGCTGCCGCCGATGGGTGCTAGCCCGCTCGCGGCAGCACCTGCAGCGGCACCCGCGCCGACCGCCACGGCGCTCATTGTGGGTTGCAGCTCCTTGCCCACGAGATTGGACATCAGCGGCGTGCGTGCGGATGTCCCACCGGCTCCCGGCAGTGACGCGGCCCGCACCATGCCCGAACCCGCCCCGGCCCCGCTGCCGCCGATCGCGGGGTGGTTGGAGAACGGGGTGGCGCCCAACATGCCGACCTGAGCGCCCTTGTCGCCGTTGGGGATTCCGCCCATCTGCCCGAACAGCGACGAGACTTGCTGCAGCGGTTGGGTGAGCTGCTGGAACGGCTGCGTCACCCCCTGCATCAGCTGCTGCGGCATCTGGCCGAGGGTCGAACCCAGCTGCGAAGCCATCTGCATTCCCATCTGCAAGCCCTGCTGCATCCCCTGCGACGGGTCCTGCTGAAGCGCCTGCGCCTGGTCGGCCGGTGAACGGCCGTGATTGGCGGCCTGGCTGGCTGCCTGCTCCAGCCGGCCTGCCTTCAGGTTGGCCTCCTCGAACTTGCCGAAACCGCTGACCTTGGCGAACGTCGCGTCGCGCACCGCGGCGCCGCCCATCATCGGGGCCGCGCTCGCCATGCCCATTGCCATCGCCGCCTCGGCGCCGCCAGGCAGCACGATCGGCTTCGGCGGGGACACCGGCTCGAACGTGGAGTTGAGCATCGTCTCGGCCTCGTATGCGCTCATCACCGCAGCCGCCTGATCCCACATCCGGACGTAGTCGGCCTCGTTGAGCCCGATCGGCACCGTGTTGACGCCGAGGAAGTTCGTCGCGTTGAGCACCGCATTCGTGATGTGGTTCGTCTCGATCTCCGGCAGCTGCGGCGTCGTCGTCGCTGCCGTCGACCAGGCGGTTGCCTGCGCGGACGCCTGAAGAGCGCGTTTTTGCGCCTGCAGCGACAGCATCCTGAGCCAGACGACCATCGGCATCGACGCCATGATTGCCCGTTCGCTACCCATGCCCTGCCACATCTGCGCCAGTGACGCCAGGCTGGCGGCCAACTCGTCGGCCTGCGTCTCCAGGGAGATCGCAAACGCTTCCCACCCCGCGGCGGCCTGCATCATCGGGGCAACTCCGGCTCCGGCCTGCAGGCGCGACGTATTGACCTCGGGAGGAAAAGCTCCCCAGATGGGTGGGATGGGTATACCGACGCCGGCCATCGCTCAGTCGACTCGTATCAGCTGTCTCATGCCAGCGTCGCGCCGTTTTCACCATCGACAGCCTGATAGGTGGCTGCGATCTGCGTGACGGTCGCACCGGCACGAGTCAGCTCCTCCTGGGCCAGTGCGTTGATTCCGAGGGTCTGGATACCCTCCGACGCGAACACGACGGCCGCGCTGGCGGATATCTCGTCCGCGCCCGCCGGAGCGAGTGCGCTCACCTCTGCGGTGGCAGCAGTTCCGGTGGCCAGACCACGGGCGCCGTTTGCGGCGACCTCACTGCCAACCCCTGCAGCACCTGCGTTGTGGCTTAATGGTTGCATTTGCTGTACTCCTTGCCTGTGTTGAAACACATGGATGGACTCGGTCGTCCTCCGACCGGCAGAAATTAACTGAGAGGGCGCTCAGGGTTCCCCGGTGCGACTGCTCTCGCCGTTCGCAATGCCTTTGCTAGACGTCCTCGAAATCAATACTAGCCGTCGCCAGAGGGTGCTCCGAACACATCTTCTTCCGGTGGATCCACATACGCCGCCTGGATGACTTCCTTCCCGTCTGGCGTCACATAAAACGCCTGGCCAGGTGGCCGCTTCTTGACCAGGATCTCTCGCGACGGGAAGTCCTGTTTCTCCCCGGAAAGGAACATGGTCGGCGTCCCCGCCCCGTACGCGGCGCCGACGAACTTGTCCAATGTGGCCCGGTGCGCCTGGCTCATCTGACAACTCACGACGATGTGTAAGCCGATGTCAGCGGCCGCCGGCAGCAGCGGCGCCAGCGGGCCCATCGGCGACATCATTCCGCCTGCCGCCACGATCATGTGCCAGTCGTCGACCAGCAGGACGACGTCCGGTCCGGTCCACCAGGACCGTGCACGCAGCTGCGACGGGGTCAGCTCGGCCGGCGGGAGCCGCTTGGTCAGGTTGATGGCCAACGCCTTGATCGACGCCTCGAGCGTGGTGTGGTTGCGGTTGATCGCCCCGGCTGCGAGCAGATGCGTATCGGGGACCGCCTCGAGCAGACCGGACCGGTAGTCGGCGACCATGAACCGCACCTGATCGGCGCTGTTCCTGGCACAGATCGCGCGGGCGATTGCGTGTGCGATGGTGGTCTTGCCCGACTTGGCGGCGCCGAAGATCAGATGGTGTGGGCTGGTGTGCATGTGGTTGTGCGCAACGGTCAGATCCGACTCGCGCACGCCGACGGGGATGGTCCAGCGGGTGCGGTAGTCCGATTCCGGGCCGGGTGGGTCGGGGTCCAGCTGATGCAGATGGATCCGGTCGGGCAGCACGCGCACCCGCGGGGCCTCATCGGTGTGTCGCGCGGCGACCTCCTCGACAGCGGCCGAGATCGCGGGCACCAGGCCCTCGGCGTTGTGCACCCCATCCAGCCGTGGCACCCCGATCATCAAGTGGTGTCTCTCGCTCGAGATGGCACGGCCGGGACGGTTCAGCGGGATCTCGCGGGTGATGCGGTCGACCTGTGTCTCGTTGACGTCGCCGAGCCGGAACTCCACCTTGGTGCCGAGATAGTCGCGCACCCGGGCCTTCAGCTCGGTCCAGCGCGGCGTGGAGATCACGGTGTGCACGCCGTACGCCAGGCCCTGTCCCGCGAGATCCTGAACGACGGCTTCGAGGTCGGTGAACTCTGCGGAGAACGCCGGCCAGCCGTCGATGACCAGGAAGACGTCACCGAACGGGTCCGCCGATGCCGGACTGTTCGGATCCTCACGCATCTGCCGGTAGTCGGCCATCGAGCCGACCCGGAACTGCTTGAACGTCTGCTCCCGCTGCCGCAGAACGGCTTTCACTTCGGCGACCACGCGGTTGACGCGGTCGGGCTCAGCACGGGTGGCGACGCCGCCGACGTGCGGCAGGTCCTCGATGTACATCAGGCCGCCACCGCCCATGTCGACGCAGTAGAACTGCAGCTGGCGTGGGGTATGCGACGCGGCGGCCGCCAGGATGAGGGTCTGCAGGAACGTCGACTTGCCTGTTTGCGGGGCGCCGCCGACGGCGATGTTGCCGGCCGCGGTCGAGATGTCGATGCCCCACACTTCCTGCCGGTGTCTGCGCGGCTCGTCCATGACGCCCAGACCGATCCGAAGCGCGCGGCGGTCGTAGTCGCGGGCGATGAGTTCGTTGACGGGGGTGGGATCGGCCAACGGCGGCAACCACATTCGGTACGCGTGGTTCTCGCCGGTGGTGAGCTGGTTGAGGACGACCTCGCGCAGCACCTTCTGCTCGGGCTCGATGGTCATGGTGTCACCGTCGCGTCGAGGATCGGGGCCGCCGTGAAGCGGTGAATGAGCATGCTGCGGCCGGCGGGGGTGCGCGGCGTGAGGTCTCCGTCTCCGGTCGCCACCACCGTGCGCACATGGGGGTTGCCCGTGTAGACGCTCTGGAACTTCACCGGGTCCTCCATGCCGACGCGCAGGAAGCCCACACCGCTTTCCTTGTTCGAGATGTATTGGGCCTCCGGTGTCCCGATGACGGCCTTGGACTCCGCGGAACTGGTGGTACGTAACGCGATCCGGTAGGTGAGGTTGGGCTCCAGCTTGTCGATGCGGGTGCCGCCGGTGTTCAGCGACTGCGTGGCCAGCAGCAGGTGCACACGCAGTGATCTGCCGACTCGGCAGATCCGGTCGAACAGCTGGATGAAATCAGGGTGATTCTGCAGCAGCTCGGCGAACTCGTCGACGACGACGAAAAGTGTTGGCAGCGGCGGCAGGTCGGCTCCGCGTTCGCGGTGCCTCTCGTATTCGGCCACACCGGAAAGCGCGCCGGCGGCACCGACCTGGATACCGGCCTGGCGCAGGATCGATTGCCTGCGGTCGAGTTCACCGGTGAGCACCTCACCCATACGACTGACCAGCTCGGCTTCTTCCTCCATGTTGGTGACGACCGCCGCGGTGTGCGGCAGCCTCTCCATACCGAGGAACGTCGAACCGCCCTTGAAATCTGTGAGCAACAGGTTGATCTGGTCGGGGTGATGCGTGGCGGCCAGCGACAGGATCAGCGTGCGAAGGAATTCCGACTTTCCCGAGCCGGTGGTGCCGATGAGCATCCCGTGCGGGCCGGCGCCGAACTCCGCGCCCTCCTTGATGTCGAGGTGCATGACGTCGCCGGTCTTGAGTTCGTGGCCGAATGGAATCCGGAGACGATCGCGGTCGGTGTCGGTGAACATCCGCCAGCGCGCGGGCGTCACCTCCTCGACGGATTGTGCGCCCACGATCTCGTGCCACTCGGTGGCGACCTTCTTCTGGACCCGGGTGCTCTTGTCGATGATCGTCCCGGTGATCGACCAGCCTGCGAGCTTGCGCGCCACCCGCTCGGCCTGCCCGGGCGTCATCCTGTCCACTTGGCTGGCCACCAGTCGGAACGTCTGGTTCGGCAACCGGTCGTCGGCCGTGCCGTCGGCGTCGACGCGGATCCGGTAGGACGAACGATGATTGCCCAGCGTGATGACCGTGACGCCCGACCTGCCGTCCACCGGGAAGCCGGCGCCACCTCCTGTCAGATCGACGACGACGACGTAGGGCCCGTTCGGCGTCGCGTCGGCGGTGTGGGGACCGCGGGCGGTCAGGTCGATGAGCCCGTCGGCCCGGGTGAACACCAGGCGGGTCGCGCCTGCCGCGTCGGTGTCCGACTGGTGCTGGACGTGCGGTAACCACTTCAACCACGCCCAATCCGGGTCCTCGGGATTGTCGGCGAGGACGCGGATCTGCAACAGATCCGGCGGGTGGAATACCGCGAGGTGACAAATCATCGCGGTGAGCAACCCGGCCGCCCCGTCGGGGTCGCCGCCGACGGCGATGGTGGGAAATGTCCGCAGCTGCAGCAGCTTCGGGCAATCGTGGATCAGGCCGTGGGTGCGCAGGAACTTGGTCACCCACATGTGGCTGACCGGTTCGAGATGCGGCTGCGGTGCCCCCGTGGGACCCGCGAGATCACCGCCGACCGACGGCTTCAGCAGTCGGTCGACGGCGGGTTCGGACCCGAGGCCGACCCTGGTCGCCGCGTAGAAGTCGGCGTTGGCGGCTCGTGACCACTGCCGATGGGTGCCGACGACCGACAACAGGTCGTGCGGATGCGGTGCATGGTAATTGAAGAACATCACCTGCGCCGCCGCCGACGACGTGACCCGGGTGCGCAATCCCGCGAGGTAGCGCAGGTACTCCTTGCGGTCTGCGTTGATCTCGGGCACCTTCTTGCCACCGCTGCCGCCGCTGGCCACCAGACCGACCGTGCCCATCACCATCATCAGCGGCATCATCAGCATGTAGGGCGAAAGTTGGCGTACGCCACTGAAGATCATGATCGCGATCATGCCGAGCATGCAGCCGCCCAGCACCCACGGCAGGGCCTTCTGCATGCCCGAGGGTGGGATGTCGATCCCGAGATCCTCCGGCGGGGTCACGTTGACCTCGCCGGGGGTCAGGCGCGGCCCCCGCTTGATGGTCGGGGTGAACTTCCGGGTGGTCATCCGCCGCCTCCGCTACTCGCTCCGGCCGGAACCGCCTGGTCGGCAACGACCTTGCGGGGATTCGGGTCCGCGGGCAGCGTGTCGTGCTCGACCAACGCCGCTTCCTCCGACAGCACCGGACCATCGACGAGCAGGCTGACCACCTGCCAGGGCGCGGTGCGCGGCACGGTCAGCCCCAACTTCGAGGCGGTGTCGGCATCCGGCAGTCCGTAGCGCACCCCTTGCGGGTCGATGTAATACATGCTTTCGCCATATCGGGCATCGGGCGACTGCAGCTGGACGAACTGTCCGCCGTTGGGGTGCACCGTGGCGTCACCGCCGATCTGCCGGATCCCGGTGTTCAACGCCGAGACCGGCAGCGGTAGCCGTCGCCCGGCGATCACCGTCATCTTCGGGATCTGATCGCCGGGCTCGCGCTGCCATGCCCAGCACAGCGTCGGGATCTCCTGGCGCAGAGGAATATCCATGGCAGTGTCCGGCAGGGGCGAGTTGTATACCTGCTCGACAACTCGGGAGACGGCGCTTGGCTCCACCGATGGCGGCGAGACCAGCCCGTAGGAGTTCGTGGCCCGCAGCGCCGCGGCGGTGGTGTCGTTGACCTTCGCGACTCCGTTGGGTAACACGGTGTAGTGCTGCTCGTCGGAGTCGGTGACGGTCGTGAGTACCGAGCCGATCACCAGTTCCGGCGGCAGTCCCACCGAGTTCGGGCCGCCGGCGCCCGGGATGTCGGGCAGCCGCCACGGTCCTGCGTCGGGTAGCGCGTTGAACAACCCCTCCGAAATCGGGGTGGACCGTGCGGTGACGGGAATCCCCACCGCCGAGGTGACGGCCCGGTCGGACAAGTCGATGGCGTGGCGCCCGGCGTCGGTGACCAACCAGTCCTGGTTCTTGTAGGTGATCAGCATGCCCTGGTCGGGGCGCATCGCCCCGACCGAAGAGTCCGTCGTCAGCGGCGTGATCAGCACCGCCGTTTCCAGCGTCGGCGCAACGCTTTCCGGTTTGATGACGGTGTCGCACAGCGTCCATTGCGACTCGGGCGCCGCCGACACCGGGGTGGCGTACGGAGCACCCGGGATGCCGAGCGGCTGCCCCTTGGGCATTCGGTCGAGCTCTGCGGACTTGACCGCCACCGGAGTGCCGTTGTTGCCGAGGATCAACCGCGCCGATGTGAGGTTGTAAACGGGTCGAAGCTGACCGCTGTCCGGAAGGACGACGTACAGCTGGTTGGTGGTGCGGTCGACCAGAAGGTTGTCCCCACCACGTTTTCCGAGCGGTTTGAAGTAGGCGAGCAGCGCCGCCCCTAGGCAGATGAGCACCGCGATGACGATGCCCGCGGTGACCGCGCGGCTGTAGAACTGCAGCGGATCGTCGAACATCCGGGTGTCGCGGCGCACGATCGCGTGCTCGACACGGCGCAGCAGGAAGCGCCAGCCGCTGACCTGCACCTTGGTGGTGAGCCGAAATCCCGCCATCGATTACCCGCTTATGTTCATTCGGCCGTGCACCGACGTGATCGCCGCTGCCATGTCTTCCCCGCTGATCTCGCTGAGCTGTTCCATCGCAAGGGAATCGATGTCCTGGGAACGGGCCAGGCGCATATCGCGTGTCTGCTCACCGGCTTCCACGAGCTGGCGTGCGTACCTGCCGTTGCCTGCGACGTCGAGTGCCGGCTTACCGCTCGCGGTGCTTTGGCTCAGCAGGGTCGCCGCATCCAGAACCTGCTTGGTCGCCTCGTCGCTGAGGCTCGAATCGCTGCCAGCAGCAAGGACTTCGGCGATATCCACGATCTCTTCAGGGGAATAGGAGTCGAATTCGATGCGGGTCGAGAATCGCGAACGCAGGCCGTCGTTGGTTTCCAGCAGCCGGTCGATGTCGTTGCGGTAGCCTGCGATGATCACCACTAGCCGGTCGCGGTCGTTCTCCATCCGCGCCAGCAGCATGTCCAGGGCCTCGGTGCCGAACGGGTCGGCGCGGCCGTCACGTTCCTGCACCAGCGTGTACGCCTCGTCGATGAACAGCACTCCGCCCATCGCCCGGTCGATGGTTCGTGCGGTCTTGACCGCTGACTGCCCTTCGTACTCGGCGACGAAGTCCTTACGGGACGTCTCAACGAGTTTCGGCTCGGCGATGACGCCGAGTCCGGCCAGGATGTTGGCGACCACCCGAGCGATGGTCGTCTTACCGGTACCCGGCGGGCCGGTGAAGATCATGTGCTTGGAGGCCTGGGCGACCTTCATCCCGCGGGCTGCGCGGACCTTCGCCATCTGGGTAGCCGCGCGATAGCGCTCGATCTGCTCCTTGACCCGGGTCAGCCCGATCTGGCGGTCCAATTCGGATTGCGCGTCGGCGAGCAGCCTCTCTCGGCCGGAGTTGTCTGCCTCGACGCTGGCGGGATCCCACGGGTCGCGGCGCGCGGCGATCTGCTCCGCGGTCGTAGTCTCCAGCCGGAGCAACGGAGCTTGTAGCGCGGCAGCGACTTTCGGCGAGGGGTGGGTGGCTTGCAGCCATTCGAGCAGTGCGACCGCGGCTTCCTCGTTGCCCTGGCCGCGGCGGGTCATCGCCAGGAACCAGGCGATCGCCGGAGCGCACGCCTCGCCGGCAGGCGACGAATTCGATTCCATCAGGCGGCGTTCGGCCTCGGTGAACAGACCGAGGTTGGCCGCGGCGACGCCGTGGGCGACTCCGGCCGCGGCCGCGAGGAACTTGTCCGGCCAGGAGCCGGCGCCCCGCACCTGGCCGATCACGTCGGTCCATCGTTGCGCCGCACCGTAGACGACGGCGTTGACCCAGGACACGAGGTGCTCAGCGCCCGCGGAGGGAGCCGTGTCGAGCGCCTCCATCGCGTCGGTGTAATTGCCCTCGGCAGCCTCGGCGACCGCGAACCCCATGGTGATGGCCAGCGGGGAGTTCACCGGATAGGTGATGTCGCCGTACTGGCCCCCGATCGCAACCCGAGCGCCCAGACTGTTCATCGAGATCTCCGCCGCCCCGGCGAGTTGCCCGAAGTTCGTCCGCGAGTACCACGCCCGGAACATCGTCACCCGATCGGTGTCGCCGCACCGGATCCGTCCTACCCAAGCGTCGCAGGCGGTTTCGTCGAGGTTGGTGATCTCGGTGAACATCTCCAGCGACCGTGCAGGCGAACTGGGCAGGATGCCGACCGCGGTGCCAAAGACGCTTTCCAGATGTTCGGTCATTCCTCACCCGCGTAGCGGGTCGTAAACAGCGCGATGCGCGCGGCTTGCGCCTGTTCCGGGGTGGGCAGATCCAGATCGCGGTTCAAGAAGTCGCGGGTGCCGACGTTGTCGTGGCCGTGCTCTCGCATACCGTGCAGCATGAACGTGTACTGGGCCGACCTGGCGTCCTGGGTGGCCAGGCCTGCGATGACCACGATTTCCTCGGCGAGGACGGTCTCGGTCAGCGTGGCCGCCTTCGGCGACAGATCGACCTGCTGCACCCGGCCGTCCATCAACGTCGTCACCGTCACGGTCCCGGGCGGGTTGGTCACGGTGAATGTCGGCATCGCTTGGTCGTCGGCGTCGTTGTCCGCGAACGGCTCCGGCGTCTCCAGCGGGGGGTCGGCTGGCGCGTATTCGCCGAGGATCACCCCGAGGTCGGTCTCGGCCGCGTCGACGCCGGCGGCGCTGAAGTCCAACGCCGCCAGATCGTGCTGGGTCCCCTCTTCGGGGTCACCGGGGGGAGGGTTGGCCACCGTGTGCCCTTCTCACGCCCGGGTACGACGCGTCGGGCTCGAGCGGGTCGACCGCGTCGTTGTGGTCGACCCAGACACCGGACGGGAGGAACTCCATCAGGCCGGTCAGCGCACGCTGAAGGTTCTCGAGAGTGCCCGGAAGGAAGCTGCCGTAGAGCTGGCCGTTGACGCGTCGCGGGATCGACACAACTCTGCCGTGTGTCGAATCAAGGACACCAGCCGCCACTCCCGCCTGGGAATATGTCCCCCCCGGGTGCCGCTCGTTGGCGGTGATCTCCACCCAGCTGTCGGGCCTTCCCGTCGCCTCCGCATAGATCCGGGCCGACGACGGGGGCACGCCGTACTTCCCGAGTTGTTCAGCTGTGCGGGCCTTGGCCAATCCCGCGGCGATGCCGGTCAGCGGTTCGACGTTCGCCGCGGCGGCGTGGCCGATGACCACGTTCACCATGCCCGCGAGGCCGATCTGCGGAGCCACCCGCTGCAACACCAGCATGTCGTCATCGCGCGCGGCGACGACATGACGTTCCCCCTTGCGGCACACCACGAACCGCACCATCTTGCCGCCGACGTCACGCCGCCACCAGCGGCAGTCGAGGGTGCGGTCGGGCCTGCTCAGGGCGTCGACCATCGCCGCCACTTCGGGATGCGGGTCGCCGAAAGCGGTGAGAATCCCCTGTGCGGTCAAGTCGCGGGTGACCGCGTCCCAGACGATCTTGCGCTGCTCTTCGTAAGGGATGTTGGGCCGGATGCCCAGCGCCAGCGGAAAGTCGACGAGCTGCAGTCGGTCGGCGATGACCAGCATGCCGTCGATGGTGACCTCGGCACCCACCACGTCGTCGTAGTGGGTGGGCTCGCCGTCTCCGAAGAACGGGCTGGCCATCACCGCGGGAGCCGCGGAGCCGGCGACATCGGACTGAGCGGGATCTGCTTGTCGAGCCGGGCTCCCGATGCGCGATCGGCGGCTTCGTAGCGCCTGGCTGCGGCGGTCAGATGGTCGCTCAATGCGTGCGAGTCGGCGGCCACGCCGTTTCCGGCTTCACGCCGGACATGCTGGATCGCCTCGACGGCGCCTGCGGTGGACCACGCGACGACGCCGTGCGATGTGCGGATTCCGCTGTCCACCCCGGACACCACTTCGGTGGCCGAAGTGATCTCGGCGGCTGCCCGGCCGTGCTTGGCGGCCAGTTCGTGTAGGTGAGCCGTGGTGACCTGCAGTGACTCGCGGGACATGGGCGGTTGATCTCCTGGTGGTTATTGCGGTGGTCTGGTCGCGGCCGGCGGCGCTGGCGGAGGTGCCGGCGCCGATTCATCCGCCGGTGGCGGCGGCAGTCCGGATTCCGCAACGACCTCCGCGGGAACCGATCCACCATCTGCACCGGGTGCGCCGGGCGCGTCGTCGCGATCTTCCGGTTCGTCGTCGGCCTCGGGGTCACCGGTGCGCTCGACGTCCTCATCGGTCGGCGTCTCACCGGCTCCTCCTGCCGAGGCGAGCGTGGACAACGACTGACCCGCCGCGCCGGCAACCCCGGTCAGCACGGCGGCCAACGGCGCGACCACCGACCCGATGATCCCGCCCACGGCCCCGAACGCCGCTGTCATCCCCGCCGTGGTGTCGGCCGGCATTACAGGCGCTGTGTCCGGCGCGGCCGGTCCCTCGGCGCGGACCTCGGTGCCGGGGCCCGGAGTGGGAGTCGGAGTGGCAGCGGCGGGCGAACCGGGCGACGCGGCACCCGATGACGGTGTCGGCGCCGACCCTGGACGACCGTTCGGCGTGGGTCGGCCGGGTGCCCGCTGCTCGGGCGGCACGGGGGTCGGTCGTTCGTCGGACGGCGGCTGCGGCGGCTCGTCATCGATGTCGGGCGGTGCAGCCTTCCGGGTCAAAGTCGCGTATTCACCGGCAAGCTCGCGCAGCTCAGTGGCGTTCTCACCAGCCTCCTGTGACAGGTGGTGGAGCTCGAAGCTGCAGAGACTCAGGGCGGAGTGCACCGCCGCCATCTCGAAGGCGGACTTCATCGCCCTTCCGACGCCGGGGATGAGAGCGATCGACCAGGTCGTGTAGCTCAGGTCGCCCAGGTAGTTCGACTGGTCGTCCAGCTTGTCGCGGCTGTAGGCGACTTGGTAGGCCTCGCGCGCAATGACGGTCTGCACGCTGCGGTCCAGCACCGCCATCGCCGCGGTGCTGCCGGCCTGGCGGCGGTTGGCGACCGAGTAGGCGTCGGCGCCCGCACCCTGCCAGTCCTCGCCGGGATAGGCGGAGCCCACGGTCTCGCCAACATTGGTGAACCGCGCCGAGCCCTGCCCGAATGACTCGCCCTGTTCGGGGTCACCCCAGCCGGTCGTCAGGCGCATCCCGGCGATCAGCAATTGCCCCGCGTCGAGGATCTCGGAGCCCGCCGCGCCCTTGATCGCCTTCCCCAGTCGGCCCAGCGTGCCCGGCGGGGACGGCGGCGTCTGCGCGGTGGACCCGTGCGGCCCGCCGCGACCGTCGACAAGGGCGCCGATGACTTTGCCAAAATCATCAATCCCGTCGAACACACCCATCCGTGTACACCCCTCCCCCCAAGGCAGAGTACCAGCGGGGAAACCCCTCCTTGTGCACGAATCCTGCCCGGTCCGCGGCCGCAAGCGGGCTGCTCCAGGTCAGAGCCAGCAATCCTTGATGTACCGATGGCCTGTTTATTCGCCTCCCCGGCAAATCGACAACAGCAATCGCGCCCCGATCGGCGCCGACCAGGGACACCACCGCGACCTGGCGCTGCCGCTGGGCCCGCGGCACCACCGCGGTAACCTCCCGGTCGACCCGCCGGAGCGCCTGTGCAGCAGTTTGCTCGCGAAATCGGCAAGCTAGCCTGGCGGATGCTGAGTGGGAAATGAATGGCTGAGTTCCGGCGACGGATCGCATCCGGAGGAGACACGTTGTGACCAACCGTGACGATGCATTGCGGAAAGAACAGGGGTGGACGGGACCCGAGGAATCCAACTTCGCGGCCGTGCCCGAACAGCCCCGACCGGTGGCACCGCCGACGGTGGCCGTGCCACCGCCCGCACCTCCCCGCCCCGACGGCTGGGGTCAGCCGCGCCCGCCGTCGTGGCCACCGCCCAGACGTCATCCTGGGCCACCACCGCAGCAGCACGGCGGCGCGCCCTGGCCCGACCGGCCGCCTGCGGGCCCGGAGGGCTACCCCGCGGCGCCGCAACCCGGCTCCTACGCCGACCGCATCCGCGCCGGCGACCTCGTCCCCACCCGCAAGCCCGCCCCCGGACGTGGCTGGCGGCTGGCCGTGTACAAGGCCACCTTCGGGATGGTCAACCTCGGACCGTCACCCGAGGAACGTCGCCTCGCCGAGCTCGAGGCCAGGATCCGTGGCCCGCTGCGGGGGCACTTCAAGGTCGGGGTGATGGGCAAGGGCGGCGCAGGCAAGACGACGGTGTCCGCCTGTATCGGATCGGTGCTCGCCGAGCTGCGTCAGGACGACCGGGTCGTCGCCGTCGACGCCGACACCGCATTCGGCAAGCTCGGCAGCCGGGTCGATCCGAAGGCGCAGGGCTCGTTCTGGGAGCTGGCCGGCGATCAGCACCTGGAGACGTTCGCCGACGTCCGCAACCGGGTCGGCAACAACTCCGCCGGACTGTTCGTACTGGCGGGGGAAGCGACGCCGGCCCGCCGCCGGGTGCTCGATCCGGCGATCTACCGCGAGGCGATCTCCCGCCTCGACCGTCACTTCACCATCTCGATCATCGACTGCAGCTCGACGATGGACACCCCCGTCACACAGGAGGTACTGCGCGATCTGGATGCGCTGGTCGTGGTATCCACGCCCTGGGTGGACGGCGCGGCCGCGGCCGGGCAGACACTGGACTGGCTGGCCGCCCGGGGTCTGACCGGGCTGCTGCAGCGCACCATCGTGGTCCTGAACGACTCCGACGGCCACGCCGACAAGCGCACCAGGACGATACTCGCGCAACAGTTCTCGAGCCAGGGTCAGCGCCTGATCGAGGTTCCGTTCGACGGGCACCTGCGCCCCGGCGGTGTCATCGACGGGACCCGCGAGATGTCGCGGTCTACGCGCCGGCGGTTCCTCGAGATCTGCGCTGCGCTGGCCGCGCACTTCCCCACGCACGACGACCGGTCGCGCGAACGGCACTGAAGACGGCGCGCTGGTGGGATCGATCCTTCCTGGGTAAAGGGCCTGTGCCACAGCAACCCCTCAAAGGAAGGGGTCGGTGCTCACGTGGACGGCCTCAACTCAGACCCGGGCCATCGCTCCTCATCCGGCCAGTAGTTCCCGGTGTTGAGGAGTCCGCTGAACCTGCACCCGTAGTGGCACAGTCATGCGCCTCGCACCATTTCCTCGCTCCCCGAAACATCACTTCCCATTGATGTCCCGGCACACCACAACATCCAAACCTGTTCCTACAGCTCAAATAATCTCGTGTTAGCCGGCGCAGCGGCTTCTGGTTGTGGTGTAGCTTTCCATTTCCGTGTAGGCGGGGTCCCCAGGCACTGAGTACACACCCCACACTCGGGAAACCCGCCGCACCATGACCACCGACGTTCCCGAGCCCGGCATCGACATTCCCTCCCTCGCGGCGACTGGACTCCGCCGCCTGCCATCTCGCGGGTGCGCCAACGAAGCGCATTCCAGTACCCACCGCAGTGTTTGGCCCACTCCTGCTGTGCATTTCAGAACTAGCGTCGCGCTTGACAATAGTCGCCGGCGGGGTGCGGCTATTCGGCGCATACACTCGGGGTGCTTGTGTAATGACGCGGCGCGTGCTCGGCGAGTCACTTTCCGCAGAATCACCTTAATCCGAACGCGGCGCGCTCAGGCGATCTGGGCGACGAACTCCTCGATCGCCTCGGCGTCGGCGCCGGAGACCGGTTCTCCGGCCTCGGCCTGTTGGATGGTTCGCTCGGAAACACCGGCGGCCTGGGCAGTTTCGAGCAACGTGAGGTTCGCGCCGCGGCGCGCGGCGTAGAGCCGCTGTCCCAGCGTGGCGTGCGGTGCGCCGGCAGCCCGAACCATCAGATCGTCGTACAGGCTGCGGACGGTGCTCAGCGCCTTGATCAGTGACGGCGTAACCCGCCCGATCCGCACTGCCCGCGCTGCGACGGCTTCGAGCTGGCGCAGATCCCCCAGGATCGCCGTCACTCGGGGTGTGAACGCGGGGTCGTGGACGGGCGGCAGGGATGCGACCGTCGAGCTGAACGTGTTGACGGCGGTGACGACCGCCTGCGCGATCAGCGACACTTCGTCGCCGCCGGCGACGGTCGGCGTCGCGACGGATTCGACGTGGCGTACCGGTTCGCCTTTGCGCAGCCTGGTGATAGTTCCGGCTGGCCACCCCAGGACTTCCTCGAGCTTTGCCCTGGTGCGTTCCCTTGGCCAGCTACGGCCCTTTTCGAAGGCGATCAGCGCGCCGGCGTTAATGATGCCGTCGGCGGCCAGACTGCGTTGGCTGATGTCGAGTTCGCGCCGACGGGCTGCCGCGACTGCTCCCGCTCGGACCATCCCGGGATCCAAAGCCTCGGTCGATTCGTTGATCGACTCCGCGTTGGTCATGTACCGGGTCCTCGTGCAGTGTGGTCGAATCGGCGCGAGCATCGTAGCGAGCGAGCGGGTCACTGCGACGGCTCAGTTCGGCGAACCGCGATGGTTCCGTGTCAAAGCTACACCGTCAGGCACACGGAACCGCAACGACGCGACATAGTTCTCATGACATTTCGTTAGCCGCTGCCGTGCTAGTGCTGACGCAAAGTCGCAGTTCAAGAACACTAATTCAGCATTTTCAGCTGGTCGGGTGGGGCTGTCGTCCCAACCGGTGCGACAATTCCGTTGCAGAAAACGTTGCATCGCTACGGTTTATCCGCTACCTTTCGGAGCATCGCGGCCACCAGCCGCCCACCGCACGGAGGAGCGACATTGATGAATGCCATACCGTTCGACGAGACGCCGGTCGGCGCGTGCACCAGGGACCCCGAGCGGTGGACCACCACCGCTGACGATGAGGCCAAGGCCATTTGCCGGGCATGCCCTCGCCGCTGGATGTGCGCCCGCGAGGCATGCGAACTGCCCCGCGCGGAAGGGCTGTGGGCCGGCATCTACGTCCCCGAAGCCGGTCGCGGCCGAACGTTTGCCCTGCGGCAACTCAAGTCACTGGCCGAACGCAACGGCCACCCGGTCCGCGCACGTCGCGTCTACTACGCCGAGAGCGCCTGACGCTCTGCCGTCCGACAGCCAGACCGCTCCGCTCGGCAGTTCGCCTTCACCAAGTTTCTGACAACTAGCGAGGCGCAAGGCACGGCGCCGGATCATCAATAGCTGTCGCTCGAGGTTCGACCAACGAGCGTTGAAGGCGCTTGTTCAAACAGTTCGACAGCGACGAGCCGACTAACTAACGGCGTCGCGGCAAACTGGCCAACGGCTTCGGGACGAACTGGATGAAGCGGACCGACGCGTCCGCGTCGTTGCCGCGCTCGTGAATGTCGTTGGCGAGTTTTAACGCATCGACACCGCTGCCCGATTGGGGTCGAACCGTCAAGAAGTCCTCGGTGTCCTGCGAAACGTTGTGCGGCAGCGCCTCGCTTTCGGCAAGGACGTCCATGACCGCGCGGCGCTGCTCTGCCGTGTCGAACTCGACGCGCACCTCCGGTAATGCGACCATGACCGCATTCTTGCGGCGATACACAGGCTGCAGAGCACCCGCGTCGCTCAGGTTGGCGATCGTCTTCTCATCAAGCGCGGTGCGCGGCACAAGAACCACCCCGCCGCCCTGGCGTGGACTTCCGTCGCAGGCTGCGTCGACCTGAGCCTGAAGTCCTGCCTTTTGGGCTGCCGTTTGATCGACGGCCACGTAATCCACGGAGCGGTCCAATTCGACTTTGCGCCCGCCGACGTAATACGACTCGCTCATATCCGCAGTATAGCGCCGACACGACCGCCGCGAGGGGTCCCGAACAATACGCTGACCTGCGGATACATCAGCTGTGCGGCTACATCCTCGCGGGGGTGACTGCCCGGGACTTCGTGGGCAGGCTAGCTCTTTGACCCACGCCTATTTGGTCGCTGTCCTATTGGCCGGCGCGTTTTTGGCCGGCGCCTTTTTGGCTGCTGACTTTTCGGCGCTGGATGTCGCGACAGCCGCCTTCGTAGCCGCCTTCCTACCGCCGGCCTGCGTGGTCAGGGCGGTGGCCGGGCCGGCGGTGCCGGCGACCCGCGCCTGACGCACGGCCTTTGCAACATCGAGTCGGCCCCATCCCTGCTCGGCGGTCCAGCCAGTCTGGCCCTCTATCTTTTTCGCCGTATTCCCCAGAATCTGGCGGATGGCAGCGCCGCTCAAGGCGGGATTTGCGCTGATCATCAACGCCGCCGCCCCCGCCACCGCAGGCGTCGCCGACGATGTTCCATTGAAGGTCTTGGTGAAATCGGTGATGCCGTAGCCGTCCGGTCCGGCGATGTCAGTTGTCCAGATGAACACACCGGGCGCGAGCAGCGTCATCGTCGCCCCGAAATTGGAGCCCCACCCCGTCTCGCCGTCGGACGAAGTGCGTGTCTTGCGCTGGTCGTCCGGATTCGACGCGCCCACGGTCACATACCCGGGCAGATTGCCCGGAAAGTCGATCGGCATCTGGTCGTTTCCGGCGGCGATCGCGACGACCGCACCAAGGCCGCCGCGTCCCTGGGTTCGTGCACGGGCGAATGCACGGCTGATCGCATTGCTGGGAGCGCCGCCGCCCCACGAATTCGACAGCACCCCTGCGCCTTCCCGCCACGCCCAGTCAATCGCGTTTGCGGTGGCGAAATCGTCGAAAACCCAGGAGCCGGTGCCGTCGTCCATCGCGATCCGGGCCGCAATCAGAGAACATTTCGGCGCAATCCCCGGGTATGTCGTGTCGCGCGAGAGCACGATTCCAGCGCAGGCGGTGCCGTGCGCATCGTCCCCGGTCGGCATTGCTGAAGCGCCGTTGCCACCGATGAAGTCCTGCTCGGCCACGACCGCCGCTTTCAGCGCACGATGAGACGTGTCGACGCCTTCGTCGAGCACCGCTACCTTGACATCCTTGTGCCCCTGGGTGATTGCCCACGCCGCGCCGACGCCGATCTTGGCGTGAGACCACGCCTTCTGCGGCGCCGAGCGCCGAAGATGCGCGACCCGGCGAATGAAGTTCGGCGTGGCCGACCCCACATCGCGCTTCATCAGAAGATCGACGAGGGCAAACACCCGCTCCACCGTATCGACGGACAGCAGCACCTTTCCGTCGAAACCTTCGTCGATGACCTTGGCGCCGAACCTCGTCGCCGCCGTGAAATCGCTGCGCTGTAGGCCCTCGGCGATCACTGTTTGAGTTGCCAATGTCATCGAGTTGTAGGTGGAAATCGGCGACGGCTGACGTGCCCGCTCGCTGGCGGCGGGGCGTCGCACAGGCACCCGGCCCTGAACGACACGCAGATTGCTCGGATCGTCGACGCGCGTTTGCAGGACCTTTGAACTGGCGACCACATTCGAAATGGCAGCGGCGTCAGTATTAGTGCGCGCAGAAGGCGCCGCCACTGCGGCCACCGCCCGCCTGCCGCGCAGCCCGCGGGGGACGGGCCCACTGTTGGCGGCTGTCAAAGGCAGCAAGCTGATGTCGTGCCATTGTCCGAGCGCTTCGTATCCGAGTTGCGTTGCCATGATCTCCCCCAGAATTCTGCGTTGCACCAATTTCATGACATGAAGAGACAGCAGCTGCGAGCCGTTGCGACCGATCCCGCTGTATGCGTCATCGCCTGCGAGTCGGGCACCGCCCGACGTAACAGTGTTTGAGGTCGGCTCAAGCGCCGAAAACACTTGGCGACATGTGTCGTTGGGACGCCGTACACGTCGCCGATCGCCTGGCGAGGCCAACACCGCTCGGCCGGGAAACGACGCATGGCAACGACATTAACGACCCGTTGCTCCGCAGTACGGGAGACTCGCCAGACCATGCATTCGTTCGATCGGACGCAATGGGCGAGATCGATCTGGCAGACCAACGCGACTGTCCAGAAGCAAGCTGCTCAAAATCCTGCCGATCGAGTATCTGCCGAGATGGCACAGAATGTTCCCTATGCCACTGTCTAGCCGAGAGCCACCCGGCGCGCGCGGGAGTCTCCGTCGCGCTGGTTTGGCATCAGGCCCTTTGCTGTTTGCCTCGGTGATTTCGCCATATGCATTACCTTGCTCGTGCGGCAGCGGTCATCAGTTCGCCCTTGCGAGAATGCGATTCGTAGCTTCGCTGCGCCAGCACTCGACGGAGGTGGTCGGCCGCGGTGACGATCTCGCGGAAGGCCGCCGCGGTGAGGCGACTGTGAGCGGAACCTACGATGATGGCCGCCGGGAGATCGGCATTCGCAGCCTTGTTTGCTGGCGCGGCTGACTGTTCGTGTTCGTACCCACAGGATCGAGAATTCCAATCGTTGGTATCTATGTGCGCACGCTGGGGCCGCTTCGCCCTTCGGAATAACCCCGGACTCCGGGCAGTTGTAGCCCCTGACGGTGCCGGGCATGCCCCGGGTACCAACCACAACAGTCGCCACGAGCGACCACTTGCCGAGAGGCGCACTGCCGGCACCGTCCCCGAACTTTCCGCAACGGCTATGCTGACCGCTCGTCGATGTCGGCCTCGACGCGGCTCGCCGGGCCTCGGTCTCGATGCCATCCCTCAGCACCTGCTTCTGCGGGAGTTCGAATACGGGGCGTCTCCGGACCGGACCTGACGGCCACGTCGGTGATCATGCGCCACGGTACCGACCCGAACAAGCGTGAATTCTTGCCGCCCATCGCCACAGGCGAATTAACCTGTGCAGTAGGCTATTCCGAGCCTGACGCCGGAACCGACCTCGCCAGCCTACGCACCCGCGCCGTCCGCGAGGACGACGAATGGGTGGATCAACGGGTCCAAGATCCAGAACAGCGCACAGCGCAGCACACACGAGTGGCTGTGCGTGCGCTCTTCTCTAACTCTCCCTCTTGGGAGTACCTCACACCGATTCGGACCGGCCCGTTATCGGCAAGCGAGTGGCACACGCGCACCTGTTCACCAGGTTCGGCGTGAATTCGCGCTGCTGACCGAGGATCTGGCGCGGCGTGGGTTCACGGTCGAGAGTCAGCGACGGTCGGTCATGGGTAGCGGTCGCTTGCGGCGTCACAGTCAGAACTGGCGCACGTCGAACTCGTTCGCAATCAACCCGTGACCGCTGTCGTCGTTCTTGATCACGGTTCGATGGTCCTTGGTTGTGATGGTCCAACCATTGGCGACGTAGGTCTGGCCGAAGCTCAACACGACGTCTCCGGCTACCGGACCTGGAATCGTTCCGGCTTCCCACCAAGTCTCACCGGTGCCTCGGATGACGACGAGATTCAGCCTCTCCGGGTATTTTCCGGTTGACATGGGTGACGCAGCGAAACCACGCCCGTCCGCTCGTCCACAGACCGTCATGGCGTAGCCGCGACCCTTGTAATCCGCGCTGACCAGGCACCGCAGCTGCCCATCCTGGAGTTGGATGACCTGGTCGCCATCGGCCGCGGTGGCCTGCGGGGCGAACGGACACGCACCGAGAATGAGCATCGCTGCCGCAGCTGCGACCAATCTACGAAACATGAATCTCCAGGGAGCGAGAACGTTGCGACCAACGTGATCTTCGCACGACCGGGGCGCGCGGCAGTTCGATTTCCAGTGAACGGGCGGGCGGCTGGGTACCCCTCAGGCCAGGAAGCGGGCGCGCACCTCGGGCGCCGGGATGGGGCACGTGTCATGGGTCCCGAAGATCCGATAGCGGACTCGGGCGAAACCGTCGTAGAGCCAGTCCCGTGCGGACTCCGGGATGAGGCCGGCAACCAGCAGGGCTCGCCACGGACCGCCGAGATAGTCGGCCACTCGCAGCGCCGCAGCCGACCTCACCGTTGCCCGTTCATCGGACTGGCCCAGCTGCTCGATGAACACCACCGAGTCCACGTCAGCGAGGTAGGGATGGCGGGCCATCACGCCTCTGGCGACCTCGCTGTCAAGGGCAGCGAACTGCAGGGTGCCGTGTCGATCCAGCCGGAGAATCAGCTTCACCGCGCTGTTGCAGAAGCCACACACGCCGTCGTACAGCAGGACTGATGGGGTAGCGCTTCTGGAGTTGTCGCTGGGGCCCGCTGGCTGCGGCGGGCATTGTCTGAATGTCATCGGCAACCTCCTGTTTGTTGGAGAGTTCCCCGGTGGTCGCGAAGCATGTGCGTTGTGAGCGATCAGACAGAGGCCAAGCCGGAACGAGAAGTTCTGGTCGGGCCCGGGTCTCCGCGCGGCGAACGGTGACTTTCCCCCGCCCTGGGAGTCTGTTTGGGCGGAACCAGTCGGTGGGCTGCGCGCCAAGGTGACAGGTCGCACCTTTTCGGCCAGGTCCACCGGCGGGCGACGCGCTCCTGCACGGCTGACGAGATCCTCCGGCCGTGAGCGACAGCGATACGAGTTGGAAGGAGAAGTAATGGGAACGCTGCTTTCGCGTGGTGAGCACCTACCGATTAACGGGCTCAGCCTCTATTACGAGGTGCGCGGCAGCCTCGGCACGGCGAAACCTCCGTTGCTGTTGATCCCCGGCGCGTTCATGGCCACCGATTCGATGACAGCGTGGGCGGCGGCGTTCGCATCCAAGCGCACCGTGATCGTGTTCGATCAACAAGGGCACGGCCGCACCCCGGATACGTCGCGGGCGATGTCGTACCCACAGTTCGCTGACGATGCCGCGGCGCTGCTGCGCGCCCTGGAGGTGGCGCGCGCGGACGTGATGGGTTACTCCCAAGGTGGCGGGGTGGCGCTGCAGCTCGCTATCCGTCATCCATCGCTGGTCAGCAAATTGGTCTCGATGGCGGCCACGTTCCGTAGGGACGGCTGGTACCCACCGGTGTTCGAGGCGATTGCGGGCCTGACGCCGGAAGCGTTTGCTGGTACGCCCGTCGAGAAAGCCTTCAAGCGCCACACGCCGGACGCGGAGGCATTCGACGCCTACATCGAGAAGATGAAGGACTTGAACAGCAACGACCAGGACATCAGCGACGACGAGATGCGGTCGATCTCGGCGAAGACGATGGTCATAGTCGGTGATGCGGACGGCGTGAAGCCCGAACATGCGCTGAAGATGTTCAAGCTGCGCGGTGGAGGCGATGAGGACGCTGCGGCATCGGGGGTGTTGCAGCAGGTTCCGCACGCGCGCCTACTGGTTCTGCCGGCGATGTCGCACGTCGGCCTTTCGGGGGAGTCGGAGTTACTGGTGCCGCTGGTGAGTGCATTCCTCGACGACCTGCCACCGAAGACGCCGCAACTCTTCTAGACCAGCTGTCGCTTCCGCACGCGCACCCCGGCCCGCGCTGCGGATCGCGTCCGCATCCCGACCCTTGGTTTATTGGGTCGTCTAGCCCTGCGTCGGCTCGGCGAGACAGGCGACCTTCCGGCCGGAGATCGAGGTAGAGGGACGGACGATCCGGGGGCTCGCTGCATACCACTGCGGTCGATCGCAGTCGCCTCGGATGAAGTGCTGGGCAATTGAACGCAGACGAGATGCACAGAGTTGACGCGGCACTCCGCCTCGTATTGGAGTTGTAGGGGGACTGACGATTCCGGCGAATCAACTCGGCAACTCCCAATCTCACTTTAAGGCAGGCTGAGGGGCTTGTGGCAAGACCCCCGACGTGCTGCACAATCTTTCGACCAACTACATCGGATGGGGATTTGTTGTGACGAAACCCTTTGAAGTCCACGAGTCGGGTGCGTTCCTCCACGGCACCCGGGCCGACCTTTCGGTGGGCGATCTGCTGGTTCCCGGGCGCCAAGCGAACTACGGCGAAGGACGCCGCTCGAACCACGTTTATGTGACGCAAACACTGGATGCCGCCGTGTGGGGGGCTGAGTTGGCTCTCGGGGACGGCCCGGGTCGCATCTACGTCGTGGCGCCGGAAGGCAAAATGGAGGATGACCCGAACGTGACAGACAAGAAGCTTCCTGGAAATCCGACGCGTTCTTACCGCACCAGGGAGCCCGTAAAGATAGTGGGCGAGATCACGGACTGGGTGGGGCACTCACCCGAGCAACTTCACGCCATGCGAGAAGGCTTGGCGGACCTTGAGCGCCGCGGACTTGCCGTGATCTACGACTAGACCGGGGCTCCCACGTCGACGTGATGTCGCCTTCTCATGCCCAGCCTGGCTGCGGCGACCGGGGTCGAGGGCGGCGAATGAACCGACAGCATCGGCTGGGCGGACCGGTCCGGCGCCGGCTTCGTCGTCGGTGGGTCCGGCGATGTTCGCGACCGGTCGGCACCGGGCCACGCTGTGGCGACGGCATTTCTGGTGGCCGGAGCAGTAGTGTCCGTGGCTGGTAGACGTCCTGGTAATGCTGTTGTGACACAACCACATTGACCGATTCTTAGGGTACTGGCAGCGTAGCTGCCGGGCGATCTGTCTGCGGGCTCCACCGCTGAGCCAGCAGGCTCGGCCACCACGGTGCACAGCGTGGGCTTCTTTCAATCCGGCGCCGTGGCTTTCCAGCACGACTGCGCAGTACACCTTGCCCACGTAGGTGCGATGCTCGGTGGTACCGGTGACGGAGTTCGGATAGGGCCATAAGTCCCTCGACGAGGTGACCTCTGACCTCGTGACCCGCACCCTGCATTTCGTAGGCTTCTCGCCATGACGAACTCGAATGTCGAATTCGGCGTCGGAATTCACAGGTCTCAACCTTGATAGCGGTTTTCGAACAAATTCGTCAGGTATGCATGACCTTCCACCGCAGGCTCCGGGCTTCACGAAAGGCGAGCTGATCATGGCGAAGACAGTGACCGTGCATCTGACCGACGATATCGACGGCAGTTGTGCCGACGAGACCGTGACTTTCAGCTTCGACGGCGTGAGCTACGAGATCGATCTGCGGTCTGACAATGCCATGAAGTTGCGCGCCGAACTCACGGTGTGGGCACAGGCCGGCCGTCTGGTGGAGGAAACCGTAGGCGGGTCTGGGGCGGTCAGACTCATCCGCCCCTATATGGATCCGACCCCGGGCAACGTAATCCGCGACTGGGGACGCCGCAACGGACATGTCGTTTCCGCACGCGGGCGGCTCCCGCTCCATCTAGTCGACGCATTCGAAGCCGCGTACCGCTACCAGGGGTCACGGACCGGCTAAGACGGAGCAACGGCCGGGCCACGGCAGGGCCTGGCCGGCGCCCTCACGGGTCCTTCGGTTCCGCCGCCTCAGCATCGCGGTCAGGTGGGCGTCGACACCGACGGGCGCCGAAAAGACGCGGCAGCGACTATTCGAACTTTCGCACAGCAAAGTCATCTATGCTCATATGACGATGGTTCCAGGTGGTGAGTTGTTGACTTCCGCCGAGGAGACACGTCGACTTCGGGTCGCGATCGATCACGTTCCCGGGTTGATTGGCTACTGGGATCGCGAAGAATTCAACGTCACCGCCAACGCCGCCTTCTTCGAGTATTTCGGGCAGACACCGGCGCAACTCCGTGGCCGCCATATACGTGAGCTACACGGGGAGACCGTCTACGCACTCAATCTTCCCTTCATCTGAAGGGGCGCTTGCCGGCGAAGACCAGTTATTCGAGCGCACTCTCATCGACCGCGACGGCGTACCCCGACACACCGAAATCGCCTACATACCCGACTTCGTCGACGGCAAGGTAATGGGCTTTGTTGCTCAGATAGTCGACGTGACTGTACGCGTTGCCGCCGAACGCGCCCGCGACGAAGCGTTGCGGCTGTTCCACATTGGGATGGCGAACCACCCTCTTGGTCATGCCATCGTGGATGGGTCGGGAGAAACGGACCTCGACGCGACGCTGCACCGGATCATCAGCGCGGGGATGGCGCTGACCTGGGCGCGCTACGGCGCCATCGGCATCCGCGGGCCCGACGGCACCCTCACCTCGCTCCTGCACGCCGGAATGGATGCCGACACGGTGCGATCGATCGGTGAACTGCGTTCGGGCACAGGACTTCTCGACGTGCCGATCAGCGAGGGACAGGTACTGAATGTCGAGGATATGGCGGCGCATCGGGCCGCGGGCGGCTTTCCGGCGCACCACCCGCCGATGCGGGCCCTGCTAGGGGTGCCGATCACCATCCGGGGGGTGGTGTTCGGCAGCCTCTATCTGACCGATCCGCAATCAAAGCCCACGTTCACGCAATCCGACGTTAGCGCCGCCCGCACGCTGGCGTCCGCGGCGGCAGTCGCCGTCGATCATGCCCAAATGTTCCGACGTGAGCGCTCGGCGGCGAGATTCATGGCGGCCAGCCGCCAGATCACCACCGAACTGCTCTCCGATCCCGCCCCGGCAGTGCGGCCGTTGCAACTGATCGTGAATCGCGCCTGTGAGCTCACCGATGCCGAACAGGCGATCGTGCTGGTCCCCGCCGACACCGTACTACCGGGTGAGGACGGCCAGACGCTGGTGGTGACGGCAGCGGCGGGTCTGAACGCCGCCGAGGTCCTCGGCCAGCGGGTGCCGATGGCGTACTCGACCTCGGGCGCGGTATTCCGGTCCGGTACCGCGGAGATCACCCAATCGTTGCGGCACCCGATCCAGGCGTACAGCGAGCAAGGCGAACGCCCCGGGATCGTGATGTCGCTTCGCGCCAATCAGACTCGTCATCGGCGTGATCGCCGTGGCGCGGCCCAAGGACGGCGAGCCCTTCGACGATGGCTATCTCGAACTGCTCGGTGACTTCGCCGACCACGCCACCCTGGCGTTGACGCTGGCGGCGGCACGGGAATCCGAGCGCGAGCTGAGCGTCGGCGCCGACCGCGAGCGCATCGCCCACGATCTGCACGACCATGTCATCCAGCAGTTGTTCGCCGCCGGTATGAGCCTGCAGGGCACCATCGCCCGCGCCTACTCGCCGACAATGGTCACCGACCGACTCCGCCGCACCGTCGATGACCTGCAGGACGTCGTCGACGACATCCGGGCGACGATCTACCGGCTGCAACGGCCTTTGGAACGCACCGGCGATTTTCGGCAGCGGATGCAACTCATCGTGGCAGGGCTGACCGCGGACAGCCCGATAAAGACCACGCTGCAGATGTCGGGACCGTTGGCGGTGATCGGCGCCGCCCTGTCGGGCCAGGGCGAAGCGGCCACCAGGGAAGCGGTCAGCAACGCTGTCCGGCACTCGGGGGCGACGTCGCTGCACATCGAGGTGACCGTATCCGACCACCTCGTCATCGACATCGTCGACAACGGTTGCGGCATTCCCGCGGGCAATCAGCGGCGCAGTGGGCTGGCAAACCTGCACCGGCGCGCCGAACTCGCCGGCGGGAAGTGTCAGATCACCACACCACCCGGCGGTGGAACCCGAGTCCGCTGGAGCGCCCCCTATGGGTGGTCGTTGCCCGAATCGCCCGAAAGAATTGGCTCGGATTAGGGGGCACGATCCTGCCCGATATGACCTCCGCCCACCTGGCCGCTCCCTGCCTTTAGTAGGTATTCCCGGACGCTTTTGAACAGCGAATTCTTCGTCGGGGAATTCGGACCTCTCGACCTTGAAATTCGTTGTCGAAGTGCCTGCGAATACGATTCGAACGCCCTTCGTCCAGCACGATCGCCACCTCTGAATGGCTTGTGACACACCTCTTGATAAGCGGTGTTCGGTGCCCTAAACCACGGCTATTGCGGTGGGAGCATCCCCGTCAGCGCAGTTTCGCTGCAACATGACGGCGGTCACGTCATCGCGATCGCTCAGCGCGACCGCGCCCGCGCAGAGCGCGTCGATCAGTCCCTGGGGGTCGCCGCGGTTCTCCCGGGCGCACCGGGCGACGGCGTCTGGAGCTGCTTCGAAGCTGCCTCCCCATAGCTCCAACACCCCATCGCTGACCAACAGCAACGCATCGCCCGGATACAAGGTTCCGCGGTTCTCACGCCACCCGTCGCCGATCCCTATCGGCATGTCCCCAGACGCCACATTCTCGACGCTTTCCGCCGCCCCTCGCAGGATGAAATGCAGTCCGTGGCCCGCATCGGCGAACTGATAGTCCCCCGAGACAAGGTCCACATGAACGTATGCCAAGGTGACGAATGCACTGTGTGCGCTGCAGATCGTCGTCGAGAAACCCGGCCGCACGTGCCATCGCAGAGGATGGGCTCATCGCGATCTCGTTGGTGCGCAACGCGGTTTGGGTCGCCATCGCGAGCATGCCCGCGGCCATCCCCTTGCCCATCACGTCACCGAGGCTCACCACCGCGTCGTGGGGTTTGAACCGGAGGTCGTAGAAGTCTCCTCCGACCTGCTTGGCCGGCACCGACACGGCGCCCGAGCTCCAACCTGGAAACATCCGGAATTCGCGCGGGCAGCAGGCCACGCTGCATATCACCCGCCCGCTGAAGTTCCTCTTGGTCGAGGCGACGTGCGCGGGCGGCCTCGGTGATGTCATGAAACTGAAGCGCAAAGGTACGGGTGCGCCCGATCGTCGTCGATCGGGACGATGCTGAGGTTGAGGATCCGTTCCTCGTTGGTCGTCACAGTCAGCACTACGTGGCCGTCGACCAGGCCGTCCGCCTTTTCCGATACTGCAGTGCTGGCGCTTTCGCCCATCAGTGCCGTCAGTCGCGTCTGTCCCTCATCAAGTCCTGGCAGGATCGCGGCCGCCGAGGCGTTGCTTCGCTCGACGATCCAACCGTCGGCGTCCTGGCTGACGATCAGCTTCCCTGCGACCGACCCATCGAAGATCCTGCGGAACACGTCTTCGCTGTGGCGTCAGCTGTTGCGCTGTTTCCCGAACCTGCCCCACGGCAAGGGAGAGCGTGAGGAACACGATCACCATCGAGAGCTCGTAGGTCTGCAGAAGGATGCTGCCGGTCTTCGGGGTCACATGTTACAAAGGAGAACGGCCCCAAGCCCCTGTGCGACTTCCGTACGATGCGATCACCGCAATCGCCAGTATCTCCGTGAGCATCAGCCGGGTCGACATCCGCAATGCCGCCCAGACCAGCGGAACGAACGTCAGGAACGCTGCGTTCAGCCCCCGGGTTGAACACGAATACGAGTGCCGCGACGGTGAGGGTTACCGCGATTTGCGTGGCCGTCTCGAATGGTCCCGCTTGTCGCGGGCGGCGTGGATGTTGCATGAAAAGCGGCGTCAGGAGCAGCATGCCCGCGGCATGCTTCGGCACTGCAGTGACCAATCGTGTCCACGCGCCCGCCCGGTCTCCCAGAGCGAACGCGGCCCCTGACCGACCAAAGGTCGTAGACCATCGCCGCCGTCGATGACCGCCACCAACAACCGACCGATATCGCGGGGATAGGCCAGGGTGGGCAGCCGATCGTCGCGGCCCCGCAGGATCAGTGTCCCGATGGCCATCTCGATGCCGGCGCCGATCGACAGCGCCACGGCCAGCGGCGCCGGTCGTCCCGCCCACAGCGAAACCGGCAGGGTCGACCAAACAGACCGCGAGGGCGAGGAACCACACGTACTTGCGCGGAAACCGGATCCCCAGCCCGAGCGCGATCCCGGCGGCGGGCCACCACGCCGTAGTCACCAGGGCTGTCGGCTGCGTCACTATTGCGAGCCAGCCTCCGGCGAGGATGGCGATCAGTGAGCCGACGACCAAGCCGCAGCGGGTACGGCGGGCCGGCACGCTGATTGGGCGGTGCATGCGGGCGACGGTCAGCTCACTTCATCACGTGCCACAGGCGCGAGCGCATCGGTGTCAGGGCTCCAGCCGACGGAACAATGTCCAGTGGTTGCCGTGGCTGTCGCGGCGGTAGGAGAGCTCGTCGAGCACGCGGGCGCGATGGCCAGCCCTCGGCCGCGCTCCGACATCTCGTCGGGCATGGCCGTCTGCGATCAGGTCCACCCGCGCAGGTACGGCCGTCATCGGTGAAGTGATGTGGATAGCGTCCGGCAGCACCTGAACCTCCATGCGCAGCCGCACGGGGCTGCCGCCCCCGGCGTGCTCGATGATGTTGGCGCCGATCTCGCCGGCGGCGAGATCGGTGTGCATGCGCACCAGTTCCGGAATGTCGTGGGCTGACCACAGATCGTCGAGGAGCCCGTGGATGTCCTCGAGTGTCTCTGGGCCGGTGGTGATTTCGAGGACCCGGTGCCGTTCAGGATCCGTCGCCGTCATCGATAGGCGCCTTCCGCGGACGGATGCAACAGCAGCACCCGGTTCAGGTTCGTCAGCTCGAGTACCGTGATGGCCTGGCGGTTAGGCGCAGCGATGCGCAGATCTCCGCCCGGCTTTCCTCGCGGCCTTGAGGCCGGAGATCAACGCACCCAATCCCGAGGAATCGATGAATTCGACCCCGCTGAGGTCGACGACGAGGCGGGTGTCTCCATTCTCGATGAGTGCGTGCAGTTCTTCGCGGAGCATCCGCGCCGACGTCATATTGAGCCGCCCGGTCGGTTGTGACTACGACGACACCGGACTCCATTGTTTGCTGGTCAAATTGACTCATTACGTACCTTCCGATCGCTGGCCACGGTAGTTCACCGCCTGGAACACACGCTGAGAATGATCACGTCGAACAAGCAGCCAGAACAGCAGGCCAGCAGTCGTAGTACGGGAGACGGGTTGGTGCCGTCCGGGGTATCCGGCAATTGGTGACTCACGGTGGAACGTCGCGACGGATGGCAACGATGGTGATGTCGTCCAACGTCGCCTTGGACGACGCCAGTACACGCGCCTGTGCACACAGGTCTGTCGGGATCAGCGTGTTGTGCAACGAATTTCATTGCTGCATCTAGATCCGCACCGTCGCCCACCAGGTCCAGCATGCCGTCGGAGGCGACCACCAGGCTGTCTCCGGGCTGGAGATTAGCGTCCTGCGTGATCCACTCGTCGTCGGGGAGCACCCCCAGGGGCAGGCCGTTACCGCTGAGCTGCTGCACCGTGCCGTCGCGACGAACCAGGACGGCGAATCCGTGTCCCGCGTCTACGTATCGCACCGACCCGTCTTCGGTCGTCAACTTCAGGTGAAACAGCGTCACAAAGCTGTGAGTGTTGTTGAGGTCGTCGAGGATCTGTAAGGACGCGGCTTTGACGGCACCGGTGAGATCGGATTCGCTGCCGGAAAAATCCACTTCGCGTGACCCGCCGCGCAGCGCCGAGCGCACGACGGCTGTCAGTATCGCCGCGCCGAGGCCCTTACCCATCACATCGGCGACAGTGAAGATCATCCCACCATGTACCGGATAGTGGTCGTAGAAGTCGCCGCCGACGGCATATGCGGGCAAGCACAACGCGCTGACGGTGTAGCCGGGCATGTCACCGAGCGTAGGCGGAAGTAGTTGGCGCTGAACGGTTGCGGCGCGCTCGACGTCGTCGGTGCTCTGTAACTCTCGCTGAGCCCAGGCGGCAAGCTCGGCAAAGGTCTCCCGCTGCGCGTCACTCAGCGTCCGGGGCTTCGTGTCGTAGATGCAGAAGGTGCCGACAGCGTGCCCGCCCGGTCCGTACAGCGGATATCCGGCATAGAACCTGATTCCGCCGTCGGCGCAGATCCCGGGCAGCGTGCGGAAGGGGGATTCCCAGGTGTCTTCGAGGATTAAACCTGCGTCTCCCGGGATTCTCGTATGCGCGAAGAATAGTTGCGGCGCATACTGTTTGAGGGCGCGGCACACTACGGCTCACCTCGAGCCCCTCAACCTGTTTGAACCATTGTCGGTCCCGATCGAGCAGCGATATCGCCGCCATCGGAACCTCGAACGCGGATCTTGCCATCCGTGTGATCTGCGCGAAGCGCTCCTCGGGAGGGGTATCGAGCAGGTACAGCTGCTCGACCGCGCGGCACCGATCCTCCTCGACATCGGCAGGCAGCAAGAACTTTTCGCAAAATGACTCGGTAGTCACATCAGCGCCCCGCAGTCCTGTGAGATGGTGGGACTGCCGCGCAGCGCGGTCGCCATCGCCGCGCGCACGCAGAAGAGCTTTCCTGCGTGGCCATGAGGTCGTCGGCAGCAAATGATCCGCCCGCTGTTGTGAGGCCGAACATGAGATCGCGCGAGCCCGTCATGCGCTAACAATAGCGCAATAATCCGCAGTTTGACGCCGATCAGGCGTTGGGATCAAGGCAGCGACTGGCAAACACTGATCGTCACCAGACCGGGGCGGGCCGGCGATTGGTCAAAGTCAGGCCGACCGCAGTGAGCCGGCATCGCGTTTTCCAAAGTCATTGTCCGTCAAGACTTTTTCGTTCAGATGCGGAAGGCCTCATTTCTAGCTAACACAGTGTGCGTTGCTGTATCACCTTAAAGCGTTGGGATTAACTGCTTTCAAAATTGCTGAAGTAGTTTGTGCAACTAAGCGGTCCTGATGGCTCGCCGTCAAAATTTCACCCGGCAGGAAGGATGGGCCCACGATGCAGGATGCTCGTCACGGACGTCTGCATGCGGGTCGATCCCTTCCATGGCGAGATCACCCGCCGGTGGCTGGACCCAGTGCCCGCGGTCGACCACGAACTCGTCGACGAACAGGATATCGCCTCACTGACGAACACGGTGCTGGCATCCCGCCTGTGGCGCCTCCACACCTGGCAGGGAATGTCGGTGTGCGGGCATAGCGTGCGGTCATGACGAACTGGATCAACACGGTGAGCCGTGACCATGTCGAACGTGGAGTAGAGGGCCGCTTCACCCAGGCCAACCACGGGAAGCCACACGTGCTGCGCAAGATGGAGCGCGATGACTGGATCATCTTCTACTCCCCGCGGGCGGTGTACCCCGACGGCGCACCGCTGCAGGCCTTCACCGCGATCGGCCGTGTCGCCGACGACGAGCCCTATCAGGTGGAGGTGTCGCCGGACTTCCAGCCGTGGCGGCGCAACGTCGATTTCCTGGAATGCGCCGAGACACCGATTCGGCCGCTCATCGACCAGCTGGACTTCGTCGAGGACAAGGCGCGCTGGGGCTACAAGTTCCGCTTTGGGGTCTTCCGCATCGACGACCACGACCTGGAGGTCATCCGGTCCGCGATGGTCCTGTCTGACGTCGAGGAGACTACTGTGAGCCCATGAGCAACACCGATGCCACGCCCGCCGAAGTCGACTGTGTCGCTTCGCCATTCGCCGGCATTCTACATCCGCGTGAGGTACCCCTGGGCGGCCCGCGGGCGATCCGGGTCCGACGCACCCTCCCCCAGCGAGAACGCTCTCTGATCGGCGCGTGGTGCTTCGCCGACCATTACGGGCCACACGACGTCCGTAGCGGCACCGGGATGGACGTGCCCCCGCATCCGCACACCGGCCTGCAGACGGTGAGCTGGCTGTTCAGCGGGGAGGTGGAACATCGCGACAGCGCCGGCGTGCATGCGATGGTGCGCCCCGGTGAGCTGAACCTGATGACCGCAGGTGCGGGAATCTGCCATTCGGAGGTGTCGACCGCCGATACGACAGTGCTGCACGGCGTACAGCTGTGGGTGGCCCTGCCCGATGCCCACCGCGACACCGACCGCGATTTCGCGCACTTACGCCCCGAGGCCCCATTCGGCGGGCGGTGCCACCGTGCGGGTATTCCTCGGTGAGCTCGACGGCGACCGGTCGCCGGTGCACACGTTCACACCGCTGCTCGGGGCTCAGACTCGACCTCGACCCCGGCGCGGAGCTGACACTGGAGATTGACGAAACCTTCGAACACGGCGTGCTGCTCGACCAAGGTGATGTCGAGGCCTGCGGCTCGGTGCTCGCGGTCGCCGACCTCGCCTACCAGGGGCCGGGTCACAGCCGGCTTCATCTGGACAATCGCGGCGACGGTCCGGCGCGGGCAGTGCTGCTCGGTGGCGCACCGTTCGGTGAGCAGCTGGTGATGTGGTGGAACTTCGTCGGCCGCAGCCACGACGACATCGCGGTCTACCGCGAGCAGTGGCAGAACCACGACGCCCGGTTCGGCGCCGTTGACGGGTACCGCGGCCCGGTGTCACGGCTGCCCGCGCCGCCCCTGCCCAACGCCACCCTGCGGCCCCGGCCCAACCCCGCGGTCTGATCCGGGTATAGATGACGGCATGACCACCGACAAAACCGGCGCCCCCACCGATGTCACCGCCGAAGTGGACCGCTTCAGCATCGCCGTCGACGGGCAGACGGCCGGCTTCACCGAGTTCATCGATCATGACGGCCGGCGCATCTTCCCGCACACCGTGATCGACGAGGAGTTCGGCGGACGCGGGCTGGCGACCATTCTCGTGCGGGAAGCACTGGACGCCACCCGGGCTGCCGGGCTCCGGATCGTCCCGGTCTGTCCGATGGTCGTCGGGTTCGTCGAGAAGCACCCCGAGTTCACCGACGCCGTCGACCCGGTCACGACGGACGTCAAGCGTCTCCTGGCGCGCCGCTAGGGCTATCGTCTGACATTGCGGGGCTCGAGTTTCGGCTCGTCAACTGAAGGCCACCAGCGGGTTTGAAACAAATCGAGCCCGTGCGCTAAACCCGCGCAACCAGAGAGTCCTTGACTCGGACTTGACAAGGATGCTATCCGCGATGTCCGCGGATCTGGTTCGCAATCGCGTTGGTTTCTCTTGGTCGCTGTGATGTAAACGCGACTTCCCGAGAGCCGAAGCCAACATCTCTGACGTGGCAGTGACAGGCGGCTCCCACTCGCATCCCGTCATGGAATGTCATTCTGCGGCAGGGTCATTGCTGCTTTTGGGCCGTGCCGCGCGTGCAGCACTCAGCTGAGCTACTGCGCGGTGCTGCCCGACAGGGGCATGCCCGGCATCCCCAGCTTGCGGTGATCCCAACTGCGCAGCCGGGACGGCACGACGCGCACACAGATGCGGTTGTTCATCATCTGGTCGACGAAGGGCCGCATCTCCTCGGAGTAGGGCCCGGTGTAGCGCTCCCACACGCTGATTCCGACGCGGAGGTTGGTGTCGGGGTCGTCGATGATCTCCGCGTGACCCTCGATCGACACACCACGCAGCGTGTCGTAAGTCTGGCCGTCCTCGATCATCACGGTGATGGTCGGGTCCCGGCGCAGGTTGACGGCCTTCTGCGACTTGGCCTTCGTCTCGAACCAGATGTCTCCGTCGAGCACGGCGTACCACATCGCGACCAGGTGCGGCCGGCCGCTCGGCAGCACGGTGGCCATGGTGGCGGTGCGACTGCGTTCGATGAATTCGGCGATCTCGTCGTCGGACATGACGATCTTCGAGCGTTCGTTGTTGGCCACGTTCCCGATACTTTCAGGTCGCTGCTGCGGCGGTCACCCGGGTTGTCGACTCGTCCGGTTTCGAACATAGTTGCGATGGGCATTCCACGGCCATGAGCGAAGACATCAAGCAAGCGCCACGCGAGAACCCGGAGAAGGACCCGTCGCAATGGGTCACGGGAGACGAGCCCATGACCGGCCCACAGCGCAGCTACCTACACACCCTGGCCCGGGAGGCCGGTGAACAGGCTCCGGACGATGTGACGAAAGCGCAGGCCTCCGACCTGATCGACGAGCTACAGAAGCGGACGGGGCGCGGCGAATAAGTCCAGCGGTTTCGATTGCGGCGCAACGGGCATATCCGCCACATGGCTACATACCGCGTACTGGACCCCAAGGGCGACGTCGTCGAGACCAAGGACATTGAGAGCGCCGAGGACGCCCACGCCTGGTTCGTCGACCAGAAAGCCGACAACTCAGAACTGGGCTGGCGCATGGAGGTCGAGACCGACGGAGACTGGGCATTCTTCGACGACACCGAGGGCGCGTCGAAGTAGCGCGGCGCTACTCCGAGTCGTCCCCCGCGTGATCGGTGTTGTCGGAGGCACGACCAGGCTCAGTAGAAGCTGACCGGCGGCAGCGGCCAAATGCTGCCTCCACTGTTTCGGGCGGCGAAGCGGACCGCGCCGTCGTGCGGTCCGGTCAACGTCAGCGCAGCGATCCTGCGGAACTGTCCTATCGGCGGGCTGATGGCGAAGCTCAGCTCATCTCCGATGCCGAACCGCAGGTCGCGTCCGGTCGTGGAGGCAAGCACACCGAATAGAACAGGCTGCCATCCGGCCAGGTAGAGCCACAGCGACGAGTACAGCGAGGCGACGGAGTCGGTCGGCAGTACGGCGTGATGCAGCGGCGCCCCGTCTCCGGAAGACGCCATCAGGAAATCTTGATCGCGGCCAGACCCGTAAGCGTCGGGGATCTTCACGCACAGCTTTCGGACGGCGGTGTCCCGTTGGTCGGGCCCCACCTGGACGACAGCCTGGTGCGTGGAGCCCGGCCGCAGCAACGCGACCGAACCCGGCACGCGGGCGTCGTCGTCGATGGTCAAGGTGGCGTCGAAGGTTTCACCGGCGGCGCTGAACAGGTCGCCCGGCCAGCCCAACAAGGCGCCGGCGGTCGCTCGGACGGCCTCTGCCCCGGCTGCGAGCGCGGCTCGATCTGTAATTCGCACCCCGACTTGATACCCGAAAGTCTGCGCTCGACACCAGATGCGTCTAGTTCACCGCTGGCGCCCACACCTGCCGTAGTTACTCCCCCGCGAAGACCTTGCGGTAGCTCGACGGCGACATACCCAGGCCCCGGCGCAGGTGATGGCGCAGATTGCCTCCCGAACCGAGCCCGGACTGCCGGGCCACCTCGTCAACGCTCAGATCGTGCCCCTCGAGCAACGCACGGGCACGATCGATCCGCCGGTTGCGCACCCACACGCCCGGCGACTGACCGGTCTCCTCGCGGAACCTCCGGATGAATGTGCGCGCGCTCATGCCCGCGTGCTGGGCGAGCTGCCGGATGGTCAGCGGCTCCTGCAGGTTCTGCATCGCCCAGGTCCGAGCCGCCGCCGTCGAGGCGAAATCATCGGTCGGCACGTGACTTTCGATGAACTGAGCTTGGCCGCCCTCGCGCCACGGCGGGACGACGCAGTACCGGGCCACCGCGTTGGTGACCTGCGCGCCATGATCCAGGCGGATGAGGTGCAGGCACAGATCGATGCCCGCGGCCAGACCGGCCGAGGTCAGTACGTCGCCGTCGTCGACGAACAGCACGTTCTCGTCCACCAAGACCCCTGGGTAGAGCGCGCGCAGGTCGGCGGCATAACGCCAATGTGTGGTCGCCGGCCGACCGTCCAGCAGTCCCGCGGCGGCCAGCACGAAAGCGCCGGTGCAGATAGACACCTTTCGCGCTCCCGTGGGGATGGTCGAAAGGGCGTTCGCCACATCGGCGTCCAGTCGCCCGTCGATGCGGGCCGGCCGGTACCGCGTACCGGGGATGACGACGGTGTCCGCGGCGGCCAGCACGTCGGCGCCGGCCTGCGGGACAATTGCAAACCCGGTGGTCGCGGGGACCGGCGCCGTCGTCAGCCCGCACGTCACGACGTCGTAGAGCGGCTCGCCGTCGGCGTCGGTGGCCGCGCCGAACAACGTCGGCGCAATCGTGGCGTCGAACCCGACAACGGGGTCCAGCAGCAGAACGGCGACACGGTGTTTGGCCGACACAACGTCCATAATGGCACGTTTTTGACGAATGTCGGCATTATCGCCACTAGTCTTGGCGCGGGCATGCGGCGATAGTCGAGCGGTGACCGTTACTCGGCCCTCTCCGCGCATCCATCGACGCCCACGCCTGCACTGGGCCTGGGTAGTGGCCGCCGTCAGCTTCGTCGCGATCCTCGGGGCGGCCGGGTTCCGCTCGGTTCCCGGCGTGATGATGAACCCGCTGCATCACGAGTTCGGCTGGTCGCACGGCGTCGTTGGGCTTGCGATGTCGGTGAACATGACCCTGTTCGGGCTGACCGCTCCGTTCGCCGCGGCGCTGATGGATCGCTTCGGCATCCGGCCGGTCCTGACGGCGGCGCTGGGCATGATCGCGGCAGGCAGCGCACTGAGCGTCACGATGACCGCGAGCTGGCAGCTGGTGCTGCTGTGGGGTGTGCTCGTCGGCACGGGCACCGGCGCCATTTCGATGGGCTTCGTCGCGACGATCGCCACCCGCTGGTTCGAGGCGAACCGCGGCATCGTCACCGGCGTACTGACCGCGGCCAGCGCCACTGGCCAGCTGATCTTCCTGCCCGTTGTGGCCGCGGTGACGACCCATCACGGCTGGCGGTGGGCGTCGCTGTTGGTCGCGGCGGCCGCCGTGGCGGTGATCCCGCCGGTGCTGCTGTTCATGCGAAACTGGCCGCAGGACAAGGGTCTTGGACGATACGGCCAAGAGCCTGGGGTCGACACCGGCCCGGTGCCGCGGCCGCCGGGCAGCAGCTTCGCCGCGGCGTTCTCCGGACTGCTCGTTGGGTGCGCGGGTGCCTGCGTTCTGGTTGTTGGCGGGCAGCTTCGCGATCTGCGGGATGACCACCAACGGGCTGATCGGCACCCACTTCATCCCCGCCGCCAACGATCACGGCATGCCGACGACGGTCGCCGCCGGCCTGTTGGCGCTCGTCGGCGTGCTCGACGTCGCGGGCACGGTGTTCTCCGGCTGGTTGACCGATCGGGTCGACCCGCGCGCTGCTGCTGGTCATCTACTACACCGGCCGCGGTATCTCGCTGGTCGCTGTTGCCTGCGCTGCTGTCGCCGCACGCCGAACCGGGCACGTGGGTGTTCATCATCTTCTACGGCCTGGACTGGGTGGCCACGGTGCCGCCGACGATCGCGTTGTGCCGCGGCTACTTCGGCGCGCAGGCTCCGATCGTGTTCGGCTGGGTCTTCGCCGCTCACCAGCTCGGCGCGGCGGTGGCCGCCGCGGGAGCGGGATGGATCCGCGACCTGCGCGGCGACTACGACCTAGCGTTCTACCTCGCCGCCGGACTGTGCGGGCTGGCCGCGCTGCTGTGCCTGTCGGTGCGCAGGGTCGCCTCGGATTGACTTCCGCCGGAATTGCATTCCATGCGGGCACCACTCGATGTTGTGCGCGTGGAATGCAATTCCGGCGACGGGTCGGCAGCGTTGCCGTCGCTGGCTCACGACCCCGTAGCCATCCAGCGGTGCGCCAGCGCCGACACCCAGTCGGCGGCGGCTCGAGGATCGGGCGGCGGGCCTTCGACGATGACGAGTTCGTCGACCCCGAGGTCGACGAGGGGGTCCAAGTCGTGCGGCTGCGGGTCCCGTAGCGCCACGGCCACCGTCAGCTCGCTGCGGTCGCGGCCATGTCCACGCAGAGTCGCTGGAGGGTGGTCATCCGCTCAGCTACTGCTCCCGGACCGTCGAGGTTGAAGCCGTCCCAGCCATCTCCCCAGGTCCGACGCGCCGCAGAGCGGCGTCGCTATTTCCTCCAACCATGATTGGAATCGATTGAGCACGTGTGGGTTTCGGGTTGACTCTGATGGAGTCGAACCTGACGAACTCGCCGTCGAACGATGCCACGTCGTCACGCCAGAGGGTGCGTATCGCCTCGACATACTCGGCGGTGCGGGCGCCACGCCGCGCAAACGGCACACCCAACGCATCGAATTCTTCCCGTGACCATCCGATGCCGACCCCGAGGGTGAACCGCCCACCGCTGAGCGTGTCCAGGGTGGCCGCCTGCTTGGCGATCAGTACCGGATTGTGTTCCGGCAGAAGCAGAACACCGGTCCCTATACCGATGGATGAGGTCGCCGCCGCAGCGAAGCTCAGCCCGATCATCGGGTCGATCCAGTCGGCTTCTGATGGCACGGCGATGCGGCCGTCGTCGGAGTACGGGTAGCGAGATCCCGGCTGGTCCACCATCACGACGTGCTCACCCGACCACAGGGTGGCAAACCCACAGAGTTCGGCGGCCAGGGCAACCTGATCGATGACGTCGCGGTGCGCTCCGGCGCCGATACCCAACGCATGCAGTCCTACCTTCATCGGGTGCACCTTAGATCCAGCCGCCGCCGACGTCGATCCTGGCTCAGGTCACGTAGGACGCGTCGACGGAGAAAGAAAGGCCACTACCGCGGCCTCGGCCAGGTTCCCCCCGCGCTACCGCAACGAGTGCTATTCCTTGCCGGTGCGCTCGCGGTGCTTGCACCCCGGCCAGCAGCAGGGCCGGCGCATGCCCTCCTCGAGCTCTTCCTGGGTCCGCCGGATACGGCGCTCCCGGGTCTTCTCCTGCTTGGCATCCTCGACCCAGCAGATGAACTCGTTGCGCGCCAACGGCGTGATGTCTTTCCAAGCGGCCAAAGCCGAGGAGTTGCCCGCCAGCGCGGCGTGCAGGTCTGCAGGAAGCTTGTGCACCACCCCGCCGGGGACTTGGCTGGTCACCTGTCTCAGGGTAATTCCGGATGACGACCCAGTCAGCTTGCGGGGCCGGGACGAAGGTCTGCAGTGTGCGCGCGCCGATGCGGTGCGGCCCTGCTCCACAACCACAGGGGAATCGAGAAACTATCGACGCCCGAGGCGTCATCGTCAAGGGTACCGATGCCGTGCGCGCCGGCGATCGCTCGGCCGTTCGAAGACACCGCCGCGGTCCGGGTGGAAACTAACGGCGGCGACCAGATCGGGGAGCACCTGCGGCGCCGCTGAGTGAGTCCGCCCGCCAGGCCTGGCGGGCGCGGCGTCGAGCGACGGAAGGTCGGCGCCATTCATGGTCGCCGCTACGACTTCGAAGCCACCGCCGTCGGGTCACGGACCGAAGTCTCGACGAGCTGTCATGCGGCGTCGGCCGCCATGACCATCAGACCAACGTGTCAGCGACGCGGCATGTTGCCCGACGCGCCGAGCTCCCCCGCCGTCGCGGGCAGCGCCGCAGCTCACCCGTGGCACTCTGGCGTCGTGCGCACCACCACAGGGCCGGCGATCCTGCGGGTGGCCGCAGCACTGTGGATCGTCGCGGGCCTGGGGTATCTGGTGACGGAAGCCGTTGTGGCCAAGCACCTGCCCGGCTACAGCTACTCAGCGAATTACATCAGTGACTTGGGCAGGCCCCTTCACTCACCGCTGGCCGCCTGGATGAACGGGGCCTTCATCGCGCAGGGCGTCGCCTTCGCCCTCGCCGGGGCCTTGGTGGTCACCGCTGCGCGTCCCGGCCCCGGCATCTGTTGCGTTCCTCGGTCTCGCCGTGATCTACGGTGCCGGTTCCACCGCGGTCGGCCTCTTTCCCAGCGGAGGCACCGCAGGCTCCGCGCTGGTGCACGTCGGCGGCGCGACGGCCGCGATCCTCGCGGGCAATCTGGCAGTCCTCAGCAGCCGGCGTTGTGCTGTTGCGCCGCAGACGCTTTCGCGGCGGCGTTGCGAGTGTTGCGCTGGGCGTCGCCGGTCTGTTCTCGGGCGGACTGCTGCTGTGCAGCAGCGTGCCGAGCACTCGGGTGCCCTTCGGCGACGGCGCCTGGGAGCGCGGCGCGATCTACGCGATCATTGGCTGGCAACTGCTGGCAGGCGTCGCTGCCCTCGCGATCAGACGGCAGGCGTACTCAGCGGATTCGGAATCGGCTCCGACAGCCCGGCCCTGATCGCGCGGGTCAGCTCATCGGCGAGCACCTCCATCTGGTTGCGCTCGACGCCGTCCAGGATCGCGGCGGCGACGTCGCGGGGGTCGTTCTTCGGAGCATCGACATCGGCCACCATGTCGGTGTCGGTGTAGCCCAGATGTGCGCCGACCACCAGCGTGTGCTGTGGCGCGAGCTCCTGCCGCAGCGAGTTGGTCGCCGACCACAGCGCCGCCTTGCTGTCGCCGTAGGCGCCCGATCCGCTCAGCCAGGACAACACCGAGGCGATGTCGACGAGTGCGCCGCCCCCGTTGGCCGCCAGCACGGGCGCGAACGCCCGGGCGACGGACAGCGCACCGAAGTAGTTCGTCTCGAACACGGCCCGGATCTGCGCGAAATCCTCATGCAGCAGCGACGGGCCCGACACCGCGCCTGCGTTGTTGACGACGATCTGGGCGTCGGATGCCGCTTCAGCGAGCGCGGCGACCGAGTCCGGATCGGTGACGTCGAGTGCGACGCTGACCACCCGCGGGTCGCCGCTGGGCTTAGGCGCCCGTGCGGTGGCATACACCTTGGCCGCGCCACGGCGGAGGAGCTCGTCGACGATGGCCTTGCCGAGGCCGCGCTGGCCGCCGGTCACTACCGCGACTGATCCGTGCACATCAACCATGTCGAACTTCCTTTGACGTCAGGGGATTCACTTTGCTCATGTCAGGTCTAGACCCGAACGCAGACATAGTCAAGTACTGTTTACCTATGTCACCCTTGTGGCCTGCCACCACCCGCTATCGTCTTCGGAGCGCGCCGTCGGGGTTGGCGCTCGTCCAGGACTTACTCAACACCCGGGCGATCGGCGACTATGGCCCCGACCTGCTCACCGCAGGCTGCGCCGCGTCGGCCTGGGCCGCCGAAGCGGCGGCAGCATGGTCGGAGGTGTCGGGCATACCCGCGCCGGCGATGGTGCTGACCGACCGGGATGCCGGACGACTGCGATCATTGCGCGCTTCGCTGCGCGCTCTGGTCGTCGATGAGCGGGCCCCCGGCGAGGCACTGCCCGACGTGACGGCCGGCTTCGGGTTGAGCGACTCGGGTCAGCTGCAACTGCTGCCGCGGGGCCACGGTGCGCACTGGCTCGCCTCCGCCGCCTGGACCGAGGTACTGCTCAGCCAGCATTCGTCGACGTGGCGGCGGCTCAAGTGCTGCCGGGAAGCCGCGTGTGGCTCGGCGTTCTACGACTATTCGCGCAACTGCAGCGGCATCTGGCACGACGTGAAGACCTGCGGCAACCGTGCCAACCTGCGTAGCTCACGCGCCCGACGGAGGTCTGCGCAGCAGTGACGGTCGACAAGTTGCCCGGCGCTGCGGCCGTCGTGACGCACTTAACAAGCCGTGTGCGGCCAGACGGTGCCCTGAAGGGGCCGCCCTACACAAAGGTCACGAACCCTTTCGGGTTCGTGACCTTCATGCCTGCGGCTCGTAAAACCGCTCGTGGTGGTGGGCGAAGGGGGACTTGAACCCCCACGTCCCGAAGGACACTGGCACCTGAAGCCAGCGCGTCTGCCATTCCGCCACTCGCCCGAATGACCGAGGGAGCCTATCACGCAGGTAACCCCTCTTTCCAAACGTACCGGCGGACCCCGCGTTCGCCAAAACCGGCTCCCGCAAGACTGTGACCAGCCGCGATGCATTTCTCAGAATTCTGTTGGTCCCGCACTGCCAGGCATGGCCGATACCATGCATACAAGCATCGCTGCCAGCCGACACGCTGGCGGCGTCGCCGTGTGATCAGCACGGCAGGACATCATCGAGGGAGGCGGTCAGGTACATGGGGTTCGTCGACCGCTTCGAGCGCAAACTCGAGGACACCGTCGGCGACACCTTCGCCAGGGTTTTCGGTGGATCGATCGTGCCGCAGGAGGTGGAGTCCCTACTCCGCCGCGAGGCGGACGCCGGTGCGCAGGAAATCCACGGCGGACGAATTTTGGCGCCGAACGACTACATCATTACCCTCAGTGTGCCTGACTACCGCAAGGTGAGTGCCGACCCGGACATCACCTCGACCACGTTCGCCAAGCACTTGGAGGGATACATCCATGAGCAGGGGTGGCAAACGTATGGTGATGTGGTCGTCAGATTCGAGCAGTCACCCACCCTGCACACCGGACAGTTTCGCGCGCGTGGCGCGGTCAACCCCGACACGACCACAGGCGAACCCGCCCCACCACCTCGAGAACTCTCGTCCAACGCAGAACCAGGAGTACCGATGACCGACAATCCGAGCTACCGCGGGCAGGGACAGGGTCGGCCCGGCGACGAGTACTACGACGAGCGCTATAACCGCCCCGAGGACCCGCGCGGCCCTTACCCGCCGGCTGAGCAGGGCGGCTACCCGCCGCAGGGCGAGCCCAACTATCCGCCCCGTGGTGGCTACCCGGACCAGGGCGGCTACCCCGAGCAGGCCGGCTACCCCGAGCAGGGCGGCTACCCGCCGCCGTCCTATGAACAGCGCCCACCCGCGGGTTACGGCCCGCCGCCGGGCGGCTACCCGGACCAGGGCTACCGGCAGGCACCGGCGGGCTACGGCCACCTCCTCCCGGTGGCCAGCCCGGCTACGGCGCCCCTCCGGCAGCCCCCGCCAATGACTACGACTATGGCCGTCCGCCGGGCAGGCCGGAAGAAGGCGGCTACCCGCCTCCGGGTCGCCCGTCGTACCCGGACCAGGGCGGCTACCCCGAGCACGGCGGCTATCCGGATCAGGGAGGTTACGGCTCGCAAGGCGGCCAGCCCTACGGTCGGCAGGATTACGCTCAGCCCGACTACGGGCGCTACGGCGAGGCGCCGGCCGGTCGGCCCGGGTATGCCGATCAGGGCTACGCCGAGCCAGCGGGTTACGGTGCCGGCGGATACGGCGCCCCCGGCTATGGCGCCGGCCAGGGCGACTACCCGTCGGCCGGTTCGACGGTCACCCTGCAGCTCGACGACGGCAGCGGCCGCACCTACCAGCTGCGCGAGGGCGCCAACGTGATCGGTCGCGGGCAGGACGCCCAGTTCCGGCTGCCCGACACGGGTGTGTCTCGCAGGCATCTGGAGATCCGCTGGGACGGGCAGGTCGCGCTATTGTCAGACCTCAACTCCACCAACGGCACGACGGTGAACAATGCGCCGGTGCAGGAGTGGCAGCTGGCCGACGGCGACGTCATCCGGCTGGGACACTCCGAGATCATCGTCCGCGTTCACTGAGGGTCGACCGCTCGGGAAAGCGGTGCGCTCGACCCTCACGCCGATCGACACCCAAGTATGGTGACGGTGCCGAAAGGACGCCGACGAGCGCTTGCGCGAGGAGTATTGCGGGGACGGAGAGGACGTCAGATGCAGGGGCTGGTACTGCAGCTGACCCGTGTCGGTTTCCTGCTGCTGTTGTGGTTGTTCATCTGGTCCGTGCTGCGCATCCTGCGCACCGATATCTATGCGCCCACCGGCGCGGTGATGGTCCGCCGCGGGCTGGCGCTACGGGGGTCGCTGCTGCCCAACCGCGGCCGCAGACACGTCCCCCGCCAGCTGGTGGTCACCGAGGGTGCGCTGACCGGTACCCGCATCCCGCTGGGCACCCAGCCGGTGCTGATCGGCCGCGCCGATGACTCCACCCTGGTGCTGACCGACGATTACGCCTCGACCCGCCACGCCAGGCTCTCGCCACGGGGTCCGGAGTGGTATGTAGAAGACCTAGGATCGACCAACGGTACATACCTCGACAGGGCGAAGGTGACGACAGCGGTACGAGTTCCGATGGGCACCGCCGGTGCGAATCGGCAAGACGGTGATCGAGCTGCGCCCGTGACATTGGTACTTCGATACGCGGCGCGCAGCGACCGCGGGTTGGTGCGCGCCAACAACGAGGATTCCGTCTACGCCGGCGCGCGTTTGCTGGCGCTCGCCGACGGCATGGGCGGCCACGCCGCCGGCGAGGTGGCCTCCCAGCTGGTGATCGCCGCCCTGGCCCACCTCGACGACGACGAGCCGGGCGGCGACCTGCTCAGCAAGCTCGACGCCGCGGTCCGCGAGGGCAACTCGGCGATCGCCGAGCACGTGGAGGCCGACCCCGAGCTCGAGGGCATGGGCACCACGCTGACGGCAATCCTGTTCGCGGGCAACCGACTTGGTCTGGTGCACATCGGCGACTCCCGCGGCTACCTGTTGCGCGACGGCGAGCTCACCCAGATCACCAAGGACGACACGTTCGTCCAGACGCTGGTCGACGAGGGTCGCATCACCGCCGAGGAGGCGCACAGCCATCCGCAGCGATCGCTGATCATGCGCGCGCTGACCGGTCACGAGGTGGAGCCGACGCTGATCATGCGTGAGGCCCGCGCCGGTGACCGCTACCTGCTGTGCTCCGACGGCCTATCCGACCCGGTCAGCCACGACACCATCCTGGAGGCGCTGCAGATCGCCGACGTCGCCGAAAGTGCGGACCGGCTCATCGAATTGGCCTTGCGCGGCGGCGGACCCGACAACGTGACGGTGGTGGTGGCCGACGTCGTCGACTACGACTACGGCCAGACCCAACCCATCCTCGCCGGCGCGGTGTCCGGCGACGACGACCAGAGCGCCCCGCCGAACACCGCTGCAGGTCGCGCCTCGGCGTTCAATCCGAAGCGCAACGTCGCCAAACGCATTGTGCCGCAACCCGAAGAGCCGCCGCCGCGACCCCGGTCGCGGCGTCGCATGTTTCATCGCCGCCGCAGTGCTGCTTCTGGTGGTGCTTGCAGGCCTGGCCGTCGGACGCGAGATCGTGCGCAACAACTATTACGTGAGCGAACACGACGGCACCGTCTCGATCATGCGGGGTGTTCAGGGCTCCTTTCTCGGAGTCTCCCTGCAGGAGCCCTATCTCCTCGGATGTCTGAACGCCCGCAACGAACTCTCCCTCATCAGCGCAGACCAGTCCCGCGACAATCTGGACTGCCGCCTGCTCGGCGTCGACGACATGCGTCCCTCCGAACGCGCACAGGTGATCGCCGGCCTGCCGTCGGGCACCCTCGACGACGCCATCAGCCAGATCGAGGAACTCTCCCGCAGCTCGGTGCTGCCGGTCTGCGCACCACGCAGCCCCCACGACGACATCCACCGCGACCACCGCCCGCCGCCCCCGCCGACGTCCGCCTCCGCCGCACCGAGAACCACAGGGCCGAGCGGTGATCCACGCACCAGTGCCCCGGCTCCTGCGCCAGAGACCCCCCGGACCGTCGCCAGCTCCCCGCCCGCCCCCGGTCCCGCACCGTCCCAACAACGCCGCCGCCGACCGTGACCGCGCTGCCGCCCCCACCACCTGAGCCGGGAACGAATTGCCGGGAAGTGTCATGACGACCCGAAGACGAGCGGGAGTGCAGACATGACGACGCAGCCGCAAGCTCCCGTCGCGGTGACGCCTCCGCTGCCGAACCGCCGCAACGCCGAGCTGTTCCTGCTCGGCTTCGCCGCGTTGATCACCACCGTGGCGCTGCTGCTCGTGGAGGCCAACCAGGAACAGGGCCTGCGCTGGGATCTGGCGCAGTACACCGTCGCCTATCTGGCGCTGTTCACCGGCGCGCACCTGGCGGTCCGGCGGTTCGCGACCTACGCCGATCCGCTGCTGCTGCCCGTGGTCGCGCTACTGAATGGCTTGGGGCTGGTGATGATTCACCGCCTCGACATCGCCGAGGGTGGGAACACCTCGCAGGGGTTGGGTGGCACCGCGAATCAACAGATGCTGTGGACTCTGGTCGGGGTTCTCGGGTTCTCCGTCGTCGTGATCTTCCTGCGCGATCACCGGCATGCTGTCCCGGTACGGCTACGTGTGCGGGCTGACCGGCCTGATCCTGCTGGCGATCCCGGCGCTTCTGCCGCGCTCGATGTCCGAGCAGAACGGCGCCAAGATCTGGATTCAGTTGCCGGGCTTCTCGATTCAGCCCGCAGAGTTCTCCAAGATCCTGCTTCTGATCTTCTTCGCCGCCGTGCTGGTGTCCAAGCGCAGCCTGTTCACCAGCGCAGGCAAGCACGTCCTGGGTATGGATCTGCCGCGGCCGCGCGACCTGGCCCCCCTGCTGGCGGCCTGGATCGCGTCGATCGGCGTGATGATCTTCGAGAAGGATCTCGGCACCTCGCTGCTCCTGTATGCGTCGTTCCTGGTGATGGTGTACATCGCCACCGAACGGTTCAGCTGGGTGGTTCTCGGACTTGCGCTGTTCGCCGCGGGAAGCGTTGCGGCCTACTATCTTTTCGATCACGTCCGGATTCGGGTGCAGACCTGGAACGACCCGTTCGCCGATCCCGACGGCGCCGGCTATCAGATGGTGCAGTCGCTGTTCAGCTTCGCCACCGGAGGCATCTTCGGCACCGGGCTGGGCAACGGGCAGCCGGGCACCGTGCCCGCCGCGTCCACCGACTTCATCGTCGCTGCGATCGGCGAAGAGCTCGGGCTCGTCGGTCTGTCCGCCGTGCTCATGCTGTACACCATCGTGATCATCCGCGGGCTGCGGACCGCGATCGCGGTGCGCGACAGCTTCGGCAAGCTGCTCGCCGCCGGCCTGGCCACCACCCTGGCGATCCAGCTGTTCATCGTGGTGGGCGGTGTCACCAAGCTGATCCCGCTGACCGGTCTGACCACCCCGTGGATGTCCTACGGCGGGTCGTCGCTGGTGGCCAATTACCTGCTGCTGGCGATCCTGGTCCGCATCTCGCACTCCGCCCGCCGGCCACTCGTCGCGGCGCCGCTGCAGGCCGGACCCATCGCGGCGGCCAGCACCGAGGTGATCGAGAAGGTATGAACACCTCGCTGCGCCGCATCTCCGTCATGATCATGGCCCTGGTCGTACTGCTGCTCGCCAACGCCACCCTGACCCAGGTATTCACCGCCGACGGCCTTCGCTCGGATCCGCGCAACCAGCGGGTTCTGCTCGACGAGTACTCCCGCCAGCGCGGCCAGATCTCGGCGGGCGGGCAGCTGCTGGCCTACTCGGTGTCGACGGAGGGCCGGTTCCGGTTCCTGCGCGTCTACCCCAACCCGATGACGTACGCCCCGGTCACCGGCTTCTACTCGCTGAGCTACTCGAGCTCGGGCCTGGAGCGCGCCGAGGACTCCATCCTCAACGGGTCCGACCCGCGTCTGTTCGGTCGCCGGCTGGCCGACTTCTTCACCGGCCGTGACCCCCGGGGCGGCAATGTCGCCACCACCATCAACCCGCAGGTGCAGCAGGCCGCCTGGGATGCGATGCAGCAGGGCTGCAACGGGCCGTGCAAGGGCGCGGTGGTGGCTCTGGAGCCGTCGACCGGCAAGGTCCTGGCGCTGGTCTCATCGCCTTCCTACGATCCGAACCTGTTGGCCACCCATGACCTCGCCGAGCAGTCGGCTGCCTGGCAGCAGCTGCGCGACGATCCCGGCTCGCCGCTGTTGAACCGGGCGATCTCCGAGACCTACCCGCCCGGGTCCACCTTCAAGGTCCTGACCACCGCCGCGGCGCTGCAGGCCGGAGCCACCCCCGACACCCAGGTGACCGCGCAGTCCGAGATTCCCCTGCCGGACAGCACCGCCACCCTGGAGAACTACGGCGGAACACCCTGCGGCGGTGGCCCGACCGCCTCGCTGCGCTATGCGTTCGCCAACTCGTGCAACACGGCGTTCGTCCAACTGGGCATCGACACCGGCGCCGACGGACTGCGCTCCACGGCGCGCGCGTTCGGGCTCGATGTCGTCCCGCCGCCGATCCCGTTGCAGGTGGTCGAATCCACGGTCGGCCCGATTTCCGACAATGCGGCACTGGGGATGTCGAGCATCGGGCAGAAGGACGTGGCCCTGACACCGCTGCAGAACGCCATGATCGCGGCGACCGTCGCGAACAAGGGGGTCACGATGCGGCCCTATCTGGTCGACGGCCTGAAGGGGCCCGACCTGTCCAACCTCGCCACCACGGCGCCCAGCGAAGAGCGGCGGGCGGTGACGGAGCAGGTCGCAGCTACACTTACGGACTTGATGGTCGCCGCCGAGCAGGTGACTCAGCAGAAGGGAGCCATCGCCGGCGTGCAGATCGCATCCAAGACCGGCACTGCGGAGCACGGTACGGATCCGCGTAACACGCCCCCGCATGCCTGGTACATCGCTTTTGCGCCCGCACAGGCGCCGAAGGTCGCGGTCGCGGTGCTCGTCGAGAACGGTGGCGAGCGCCTCTCGGCGACGGGCGGCGCGGTGGCGGCGCCCATCGGCCGCGCCACCATCGCCGCAGCATTGCGGGAGGCTTCATGAGCTTCCCGAAGACGAGCGCAGCAAGGCGAGCAATGTGCTCGCGAAGACGAGCGCAGCGAGGCGAGCAATGAGCCCCCGCGTAGGGGTGACCCTGTCCGGTCGCTATCGGCTGCAACGGCTGATCGCCACCGGAGGCATGGGACAGGTCTGGGAGGGAGTGGACTCCCGGCTGGGTCGCCGCGTCGCCATCAAGGTGCTCAAGGCCGAATACTCGACCGATGCGGAGTTCGTCGAGCGGTTCCGCGCTGAGGCGCGCACCGTCGCGATGCTCAACCATCCGGGCATCGCCGGGGTGTACGACTACGGCGAGACCGATCTCGACGGCGAGGGCCGGACCGCCTACCTGGTGATGGAACTGGTCAACGGCGAGCCGCTGAACTCGGTGATCAAACGGACCGGGCGGCTGTCGTTGCGGCACGCGCTGGACATGCTCGAACAGACCGGCCGAGCGCTGCAGGTCGCCCACACGGCGGGGTTGGTGCACCGCGACGTCAAGCCGGGAAACATCCTCATCACCCCCACCGGTCAGGTGAAGCTGACCGACTTCGGCATCGCCAAGGCCGTCGACGCCGCGCCCGTCACGCAGACCGGCATGGTGATGGGCACCGCGCAGTACATCGCCCCCGAACAGGCCCTCGGCCATGACGCGACCGCCGCCAGCGACGTGTACTCACTGGGTGTGGTCGGCTACGAATCGGTGTCGGGCAAACGGCCGTTCACCGGCGACGGTGCACTGACCGTGGCGATGAAGCACATCAAGGAGAACCCTCCCCCGCTGCCCGCCGACCTGCCGCCCAACGTGCGCGAACTGATCGAGATCACGCTCGTCAAGAACCCCGGCATGCGCTACCGATCCGGTGGACCGTTCGCCGACGCGGTCGCCGCGGTCCGGGCCGGACGCCGGCCCCCCAGGCCCAACGCCACACCGTCGATCGGGCGTGCGGCGCCGACCGCGGTGCCGTCAGCCACCCAGGCCCGGGCCGAATTGACCGGTCGCGCTTCGGCTCCCGCGGCGCGCACCCGCACCACCGGAAGCCACCACCGGTCCGCTCCTCCCCCGCGACGGACCTTCTCGTCGGGTCAGCGGGCGCTGTTGTGGGCCGCCGGGGTGCTCGGGGCGCTGGCCATCGTCATCGCGATCCTGATCGTGCTGAACGCGCAGGACCGCAAGGACCGCACCCCCGCACCGCCCACGGTCACCGAAACGCCGTCATCCCAGACGTCGGCGCCGGAGACTCCTGCGGCGGCGCCTACCGGAATGAGTGGCCATGGACCTGACCGATATTGGGTATCCCGCCTCCTCGACAGCGCGTCGCCCCTTACGGTGACGCTGCACCCTGTCGCCTCGGAACAGAACCTGCGATGACGACCCCACAGCACCTTTCCGACCGCTACGAAGTCGGCGAGATCCTGGGCTTCGGCGGAATGTCCGAAGTCCACATGGCGCGCGACCTGCGATTGCACCGCGACGTCGCGATCAAGGTGCTGCGTGCCGACCTGGCCCGCGACCCGAGCTTCTACCTACGCTTCCGCCGCGAGGCACAGAACGCGGCCGCCCTGAACCACCCCGCGATCGTCGCGGTCTACGACACGGGCGAGGCGGACACACCGACCGGACCACTGCCCTACATCGTGATGGAGTACGTCGACGGCGTCACGCTGCGCGACATCGTGCACACCGAGGGACCGATGCCGTCGCAGCGCGCCATCGAGGTCATCGCCGATGCCTGCCAGGCCCTGAACTTCAGCCACCAGCACGGCATCATCCACCGCGACGTCAAGCCCGCCAACATCATGATCAGCAAGGCCGGCGCGGTGAAGGTGATGGACTTCGGCATCGCCCGCGCGCTGGCCGACGCCGGGAACCCGGTCACCCAGACCGCCGCGGTGATCGGCACCGCACAGTACCTGTCCCCCGAGCAGGCCCGCGGCGTGAAGGTCGATGCCCGCTCGGACGTGTACTCGCTGGGCTGCGTGCTCTACGAAATGCTCACCGGCGAGCCACCTTTCGTCGGTGACTCCGCCGTCGCCGTGGCCTACCAGCACGTCCGGGAGGACCCGGTGCCGCCGTCGGAGCGACACAGCGGCATCTCCCCCGAACTGGACGCGGTCGTGCTCAAGGCGCTGGCCAAGAATCCCGAAAACCGCTACCAGACGGCGGCCGAAATGCGCACCGATCTGGTCAAGGTGCACAGCGGCGAGACGCCGGACGCCCCGAAGATCCTCACCGACGCCGAACGGACGTCGTTCTTGTCGGCAACGCCGTCGCATCGACCGCACCGAACGGATCGGCCCGGTCGAGTCACCAACCGCGCTACCAAGAACGCGAGCGCAGGGGGTCTGTGGCGCGGTGGCTGGCGGCCGTGGCGATCCTGGCGGTGCTGACCGTCGTGGTCACCATCGCGATCAACACGTTCGGTGGGTCCACCCGCGACGTCCAGGTGCCCGACGTGAGTGGTCAGCCCTCCGCTGACGCGATCGCCGCACTGCAGAACCTCGGTTTCCAGACCACCGAGCAGCGAAACGCGGACTCCGAGGTGCCGCCCGGTCGCGTCATCAGCACCGATCCGCCCGCGAACACGTCCGTCGGCGCGGGCGAAGATCATCCAGGTGAACGTCTCCGATGGTCCCCAGCAGGCGCGAGGTCCCGGACGTGTCCAATCTCAGCTACGCCGATGCGGTGCGCGAGCTCACCGAGGCGGGGTTCGGCCGCTTCCGGCAGACCACGTCGGCGTCCTTGCCCGAACAGAAGGACCGGGTGATCTCCACGGTGCCGCCGGCCAACCAGACCTCGGCGATCACCAACGAGATCACGATCGTTGTGGGCAGCGGCCCGGCGACAGCGGCGGTACCCGACTGTGTCGGCCAGACCGCCCAGGTGTGTCAGCAGATCCTCTCGGCTTCCGGGTTCACCAAGTCGGTGCCGGTCGAGGTCGACAGCACCACGCCGGCGGGCCAGGTGATGGGCACCGATCCCGTTGCCGGCCAGATCGTGCCGCAGGACACGGTGCTTCAGATCCAGGTGTCGCGGGGCAACCAGTTCGTGATGCCCGACCTCACCGGGATGTTCTGGACCGATGCCGAGCCGCGGCTGCGAGCGCTCGGCTGGACAGGCGTGCTGGACAAGGGCGGCGACGTGCAGAACAGCGGTCAGCGCACCAACGCCGTGGTGAGCCAGAGCCCGGCGGCGGGCGCCGCCGTGACCTTCGGCGCCAGGGTCACGCTGAACTTCGCGTCGTAGCGGCGGCCACCGCTCCGGCGACCTCGTCCTCCAGTTGACGGACGAGGTCCTCGGCCGGTGCCGTCCCGCAGTAGCCCAGCCAGTTGGCCAGCATCCGGTGCCCACCCTCGGTGAGGATCGACTCGGGGTGGAACTGCACACCGTGGATCGGCAGTTCGACATGGCGGACACCCATGATGACGCCGGCGTCATCTGTCCCGTCGCTTCGCTCGCCCCGAGAGGTCCAGGCGATCACCTCGAGTTGCGCGGGAACCGTCTCCGGCAGGATCGTCAGCGAGTGATACCGCGTGGCGGTGAACGGGTCCGGAAGACCTTTCAGCACACCGGTGTTCGAGTGGTGCACGGTACTCGTCTTGCCGTGCAGCAGTTCGGGTGCCCGGTCGACGGTGCCCCCGAACGCGACCCCGATGGCCTGGTGTCCCAGGCACACGCCCAGCAGCGGAGTCCCGGCGGCGGCGCAGGCGTGCACCAGCGGGATGGAGGCGCCGGCCCGTTCCGGGGTGCCGGGCCCTGGGCTGAGAAGGACACCGTCGAACTCCTCGGCCGCGCGGGCGACGTCGGCCTCGGTGGCCAGTCCCGTCGTCGTCGTTACGCCAGACCGTCGCGTCCACACCGAGCTGGCCCAGGTACTGGACCAGGTTGAACACGAAGCTGTCGTAGTTGTCGACGACCAAGACCTGCATCGGAACAGGCTACCGCCAGGCGAATCCGGCGCGTTTCCACGCCGCTGACAGGGTGCTGGCGCGCCCGATTCGCTAATAGCCGAGTGGACCGATGGGCTGAGCGAACTTCATCCGGACGGGCGGCCCGTACCCGGCCAGGTCGACCTCGCGCGGCTCCTCGGTGTAGCCGAGTTCGAAGCGCACCGCGTACTGCTTGTAGAGCGACACCATCGGCGCCTCCGACAGCGCCTCCTGCATGGCGGCCGCGTCGCCGATCGCGGAGATGACGTACGGCGGGCTGTAGGTGCGCCCGTTGAGCAGCAGCGTGTTCCCCACGCAGCGTGGCGCCGAGGTCGCGATGATCCTCTGGTCCTGCATCTGGATGCCTTCGGCGCCTGCGCTCCACAGGGCGTTGAGGACGGCTTCGATGTCCTGCTGGTGGACGACCAGGTCGTCGGGGGAGGCGTCGCGCGGGAAGCGTCCCTGCGCGTCGCGCTGAGCGTCGTTGAGCGTCACCACCAGGCCGGGACCGCGCAGCGGTGTCAGGCCCACCTGCGAGGCCAGGACGTCAGCGCGACGGGTGATCGCCGCCAGCGCCGCGTCGGTGCCGGGTGAATCGCCGTGGTGGTTGTCGATCTCGCTGACCATGGCGTCGCGCTCGGCGGTCAACCGATCGACGGACTGTTGCGTCTCGCGGACCAGATCGACCAGCCGGGGCGCGTCGCTGCGCCGGATCTCATCGCCGCCGGAGACACTGTGGGTCGCCCCGAGCAGCAGTCCGGCGGCCACGCACACGGCGGGCACACCGAAGCGCCACGCCGATCGTGCCCGCGGAGGAGCGCTGCGGTCGTCCATCGGTGACGTCTCCTGGTGAGGTGGCGGAGCGGGCCTGCGTTAGGCTTTCCGGTACACATCGTCGCACTGGCGACGCCGATCGTCCGAAGGTAAGCATGCCCAAGTCCAAGGTCCGCAAGAAGAACGACTTCACCATCAATCCGGTGAGCCGGACTCCGGTCAAGGTGAAGGCCGGGCCGTCGAGCACCTGGTTCGTGGTGCTTTTCATCGGACTGATGCTGATCGGGCTGGCCTGGCTGATCGTGTTCCAGTTGGCAGGCAGTGGACCCGACGTGCCGAGCTTCCTGCAGTGGATGTCCGATCTCAACGTGTGGAACTACGCCATCGCGTTTGCCTTCATGATCACGGGGTTGCTGCTCACCATGCGTTGGCGGTGACTCCGGAGCCCGGGAAGATGAATTCATCTTGGGTGCTTGGATTTACCCTGTACGCAACCTGAATGTCATCAGATCACATCGATGTGATTCATCCCCATTGTGGATAGCACCTGTGGATAACCCCATTCCCCGCGGTAGGAGGGTGTGACGTGCCCGTCCAGCAAACACAATGGGCACCACCGACGAGTGGCATCGTCGGGGCCGGAGTGATCGGGCTGATCTTCGGTTTAGGCTCTGTGACCCTGGTCACAGACCCTCCTGGGCGGGTCTTGGCAGGCATTGCCGCTGTGGGCTTGCTGGTGTTTGCGATCATGTCGTGGCGGGCGCGTCCCAAACTGGCAATCGCGGATGACATCCTGGTGTACCGCGGTTGGTGGCGAGTGCGTCAACTCGGACGTCCCGACATCAAACTGATCCGGATCACGGAGTTCCGGCGGATCGGTCGCAAGGTGCGCTTGCTGGAGATCGACACCACTGACGGCCGGCTATTGGTGCTGAGCCGCTGGGACCTCGGCACCGACCCGCTCCAGGTGCTCGACGCACTCACCGCCGCCGGGTTCGCTCGCGGCGCCTAGATCCCGCGGAATTGCATTCCACGCGCGTTTTCCCGGCTGGACCCGCGTGGAATGCAATTCCGGCGGGTTAGGAGATGGTGATCGACTCGATCACAACCGGCTCGGTCGGCCGATCGCTGCGATCGGTCGCGGTCCCGCCGATGGCGTCGACGACCTTCTGCGATTCCGGGTCGACGACCTCACCGAAGATCGTGTGCTTGCGGTTCAGGTGCGGCGTCTTGCCGACGGTGATGAAGAACTGCGAACCGTTGGTACCCGGCCCGGCATTGGCCATCGCCAGCAGGTAGGGCTTGTCGAACTGCAATTCGGGGTGGAACTCGTCGGCGAACTGGTAGCCGGGCCCGCCACGGCCGGTACCGGTCGGATCCCCGCCCTGGAGCATGAAGCCGGCGATCACGCGGTGGAACACCGCGCCGTCGTAGAAGGGGCCCGAGGATCCGCCAGAGGCGTTCTCGGTGCTGTAGTCCTTGGTGCCCTGCGCCAGCCCGACGAAGTTGGCCACCGTCTTGGGGGCGTGGTTTCCGAAGAGGGCGATCTTGATGTCGCCACGGTTGGTGTGCAGGGTCGCGGTCGCTGTCTGAATGGAGCTCGTCACGGGAAGCCAGTGTGCCACGCCGGGTCTGCCGACCAACCGGGCACCTTGCGCTCGCGTAGATGGCAGGCTGGAGACGCGGCGTCCGGCCGTCCGAAAGAGGTGGGATATGAGCTCCAAGACCGTGAATCGATTGACGCCGGGACAGCGGCTGGGCCGAGGCCTGAAGTACTCCGCCGCCGGCCCGCTCGACGTGACCGTCGGAGCGCTGGGAGTCGGGGCCGGCTCGGTGCGCTCCTCGGCGGCATGGGTCGGCAACCGCTATCGCCGTGGACGGGCCGCCCGCCAGCTCAAGGCCGATCTCGCCGCGGCGCAGGGCGCCATCGCAGCCGAGATCTCGGCCGCGCAGGAAGCGGTGGCCAACCTCCCCGAAGCACTGGAGAAGGCGCGTCGGTCCCGAGGCCTTCGCCGGCCGCTGCTGCTGGCCGGTATCGGTGTCGCGGTGCTCGCCGGGGGAGCGGCGGCGTTCTCGATCATCCGCCGCTCAACCCAGCCGGAGCCGTCGCCGCTGCCCCCCAGCGTCGAAGTCACACCCAAGCCGTAGCGCTACTGCCTTCAGGTCGATGGCCGTCTCCGTGTTCGACCTGTTCTCGATCGGCATCGGGCCGTCGAGTTCACACACCGTCGGTCCGATGCGGGCGGCAGGACGCTTCGTCGCCAGACTGGCCGCCGACGGACTGCTCGACGACGTGTCGCGTCTGCGGGTCGAGCTCTTCGGTTCTCTGGGCGCGACGGGCGCAGGGCACGGCACACCGGGTGCCGTCGTGCTCGGCCTCGAGGGATTCGAGCCGGAGACTGTCGATCCCACTGCAGCACGTGCCCGGGTCGCGGCGGTCAGCGGCACGACACCAGCTGCTCTGCCCCGGCGGGCGAGCCGTCGATTTCCAGATGGCGACCGACATCGTTCTGTCGTTGCAGGCCATGGACTTTCACAGCAACGGCATGGTGTTCCAGGCGTTTCGCAGCGACGGATCGGTGCTTGCGCGGCGGGTGTTCTACTCGGTGGGCGGCGGGTTCGTGGTCGATGAGGAGGAGGCCGCGACCGGTACCGCTGACGACACGGAGCTGCCCTTCCCGTTCCATAGCGGCGCCGAGCTCGTCGCCTTCGCTGACGAGAACCATTGCAGCATAGCGCATCTCGTCTCTCGCAATGAGGCGGCAATCGGGAATCAGGCTGGCCTGCGCGACGGGTTACTGCGGATCTGGTCGGCGATGCGGGACTGCGTGGACCGCGGGCTGGCAGCTGACGGAACCCTGCCCGGCGCTCTGCACGTGCGCCGCCGGGCCCATGCGCTGGCTAAAGCTTTGGAGGCCGACCCCACTGATCCGCTGTACGCGATCGACTGGGTCACGGTCTACGCGCTCGCCGTCAACGAGGAGAACGCCGCCGGTGGCCGAGTGGTGACCGCGCCAACGAACGGCGCGGCCGGGATCATTCCCGCTGTGCTGCACTACTACTGGCGGTTCGTACCGGGAGCGACGGAGGACGGGGTTGTGGAATTCCTCCTGACGGCGGCCGCGGTCGGACAGCTGTTCAAGGCCAACGCGTCGATCTCCGGTGCAGAGGTCGGCTGTCAGGGGGAGGTAGGGTCCGCCTGTTCCATGGCCGCCGCCGGCCTTGCGGCGGTGATGGGCGGAACGCCGGCGCAGGTGGAGAACGCCGCTGAAATCGGCATCGAGCACAACCTCGGCCTGACGTGTGACCCTGTCGGCGGGCTGGTTCAGATTCCGTGTATCGAACGCAACGCCGTCGCATCGGTGAAGGCGATCACCGCCGCCCGCATGGCGCTCTTCGGGGACGGCACCCACCACGTCAGTCTGGACACCGCCATCAAGACGATGCGCGAGACGGGCGCGGACATGGCCGACAAGTACAAGGAGACGTCGCTGGGCGGCCTCGCGTTGAACGTGGTCGAATGCTGAGTCGAGTGGTCTTGTGGAGCCTAGGAGATTCGATATCTCTAGGTGGCTCTGACCTGGCGTTGACGTCCACGACAATGCCGAATTCTCATGAGGCTCCGTCGTCGTGGACGGGTTATCTCTAGGAAGTCGTCGACGGGGAGGGTCTCAGTATGAGGGTCGGACTCCACCGCCGGACGTCCGGACAGACAACTTGCGTTCATCATTCCTGACTCGACGTGGCGCGGTCCACGATTGCGGTGTTGCTGGTCATGGTCAGACCCAGTTCGCGGGCGCGTTGCCAGCCGGCGGCGAGGTTGGCTACGCGGCTGTCGGCTGAGACTTCGCAGAGGAATTTGCTGTGCCGCTTCTTGTTGATCTGCCAATGTAGTTCGGCGTAGATGCGCAGGTTTCGGCGTTGGAGGACTACCCGTCCGAGAGCACCGCTGCCTTGCATGACGCGGCTTTCGCGGCGCACACAACGCGCGGCTTTGTTCGGGATCATCGGCGATCACCGGTTGCCGGATCTCCGAACTGGTGGCCCCTGCCGCTGGACTGTCTGCACCACTCCGACGCTGGCCACTGGATCGAATACTGGATGACCAAGACCAACGCCTGGCGCCGGTTTCCCATCCCCGACAGCCTCGCAGCGGTCCTCCTCGCCCAGCAGGCCCACGTCCGAGACACCTACGGCCCCGAAGCGGTCCACCTGTTCCCCGGAGCCCGATCAAGCGCCGCCGCCGGCCGCACCCAACCCTGGTCCACCAGCGGACTGCGGCACCGCCTCGCCGCACTGTTCCGCGAACACGGCATCACGTCCTCGACGATCACCGGTGAGGCGATCTCCGGTGGAGACGTCCACAGCTTCCGGCACACCGTCGGCATGACGCTGCTCAACAACGGATGGACCCATCAGGAAGTGCGCGACTTCCTCGGCCACCACAGCGACACCATGACCTCGACATACGCGGATCACCGACGACACACTGGCCCGCAAGGCACGCGAGTTCTGGGAGAACCGACCAGAGCACAACACTGACGGTGACCCCGGCGTCGAGCGGCTACGCGCACGCTTCACCACCGCCCTGCCGAACGGGTTTTGCACCTTACCGTCGGCGCAACGCTGCGAGTTCCGGCCCAACCCCTGTCTAGACTGCTCGTTCCACGACCCCTTTCTCGGCGCCCACATCGTTCATCGAGATCAGCTGCAGCGCCTCGCCGACGACGCTCGTGAACGCGGTGACACCAAAGCGGTCGAGCTGAACACGACCATGCTCGACAAGGTCACCAAGCTGATCGCCGAACTCGACCCTGACAGCCACCCGGAGGTCCCGTGACGACAGACGACCGCGAGCAGCGCATCACCCGTCTCGCCGAAGCCGCCGCAGCCCGCACCGCTGACGCGACCGCCCGCGCCCGCCGGGCAATCACCAAACTGAACCACAGCGGGCAACCGATCACGTTCGTCTCCGTCGCGCGCACGGCGGGCGTGTCGACCAGCTTCCTCTACCAGCACACGGCCCTTCGGCGCGAAGTCGGCGAGCACCGTCGTCGCGCACCCAACCCTCATACGCCGCACGCTGCCGCGACCACAGTCGAGTCCCTGCGCACCAAATTTGCTGCGGCCGTGCAACGTAACCGTGACCTGACCGAAGAGATCGCCGTCCTGCGCACCGAGAACGAGGCCCTGCGCAGCCGACTGCTCGAACAGCGATGCGGGCCAACCCAATCAGCGGCACCGTCATCCTGACCAACTACTGCTCGCCCGAAATGGAGACTGCGTCATGGCGATCCCGATAAATCCAGAAACCTCTAACTAATTCGTCGGTCCCGGGAGGGGTGGCCGAGTGCTCTCGCTGTGAGTATTGAGCCGGGTCCGCGGGTGGCAACCTGGACCGAACTGCGCTGGTGAACCTACTCCGAGTCGGCGTTTCCTGCGGTGCGGGCCAGCCGCCTCGACAGCGGCAGCAGAACGAGCAGGCTGACGATGGCTACCACGACCACCATGACCACCACGCTGGGATCGGTGAAGCTTTGGCCGCCGACCACGAGTGCGGCGGCGATGTTGCGCTGGGCGGTACCGAGACCCAGGACGGGCCGGGTGGCGGCGGTTGGGCCGCCCAGTGCCCAACCCAGGCCGTAGCCGATTGCGATGAACAGTAGTCCGGCCAGGATGGCGCGGGTGCCGAACACCGACAGCACGTTGTGGAAGTTGACCACCACCAGCAGCACCACCACCGCGACGAGCCCGAGGCTGGACAACCGGTCGCACCAGGGTTTGACGGCCTTCGCGGCACGGGGCAGCTTGGCGTTCACCGCGAGCGCGACGGCCAGCGGGACGAGCATCAGCACCACCAGGGAGCGGGCGATCTGGCCGGGGTTGACCGAGACCCCCGGCAGCAGGAGGGGCAGCACCAGCGGCAGGTAGGCCACGGTGATGACCATGAGCACGACCATCAACGCCACCGCGAAGGCGAGGTCTCCCTTGGCGATCTGGGCCAGCTTCGGCAGGAATGGCGCGCCGGCCGCGACACCTAGCAGCAGCAGGCCTACTCCGAAGGGTTCGTCCAGCCGCAGCGCCTTGGCCAGCAGCACCGCCGCGGCGGGCATCAGCACGAAATTGGCCAACAGAGACATGAGTACCAAACGCAGATTGCGCAGCGGGGCGGTGATCTCGCTGATCTTGAGCCCCAGCCCCATCGCGACCATGCTCGACACCACGAAGATCAGGGTGGCGATCGGCACGGCGTGCTGCAGTACTGCCATCATCGCGCTGACCTCGCTTCTCTTGCGCGGATTCGGTGCTGGCCGTTGGGTAGTCGTTCTCTCAAACCTTAAGGACGCCTTGATGATCGGGTGGTGGCAGCGAGGGGATCGGGTCTGCCGCCGCAACCGTACTGTACTCAGCCCGCGGTGTCTGATCGTGTTTTCCGCCCTGCGGTGTGACACAGCTGTTCACGATGACTGGATTCTTGAACTCGCAACAACAGCCGGTGGTCGCGGTGGCGGTGGATCGGTGACGTCTCAGACAATTTTGCACGCCATTGCCGGATGGGGCGGCGGCGGCGGTGCTACTGTCTCGGCTCGTCGGGGTCGTTTTGCTGCGAGGAGTCCGTTGATGTCGAACAATCAGGACTGGTCCAGGCCAGCTGCAATGGCCATCCCCAAGGGGGGCTATTTCGAGGAGCAAAACGGCCGCTACGGCCCCGTTTTCCCGAAAACACCTGCGTGCTATGGGTTTTCGATCATCGCCAAGGTAATACCGGGCCGCGAAGACGTCATTCGTGAGCACGGGAAGGTCTTGGAAGCCGCGGTGGCGGCCGATCCCACCGTGCTGGCGGTGTTGAAGCTGCACTACCTGCGCTGGCAGGTCTTCCCGATCGGGGATGATCTGTACTTCCAGTACCAGGGCATCTTCGACACCGACTTCGACAAGTACACCGAGGACGCGGTGTCATTGTTCAGCGCCACCGGTATCGACACGGTGTTCACCAATCTCGAAGGTTTTCCGGAGGACTGGAAAACCAATCCTGCGCGTTTGTGAGTTCGTCCGTGAGCACCACGTGCCGAGCTTCCTGGAGTACGGCGAGTACCCGTACGTGTCGGCCGACGAGATCAAGAAGGCACTGCGCCTGAAGGACGCGTTCTCCACCATGCTGGACCAGATGCAGTGAGCGAGACACCACTGCAAGCCGTTCAGGCCTATCTGGCGGCGTTCAACGCCGGTGACCCGCAAGGGATGTCCGACGCATCCATCCCGGAAGCCACGATCCTCGACGGCATGGCTCCCCACGTGTGGCTGGGGCCCACCGCTGCCGTGGATTGGTACCGCGACGTGCTGACCGAAGGGGAGCACCTGGGCGCCTCCGGGTACCAGGTCAGCATCGGTGCGCCCGAGCACAACGACATCGCCGGCGATGCCGCCTATGTCGTCGTGCCGGCCACGATGACGTTCGACCTGAACGGCACCAAGATCGTCCAGACCGGGGCGAAATTCACCGTGGCGCTGCGCAGGCTCGACGACGGATGGCGGGTCGCAGCCTGGGCGTGGGCAAAGGGCCAGCGCGCGATATGACGAGCGCGTCGGCTCTGCAGCTCGACGATATTCAGCACATCCTGCTCACCCGCACGCCGGCGATCACCGGACGCTACGAGTTCCTGACGTTCGACACCCCGGCCGGCGGCGGGCCTGGCTCTCGGAGCTGCTGGACAAGGTCCAGTCGGCGTCCGGATGTCGGGCTCGTTGATCGATGATCCGACGCCCGGCGACGGTTTTGGATCATTGGTGATCTCCCCACGCCGCTTGAAGGTTGCCGATCAGTCCCTCACATCAATGCGCACCGTGTTGATGGTCCCGGTGAATGCGTTGTCCCCCTTGGCGTAGTCGGGGGTGAGCGGACTGTGTGTAGAGGTCCACACCTACGTCGGCTGTTTCCGTTCCGAAGATGAATGGGATGGTGCGCTCGATCCGTCCGGTGGCGACCTGTTTCCCGTTGACTGACAGTGTGGCTGTGCCACCGGATCCCGGTTTCCGCCGTCGTAGGCGAAGTCGTAGCCGAGGGTGACTCGCCCGCTGGGTAGTCGCTCGTCGCCGGTGATCGTTGTCACCTGACCGAGGAAGTTGTAGCCCAACCTGGGTAGCCCGTCCTTGACGTAGAGGCTCCAGCCGGCGTGCATGCCGCCCTGTGCGACGATGACCCCGGAAACATCGTCCGGCGGTACTTCGACGTCGGCGGTGATCGAGGAGCTCCTGTTCTTCACGTCGATGAAGGCGTTCTCCGTCATCCCGACCATTCCGGGATAGACCGTCAGTGATTCCTGCCCGCCATCATGTCCGGGACGCCCGGCGATGCGCGTTATACGCTCGTGGAAGCGCTCGTCGAGGGGTAAAACGTTGTACTTGAACGCTTCCGCCAGGAACGCGTCCTGCATCTCCGTGAGCTTCGCGGGTTCCGTTGCGGCCGTCGTTGACGCAGCTGTGGTCTTCCGCGGTGTTGTACAACTGCCACTGGTCGTCCCCGATGGAACAGCCAGCTTTCGTTTGCCATGGCAGTTTGTGCGGGTGGCGGCGTACCATCCGTCCTTGTAGATGCCACGGTTCCCAGCGAACTCGTAATACTGCACGGTGTGAGCCGACTTCGCCTGCGGCGTCATCGAAGGAGTCGGCCATGCTCACCCCTTCCATGGGCTTTTGCCGGACGCCGTTGACCATCGTGGGTTGCGGCAGTCCCGCCAGCTCCAGCACGGTCGGGGCGATGTCGATCAGATGGTGGTACTGGCCCCGTATCTCGCCGTTTGCCTTGATCGCGTTGGGCCAGGAAATACCGCACCGTTGGTGATGCCCCCATAGCGGTGTGGAATTGCGTATAGGCGAACGGTGTGTTGTCGGCGATCCCCCAGCCGGTGGGGGCGTCATGCGGAGTGCGGCCCACCCATCTCGTCGAGGTGATCGAGTTGGTCTGCAAGGTTTCGGGCACCTGGTTGAAAGAGCAAACGTGTTGAATGTGCCGATCGTTCCGCCGTTGGGGGTCGCTCCGTTGTCCCCGGTGATGTAGACGATCAAGGTGTTGTCCAGCACACCCATGTCCTCGATGGCCTGCACGACCCTGCCGATCTCGTGGTCGGTCAGCTCAGCGAACGCCGCGAAGACTTCCTGATGCCGGTGCGCAGACCTTCTTTTCGTCGGGGGTCAGCTTGTCCCAGTCCTTCACGATGTCGGGCTTGGGGGTGAGTTGGGTGTCAGGCGGGACGATGCCGAGCTTCTTTTGGCGCGCCAGCATCTCCTCCCGCGACTTGTCCCAGCCCTTGTCGAACTTGCCCTTGTACTTGTCACGCCACGCCTTTGGCACCTGAACGGGTCATGTGTGCCCTGCGCGGCGTAGTAGACAAAGAAGGGCTTATCAGGAGTGATTGCCTTCTGCGCCTTGATCCAGGAGATGGCCTTATCGGTCATGTCGGTCGGGTAGTAGTAGTCCGGGTCGTTCGATTGAGGGACCAGCGTCGTGTTGTCGTGAAGCGACGGATTGAACATGTCGGATTCGCCGACCACGTTGCCGTAGAACCGCTCGAATCCCAACCCGGTGGGCCACTGTTCGAACGGCCCGGTGGGCCCGACCTCCCAGGGCGCGTTTTCATGGGACTTGCCGAACATCGCCGTGTTGTAGCCGTTGAGCTTCAGGATCTTCGCCAGAGGCGCCTTCTCTTCGGCAGCATGGCAGTCTGCCCCGGAAACGCCGTGGCCATCTCCGTGATGGATCCCATGTTGGCGCTGTGGCAATTGCGGCCGGTCAGCAGCGACATGCGGGTCGGCGAGCAACCGGGTTCACATGGAAGTCGCTGTAGACCAACCCATTCGCCGCGAGGCGTTCCAGCGTCGGCATGTTGATCGCACCGCCAAAGGTTTTCGTCGCGCTGTACCCGAGATTGTCGAGGAGGATCACCAGCACATTCGGCGCGCCCGCCGGCGCTTCGACCTCGAAGCGCGGCGGCGGCGGTGGCCCTGCGGGCATCGATCTCGGTGATCGGCGGATAGCTCGGGTTCCGGGATCGGCAACACCGTTCGATCAAGTCATCGTCGACACTGTTCACGATCTTCATTCTCCTGTTGTTACCGCGACCGTCCCTCGCGTGCGACAGTACTTTGGCCGCCGGTTTCGGCTGACGCTTTCCCGCCGACCGAAGCTGCCGCCGACACCACCCTGAGGTGATCGGCGGGAAAACCACCATTGCTCACCGACTGGGGCGCGTGTGCCGCAGTGTCGGATACATCTACGAGGCGCGGCGAAGACCACAATCGTCACATCTGCAAGGAACCGGCATGGCACTGCAGAGACAATTCGGATAGTTCCCGATGCGAGGAGAGAACTCTGATGGCACTGGATTTTAGTGGGCAGGCCCGCCGCCTGCGCGACGGGTTGGAACCGCTGGCAGGCGGGGTGTATGTCGCCCCGGAGGCGTACGCGGCCTACGTCACCCTGGGCTTCGATGGCCCCGTCGAAGGCCCAGACGGCGCTACCCGCCCGGACCCCAACGCGTACTTCACGAGTCGTGGCGCCTGCATGGGCCGGGTATCGGGGGAAGTCGTCGCTGCCGCGTTCGGCTGCTTCAATCCGAAGGTCGTCGTGCCGGCTGTCGAGGCCGGCTGGCAGATCACCAGCCGGGAGGCCGTCCTTGAGGCTCGGGAGCGGGGCGCCACCGCGATGCTGCAACGAGTCATCGGCGAGCAACCCGACGGCCACGAGCGGATCACCGACGTGCTCCGCCGTGCGGCCGAGGTGGCGCCGTGGGCAGGCCGCCCGATCTTTGGGGGCCTGCTCTCGCAGGGCTTCCCCGGCCACCCGCTGGGTGATCTGTGGCGAGCCGCGGACCTGCTGCGCGAGCACCGCGGGGACAGCCACGTGATCGCCTGGGCGGTCGGCGGCGCCGACGCCGTAGAGATCCTGCTGCTCACCGAAGCGTGGTGGGGGCTACCCGCCCGCTCCTTCACCCCCAGCCGGGGCTGGACCAAGGCCGACATGGACGCCGGCTTCGACCGGCTCAAGCGCCGCGGGCTGATGACTGAGGATGAGAAGATCACCGACGCCGGCCGGGCCTTCCGCGAACAGATCGAGGTCCGCACCGACGAGCTCGAACGGCCGGTACTCGAGGCCATCGGCGCCGACCTCGACGAGGTTCTTGACCACCTCAACGTCTGGAGCGACGCGATCACCCACGCCGGACTCGTGCCCCCGAACGGTGCGCCTCCTTCCGCTGGCGGCGGACCGCATTTCGGCACCGGGTTGTCCATCGACACTGCCGCCGATCTGTACACCAGACGGACATGACATCGTCAAGGAGCGTTCGGGTCGTCCTGGTCGCCGGTCGGATGTGCGGGTGCACCGGTGGCTGATGATGTTGTGCCACAGGATGGTCCATGCTGCTAGCCAGCGCCAGTGGCGAGGTAGTAGGTTGCAGAACGGGCCGGCGGTGGTGTGTGTCGGCCAGGGGTGACAAGGTCGAGGGTAGAGCCTTTGGCATCCGCCCCACAGCGAAGCGCGTCAGCTCGGCTCCGCTAGCGCCAACGCAACGAGCCTGCAGACGACCAGACTCGTGCGATTCTCCCGGCTGTAAACGGGACAGGTTCGAGTCCTACCTCGAATACCGAAACGAATAGCGGCGCGAACACTACTGGTGGAGCCACGGGGAATCGAACCCCGATCTGAGCCTTGCAAAGGCCCCGTTCTACCGTTGAACTATGGCCCCGTCACGGACATGACCGCGACGGTATCAACCGCTGGTCATCACCCTCTTTCAACTCTCCACTTCCTACAGATAACGGAGCGAACTCCTGACATCTGCCTTGCAAAGGCAGCGCTCTACCAACTGAGCTAAGGCCCCGGGTCCTGATCAGGAAGGCGCATCGGGTGCGGTGTGCCACACCTCGGCGCCGTGGTGGGTCCGCCACACGACCAGCGTGGCGGCCGCGGCGACTGCGGCGGTGAGTAGCAGCACCATCTTCATCGATGTGTACCTTTCCGTGGGGCTAGGAGGACTCGAACCTCCGACCTCTTCGTTATCAGCGAAGCGCTCTAACCACCTGAGCTATAGCCCCGTCAACGCACTGGGGGACCCCGCTTGCGGGGCCGAGCGACGAGATTACCGCACGGGTGAGCTGTGGCCCAAACCCGAACCCTGCAACGTCAGTCCCGGTCGGCGAGCGTCACCTCGACGCCACCGACCAGGTCGGTCGTCAGGTTGTAGATGAACGCCCCGATGGTCGCCGCGGCGGTCAGCAGCACGATGTTCACCAAACCGATCAACGCGGCCCCGCCGAAAATGGTGCCGCTGGAGACGAGCTCGCCGCCGGCGCTGCCGCTGGCGCTCGTCAGCAGGTCGCCGACGTTGCTGTTGAGCTTGCTCCACACACCCATGCCGCCGAGCACCAGGTACAGGAACGCGACGGCGATCATCCACACGAAGAACAGCGCCACCGACAGCACCAGCGACACCTTCAGCGCGCTCCACGGATCGATGCGCCGGATCTGCATGCTGGCCCGCACCGGACCCTTGTGCTGACGCGTGGCGACCTGCACGGCCCGGCCGGGCGTCGGTGTCTTCGCGGGCGCCGTGGCCGGTTGCTCGGTCGCCGGCCGTTCCACCGACTTGCGTTGCTGCTGCGGCCGGGGGACAGGGCCGGACAGATCCGGCAGCTCGCTGGCGTACGCCCCGGAGCCGCTGTCGGTGCGGGTGCCCGGCTCGCGGCGAGCGCCCTCGGGGCGGACCACCTCGGGGCGGTCGACGCGCGCAGCGGGCTCGGCCTCGGGCGCACCGGCGGGAGCCGACCCTCCTGCGATGAACCGGTTCAGCCGGGCGTCCAGACCCGACGGGTTACCCCGGGGATTGTCGGCGTTCGGTGGCGCTTCGGGTGCTTGCTCCCTGCTGCGGGCGGCAGCACCGCGCTGCCACGGCGGAACGTCGGCGGAGTCGGTGCTGAGTGCCGGCGTCTGACCGGACGGCGACGGTCCACTGCGCGTCACCGAGGTCCCCAGCGAGCCGCCCTCCTGGCCGGACCCCGGGGATGCAGCGCCGTTGGCCCCGCCAGACCCGTCACCCGCACGCGGGTATGCCGGCTCGTTCGGTGAGCTCACCTAGGCTCCTTCACGTCGTTACGTCGCGTCATCCTCGGCACCCTCGGCTTCGTCATCGCCGTTCTCCTCAGCGTTGCGTGCGATCGCGATCAGTGTGTCGCCGTCACCCAGGTTCATCAAGCGCACCCCCTTGGTCTGTCGTCCGGCCTTACGCACCTGACGTGCGCGCGTCCGGATCACACCCCCGCCGGAAGTGATGGCGTACAGCTCGGTGTCGTCGTCGACGATCAACGCTCCGACCAGAGTGCCACGCCTGCGGTCGTACTGGATGGTGAGGATGCCTTTGCCGCCGCGTCCCTGCGTCGAGTACTCCTCGATCGCGGTCCGCTTGGCGTAGCCGCCCGATGTCGCGACCAGCAGATATGTGCCCTCCCGCACAACATTCAGCGACAGCAGCGCATCCTCCTCGTTGAACCGCATGCCCTGCACACCGGAGGTGGCCCGCCCCATGGGACGCAGTGCCTCGTCGGTCGCCGAGAAGCGGATCGACTGCCCCTTCGCGGATACCAGCAGCAGATCTTCGTCGGCGGAGCACAGCACCGCACCGACGAGTTCGTCACCGTCGCGGAGGTTCACGGCGACGATGCCGCCGGAGCGGTTCGAATCGAAGTCGACCAACCTGGACTTCTTGACGAGCCCGTTACGGGTGGCGAGCACGAGATAGGGCGCGTCCTCGTAACCCTTGATCTGGATGACCTGAGCGATACGCTCCTCGGGCTGGAACGCCAACAGGTTCGCGACGTGCTGGCCGCGCGCCGTGCGGGACGCCTCGGGCAGGTCGTAGGCCTTCGCCCGGTAGACCCGTCCCTGGGTGGTGAAGAACAGGATCCAGTCGTGCGTGGAACAGACGAAGAAGTGGTTGACGATGTCGTCCTGCTTGAGGCCTGCGCCCTGCACGCCTTTGCCGCCGCGCTTCTGGCTGCGGTACAGGTCGGACTTCGTCCGCTTGGCATAGCCGGTCTCGGTGATCGTGACGACCACCTCTTCGCGGGCGATCAGATCCTCGTCGGCGACGTCGCCGTCGGCTGGGATGATCCGGGTGCGCCGGTCGTCGCCGTACTTCTCGACGAGCTCCGCGAGTTCGTCGTGCACGATGGCACGTTGGCGTTCCGGCTTGGCCAGGATGTCCTCGAGGTCGGCGATCTCGGCCTCGATCTTGGCCAGGTCGTCGACGATGCGCTGACGTTCCAGCGCGGCGAGGCGTCGCAGTTGCATGTCGAGGATCGCCTGGGCCTGGATGTCGTCGATGTCGAGCAGCTCGATCAGGCCCGCCCTGGCGATGTCGACGGTCTGGGACGCCCGGATCAACGCGATGACCTCATCGAGCGCGTCGAGTGCCTTGACCAGACCGCGCAGGATGTGGGCCCGTTCGTTCGCCTTGCGCAGCCGGTAAGTGGTCCGGCGAACGATGACGTCCAATTGGTGGACCACATACAGCCGGATCAGCTGGTCGAGCCGCAGCGTACGGGGGACGCCGTCGACGATCGACAGCATGTTGGCCCCAAAGCTGGTTTGCAGCTGGGTGTGCTTGTAGAGGTTGTTCAACACCACCTTCGCGACGGCGTCGCGCTTGACCTCGACGACGATGCGCAACCCGACACGGTCGCTGCTCTGGTCCTCGATGTTGGAGATGCCCGCAAGCTTGCCGTCGCGAACCTGGTCGGCGATCGAGGTGATGAAGTTGTCGTGATTGACCTGATACGGCAGCTCGGTGATAACCAGGAGGGTGCGGCCTCTGGAGTCCTCCTCGACCTCGACGACGCCCCGCATTCGGATGGACCCGCGGCCCGTCGTGTAGGCGTCTTGGATGCCCTGCGAACCGACGATCAGACCGTAGGTGGGGAAGTCAGGTCCCTTGACCCTGTGGGTCACCGCCGCCAGCGTGGTCTCTTCGTCGGCCTCGTAGTTGTCGAGGCACCAGAAGACGGCCTCGGCCAGTTCGCGGAGATTGTGCGGCGGCATGTTGGTGGCCATCCCGACCGCGATGCCGCCGGACCCGTTGGCCAGCAGGTTCGGGAACCGGCTGGGCAGGACCGTCGGCTCCTGCACTCGCCCGTCGTAATTGGGGATGAAATCGACTGTCTCCTCGTCGATTTCGCGGAGCATTTCCATCGCCAGGGGAGTGAGCCGCGCCTCGGTGTAGCGCATCGCCGCCGGGGGATCGTTGCCCGGCGAACCGAAGTTGCCCTGCCCGTCCACAAGCGGATACCGCAGTGACCACGGCTGGGCCATCCGGACCAAGGTGTCATAGATCGACGAGTCGCCGTGGGGGTGGTAGTTGCCCATCGTCTCGGCAACGGAGCGTGCAGATTTCGCGTGGCCGCGGTCGGGGCGGAAGCCGGAGTCGTACATCGCGTACAGCACGCGGCGGTGTACCGGCTTCAGGCCGTCACGGACCTCGGGGAGCGCCCGGCCGACGATGACGCTCATCGCATAGTCGATGTAGCTGCGCTGCATTTCCTGCTGGATGTCGACCGGTTCGATGCGGTCGGTGGTGGCGTCGTCGTCGCCGGGAGGCAGGGTGGTGTCTGTCATGTGCTCCTCGCTCGTCTATGAGCAGCTCGTGATTTAGGTCGAAGGGATCAGACGGCGTCAGACATCCAGGAAGCGAACGTCTCTCGCATTGCGCGTGATGAAGCTGCGGCGGGCTTCGACGTCCTCGCCCATGAGGATGGAGAACAGTTCGTCGGCCGCGGCGGCGTCGTCGAGCGTGATCCGCCGCAGGACGCGCGCACTGGGATCCATGGTGGTCTCCCACAGTTCCTTCGCGTCCATCTCGCCGAGACCCTTGTAGCGCTGAATGCCGTCCTCGGTGTTGATCTTCCGGCCGGCGGCCCGGCCGGCCTCGAGAAGGCCGTCCCGCTCGCGATCGGAGTAGGCGAACTCGGGTTCGCTGCGCTGCCACTTCAACTTGTACAGCGGCGGCTGCGCGAGGAAGACGTGCCCATTCTCTATGAGCGGCTTCATGAATCGAAACAGCAGCGTCAGCAGCAGCGTCGAAATGTGCTGGCCGTCGACGTCGGCGTCGGCCATCAGCACGATCTTGTGATACCGCAGTTTCGCGATGTCGAACTCGTCGTGAATGCCGGTGCCGAGCGCGGTGATGATCGCCTGGACTTCGGTGTTCTTCAGCACTCGGTCGATGCGTGCCTTTTCGACGTTGATGATCTTGCCCCGCAGGGGCAGTATCGCCTGATACATCGAGTCGCGTCCGCTCTTGGCCGAGCCTCCGGCCGAATCACCCTCCACCACATAGACTTCCGACAGCCGCGGATCGGTGGAGCGGCAGTCCGCGAGCTTGCCGGGGAGCCCGCCGATGTCCGTTGCGCTCTTGCGGCGCACCAGCTCACGGGCCTTACGCGCGGCCATCCGGGCCTGTGCCGACGAAACCGCCTTGTTCACAACGGTCTTGGCTTCCGCAGGGTTGGCCTCGAACCAGTGGCTCAGCTGCTCGTTGCAGATCTTCTGCACGAACGACTTGACCTCGGTGTTGCCCAGCTTGGTCTTGGTCTGGCCCTCGAACTGCGGGTCGCTGACCTTGACCGAGATCACCGCCGCAAGTCCCTCGCGGATGTCGTCGCCGGTGAGGTTGGCGTCCTTCTCCTTGAGCAGCTTCTTGTCCTTGGCGTACTTGTTGACCACGGTGGTCAGCGCACTGCGGAAGCCCTCTTCGTGGGTGCCGCCCTCGTGGGTGTTGATCGTGTTGGCAAACGTGTGCACCGACTCCGAGTAGCCGGCGTTCCACTGCATCGCGATCTCGACTTCGTGACCCGGACCCTTGCCGTCGAAATCGATGATGCTGTGCTGAATCGGGGTCTTCGTGCGGTTGATGTGTTTGACGTAGTCGACCAGTCCCCCCGGGTAATGGAAGACGCGGTGCTTGACCTTGTGCGGACCCGCCGCTTCAGCGGCCTTCTCGTCGGCCGACTTCGGTGCCTCGGCGGTGTCGCTCACGACCTCGTCCACCACCTCTTCGGCGGTGACGCGCTCATCGATGAGATCGATGGTCAGCCCCTTGTTCAGGAACGCCATCTCCTGAAGCCGCCGCGCGACCGTCTCGAAGTCGTACTCGGTGGTCTCGAAGATGTCCGGGTCAGCCCAGAACCTGATGGTCGTTCCGGTTTCTTTCGACGGCCCGCCCTGCTTGAGGGTGCCGGGAACGGAGCGGTCGTAGTACTGAAACCACTCCGATCCGTCCCGCAGAATCGTGGCCTCGAGCCGGGTGGACAGTGCATTGACCACCGACACACCGACGCCATGGAGACCACCGCTGACGTTGTAACCGCTGTTCTCGCCGCCGAACTTGCCGCCGGCGTGCAGCTGCGTCATCACGACATCCACCGTCGGGACGCCCGTCGAATGCATCGCTACCGGAATACCGCGGCCGTCGTCGGTCACCTGGACGCTGCCGTCGCTGAGGATCTTGACGTCAACCCTGGTGGCGTAGCCTGCCATCGCCTCGTCGATCGCGTTGTCGACGACCTCCCAGACCAGGTGGTGCAGACCGCGCTCACCCGTGGAGCCGATATACATGCCCGGGCGCTTCCGGACGGCTTCCAAACCCTCGAGAATGGTGATCGATTCGGCGCCGTATTCTTTGGAAGCGGTCTTCTTCTGGGCAGCCACGTTGGACGCGTCTCCTTGGTGTTTTCGCGGGGATCGGGTGCTGAGGGGCGACGGCCACTCGCGGATCTCGTTCCGAGTCTACCGTCAGGAACTGTCGGCACTGACTCTGAGGCGGCGTTTCTGCACACCTATTTGCGCCGTCTGCGGAATTTCTCGAATATCGATACGTCCCGACGCTTGAGAGTTGTGGATGAATCCTTGTCGGCGCTCTCAGCCCGTGGTAGGGGTTCCCTATCCGTAGGTGTCGCGGGGTCCGCGACCCGGCACTCGGCGAGGCCCCTTCTTCCACGTCGGCCCCACCGGTCCGATGATCTTCAACGAGGTGACGACTCCGTCGCCGACGGCGGCCGCGATCTTGGCGATCAGCTGCGATTGGACCATTCGCAGCTGGGTCGCCCAGGCCGTCGATTCCGCCGAGACGGTGAGTACGCCGTCGGTGAGCGATGTCGGGGCCGCGTGCGCAGCGATCTGCTCGCCGACCACCGCACGCCACCGGCCGAACACCGAACCCTCGGCGACCTTTCCGTTCCACCCGCGGCTGCGGGCCAGATCGCTGGTAGCAGCGCCGAAGAGTTGCGGGTCCCGGCCGTCCGGGCCGGGACCGGACCACCGGCGCCTGCTGCTGCCCGCGACCCGGCGCTGGGTGGGGGAGTTCCGGCCATGCCCGACGTTCTTTCCTTGGACCCGGGCGGCCCCGCGCGCCTCTTCGAGGGTCCGCCGCACCAGATCCATCCCTTTCAGACCGGCGAGGCCGGCGGGTGGTCCGCACACCTCGTCGGTCTCGTCTTTCCCGTCGGCATCGTCGTTCTTGTCGCTTCTGTCGTCTTCCACTACTGCACCTCCGAGACACGACCGCAGTCACCGTCGCGCATGGTGATCTCGATGCGGCGCACATCCCAGTCAGTCGGGATGTCCTTGTGCACCGCGGCAGTCACCAAGACCTGTTCGGCAGACGCGGCGACCTGTGCGAGGGCCTCTCGGCGTGCCGTGTCCAATTCGGCGAACACGTCGTCGAGCAACAACACCGGGTCACCCCCTTCCGCGCGCAACAGTTCGTAGGCCGCCAGCCGCAGCGCCAACGCCACCGACCACGATTCACCGTGGCTGGCGAATCCTTTCGCGACCTGCTCGCCGAGCCGCAACTCCAGATCATCCCGGTGCGGTCCGACAAGGCACACGCCACGTTCCAGCTCGGCCTCGCGACGACGGCTCAGGGCAGCCAACAACGCGGCCTCGAACACTGCCGCATCAGAAATTCCCGCGGCCGCTTCACTTTCGACCACGTCCACGCCGCTGCGGTAGCGGATCGATGCGGGCCGCGACGTCGGCGCCAGGAGCTGGTAAGCCTTCTCCACTTCAGGAGCCAGTTCGTTCACCAGGTCCACACGCGCAGCGATCAATTGCGCACCGTGGCTCGCCAGATGGCCGTCCCACACATCCAAGGTTTCCAGCGCACTGCGATCACCGCGATAGCGCCCACCGGCCGCGGTCTTGAGCAGTGCAGTCCGTTGCCGCAGCACCTTGTCGTAGTCGGCACGAACACCCGCGATTCTCGGACGGCGGGTCGTGGCGAGCTCATCGAGATAGCGCCGGCGTTCGCTCGGGTCACCGCGCACCAGCGACAGATCCTCCGGCGCGAAGAGAACCGCCCGCAGCACACCGAGGATTTCCCGCGCCGACCTGACCGGGGAACGGTTCAGCCGCGCCTTGTTCGCCCGACCCGAGGTGATGTCGAGATCGACGGCAAGCTCGCGGCCGTCGCTGACCACGATCGTCGAGACCACGGCGCGATCGGCACCGGCACGGATCAACGGCGCGTCCGATGCCACCCGATGAGACCCCAGAGTCGACGAATACCACAGCGCTTCAATGAGATTCGTCTTCCCGAACCCGTTTGGGCCGACGAAGACAGTCCGGCCCGCTTCGAGATCCAGCTCGACTCTCTCCCATGATCGGAAGTCGGTCAGTGCAAGGTGGCGTACGTGCACCGATACACCCCGGTCACCCTGACTCGCTCACTCTCTTGACAGCGTGCCCGCCGAACTGGTTCCGCAGTGCCGCGACAGCCTTCATCGTCGGCGAATCGTCCTGTCGGGAAAGGAACCTGGCGAACAGCGCCGCGGCGATGCTGGGAACCGGGACGCGCAGCCGGATGGCTTCCTCCACAGTCCACCGGCCTTCGCCGGAATCCTCTGTGTAGCCACTGATGTCGTTCAGACCAGGGTCTTCCTTGAGCGCCCTGGCAAGCAATTGCTGCAGCCATGACCGCACCACCGTGCCATTCGTCCAGGCTTGGTAGACCGCTTGCGGATCTTTGACCAATTCCTCGGCGGCGAGCATCTCGTAGCCTTCGGCGTAGGCGGTCATCAGGGCATACTCGATGCCGTTGTGCACCATCTTGGCGAAATGTCCCGCCCCGATGGGTCCCGCGTGGACGAACCCGTCCTCCCTGGGTCCCGGTGGTCGCAGCGTGTCGAAGATCGGCATCGCGCGTTCGATGTCGGTGTCACTGCCGCCCACCATCAGGCCGTAGCCTTCGGTCAAACCCCAGATGCCGCCCGAAACGCCCGCATCGATAAACGTGATTCCCTTCTCCGCCAACAACTTCGCGTGTGGGGCATCCTCGGTGTAGCGCGAGTTACCGCCATCGATCACCAGGTCGCCCTCACCGAGCACTCCGGCCAGGGCCGAGACGGTCTGCTCGGTCACCGTCCCGGAAGGCACCATTACCCAGACGACACGCGGGGATGCCAACGCAGCGGCGAGGTCCTCCAAGGATCCGACATCCGAGACTTCCGGCCTCGGGTCGTATCCGACGACGTCGTGCCCGCCCTGCCGCAGACGGTCGCGCATGTTGAAGCCCATCTTGCCCAGTCCGATGAGACCCAATTGCATGTCAGCGCCCCCTTCTCTGTCGATGGGACGGGTCAACCAGGAAGGCGCACCGGCATCAACAGATAAACGTAATCCGTTGAAGCCGATGGAAAAGGTCCAGTACCGCCGGCTCCTCCATCATCCTCACCTGCCGGGCGCAACACCGCTGGGCGACTGGGGGTGGTGAAGCCGAATGTCACCCGGTCGGCATGCAACGACCCGAGGCCGTCGGTCAGATACGTCGGGTTGAAGGCGATCGTCAACGGTTCCCCGGAGAACTCCACCGGCAGGTCTTCTTCGGCGCGGCCGACATCATCGGCGCCGGCGGACAACCGCAACGCGTCATCGGCGAACTCCATCCGGACCTGCGCCCCGCGGTCGGCGACCAGAGCCACGCGCTTGATCGCCTCGGTCAGCTCGGCAACACCGATCGTGGCCACAGCCGTGTGTTCGCTGGGCAGCAACTGCCGGAACTTCGGGAACTCGGCGTCCAGCAGCCGGGTGGTGCTGCGCTTGCCCCTGCTGCGAATCCCGAGCAGACCTTCCTTGCCGACAGCCGCACCCGATCCCAGCGACAGGTGCACATCGTCGCCGTCGGTACCCGCCTTGGCCGCTTCGGCGAGTGTTTTCGCCGGCACCAGGATCGCTGCTTCCACCCCGGCGGAATCCGTCGACCACGTCAACTCGCGCACGGCCAATCGGAAGCGGTCGGTCGCGGCCAAAACCACCTTCTCGCCGGAGATCTCGACCCGGATGCCCGTCAGCATGGGCAGCGTGTCATCGCGGCCGGCTGCGACGGCCACCTGCCCGATGGCTTCGGCGAACAGGGCCGAGGACACCACGCCGGTCTCGTCGGGCAGGCCGGGCAGCGTCGGGTAATCCTCGACCGCCATCGTCGGCAGTGAGAACCTCGCGCTGCCGCAGGTCAACGACACTCTGGTGCCTTCGACGCTGACGTCGACCGGCTTGGCCGGCAACGATCTGACAATATCGGAGAGCAGCCGACCGGATACCAAAGCACTTCCAGGAGAAGCAATTTCGGCAGGGATTTGCACCTCGGTGGAAACCTCGTAATCGAATCCCGAGATCGTCAGCCCGTCGTCGGATCCGGTGAGCAGCACGCCTGCCAGTACGGGCACCGTCGGCCTGGACGGGAGATTCCGGGCAACCCAGGCGACGGCATCGGCGAAGTCTTCGCGGGTCAGCCGAAACTTCAAATCCGTGAGACCTGCCGTCGCCACGTTCATAGCGTCCCTTCGATGCACACCCCGACAAAGCGTCAATCAGCGGTTTCCGGCCTCGCATGCCGCGCCGCCAGGACGCGCTACGACGACCGGAACGGCTGCCGATCAACAACCGTAGAGCTTTCGGCCCCAACTTGAAAGCTAATCGTTCCGCCTGACATCTGGGCGGTTGACGGGCGTCGGGCCCAGAATGTTCGGGGGTTTCCCCAGGAGCCTTCTTCTAGAGGAAATCTATAGATAGAGAACAGCAATAGTGATAGGTCCTGTGGAGACTGTGGACAGCTGTGGTTCGCCGCTGGACAGCGGGTACGTCGGGGTGTGCACGGGCTGTGGATACCCGGGGGCGAAGTTCGGAGCGGTTGGGGATGGACGCGACGCTGGGGAGCAACCGAGTGACGGCCCGACGGTTGACCGCAGGTTGTGCACACGTCGGTGCACAGGTCTGTGCTGTGACCGGTGGTACGACAGGGGCGGAAGTTTTTTGACGTCGGCGTGCGACTGACGCGCAACGATGGCAGCCGTCAGCCGCAATGTGCGCAGTGGTGATGAAAATTTACGAGATGGTCAGCGCTTGGCGCGCTGCCTGATCCTCGTGGTGAGTTCTTTCACGTGATCGAAGACCTCACGGCGCTGGGCCATTTCGGCGCGAATCTTCTTCTCCGCATACATGACCGTGGTGTGGTCCCGGCCGAACGCCTGGCCGATCTTCGGTAGCGAGAGGTCGGTGAGTTCACGACAGAGATACATCGCGATCTGGCGTGACTGAGCCAGGGCGCGGGTCTTGCCGGGGCCGCGGAGTTCCTCGAGGCTGGTCTCGAAGTACTCGGCGGTGGCCGCCATGATGGCGGCGGTGCTGATCTGCATCGTGGACGCGTCGGAGATCAGATCACGGAGCACGATCTCGGCGAGCGACCTGTCGATCGCGGTCTTGTTCAGCGAGGCGAACGCGGTGACCCGGATCAGCGCGCCCTCGAGTTCGCGGATGTTGCGCTCGATCCGGCTGGCGATCAACTCGAGAACGTCGTCGGGGACGTCGAGCCGATCCATCTGAGCTTTCTTGCGCAGGATCGCGATTCGGGTTTCCAGCTCCGGCGGTTGGACGTCGGTGATCAGTCCCCACTCGAATCTCGTCCGCAACCGGTCTTCGAGGGTCGCCAGCTGTTTGGGCGGCCGATCAGAGGAGATGACGATCTGCTTGTTCGCATTGTGCAGCGTGTTGAAGGTGTGGAAGAACTCTTCCTGGATGCCGTCCTTGCCTTCGATGAACTGGATGTCGTCGACGAGCAGCACGTCGATGTCTCGGTAGGTGCGCTTGAACGATGCCCGGCGATCGTCGCGCAGGGAGTTGATGAAGTCGTTGGTGAATTCCTCGGTGGAGACGTACTTGACCCGCATGCCGGGAAACAGCCGCTGGGCGTAGTTACCCGCGGCGTGCAGCAGGTGGGTCTTACCCAAACCCGACTCACCCCAGATGAACAGGGGATTGTAGGCGCGGGCCGGCGCTTCGGCGATCGCCAGGGATGCCGCGTGGGCGAACCGGTTGGACGAGCCGATGACGAAGGTGTCGAAGGTGTAGCGCCGGTTCAGGTTGATCGAGGCGTCGTCGTTGGCCGTCGAACTGCTCGCACGGTTGGAGAAGTAGCTCGGCCAACTCTCCTCGGCACTGGCGCGGGCCGCGAGCTCCTCGTCCACGTCCTCGTCGAGCTCATCCATGTCGGGCGGTGCCGGCGGCTCACGGAATCCGTTGTGGTTGTCGTCGGCATCGCCGGAAGCAGGGTCCGCGATGCGCACACCCAGCTCGACCCGCTGGCCGAGCTGGCGGCTCAGCGCGGTGACGATCGGCTCGCGCAGATGGCGTTCGATCTCGTTCTGGACGAAGGGGGTGGGCACCGACAGCAGGGCGAATCCCTCGGTGATGACCAGGGGCCGGACCAGCTTGAGCCAGGCCCGCTGTTGGGGGGTCAAAGAACCGTTGACGGCGCCGTCACCGTTGAGTTCGGCGACGACGTTGTTCCAGATGGCGACGAAGGGGGGATCGGGGTCGGTGGTCATCGACCTGCACCCCCTAGCGGCCGGCCCAGGGACGGCCAGATGGACGGGAACGATCTGTCCACAAAGTTATCCACAGGCTGTGGACAGAGGAAGTTCGTCGTCGTCTTGCTGTCTACCTGCGGGGAAACCGCTGGCCGGAGCTCGTCATCGGAAAGGTGCATATCCTGCGTTCCAATGGGCTCGCGACGGACGGGGCTTCCTCGCTTCGTTGTCTTTCGCCGTCCCAGTGTGGAATCGGCCTTGCCAGAAGCTAACAGTTTTATCTCCGAGTGCCAACAGTTCTGCAACATTGCCGAGAGTCGAATTCATGGCTGGCTCAATCGTTCCAGATGAACGTGACAGCTGTGGTTGGTGTGATATCGCCGACGATGCGCCGAGCGGCTTGTGAGGGGACGACCGCAGGTTTGACCCAGCGAATTCTCGTCAGTACCCTCGAACAGTCGCCCGCACGTGGCGATACGGCTGCGACCCGGCCCCGCCGGGGGCCGCGCCGGCTAGCACTGCGAGACGGACGAGCTTATCAACGGCCGACCGCGTCACGCCTGACATGAGCATTCATGCGGGCGCGAGCGTGGCGGCCAGACGCAACAAGGAGTGACAGCCGTGGCCAAGGGCAAGCGGACCTTCCAGCCCAACAACCGTCGCAGGGCGAGGGTGCACGGCTTCCGGCTGCGGATGCGGACCCGCGCCGGCCGGGCCATCGTGTCGGAGCGGCGCCGCAAGGGCCGTCGTTCACTGACTGCGTGATGCGACGCAAGGTCTGACGCCGTGCTTCCGGCGCAGTACCGGATGACGCGGTCGACCGAGTTCGGTGTCACGGTGAGTCGAGGCGTCAAGGCCGCACAGCCCGACCTCGTGCTGTACGCGCGGTCCGACGAGACCGGGGAACCCGGACCGAGGATCGGCCTGGTCGTCTCGAAAGCAGTGGGCAACGCGGTTCAGCGTCATCGGGTGTCCCGTCGACTGCGGCACGCCGCACGAACCATTCTCGAGGATCTGGACCCCGCCGACCGGGTCGTGATCCGGGCGCTGCCGAGCAGTCGCAACGCCATTTCCCCACGCCTGGAGCAGGAACTGCGGACGGCATTGCAACGCATCAGGATCCGTTCCGGAGGATCGACGTGAGCTCGCGTTCAGCCGCGGTGCGAGCGGTGGTCTACATGATCGAGCTCTACCGGCACACCATTTCTCCGTTGCGTCTGCCGACATGTCGGTTCACTCCGACCTGTAGCCAGTACGCGGTGGAGGCGCTCACCGAGTTCGGTCTGATCCGGGGCGGTTGGCTCGCGACGGTCCGGCTGCTGAAATGCGGTCCATGGCATAACGGAGGATGGGATCCGATACCGGATCGACAAGCCAACCGCCCGGAGTACCGAGGCTTAGCAGCCGAGTGTGCCTCTGGCGAAGCCGAACACCGGGCGAGCACGGTGCAGCAAGGGGAGATTCAGACGCGTGTTTAATTGGTTCAGCCTGGACGTCATCTATTACCCGGTGTCGGCGATCATGTGGGTTTGGTACAAGGCCTTCGGGTTCCTGCTGGGACCGTCGAACTTCTTCGCCTGGGCACTGTCGGTGATGTTCCTGGTCTTCACGCTGCGCGCGATCCTCTACAAGCCGTTCGTCCGGCAGATCCGCACGACGCGGCAGATGCAGGAACTACAGCCACAGATCAAGGCGCTGCAGAAGAAGTACGGCAAGGATCGGCAGCGAATGGCGCTGGAGATGCAGAAGCTGCAGAAGGAGCACGGCTTCAACCCGATCCTGGGATGCCTCCCGATGCTCGCGCAGATCCCGGTCTTCCTGGGTCTCTACCACGTGCTGATGTCGTTCAACCGGACCCAGACCGGGATCGGCAGGCTCGGATTGTCGGTCGAGGAAAACGCGTCGCTGGGTAACTACCTGTTCAGCGCGGAGGATGTCCGCCACTTCCTCGACGCCAACCTGTTCGGCGCACCCCTGGGCGCGACGATGATTCAGCAGCACGGCCTGGAGGCGTTCACCGAGTTCCACCGGCCCGCGGTCATCGCGGTCGGCGTGCCGATCATGATCGCGGCAGGCATCGCGACGTACTTCAACAGCCGCGCGTCGGTCGCGAGGCAGAGTCCGGAGGCGGCAGCCAATCCGCAGACGGCGATGATGAACAAGCTGGCGCTCTACGTGTTCCCGCTCGGCGTCGTCGTCGGCGGTCCGTTCCTGCCGCTGGCGATCATCATGTACTGGCTGGCGAACAACATCTGGACCTTCGGCCAGCAGCACTACGTGTTCGGCAAGATCGAGAAAGAAGAAGAGCAGAAGAAGGTCGAGGCCCTGGAGCGCCGCGCCGCCAATGCGCCGGCTCCCGGAGCCAAGCCCACTCGCAAGAAGAAGCCCGCGGCCGACCCGGGTACGGATCCGGCAGGGGCCGCCCAGGAGATCACCGCGCCGTCGGACGGCGTCGAGGTGAACGAGTCGAAGAACGACCCTGCGGCACCGCCGGATTCGTCCGCCGGTGCGCAGGACTCCACGAAACCGGCAGCGCGTAACGGAGCGGTGAACCGCACTCCGAAACCCGGCGCTCGGCCGAAGAAACGTAAACGTTGACGCGCGGGCGACCGCGAACGAGGAAGAGGTGATGGCATGACGAATCCGGATGTTGCCGAGACCGCCGCCGCCGACCCGGCGGAACTGGGCGAAGATGTGGACCCGATCGAGATCAGTGCCAACGGCGCCGCCGCGGGCGAGGGGGAACTCGAAGACAAATTGGTCGCCGAAGGCGAGATCGCCGGCGACTATCTCGAGGAACTGCTGGACCTCCTGGATTTCGACGGCGACATCGATCTGGACGTCGAGGGTGACCGCGCGATCGTGAGCATTGACGGCGGTGGTGACCTCATCAAGTTGGTCGGCCGCAAGGGCGAGGTGCTCGACGCGCTTCAGGAGTTGACCCGGCTGGCGGTGCATCAGAAGACGGGTGAGCGCAGCCGGCTGATGCTCGACGTCGCTCAGTGGCGCCGACGCCGCCGCGACGAGTTGGCCGCGCTCGGCGACAAGGTGGCTCACCGGGTGCTGGAGACGGGTGAGCGCGAGGAGCTGTCCCCGATGACGCCCTTCGAGCGCAAGATCGTCCACGACGCCGTCGCCGCGGTGCAGGGTGTGCACAGTGAGAGCGAGGGCGTGGAGCCGTCGCGCCGCGTCGTGATCCTCACTGACTGAACCCAGAGTTACATCGATGTAGTTTGTCGGGAGTCTGTGGTAGTTCGCCGCGGATGTTCGGAGGATGTTTCACGTGAAACACGCGGAGGTGCCCGCGCCGCCCACCGCCGCCCGGGCGATCTTCGGAGACGCGATCGCAGGGGCACATCGGTACGCGCAGATCCTCGCGGGGACGGGGGTCGAGCGGGGACTCCTCGGACCCCGCGAGGTGGATCGGGTGTGGGACCGCCATGTCCTCAACAGCGCGGTGGTGTCGGAACTCCTCGGCCCCGGCGAGCAGATCGCCGACATCGGTAGTGGTGCCGGGCTGCCCGGGATACCGTTGGCGTTGGCTCGGCCGGACGTTCGCGTGACGCTGATCGAACCGTTGCTACGACGCAGCGACTTCCTTCGCGAGGTGATCGACGAACTCGAGATCGACTGCAGGGTGGTGCGGGGGCGTGCCGAGGATCGAGCGGTACGCGACGAGGTGGGGGAGACGGATGCGGTGGTGTCGCGGGCGGTGGCTTCGTTGGACAAGCTGACGAAATGGAGCGCGCCCTTGTTGCGGCCCGGGGGTCGCATGCTGGCGATCAAGGGGGAGCGCGCCGAAGACGAAGTCCTCGAGCATCGCCGCGCGATGGCGAGATTGGGCGTGACCGAGGTGAAGGTGATGAGGTGTGGCGCTCGATTCGTGGATCCACCCGTGACGGTGGTCGTAGGGTTTCAAGGGTCGGCCGCGCAGCGACCGGCCGGCGGGAAGGAAGCCCAGATGACGTCAGTTCCCGAGCGCCGGGAACCCGTGCCGCTGCAGGACGATGTTTCACGTGAAACGTGGGTTTCCCACGACGCAGACACGCCGATCGGCGCGGAGGCCGAACGCGCGGTGCGGTTGATGCAGGCCGCCACCGACGGACAGCTGCCCCGGCCGACGCGCCAGCGGGTGCTCACCATCGCCAATCAGAAGGGTGGCGTGGGTAAGACCACGACGGCGGTCAACATCGCCGCGGCCTTGGCGCTGCAGGGCCTGCGGGTGCTCGTCATCGACCTGGACCCCCAGGGGAATGCCAGCACCGCGCTCGGGATCGACCACCGGCCGGGCACCCCGTCGTCGTACGAGGTGTTGCTCGGAGAGATCCCGGTCGAGGCGGCGCTGCAGCGGAGCCCGCACAACGAGCGGCTGTGCTGCGTTCCGGCGACGATCGACCTTGCCGGCGCCGAAATCGAATTGGTCAGCATGGTCGCCCGCGAAGGCCGGCTGCGAACCGCGCTGGCCGAACTGAAGCATCACGACTTCGATTACGTCTTCATCGATTGCCCGCCGTCCCTTGGACTGCTGACCATCAATGCATTGGTCGCCGCGCCGGAGGTGCTGATCCCGATCCAGTGTGAGTACTACGCGCTCGAGGGCGTGGGCCAACTCCTGCGCAACATCGAGATGGTCAAGGCTCACCTCAATCCCGAACTGAACGTGACGACCGTGGTGCTGACGATGTACGACGGGCGGACGAAGCTGGCCGATCAGGTGGCGACGGATGTACGCGAACACTTCGGTGACAAGGTGTTGCGCACCGTCATTCCGCGCAGCGTGAAGGTCTCCGAGGCGCCGGGCTACGGCATGACGATCATCGACTACGACCCCGGTTCACGGGGGGCGATGAGCTACGTGGATGCGAGCCGGGAGTTGGCGCAACGCGGAGTGGAGGGACAGTCCAGATGAGCCCGTGCGCGAGCTGGATCGGCGCAAAGAGAAGAGGGAACCGATGAACAACGCGGCAAAAAAGCGGAGCGGACTCGGCCGCGGCCTCGCCTCTCTGATCCCGACGGGTCCCGCCGAGGCGGGTGAGTCGGCGACCACGGGCCCGCGGATGGGAGACGCGGCCGCCGATGCGATGTTCGGTGGAGCGTCCGCTCCACAAGCGGAGACCAACTCGGTCGGCGCCGTGTACCGGGAGATCGAACCGTCGAAGATCGACCCGAACCCGCGCCAGCCGCGGCAGGCGTTCGACGAGGAGGCACTCGCCGAGCTCGTGCACTCCATTCGCGAATTCGGCTTGATGCAGCCGATCGTGGTGCGGGCCGCGCCCGGCCAGGACGCGCAGAGTTCCCCGCGGTACCAACTGGTCATGGGGGAGCGGCGGTGGCGCGCGGCCCAACAGGCGGGAGTGGCGACGATCCCCGCGATCGTGCGGGAGACCGCCGACGACAGCATGCTGCGCGACGCGTTGTTGGAGAACATCCACCGCGCGCAGTTGAACCCATTGGAAGAAGCGGCGGCCTATCAGCAGCTGCTCGAGGAGTTCGACGTCACCCACGACGAACTCGCCACTCGCATCGGCCGGTCGCGTCCGTTGATCACCAACATGATCCGCTTGCTCCGGCTGCCGATCGCCGTGCAGCGCCGGGTCGCAGCGGGGGTGTTGTCGGCCGGTCACGCCCGCGCACTGCTGGCCCTCGAAGGCGGGCCGGAGTTGCAGGAGGAATTCGCCGCGCGCATCGTGGCCGAGGGCTGGTCCGTCCGCGCGACGGAGGAGGCCGTGACTCTGGCCAACCGCGACGGGGGTGGGACGCCGCCGGCTCCGCGCCGCAAGCCCATCTCGATGCCCGGCCTGCAGGATGTCGCCGAGCAGCTGTCCGCGGCCTTCGACACCCGGGTCACGGTGAGCCTCGGTAAGCGGAAAGGCAAGATCGTGGTGGAGTTCGGATCAGTGGACGATCTGCAGCGGATTGTGGAGCTGATGAACGCGACGTCGCGGTGACCGGTCATACCGGCGAATTACGTCACTGTGACACTGCCTGCACCGCAATCGTCGCCGAGCGTGGGGTCCGAGGAAACGACCTGTGCCCCAGGTGAATTCGACGCGGCGCCCGGCGAGACGCCGTTCGGGTGGCCGGGGTGGGCCGGGACGACCCGAGCCTTCTATCCTTGAAGGGCAGCCGTCTGTCTCAGACGGCATCGGACGGCTCAGAACCTCGGGAGTGTAGTGGCCGCACGCATCACGCCTCTTCGGCTCGAAGCATTCGAGCAGTTGCCGAAGCACGCCCGACGTTGTGTCTACTGGGAGGTCGACCCCCCGACGGTCGGTAACGACGACCACCTGTCAGACCCGGAGTTCGAAAAGGAAGCGTGGCTGTCGATGGTCATGCTCGAGTGGGGATCGTGCGGGCAGCTCGCGGTTGAATGCCCCGACGGCCTGGTGGCCAGCGTGGTCGGCGACCCGGCTCTGGAACCGACCGACGAACCGTGCCTCGGGTACGTTTTCTATGCGCCGCCGCGTGCCGTGCCCCGGGCGGGACGATTCCCGACCGGCCCGGTCAGCCCGGACGCCGTCCTGCTGACGTCACTCGGTGTCGAGTCCAGTCAGGGTGGCGCGGATCTACCGAGGACGCTGATCGCCGCGGTCGCCGGTGATCTGGTGCGTCGCGGGGTGCGCGCCCTGGAGGCCTTCGGTCGCACCGCCGAAGTCAGCGAATTGTCCGACCCGACGAGGGTGCCGTCGGATGTCGCCCCCGTGATGGAAGCCCTCGGTGACTGCTCGGTCGAACAATGTGTGCTGGACGCCGATCTGTTGCTCGACGCCGGCTTCGTGGTGGTGTCGCACCACACGTACTTTCCGCGGCTGCGGCTGGAGCTCGAGCAGGGTCTCGGGTGGAAGGCCGACGTCGAGGCGGCGCTGGAGCGGTTGCTTCAGAGCGCACAGCTGCAACAGCCGGTCGGCGCGGGGGCGAACCCCTGCAGTTAGGCCTGGCGGGCCTGCTCGACGGAGAGCTCGTGGGCGAGTAACTCGGCGAACGTGAACGTGCCGGTGGGCCGGTCGTTCTTGCCCAGCAGATAGAGCCGTTTGACGGCGGCGAGGATGCCTTCGGCGATCGAGTCGCGCGACGCCGACGACACCAGCGTGGTGCGGTCGCCGGGGTTGGTGACATAGCCGATGTCGACCTGCACGGTCGGCATCCGGGTCAGCCGAAGTAGATCCCACGTCCGGCCGTGGACCCGGCAATCACGTAGTCCGGTGCGCGCCACAACTTCTCGCTGAATGAAATCGGCGAGGTTGCGTCCGATCGTAGAGACCGAACCGTGCGAGTTCCCGAAGTGGAATGAGGCGACACCGCTCGCGGCGGCATTGGCCTGGGTCTCGCAGCGCAGGCTGATCATCAGGTCGGCGCCGACGGTATTGGCGGTTGCCGCGCGCTCGGCGTCCGACGGGGCCCGATTGGCCGGGCGGGACAGGAACGTCTCCATGCCGATCGCCGTCATCCGGCCCTCGAGGCGACTTGCCAAGTCCCACAAGATATCTGCTTCGCTGATCGGACCGGCCGGCCCGTTCATGATCAGACCGTTGTCCGCACCGCCGCGGCCCGGATCGATGATGATCCGCTTGCCGGACAGGCGCGGGCCCGAACTGCGGACCAGCTCCTCCTCGCGGATGGCATGCGGTGATCCGCCGGTGACCCGGGAACCCAGAAAGTACAAGGAGCGCAACGTTTCCGGGCCGCAGATGCCATCCGGGTACAGCCCGTACTCCCGTTGGTAGGACATCAGCGCGTTGTGGGTCAGCAGACCGAAGTGGCCGTCGACCAGGTTGGTGTAGAACCCCAGATCCTGAAGCCGCGCCTGCAATGTGGCCACGTCGTCGCCGTACATGGGTGCGCCGAACTGGTGATTGAGGGTACGCGCGCCCAGTCGGTAGGAGGCTTCCTTGAGCGCGCGGTAGGTCGCTTCGCCGACGATGCCGTCCACGAGCAGACCGCGGTGCTGCTGGAACGCCCGGACTGCGTGGTCGAGTTCCTCGTCGAACATGTCCGCCGCCACGTGCCTGCCGGTGGTCAGGTCCTCATCCGCGTTCTCGATCATGCCCAGCGCGGCGAGAGCGGCCCGGATCTCGGTGACCGCACCCCCGCGGTCACCGCGACGCAGACTCGACATAGGCAGCATTCTCTCAGACCAACTGGGGAATCAGGAAAACCCCAGGCAGGTGTTCAGGCTTTGAGATGTGGGGTCAGACCACGTCGGACAGTTCGCGCAGCAGTGCAGCCTTGCCCTTCGCACCGACGATCCGCTTTACCGGCTGCACCGTCCTTGAACAGGATCATCGTCGGGATCGATACCACCTGGAAGTCACGCGCGGTCGCCGGGTTCTCGTCGACGTCGATCTTGGCGACGGTCAGCGAACCGGCCTTCTCCGCGGCGATCTCCTCGAGCACCGGGGCGACCATCTTGCATGGGCCGCACCAGGTCGCCCAGAAGTCGACCAACACCGGCGTGCTGCTCGACAGCACGTCGTCGGAGAACGAATCGTCGGTCACCGCCACTGTAGAAGACTAGCATGCGAATCGACTCATTGTTGTGCTCCAATCAGATCGTTGTCATCGGTCGCGGTGGCCTTCTCGTTTGGGGCGGAGATGAGTTTCGGCGAGCCAACGCTCGGCGTCGATCGAGGCGGCACAACCACTTCCCGCCGCGGTGATGGCCTGCCGGTAGGTGTGGTCGACGAGATCGCCTGCGGCGAAGACGCCTTCGATGGAAGTGGAGGTGGTGCGGCCCTGCACCTGAACGTAGCCCTCAGTCGTCGAGTTCCACCTGACCGCGCACCAGCTCGGAGCGTGGGTCGTGGCCGATCGCGACGAAGACACCCGTCACCGGCAAGGTGGACTCCTCGCCGGTCACGTTGTTGCGCAGCCGGATCCCGGTCACTTTGGGGTCACCCTCGACCGCGGCCACCTCGGTGTTGAGCAGGAAGCGGATCTTCTCGTTGGTCTGCGCCCGTTCGAGCATGATCTTCGACGCGCGGAACTCTTCGCGCCGGTGGATCAGCGTGACGCTGCGGGCGAACCGGGTCAGGAAGGTGGCCTCCTCCATCGCGGAGTCGCCGCCGCCGACCACGGCGATGTCCTGATCGCGGAAGAAGAAGCCGTCACAGGTGGCACACGTGCTCACGCCCATACCGAGCAGGTCGTCCTCGCCGGGCACACCGAGGTGCCGGGCGGCGGCGCCCATCGCCAGGATCACCGCGCGGGCGTGGTAGGTCTCGTCGCCGACGGTGACGGTCTTGATCGGCCCGGTCAGGTCGACGGCGTCGACGTCCTCCATGCGCAGGTCGGCGCCGAAGCGCAGCGCCTGCTCGCGCATCTGGTCCATCAACTCGGGTCCGGTGATGCCGTCGCGGAATCCGGGGTAGTTCTCGACCTCCGTGGTGGTCATCAGCGCACCACCGAACTGGGTGCCCTCGAACACCAGCGGGGTTGAGCTGGGCCCGGGCTGCGTACACGGCCGCCGTATAGCCGGCGGGGCCGGAACCGATGACGATCACGTCGTGGACGGTGGGTGAGGAGGTCATGAGAGCCTTTCTGCCTGCGGCAACAGTGCAAACAACCGCGTTCGGTAAACACCAGGGTATGCCGCAGTGTTCCCGTTGACGTCCTGGGTGTATCGCCGGTGCGGTGTCGGTGATGTCACTGCCGGGCCACTACCGTTTCGGCGACCAGAGCGGTGTGCGCGGCGCTGCAGGTCGGCTCCACCAGCACCGCGCCGATCTGCTCCGGACGCGCCGCCGGGAACCAGCAGCAACACCGCGGGCCTGCCGGAAACCGACAGCTGCCGGGCACCGAGGACCTCCGGGCGGGGGAGTAGCCGAGACCGGTGAGGCAGGAGGCGCGGCGCTGGGGGTCGGCGAGGGGGCCGAGATCCCGGGGCTCGGACAGTGCCGCGCGTAGTTCTGCGTCGGACATCGGGAACCCGGTGGGTGCCGTCGCCCCCACGGTCATCTGGGCAGCCGTGGGTCCCGACGGGAACGCGGGTCCGGGATCGCGGGTCAGCATGAGTGCACCGAGGACGACCGTGGCCGCGACAGCGCTGATCCCGACGCCGAGCCCGGCCCACTGCACCCGGCGCAGCCGGGGTCGCGGCAGGGCGTGGCCGCCCCCGGGGGCGTGGCGTCGTACGCAGTGCCGCACCGACGGCTGCGGTGACGGTCGCGGGCACGTCGGGTGCGGACCGCTCCTCGGAGCCCAGGCGGGCCAGCTCGCGCCGCACGGTGTCCAGCCCGGCCAGGATGCGTTCCGCCTCGGGATCGTTGCGGGCCCGCCTGCGCACCCGGGCCGCGGTGGCGTCGTCGAGCAGGCCGGCCTGAAGGTCGGCGAGCAGGTCGAGGGTGAGGGGCAATGGCTCCGGGTCGGGACTGGAGTCAGGCCGGGGGCCCGCGCCGCTGTCCATCGCTGCCCCCGCCGGTCGTCCCCCTGAAGAGTCGGTTCGAGGTTATCCGACGGCGTTCACTCGGCGGCGGCGCCCGCGGCGAAGTAGTCCAGTGATTCGGCGAGCTTGCCGCGGGCCCGCGAGCACCTGCTTTTCACCGTGCCCTCGGCCACCCCGAGCATGCGCGCGGTCTCGGCCACCGAATACCCCTGCATGTCGACGGCGACGACGGCCGCGCGCTGCTCGACGGGCAGCCGCATCAGGGCGCGTTCCACCACGATCGCGGTGTCCACCCGCCCGGTCGGGTCGGCGACCCGGCAGAGCTCGGCGTCCAGCTCGTCGCTCGGATGGGATTTGTTGCGGCGCAACCGGTCCAGGCACGCGTTGACGACAATCCGGTACAGCCAGCTGCTGACGGCCGAGTCCTGGCGGAAGGTGCGTGCGGCGCGGTGTGCGGCCAGCAGTGCGTCCTGCAGCGCGTCGGCGGCGTCGTCGGGGTCGCGGCTGGTGAGCAGCGCCAGCCGGTAGAGCTGGCGATGGTGCCGGTAAAACAGCTCCTCGAAGGCATACCGGTCACCGCCGACGTGCGCGGTGAGCAACTCGGCATCGGTACGCAGCCGTTCGGGTTGTTGCCGCGTTGCCCCGAATATCCCCACAGCCGAACACTAAACGGCGCTACGAGTGCCTTCTGACACCAATTTCCGGCGGGTACCCGGACGTGGGCCGACTCCGCACGGCCGTTGGGGATGACGGGTCAGGACGCGGCTTTGAGCGTGATCTCCGAGATGTCGGAGCGGCTCTCACCGTTCACCGAGCCGAGCGTGGAGATCCACACGAGCACGTTCGCCGTCGGCGATGCGTCGTCCACCTCGATGGTGTTCGGTCCGGGCTTCAGCGGGGTGGCCGGGGTCAGCGCGGTCGTGTCGTCCAGCGACGACGGTGTCGAACTCGACGATGACCGGATCTGTACGGCGGTGCCGGTGCTGTTGACGTTGATGGTGACCGACCCGAGGGTGGCCGGTTGCGACAGCTGCAGCATCAGGCCGACGCCGTTCTTGAAGTTGGGGAACGGCGCCGCGTCTGAGTAGGTGTCGGTGGGCCAGACGGTCGCCGGGTTGCCGTCGATCGCGAGCCCCGCCAGCTCTGGCGCGTCGGCCTCGCCTTCGGGTGAGAAGACCGCTGCCCGAACAGGTTTGATGACCGAACCGGTGCCCCCCGGCGCGGCCTCCTCCGACGAGGTGGGCGCGTTCAGGCCGAGCTCGTCGCCGCCGAGGCCGTCGCCGACGTCGCCGAAGATCCGGCTCAGCACCGTCCCCAGCAGGACCACCGCGACGACGACGATCACGGCGGCCACCGAGAGTCCGACGATCAGGCCCTTGCGCCGGCGCGCCTGCGACTCGGGATCGGATGACGAGCCCAGCCAGCCACCGTCGCGCGTCTCGGCTACCGCATCCTCGATGGGCGCGATGTGATCGGTGCGGTCGGCGATCGCGGTGGCCTGCTGCAGCAGGTTCAGCAGCGTCGGCGCGCTGCGGATCCCGCCGCCCTCCTGGACGGCGCGCGCCGCGGCGGCCGAGATCTGGAACGGGATATCGTGGTCGACTGCTTTGGGCTCGACGGGCTGCCCCGCGGCGTCGAGGTCGGCGGGGGCGAGTCCGCTGGGTTCTCCGGATTCGGGCAGTGGCCACCGATCGATCAGCAGCGCGTACAGCGACGCCCCGATCCCGCGGATGTCGTTGTCGGGCGTGGCGTCGGTCAGTGTCGCCGGGAATGCGAGCGCCACATCGCCGTCGATGCTGACCCGGATCCGGCTGGGATGGTCCACCGACAGCGCCACGCCGTTGCGGTGCGCGACCTCCGCCACCGCCGCCAGCGACTGGATGGCGCGGGCGCCGCCGATCGGGGACGGTGCGGTGTCGGCCACCTCGGCCAGCGAGCCGCCCCGGATCCACTCCGAGACCACCAGGCCGCCGGGACCGGCGCTGGCGACGTCGAGCACGCGTGCCACGCCGGGCATGTCGATACGGCTCAGCCGCTGGGTGCGCGCCAGGATCTCCTGCACCTGCCGTTCGGGCAGGGTGCCGTCGGGGTTGACGAAGGTCAGTGCCACCTGCCGGTCGAGGGCCGTGTCGAGCGCCTGCCAGAACTGCAGGTGGGGTGGTCCACCGTGGAAGACCAGCAGCCGGTAGCGGCCGTTGGCGATCATCGCGCCGGGGATCAGGTGGACGTCTTCGGCGGCGACAGCCGTCTCGATGGGCGGTTCGCGGGGTGGATCGAACGCCAGCGGTTCGCGTGTCGGATCGCCCCCGTAGTCGGCGGGCGGGCGGGCCGGCGAATCAGGCCGGCGGCGGGCGGGTGGGCGGTGCCGAAAGTGCCGTGGTGGCAGGGTCGTCGGGCAGCGCGTGCGCGCCGGCACTGTCGGGCACGTCGGGGCGGAAATCGTCTGCCGACGGCCGGTCGATCCGGGTGGTCTGAGAAAGACCAGCGGAGTCAGAGTCCGGTGGGGAACCGCCGGCGGGGTTGTCGCTCACCGCAGATCCTTTCCGCCTCCAGTCGTCGGCAACGTCGGCCGAAGGTCCCCGTTGCGCCGCCGCGGAGTACGGGCGTCGGCGTCGCGGGGACGGATTCCTCTGATCAGGGTACGGGAGGGGTCCGCCGGCACGTGGCGGGACGGCGGGCGGGCGAGCCGGCGAGGCGACCGTCCCCCGGGAGCGGAGCCGCCGGCGCACCGCGGCCAGCGCCGCGTGCGCATCGGGCACCCCGGCGGCCAGCAGCACCCCGACGATGATCGGCACCATCACCAGTGCGAGCACCGTCAACCTCAGCAGCGAACCGGCGCCACCCCACGCGGTGGTCAGGTTCTCCAGGCCCAGGAGCCGGTCGACCACATGGGCGGTCAGGCCTGCGGCCAGCGACGCTGTGATGGTCACCAGAATGGTGCGCACCACGTCGAGGCCGATGAGCCGCCCGCCCGGCGGGTCGAGGCGGGCGCGCAGCAGCAGGTAGCCGACCGCCGCACCGGCCAGGAACCCCAGACCGTTGGCGAAGCCGAGGTAGCCGGCGACGAGTTCGGGGTCATCGGTCAGGTGCGGGGCCGCCAGCGACGCCGCGACCTTGACCGCGGTGATCACCACGATCAGTACGATCGGCGTCCACGGTTCCTGGCGGGCGTAGAACACCCGCAGCTGCAGCAGCACCAAGGTGTAGGGGATGAGGGTGAACGCCGACAGGGTGATCGCCATGCCCAGGTAGCCGGCGTCGACCTCGCCGAAGTTGCCGTAGGCGAACAATGCGCTGCCGATCGCCGGGCCGCCGACGGTCATCAGCGCCACGATCGGGATCAGCGTCACCATGGTCAGCCGGGTCGCCAGCGACAGGTCGGCCAGCACCGCGGGGCCGTCGCCGGCGGCGGCGTTGCGGGACAGTCGCGGCATCACCACGGTCAGCACGGTGACCCCGATGATGCCGAACGGCAGCTGCAGCACCAGCCATGTGTAGTTGTAGATGGCGGGCCCGGATGCGGATGCGGCGCTGGCGATCTGGTTGCCGACGATGAAGCCGATCTGGCTGACGACGACGTAGAGCACCATCGCCAGCGCCATCAGGCCGAACTTCTTGAGGCGATCGTCGATACCCCACAGCGGACGCAGGCTGACCCGTTGGGCCCGGATCGCGACCAACAGCACCGCGGCCTGGGCGACCACGCCGAGGGTGGTGCCGACGCCCAGCACCAGCAGTTTGGCATTGCCCATCTCAACCGGGTTGAGCGAAAGTTCTCCCGGTACAAGGACATACAGCGCGAGGGTGAGGATCGCGACGACGTTGTTCACCACCGGCGCCCACGCGGGCGGGCCAAAGATGTTGCGGGTGTTCAGGATCGCCGTGAACACCGACGACAGCCCGTAGAAGATGATCTGCGGCAGCAGCAAGAAGGCGAACGCGGTGGTCAGCGATCGGTTCACCAGCGGGTCGGAACCCAGCATCAGGTCGACCAACAATGGGGCCGCCAGCGTCGAAACGATGGTGACCACCAGCAGCAGCGTGGTGGCCAGGGTCAGCAGCCGACGGATGAAAGCGGTTCCACCGTCGGGGTCGTCGTGTTCGGCACGGGCGAGCACCGGTACGAAGATCGCGGTGAAGGTCGCTTCGAGCACCAGCGCCGCAATCATGTTGGGCAACTGGTTGGCCACGGTGAACGCGCTGGACAGCGCGGCGCCGAGGATCGTGGCGAGCAGCACGATCCGGGCGAAACCGGTGAGCCGGCTGGCAAGCGTGGCCACAGCCATCCCCCACGACCGTCCCACGACCGCCGAGTCGGACAGTTCGGCGCGGGGGGAGGGCTGTCGCGGCACCGGACGGGGGGGAACCCCGGGCGGGGGATGGGGTGCGCGCATCCGGCGCCCCGGCGGTCCGGGGCTAGTCACTGTCGCCGCCGGTCATGGTGTCGGCCCGCCGCGCGCCCGGGACCGTCGTCAGGTGCGTCGTCGTCGCGGTAGGCCAGCGCCACTTCGATCGGATCGGGGCGGTCCAGATCGGCCCGGTCGGGCTGACCGCGGAACCGGTGCCACAGGCGCCGGCCCGCCAGGAGTACCAGGACCGCACCGGCGGACAGCGTGATGAAGAAAAGCACCTTGCCGTAGGCGTTGGAGTGCACCGACAGCCGCACCGGCTCCCCGAGGGGCAGCCCGTCAGCGGTGCGCAGTGCGACGTCCACGGCCACCCGCTGGGTGAAGTGCACCTCGATCGGGACCTTGAGCGGCAGGAAGCCCGGCGGCAGCACGATCTCGCCCATGTCGGTCACCGTCATGCCAGGAGGCGCTTCGATGTCCAGCCGCACCCGGATCGGCACCGGCAGGTCGTTGCGCAGCGCCAGTGGCAGCGGGCTGCGTTCGGTTGCCAACGTGTAGGAGCCGCCGGGGTTCACGATGGTGACGGCGTTGAACAGATCCTCCACGGTGCGACCCACGGTCGTGAGCCGTTGCTGCGCCAGACCGTTACGGGCGTCGGGTGGCACCGAAAGGCTCAGCGCGCGAAGCAGATCCTCTCGCAGCGGCGCGGTGTACTGACCGCCGGTCTGCCCGGTGCGCTCATCGGTGGACAGTGCCGCGGTCAGGCCCCACAGCCGGCCGGTCACCGCGGCGATGCCCGACACCACCCCGTCGTCGAACCGCCCCCGCGGGTTGCCCAGCGGTCCCGACGGCGGCGGCACCGACTCGGTCACCGCGTTGGCCTCGTTGACCAGTGCGGTCAGCGGGCGCGGCACGGCGAGTCCGGCACGGATGCTGGTGGCCACCGCAGTCAGGATCGCCTGTGCGTCCTGCGGTGTCAGGTCCCACATCAGGGGCGGCATCAGGATCTGGGTCCGTGGCGTGATGTCGGGCTGCAGGCTCCGCCACAGCAGCGCGCCGAGCGCGTCCTGGCGCCGTGCGACGTCGGAGTCCTGTTTGAGCGCGTTGTCCAGGGAGGGGTCGAGGTAGGACGGCGACTCGGGGGTGCCGCCCGCCCCGGCCAGCGCCGCCCCGACCGCGGGGTCGAAGGGAGCCGCGACCACGTTGGATGTGTAGCGCGCCGGTGCGGTGTCGGCGGTCTCGGGGGTACCGCCGTCCGATACGCCGGCCCCCATCAGGGTGGCGGCGCCGATCGCGACGGTCGGCCCCTGTTCGGACAGCAGCTGCACGGCGGGGCCGGTCAACGGCCCGTCTCCGACCAGGCTGGCGCCGCGGGTGGCGGTGATTCCGAGGATCTGGTCGACGATCTCGCCCGCGCCGTTGGTCGCGACCGCGGACAGGCCCGGGTCGGCGACCTGGTGCAGCGCGTCGAGGTCGGCCTGGGCGTACGTCGTCGGCGCGACACACATGCGTTGCGCCAGCGCCGTGAGCCGATTGAGCCAGTCGACGGCGGCCTGCCGGCCCGCGCCTGGATGGGTCGGGGTTCCGGGACCGGCGTCGGCGGCGTCGTTGACGACGTAGCCGCCCGTCATCGCGTTGACGGTGACGAGCAGGTCGGGGTCGACGGCCAGACACATCGCGCGGGTGATCTCCCCGCCGGGATCGACTTGCGGGTTGGTGGCGAAGTCGACCGCAGACAGCATGGTGTCGAGGCGGCCGCCGGTCGCCAGCGATGTCGCGAGGTCGTCGTCGATCAGCCGAACCGGAGTGGTGCCGCCCGGGGCTCCTGCGGCCAGCCGCGGCCGGTCGGCCAGCGGCCAGAACACGGTCAGCGCGACCGGTCGGGTGGTGTCCGGCGGCACGGCGGAGTTCGGCACATCGCCGGCGGTGGCGTCGGAACCCTCGCCCGGTGGCACTCCGAGTACCGGCAACAGGAAGCGCGAGTCGTCGAGGCGGGCGGGCGCCCCGTAGTCGGGGGTGCCGTTGACATTCACCATGACCGGGTAGATGCCGGGGCTATCGATGTTCAGCGCGGACCGGTCGGCGGAGCGCAGCGGGTAGGCCAGCCGGAACGGAACCTCTTGTGCGCGAGCCAATTCGGGCGCGACGGTAATGAAGTCGGCGACTGGTTGGTATTGATCGACGTTTCCGGACAGGTCGGTGCGAAGTCCGCTCGACGAGGTGACGGCCGCGGCGTGTTCGAGCCGCACCATGACGTCGCGGACCGGGCGGTCACCGACGTTGCGAATCGTGCCCGTGACGTTCACCAGCGGTTCGCTGGTCGTGGTGACGACGTCAGGGGTGACGCTGTCGATCTGCACTTGCAGGAACGGTGTCGACACCGGCTGGGCTGCCGCGACGGGGGACACGGCCAGGTCCACAACAAGGGGTGCGGCGACAGCCAGCAGTAGCGCGATGACCGCGGCGAGCAGCCGTGCCGGCGGTCCGGTCACGGCCCTTGTCCGCAGCCGTTCGTCCGCCGGCCGGGCTGTGGTTGAGCGGTGGGGTCGGTTCGGCGGTTGCGGGTGTGCGAATGCGTCTGTCCCCGCCGCCGCGGCGAGGTCCGCGGCAACGGCGGCAGCGCGCCCGGCCCGTCGGAGTGCAATTTGTCGATCAGTTCGTCGGCGACCTCGGCGAGGCGCCGTTCGTCGGCGTACGCCAACCGCGCCGGCAGATCCCGCAGCGGCACCCAGGCCACCTCGGTTACCTCGACATCCTCGTCGGAGAGCTCGCCGCCGAGGAACCGCATCAAGTAGTGGTGCACGGTTTTGTGCACGCGCCTGCCCTCGGTGACGAACCAGTAGTCGATGCTTCCCAGCGCCGCCAGCACGCTGCCCTGGATCCCGGTCTCCTCGGCGACCTCGCGAATCGCGGTCTGCTCGGCGGTCTCACCCATCTCGATGTGGCCCTTGGGCAGCGACCACAGCATCCGTCCACGCCGGTCGATGCGGCCGATGAGCGCCGCGACCTGGCTGTCCTTGGGACCGTCGATACCATCGATGACCAGGCCTCCGGCGGACGTCTCGTGCACGGTGCGAAGCCGCTCGGGGGGCCGGCGGGGCCGTGCCTTCTGCGGTTTGGGCGTGGTCGCGGATTGGTCGCTGGCCACGCCCGCCGCGGATTTCTGCCGGTGGCCGCTGGACTGGTCGGCACCCGCCTCGGGCGGGCCCGCCGCGCGCCGGCCCCGGCGCCGGCCCCGGCGCCGTCGTGGTTTTGGCTGCTCGCCGTCCGACACCCAAGCGATAGTAGCTGGCATGAACTGCGCCACTCGCCGCACTCGCCGGTCGGTGACATGGCTGTGACCAGTAGGCTCAGCCGACGTGCCTGACCCCACGTCCGACGCAGAACTGCTGGCCGCCGCGCAGGTTGCGTTCAACGCCCACAGCGACGTGCTGCGCGACCTCGGGCGGCTGTTCGCCGACAACGGGCATGAGCTGTATCTGGTCGGGGGCAGCGTCCGCGACCGCGCGCTGGGCCGGGTGAGCCCCGACCTCGACTTCACCACGTCGGCGCGGCCCACGCAGATGCAGAAGTTCCTGCGGCCGTGGGCCGACGCGCTGTGGGACACCGGCATCGAGTTCGGCACCATCGGCGTCGGCAAGGGCCCCGACCGGCTGGAGATCACGACGTTCCGCGCCGACACCTATGACCAGGTGTCGCGCAACCCCGAGGTCCGGTTCGGCGACAACCTGGCCGATGATCTGGTGCGCCGGGACTTCACCGTCAATGCGATGGCGGTGCGGGTCACCGCCGACGGACCGACGGAGTTCCTCGACCCGCTCGGTGGGCTTGCCGCGCTGCGTGCGGGCGTGCTGGACACGCCGTCGGCGCCGGAGGTGTCGTTCGGTGACGATCCGCTGCGGATGCTGCGCGCGGCGCGGTTCGTATCGCAGCTGGGTTTCACCGTGGCACCCCGGGTGCGGCGCGCGATGGAGGAGATGGCACCCCAGCTCGGCAGGATCACCGTCGAACGGGTCGCCGCCGAACTGGACAAGCTGCTGCTCGGCGACGACCCGGTCGCCGGGGTCGACCTGATGGTGCAGACCGGTCTGGGCGAGGTGGTGCTTCCCGAGATCGGGGCCATGCGGATGGCGATCGACGAGCATCACCAGCACAAGGACGTCTACCAGCATTCGCTGACGGTGCTGCGGCAGGCGATCGAGCTGGAGGAGGGCCCGCCCGACCTGGTGCTGCGCTGGGCGGCGCTGCTGCACGACATCGGCAAGCCCCCGACGCGCAGGCATGAGCCCGACGGCGGGGTGAGCTTCCACCACCATGAGGTGGTCGGGGCGAAGATGACCCGCAAGCGGATGCGGGCGCTGAAGTACTCCAAGCAGATGGTCGACGACGTCTCGCAGTTGGTGTATCTGCACCTGCGATTCCACGGCTACGGAGACGGCAAGTGGACCGACTCCGCCGTGCGCCGCTACGTCACCGATGCGGGTCCGCTGGTGGACCGGCTGCACAAGCTGGTGCGCGCGGACTGCACGACCCGCAACAAGCGTCGAGCGGCGCGGCTGCAGGCGAACTACGACGACCTGGAACACCGCATCCACGAGCTCGCGGCCAAGGAGGATCTGGCCCGGGTCCGCCCGGACCTCGACGGCAACGAGATCATGCGGATCCTGGAGATCCCGGCGGGTCCGCAGGTGGGCCGGGCCTGGAATCACCTCAAGGAGCTCAGGCTGGATCGGGGTCCACTCAGCCACGACGAGGCCGTCGAGGAACTGTGGAAGTGGTGGAACGAGAACGGCACCCCGCGCGTCTGATCAGATGTGGAGTATTGCCTGGGTGACCCCGACGGCTCGGCCACCATGTGGACGGTCGACGCCGACACCGACCTCGACGGTGACGGCGGGCTGGATGCCGTCGGGCTCGATGTCGACGACGACGGGCTGATCGACGACGTGTTGGCCGACCTCGACGGCGACGCGACGGCCGATCACGCGGTTCTCGACCTGGACGGCGACGGGCTGCCGGAGGCCTACTTCACCGACGACGGGACGGGTACCTGGGCGGTCAGCGCGGACCGGGGTGGGGGACTGCGCTGGTTCGGGCTCGACGGCGCGGAGCATCCAGGCGGGGGTCCGATGGTGGCGGTCGACCTCGACGGTGACGGCGACGCGGCGGAGCGGTTGGTGGATGTCGACGGCGACGGACTGGCGGACCGGGCCTTCGGCGCCGGAACGGCATGGGTGGACACCGACGGCGACCACCGCTGGGATGTCCGGCTCGGCGCGACCGCGACGGCGACAGCGCCAGGCCGACGGAGCGCGCGCGTTTGCACGCCGCCGCGCCGCTCCGTACAAACTCGCGCTCGCCGCACCCCTAGCGTCCGGGGCCGGGCGGGCCGGCGAACGCCTGCGCGATCGTCAGCCAGTGCTCGGCGTCGGGGCCCGCCGCGACGACATCGAGTGCCGAGCGTGGTCGGCGTTGCGTGACGAGCATGCAGAAGTGCTCGGCCGAGCCGCTGACCTGCTGAGCGGCGTCCTCGGGACCCCACGTCCACACCGAGCCGTCGGGCGCGGTCAATGCCACGTGGAACGGTTCCGTCGGCGGGGTGAGGCCGTTCACCGCATATGCGTAGTCACGGGTGCGGACCCCGATGTGCGCGATCGAGCGCAGCCGCGCGGTCGGCGTCCGTGTCACGCCCGAGCGCATCGGCGACATCCAGGCTGTGCGCCCAGGTCTCCATCAGGCGTGCGGTGGCCATCGACGGCGCGCTCATCGGCGGCCCGAACCATGGCAGCTTGCGGCCGTCGGCCACGCTCAGCAGCTCGTCGTGCAGCGCGCCGCGGGTTGCGCGCCAGTCGGTCAGCAGCTGTGCGGGGGGCAGCGTGGCGAGTTCCTCGGCGCCGGCGTCGACGAAGCCCGCCGGGTTCTCGGCGGCGCGGCCCAGCACCTCCGCGAACCCGGGCTCGTCGGTGACGGCGAGCAGCGCGACCCGATCCGTCCACAGCAGATGCGCGATCTGATGGGCGATCGTCCAGCCCGCCGCGGGGGTGTCGGTCGCCCACCGTGCGGGCGGCAAATCGGCCACCAGCGCGTCGAGGTCGTCGCTTTCGGCACGCAGATCGGCGACCATCGGGGCTGCTCCGGCCATGCCGGTCACCCTATCCGGGCGGCCGGGCGCTCACTGCGGCCGGGCGCGGCGGCCCACTGCAGCGTGACCGGCCAAACCCACCAGGTAGATGCCCGAGCCGGCGATCACGAGCGCAGGGGAGCGACCGTCGGCCGGGATGACGGCGGCCGCGCCGGCGATCGCGATGATGAACGCCATCCAGAACAGCGAATCCTGGACCGTGAAGACGTGCCCGCGCAACGCGTCGTCGACGTCGACCTGCATCGCGGTGTCGGCGCACAGCTTGACCACCTGCCCGGCCGCGCCCGAGCAGGAACCCGCAGACGATCATCACGGGCAGCTGCTGACCGACCCCGCAGAGCTGCACGACCGCCGCGAACGCCAGCGCGCCGTTGGGTGCCGCGTAGCGGCCCCACCGCTTGACGAGCGCGGGGGTCACGACGTTGGCGAGAAACGCACCGATGCCGGCGGCGCCGAGGAACAGCACCGTGGTGCCCGAAGCCGGCCACCGCCGCGGTGTCGCTGTGGCGCACCATGACCAGCACCAGCAGCGTGTTGATGCCGAACGCCATGCGATGGGCGGACAACCCGGCGATGGTCGACGCCACCGCCGGCACCGCCAGCACCGAGCGCACGCCGTACACCCAGCCGGTGGCCACCGCGTAGGACGACCGAGCCGTGGACGGCGCGAGCACTGTCGTCGGGTCCGAGCAGGTGCGGCGGGAAACGCACCGACAGCCACAGCGCCAACGCCACCGGCACCGTCACGATGAACATGATTGCCGCGGCGCCGGAGTCGTCGGCGCCGAACAGCCAGCGGGGAATCAGCATGAATCCGGCGCCCAGGAATGCGGCGGCGCGCGCCGGTCGCCGTGGCGACCGAGTTCATCGCCACCACCTGGTCCCGGGGTACCACGTGCGGCAGCGCGGCGGACAGACCCGAGGACACGAATCGGGTGAAGCCGTTGACGATCAACGCGCTCAACAGGATTGGCAGGTCGTCAACGCCGGCGGCCAGGAGTATGCCGACCGATGGCCACCATCACCAGCCTGCCCGATATTGGCGCCGATGAGCACCAGCCGGCGGTCCCAGCGGTCCAGCAGCGCACCGGCGAACGGGCCGAGCAGCGAGTAGGGCAGGTACAGCACCGCGAATGACGCCGGCGATCGCCCACGGCGTTGCGGCGCGCTCGGGGCTGAAGAGGATCCACCGGCCAGACCGGCCTGGAACAGACCGTCGCCGAACTGGCTGACGGCCCGCAACTCCAGCAGCCGCCAGAACTCGGGCAGCGCCCGCACCGACCGCCACAAGTCGAGGGGTGCGCGGGCGTCGGGCACGGGTTTCACGTCCTGTTGGAAGGTCGGAGCGTCAGGTCTGTCTACTCTTCGCGCGGGTCACCACCGGTAGATCCCCGCGCCCCGACCCACAGTACAAATATCGGGGTGGCCTGCGCTTGTTCGCACCCATCGAGCAGCGCGGGTGACATGATGGTCGGGTGGCGCAGCCAGAGGATCCGGAGGACTTCAGAGAAGGAGTCGCGCCCGCGGCGCACCGGGTGCGTGCCGGCACACTGCTATTGGCGAACACCGACCTGTTGGAGCCCACCTTCCGGCGCAGCGTCATCTATGTCGTCGAGCACAACGACGGCGGCACCCTGGGGGTGGTGCTGAACCGGCCCAGTGAGACCGCGGTCTACAACGTGCTGCCGCAGTGGGCCAAGCTGGCGACCAAACCCAAGACGATGTTCATCGGTGGTCCGGTCAAGCGGGATGCCGCGCTGTGTCTGGCGACGCTGCGTGTCGGGGTCGATCCCGTCGGGGTGCCGGGTCTGCGGCATGTGCAGGGCCGTATCGCGATGGTCGACCTCGACGCCGACCCGGACTCGATCGCGCCGATGATCGAGGGGGTGCGGGTCTTCGCCGGATACTCCGGCTGGACGATCGGCCAGCTCGAAGGCGAAATCGAGCGTGACGACTGGATCGTGCTGTCGGCGTTGCCCTCAGACGTGCTGGTCGAGCCCCGGGTCGATCTGTGGTCCAGGGTGCTGCGGCGCCAGCCGATGCCGTTGTCGCTGCTGGCCAGCCACCCGATCGACCTCAGCCGCAACTGACTCAGCCGCAGGACAGCGTGCACGTCGCGCAGGCGCCGCCGCAGCCGGCTGACGCCTCCGCTCCCCGCCTCTTCTCATCCCGCAGGACCGCCTTGGCGCTCTGCCAGCATCCTGCCGCCACCGTGCCGACGGCGGCGACGACGCACACGATGAGCACGACCGTGGACATCGGGGGGCCGGCCGACAGCGCCACCACCGCACCCGCGGCGAGCATGACGGCCGCGGCCAGCTGGGTCGGCGCCACTGCCCGCAACACCTGCCGCACGTAGTCGACGGTCGGCGGGCGCGTCAGCGACCACACGGCCTGCGCGGCGGTCACGACAGCCGCGCACAGACACAACACCGCGGCGGCCACCATGGGCCCAGAATAAACGGTGTGCGCCGGGGTCGTCCCCCGCATGTCGCCGGGGTCGTCCCCCGCATGTCACAGTCGGGGCGTCCCCCGGGCGCCAGGCTTCGCCCGGGGGACGTCCGTCCTTATCCCTGCAGTCCCAGTAACTGTGGCGGGGGGGCCACCACTGGGGGGACGGCGGGAGCTGCGGGCGCCGCGGCGGGCGCGGCGGCGGGCGGTGCCGCGGGGAGGGCCGACGGCGCACTGACCTTGAAGCCCTTGACGATCGCTTCGGTGGCGTCGGCGGCGGCCACGACCTGGTCGACGCTGGTGGTCACGGCCAGCGACACGAGGTACTGGTCGGGACCGGACGCGGCGATGACGTTTCGCCGGGACGTGTTCAGCGTCATGGTGTTCTCGCGGTAGGTGCCTTCGATCAGCGAGGACGGCAGGCCGCCGTACTCCGCGAGGGAAGCGTCGGTGGACCGCCACGCCGGCAGCTGCTGGCTGTCGACGAAGCCGTGGCTGATGGCCTCCTTCGGATCGAACTGGCCGATCAGCTTGTAGACCACCACCTGGGCGTTCGACGAGTACAGGCCGTTGCCGCCGACCCGGTCGGCGATCACCGCGAACGCGTCGGGGACGTTGGGGTCGGGGATGTGGGCCCAGCCGCGGGGCATCGGCAGCACGATGTTGAGCGCCCGGAAGTCGCGGCTGGACTGGGGTTCGAGGGTGACGCCCTTGGCGGCGAAGTACTCCGCGAGCGTTCCGCTGGTTGCCGGGGTGATGGTGACCGGCGGCGGAGCGGGCACGACGGGCGGCGCGGCTGCGGTAACGCCTGCGGGCACCGCAGCGGGTCCGGTGGCGGGCAGCACAGCCGGGTTGGCCGACGGCCTGGGGCGCGGCGTTGGGCGCCACCGTGACGGTCTGCGTGACGGTGGCCGGGGCGGGCAGCGATGGCTGCGGAACGGTCGGCTCGGCCGACGCCGTGACCCCCGCAAAGCCGAGCACGCCGGCCGCAGCGGTCGCTGTCGCGCCGATGCCAAGTGCCAGAACCCGCCAGTGGCGGGCGTTTTCGCTCATCGACTGAAGTCCCCTAGGTCCATCTCACATCCGCTTTCCAACTTGTCCGGGATTGTCGGTCCCGCGCCAGGCGACGAATGTATCCATGCCTGTCGCGCGTTTGCCAGGCCTGATGTCGAGCTGGAACCAAGCCCTGACGCATCCGCAACGGAACCGATACCAACCCGAGGCCGGGAAATCGGCGATTGGATGGCTTATACCCTGATGGAGTGACTGAAACGCCGACTGGAACACAGTCCTCGCGCGAGCGCTCGTCCGCGCAGCCTGCCTCCGCCGCCGACACTCCGCAGCATCGCTACACCGCGGAGCTGGCGGGCGAGATCGAGCGGGCGTGGCAGCAGCGGTGGGTGCAGGCAGGAACCTTCGATGTGGCCAACCCCGTGGGTTCACTGGCTCGCGCGGACGGTGCCCCGGTGCCCACCGACAAGATGTTCGTCCAGGACATGTTCCCGTACCCGTCCGGCGAAGGTCTGCACGTCGGGCACCCGCTGGGCTACATCGCGACCGACGTATACGCCCGCTACTACCGGATGACCGGCCGTAATGTATTGCACGCCTTGGGTTTCGATGCGTTCGGCCTACCCGCAGAGCAGTATGCGATCCAGACGGGCACGCATCCGCGCACCCGGACCGAGGCTAATATCGTCAACTTCCGTCGCCAGCTCGGCAGGCTGGGCCTCGGCCACGATTCGCGGCGCAGCTTCTCGACCACCGACGTGGACTTTTACAAGTGGACCCAGTGGATCTTCCTGCAGATCTACAACGCGTGGTTCGACCCGGCCGCGAACAGGGCCCGCCCGATCACCGAACTGATCGCCGAGTTCGACGCGGGAACCAGACCCGTCGGTGACGGGCGGAACTGGTCGGAGCTTGACGCCGCCGGCCGTGCTGACGTGGTCGACACCCACCGGTTGGTCTATCTGGCCGATTCGGTGGTGAACTGGTGCCCGGGTCTGGGCACGGTGCTGGCCAACGAGGAAGTCACCTCGGACGGGCGCAGCGAGCGCGGCAACTTCCCGGTGTTCCGGAAACGGTTGCGGCAGTGGATGATGCGGATCACGGCGTACTCCGATCGGCTGCTCGAGGATCTCGAAGTGCTGGACTGGCCGGACAAGGTCAAGACCATGCAGCGGAACTGGATCGGCCGCTCTACCGGTGCCTCGGTACTGTTCGGCACGTCCGCGGATGACATCGAGGTGTTCACCACCAGGCCGGACACGCTGTTCGGTGCGACATACATGGTGCTGGCCCCGGAACACGATCTGGTGGATCGCCTTGTCGCCGAGGCGTGGCCGTCGGATGTCGATCCGCGGTGGACGTTCGGCGCGGCGACGCCGGCCGACGCGGTGGCCGCCTACCGTGCGGCGATCGCGGCCAAGTCCGACCTGGAACGGCAGGAGAACAAGTCCAAAACCGGGGTGTTCCTCGGCGCGTACGCGACGAATCCGGCCAACGGGCAACAGATCCCGGTGTTCATCGCCGACTATGTGCTGGCCGGCTACGGCACCGGCGCGATCATGGCGGTGCCGGGTGGCGACCAGCGTGACTGGGATTTCGCTGCCGAGTTCGGCCTGCCGATCGTGGAAGTGGTGCGGCGGGCAGCAGCGGTGGGCCCACGCCCGGAGGGCAGGGGACGACCGGGGGATGGTGTTGCCGGCGGCGCAGATAGTGATGTCTCGGAGGGTGCCTACACCGGCGACGGTGTGATGGTGAACTCCGGCTTCCTCGATGGGATGGACGTGGCCGCCGCCAAAAAGGCCATGACCGAACGGCTGACCGGGGAGGGCCACGGCCAGGAGCGGGTCGAGTACAAGCTGCGGGACTGGCTGTTCGCCAGGCAGCGGTACTGGGGTGAACCGTTCCCGATCGTCTATGACGCCGACGGCCGCGCGCACGCCTTGCCGGCGGCGCTGCTGCCCGTCGAACTGCCCGACGTCCCCGATTATTCGCCGGTGCTGTTCGATCCCGAGGACGCCGACAGCGAGCCCTCACCTCCGCTGGCCAACGTGATCGACTGGGTGAACGTCGAGCTCGACCTGGGCGACGGCTTCAAGCCCTATACGCGCGACACCAACGTCATGCCGAATTGGGCGGGCAGCTCCTGGTATGAGCTGCGCTACATCGACCCGTACAACAAAGAAGAGTTGTGCGCCAAGGAGAACGAGGCGTACTGGATGGGTCCGCGGCCCGCCGAGCACGGCCCCGACGATCCGGGTGGCGTCGACCTTTACGTCGGCGGCGTCGAGCACGCCGTGCTGCATCTGCTGTACTCCCGGTTCTGGCACAAGGTGCTCTACGACCTCGGCCACGTCAGCTCGCGCGAGCCCTACCGGCGGCTGGTGAATCAGGGCTACATCCAGGCATTCGCCTACACCGATGCCCGCGGCTCCTATGTTCCGGCCGCCGAGGTCGTCGAACGCGATGGCAAGTTCTATTGGCCGGGCCCCGCCGGGGAGATCCCGGTCGATCAGGAGTTCGGCAAGATCGGTAAGAGCCTGAAGAACTCGGTGTCGCCGGACGAGATCTGCGACAACTACGGCGCCGACACGCTGCGCGTCTACGAGATGTCGATGGGACCGCTGGAGGCGTCGCGGCCGTGGGCCACGAAGGACGTCGTCGGTGCCTACCGGTTCCTGCAGCGGGTGTGGCGGCTGGTCGTCGACGAAGAAACCGGCGCTACCCGGGCCACCGACGAGGCGCTTGACGACGAGACGCTGCGGCGGCTGCACCGCACCATCGCGGGCGCCGCCGAGGATTACGCGGCGCTGCGCAACAACACGGCGGTGGCCAAGCTCATCGAGTACACCAATCACCTGACCAAGCAGGTGGTGACGGCGCGGGCGGCGCTGGAGCCGCTGGTGCTGATGGTCGCGCCGGTGGCGCCGCACCTGGCCGAGGAGCTGTGGGCGCGGCTCGGCCACGGCACCCCGCTGGCCCACGGGCCGTTCCCGGCGGCCGACGCGCGCTATCTGGTCGAGGACACCGTCGAGTACCCGGTGCAGGTCAACGGCAAGGTCCGCGGGCGGGTCACGGTCCCGGCGGACGCCACCGCCGACACCGTGGAAGCGGCCGCCCTGGCCGACGAGAAGGTGGCGGGCTTCCTCGACGGCAGGACCCCGAAGAAGGTGATCGTCGTCGCCGGCCGGCTGGTCAACGTCGTCGTCTAGAGCGGCCGCTATGCCCAGCCGAGCTGCCGCATCGTGATCCCGTCGTTCCAGATCTTCGTCATGTGGCGGATCTTGTCGCCGTCGAATTCCATGACGTAGACGTAGTCGGCCGCCGCGGTCTTCCCGGTCGGCGGCACCGGCCCGCCCTCGCCGGTGTGCGTCCCGCGGAAGACGCCGAACGCCACCACCTGGTGGCGCGCATCGTCGACCGCGAACGACCGCACCTCGGCGGTGCCATCCGGTAGCAGCGTGAGCAGGCCTTGCATCCATTCCGTATAGGCCTCGAGGGTGGTCACATCAGCCAGCGCATCAGTCTGGGCCGCGAAGGTGGCGCCGGGGTGGCAGTACGGTTGGCATCCGCCCCATCCCTTACCGGTTTCGCACGCATCGAAGAATCGTTGGGCGGTTTCAGCGATCGAACTCATCACCCGATTGTGTGCACTGACGAGCGCGCACCGCTACCGAAATCGCTAACGGGGGCGGACGACGACCTCGTGGATGTCGGCGTCGCGCGGCGCGTTGACGGCATCGGCGGTGATCTGTGCGACAGTCTGCGGGCTGAGGAACTGCTCGGGGTGGTACTCGCGGCCCTCGTAGGCGATGAGATCCTCCTGCATCGCGGTAGCGATCCGTCCTGGATGCACCGACGTCACTCGTAGGGAGGGCTCGTCGTTGCGCAGCGAATCGGCGAACGCCCGCAACGCGAACTTGCTCGACGAGTACGACGCCAGCCCGGGGGACGCGTTGATCCCGGACCCCGAGTTGATGAACACCACGTGTCCGGCCGCGCTACGCAGCGCGGGGAGCAACTCCAAGGTCAGGGCAACCGCCCCAATGACATTGACGGCCATGGTCGCCCGCCATTCGTCGACCGACGATTCCGCCACCCGTCCGGGGTAGGCCACCCCGGCGTTGTGGATCAGCACGTCGAGCTCCACGATGGGCTCGACGACGACGGCGATGGTGTCCGGATCGGCCAGGTCGATGGGCCAGGTGGTGGCGCCGAAACGCTCGGCGACGGCGTCGAGCCGCGCCGACGGACGTCCGGCCAGCAGCAGGGTGTGCGTCGGTGCCAGCGCATCGGCGAGGGCGGATCCGAGGCCGCCGGCGGCCCCGGTGATCATGGCGGTCGGCACAGCCGAACACTACCGACCATGCAAGTCGGGCGGGAACGTCGCATCATGGGAGGCGATGCCCCACGATCCCAGCTTCGCCCCGACGCAACTCGCGGCCCGCGCCGCCTATCTGCTGCGTGGTAACGACCTCGGTTCGATGACCACCGCGGCGCCGCTGCTGTACCCACACATGTGGAGCTGGGACGCGGCCTTCGTGTCGATCGGGCTCGCTCCGCTCTCCGTGGAGCGGGCCGTCGTCGAACTCGACACGCTGCTGTCGGCGCAGTGGCGCAACGGCATGATCCCGCACATCGTGTTCGCCAACGGCGTCGACGGGTACTTCCCGGGCCCGGCCCGCTGGGCGTGTTCGGCCCTGTCGGGCGATGCCCCGCGCAATCGGCACACCTCCGGGATCACCCAGCCGCCCGTGCACGCCATCGCGGTGCAGCGCATCCTCGATCACGCCCGGACCCGCGGCCGCTCCACCCGCGCGGTGGCCGAGTCGTTCCTCGATCGGCGATGGGGTGATCTGGTGCGCTGGCATCGCTGGCTGGCCGAGTGTCGCGACCAGAACGGGCACGGCCGGGTGACGGTGTACCACGGCTGGGAGTCGGGAATGGACAACTCCCCACGGTGGGACAGCGCCTACGCCAAGGTGACCCCCGGCGAGGTGCCGGAGTATCAGCGCGAGGACAACAAGATCAACACCGACGCCACCCAGCGTCCCAGCGACGTGGAGTACGACCGCTACCTGTGGCTTGTCGAGGAGATGAAGACCGCGCGCTACGACGACGAGTTGCTGCCCAAGGCGGTGAGCTTCGCCGTTGAGGACGTGTTCGTCTCCGCCATTCTCTCGGTGGCCTGTCAGGTGCTGGCCGAGATCGGCGAGGATCACAAGCGGCCGCATGCCGATGTCAGGGATCTGTACTCGTGGGCCGACCGGTTCCGTGCGGGCGTCGTCGAGACGGCCGACGAACGGACCGGTGCGGCAAGGGATTACGACGTCCGTGCGGACAGGTGGATTGCGACCGAGACGGTGGCGCAGTTCGCGCCGTTGCTGTGTGGTGGTCTGCCGCACGACCGGGAGCGGGCGCTGCTGCGGCTGTTGGAGGGCCCGCGGTTCTGCGGGCACCCGGACCTCGCCTACTCGCTGATTCCGTCGACGTCGCCGGTGTCACGCGACTTCCGCCCGCGCGAGTACTGGCGTGGCCCGGTGTGGCCGGTGATGACGTGGTTGTTCTCGTGGTGTTTCGCCAGACGCGGCTGGGCCGAGCGCTCGTCGATCCTTCGCCGGGAGGGTCTGCGCCAGGCCAGCGACGGCACCTTCGCGGAGTACTACGAGCCGTTCACCGGTGAGCCGCTGGGCAGCATGCAACAGTCCTGGACCGCGGCTGCGGTGCTGGACTGGTTGGGCTGACCGGCTATTCGGCGATCCGCTCGAGCGGGGCGATCGCCTTGGTCAGCAACTCGAGTTCGTCCTCGTTGAGCTTGGACAGGAGCGCGGCAAGATGAGCTTGCCTGGAGGCCAACGATTCCCGGTGCTGCGCCAAACCCTCAGGGGTGATGTCCACCAGGACCGCCCTCAGGTCGGAAGGGTCGCGGGAGCGCTTGACCAGCCCCAGCTTCTCGAGCCTGCGGATGGCCACCGTGGTGGTGGGTGTGCGGACCCGTTCGTGGGCGGCCAGATCGGTCATCCGAATCGGCCCCTGGTCGAGCAGCGTCAGCAGGATGGACAGCTGGGCCAGCGTGAGGTCTCCCGAGGTGGAGGTCCGGCCGGTGTGGCGCAGAACCGAATACACCTTCGACAGCACACGCTGCAGCTCGCTCGCGAGCTCGCGGGCCTGCGGTTCGGGCTCCACCATAATTCAGACAGTCTAACCTGTCTGAGGCTGCCAAGTTGCGCGGTCGACATATACGGGCAAAGAAATTCCGGAGTCCCTTCACAGCATCTGGGACAGGGAGCGACGCAGGCAGTCTGTCCCGGCCGGCTCGAAGATCTGCTCGAGCGGCCCGCTCTCGACGACCTGCCCGGGGTCCATGAAATCGACCGCATCTACCGATTGCGAAAGAGGATTTCGCCGTACTCGATCCGAGAGACAGATGAATGTCTTTGGCGATCAACGAGACCGGCCCAAGTGCGACAGAGCGCCTATCCCGAACGAAGTAGTGTGCCCGCGACGGGACGCAATACTCAATCGGAATGGAACGTGTACAGCACACCGCGGCGCACCAACTCCGAAAGCAGGATCCTGGCCATCTCCTCCGAGCGCCGCATGCACGCGGCCCGTGCCGCCTCGGGTTGGCCGTCGCGGATCGCGGCCAGTTCGGCTTCGTAGGACGGCAGCAGTGCGTCGTGGTGCTCGAGGTAGCCCGCCCAGAAGGCGGGCGGGATCAAGGTCTGCGACGAATCGATCGCCGCCTGCAGCCGCGGCCCCGCGTACTCCGCGTTGACGACGGCACGGAAGTGCCGGGCGTTCTCGTCGAACAGCCGGGAGTCTTTGCCGCTGCGCATCAGCGCCAACAGGCTGTCGAGCTCGGCGACGATACCCGGGTCAGCCGCTGCGGCGGCACGCGCCGAGGCGGTCCCGCTCAGCAGACCGTAGAGCTCGTGGTGTTCGCGAACCGTGGCCTCGTCGAACCGCTCGACGTAGGCGCCACGGTGATACCGGGTCGACAGGATGCCGTCGTGCTCGAGCTGAACCACGGCTTCTTGCACCGGCACCCGACTCAGTCCGAGCGCGTGCGCGATCTCGTTGCGGTCCAAGCGGTCTCCCGACCGGAGCTTTCCGGTCAGGACCAGATTGACGACGTGGGAGACCACGAGGTCTTTCTCTTTGACCCCGTACTTCTTGGGCATGGCGGCGCCAGTCTCTCACGGCGCCTGCCCCTCCGGAGCTGTTCGGCAGGTTCAGCCCGCGTCGGCGATGCGCCGGTCCCGCCAACGGCACAAGGCCTCGGCCTGCGTCAGGTCGTAGTCGGGTCCATTGACACCGACCGTCAGCATTGTCACGCCCACGCCGGCCAGCGCCTCGGCGTCGTCCAGCAACGTGTCCAGACTGTCGCCGTTGGCCCCGGCGGAGCGTTCGATGGCCGCCGGGTCGCGGCCGACGTCGGCGCAGTGGCGCGCCAGAACCTCGGCTTTGCGCGGGTAGCTGTCCCGGTCGGAGAACGAATGCCAGATGTCGGCGTATTCGGCGACCAGCCGAAGCGTCTTACGCTCCCCGCCGCCGCCGATCAGGATCGGGATGTCGCGGAGGGGCTGCGGATTGAGCTTGCCCAGCCTGGCCTTGATGCGCGGCAAGGCCTCGGCCAGGTCGTCGAGGCGCCCGCCCGCGGTGCCGAACTCGTAGCCGTATTCGTCGTAATCCTTCTGCTTCCAACCGGATCCGATCCCGAGGATGAGGCGGCCGCCGGAGATGTGGTCGACCGTGCGGGCCATGTCGGCGAGCAGTTCGGGGTTGCGGTAGGAGTTGCATGAAACGAGGGGGCCCAGCGCAATCCGCGACGTCTGCTCAGCCCACGCGCCCAGCATCGTCCAGCATTCGTAATGCGGTCCGTCCGGGTCGCCGTACAGCGGGAAGAAGTGGTCCCAGTTGAAGGCGACGTCGACACCGATGTCCTCACAGCGGCGCACCGCGTCGCGGAGGTGGCTGTACTGGGGCGCGTGCTGGGGCTGCAATTGCACGCCGATTCGAATGGGAAAGGTCACGGATCCCACGTTACTCAGCGCTCAGACTTCCGCTGTCTGGTCTTCGCGCAAGCGCTCAGACGCCGATCTGCGCCGCCCGACTTCCACACCGCAACCACCGACGGTCGCGCCGTGCCGTTGCCGCCCTCGGGCCAGCGCGACTGAGGGTTGTCGATGCTGTTGTCGTCGTTCTCGCCGGGGTGCTGGACGGACACGGTGACGAGGTCGTCGGTGATGACCGGCCCGCAGGTCTCCGCCCCGAGCGGCACCGTCAGGAACTGCTTGGTCTCACCGCGGTTGGGCCCCTCCAGCGCGACGGCGAACAGCCCGTCGTTGGAGTCCAGCGCATTGCCGTCGGTGGAGATCCACAGGTTGCCGTGGCTGTCGAAGGCGAGGTTGTCCGGGCAGGAGATCGGGCTGACCTTGGTCTTGTCGAAACCGCCGTAGTAGGTGTCGGCAGCCTCCGGATCGCCGCACACCAAGAGCAGGTCCCAAGTGAAGTCGGTGCCGGTGTGGTTGTCGGTGATCTCGAGGATCTGCCCGCTCTTGTTGTCGTTGCGGGGGTTGGCGGCGTCGGGCGTGGCCTCGCCCGGGGCACCGCGCTCGTCGTTGTTGGTCAGCGCGACGTACACCTTGCCGGTTTTCGGATTGGCCTCGAAGTCCTCGGGCCGGTCCATCTTCGTCGCACCGGCCTTGTCTGCCGCCATCCGGGTGAACACCGCGGCCTCCTGAGCGGTGATGCCGTCGACCAGTGACTCGGCCTGGCCGCCGGGCCCGCTGCGCAACAACGGAATCCAGGTGCCGGTGCCGGCGAACGAACCCTTGGCGGGCAGCTTCCCGGAGCCGTCGATCTCGCCGGGCGGGATGTCGCTGGAGAGTTTGGCGACGTAGAGCGTGCCCTCGTCGAGCAGGGTCAGGTTGTTGGCCATCGCCGCAGGATCCCCGTTCTCCCCGCCCGGTTGCATCTTCTTGGCCGAGACGAACTTGTACATGTAGTCGAAGCGCTGGTCGTCGCCGGTGTAGGCCACCACCGTGCCGTCGTCGGCGATGTAGATGTTGGCACCCTCGTGCTTGAGCCGTCCCAGCGCGCTGTGCTTGATCGGCGTTGAGTTCGGGTCCCACGGGTTGAGTTCGACGACGTAACCGAACCGGTTCGGTTCGTTGGGCGCTTCGGCCAGGTCGAATCGGGGGTCGAACGTCTCCCACTTGAGCACGGAGGGTTCCAGTGACACTCCGTAACGGTCCATCCGGTCGGCGTCCACCGGGCCGGGCGGCGGTGAGCCCTCAGCGGCGCCGAAGTATTCGTGGAAGTTCTCCTCACCCGAGAGCACGGTGCCCCAAGGCGTCACGCCGCCCGCGCAGTTGGAGAAGGTACCTGCCACCGTGCGGCCGGTGGGGTCCGCGGCGGTCTTGACGAAGTCGCTACCGGCCGCGGGCCCGGTCAACGTCATCGGGGTGTCGGCGGTGACGCGCCGGTTGTAGGTGCCCATAACCGGCTTGAGCCCCGCGGGCGTGCGCTCCACCTCGACGACCCCCATGCCGACCGCGGCGATCTCCACGTCGAACTGTTCCCGGGTGGGAGCGTCGGCGTTGAAGCCCGGGAACATGAACTGCGGCGTGACGTACTCGAAGTTGGTGACGAGCAGGAATCGGTTCTGCTGGCCCGGAACCGGCAGCAGCCCGGCGAAATCGTTGTTGAACCCGAACTGGCCGCGCTGGGCGGCACCCGTCTGATTGTTGACGTCGAACTTCGGCGCGTCGGGCAGCACCGGGTCGCCCCAGCTGATGACGACGCCCTGTTGGTAGCCGTCGGCGATGACGACGGCGTCCTCGCTGTTGGGTGCGACGGAGGCGAAGTTCATGCCCGGCGGCGGCTCGGCCGGCGCCGCCGACGACGAGGTCGAGGTGGCAACGGGCTGCTCGGAACTTCCGCAGGCGGCCAGTGCCGAGCCGGCTCCGACCGCCAGGACCGCGATGCCGCCGGCCTGCAGCATCGAGCGGCGCGACACCGTCTTGACGATGTCGCCGAAGTATTCGTTGTCGCTTTTGTTCGGGACGGGCTTGGAGCACGCGTCGCCGCACTTGTAGACGCACGTGATGTGCTGCCGCTTGGATTTTCCGTTGTGTGTGACAAATAGATTCAACGGCACGAGCGCCATGGGTTGGGGTTCCTTCCGACACGAAACCCGGCCGGGGCTGGGCGGCCGGACTCGCGGAAACCTACGGCAGCTGAGCTAGCAGGAAGCGATCAGAAGGTGAACAGCGGGTGGACACGTTGATCCAGGCGTCTATCTGTCCTTCGCAGCACATTTGCTGTGTGACGGGCGCGGGCCGGTATAGCGTGTGGTGGAAGAAGTAACCGGGGGATGTCAAATAGTGGCGATATCAAGGCAGAATTGTTTGTCGAGTCGACGGCAGAGTCAACGTGCTCGTCGACCGGATGACTTTGCGGTCAGACGTTGGCTGCAGCTCGGTGCGGCCTCAGCCGGTATGGGTGCGGCGTTGCTCGGCTTCAATCTGATGGGACCGCAGGTCGGTGTCGCCGCGGCGGACGACCCGAGGGGATCGTCGACGTCCTCGGGGACGGATACGCCAGGGCCAGCGCGCGACTCCACGGACTCCGCCGCCGAGGCGAACGGCTCTCACAAGGACGCCGCTGCGGACGACGCGGACACCACCACAGACGCCGACGAGGCTGAAGCCGAGTCCGATGTCGATGACGCAGACGCAGCCGCCGGTGGCGTGGGCAGCACCGCTTATGAGCACGACCGTGTCCCTGCCGGCCGCGGTGACGCGGCAGACGACCCGCCGGATGGGACGACTGTTCAGGAGAAGGTCACAACGAGGTCGAACTCTGTTGCCGCCGAGCGATATTCATCGCGGGCGACACCGGCGGTGCGGGCCAGCTCCGGCGCGACCGGTTCGGCGCAGCCCAACAGCGGGCCGCCGGTCGGAACCACGACCAACGCCGATCTCGACGAGATGACCCGCACGCGCCGCCTGGTCTTCAACCAGGCTCCCACGGTGGCACCGGTGCAGATCACCGGCCGGCTGACCGGGCCGGTGACAGGAACAGTCGGTGCGGTCGACCCCGAAGGAGACCCGCTGACCTACCGCCTCACCCGAGCGCCCAGGGAGGGTGCGGTGCAGCTCGGCGCCGACGGTACCTACACCTACACTCCGGATTCGGACTTCGACGGCGTCGACACTTTCCGTGTGCTGGCGATCGACCTCGGACCGCACATCAACCTGTTCCGTCCGCGGGGCACCCGCGCCAACGCATTGGTCAACCAGGGCGCCATCAAGTTCGAGTTCAACTACACCGATGGCGGGACGGGCTGGACTGCCGAACGCCAGCAGGCTCTGCAGCGAGCGGCGAATGATCTCGTGGAATACTTCCTGGTCACGTCCCCGGTAACCCTCACGTACGACGTTGGCCTGGACGAAGACGAGGGCGCCCTCGCCGCTGCCGGCAGTGATCTCATCAACGGCAACCGGGGTTATCTGCGGACCGTGGTGCAGAACAAACTTCTTTCCGGAATTGATTCGAACGGTGCAGCAGCCGATGGCCAAATCGATTGGAACTTCGACTATTCGTGGGCGCTCGGCGACACCGTCGGCGCCGATGACTTCGACTTCGTGTCGACCGCCATGCACGAGCTGATTCACTCCTTCGGATTCCTGTCGTATGTGGGGAAGCCGGGCGACAACGAGGACACCGCCTGGTCCGTTTTCGCCAGCTTCATCGTGACCGACGACGGGGCGCGGCCGATCAGTCGTCGCTTCATGTGGGACACCGACTACGACCCCAACCTGGTAGGACGCAACGGCGGCCTGTATCTCGGCGGAAGTAACGCTGTCGCTGCCTACGGCGGTCTCGTTCCGCTGTATACGCCGAGCCCATGGGAGTCGGGCAGTTCGATGTCCCACTTGGACGACTCCACGTTTACCGGGGCGAACGAGAAGATCATGAACGCCGTGGCCGCTGAAGGATTGGGCATCCGGGTGCTGAGCGCGGTCGAACTCGGCATCCTGAAGGACCTCGGATACCAGGTGGCCCCCGTGGCGCCCGCTTCCCTGGCGTTTGTCGGCTTCATCTTCTTCGGTCGTCAGCGGAGGTTCTCGAAGCCCTCACCCTTGCGGCGTGACTAGTAGAGTCACATCAGATCCGTCGTCGAGCCCCTCTGTGTTGTGGAAAGCCCTGCGCGGCAGCAATTTACGGTCATCGTGAGGCGCCGCCGGGATGTCGACCTGCCCTTCCCGACGCGAATGCTGCCGAGGCTGGGCGGCCCGACTCGCGGACCTACGGTAGCTGGGCTGATGATGGAGTGATTCTCAGGACACTGAGTCCGGTCGAAATCTGAATCCTGAGGGACCTCGGCTATCTGGTGGTACCCGCACCCCCTCAGGCTTCTAATAAGTCCCGCAACAGCTCCACGAGCGCGCGAGGCTGGTCGCTCTGCACCGAATGGCCGGAGTTCTCGACGATATGCATCCGCTGGAAACCGGGTGCGGTCCGCGCGAACTCGGCGGCGTCGTCGTCGTTGACGAAGAAGGAGTTGGCTCCGCGGATCAACGTCGTGGGGGTGGTGAGCAGCGGCACGTCGTCCCAGAGGTTCTCGAAGCCCTCACCCTTGCGGATCGAGTCGTAGCGCCACGTCCAGGTACCGTCGTCGAGCCGCTTGGCGTTGTGGAAAACCCCGCGCCGCAACGATTCCCGGTCGCGGTGGGGCGCCGCCGCGATGGTGACCTCGAGCATGGCGTCGAAGCTCGGGAAGGTGCGCTCCCCCTGGACGAGGGCGACCGTGCCCTTCTGTGCGTCGGTCATCTCGGTGTGGCGTTCGGGTGCCGACGGGGTGACGTCGACCATTACAAGTGTGCGCACCAGTTCCGGCGTCGCGACCGCGAGCCGCATCGCGGTCAATCCGCCCAGCGACATCCCGACGACGAGATCGGCTTCGCCGGCGAGGTCGCGCAGCACCGGCTCGACGGCGGAAGCATTGAGCTTGGGTCCGTAGTCGCCGTCGTCCCGCCACGCCGAGCGTCCGTGCCCCGGCAGGTCCACGGAGAGCGCGGGCAGGCCCAGACCGATGATGACTGTGTCCCAGGTGTGGGCGTTCTGGCCGCCGCCGTGCAGGAACACCACGCGCGGTGCGTCGTCGCCGAACTTCAGCGCGCTCACCGGACCCGACGCGACCCGCGTCACGCTCGGCAGGGCCCCCGTCACCCCCGCTTGGCGGGCGTTCTCCTTGAGGAAGGCGAACTCGGACAGGCTGGCCAACTCGTCGTCGGCGGAGATGTCACGCACGTGTCGACCCTACAAAATCACGTGCGATCCGGCGTGACCCTGTGCCACCGTCGAGTTGTGGCACTCACATCGCACGCATCGGCAGGGCTGACCATCCGCAGCGCCGAAGAGACGGACTGGCCGGCCATGGCGCTGCTCGGCGCAACGTGTTTCGGCGTCTGGCGGCCGGACGAGGCCGACACGATGTGGCGGACGATGATGCCCGCGGACAGTGCCGTCGTCGCCTGCGACGGCCCGGACATCGTCGGGATGTCGTCGTTTCTCGATCTGAGTTTGACGGTCCCTGGCGGCACGGTGCTGCCGATGGCCGGCGTCTCGTGGGTGGCGGTCGCACCCTCCCATCGGCGGCGCGGCGCGCTACGAGGGATGTTCGAGAAGTTGCATGCGCGCATGGCGGACAAGCCGTATCCGATCGCCGGACTGGAGGCGAGCGAGGCCGAAATCTATGGCCGATTCGGCTACGGCGCCGCGACGGTGTGGCATTCCCTGACCATCGACCGAAGAGCGGCGCGGTTCCACGCCGAGGTTCCCGACCCCGGCGGCGTCAAAATGGTCCGCCCCGCAGAGCGCCGCGAACAACTCGAGGAGATCTACGAACGGTGGCGGCTACAAACGCCCGGCGGCCTGTTCAGCCCACCCCGGCTGTGGGATGAGGTGCTGGCCGACCGCGAGGCCACCCGACGTGGCGGCAGCCCGTACTTCTGTTTGCTGCACGCCGACGGCTTCGCGATGTACCGGGTGCACGGCGGCGAGGGCAAGGACACCGTCGAGATCACCAAGCTGGCCGCGGTGACACCTGCGGCGCACATTGCATTGTGGCGCGTCCTGCTCGGCATGGATCTGATGGCGACGGTGACCGTCGAATCCAATCCGGACAACCCGCTGCCGTACCTGTTGACCGATCACCGACTGGTGCGGACGACCGGCACCGAGGACGGGTTGTGGCTGCGGATGCTCGACATACCCGCCGTGTTGCAGGCGCGCAGCTACGCGGCCGACGTGTCTGTGGTGCTCGACATCTCGGACGACCTGCTGGGTGGCGGCGGCAGGTTCGCGCTGGCGGTTCGCGACCGCCGGGCGCGGTGTGTCCGCACGGACGAGGCTGCCGATGTGTACACGGATCTCTCAGTGCTCGGCAGTCTGTACCTGGGTGCGCACCGCGCCTCGGCGTTCGCGACCGCACGACGATTGCGGTGCAACGATTCTGCGCTGGTAGCTCAGCTGGACGCGGCGTTCGCCACCGATGTTCCCGCCGAGCTGGGTTACGGCTTCTAGTTCTCGCCGGAATTGCATTCCACGCGCGGAATCTCGAATGAGGCCCGCGTGGAATGCAATTCCGGCAGGAAAGTGCTAGCCCTCGATGAAGCTCTCGAGCTGCGCCCGGGCGATATCGTCGGGCAGCTGCTGCGGCGGGCTCTTCATCAGATAAGCGGACGCGGCGACGACAGGTCCGCCGATGCCACGGTCGAGTGCGATCTTCGCGGCACGGACCGCGTCGATGATGACGCCGGCCGAGTTGGGCGAGTCCCACACCTCGAGCTTGTACTCCAGGTTCAGTGGCACGTCACCGAACGCCCGGCCTTCCAGACGGACGTAGGCCCACTTGCGGTCGTCGAGCCAGCCGACGTGATCGGACGGGCCGATGTGCACGTCCTTGGTGTTGAACTCACGCTGCAGGTTGGAGGTGACGGCCTGGGTCTTGGAGATCTTCTTGGACTCCAGCCGCGAACGTTCGAGCATGTTGAGGAAGTCCATGTTGCCGCCGACGTTGAGCTGCATGGTGCGGTCGAGCTGCACGCCGCGGTCCTCGAACAGCTTGGCCATCACGCGGTGGGTGATGGTGGCGCCGACCTGGCTCTTGATGTCGTCACCGACGATCGGCACGCCGGCGTCGGAGAACTTCTTGGCCCACACCGGGTCCGACGCGATGAACACCGGCAGCGCGTTGACGAACGCCACACCGGCATCGATGGCGCACTGCGCGTAGAACTTGTCGGCCTCTTCGGAGCCCACCGGCAGGTAGGACACCATCACGTCGACGTTCGCGTCCTTGAGCGCCTTGACGACGTCGACCGGGTCGGTGTCGGAGATCTCGATGGTCTCGGAGTAGTACTTGCCGATGCCGTCGAGCGTCGGTCCGCGCTGCACCGTCACGTCGGTCGGCGGCACGTCGGCGATCTTGATGGTGTTGTTCTCCGACGCGAAGATGGCCTCGGAGAGATCGAAGCCGACCTTCTTGGCGTCGACATCGAACGCGGCGACGAACTTCACGTCGCGCACGTGGTACTGGCCGAGCTTGACGTGCATCAGGCCGGGAACGGTGACGTTCTCGTCTGCGTCTTTGTAGTACTGCACGCCCTGTACGAGCGAGGACGCGCAGTTGCCCACGCCGACGATCGCGACCCGGACGTCATTGCTTGCGGTCATGACGACTTCTCCCTCTGTCCTACTCCGATTGCCCTGTGTTCGGAATTACTGGCGGTATCACTCACTGCTGCACTTGTCGACGTGCTCAGGTTTGTTCGGCGCGGTCCTGCGCGGTCTTCTCTGCCGCGATCAACTCGTTGAGCCACTTGACTTCCCGCTCACTGGACTCCAGCCCGAGCTGGTGGAGCTGACGGGTGTACCGGTCGAACGAGTTGCTCGCCCGCGCGACTGCTTCACGCAGGCCTTCGCGGCGTTCCTCCACCTGGCGACGGCGACCCTCGAGGATCCGCATCCGCGCCTCGGCCGGCGTGCGGCTGAAGAAAGCGAGGTGAACGCCGAACCCGTCGTCGGAGAAATTCTGCGGCCCGGTGTCGGCCACCAACTCGGTGAAGCGCTTCTTGCCGGCGTCGGTGAGCTGGTACACGCGGCGGGCGCGGCGGACCTTGACAGTGCCCTCCGGGGCGGCGTCCTCGACGATCAGCCCATCGGCCTGCATCCGGCGCAACGCCGGGTACAGCGACCCGTACGAGAAGGCGCGAAACGCCCCGAGCAACCCCGTCAAGCGTTTCCGCAGCTCATAGCCGTGCATAGGGGATTCGAGCAGCAGGCCCAGAACAGCCAGTTCCAGCATCCGTGCCACCCCCTCTTCGTCGCTACGACGGATCAACACCTCGCGAAACTATATCGCGCCGATATATTCGCATAGTATCGCGCCGATGTATTCGCCGCTACATCGGCGCGACGAAGAGGCGGACAGCGAGCGCGCGGGGGCTCAGCTGCTGGGGTAGTTGATCTGCTTGACGGTGCCGTCGGGGTTCAGCTCGATGTAGCCGCTGCCGAACTCGCTGGACACGTAGATGGCCAGGTCGATGGCCCCGGGAGGGGCGGTTTCGTCACTGCTCGGATCGATCGACAGATAGATGTTGTCGACGTCCTCGGCCTTGATGCCCAGGGTCTCGGGGGCGCCCCGCATGATGCCGACCACGGTGGGGGCGTCGAACGCGCCGAGGTCGACGAGGACGTCGCGGTCGTCCTTGGCCGACATAGACGGGTCGCCCCAGCCGCCGCGGTAGACGTACTGCAACACCCGCCGTTCGTCGCCAGGGTCGGGCCGCTGCAGCGAGGCATAGTCGGCGTATACGGTCAGCGAGTAGCCCATGGTGTCGGCCCACTTCTGCTCCATCTGCTCGAGCAGGCCGTTGAGCCCGCCCAATGAATGCAGCTGCCGCGGCGGCGTGAGCACCTTGGCGGGGATCCCGTCGGATTTGGCGCCGGGGTCGGACGTGAAGTTCAGCGGTGACGGCGTGTTCCCGTAGAGGCCCCACCCGATCGGCCACCCCGAGCATCACCAGGACGCCGGCGATCGCGGCCCGGAGACCCCACCCGCTGCCCATGGTGGGGAGTCGGCGGTTGCTGAGCCTGGGCAACTGGACCGGCGACTGGGCGGTCTGCAGGTCAGACACCAGGGACTGCAGTTCGCCAAGCGTCGCGGCGTTGGTCGCGGTCTTCACCCGGTCGCCGTGCTCGGCCATCGACAACTGGCCTTCCGCCAGCGCGGTGTCCAGGATCTGGCACGTGTCGTTGCGGTCACTGTCCTTCGCCCGCGTCGCACGATGTCCGCCGCACCGAGCCACCCGAAGCCACGACGATGATCGTAAGAGTTCGGTGCGCGATGATGCAGGCCAGGCCGATCGTGAGGTTCTTCGGTGCGTGCGGGAGCGGCGGTTGGACGCACGTCGCGCCTCGGCGGTTGCCGCACCGACGTACTCTGGTCTCCGTGCGATTGCAGCGACAGGTGGTGGACTACGCCCTGCGACGGCGGTCCCTGCTGGCTGAGGTCTACTCAGGGCGCACCGGCGTCACGGAGGTCTGCGACGCCAACCCGTACCTGCTACGGGCCGCCAAGTTCCATGGCAAATCCAGCTCGGTGATCTGCCCGATCTGCCGTAAGGAACAGCTGACGTTGGTGTCGTGGGTGTTCGGCGAGCACCTGGGCCCGGTGTCCGGGTCGGCGCGCACCGCAGAGGAGCTGGTCCTGCTGGCAACCCGATTCGACGAATTCTCCGTACACGTGGTGGAGGTATGCCGAACCTGCAGCTGGAATCACCTGGTCAAGTCCTACAAGCTCGGAGCGGTACCGCCCCCGAAGGGTTCGCGCGGCACGCGACGCACACAGACGGCGCGCGATCGTGCGCGCACGGCCAGTGAATAGCGAAGGGCGCCACGACCGGTCAGCCCACGACGCCCGCGACGGGCAGACGGCTGAAGGCGTGAGCGCGCGACCACCCCAACGAGCCGACGGCCCGCCGCGGCGCCCCGGTGACGTGGGCAGACTCGGGCCGTCCACACAGGACGCCACACGTCGTCGCGGCCCCGCTGCTCCGGATGATGGGCGGACCTCGGTCCTGCCCTCGATGCGCCAGGGCACACCGGCGAACCTGCGGGACCCGATCGACGCCGTCAAGCGGGCGCTCGACGGCGCCCCGCCCAAGCAGCCACCGCCACCGGGTCGCCTGCCCGGCGGAGGTGGACCGACCGGGGGAGGGCCGTCCGGGCAGCCCCCGAGCCTGCGCCAGCAGCTCAACTGGAAGTGGGTGCGCCGCGGTCTGGCTGCCATGGTGGCCGTCCTGATCGTGTTGCCGCTGCTCACCTTCGGCATGGCCTACATGATCGTCGACGTGCCCAAGCCGAGTGACATCCGCACCGCGCAGGTGTCCACCATCCTGGCCAGCGACGGCACCGAGTTGTCGAAGATCGTTCCGCCCGAAGGCAACCGCATCGACGTCAACGTCGATCAGATCCCGGTGCACGTGCGCGACGCGGTGATGGCCGCGGAGGACCGGGATTTCTACTCGAACCCCGGCTTCTCGTTCACCGGATTCCTGCGAGCGGCGAAGAACAACATCTTCGGCGGTGACCTGCAGGGCGGCTCGACGATCACCCAGCAGTACGTCAAGAACGCGTTGGTGGGGGATGCCCGGTCCGGTATCGGCGGGGTGATCCGCAAGGCCAAGGAACTGGTGATCTCCACCAAGATGTCTGGCGAATGGTCCAAAGACCAGGTGCTGGAGTCGTATCTGAACATCATCTACTTCGGGCGCGGCGCCTACGGTGTGGCGGCGGCGTCGAAGGCCTACTTCGACAAGCCCGTCGAGCAGCTCAACGTCGCGGAGGGCGCATTGCTGGCCGCGCTCATCCAGCGGCCGTCGGTGCTTGATCCCGCTGTCGACCCGGACGGCTCCGCGGCGCGGTGGAACTGGGTGCTCGACGGGATGGTGGAGATCGGTGCGCTGTCGCCGGACGACCGCGCGGCTCAGGTGTTCCCGCCGACCATCCCACCCGATCAGGCGGGCGCCCAGAACCAGACGACCGGTCCCAACGGCCTCATCGAGCGACAGGTCGTCAACGAACTGCTCGATATCTTCAACATCAACGAGCAGACGCTGAACACCGAGGGCCTGCAGATCACCACGACGATCGATCCGAAGGCGCAGGCCGCCGCGCAGGACGCGGTGGAGGAGTACCTGGAGGGCCAGGACCCCGACATGCGCACCGCGGTGGTGTCCATCGACCCGAGAACAGGCGGGGTCAGGGCGTATTACGGCGGATCGGATGCCAACGGGTTCGACTTCGCGCAGGCCGGCCTGCCCACAGGGTCGTCGTTCAAGGTGTTCGCGCTGGTTGCGGCGCTGAAGCAGGGGATGGGCCTGGGCTACCAGGTGGACAGTTCCCCGGTGGACGTCAACGGCATCCAGATCACCAACGTCGAGGGTGGAGGCTGCGGCACCTGCAATATCGCCGAGGCGCTGAAGCGGTCTCTGAACACCAGCTACTACCGGTTGATGCTGGATCTCAAGAACGGCCCGCAGGATGTCGCCGATGCCGCACACGAGGCGGGCATCGCCGAGAGCTTCCCCGGTGTGGAGCACACGCTGTCCGAGGACGGCCAGGGTGGGCCGCCGAACAACGGAATCGTGCTGGGCCAATACCAGTCCCGCGTACTCGACATGGCGTCGGCGTACGCCACGCTCGCCGCGTCGGGGGTCTACCACAAGCCGCACTTCGTGCAGAAGGTCGTCAACGCCGAGGGCGACGTGCTGTTCGACGCCAGCCAGGAGGCCAACACCGGCGAGCAGCGCATCGACAAGGCGGTGGCCGACAACGTCGCCGCCGCCATGCAGCCGATCGCCGGGTACGCCAACGGGCACAATCTGGCGGGCGGACGGCCGTCGGCCGCCAAGACCGGCACCAACCAGCTGGGTGACACCGGCGCCAACCGTGACGCATGGATGGTCGGCTTCACGCCCTCGCTGTCGACGGCAGTGTGGGTGGGCACCACCGACGGCACCAAACCGCTGGAGAACAAATGGGGCTCGCCGGTGTACGGATCGGGACTGCCGTCCGACATCTGGAAGGCGACGATGGACGGCGCCCTCGACGGCACCGACAACGAATCGTTCCCGAAGCCCGAGGAGATCGGCGGCTACGCCGGGGTGCCTGCGGCCCCGCCGCCTCCGCCGCAACCGACCGTGCCGCCGCCACCCTCGGAGAGCGTGATCCAGCCGACGCTGGAGATCGCGCCCGGCATCACGATTCCGTGGGGTCCCCCGACCACCGTGCCCGTCGCACCGCCGCCGGTTCCGGGTGCCCCGGTCGCGCCCGGTGTCCCGGTTGCGCCCGGCGCGCCGCCTGGGCCGGAGGTCGTCGCACCAGGAGTGCCGTCGCCGGTTCCCGGTGCGCCACCCCCGTGACCGAACCCGTCGAGGGTAGGCCGGCTGAATCGCCGGAATCTCTAGCGGAGGACCTGCGGAGCCTGGACGACCGCGATCTGCCCAGCCGCACCGACGCGATCGGCGCTGCACTGTCGGAAACCATCGGCGGCCCCGTCGGCCGGCACGCGTTGATCGGCCGGACCCGGTTCCTGACCCCGCTGCGGGTGATGCTGATCATCGCGCTGGTCTTCCTGGCGCTGGGCTATTCGACGAAGGCGGCGTGCCTGCAGACCACCGGTAGCGGTACGGCCGATCAGCGGGTGGGCAACTGGGAGAACAACCGCGCCTACTTCCAGCTGTGCTACTCGGACACGGTGCCGCTGTACACCGCAGAGTTGTTGAACCTCGGCAAGTTTCCCTACAAGTCCAGTTGGGTCGAGACGCGACTCCGAGGGCAAGCCGCGGGTTCAGTACGACGGCAGCCCGGCCGTGCGCTACATGGAGTATCCGGTCCTGACCGGGATCTACCAGTACCTGTCGATGTCGCTGGCGAAGACCTACACGGCGTTGACGAAGCTGGTGTCGGTGCCGATCATCGCCGAGGTGGTGATGTTCTTCAACATCGCCGCGTTCGGTCTGGCGCTGGCGTGGCTGACGACGGTGTGGGCGACGGCGATGCTGGCAGGCCCGCGGCGCATCTGGGACGCCGCGTTGGTCGCGGCCTCACCGCTGCTGATCTTCCAGATCTTCACGAACTTCGACGCGCTGGCAACGGCTTTCGCGGTCGGCGCACTGCTGGCGTGGTCGCGACGAAGACCGGTGCTGGCCGGGGTGCTCATCGGGCTGGGGGTGGCCGCCAAGCTCTACCCGCTGCTGCTGCTGATCCCGCTGGCCCTCTTGGCGGTTCGCACCGGACGGCTGCGCGAGGTCGGCCGCACCGCGGTGGCGGCAGTCGCTTGTTTGGGTGGCGGTGAACCTGCCGCTGATGGTGCTGTTCCCGCGGGGCTGGTCGGAGTTCTTCCGGCTCAACACCCGCCGCGGTGACGACATGGATTCGATCTACAACGTGGTGAAGTCGTTCAGCGGCTGGCGCGGCTTCGACCCGGACCTCGGGTTCTGGGAGCCGCCGGTGATGTTGAACACGGTGAGCGCATCGCTTGTTCGCGGCGTCCTGTATCGCCATCGGCTACGTCGTGCTGACGGCCACGCGGCGGCCGCGGCTGGCGCAGGTGGCGTTCCTGGTGGTGGCGGCGTTCCTGCTGACCAACAAGGTGTGGAGCCCGCAGTTCTCGCTGTGGCTGGTCCCGTTGGCGGTGTTGGCGCTGCCGCATCGGCGAATCCTGTTGGCCTGGATGACGATCGACATGCTGGTGTGGGTTCCGCGAATGCTCTATCTCTTCGGCGAGCAGAACATGGGCCTGCCGGAGCAGGCGTTCACCGCGATCGTCCTGCTGCGCGACATCGCGGTGATCACGCTGTGCGCGTTGGTGGTTCGCCAGATCTACCGTCCCGAGCTGGACCTGGTGCGGCGCGGCGACGTCGACGACCCGCGGGCGGGGTGTTCGACCGAGCACCTGACGCGCCGCCGCGCTGGTTACCGGACTGGTTGCGGCCGCGGCCGCAAATTCTTCACACGCGGGAGCAGAGCCACCCGGCGATGCTCGACGCGTGAAGGGCGGCCTCAGTGAGGCCGCCACCTGAGGACGTCGAGCGTGCGATCTGATTCGCCCGCCCGGCGTGTTGCGGATGACACCGCACACTCGCGGCTTGTGAGCGTGATTTCCCATGTCAGCGCCGGTTCCTGTAACCTAGCCCGGTTGCCGACGCAGGCGACCCTCCTGCCACGGAATGTCCGTGGCCGCACACGACCATAGGAGGTGATGGGTTCTTATGCGTCCATACGAAATCATGGTCATTCTCGACCCCACTCTCGACGAGCGCACCGTTGCTCCGTCGCTGGAGACGTTCCTCAACGTCATCCGCAAGGATGGCGGCAGTGTCGACAAGGTCGACATCTGGGGACGCCGGCGGCTGGCCTACGAGATCGCCAAGCATGCCGAGGGCATCTACGCCATCGTCGATGTGAAGGCCGAACCGGCCACCGTGTCCGAGCTGGATCGCCAGCTCAACCTGAACGAGTCCGTGCTGCGGACCAAGGTCATGCGGACCGACAAGCACTAGTCACTCGACAGTCCAGATAAGTCGCTTGACGGCCTGTGCGCGTCGGGGCACTTCCGTAGGCTCGCCTGCGACTGCCGCTCACATGCGCACTGCCGAACACACCCAGGAGGACCTCGTGGCTGGTGACACCATCATCACGGTCATCGGAAACCTGACCGCTGACCCCGAACTGCGGTTCACGCCGTCGGGTGCGGCCGTCGCGAACTTCACGGTCGCGTCGACGCCCCGTCAGTTCGACCGTCAGACCAATGAGTGGAAGGACGGCGAAGCGCTGTTCCTCCGCTGCAACATCTGGCGGGAAGCTGCCGAGAACGTCGCCGAGAGCCTCGTCCGCGGTTCTCGGGTGATCGTCAGCGGCCGGCTCAAGCAGCGCTCGTTCGAAACCCGCGAGGGTGAGAAGCGCACCGTGGTGGAGCTCGAGGTCGACGAGATCGGTCCGTCGTTGCGCTACGCGACGGCCAAGGTGAACAAGGCCAGCCGTAGCGGCGGCGGTGGCGGCGGATTCGGCGGCGGTGGCGGAGGTGCGGGCGCCAGCTCTCGCCCCGCTGCGGCGGAGGCTCCGAAGGACGACCCGTGGGGCAGCGCGCCCGCATCGGGGTCGTTCGGCGGCGCCGACGACGAACCGCCCTTCTGATCAACCCAATTCAGTGATTTGTAGAAAGAGATAGACACATGGCCAAGTCCTCCACCAAGAGGCGTCCGGCTCCGGAAAAGCCGGTCAAGACCCGCAAGTGCGTGTTCTGCTCCAAGAAGGGGCAGGACATCGATTACAAGGACACCCAGCTGCTGCGTACCTACATCAGCGAGCGCGGCAAGATCCGTGCCCGCCGGGTGACCGGCAACTGCGTTCAGCATCAGCGCGACATTGCCATTGCGGTGAAGAACGCCCGCGAGGTCGCGTTGCTGCCGTTCAGCGCGTCGACGCGATAGCAGCGAAGCCCAGACAGGACAAAGACATGAAACTGATTCTGACGACCGAGGTCGAGCACCTCGGCGTCGGCCGGTGACGCGGTCGAGGTGAAGGACGGCTACGGCCGCAACTACCTGCTGCCCCGCGGGCTGGCCATCGTGGCCACCCGGGGCGCCGAGCGCCAGGCCGACGGAGATCCGCCGCTCCCAGGAGCTCAAGAGCGTCAAGGGCCTCGAGCACGCCAACGAGCTGAAGACGGCCATCGAGAGCCTGGGCGCCGTCGAGCTGGCGGTCAAGGCTGCCGGTGACTCCGGCAAGCTGTTCGGCTCGGTCACGGCTGCCGACGTCGTCGCGGCCATCAAGAAGGCCGGCGGACCCAACCTCGACAAGCGGACCGTCAGCCTTCCCAAGGCGCACATCAAGGCGGTCGGCACCTATCCCGTCGCGGTGCGGCTGCACCCGGATGTCGACGCCAGCGTGTCGCTGAACGTGGCGGCGGGCTAGCAGCACCAGCTCAAAAGCGGCCGGGCGAGGACCAAAAGTGGTCTTCGCCCGGCCGTTGCTATTTGCGGTGGCGAACTTTTAGCAGCGAACCTCCTGCAGCGAACCTAACCCGCTGTTAACCTGCGCGGACCCGGGGCGAAACACAACACGCCCGAAGTGGCAACCGGCGACGACACGCCGACGAATTTCCCATCCACAGATATCCCCCCGACCTATGGTGCGTTCATCTGCGCAAACGTGTTCGACGACGGCACTGATCCACAGGTTCTCCCCAACGCCTCAACATCGCTCACCGGACCTATCCACACGCCATCCACACGTCCATCAACAGGGTCGACTTGATTCCCCCTCAGCAACGTCTAGCGTTGGCCGTCGCAGGGTGAGTTCAGATCCTGAACGGGGCGCTTGTCAGGGCTCGGACCTAGAGTCGCAGCATGCCGCATATCGAATGTGCGTTCGACCGCGATCAGGAGGGTGAGGCACTGCGTGGCTGTCGTTGATGACCTGGGGCGGTCCGGAGGTTCCTCGCAACACGGTGCTCCCCCGAGCGAGGATTTCGGTCGCCAGCCCCCGCAGGATCAAGCCGCCGAGCAGGCCGTGCTGGGCGGGATGCTGCTGAGCAAGGACGCGATCGCCGACGTCCTCGAGAAGCTGCGCCCGGGTGACTTCTACAAGCCGGCCAACCAACTCGTCTACGACGCGATCCTGGACCTCTATGGGCGCGGGGAGCCGGCCGACGCGGTCACCGTGGCTGCGGAGTTGGATCGCCGCGGGCTGCTGCGGCGCGTCGGCGGAGCGCCCTATCTGCACACGCTGATCTCGACCGTGCCGACGGCGGCCAACGCCGGGTACTACGCGGAGATCGTCGCAGAGAAGGCGCTGCTGCGCCGCTTGGTGGAGGCGGGCACCCGCGTCGTGCAGTACGGCTATGCGGGGGCCGACGGGGCCGATGTCAGCGACATCGTGGACCGGGCACAGGCGGAGATCTACGACGTCACCGAACGCCGCGCCACCGAGGACTTCGTGGTCCTGGAGGAGATCCTGCAGCCGACGATGGACGAGATCGACGCGATCGCCTCGCAAGGCGGGATCTCCAAGGGTGTGCCGACGGGATTCGTCGAACTCGACGAGGTGACCAACGGTCTGCATCCGGGCCAGATGGTCATCGTCGCGGCCCGACCTGGTGTCGGGAAGGCGCTGGCGTTGAACACCCCGCTGCCGACGCCGGATGGCTGGACGACGATGGGCGACGTCTCGGTCGGGGACCTGCTGCTCGACGCCGACGGGTTGCCGACGCGGGTGGTGGCGGCGACCGATGTGATGCTGGGCCGGCCGTGCTACGAGATCGAGTTCTCCGACGGCACCGTGATCGTCGCCGATGAACAGCACCAGTGGCCGACGAGCCTCGGTATCCGCACGACCGCGATGTTGCGTGCGGCAGCGGACACCGTGACCGCTGCGGTATCGGAGCAGTCGGGGTCGCGCCGCGGCGGGGTCGTTCTGGCCCCCGGGCGGGCTGCAGTGGGCATCGACTGGATCCGCCGGGTAGGCACCGTCCCGGTGCGCTGTGTGGAGGTCGACAACGCCGAACACCTATACCTCGCCGGGCGCGGGATGGTCCCGACGCACAACTCCACGCTCGCGCTCGATTTCCTGCGGTCGTGCTCGATCAAGCACCAATTGCCCAGCGTCATCTTCTCTTTGGAGATGAGCAAGACCGAGATCGTGATGCGACTGTTGTCGGCGGAGGCGAAGATCAAACTCGCCGATATGCGGTCGGGCCGGATGAGCGACGACGACTGGACGCGGCTGGCGCGGCGTATGAGCGAGATCAGCGAAGCGCCTTTGTATATCGACGATTCGCCGAACCTGACGATGATGGAGATCCGGGCAAAAGCCCGCCGGCTGTCCCAGAAGGCCGGGCTGCGGCTCGTCGTGATCGACTACATGCAGCTGATGAGTTCGGGCAAGAAGTACGAGTCGCGTCAGCAAGAGGTGTCGGACTTCTCCCGAAGCATCAAGCTGATGGCCAAGGAGCTCGATGTGCCGGTGGTGGCGATCAGCCAGCTGAACCGCGGCCCGGAGCAGCGCACCGACAAGCGGCCCCAGGTGTCGGACCTACGTGAGTCGGGGTGTCTGACCGCGAATACCCGCATCCTGCGGGCGGATACGGGTGCGGAAGTGACGTTCGGCGAGTTGATGCGTACGGGCGAGCGGCCGTTGGTGTGGTCGGTCGACGAGCGCAAGCGGATGGTCGCGCGCCCAATGACGAATGTGTTCTACAGCGGGCACAAAGAGGTCCTCAAGGTCCGGTTGGCGTCGGGACGTGAGGTAGAGGCGACGGCCAATCACCCGTTCATGACACTTGACGGCTGGACTCCGTTGGGAGAGTTGCAGGTTGGTGCCCGAGTGGCGGTACCGCGGCGGGTGCCCGAGCCGGTGCAGACGCAGCGCATGAACGACTCCGAGGTCGTCATGTTGGCGCACATGATCGGCGACGGGTCGTGCGTGAAGCGCCAGCCGATCCGGTATGCGTCCATTGATGAGCAGAATCTGCTCGCGGTTACCAAAGCCGCCGACCACTTCGGTGTAACGGCCGTCCGTGACGAGTACCCGGCGGCACGGGTCACGACTCTGCGATTGCCAGCGCCTTACCGATTGACCCATGGGAAGCGCAATCCGATCGCCGCGTGGTTGGACAACCTGGGACTGTTCGGCAAGCGAAGCTACGACAAGTTCGTTCCGGCCGAGGTTTTTGCGCTGCCCAACGATCAGGTGGCGTTGTTCCTGCGACACCTGTGGGCCACGGATGGATCGGTGTGCTGGGATGCTAAGCTCGGCAGCCCGGACGTATCTATTACGCGTCCACAAGTCGGCAGTTGGTCGATGATGTGATGCAGTTGCTGCTCCGACTCGGCGTCAGCAGTCGGATTACGTGAACGGGTAAAGCTGGTTATCGCGACTGTTGGCACCTATATGTCGAGTGGGCAGGCAACCAGATGGCCTTTCTCACCAGGATCGGAGTACACGGATCTCGCGGACTAAAGGCGAGGAGGCGCGACAAGAGCTCGCCAAGCGGCCGCCCCGCCCGGGGAACTGACACCTTGCCGGTCGAGGTCTGGGAGCGGTTCGAGCTGCGCTGTATCCGATAGAGGGATGTCGCATCGCGAGTTTGCGGCCGCATCAAACTCGGTGGTTCCGTCGACCCAGGCATGTGGAGGCGACGAGTGGGACGCGATGTGCTACATCGTATGCGGCAGCGTTAGAGGATCGAGAGCTGCATGACTTGGCGAGGAATGACGTGTTCTGGGACCGAATCGTCGAGATCACGAGTATCGGCGAGCAGGATGTATACGATGGAACTGTTCCGGGCACTAATTGCTTTGTTGCACAAGGTATTACGCTTCACAACAGCTTGGAACAAGATGCGGATATGGTCATACTTTTGCATCGGCCGGATGCGTTCGACCGAGATGACCCCCGCGGCGGCGAGGCGGACCTGATTCTCGGCAAGCACCGCAACGGCCCGACGAAGACGATAACCGTTGCGCACCAACTGCATCTGTCGCGATTCGCGAACATGGCCAAGCAGTAGCGTCAACTTGTAGGTTCTCAAATTGGATGTCCATTTCTCAATTGAATTGGCCACTGTTTGGCCAATTGGACATTAGATGAGAATCTTGAGCCCTCCCACTGGTGGCGAACAGGTGTTTGGTTCGCGGGTCGGTCGTGGATATATTCACTGACGGCTGCTTGCGCCGATAGACCGGCGGGTTGTGCGTGTCCTCGACGCACCGGCGCCGGATATCGTACGCACGGTGGCTGGGCCTATCCGCTTGCTGTTGGCAACGAGATTGTCAATGTTGGATCTCATATCGGTTGCAATCTGCATTCCAGTGTGGTCATCGGCCCACGTACAGGCTCACGCTCGTTGGAGAACCTCTCCAAATGGAGTGAGCGCTCGTGGAGTCATCGGAATCGAGTCATCGAAAGCCTGACAACTCAGCGCCGTCACTGAAGATCCGAGTTCAACGCGGCGATGTCGTTGAAGTTCCGGCACACCGCCCAACCGACGACTTGTTGCGATCCGCGTTGCCGTTCAGGACATTTCGGTGGTACCACGGCCAGCGTCACTACTCGGGCAGTTACTGGTCAACAACCATGTCTGCACACGTTATCTACGAATCACGCCTGGAGCTGAGTCGGCTTCTGATGGCCGATTTCGACCAGTCGGTCAAATTCATTGTGGCGCAGCCCTTCTTGATCACGAGCAACGTCCAAGGCGTTACCCGTCGCCACATCCCCGACTACCTTCTCCTCACGGACGCGCGCCCGGTGTTGGTGGAGGTGAAACCGCGCGAACAGATCGGCGACCCGAAGGTCGCCGAGACGTTCAAATGGGTGCAGAACGTAATCGACTCCCTTGGCTGGCGATTCGAAATCGCCAGCGAGCAACCGCCCCTACTTTTGGACAACGTGCGTTTCCTGGCCGGGTATCGGCGCGCGGAGTCGATCAATGAGTCTGCCCTGCGTACTCTGCGGACCACGCCCCTCGATAACGTCACTTTCGGCGATGCCGTGCGAAACGCTGATGGTGCAGAACCTCTGATCCGCGCGGCGCTGCTCCACATGTTGTGGACACACGAAGTGAGTACAAATCTGTCGAAAGTGTTGTCATCACAATCGATCCTCAACCTGAGCGTCGCAACATGACACGGGCGGGCATCCGCATCGGTATCGGAACGCGGGTGATGTACGACGGTGAGGTTCACGTGGTGACCGAATGGCTGCCGACCGCACAGGGCACCGACGTCGTCCTTCGAGGCCCGACATCGGTCTGCCGGGTGTCGCTGGTGGAGTTGGTCAGCGGTAGACGCGCGCGGTTGCTGACTGACATCGCTGGACCTGAACCCGACGATGACATCGATCCGGCTGCGGTGGTGCTGGGATGTCTGTCAGCGCAGGGGCTTAAAGAGGTCAGTGAGCGTGCCGCACACCTTCGAGAAGTACTCACCGGGTTTCGCTCGGGCAGCAGCGAGGCAGCGGGCCCCGGAGAACCGAGACCGCAGTTCGATCCGAGCAGGCCATTACTCGACCGTTACGCTGCGAAGGCAGCTGAACTCGGCGTCGCACCACGGACCGTCCGTCGGTGGGCAACAGCGTATCGACAGCACGGCGAGGCGGGACTCGCGTCGGCCCGATTTCCGCACGCCAGCCAGGTTGACCCGCGGTGGTGCGAAGCAGCGCTGGCCATCATGCGTGAACACACTGAGGAGTCGAAACCGTCGGAGAAGGCGGTGATCTACGAAACCGCCAAGCGCCTCGAGATCTGTTTCGGGCTCGGCGTTGTCCCAGAACCCTCCCGGGCGACGGCCTATCGGGAGCTCAAACGGCTTGAAGCTCAGCACCGCACCTTCACGGGCACCACCGCGCGTAACCGGGATATCGCTACGCGACCGAAGCGGCCTTATGGAAAGCTGCAGCCGACTCGTCCGGGCGAGTACGTGATCCTCGATACCACCCGTTTGGATGTGTTCGGGGTAGATCCAGTCACGCTGCGGTGGAATCGGATCGAACTGTCCGCGGCGATGGATTGGTACACCCGCTGCGTCGTCGGGCTGCGGCTCACCCCGGTCTCGACGAAGGCAGTCGACGCTGCGGCGCTGATGTTTCAGGTGTACCGTCCGCCGCCGGCACCGGCGAGTTGGCCTGATTACGCCGTGTGGCCACATCACGGCATCCCCCGAGCGGTGCTGATCGACCCCGATCAACTCGTCACCACCCCGGGCAAGCGGCCTCCGGGCCGTCGCTGACGCCAGAGACGATCGTGGTGGATCACGGAAAGATCTATGTCTCCGAACATCTCAACAGCGTGTGCCAGCGTTTGGGGATTTCCATTCAGCCGGCCCGTATCCGCGAAGGTCGCGATAAGGGCCCGTTGGAACGCTTCTTCCGGACCGTGCGGGAAGGGTTGTTACAGTACCTTCCCGGCTATAAGGGTCCCGATATCAACTCCCGGGGTCTCGACGTGGAAGGGCACGCATTCTTCTACATCGACCAACTGGAAGCCATCGTCCGCGAGTGGATCGCCGCGGTGTATCACCACACCCGCCATAGCAGCCTGTACGACATGCATCTTCCCCGGGCAACGATGACTCCGGCGCAGATGTTCGGGCACGGTATGGCTCGGGCCGGCTATATCGAAGCGCCTCGGGACCCCTTCCTGGCCTATGAGTTCCTGCAGGTGCAGGCCCGGACAATCCAGCACTACGGCGTGCAATGCGGCACACTCCGCTACACCGGGGAG
>CAVYTD010000016.1:0-325452 GCA_963771335.1 uncultured Actinomycetota bacterium | reverse complement strand
CCTCAAACAGGCCCTGGCGCAGCAATCCTCGAGCGCGACCGCAGGACTCATCGACTCCCTGGCCGGCGCCTATCTCGCCGAGTCCGGTGAAACCGTCCCCACCACCAAGTTCAGAAGGAGCCACCAATGACCAGAACTGTGTTGATCGCCGGATCGTCGCGCGTATCGGGCCGCCGCCGCCCGCCTCGAGGCCGCGGCCGGCTCGCAGGTCATCCTGCACGGCCGCACCGAATCCGAAGGCCTGAAGAAGCTTTCCGCCGACCTCGGCGCACCCGCGTTCAGCTGCGATGGGCAAGACGCCGCCGCCGTGGACGCAATGATCAAGGAGGTCACAGATCGCGGCTACACCCCCGATGCCTTGATCTGCACGCTGGGTACCGTCGCCGCCACCGACGCTATGTCCGGTGACACCGATGTGTGGCTCGACGAATACCGCTCCAATGTGCTGGCTCCGGTCAACTTTATCCGCGCGGTGGCCCCGCTGATGCTGGCCAAAGGCGGTGGCCGCATCGTGACGGTGTCCTCGATCCGCGGACGCGACAACCTGGCCAGCCCCGAGGTAACGGGATACTCCGCTGCGAAAGCGGCTCTGGAGAACGTGACCGTGTCTTTCGCGAAGGCGCTGGCGCCGACGATCACCGTGAATTCCGTCGCGCCCGGATTTGTCATGACCGACATGGCCGAGACCTGGTCGGAGGAGGTCCGCAAAGAGGTCCGCGCCAACCTGTTGGGCCGCGCCGGTGAACCCGAGGAAATCGCCGCACTGCTGTCCTTCCTGGTCAGCGACTCCGCAAGTTTCATCACCGGTCAGACCATTCTGGCCGACGGTGGACTCGACGCCCGCTGAAAGGCACCTGCCATGGTTTCCCTGCTTCTTCCCGCAGCACACCGCGTCACCGACAGGTTGCTGCTCAACGAGCCCGCCCAGCTTGACGTGAGCTCCGCACCACCGACCAGCCGGGCGGTCTACGCCGCCTCCCATGTCGTCGCCGACCCGCTGTGGGCGTGTGCCGACGGCTCCGCCGACCAGATCGATTGGGACGCCACCATGCGTTGCGCCATGACCTGTGGTCGCTGGGCCTGGGTGTCGCCGAGTCGATGGACACCGCGCAGCGCGGCATGGGGCTGGACTGGCCGGCGGCCAAGGAACTCGCGTTGCGCACCCTCACGAGGCCAAGTCGGTGGGCGGGCGGGTCGTGGTCGGTGTCGGCACCGACCAGCTGGCGCCGACGACCCCTCCCTGCAGGACGTCCGCGACGCCTATCTCGAGCAGTCGAGGCCATCGAGTCCGCGGGCGGTGAGGTCGTCCTGATGGCTAGCCGTGACCTGGCCCGCGCGGCCGGCGGCCCCGACGACTACCTTGCGGTCTACGACGAGGTGTTGTCATCGGCCACCCGTCCGGTGGTCCTGCACTGGCTCGGTTCGGTTTTCGACCCGGCGCTAGCCGGCTACTGGGGATTCGAGGAACCCGGCGGCGCTGGACACCGTGCTGCAGATCATCGCCGATCACCGGGACACCGTGCGCGGCATCAAGGTTTCCTGCTCGATCCCGCGCTCGAAATCGCGCTGCGCGAGCGGATGCCGGCCCCGGTGCGGGTGTTCACCGGCGATGACTACAACTACGTCGACCTGATCGCCGGGGACGGCACCCACACCAGCGACGCCCTGCTCGGGGCGTTCGCCGCGATCTCGCCGTTCGCCTCTGCGGCGTTCGCCCGCCTCGACGACGGCGACGAGCAGGGTTTCCGGGACATTCTCGGCCCCACCGAGTCCCTGAGCCGGCTGCTGTTCGCGGCGCCGACCCAGTACTACAAGGTCGGTGTGGCGTGGCTGGCCTACCTCAACGGCAAACAGGACCACTTCCGGATGCTCGGCGGCTTCGAGACCGGCCGCAGCCTGACCCATCTGGCCGAACTGGTCCGCGCCGCCGACGCCATCGGCCTGTTCACCGACCCCGACTTGACCGCAGCGCGCGCATCGGCGTACTTCGCCGTGCACGGCCTGACCTGACGCACCAACGAGAGGAAAACCGCCATGTCGACTGACACGTGGTTCGAGACCGTCGCCGAAGCGCACCGCCGGGCACGTAAGCGACTCCCGAAATCTGTGTACAGCGCCCTCGTCGCGGCTCAGAACACGGAATCACCATCGACGACAACATCGCAGCCTTCACCGAACTCGGGTTCGCACCACACGTCGCGGGACTCTGCGTTCAGCGCGACCTCAGCACAACGGTTATGGGACAGAACATCTCACTGCCTGTCATCATCAGCCCGACCGGGGTGCAGGCGGTGCACCCCGACGGTGAAGTCGCCGTCGCCCGCGCCGCCGCTGCCCGGGGAACGGCGATGGGACTCAGCTCTTTCGCCAGCAAGGCCGTCGAAGAGGTCGCCGCTGCCAACCCCCAGACTTTCTTCCAGATGTACTGGGTCGGCACCCGCGAGGAGATGCTGCAACGCATGGCCCGTGCGCAGGCCGCCGGTGCGGTCGGGTTGATCATCACCCTGGACTGGTCCTTCTCCCACGGCCGCGACTGGGGCAGCCCCGCCATCCCAGAGAAGATGGAAATGCACGCGCCATGCTTCGCTTCGCCCCAGAGGCCATCACCAGGCCGCGCTGGCTCAGCGAATTCGCCCGCTCAGGCCGGATTCCCGATCTAACCGCCCCCAACCTGGCCGGTCCCAGGCAGCCCCGCGCCGACCTTCTTCGGCGCGTACGGGCGAGTGGATGCAGACATCGCCAGCGACGTGGGACGACGTCGCATGGCTTCGCGAGTCAGTGGGACGGACCGTTCATGCTCAAAGGCATCATGCGCGTCGACGACGCCCACCGGGCCGTCGACGCCGGCGTCACCGCAATCTCCGTCTCCAACCACGGCGGCAACAACCTCGACGGCACACCCGCCCCCATCCGCGCTCTGCCTGCCATCGTCGACCGTCGGCGACGCTCGAAGTCCTCCTCGACGGCGGCATCCGCCGCGGCAGCGACGTCGTCAAAGCACTCGCGCTCGGCGCCCGCGCGGTCATGATCGGCCGCGCCTACCTGTGGGGACTTGCCGCCAACGGGCAAGCAGGCGTCGAGAACGTCCTCGACATCCTGCGCAGCGGCATCGACTCCGCCGTTCTCCGCTTGGGGCACAGCTCAATTCATCAACTCAGCCCCCAGGATCTTTTGATCCCCCTGGGTTCCACCGCGGGCTCAGCACACTGAATCCGGCGGCGATCGCCAATGCCCAATGAACCTGACCCGCCCAGGCAGACCACCGGCGGAGACGCTGCGGCACCGCCGCATCCAGCCGGCGCTGACCATCTGATGCAACGAGTCTGGCGGAAGGTAGACCTCTTCGCCCCATCAGACCTGGGACCCCAGGAGCTTGCCGAATTCGTCGACGCCACCATCCGCGCGAACGCAAGCGAGGCAGGCGAGTTCGTGATGCAGATCCACATCGGCACCGGGATCGACAACCGCGACGGCTGGCACCGATGGGGTGTCCATTACTTGCCCGGACCACCCGGAGTCTGAGATGACCGACGGAATACCCCAGCTCATCGGAAGGAACTGACGATGTCTCCAGCCACGGATCCGGCGTACTGGCGTGGACTGCATGCTGCGGTGGTCGCCGAAGAAGACAGCCTCGCCCTTGGGCACTTCACCCATGCCGATGCCTGGGCAGTGGGCAGTGCGATGGTGTCAACAGCGGCCGCGGAAGGGTTCCCGGTGGCGATAGGGATCAACTTCGGTGAGCAAAGGGTCTTCCATGCGAGCCTGGCCGGGTCCTCAGCGACCAACGATGACTGGCTGGCACGCAAATTCCGGGCAGTAGCCAAACACAACTGCTCATCGTGGGCGCTGACATGCCTATATCGAGCCAAGGAAATCGACTACTACGGCGAAGGCGGCTACAGCCGCGCCGACATCGCGCTGGCCGGCGGTGCCGTGCCGCTGAGGGTAGCCGGGTCGCTAGTGGGAGCACTGGGGGTGTCGGGCCTAGCCGAAGAAGATGACCATCGATTCGCCATCGGCGCAATACGCTCCTTCCTTGCCTGAGCGCTGAGTGCTCACGGCCGGGATGGGGCCGCGGACACTCGTGCGATGCGGCTTTCTGGAAGCGGACCCGTCGCCTTGCCCAGTTACGCCGCCGGCCGCCGGGCAACTGCCGACCTCCACTCGACGGCACAGGTCCACCTTTACGACAGAGGGTCCATTGATCGACGGGAAGGACCGATCTGGAAACGCTCGATGGAGCTCGTCACACCCAACTCCTCCCTAGGTCGCGCTGACGCGTGGCGTCGGGAGCCCCAGCCCTCTGCTCACGGGGACGGGTCCGGTCCTGTTGCCATTACTCGATTACCAATTTATTTGGCGCGCCGGAGTTCTCGTGCCAGTTCGAGTGCGCCGATCACAGCCCCTGCTAACGGTGCATTGCGTCCCAGCGGGCTCGTGCCCACGGTGATGTCGGTCAGTGCGCCGCGTTCGATGCGGTCTCGCAGCCCGTCGACTAACGGCTGCGCCGCTGACAATGGGCCGCCTAGCACGATTCGACCTGGATCGACCGTGGTGGTGATGTTGACGATGATCCGGGCAATGTCGTCGAGGATGCCGTCCAGGCTTTCATCTGCACCGTCGTTGAAAAGTGCGAGGGCTTGTACGACGTCTGCATCACTGAGCAATTCGCGTACCCGCGCTTGCCCATCGGCTGTTGTCAGGTCGAGCACGACGCTGCGTTTGCCGCGGTTGTCCATCTCGAACGGCGGGCTGACGTGGTGGCGGTCCTGCGGGCTGATGCCCAGCATCCGGCCGAACATCCGCGCGGGGTCACCGCCGGGCGGTTCGATCTTGACGACGTCGGCTCCCCAGTCTGCGAGGAGGCCTCCGGCGGCTTACCCGCCACCCACACCCCGAGTTCGACGACTTTCACGCCCTCCAACGGTCCGGCCATGTAGCGTTCCTTCTCCGCGGACTTTACAAAAGTTCGCATTCTTGTAACCCTAGTGGGTCTGCAGGACAAGCCTAGGGAGGCTCGTGGTGTCCGTCCTCGAAAATCGGATCGCGCCCGTCGCCGGTCTGGCCGCGCACCTGGGCCGCGGGCTGGGGCGGATCGCGGCCGACGCCATGGTCGGTCGGCTGCGGCCGCTGCCGCGCACCGTCGGCGACCTCGATGCCGCGGCGATGTCGCAACTGATCGGACGCACCGTGACGTCGGTGACGCTGCTCGACGGCGACGCAGGCACCTCGTCGCGCGCCCGGCTCGCCCTCACCGGTGCCGACGTCCCCGCCTCCGTCTTCGTCAAGATGGCCGCCGAGACGGTCGCGACCCGCCTGATGGGTGAGGTGGGCAACCTGGCCGAGACCGAAACGCGTTTCTACCGCCAGCTGTCACCGGAGTTGGCCGGTGTTCCGCGCAGCTACGGCTCGCAGTTCGACCCGTGGACGGGCAGGTTCGTCCTCGTCCTCGAGGATCTGGCGGACTTATCAGCTCCACCCTGCGAGTTTCCCGACACGCTGAACCCGATCGACACGGATCGCGCCGCGCTGGTCGTCGAACTCCTGGCCCGGCTGCATGCGACGTTCTGGGGCCGGCTGCCGGCCCGCGCCGGCGTCGGCCCGCTGGGCTGGCTCTACACGGCGTCGGCGGACAGCGCATCGCTGGTCGTCGGACCGCTGTTGAAGACGTCGGCACGCCGCCTCGCCGAGCGAACGGACCTGCCGCTGGAGCGTGGACGTTTCATCGACGAGCACTACCGCGCGGTCGCGTCGGTCATCGACCGGGCGCCGCACACCGTGATGCACGGCGACGCCCACCCGGGCAACCTGTACTTCCGCGGCGGGCGGGCCGGCCTGCTGGACTGGCAGGCGGTGCGACGCGGGCACCCCAGCCGGGAACTGGCATACACCCTGGTCACCAGCATGACCACCGAGGACCGTCAGGGTTCTCAGCGCGACCTGCTCGAGGTCTACCGCCGTGCGCTGGCCGTGGGCGGCGGACCCGAACTGGACCGCGACGAGCTGTGGGATCGCTACCGCCAGGGCGCGCTCTACCCGTACGTCGCGGCGCTGATCACGGCGGGGATGGGCGGTATGCAGGACGAGGACATCGCGATGAAAGGGGTGGAGCGTAGCCTCGCCGCGCTGCAGGATCTCGACACCGTCGCGTTGTTGGAGAAGACTCTATGACCGACACCCCTGGCAAGGCGGCGGCCACGCGTGCCACCACCCCTTACGATCGACACCGGACCCCAGCGAACGACGCAGCCAAGGCCAGGACGTGAACGAACCAGCACGCGACGCACCCGACGCCGCCGAGGACACCTCGACGCGGCACCGGATCCTGGTCGCCACCGCCGAGGTTCTCGGCCGCAGCGGGCAGACCAAGCTGAGCCTGTCCGAGGTGGCCCTGCAGGCCGGGGTGTCCCGCCCGACGCTGTACCGCTGGTTCGCCTCCAAGCAAGAGTTGCTCGCCGCGTTCGGCATCTACGAGCGGGAGATGTTCGAGACCGGCATCGCCCGGGCCACTGCCGGGCTACGTGGGACCGACCGGGTCGACGCGGCGATGCGGTTCATCGTCGACTATCAGCAGTCCTACTCGGGGGTGCGGCTTGTCGACATCGAGCCCGAGGTCGTCATCGAGCGGCTGGCGCACATCATTCCGGCCATGCGCGACCAGCTGGAGAAACTGTTGCCAGGGCCCAACGGCGCCGTCAAGGCAGCAACGGCCGTTCGCGTCGCGGTCTCGCACTACATCGTCCGCAGCGACGACGACGACCAGTTCCTGGCCCAGCTTCGGCACGCGGTGGGTATCAAGTCCAGCTGACGTCCGTCTGACCGACGTCAGCATGAATGCGTGACACTCGGCCAAAAACTTGTAAAGCTAGCTGTCATGACGGCTACTGAGACAGAAACCGGCGTGCTTGCCGGTGACGAGCGGATGCTCATCGACGGCGAACTGCAATTCACCGACAGCGGAGCGACATTCGATGTCATCCACCCAGCCAGCGAACAGGTGGCAGGCCGTGCGACCGACGGCACCGTCGACGACATGGCCCGGGCGGTCGGCGCGGCGCGGCGCGCCTTCGACGACACCGACTGGTCGCGCGACCTTGAGTTCCGCTATCACTGTCTGACCCAGCTGGCCGACGCGCTCGAGCGCAACAAGGAGCGGCTGCGCCGGGTCCTGATCACCGAGGTCGGCTGTCCGGTGTCGGTCAGCGGCAGCCAGATCGAGAGTCCCATCGAAGAAGTCACGCACTGGGCCGAGCACGGCAAGGCCTTCGACTACCTGGTCGACAACGGGGTGCACGAGACGCCGCTGGGGCCTGCGCGGCGCAAGATCCTCTACGAGGCCGTCGGCGTGGTCGGTGCGATCACACCCTGGAACGTCCCGTTCTATCTCAACGTCGCCGAGACGGTGCCCGCACTGATGGCCGGCAACACGGTGGTGCTCAAGCCCGCACAGCTGACGCCTTGGTCGGGTAGTGAGTACGGTCGCATCGTCGCCGAGGAGACCGACATCCCCGCCGGGGTATTCAACGTGGTGGTGTCCAACGCCAATGAGGTGGGCGCCGCGCTGTCGGCCGATCCGCGGGTGGACATGATCACGTTCACCGGGTCGACCGCGACCGGCCGGGCGATCCTGGCCGCGGGTGCACCCACGGTGAAGAAGACGCTGCTGGAATTGGGCGGCAAGTCCGCGCACATCGTGCTCGACGACGCGGACTTCTCCTCGGCGCTGCCGATGGCCGCGATGATGGCGTGCGTCATGTCGGGGCAGAGCTGCATCATGCCCAGCCGGATTCTGTTGCCCCGCAGTCGTTATGACGAGGGCCTCGAGATCCTCAAAGCCATGATGGAAGGCTTCCCGGTCGGTGATCCGTGGACCCCGGGCAACATGCAGGGCCCGCAGATCAGCGAGACCCAGCGGCAGAAGGTGCTCGGGCTGATCAAGTCCGGCATCGACTCGGGAGCCCGCCTGATCACCGGCGGCGGCGTTCCCGAGAACCTCCCGGTCGGCTACTACACCCAGCCCACCCTGCTGGCCGACGTCGACCCCGACTCCCGGATTGCCCAGGAGGAGATCTTCGGGCCTGTCCTCACCGTCACCCCCTACGACACCGACGACGAGGCGATCGCGATCGCCAACAACAGCATCTACGGGCTGTCCGGAGAGGTCAGCAGCGGCGACGTGGACCGGGCGTTCGCGGTGGCCACCAGGATGCGCACCGGCAACGTCACGATCAACAGCAAGAGCCATTTCGGCATCAACAGCCCGTTCGGCGGCACCAAGCAGAGCGGGCTGGGCTACCGCAACGGCGAAGCGGGCTACAAGGAGTACCTGGAAGCCAAGACCATCGGCATGCCGGACACGGCGGCGCTGTGAATCCGGCCGCAGCGCTGGACGTTCAGCGGGTGAGCGACGAACTGGAGATCACCGCGCTGCTGACCCGGTACTGCCGCGCCGTCGACGCGGGCGACTGGCAGCTGTACCGGTCGATGTTCACCGACGATGCGCACATCGACTATTCGTCCGCAGGTGCGTGCGTGGGCAGCCGCGACGAGGCGGTCGAGTAGCTCAGCCGGCGGATTCGGCGTCGATCACCGGCGAGCATGCACTACGTCACGAACGTCGGAGAGCCGGATCGAAGGCGATCGCGCCGACGTCGCAGGCCCTGTGGTTCAACGCCGTTCGCTTCCCCGGCGCGTCGGAGATGAGCTTCTTCGGCGGCCGCTGGCGCGACGATCTGGTCAGGACATCCGAGGGCTGGCGCATCCGCAAGCGCTGCGGCGGCTATTACCACCGAAGTGCACACGCCCGACGGCTGGCGCAGCCGCAGCCTCCGCGAGGAGAACGCCTGGTCCCCGGCCGCCGCCCTGCGGTGAATGAGCTCAGCCCTCGGCGGCCAATTGTCCACAGGCAGCGGCGATTTCGCGACCCCGGGTGTCACGCACGGTGCACGATACGCCGCGTTCCCGGACTCTCCTGACGAACTCGCGTTCGGCGGGCTTGGGGCTGGCGTCCCACTCGCTGCCCGGCGTCGGGTTGAGCGGGATGACGTTGACGTGCACGAGCGGTCCGAGCGCACCGTGCAGGCGCTTGCCGAGCAGATCTGCCCGCCACGGCTGGTCGTTGACGTCGCGGATCAACGCGTACTCGATCGACACCCGCCGACCGGTCACGTCGGCGTAGTAGCGCGCCGCGTCGAGGGCTTCCTGGACGTTCCAGCGGTTGTTGACCGGCACCAGGGTGTCGCGCAGCTCGTCGTCGGGGGCGTGCAGTGACAGCGCCAGCGTGACGTTGAGCCGCTCGTCGGCGAGCTTGCGGATCGCCGGCGCCAACCCGACCGTCGACACCGTCACCGACCGCGCCGAGATGCCGAACCCGTTGGGCGGTGCCGCGATGATGCGCCGTACCGCGGCCAGCACCCGGTTGTAGTTGGCCAGCGGCTCGCCCATGCCCATGAAGACGATGTTGGACAGCCGACCTCCGTCACGGGTGCGCAGTTCCGCGCTCGCCGCGCGCACCTGCTCGAGGATCTCGGCCGTCGACAGGTTGCGCTGCAGGCCGCCCTGACCGGTCGCGCAGAACGGGCAGGCCATGCCGCAGCCCGCCTGCGATGAGATGCACACGGTGTTGCGGTCCGGGTAGCGCATGATCACCGACTCGAACGTCGTCCCGTCGACTGCTCGCCACAACACCTTTCGGGTCTCCCCCGCGTCGCACTCGATCTCGCGGGCCGCATCCAGCAGCGTGGGGAACAGCGCAGCGGAGACCTGTTCACGCACCGCGGCAGGCAGGTCGGTCATCTGCCTGGGGTCGGCGATCAGCCGCCCGTAGTACTGATTGGCCAGCTGCTTACCGCGGAACGCCGGCAGCCCCAGCGCGGCGACGGCCGCGGCACGGTCGGCGTCGTCGAGGTCGGCGAAGTGCCGCGGCGGCTTGGCGCGGCGCGGCGGATCGAACACCAGGGGCAGGGCGGGGATAGGTCCAGTCATGAGCAACTGTCAGTATCCCATTGATAGTCGGCAGAAAATGACTTGGCGACGACGCCGCGGCACGACAACCATGGATGCCATGGTCAGGACAGCGATGCCGTTTCGCAGCGCGGCTACGCTGACGTTCTTCTATGCGCTCGGCTATCCCATTGGTGCGCTTGCAGTTTCGGTGATGACGCCGATGGCGGTGCTGGTACTCCGGTTCGGCCTGGCCGGGGTGATCCTTTCGGGGTGGGCGCTGCTGGCCCGGGTGAGCTGGCCCACACGGCGCTCCCTGGTGCACGTGCTGGTCAGCGGGCTACTGGCCCAGGGGCTGCTGTTCGCACCGCTGTACCTGGCGCTCGAGCACGGTGCTCCCGCCGTGCTCGGAGCGGTCGTCATCTCGATGAATCCCGTACTGACCACCTTGTTCGCCGCATCTTTTCTCGGTGAGCGGCTGACCTGGACGCGACTCGGAGCGCTCGCCCTCGGCGTCGTCGCGGTGCTGGCCGCCTGCGCGGGCCGCCTGATCGCGGTGGGCGGCATCGACCCCGCGGTGCTGCTGCTGCTGGTCTCGCTGGTCAGCATTGCCGCGGGCGGGGTCTATCAGCAGCGGTTCTGCTCGGCGGTCGACTTCAGGGCGACGGCCGCGCTGCAGAACCTCGTATGCGTCGCCCCCCTTGCTGCACTGGCGGCCCTGACGCCGCAGGCGGTGACGGATCCGGCCAGGGCAGCGGCGGCGATCGCCGCCGTCGTGCTGCTCAACGCCACGGTGTGCATGACGATGTACGTCCGCGCCATCAACCAGTACGGCGCCGCCAGCGTCGCGATGCTGTTCGCGGTGATCCCTGCGGTCGCCGGACTGCTGGGGTGGGCGATGCTGGGCCAGCGACCCGACATCGGGGTCGCTGTCGGATTGGTCGTCGGGGCGGGCGCCTGTTGGCTGAACTCGCGGGAGAGAGCAGGTCAGGCCAGCAGCGACAGTACGATCCAGGTCGCCACGGCCGACGGCAGGACGGAATCGAGGCGGTCCATCAGCCCGCCGTGACCGGGCAGCAGCGTGCCCATGTCCTTGATGCCGAGATCGCGCTTGACCTGGGATTCCACCAGGTCGCCCAGGGTTCCGGTGATGACCAGCATCAGGCCGAGCGGCACACCCACCCACCAGGCTTGTCGGTGAGGAACTCCACCGCGAGCACCGAGGCGGCCACACCCGAGCACCAGCGATCCTGCCAGCCCCTCCCACGACTTCTTCGGGCTGATCGCCGGCGCCATCGGGTGCTTGCCGAACAGCACCCCGGCCGCATACCCGCCGATATCGGATAACGACGACGCCCAGCATCAGGCAGAACACCCGGCCACGCCGCCGTCCTCGGGGTAGATCAGCAGCACGCCGAAGCTGGCGAAAAGCGGCACCCAGGCCGCCAGGAACACTGTCGTCGACACGTCGCGCAGGTAGTTCTGCGGTGCGTTGGACAGTCCACCCGAGCACGAGTCGCCAGATCATGGCAGACCACGACGGTGCCGCCGAACGCGCCGAGCGCGCCCGCCGTGCCGAATGGCCAGGTCAGCCAGACCATCGCCTGACCACCGATCAGCAACGGGAGCAATGGGATCGAGATACCCGCCTTCCCGCAGCCGGCGCACCACCTCGTTGGTCGCCACCGCGATGGCCACGGCGACCACGGCGACCCACACCCGCGGCGCGAACAGCAGGATGGCGATCGAGCGAGAACCCGAGCGCCGCACCCACGGCGATCGCGGCGGGCAGGTTGCGCCCGGCGCGGGACGCCTTCTTCTGCGGCGGCTTCTCGGCCGGCTGCTCTGCCACGGGAGTCGCTTGCTGATCGGTCACATCAGACCTCCAGCAGCTCGCCCTCTTTGTGTTTGACCAACTCGTCGATCTGATTCGTGTACTGGTGGGTGCTCTTGTCGAGGTCCTTCTCGGCGCGGCTCACCTCGTCCTCACCCGCCTCGCCGTCCTTCTTGATGCGGCTCAGCTCCTCCATCGCCTTGCGACGGATGTTGCGGACCGCCACCTTGGCGTCCTCGCCCTTGGACTTGGCCTGCTTGACCAGGTCGCGGCGGCGCTCCTCGGTCAGCTGCGGAATGGCGATCCTGATGACATTGCCGTCATTGCTGGGATTGACGCCAAGGTCGGAGTTGCGGATCGCGTCCTCGATATTGCGCAGCTGGTTGGCCTCGTACGGCTTGATGACGACCAGCCGGGCCTCGGGGACGTTGATCGACGACAACTGCGTGATAGGCGTCATGGAGCCGTAGTACTCGATGTTGATGCGGGTGAACATGCCGGGGTTGGCACGGCCGGTGCGAATCGACGCCAGGTCGTCCCGTGCCACCGAGACGGCCTTCTCCATCTTCTCCTCGGCATCGAAGAGCGTTTCGTCGATCACTGCGCTTCCACCTTCATTCGCTCCTCACGGCCCGGCATGGCACCGACCACCCCCGATTATGTGGTGACCAGTGTTCCGATCTTCTCACCCGCTACTGCACGCGCGATATTGCCATCGGTGAGCAGGTTGAACACCAGGATCGGCATCCGGTTGTCCATGCACAAGCTGAACGCCGTCGCGTCGGCCACCTTGAGGCCGCGGTCGATGACCTCGCGGTGGGTGATTGCGGTGAGCAGTTCGGCGTCGGCGTGCACCCGCGGGTCGGCGGTGAAGACACCGTCGACCGCCTTGGCCATCAGGACCACGTCCGCGCCGATCTCCAGTGCACGCTGCGCGGCGGTGGTGTCGGTGGAGAAGTACGGCAGACCCATGCCGGCGCCGAAGATGACCACGCGGCCCTTCTCCAGGTGCCTGCGGGCCCGCAGCGGGATGTAGGGCTCGGCGACCTGACCCATGGTGATGGCGGTCTGCACCCGCGTCTGGATGCCTTCCTTTTCCAGGAAGTCCTGCAGCGCAAGGCTGTTCATCACGGTGCCGAGCATGCCCATGTAGTCCGAGCGGGTGCGTTCCATGCCCCGCTGTTGCAGCTGTGCGCCGCGGAAGAAGTTGCCGCCGCCGATGACGACGGCCACCTGCGCACCGCTGCGCACCACCTCGGCGATCTGGCGCGCAACCAGCGCGACCACGTCGGGGTCGAGACCGACCTCACCGCCGCCGAACATCTCGCCGCCCAGCTTGAGCAGCACTCGGGAGTAGGCCGGCCTGATCGGGGATGGGCCTGCGCCGTTGGGACTGGTGGGTTCCGCCATCCGACTCCTTCGCGGTCTTCGCATGCGATCGCCGCCCCCGGAGTGCCGCGGACGGCTCCCCTAATCCTGCCTCATCGGGCCCTCCGGACCACGCCGGGGTGTGGTTGAGCGCTCAATCCCGGTGCGCCGACAAGCAGCCAGGCGCCCACCGACTTGCGGCCGTTGGCTTCGTCGCGGATGTCGCCGCCCGCGAAGCCCTCGAACTGCTCGGCGAAGTTCTGCGGCACGTTGGCGTGGATGCGGGCAGGGCGGATCTCGTCGATCACCCAGTACTGCCCGACGCACGGCGCCGCAGTTCCTCTTCGGTGACGGCGTTGACGGGACCCTCGGCGGGCATCGCGTCACGGTCGAACACCAGCACGAAGTATGACGCTCCCGGTGCGGCGGCCCGCACGATCGACTGCTGGTAGCCCTCGCGCAGTTCGACGGGCATCGAGTGGAACAGCGTGCTGTCCACGATCGTGCCGAACCGGCCGTCGTACCCGGTGAACGAGCTGATGTCGGCGACGTCGAAGGTGACGTTGTTCAGCCCCCGTCTGGCGGCCTCGTCGCGCGCAAGTCGAATGGCCGTCGGCGACTGGTCCAGACCCACGGCGGTGAAGCCTCTCTCGGCGAGATACATCGAGACGGCCGCCTCACCGCACCCGGCGTCGAGCACGTCGCCGTGGAACTTGCCGGCTTGGATCAACGCCAGGATCTCGGGCTGCGGTTCGCCGATGCTCCACGGGGGCCGGTTGCCCGCACCCATCTCGGGGGCTTCGCCGCGGTAGGCGGACTCGAACATCTCGTCAGGGGGAATCGTCATGACTCCGGTTTATCAATTTGATTGATATATGTCAACATAGTTGATATGCCGGAACAACCGACGACGAGCCGCTGGGCTATCTGCTGTACCGCGCTGGCGTCCGCCTTGCGCGCCGAAGTCTCCGAGGCGGCACTGGAACCGCTGAATCTGTCGTTCCCGCAATACCTCTGCATCCGCATCGTGTCGCGGTTCCCCGGCCGGTCCAACGCAGAGCTCGCCCGCGACCTCAACGTCTCGCCGCAGGCGATGAACGTGGTGCTGCGCTCACTTGAGGAGCGCGGCGTGGTGAGTCGTCCGGCCTCGGCCGCGTCGGGCCGGTCCCTGCCCGCGCAACTGACGCGCGAGGGCACCGAGCTCCTGACGGCTCTGGACGTCGCGGTCCATGCCGCCGAGCAACGCGTCCTTCGTCCGCTGACGGACGCGCAGAGCCGCGAGTTCCGGGAGCTGCTCGCCAAACTCGGCTAGTCCCCTCCCCTACGACTCCCGTGCGACGTGCGCCACCGGGAGGCCCGCATCGCTGTGGTGGCAGGCCTTCGGCGGCGACGGCGGGATGTCCAGCGCCGGGTTCCCGTCGAAGAAGCCCACCGGCTTGAGATGGAATCCGGTGTAGGCGCACGGCATCACCGGCCAGTCCTCCGGCCGCACCACGTGGTGGGCGCCGACGGTGTACCAGAGCACCACGTCGGTGTTCTCCAGCGGAGCGTCATCGGCGATGAAATCCGGCAGACCCTGAGCATCGGCCGATTGGTACATGTAGTCGCCCGCGGCGAACTTCTCCGTCGGGTCGTACTTGGTCACCCACAGGTTGTGCTGGACGAACCGGGCCCGGTCGTAGATGTAGGAACCCTCCTGCACCATCACCGGCACGATGTCCTTGGGCGTGAGCTTGTAGGCCACCGGCTGCCCCAGCTCGTTGATCTTGGACGGGTTGCTGACCTTCCAGTACCGGCCGGTCGACCAGTTCCAGTCCCGCGCACCGTCGCGCCTCCGAGGACACCAGGGTGTCCCGGGTGATCCAGGCGTTGTGGTGCGGGTTGAGCGCCGGATCAGGCTCGGGAATCGAATCCACCTCGTACACACTGTTTCCCGGCCCGTCGATGCTCATGTCCAGCCGGAAGTTGAAGAAGTGCTGGTGGTTCGGACCGTAGATGCCGGGCGCGACCATCTTGCCCCACCGCGGCAGCGCACCGTCCTCGATCGACCCGGTGGTCAGCACGCCGGACAGCTTCACCTCGACCTCGATGGAGGCGTCGTTGTAGAAGTACCAGAAGAAGCCGTACTCGTAGTTGCCGACGGTGCAGATCATCGAGATCACCAGCCGCCGTGAGCGCCGCACCTCGACCTCCTCGGTGCGGAAATCGGTGTGCTTCCAGGAGATTCCGTAGTCCTCCTCGTGCATGCAGATGGCGTTGGGGATGACGACCGCGTTGCCGCTGGAATCGTTGACCGTCCCGTCGAAGTAGTAGATCTCGCCGAGGCAGTCACAACCGAGCGTCAGACGGATTCGCGGAGAATCCCATGCCGACCTCACCCATGTCGAAGACGTTCTTGTTCCAGTGCGTCGGTGAGCTGTCGCCGTAGGGCACCACCATCTCCGACAGTGACGCCCGGTACATGATCGGCCGGGTCTCGCCGCGATCGGTGTAGGTCACCTCGTGCAGGGTGATCCCCTCCCGCGGGTTGAACCCGATACGCAACGCCCATTTCTGCCAGGTGACCTGCCACCCGTCGACGGTGAAGCTGGGTCCGTCGGGCTGGGTGATCTCGATCGGTTTGACGTCGGAACGGAACTCGGTGAACGCCGGGCGGTTGTTCGGAACGAACATGAACTGCTCGGAGTAGTTGCCCGCGGTCGGCGGCAGCGGCACCACCCCGTGATCCTCGACGTCGGTCACCTCCATCGCATCGAGGTCGAACGTGACGATCAGGCCCTCAACCGGGCGCGCGTAGCCGTGCTCCGAGGGCGCTGCCCGCATGAACGTCAACGGGCGGCAGATGAGTGCCGAGTTGTCGTAGTGGTCCTGCGCGCCGTAGTAGCCGGCCGGCCACGGGTCGATCATCGCCAGACTGAAGTCGGTCACGCCACGCTTGCGCATCGCCTCCTGCCAGCGCGGGTCCTCCCGGACCTTCTCCTCCACCCCGGTCATATGCTCCACCAGGTAGGACGGGAACCTGCCCGGGATCGCCGTCCAGCGCGTCGATGGCGCCTGCCGCGACGTCGACCACCGCCTCGTAGATCATCTTCGCGGTGGCGTCGTACATGGTGACGAACGCCTGTCGGGGCACCGGAAGTCCCGGATCGAACGTCAGCTCCGGGGGCTTGTCTGGTTCGGCGAGCTGAATCATCACGAACTTCAGTGTGGGAGTCGCGTATTCGGAGTCCAAGATGATCCGGGCGGCTGCTTCGATCTCTGCCCCGATGAGCGGATCCAGTGGATAGCGGGCTGAATCACCGGTGTCCGGTGTGCTCAGCATGGTGCTTTCCATGGTCATTTGGTCGAGTCCTCCGCATCGGTCTTGGTGAGGTCGAACACCGCGAGGTGAGCCAGTGAATCCTCTTTGCTGGTCTTGTGCGCCGACCGGCGGCCGAAGATGTAGACGACGAGGCCGAGGACGAACATACCCACGCTGATCCCGCCCACCCACGTCATCCAGGTGGCGGTGGGCACGTCGATCCACGGCGTGACGAACGAGTAGTAGATGCCACCGACGGTGCCGATCGAGCCGACGATGACGACGATCCACACGCCGACCATGCCGCCGGGAATGCGCCAGAACTGTTCGCTCTCATACCGATCGGCGTACTTCTTGCGGGCGACGATCAACGGGATCAGGAAGAAGAACCCGGACAGCAACCACACCGTGCTCAGCCCGCCCTGCAGGTAGATGGTGACGTTGGCCATGCTGCTCTGCGAGTACAAGCCGACCAGGATCAGCGACGAGAGGACGCCCTGGATCAGGATGGCGGTCACCGGATTACGGGTGCGCGGGTTGAGATGCGTGAAGATGCGTGGCAGGTGACGCTCCAGGCCGGAGACGAAGATCAGCCGCGAATAGGCCACCTGATACGTCATCAGCGCCACGACGATGATGCCGGCCAGCACGACTGCGCAGACCTCCATCAAACCGGGGAAGCCCGCGACGTCGAGCATGCCGATGACACCGGTCACCGGGTCGATCTCGTCGCCGGGAAGAGCCATCATGGTGCCCAGCGTGGTCAACAGGTAGATCGCCACCAGCGCCGTCGAACCCCACAGGATCATCCGCGGTCCGCTCTTGCGCACCGACAGGAACTCCGCCCCCATGTTGTACGGGGTTTCGACGCCGAGCAGGTACAGCAGCACGGTCCCGTACAGGAATCCCGCGACGGCGAAGTTGGGGATCGTGGCCTCTGCCCAGCTGAAGGGCGTGGCCGAGCCGTTCTTGACGGCGAAGAGCAGGCCGCAGATGAAGATCGTCAGCGTCAAAACGCCGTATACGACGAAGACGACGTTCATGATCTTCTGGTTCGCCGCCAACTTGGCCAGCGCCAACCCGACGACGGTCCACAGGATCACCAGCTGCAGGATGATGCTCGTGGTCAGCCCGAGTTCGGTGTGGAACGCCAGCAACAGGAACTGCAGGACCACCGCGGGAGAGGACGCCGCGTTCAGGATCACCGGCACCCAGGACAGGTAACCGCCGACGAATCCCCAGGTTTCACCCATCGTGCGAGTGGCCCAGATGTATACACCGCCCTGCCCGGGCCAGAGGTTGCCGAGTTCGACCACGGCCATTCCGGCGGGGATCAGGAAGGTGAGGATGCCCAGCACCCACATCGGGATGGCCGTCCAGCCACCGCCGGCCATCACCGAAGAGCCGGTGACCCAGCAGATGATGAAGACGTAGGCGGCCGTCAGCCCGAAGGTGCTCATCACCTTGGGAAGGATCTGCTCGGGGACGAGCTCGGTGGTCATCAGCTGGTCGCGGTCCGGCCGCGCAGCCTCGAGTTCTTGGGTCATCAATTCTCCGAAATAGTTGGGGCACCAAGGAGATTGGCGTGCTGAGGTCAGGTGATGATCTGTCCGTCTTTCATCCGGACGACACGGCTCGCTTCGTCGGCCACCGTGGGATCATGGGTGCTGGCGACCACGGTGACGCCCAGCGTCGAACACAGGTCGCGCAACATGCGCACCACCGTCTCCCCGGTACGGTGGTCGAGGTTGGCTGTGGGTTCGTCGGCCAACACCAGGGTCGGGCTGCTGATCAACGAGCGCGCGATCGCGGTGCGCTGCTGCTCGCCGCCCGACATCTTGGTCGGCTGGTGGTGCACGCGATGGCCCAGTCCCACCAGTTCGAGCAGCTCGGTGGCGCGCTTGCGCAACGACTTGCGGTCGTAGGGCTCGAACATCAGTGGCAGTTCGACGTTCTCGACCGCCGACAGGAACGGGATCAGGTTGTAGCTCTGGAAGATGAAACCGATGGTGTCATGCCGCAGTGCCGCGAACTGGCTCTCCGAGAGCGCCGCGGTGTCCTTGCCGGCGATCTTGACCGTGCCCTTGGTGGGCCGGTCCAGGCCGCCGATGATATTGAGCAGTGTCGACTTGCCGCTGCCGCTGGGACCCATCAGGCAGACGAATTCGCCTGGCATCACCTGCAGTTCGGCCGCGACGAGCGCCTTGACCACCTCGTCGCCCAGCTTGTGCAGTTTCCAGACGTCGCTGATCTCGATGACCGGCTTGTGCGACACCTCGGTGTCGACGACATCCGCGGTTGCCGCCGCTGTTTCGTCCAGTGCGGTCATGTGCCGTCTAACCTCCCGCTGTCAAGATCGGATGGGTGAACGCGACGCCGCGGTCCACGTGGGCACGATGCTGGTGGCGACCGCGGCGACGATGCTGACACCGACGGCGATCACCACCCCCGCGGCCATGCCCCCGTAGGACAATCCGGTCGCGACGAAACCCATTGCCGCCAGCACGGTCCCGGTGATCGCAGCGAGCGTGCGCACCCAATACCGAACCAAGTACCGCCGCAACGACGGGCTCGACGAGCAGGGCTGCGACCACCGGGCCGCGAGGAACGCCGTTGGCGCTGAGCACGCCGAGCTCACGGGTGCGGTGGGCGACCGTGCGCGTGGTGGCCACCGCAACTTCCACCACGCCGACGAGCAGAACGGTGACCGCGATCAGGACCACTGCACGGTTGATCTCCTCGGCGTGTCCCAGCGACGCGGACTGCGCGCTGATACCCGCGGACATCCCGAACACCAGCACCACCAGGAACGCGCCCGTGGCGGTGGTGACGACGGGCAGCACCATCTCCCGCATCCGTCGCCGGGCGGACATACCCGTAGGCGAGACCTTTGCTGATCACGGCTGCCCGTTCTTCGCGCAAGCGCTCATCACCGCGCCTCCAGGAGCGACACAGGACGTTCCTGCAACAGTCGGTGCACCGGGACCAGCGCGCCGACGATGGCCATCGCGGGCAGGAACATCGCGGTCACCGCGGCGCCCTGAAGCCAGGCGGTCGGCGTGGCGATTCCCGGAATGACCAGCGCCACAGCGATCCCCGCGGCGGCCACCCCGACGACGTAGGCAGCGGCGAACACGATCGCCGATTCGACGAGGAAGAAGTACAGCACCTCGTCGGCCAGGCCGATGCTGGACATGATGCCGAACTCGCGGCGCCGTTCGGTCACCGCCGCCAGGAACGACGACACCGCGATGATGAACCCCAGGCCCAGCCCGATGGTGGAGATCAGCCCCAGCGTCGAGCTGGTCACCTTGCCGGAGAACAGGGCCGAGAACTTCTGCTCGAACGTCAGCGGGCCGGATCCTCCGACGGTGTCGTAGATGAGTCCGGCCCCGCCGGGATCCGGCGTCACCGACGGGTCGGGGGTCGACGGCAGGCCGACCGCGGCGCCGAAAGTCTGGGCGAGATCGCGGCGCTGTTCGTCACCGGGCGGCGCGAACACCACCCACCAACCGTTGTCGCCGACGACTGACCGTGCCACGGCCGTCGGCACCGTCATCGATTGACCGCCGCCGCTGATCCCGACGCGCAGACTCTGACCTCCGACGGTGATGCTCTCCCCGTCGTCGACACCGAGCCGATCTGCCAGAGGCGACCCCAAAATCGCTTCGCCACCGGGCATTTGGTCACTGCTGCGCAGCGAGACGGATTGGCCGTCGAGTTCGATGGCACCCGAAAGGACGCGGGTCCCGGTCCATCCGTCGGGCAGCGCGATGCGCGGCGCCTGCCCATCGGCGACCAGCGCCTGCGCCGCCGGGTCGTAGTGCACACCGGCGGCGGGCACCACCCACAGCTGGGCGCCGTCGAGGACATCGGTGACCGAGTCCGCTCCGGTGATGGCGACGCTGGCCGAGATCGTCCGGACGATCGTCACGCAGGCGATCGCCAGCGCGATGCCCAGGACGGACAGGATGAACCGTTCCGGGCGTCGGCGGATGTTGGCCAGCGCGAACCGGACCAGGCACACGAACGTGTTCCCGGAACCGGTAGGGATCTGCGGTGATCGAACTGATGTGGGCGCGTCGCTGACCTGACTGGTCTCCACAAGAGCGATGGTGCGAGCGAAAAGTTTCACCGAGCACCACCCGCAGTGTCGGCGCTGTTAACACGCCACCGATCCGGTTACGGCAAGGTGTCATCGCCGCAACGGATTTCGTCGTCCCGCGCGACGCCGCCGGGTTCAGCCCTGGATTCGGTCCCAGGGCCGGGCGTCCTCGAGCTCGTGGGCCAGCTCGAGCAGGGTGGGCCGATGGTTCACTCTGCGCGGTCGCAGCACCGCCGGACGGTCATCGCCAGGATCTTCCAATCCAGCCACAGCGACCAGTTCTCGATGTAGAAGTTGTCCCACTCGGCACGGTCGGCGATCGAGGTCTGCCCGCGCAGACCGTGCACCTGTGCCCATCCGGTCATGCCGGCTTTCACCCGGTGCCGCTCGCCGTAGCGGGCGATCTGGCTGTTGAACATGTCGACATACTCCGGCCGCTCCGGGCGCGGACCGACCAGGCTCATCTCGCCCCGTGACGACGTTGATCAGTTGCGGGAGTTCGTCCAGCGAGGTGGCTCGCATGAGTTTCCCGATCGGAGTGCGCCGGTCCTCCCCCTCGACCCCTCCCGGGGCGCGAGCCGTCGTCGAGGGTGAACGCGGCATCCGACTCTCGCGGCGGGCGCATCGACCGGAACTTGCGGCAGTTGAACACTCGTCCGTCGCGCCCGACCCGGGGCTGGCTGAAGAAGATCGGTCCCGGCGAACTCAGCCGCACCAGCAGCATCAAGGTCAGGAAAACCGGCGATATCAGCACCAGGCCTACAGTCGCGACCACCCGATCGGATATGTGCTTGGCGGCGAACTGCCAGCCGCGCGGGTCGGTGTGCGCAATCGGCGATCAGGGGCAGACCGCCGATGTGGTCGATGCGCGCGTGCACGCCGATGGTGTCGAAGATCCGGGGCACGACCCACACGGCCATGCCGCACTTCTGCGCGATCCTGATCGCCTGGTCATGCCTCGTCGCGGGTCCGGGAGAACGCGACGACCATGCACTCGGCACCGGTCGCGCGATCGCTTCCTCGATCGTGGCCAGCCTGCCCAGGTAGGGAATGCTGGACGGCGATCCCGGTCGAGGCCCATCGACGGCGGCTCGTCGTCGATGAGCCCGATCGGCCGCAGCCCGTACTCGGGCGTGGCGTTGATCCGCTCGACGACCTTGGTCGGCGATCCGGCCGTTGCCGACGATGAGCGTTGGCGCCGACATCACGTTGCGGCGGAAGAGATAGCGCTTGGCGGCGATCCACAGCAGCCGGCCGAGCGGGTATCAGGATCGCCCCGCACAGCCAGACCCGAGCAACGGTTCTGCCCAGGGACCGTTCACCTCTGCGAACAGCACGAGACCAGCGAGCAGCAACATCGCCGCAAACGCCGTACCGGCCTGGATCGTCGGGAGCTCATCGAGGAAGTGCGGTCGATCGACCGCCGGTACAACGAGCGCAGCGCAAACACGGTCACGACCGTGGGCGCGAAGAAGCACACCATCCAGGACGGCGGCAACTGGTAGTGATCTGGTTGGCCCACGTCATGCCGATCGCCACCGCCAGCGAAGCGGTCGTCACATCGATCAGCACACTGGCAACAGGCTCCCAGGCCCGGCGTTTCTGTAACGGGACGAAGGTATCCGCAGGCTTCGCCGCGACGCTCGCTCGGTTCGCGGCGAGGTCGGAATTAACTGTGTCAGTCACTGCTGTACGAACAGATCTCACAGTTGGTCATGGCGCGAGATTAACTCAATCGAGAGCAAAGTGTCGTTAATTGCTACTCCACCAGGGAAGAAGGCGATACGCACCTGTGCGAAAAGTTTGCCAGATGCCCTTCATGGGAGAATCGGCAAAGATTGTCGCAGCCGACAGGCCGATCCTCCGCCAGCAAAGGATGGGTCGTGGCGCCATCCACGCGGAACCCGGTCCCAAACAGTGCGCTCTGGCAAACAAAATCGCGCCGCAGGTTCGTTTCCCGAACTTCCGACCATCAAGACACGAACCCATGGGGTAAAGCACGAGGCCCCCGGGACCGGAGTCTCGGGGGCCTCGTGTGGTCGATTGACTAGGCCTGGCCGACCTCGAAGCGGGCGAACCGCGTCACGGTGACGCCGGCCTCGTCGAGCAGCGCCTTGACGGACTTCTTGTTGTCCGACACCGACGGCTGATCGAGCAGCACGACGTCCTTGTAGAAGCCGGTCACGCGGCCCTCGACGATCTTGGACAGCGCCTGCTCGGGCTTGCCCTCGTTGCGGGCGGTCTCCTCGGCGATGCGCCGCTCGTTGGCGACGATGTCCTCCGGCACGTCCTCACGCGTGAGGTACTTCGCCTTGAGCGCGGCGATCTGCAGGGCGACAGCGTGAGCAGCCGCCCTGGCCTTGTCGGCGTCAGCGCCGGTGTACTCGACCAGCACGCCCACCGCAGGCGGCAGGTCGGCCGCCCGCTTGTGCAGGTAGACCTCGACGGTGCCGTCGAAGTAGGCGGCCCGGCGCAGTTCGAGCTTCTCGCCGATCTTCGCCGACAGGTCGGCGATGGTCTGCTCGACCGTCGTATCCCCGACTTTGGCGGCCTTGAGCGCGTCGACGTCGGTCGCCTTCGCGGCGGCCGCGGCCGTCACGATCTGGTCGGCGACCGCCTGGAACTCGGCGTTCTTGGCGACGAAGTCGGTCTCGGAGTTGAGCTCGATGAGCGCTCCGTCCTTGGCGGCCACCAGACCCTCGGCGGTGGCGCGCTCAGCACGCTTGCCGACGTCCTTGGCGCCCTTGATGCGCAGCAGTTCGACAGCCTTGTCGAAGTCGCCGTCGGAGTCGACGAGCGCGTTCTTCGAGTCCAGCATGCCGGCGCCGGTCAGCTCCCGGAGGCGCTTGACGTCGGCAGCGGTGTAGTTAGCCATAGGAGTCCTTCCTTGAAGACGAAGCGATTCAGGAGGTCGGTTCGGGTGCGGCCTCGGCCGGCGCAGCGTCGGGTGCAGCGGCGGCGGCCGTGGTGGCCCCCGCCAGCAGCTCCTGCTCCCACTCGGCAAGCGGCTCGGCCCCCTGGGCCTCCGGCTTGTCGGCACCGGCGCCGGAACGGGCCTGCAGACCCTCGGCGACCGCGGAGGCCACCACCTTGGTCAGCAGTGCAGCCGAACGGATGGCGTCGTCGTTGCCCGGGATCGGGTAGTCGACGAGGTCGGGATCGCAGTTGGTGTCCAGGATCGCGATGATCGGGATGTTCAGCTTGCGAGCCTCTGCGACAGCGAGGTGCTCCTTGTTGGTGTCGACCACCCAGATCGCCGACGGCACCTTCTGCATGTCCCTGATACCACCCAGGGACCGCTCCAACTTGTTCTTCTCGCGGGTCAGCATCAGGATTTCCTTCTTGGTGCGACCCTCGAACCCACCGGTCTGCTCCATGGCCTCGAGCTCCTTGAGGCGCTGCAGGCGCTTGTGCACGGTGGAGAAGTTGGTGAGCATGCCGCCCAGCCAGCGCTGGTTCACGAAGGGCATGCCGACGCGGGTGGCCTCCTCGGCGATGGACTCCTGCGCCTGCTTCTTGGTGCCGACGAACATGATGGACCCGCCGTGCGCGACCGTCTCCTTGACGAACTCGTACGCCTTGTCGATGTAGGTCAGCGTCTGCTGCAGGTCGATGATGTAGATGCCGTTGCGGTCGGTGAAGATGAACCGCTTCATCTTGGGATTCCAGCGACGGGTCTGATGCCCGAAGTGGGTGCCGCTGTCGAGCAGCTGCTTCATTGTCACAACAGCCATAGTTCGGCTATTCCTATCAGTCGGTTGACGCGCAGCGTCGGGTGACGCCGAGCCCTGGTGCCTGCTGGTTGCCGGACCCGTTTCCGAAGACACGGGACCGCCGGCATCCGGGGTATGACCGCCAGTGGGTGGCCATGCGCAGACACGCGAAGTCAGCCCGCAGTTGCGAGCTGCGGTTAGGAGTTTACACGCTGGAGGGGCCTGCCTTGACCACCGCAGCGGCCATCCCCAGCGGGTCCGACTCGGGCTGGCGGGTGCGGGTCACCCATCCGCTGAACTGGCATTATGCGCATGCTGGCGACGATCACGGCGCTGTCGGTGCTGTGGGCCGCGCCGGCGTCGGCGGAAGGCGGAAGGCTCGACTGGCCGCTGCGCCCGCGCCCGGCGGTGGTGCGGGACTTCGACGCCCCGTCCCCGACTTGGCAGCGCGGCCATCGCGGCGTCGACCTGGCCGCAGCGGTGGGGCAGTCGGTGTACGCCGCCGGCGCGGGCACTGTGGTGTTCGCCGGTGAGCTGGCGGGTCGCCCGCTGGTGTCGATCGCTCATCCCGGCGGCCTGCGCACCACCTATGAGCCGGTGCATCCGTCGGTACGTCCCGGGCAGACGGTGAATGCCCGGACGGTGATCGGCGAGCTGGCGGGAGGCCATGCCGGGTGTGCGGCGGCGTGCCTGCATTGGGGAGCAATGTGGGGTCCGGCCGCGCGGGCCGATTACGTCGACCCCCTGGGACTGTTGGCGAGCACCCCGATCCGGCTCAAGCCAGTCCGCTGACCCGCGTCAGGGTGTTCGGGGGCAGGCTTCCGGCGAACCGATCATGCCCGCGGGTGGGCCTGGTCATGTACGGCGCGCAGCCGCGCCACCGTCACATGTGTGTAGAGCTGGGTGGTGGCCAGTGACGAATGACCGAGCAGTTCCTGCACTACCCGCAGATCGGCGCCACCCTCGAGCAGGTGGGTCGCTGCGCTGTGGCGCAGGCCGTGCGGACCGATGTCCGGTGCCCCCTGGACGGCGGCCATCGTCTGGTGCACCACGGTGCGCGCCTGCCGTGGGTCCAGCCGGCCGCCGCGGGCGCCGAGCAGCAGGGCGGCACCCGAGCCGGGCGCGACCAGCGCAGGCCGCCCGTCGGACAGCCACGCCGACAGCGCGGCGTCGGCAGGTTCGCCGTAGGGCACGGTCCGCTGTTTGTTGCCCTTGCCCAGCACGCGCATCAGCCGGCGTGAGGTGTCGACGTCGTCGACATCCAGGCCGCACAGTTCGCTGACGCGGATGCCGGTGGCGTACAGCACCTCGACGATGAGCCGGTCTCGCAGAGCGAGTGGATCACCTTGCTGGGCACCGGATTTCGCAGCATCCATGGCGTCGATGGCCTGGTCCTGGCGCAACACCGCCGGAAGCGTGCGGCGCGCCTTGGGCACCTGAAGGCGGGTCGCCGGGTCGTCGGGCATCAATCCGCGCCGCGTCGCCCACGCCGTGAACGTCTTGACCGCGGAGGTGCGACGGGCCAGTGTCGCGCGGGCCGCCCCCGCCGAGGCCTGCGTGGCCAGCCAGGAGCGCAGCACCGGCAGGCTCAGCCCGCGCAAGCCGGCGTCCGGGTGGCGGTGCGCGAGGAAGTCGAACAACGAGCGCAGGTCACCGAGGTAGGCGCGACGGGTGTGCTCCGAGCGGCCGCGCTCCAGGGCGAGGTACTCGTCGAACTCCTCGAGCCAGCATTCGATTCCCGGGTCGCTGCGCTCCTGCCCGCCGGTCTCCACTTCCCTACCGTGGCAGAGGTCGGCGTTGCGGTTCAGGTGACGCGCCGCAGCGCGTCGGGAGTCAATGCCGCCAGCGTGGGATAGCCGTCGACCGCCATGATGAGGTCGGTCTCGGCCAGCAGCGATCGCAGGACGTGCACGATGCCGTCTTCGCCGCCGATGGCCAGCCCATAGGTATACGGTCTGCCTACGCCGACGGCCGTCGCCCCCAGGGCCAGGGCCTTGATGATGTCGGCGCCGCTGCGGATGCCGGAGTCGAACAGCACCGGTGTCCCGTCGGCGGCCTCGACCACGCCGGGCAGGCAGTCGATCGCGGGCAGCCCGCCGTTGGCCTGGCGCCCGCCGTGGGTCGAGCAGTAGATGCCGTCGACGCCGCCGTCCTTCGCGCGCCGGACGTCATCGGGATGGCAGATGCCCTTGAGCACCAGCGGAAGATCGGTCAGCGATCGCAGCCATGGCAGGTCGTCCCAGGTCAGTGGGTTCCCGAAGAGCTGCACCCACTGCAGGACGGTGGCCTGCATATTGTCCTCCGGGGATTGGACCAGCAGGGCGCGGAAGACCGGGTCACTGGTGTAGTTCGACAGGCAGTGGCCGCGCAGTTGCGGGAAGTTCGACATCGCCAGGTCACGCGGCCGCCAGCCCGGAATCCAGGTGTCGAGGGTGACGATGATCGCCTTGTAGCCTGCCGCCTCGGCGCGGCTGACCAGGCTGGCGGCCAGGTCGCGGTCGGTCGGCGTGTAGAGCTGGAAGAAGCCCGGCGTGTCCCCGAATTCGGCGGCGACGTCCTCGATCGGGTCTGCGGTCAGCGTGGACACTGCCATCGGAACCCCGGTTCGCGCGGCGGCGCGGGCGGTCGCGAGGTCGCCGTGGCCGTCCTGCGCGCAGATGCCGATCACGCCGACGGGGGCCATGAAGAGTGGCGACGGCAACGTCATCCCGAATAGTTCGACGGTGAGGTCGCGCTCCTTGGCGCCGACGAGCATCCTCGGCATCAGGCCCCAGCGGTCGAACGCGGTCCTGTTGGTGCGCTGGGTCTGCTCGTCTCCGGCGCCGCCTGCGACATACGACCAGATCGACGGGGGCATGGCGGCCTCGGCTTTGGCTTCCCACCCGGGGTAGTCCATCGGAAGCGACGGCAGCACCCCCGACAGGCCCCGCAGGTAGATCTCGAGCTGGTAGTCACCGAAGGTCATGGCGTAAGGGTGCCACCGGCACCCCGTCCGGAACGGCTATTTTGCTTCGGCCTCGGCGAGTTCGCGCTTCCACTGCCGGAACGTCTCCTCGGTGCGGCCGCGGCGCCAGTATCCGGAGATCGATCCGGCCCACTTGGCGTCCACGCCGCGTTCCTTGCGGATGTAGGGCCGCAGGTTGTGCATCACGGCCTGCGCCTCACCATGGATGAACACCTGGACCTGTCCGGGCAACCAGGCGGCTTCCTTCACCGCAGCGATCAGTGGAGCGTGGTCGCCCGCGCTGTCGTCCAGAACCAGGTCGGCTCGACCACCGCGATAGATCCACGCCACGTCCACACCGGCCGGTGCGGTCAGCTCGATCTGGTCTTCCGGTCCGGCCACCTCGATGAAGACCTTGCCAATCGCGTTGTCGGGCAGGGCTTCCAGGGCGGCGCTGATCGCCGGTAGGCCTGCCTCGTCGCCCGCCAAGAGGTGCCAGTCGGCGGTGGGGTCCGGTGCATACCCGCCGCTGGGCCCCATCACGAAGATTCGCCGGCCGGGTGTGGCCGAGGCAGCCCAGGGGCCGGCGACACCGTGGTCACCGTGCACGACGAAGTCGATGGTGATCTCGCGCCGGTCAGCGTCGGCACGGCGAACGGTGTAGGTGCGCACCGTGTGATCCAGCGCCTTGAAGCTGTCCAGCGTCAGCGGGTTTTCGAGGGCATTGACGTCGACGTCGTCGCGGACGAACACCAATTTCACGTAGGCGTCGGTGCTCTCGAGAGGTGTGAACGTGTCGAAACCCTTGCCTCCGAGGACGACCCGGACCATGTGCCGCGCCAGCTGCTCGGAGCGCACCACCTCGAACGTGTGCACGGGACGTCCTGCCACTTCCACCATCCTCCACTGCTGAGCTGTCGTCGTCGACTATACGAGCGCTGCTCTCACCGCAGGGTCGTCCGTGCGGCGTCACCGTTTGGCGAGCTTCCAGCAACCCTCCTCCTGCGTGACCAGGCCGCGCACGTCGAGCATGGCCAACGGGCCGAGTACCTCGGTTGGCGGCAGTCCGGCGACGATCGCGATCTCCTCCACTGTGCGGGCACCCCGCCTGGGTAGCGACTCATAGACCGTGAGCTCGTCGTCGGACAGATCGTCGAGGCTCGTGGTCGGGCGCGGGATGTCGGGGGCGAGCTCACCTATCCGACCGACCAGCTCGACGACCTCGGCCGCCCGGGTGACGAGACGCGCACCCGACGTGATCAGCGCGTGGCACCCGACCGATGACGAGGAGGTGATCGGGCCCGGCACCGCGCCCACCTGACGTCCCAGGGCTGCTGCCCACCCCGCGGTGTTGGCCGCCCCGCTGCGGACACCGGCTTCGACAACCACGGTGGCCCCACCCAACGCGGCGACCAGCCGGTTGCGGGTCAGGAACTGTCGCCGTGTAGGTCGCGCCCCGGGCGGATACTCGCTGACGACCAGTCCGTGCTTGCCGATTCGGTGCAACAGAGCGGAATGTCCTGCAGGATAGGGAACGTCGATACCTGAGGCGAGGACGGCGACGGTCTCGCCGTCGGAGCTCAACGCCGCGCGGTGAGCAGCGCCATCGATGCCGTACGCGCCTCCGGACACCACGGCGACATCGCGCTCCACCAGACCTGCGGCCAGATCGGCGGCCGCGTACTCGCCATAAGCCGTCGCCGCCCTGGTGCCGACGATCGAGGCGGCGCGCTCGGCGACGTCGCACATCCGCGAGGGTCCGACCGCCCACAGCACCAGTGGTGGATGGCCCTGCGGCCTCGTCGTGCGATCTACGCCATGGAACGCAGCGAAGGCGAGGTGCGGCCATTCGTCGTCGTCCTCAGTGATCAGACGACCGCCCATTCGGTCGATCAGCTCGAGATCATCATCAGCACAATCGATCTGGTATCGCGCCTCGGTAGCGCGAATGATCCGCTCATCGTTGACATCTCGACACCGGATACGGCCGGCGGCCTCGACCGCGCCAACTGCGGCGACCAAGCCCGCCAGCCGCGGGTTAGGCGGCTCGGTCACGCGTGACAGGTACGCCCAGGCACGGCGGGTGACCTCGTCCATCACCGACCACCCCCCTGCCGGAAGCTCATGGCCGTCATTACGTCCTCCTTGTTGGGCGCGGTACGGCCGGCGAGGTCAGAAAGAGTCCAGGCAACCCGGATTGTGCGATCCATCCCCCGGATGCTCACCGCTCCCCGGTCCACCGCCGTCCGCAGCGGTTTCATCGCCTCTGGACTCGGCCGGAATCTGCGACGCAGCAGCGAACCGCTGACCTCTGCGTTGGTCGTGAAGCCGTGTGGACGCCACCGCTCTTCAGATGCCCGGCGGGCAATCCAGACACGTTCGCGGACAACGGATGTCGACTCGCCTTCCTCATCGGTGAAGGTTCCCGCACGTGAGGCATGCATCTCGACACGCAGGTCCACCCGGTCAACCAGGGGTCCCGACAGCTTGCTGCGGTAGCGCCGCCTCTCGGCCGCGCCGCACATGCAGTCGCGCGGGTCGGGTGGCGCGCACGGGCAGAGGTTGGCCGCCAGCACCAGTTGGATCCGGCACTGGTACCGCGCGACACCATCGCGGCGGGCGAGCCGGATCTCACCGTCCTCCAGCGGAGTGCGAAGTGCCTCCAGCGCACCGGAATTGATCTCGGCGAACTCGTCGAGGAACAACACGCCACGGTGGGCACGACTCACCGCGCCAGGACGCGCCATTCCCGTGCCTCCGCCCACGAGCGCTGCGACGCTGGCGGTATGGTGCGGCGCGACGAAGGGTGGCCTGGTGATCAGCGGCGCGTCACCGGTCAACAGGCCCGCCACCGAGTGGATCGCGGTGACCTCGAGCGACTCGGCATGTGACAACGGCGGAAGAAGTCCCGGAAGGCGTTGCGCCAGCATGGTTTTGCCCACTCCTGGCGGCCCGGTCATCAGAAGGTTGTGCGCCCCCGCCGCCGCCACCTCCACCGCGTATCGCGCCTGTGTCTGCCCGACCACATCACTGAGATCCGCGGCGTCCCCGGGCGTGTGCTGCGGGCTCTCGACACGGGCGTCGAGATCGCCCTTGCCGGTCAGCCAGGCTTGCAACTGTCCCAGGCTGCGGACACCCCACACCTCGATTCCATCAACGAGACTGGCCTCGGCCAGGTTCTCGATCGGCACCACCACCGCGGGCCAACCCTGCCGCTGCGCGGCCAGCACCGCAGGCAGCACACCCTTGACCGGCCGGACCCTGCCGTCGAGCGCGAGCTCACCCAGCAGCACCGACTTCTCCAACCGCGACCACGACTTCTTCTGGTGTGCAGACAGCACCGCCGCAGCGAGTGCGATGTCGTACACCGAGCCCATCTTTGGCAGCGTCGCCGGCGAAAGCGCCAACGTCAGACGCGCCATCGGCCAGGTGAAACCACCATTGGTGATCGCCGCGCGTACCCGATCGCGCGACTCCTGCAGCGCGGCATCGGCCAACCCGACCAGATGCACCCCGGGAAGCCCCGCGGTGATGTCGGCCTCGATCTCGACAAGCTCGCCCTCGACCCCTCGCACCGCCACCGAGAACGCCCGCCCCAGCGACATCACCCCACCCCCCGGATGTGGGTGATCTCCGGGGTGCGGCGGCGACCGATCCTGATCGCGATGACATCGATGCGCACGCTCGCCCAGCTGCCCTGCTGCTGTGCCAGCCATAGTCCGGCCAGCCGACGTAGTCGGCGCACCTTGGCCGGGGTCACCGCCTGCTCAACCCCGCCGTACTGTTCCCCGGTCCGGGTCTTCACCTCCACGAACACCACGGCACGCGTGGCATCGTCAGCGGCGATGATGTCGAGCTCTCCATAGCGGCAGCGCCAGTTGCGGGCGAGCACGCGTAACCCCATCTGATTCAGATAGTCGACGGCGAGCTGTTCGCCGAACGCCCCGATCTCAACGCGACTCTCGGTTCTCGTCATGCCTCCACCCTGCTGTGCAGCCATGACAGATCCGTCTCGTACCGGGCATCCATCCCCAACCGCGAATTCATCCCCAGGATCCGAGGGAAGCGGACTACCGTCCGCGCGTCGCACTGGTCATCGGTAGTGCCGGGAGCGGCCTCGGTTCCCGCGGACTCCGTGTCGGCTACGACTGGGATGTGGCCATGCCCGACCGGCCGCTGGACGCGAACACTCGCTGGCGCTTGGGTGACGCAGGGCGAAACCATCAGCATATTCATCCCCGACGGCAACAGAGCGGACCTGAGCACACGGGCCGCGTAACCCGCATACCCAACAGCGATCCGATCAACAAACTCACACCCACCCCCACACGACGGTTTCGGTGCCGTCAAAAACGGGGTATACGGGCGCAATCCGCCGAACAGGAGGGGGCGTCATGGCCACCGGATCCTCGTCCGTCGAAGGCATCGCCGATCGGGCCACCGACAGCGACGCGTTCGAATACACCGCACGCGCCGGCTTCGCCGCCAGCGGGGTTCTGCACCTGCTGCTCGGCTATATCGTCCTGCGGCTCGCGTTCACCGGCGGCGGCGGCGGAAGCGCCGACCAGTCCGGGGCGTTGGCCACGTTGGGCAGCCAGACCGGAGGCAAGATCGCGCTGTGGGTGGCAGCGGTCGGCCTCGTCGCGCTCGGCCTGTGGCGGATCGCCGAAGCCGTGATCGGTTCCAAACCCGGGGAGCGCTCCGGCTCCAAGGACGACAACCCGGCGTGGAAGCGCGTGAAGTCGCTCGGCCTGGCGCTCGTCAACTTCGCCATCGCGCTGTCCGCCGCGCGGTTTGCGATGGGCAGCGGGCAGTCGAGCAGCCAGCAGAATGCGGGTCTGTCCGCTCAGCTGATGCAGTCCGGCTGGGGCAAGGCGGTGCTGGTCGCGGTCGGCCTGGGCGTCCTGGCGGTCGGCGGCTACCACGTCTACAAGGGTGTGTCGCAGAAGTTCCTGAAAGACCTTCGCGGCGCCAATGGGACCGCCGTCGTCGCCACCGGTATCACCGGCTACGTCGCCAAGGGCCTTGTCCTCGGTGGCGCCGGGCTGCTCGTCATCGTCGCCACCCTGCAGGCCGATCCGTCCAAGTCGACCGGCCTCGACGCCGCGGTGAAGACACTGGGCCAGGCGCCATTCGGCAAGTTCCTGCTCATCGCGGCGGCTCTCGGGATCGCCGCGTTCGGCCTGTACTCGTTCGTCAGGAGCCGCTTCGGCCGGATGTGATCTTGACGGCCGGGTGGGTGCTGTAGGTATCTTACTTTGGTAAGCCTCAGCTCACCCGGCGCGGAAGGGACACCTGGATGCGACGACGGCGGCCACGGACGGCTGAGGGCCACCGGTGAGCCTGCTGGTCCAGCACCTGCGTCGGCACGGCGACAGCGTGGCGGTGCTCACCGAGTCGCAACAGCTGACCTATCTCGAACTCGCCGATCTGGTCGAGATCGCTTCCCGATCCCTGGGGCGGCGGCGCCGCCTGATCCTGCTGGAGACCCGCAACGACCTCCACACGCTCATCCTCTATCTGGGTGCGCTGGCCGGCGAACACGTCGCGCTACCGGTACCTGCAGGACGCGACCACAGCGACGTGATCGGCACCTACCAACCCGACGTCGTGATCGACGCAACCGGCGTGCACGTCCGCCCCGGCGGCGGCCACCTGCTGCACGACGACCTCGCGCTGCTGATGTCCACCTCCGGAAGCACCGGGTCCCCGAAGCTGGTCCGGCTGTCACGTCGCAACCTGGTCGCGAATGCAATAGCCATCGCCGAATATCTGGACATCCGTGGAACCGACAGGGCGGCAACGACATTGCCGATGTCCTACTGCTACGGCCTGTCGGTGATCCACAGCCATCTTCTGGTCGGCGCCGCGCTGATCCTGACCGAGCACTCGGTGGCCGACGCCGGGTTCTGGGAGCTGTTCCGCCGCCACCGCGGTAGCACCTTCGCCGGGGTTCCCTATACCTTCGAACTGCTCGAGAAGGTCGGCTTCGCGTCGATGGACCTGCCTCAGCTGCGCTATCTGACACAGGCGGGGGAAGAATGCCCGCCGAACGCGTCCGGCAGTTCGCCGCGCTCGCCCATCGGGGAGGCTGGCAGCTCTTCGTGATGTATGGAGCCACCGAGGCGACCGCCCGAATGGCTTACCTACCGGCGGATCTCGCCTATTCGCGTGCAGAAGCGATCGGCCGCCCGATCCCGGGTGGTTCGTTCAGCATCGAGCCCGTCGACGGGTGGCCCGACGACGGCGAAGGCGAGCTGGTGTACCGCGGGCCCAATGTCATGATGGGCTACGCACACGCACCTGAGGATCTGGTGCTCGGCGCGACCCTGGACGCATTGTTCACCGGCGACATCGCCCGCCGCGGCAGCGATGGACTGTACGAAGTCATCGGGCGCAGAAGCCGTTTCGTGAAGCTGTACGGACTGCGCATCGATCTGCAGCAGGTCGAGACCACCCTGCGCGAGCAGGACGTGCGGGCGCTGTGCACCGACAACGGCGACCACCTGGCGGTTGTCGCCGTGAGCGATCGCCCGCGCCGCGAACTGCAGCGCCTTGCGGCGAGCGCGGCCGGGATCCCCGGCGGCGCCGTCGACGCCGTCTGTGTCCGGGAGCTACCCACGCTCGCATCGGGCAAGCCCGACTACCAGGCGGCGCGCGCGCTGGCCGCCGCCGCCGCGACGGAACACCAAGCGGGCCTGCCGGAGTTGTTCGCCGAGGTCCTGAGCCTCGACGCCGCCGACATCGACCGCGAGGCAAGCTTCGTCGACCTCGGCGGGAACTCGCTGTCCTACGTGATGATGTCGGTGCGCCTCGAACGCGCCCTCGGCCGACTCCCGGCCCAGTGGCAGCGGCTGTCCCTGCGCCAACTCGAGGCGCAGCCCGAACCACCGCGACGGTGGTGGCGATCGTGGGGTAGCACACTGGAAACCAGCGTCGCGCTTCGCGCGGCCGCGATCGTCCTGATCGTCGGATCCCACGCCGACGTGTTCAGGTTGTGGGGCGGCGCACACATCCTTCTCGGAGTCGCCGGGTACAACTTCGGCCGGTTCTGCCTGACCCCGGTGCCCCGCCCCGCCCGGATCCGCCACCTGCGCCATACGATCGCATGGACCGCGGTTCCCGCGGTGGCGTGGATTGCGATCGCGCTGGTACTCACCGACGACTACCATCCGACAAACCTGTTGCTGGCCAACAAGTTTCTCGGGCCCCACGACAGCATGACCGCGGGACGGCTGTGGTTCGTCGAGGTCTTGGTGTGGATCCTCGTCGCGCTCGCGGTGCTGTTCTGGCTACCCGCCGTGGACCGCCTCGAACGTCGTCATCCCTTCACCCTGGCCGCCGCCTTCCTGGCGGCCGGTATCGCGCTGCGCTTCGACGTGCTGGGGCTCGGCCTGGGCCGCGATGCGTGGTTCACCATGCTGGCATTCTGGTTCTTCGCGGCGGGCTGGGCTGCAGCGAAGGCGACGACGCTGTCGCAGCGCGCGCTGGTGACCGTCGTGCTGGTCGTCGGCCTGCACGGCTACTTCGACAGCACCCTTCGCGAAACGCTGGTGCTCACCGGGCTCGCCCTGCTGATCTGGCTACCGGCGGTGCGGTGCCCGTCGCCGGTGGCGGCCGGTGCGGCCGTCGTTGCCGAGGCGTCGCTGTACATCTACCTGACCCACTATCAGGTGTATCCGTTGTTCGGCAGCCACCGGGTGTACGGAATGATCGCCTCGATCGCGATCGGTGTCGCGATCACCGCAGCCGTGACCTTGCTGCGCAGTCGGTTCCGCGAATACCGGCTCAGCCGGCCGGATTCGGCGCAGGCTCCCGCTCTGCGATGAGCCCCTCCTGGACCAGGGTCGCCGCGACAAGACCGTCGTGGCCGATCAGGCTCGCGGTGACGACGCCGCGGCCGCGCGCAGCCGCGGGTGAGCGGCACTCGAGCAGATTCCACTGGTCGGCGCGCACCGCCCGGTGAAACCACACCGAGGAGTCCGTGGTCCCGCTGCGGTGACTTCTGGACCGCATCGAGTGCCCGTGAACCTGCAGCGCCGGGTCGATCAGATACACATCGGTGACGTACACGGCGATCAGCGTGTGCAGCAGCGCGTCCTCGGGCAGATCCACCGTCGCCCGCCACCACAGCCTGCGCACGAACTCGCCTCCCGAGGTGTCATCGACGACCCTGATGTCCAACTCGGTCAACGGCATCGACGGCGCGGGGCCGACGGGACCGGTGCGGGCCAAGCGTCGCCGGATCGTTCGGCATCGACGCCCGATGCCCATGCTCGGGGCCGGTCAGCGCCGCAGCGAAAGACATTGTGGCCGTGGCCAGGAGGCGTCCGTCCTGGACGGCCTCGACCCGCCGGGATGCGGCCGTGCGGCCGTCGAACACCCGCTGCACCCGGTAGTCGATCGGTTGGCCCGCGTCTCCTCCGCGCAGAAACTGCAGATGCAGATTCGTCGGCGCCCTGTCGGCCTCCACCGTGCGGGAGGCCGCAGCCAGGGCCTGGGCCACCAATTGGCCCCCGTAGGCCCGCTTGCCCGCCGGGCCGCTGCCCCGTCCCTGCCAGATGTCCGATGGTCCGGCGGCCACGTCGAGCAGATCCAGCAGCGTGCTCATGCCACGGTGCCCGATTGGATGAGTCCATCGATGTCCCCGGCGGACAATGACAGCCACTCGCTCAGCACCGCGGCGGTGTCGTCGCCGAGCGCCGGTGCGGGGGCGGCTGTCGGGTAGGCGCCGTCGATCGACACGGGCAGGCCCGGCGCGAGGTAGCGACCCACCCGCGGTTGGTCGAGTTCGGTGAACATCGGGTTGGCGGTGACCCGGGCGTCGGCCGCGGTCTCGGCGAATGTTCGGTACCGCTCCCACAACACCGACGTCGCGGATAGGGCCGCGGTGATCTGCTCACCTGTGTGGGCGGCGAACCAGTCACCGAACAGCGCGCTCAGTGCGCCGCGATGCGCGTATCGCTCACCTTCGTCGGAGAAGTCCGCACCCAGTGATTCAGCCAGCGCGGCAACGGCTTCCGTGGTGCCGGTCAGCTCCGTCAGGTCGCGGAAGTGGCTGCCGGTCAGCGCGACGACCATGAACGCGACGCCGTCGCAACTGGTGAAGTCCTGTCCATAGGTACCGTAGACGGCGTTGCCGATGCGTTGCCGCGAGGTGGCGTTGACCATCGCCTCGGTGAGCAGGCTGAGGTTGCCCGCGGTCGCCAAAGCGACGTTCTCCAGCGGGATGCTGATGCGCTGGCCCTGTCCGGTGGCGTCGCGGTGCCGCAGCGCGGTGGCGACTGCCAGCGCCACGTAGAGCCCGCAGGTCACGTCCCATGCGGGCAATACGTGATTGACGGGCGTGCTCAGCGCGGCCGGCCCGGTGACCAGCGGGAAATCCGATCGCGGCGTTGACGGTGTAGTCGACGCCGGTGCCGCCGTCGGCGCGGCCCGACACCTCGACGTGGATCAGATCCGACCGCAGGCGGGACAACGCTTCATAGGAATGCCATTGCCGGCCAGCGACATTCGTGATGAACACGCCGCTGTCGGCGATCAGCCGCGCGACCAGCTCCTGACCTTGTTCGGAGCGCATGTCGACCGCCAGCGACCGCTTACCCTTGTTCAGGCCCGCCCAGTAGATGCTCTCGCCGGCGTCGGTGAGTGGCCAGCGGCGGTAGTCGGCCGCACCGCCGATCGGATCCACCCGGATCACTTCGGCACCGAGCTGAGTCAACGTCATCCCCGCCAGCGGCACCGCGACGAAGCTGGAGATCTCGACGATCCGCACTCCGGCGAGCGGCCGGGTCGGGTCCGGTGGGGCGGTCACCCGCTCAAGCTAGCAAGCCGCTCACACGTACTCGATGGCGTCGGCGATGGACGGCAGCACCCGGCTGGGCCGGAACGGGTACTTCTCGATATCCTCGAGATTGGTGGAGCCCGTCAGCACCAGGATGGTCTCCAAACCCGCCTCGATGCCCGCGACGACGTCGGTGTCCATCCGGTCGCCCACCATCACCGTGCTCTCCGAGTGCGCCTCTATCCGGTTCAGCGCACTGCGGAACATCATCGGGTTCGGTTTGCCGACGAAGTAAGGCTCCCGACCGGTCGCCTTGGTGATCATCGCGGCCACCGCACCGGTGGCAGGCATCGGGCCCTCCGCCGACGGTCCGCTGACGTCCGGGTTCGTCGCGATGAACCGCGCGCCGCCGAGGATGAGACGGACGGCCTTGGTGATCGCCTCGAAGGAGTAGGTGCGGGTCTCGCCGAGCACCACGAAGTCGGGCTCGACCTCGGTCAGCGTGTATCCGGCCTCGTGCAGGGCGGTGGTCAGGCCGGCCTCGCCGATGACGTAAGCCGATCCGCCCGGTAACTGATCGGCCAGGAACGTCGCCGTCGCCAGCGCAGACGTCCAGATCGATTCCTCCGGGACAATCAGTCCCGACTGACCCAGCCTGGCCGCCAGGTCACGGGGCGTGAAGATGGAGTTGTTGGTGAGCACCAGAAAGGGCCGCTTGCGTTCGACGAGTCGCTGCAGGAATTCGGCGGCGCCTGGTAGGGCGTGTTCCTCGCGGACGAGGACGCCATCCATATCGGTCAGCCAGCACTTCGGTTGGGAGCGCACGGCTCCAGTGTGTCACCCGTCGCAAACCCTACGACGACGGTCCTGCCGACGCGTATTCGGTGGGGTTCAGTTGACGTGAAGCGGGCATCTACGACGCGTCTCATCCACCAGGCCAGCGCCGCAGCTGACCATTCACATTCCGGAAGTGCTCATGCCGTCTGCACGTAAACGCATACCACCACGGCAGGAACGTGGAGTTGGCCTCCGCGATTCCCGAGGCCCGACCGTGCAACCATCGCGAAAGCGGAACCGACGAATCGACGTGGCATCTCGATTCGCGGTGGGACGGGGTTCCCCGACTCGACTTCGATGCGGTGATTCGTCGCTGCCCGAAAGTTCTGTTGATCGCACCTCATCCCGACGACGCTGATCCTGGCGCCGGTGGAGTGCGATGGCCAGCCTCGCTACCCACTTGAAGGGTTTCGATCGATCTGGCCGGATATTTGAGGCCATCCTCGAGCGGAGCGGCTTCGATCAGACCATCGGCCCCAGCGGTGCCTGCGGGTCAACCGGTCCCTGAACATCCGGATGCCGTTCACGTTGACCCGGCTCCCCTGAGCTACTCAGGCAGCCGCAGCTCGGGCTTCTCGACCTCTTCGATGTTGACGTCCTTGAAGGTGATCACCCGGACCTGCTTGACGAACCGGGCGGGCCGATACATGTCCCACACCCAGGCGTCGGACAACCGCAGTTCGAAGTACACCTCGCCGTCGGCGTTGCGCGGCACCATCTCCACGCTGTTGGCCAGGTAGAACCGCCGCTCCGTCTCCACGACGTAGCTGAACTGCCCGACGATGTCCTTGTATTCACGGTAGAGCGAGAGCTCCATCTCGGTTTCGTACTTCTCGAGATCTTCGGCACTCATCGGCTCAGCTGTCCTTCATGTAGGTCGGCGTCCACAGGGCCTTCTCGGCCAATCTTCCCGCACGTGAGTTCTGCATGCTCCCCGGGTTCCCCCTCGATGTCGGCTGATGCGAAAACCTCACCATCGACGGTGACCAGGCGTCGCACGTTGATGAACGAGTACCGGTGCTGGGTGGACGGGCCGAGCCTGGCCAGCGCCGCACCATGGGCGCGGGTGCTGTAGCCCTTGTGCTCGGCGAAGCCGTAGCCGGGATGCTCGTTCTCCATCGCGACCATCAGCCGGTCGCGGCTGACCTTGGCCAACACGCTCGCCGCCGCGATGCAGGCGGCCGCGGCGTCGCCGCCCACCACCGGCAGCGACGGCATCGGAAACCCCGGCACCCGGAATCCGTCCGACAGCACATACCCCGGACGCACCGGCAACCCCGCCACGGCCCGCCGCATCCCTTCGATGTTGGCGACGTGCACCCCTCGGCGATCCACCTCCACCGACGGGATGAACACCACGTGGTAGGCCAGCGCGTACCGCCGGATCAACGGGAACAACCGTTCCCGTTCGGCCTCGTTGAGTTTCTTGGAATCGTCGAGCGCGGCGAGACTCTCCAGCCGGTTCGGGCCCAGCACACACGCCGCGACCACCAGCGGTCCGGCGCACGCCCCCCGGCCCACCTCGTCGACTCCGGCGACCGGGCCGAGACCGGCACGGTACAGAGCGGATTCCAGGGTGCGTAGGCCGGACGATTTGCGGATCACGACTCTCGGGGGCCATGCAGCGCGCAAGTGTCACGGCCTCCTGTTAGCTCTGCGGATCCACCGAACTCACGCCACCCCACCGCGAAGGCGGCCAGGCGATGAAACGGGCCTTTCCGATGACATTGTCCACCGGAATCGTCCCGGCGAACGGATCACCGGTGCACACCAGACCCTGCTGAGCGTCCTCGGGCACATTGCCGCAGTGCGCGCGCGAGTCCGCCGAATGAGTGCGGTTGTCACCCATCACCCATACCCTGCCCTCGGGCACTGTGACCGGTCCGAACTCGTTGCCCAGGCACGGGTACACCGCGGGGTCGGCCATCATGGTGTCCGGGTCGAGGTAGGGCTCGTCGAGTGGCGTTCCGTTGACGGTCAGCCCGGTGTCGGCGCGGCACTGAACCGTTTGACCTCCAACCGCGATGATCCGTTTCACCAGGTCGTTCTCATCGGGAGGGACGAAGCCGACGAACGACAACGCGTTTTGCACCCACCGCACGGCGGGGTTGTCCGAACGGATCGACTTGTAGCCGATGCTCCAGTTCGGCGGCCCCTTGAAAACGACCACGTCGCCCGGTTCGGGTGAGGAGAACCGATAGGTCAGCTTGTCGACCATGATGCGGTCGCCGACACAGCCGTTGCACCCGTGCAGCGTGGGTTCCATGGACTCGGACGGAATCAGGTAGGGCCGGGCGATGAACGTCAGCATCACGTAATACAGGACCACCGCGACGGTGATCAGAATCGCGAACTCGCGAAGTGCGCCGCGCTTCTTCTTCCCGGACTCCTGCTCGGTGTCGGCGTCGGTATCCGCGTCGGTTTCGGTGTCGGCGGACAGCGCTGCCGCACCGTCGGGATCGGATGTCTCGAGTGTGCGCTCAGCTGACGAGTCGTCGCGCACAGGGCGGCCTTCTCGGCCTTCCAAAGGTCCGGTCACGAGATCAGCGTAGCCAGCGCGCCGACGGCCCCGGCTCGACCAGGGAGGTCAGCGCTTTTCCTTGATCTTCGCCTTCTTGCCGCGCAGCTCACGCAAGTAGTAGAGCTTCGCGCGACGGACGTCACCGCGGGTGACGATGTCGATGTGGTCGATGTTGGGCGAGTGCACCGGGAAGGTGCGCTCGACGCCGACGCCGTAGCTCTCCTTGCGCACGGTGAAGGTCTCGCGGATCCCGCCGCCCTGCCGGCGGAGCACAACACCCTTGAAGACCTGAATGCGCTCCTTGGAGCCCTCGATGACCTTCACGTGGACGTTGACGGTGTCACCGGGGCCGAAAGCGGGGACGTCGTCGCGCAACGACGCCTGGTCGACGAAATCCAGCGTGTTCATCGGTGACACTTCCTTGCTGTTCGCGGCTGCCGGCAGGCGTCACGGGGGACGCGTGCAGAGCCGATGGGTGATTCGGGCGTCTGGGTGAGTCGTGCGGCGTTCCGGCCGTGCACAGACAACTGCCCAATTGTGCCAGATGGAGACCGATTCCCCGAAATCCGGTGCCAGGTGCCCGCGGTTGCAGACGGGACGGCCGGGGCCGCGCCGGGCGCGAGACACACCGCGGGTTTTCAGCGGCTACCCTTATGTAAAGGTACAGAGCGGCCGGAGCCCTGTTTCCGCCTACAGCGGGTAGGCCCAGAACTCATGGAGGGTGACCGATGCGACGGCGGCTGTGGAGGCTGGTCAGGACCACCGCAGTCCTGACTGTCGCCACTGTGGTCTTGGGCGGATGCGAGGCGCAGGTGCACGGCGCGGCACCCTCGCCGTCTGGCCCGCAGCTGACCGTCGTCGCCCCGCTGGGCACCATGGCCCCGCTTCCCGAGGCGCCCCCGGATGAGCCGGTCGCCTCGTTCGCCGGCCTGGCCGACCGTGAGCGACAGGCCACGGTCGAGGCCGCGCGGGCCGGCGCCGAGATCACCGCGGCGGTGCTCGACCGCAATACCGGTCAGCTGGTGACCAACGGCAACGGCATGACGATCGCGATCGCGTCGGTGGTCAAGCTGTTCATCGCAGACGACCTACTGCTGCAGGTGTCCAAGGGCCAGACCAAGCTGTCGCCCGAGGACCGCAAGTTGATGGACGTGATGCTGCGAGCCTCCGATGACAGCGCCGCCGAAACCTTCTGGAACCGCAGCGGTGGCAGCGCGATCATCGACCGGGTGGTTGCCCGCTACGGGCTGTCCTCCACGCGGCGACCGGGCAATGGCCGATGGTTCAACACCATCAGCACGGCGACGGACCTGGTGCGCTACTACGACATGCTGTTGGCGGGCACCGGCGGATTGCCGCCCGAACAGGCCAGCATCATGCTGGCCAGCCTGGCCGCGTCCACCCCCACAGCGCCCGACGGGATGGTGCCCGGCGGCGTGTACCCGCAACGATTCGGTATCCCCGAGGGTCTCTACGCCGAACCGGTGGCCGTCAAGCAGGGCTGGATGTGCTGCGTCGGCGGCGACTGGATGCACCTGTCCACGGGTGTCGTCGGACCCAACCGCCGCTATGTGATGGTCATCGGATCGATGCAGCCGGCCGGCGCCGACACCGCCCGGCAGACGATCACCCAGGCTGTCAAGACGATGTTCCCCGGCGGGCGGATCTAGCCCGTCGGACGACGATCGAGCGGCGAGGCACGAGCCGCGTTGAGGAGTTCGACAGTTCAGCTCAGAAGATCCGGACGGCGCTCGCGGGTGCGCTCGACGCCTCGTTCGCGCCGCCACGCCGCGATCCGGGCGTGATCACCCGAGAGCAGCACATCCGGCACCTCGAGTCCGCGCCAGGAGGCCGGCCGGGTGTAACTGGGCCCTTCCAGCAGGCCCCCCACCAGATCAGAATGTGAATCGTCGCGATGGGACTCGGGATTGCCGAGGACGTCGGGCAGCAGGCGGACCACGGCCTCGATCATCACCAGTGCCGCCGACTCACCCCCGGGCAGGACGTAATCGCCGATCGACACTTCCTCCACCCGCATCCGTCGCGCAGCGTCCTCGGCGACGCGCTGGTCGATCCCCTCGTAGCGGCCACAGGCGAACACCAGATGATCCTCGCCACTCCAGCGCGCGGCGTCGGCTTGCGTGAACAGCCGGCCTGCTGGCGTGGGAATCACCAAAATGGTTGTTTCAGAACAGATTTCATCGAGGGCCGCGCCCCACACGGGCGCTGTCATCACCATTCCCGGGCCCCCGCCGTAGGGCGAGTCGTCGACCGATCGATGCACATCGTGGGTCCACGAGCGTAGATCGTGCACGGCCAGGTCGACGACACCGGACCCGATGGCCTTGCCCGGCAATGACTGCCGCAACGGGTCGAGGTAACCCGGGAAGATGCTCACCACATCAATTCGCATGATGCGGTCGCTCAGTCCAGCTCGAGAAGGCCGTCAGGCGGGTCGATCTCGATCGTGCCCGCCGACAACGACACCGACATGACGATCGCCGAGACGAACGGAACCAGCACCTCGGCTCCGTCCGCGTCTCGCACCGCGAGGAGTTCACCTGCGGGCGTGTGCAATACCTCGGCCACGGTGCCGACCTGTTGCCCGTCGGTGGTCGCCACCGTCATACCCTCGAGCTGGTGATCGTAGAACTCGTCAGGATCCTCGATGGGCGGCAGATCAGACGAGTCGACGACGAACAACGTGCCCCGCAGGCGGTCCGCCGCAGTCGCGATCGGCGACACCCACCAGCCGCATCAACAGCCTGCCGCCATGCGCACGCACCGTGTCGATGACGTAGTCACGTTCGGATCCGCCGCGGGGCGCGCGACCCCGAAGCGTGACGCCGGGAGCGAATCGGCCCTGCGGGTCATCGGTGCGAATATCGACAGTGATCTCGCCGGTGACGCCGTGCGCCTTGACGACCCGCCCGACTACCAGGTCCATTCAGACTTCGACCAATCCCCGAGTCGTCCCCCGCAAGCGGGCTACTGGTCGGTGTCCACCACGTCGACGCGGATACCACGGCCGCCGATGCCGGCCACCAGGGTGCGCAACGCGGTCGCGGTGCGGCCCCCTCTGCCGATGACCTTTCCGAGGTCTTCGGGATGGACGTGCACCTCCACCGTGCGCCCGCGACGGTTGGTCACCAGCTCGACGCGGACATCGTCGGGATTGTCGACGATCCCGCGGACCAGGTGCTCGACGGCGTCGACGACGACTGAACTCACAGCCGTTCTCAGCTCTCGGTTGCGGCGTCGGCGCTCTCGGCCGCGTCCGCGGTTTCGGTCGCGGCCGTCTCGCCGGGCTTGTCTTCGGCCTTCTCGGCTGCCTTCTTGGCCGGCGCCTTCTTCTTCTTGAGCTGGGTGGCCTCGCCGGACGGAGCACCGTCGGCCGCGGCGAGCGCAGCGTTGAACAGATCCAGCTTGCTGGCCTTGGGCTCCTTGACCCGCAGCGTGCCCTCGGCACCGGGCAGACCCTTGAACTTCTGCCAGTCACCGGTGATCTTCAGCAGGGCCAGCACGGGCTCGGTCGGCTGAGCACCCACGCCGAGCCAGTATTGCGCGCGCTCCGAATCGATCTCGATGACGCTGGGATCTTCCTTCGGGTGGTACCGGCCGATGACCTCGATGGCGCGACCGTCGCGGCGATTGCGCGCGTCGGCAACCGAGATGCGGTACTGGGGATTGCGGATCTTGCCGAAACGGGCGAGCTTGATCTTGACAGCCATGATGGTGCGTTTTCTCCTGTGATTGCCACGTTTGCAATTCAAGCGACGCGGGCGGGCTGCCCGGTCCGGTTTTGCCTTACGTGTGTGACCGCCGCGGGAGCGCCCAGCGAGCGAAGCGGATCGCTCTGAACGGGTCCCGTGGCAGACAGCCGCTCATTGTGCCAGAACCGGCCCCACCGGAGGAAATCCTGCTCCGGCCACCCTCGCCGACCTTTACAAGTTCCGCCCGAAATGTCACGCTCCACCCATGGACGACGCCGCCGCCCTCCTGGAGATCGAGTCGATCAAGCAGTTGAAGGCCCGCTACTGCCGGTACCTGGACACCAAGGACTGGGACTTCATGGCGTGGCATCTTCGCCGACGATTTCCGGAGCGACACCGCGAGCGCAGGCGGCAAGGTCATCGTCGGCGCCGACCCGTTCGTCGCGTTCACCCGCAAGAGCCTCGGCGAGCGCGCCACGGTGCACCAGGTGCACGCCCCCGAGATCGAGCTGACCTCGGCGACGACCGCGGGCGCGGTATGGGCCCTCGAAGACGTCGTGCGGCTGGCGCCGGGGGTGAACCTGCGTGGCTACGGCCACTACACCGAGACCTACCAGAAAATCGACGGGCGCTGGCTCATCACGAGCTCGAAGCTGACCCGGCTGCGGGAGGATGTCTTCAACATCGCCTTCTCGGTGTACGTCTCCGATCGGATCAAGCGCGTGACGGGCAAGGTGGCGCGCCGGGTGGTCCGCTGAGCCGGCCGGCTACAGCAGCTTGTCGAAACACTTCTCCTCGACACGCTTGCTCATCCGCCACCCCTGCGCGGTCCTGACGAACTCGTCGACGTACCAGATGCCGACGAAGTAGATCTGGCCCCGGTCACCGCCCATCACCATCGGGTTGAAGCAGATCGCCCGCGAGGTCGCGCCGTCACCGCTGATCCGCACATCGACGTTGCCCAGCATGTGGTAGTAGCCGGGAAAGTTCGGCAGCACCTCCTTGAGCCACGCCTTGACCTCCGGAAAGCGGCCGTCGACCCCGCCGGTGACCCGGTAGTCGATGTAGGCGTCGGGGGTGAACACCGCGTCGAGGTCGTCGAATCGCTTCTGATCGATCGCGGTCGAGTAGTCGATCAGCAATTGTTGTATCTCCAACCGGTCGGAGATCTCCTCGAGGCTCAACATCGCTCGATTGAACACGATCGGCGATCCCGATTAGGCTCACCCGACATGACAAGGCTTTTGGCGTGCCTGGGGGTCGCGCTGTGTTTGGTCGCCGGCGCCGGCATGCCGGTCCCGACCGCGGCCGCCGACGCGCTCAACGTTCAGCCCGTCGGGTCGGTACCCATCCCGGACGGTCCCGCCGAGGCCTGGGTCGTGGCCGACATGGACACCGGCCAGGTGCTGGCGGGCCGCAACGAGGACGTCGCCTACGCCCCCGCCAGCACGATCAAGGCCCTGCTGGCGCAGGTGGTCCTCGATGAGGTGCCGCTGGAGTCGACCATTGTGGCCACCGAGCCCGACACCCACGTCGAGTGCAATTGCGCGGGGGTGACACCGGGATTCACCTACACCGCCCGCCAGCTGCTGGAAGCTCTCCTGCTGGTATCGGGCAATGACGCGGCCAACACCCTGGCCCGCATGCTGGGCGGCACCGACGCGGCGTTGATGAAGATGAACGCGAAGGCCGCGGTGCTGGGCGCCTATGGCACCAACGCCGGTTCGCCGTCGGGCATCGACGGCCCGGGTATCGACATCTGGTCGACCCCACACGACCTGGCGGTGATCTTTCGCTCGGCGATGAACAACCCGGTGTTCGCGCAGATCACCGCCCAGCCGACCGCGGTGTTCCCCACCAAGACCGGTGACACCGTGCTGGTCAACCAGAACGACTTGCTGCATCGCTACCCAGGCACGCTCGGCGGCAAGACCGGGCTTCACCGACCTGGCCCGCAAGACGTTCGTCGCGGCCGCCCAGCGCGACGGCAGGCGCCTGGTCATCGCGATGATGCACGGCCTGGTCCGGGAGGGTGGGCCGACCTACTGGGATCAGGCGGCCAGCCTGCTGGACTGGGGCTTCGCGCTCGGCCCGAATGCGGGGGTCGGCCAGCTCTGACCTGCGCCGCGGCACTCGATACCCGATGGAGATCTGATCGCGCGCTCGGCGAGTCCTGGCGCGACTAGCCTCGCCAATCGTGCGAAGACGATTCGCGGGGCTGGCGCTCGCCCTCAGCGTGGTGCTGCCTGCAGCGATGACCGGCGCACCTCCTGCGATGTCCCAACCTGATGTGGAACCCGCTGCCGCGCAAGCGATTCCGGACGGTCCCGCCAAGGCATGGCTGCTTGCCGACCTGGACACCGGTCAGGTGCTCGCCAGCCGCGACCCGTACGGCACCTATGCCCCGGCCAGCACCATCAAGATCCTGCTCGCCATGGTGGTCCTCGATCACCTCAGACCCGACAACTTCGCCAGGGCGAACGCGTCCCACACACAAGTCGAATGTTCTTGTGTGGGGCTGAGACCGGGTCAGGCGTACACGACCCGTCAGCTGCTCGAGGCGTTGCTCATGGTGTCGGGTAACGACGCCGCCAACATGCTCGCCGACATGCTCGGTGGGCAACGGCCGACCGTCGCCGCGATGAACCGCAAGGCCGCTCTCGTCGGTGCGCGCAGCACCAAGGCGGGGTCACCGTCCGGATTGGACGGGCCGGGCCGGGAATCGGTGACCTCCCCACACGATCTCGCGGTGATCATGCGCGCGGCCCTGAAATATCCGCTGATCGCACACATCATGCGTCAGCCGTCCGCGCCGTTCCCCGGCAAGACGATCACCAACCAGAACGAGCTGCTCGCCCGCTACCCCGGAGACCTCGCAGGCAAGACCGGCTACACCAACCTGGCCCGCAAGACGTACGTCGGAGCCGCCCAACGCGGGAACCGGCGCCTGGTCGTGGTGCAGATGTACGGCACCGGCGATCTGTACGGGCAGGCGATCAGACTGCTGGACTGGGGTTTCGGTCAGCCCTAGTAACTCCGCGAAATAGCGTTCCCGGCTGCGATCGCGGGTCCGATCACGACCGTGGCTTCTCGCTCGGCGCCCTCAGCAGATGGTGCCGCGCAGGATCACCAACGTCGGGTCGGCGAGCACCGCGGCGCCGCCGCGCGGGTCGTCGGCATAGCAGACCAGGTCCGCCGACGCCCCGTGCTCGAGGGCCGGGCGGCGCAACCATTGCCGGGCATCCCAGCAGGCAGCACCCAGCGCCTCGGTCGGTGTCATGCCGATCCGTTTGAGCGCGTCGACCTCATCGGCGATGCGGCCGTGCGCGACGTTGCTCCCCGCATCCGAGCCCGCATAGATGGGCACACCGGCCTCGCGTGCAGCACCGATCCTCGCTTCGCACGTCTCGTGGAGTGCGCGCATGTGCCGCTCGTAGCGCGGGTAGCGGCCGGCGGCGGCCGCGGCGATGCCGGGGAAGTTCTCGATGTTGATCAGCGTGGGCACCAGCGCGGTGCCGTACTCGACCATCAGGTCGACGGTGTCCTCGGTCAGCCCGGTGCCGTGCTCGATGCAGTCGATGCCGGCCCTGATCAACCCCGGCAGCGCGTCCTCGCTGAACACGTGCGCGGTGACGCGGGCACCGTTGGCGTGCGCGGCATCGATCGCCGCTTCGAGCACGTCGTCGGACCACAGCGGCGCCAGATCACCGGCTTCGCGGTCGATCCAGTCGCCCACCAGCTTGACCCAGCCGTCACCCCACCGCGCCTGCTGCGCCACCGCGTCGGGCAGCTGCCATTCGTCCTCGAGTTCGATGGCGAAGCCACGCGAATACCGCTTGGGCCGCGCCAGGTGCCGGCCGGCGCGGATGATGCGTGGCAGGTCGGGACGATCGTCGAAGCTGCGGGTATCGGTGGGCGATCCCGCGTCGCGCAGCAGCAGCGCACCGACGCCGCGCTCGGTCTCGGCCTGTGCGACGGCCTCGTCCATCTCGATGGGGCCGCCGGGGCCGAGCCCGACGTGGCAGTGGGCGTCGACCAGGCCGGGGAGGATCCAGCCGCCGTCAAACACCGTCTCGGCGCCGGGGACCGGTTCAGCGCTGAGACCCCCGCAGGGCCGATTCTCTTCGGGCAAGCCCTCATCGGTGATCCACCAGTCGACGGGTTCACCGTCGGGCAGCCCACGCCCCCGGACGTGCAGACGCACCTCAGTTGCCTTTGGGGAACTTCAGTTTCGAGAGATCGATGTTCGCGAGCCCCGGCGGGAGCTCGTCGAGCCCCTTGGGCATGTTCGACAGGTCGGGAAAACCCGGCGGCATGCCCGCCATGCCGGCGCCGAGTGGGTTGCGCGTCTTCGGCGGCGTGGGGCCGCGCGCACCCTTCTTCCCTTTCTTGCCTTTCCCCTTCACCGCTTTCCGCGACGACGACTTGCGGCCGAACGGCATCCCCATCTGGCCGGCCATCTGCGACATCATCTTGCGCGCTTCGAAGAACCGGTCGACCAGCTGATTGACCTCTGACACCGCGACACCGGAGCCGTTGGCGATGCGCAACCGGCGCGACGCGTTGATGATCTTCGGGTCGGCCCGCTCCTGCGGCGTCATCCCCCGGATGATGGCCTGCACGCGGTCGAGCTGACTGTCGTCGACGGCGGCCAGCGCGTCCTTCATCTGACCAGCGCCCGGCAGCATGCCCAGCAGGTTGCCGATGGGCCCCATCTTGCGGATCGCCAGCATCTGCTCGAGGAAATCCTCGAGCGTGAGCTCCCCGGAGCCGATCTTCGCGGCGGTCGCTTCCGCTTGATCGGCGTCGAAATGCTGCTCGGCTGCCTCGATGAGCGACAACACGTCGCCCATGCCGAGGATCCGGCTGGCCATCCGGTCGGGATGGAAGACGTCGAAGTCCTCGAGCTTCTCACCGCTGGACGCGAACAGGATCGGCACACCGGTGACCTCACGCACGGACAGCGCGGCACCACCGCGCGCGTCACCGTCGAGCTTGGTGAGCACGACACCGGTGAACCCGACACCCTCACGGAACGCATCGGCCGTGGTGACGGCGTCCTGACCGATCATCGCGTCGAGGACGAACAGGGTTTCGTCGGGCGTGACGGCATCGCGGATCGCCGCGGCCTGACCCATGAGTTCCTCGTCGATACCGAGTCGTCCCGCGGTATCGACGATCACGACGTCGTAGTGCTTGGCCTTGGCCTCGGCCAGACCCGCTGACGCCACGGCCACCGGGTCGCCCGCCGTCATCTGCTCGAGCGTGGCACCGGCCGGCGACACGCCGGGATGGGGGGCGAAGACGTGCACACCTGCACGTTCGCCGACGATCTGCAGCTGGCTGACCGCTCCGGGACGCTGCAGGTCGCATGCCACAAGAAGGGGGGTATGCCCTTGTCCTTTAAGCCATTTCGCGAGCTTGCCGGCCAGGGTGGTCTTACCGGAGCCCTGCAGGCCGGCCAGCATGATCACCGTGGGAGGGATTTTGGCGAAAGACAGCTGGCGGGTCTGGCCGCCGAGGATGCCGACGAGCTCCTCGTTGACGATCTTGACGACCTGCTGCGCGGGGTTCAGCGCAGCCGAAACCTCGGCGCCCTTGGATCGGTCTTTGATGCGTGCGACGAACTCGCGCACCACCGGCAGCGACACGTCGGCTTCCAGGAGCGCCAATCGGATCTCGCGGCTGGTGGCGTCGATGTCGGCGTCGGTGAGCCGACCCTTCCCGCGCAGGCCCGAGAGCGCACCGGTCAACCGGTCGGATAGGGATTCAAACACGAGGCCAAGACTACTTCTCTTTCTGATGCCAGCCCCGCCTAGCCCACCGAGCGCGCCTTAGCCGTTCGCGATGATCTCCCTGGCCACCTCGACGGCGCGATCGATCGGCACCGCGAACCCGATACCGATGCTGCCCGCCTCCGGCCCACCGACCGTGGCGATCGCGGTGTTCATACCGATCACCTGACCTTGCAGGTTCGCCAGCGGGCCGCCGGAGTTGCCCGGGTTGATCGACGCGTCGGTCTGCAGCAGCTGTTGCTCAGGCTGTCCGCCCAGCCGTGCCTGCCGGTCCACGGCGCTGATGATGCCCGCGGTGACGGTGCTGGTCAGGCCCAGTGGCGCTCCTACCGCGATGACCGGCTGGCCGATCGCCAGCCCGTTGCTGACTCCCAACGCGGCCGCCGGTGGGGGTGCCCCCGCGAGCTCGAGAACCGCGACATCGGTCGCCGGGTCGGTGCCGACCACCCGGGCCGCGCTGCGACGACCGTCGGCCATCCGCACCTGTACCCGCGAATAGCCCTCGATCACATGGCTGTTGGTCATGATCCGGCCTTGGCCGTCGATGGCGAACCCCGATCCGCGGCTGTTGCCCGCGCTGATCTGGACGACGCTCGGGAGCAGCGCCAGCGACGCGCTCTGGGTGTCGGGGGGTGCGCCGGGCGCCGGACCCGCGGCCGCGGGCGGGTACTGACGGATGGCCGCGCCGACGCCGGGATCTGCGGCCAGGAAGCCGGCACCCGCGCCCGCACCGCCTCCGACGAGCAGGCAGGCGCCGACCAGCAGCGCCACCGAAGCCCGTGAGCGCCGGGGCGCCGCCGGTACCGCGAGGGGTGCAGGTACCGGCGGCGCGGTCCGGGGCGCCGATTCGGTGCGGATCCGGGTGAGGATGGGCGGGACGGGTTCGGGGTGCGGCTGAGGGGCAGGCGGCCGACCCGGCCCCGGCGGCAGGAACGCGGGACCGGCGGGACGGCGTCCCAGGTCGAATCGCTGGTCGAAGCCGTTCTCGGACATGAGTGTTCCTTCTCAGATGAGGCGGGAGAACCAGCGCATGGACAGGGCTGCGGCGACGATGCCGCAGACCAGGGCGAAGGCGACGACGAACGTGGTGACCTCTCGCCACTCGGTGCGCCAACCGATGGACGACCCGATGTCGCGGTAGACGTCCTGCAGTTCGTCGCTGCTCGCCGCGGAGTACGCGACGCCGCCGGTCGCGTCGGACAACTCGGTCAGGGTGGCGGCGTCCACCGGCACGGGGACCTCGTATCCGCCGGTGTCGAGCACCCCGTCGGCGGTGCCGTAGGCGATGGTGGAAACCGGGACCCCGGCGGCCGCCGCCGCGAGTGCTGCCTCGTCGGTGCCGCGGCCGCTGGTGTTGCTTCCGTCGGACAGCAGCACTACATGGGCGGGTAGCCGCTCCTGCTCGCTCCCCCGCGTGATGGACCGGATCTGATCCAGCGACGTGAACACGCCTTCGCCGATCGCGGTGCGCGACTGCGTGGTCAGCATCTGCAGGCTGGCGGCGGCAGCCTCGCGGTCGGTGTCGGGCGGGTGTGCCACTATCGTCGATCCGGCGAACGTCACCACGCCGACGTTGAACGTGGGGGGTAGCCGGTCGATGAAATCCCCCGCCGCGGCGACGGCGGCCGTCAGCCGATCCGGGCTGACGTCACGGGCCTGCATGGATTCCGACGTGTCGATCGCCACGATGATGGTGGCGCGTTCGTAGGGAACCCGCACCGGCATCTCAGGCTTGGCCACAGCCAGCCCGCACAACGCCAACGCCGCCAGCAGGAACACCGCGGGCAGATGCCGTCGCCAGTTCGGCCTCTCGGGAATCACCTTGTCCAGCAACGGGAGTGCCGCGAAGCGCACGACGTAGCGTTGTCTGCGTCGCACCGTCATCAGGTAGGTCACCGCCAGCAGGGCCACCGGCGCCAGCATCAACAGGCCGAGCGGGAACAGGAAAGTCATCGGCGCCGCGACCTCCTGGAGGCGGCGCGGCCCATGGTGCGCTGCCGATCCCGGAGGAAGGCGGCGAGATCACGAATCCAGTCGCGCCCGGTACTGGCCCTCAGATGGTCGGCGCCGCAGGCTGCGATCCCCGCCGCAACCGCCGCTCGGTGCCCGGCGGCCGCGTCACGATATCGCCGCCGAAACCGGCGATCCGAGGTCCACACCTGACGTTGCCTGCCGGATTCCGGGTCGACGAGCACGACGGCCCCGACATCGGGCAGTTCCAGTTCCCGGGGGTCGACGATCTCAACCGCGATCACGTCATGCCGGGCCGACAACCGGCGCAGTGGGGCCTGCCAGTCGAACGGTGGCTCCGTGGCACCGTCCGGATCCAGGAAATCCGACACCACGACCCGCAGTCCCGGGCCACCGCGTCGTGAGCTCAACGCGGTGATCGCTTCTGCCAGGCCCGGTGATCCGGCGCCGGTGCGTGTTCCCATCCCCGCCAGTGTCTGCGCGGCGCGCGACGCGGCGAACCGCGACCGGTCCGGCCGGTGCCAGCGCAACCCGTCGGCGCCGAATGTCGCCATTCCCATGGTGTTTCCCGGCGCATCGGTCAACAGCCCGAGCGCCCAGACGATCCGGGCCGCCAGTTCGTGCTTCTCGTCGGCGGTGTTTTCGTAAGCCGCAGTGCCGAACGTCATGCTCGGGCTGGTGTCGACCAGCACCCAGGTGTCCAACCGGTTGTCGGCGCGGGGCCGCCACACGTGCGGCTCCATGGATCGGGCGGTGATGTTCCAGTCGATCCGGCGCACGTCGTCGCCGGGCTGGTAGCGGGCCAGCTCCTCACGCTCGGTACCGACACCGAGGCGCGTCCCTTCGTGGTCACCGGTCATCATGCTGTCGATTCGGCGGCGCAGGCCGAGGTCCAGTGCCCGCCACGGCTGCGCGGTCACGACGCGACCTCGGCGAGGTCGTGACTGTTCGGCGCGATCTGTGGCGGTGCAACGTATTCCAGTACCTGGGCGATGACCGCGCGCGGATCGACTCCGTCGGCCACCGCGTCGAAGGTCAGCACCAGCCGGTGGGCCAGGACATCGGGAGCGATGTCGGCGACATCGCCCGGCAGTACATAGTCACGCCCGCGCACCAGGGCCAGCGCCCGGCTGGCGGACAGCAGCCCCAGTGACCCGCGGGGACCGATGCCGTAGTCGAGGACGGCACCGATCGGCGCCGCGCCGTACTCGGCGGGCCTGCGCGTCGCCATCACGAGACGGACGATGTAGTGCGCGACGGCGTGGTGGACGAAGACCTCCTCGGTGATCCGCTGCAGTCGTCGCACGTCCGCGGGTGTCATCAGCGTTCTCGCCTTGGGCGGTTGGGCGCCCATCCGCGCCAGGATCGCCAGCTCCTCCAGCTCGTCGGGGTGGGTGAGGTCGACCTTGAGCAGGAACCGGTCGCGCTGCGCCTCCGGCAGGTGGTAGACGCCGTCGGTCTCGATGGGGTTCTGGGTGGCCAGCACCAGGAAGGGCTCGGGCAGGGCGAAGGTGTGCCCGGCGATGCTGACCTGTCGCTCGGCCATCGCCTCCAGCAGCGCCGACTGCACCTTGGCCGGCGCCCGGTTGATCTCGTCGGCGAGCACCAGGTTGGCGAAGATCGGCCCGAGCTCGATGTCGAAACTCTCCGTCGACGGCCGCCACACCCGCGTGCCCAGAATGTCGGCGGGCATCAGGTCCGGCGTGAACTGCAGCCGGTGGAAGGTACCGCCGACGACGGTGGCCACGGTGCGCACCGCCAAGGTCTTGGCGAGCCCCGGAACCCCTTCCAGCAGAACGTGACCGCCGGCGAGCAGTCCGACAAGAAGCCGCTCGAGCATCGAGTCTTGGCCCACTACAACATGTTTCATCTCGAAAAGGGCGCGCTCGATAAGCGCACCGGCGCTCGGTGCCGACAGCGCGAGGCCGTCGTCGGGTTCGGTGTGTCTGCTCATGGCCACATCTCACCAGCGGGGTGCGAAAACTCCCGAAAACCCTGACGAAAGCCGACCGAAAGCCAAGTGGTCGGACTGCGCGGACGGCGCTACCCTCGGCGCGTATGCGGATACTGATCGTCGAGGACGAGGAAGGTCTGGTCAGCGCGCTCCGCATCGGGCTGCAGCGCGAAGGTTACGCCGTGGACACCGCGCTCACCGAAGCCGAGGCCGCCGACCGTCTCACCGTCAACACCTACGACGTGGCGCTCGTCGACGTGAACCTGCCCGACGGCGACGGGCTGGAGTTGGCCCGCCGGCTCCGTGCGGGCGAGATCGACTCCCCGGCCAGCCGCGAGATCCGGATCGTCATGCTCACCGCGCTGGGAACCTTGCCCGATCGGGTCCGCGGACTCGACGCCGGGGCCGACGACTACATCGTCAAACCCTTCGCTCTCGCCGAGCTGACGGCACGGCTGCGCGCGGTGCTGCGTCGCGAGGTGTCCGGCGAGTCGTCGGTGCTGCGCCTCGGTGACGTCACTGTCGACACCGCCCGCCAGATTGTGCGCCGCGGCGGCCGGGAGGTGGATCTGACCCTCAAGGAGTTCTCGGTACTGCGGTATCTGATGACCCGGCCCGACCACGTGGTGTCCGCCGAGCAGATCCTCGAGCACGTCTGGGACGAGAACGCCGATCCGTTCACCCAGACCGTCCGCGTCACGGTGGGCACGCTGCGGCGCAAACTCACCGTCGACGGCGAACAGCAGGTGTTGCACACGCTGGTCGGCCGCGGCTATCGACTGCGCACCCCTGCGCAGCAGCAGCCGCATCCCTGCACCCGAACGTCGTGATGCGCACCATTCGGGTGCGGTTGGCGTTGACCACGTCGTTGTGGTTGTTCGTCATCGCCGCGGTGATCCTGGCCGCGGTGTACCTGGCCCTGTCGACAACGATCGATGCCGCACCGCTCGACCCGGTCACCGTCAAGAAGTTCGACCGCAAGGCCGACGGCACCATGGTCTACCGCGTCGGCGAGAGCTTCCAGGCCGCAGACCTCGAAAGTGTCCAGCGCGCAGTCAATTACTCGACTCTGGAGACGCTGCGCGACTACTCGTTGTTCGCCCTCGGCGGCATCTTCCTGATCAGCCTCGTCGTCGGCTGGTTCGTCGCGGGCCGGCTGCTGCGCCCGGTCGGCGAGATCACCCGAACAGCCAACCGCCTGTCAGCCAGCGATCTGTCGCAACGGATCAACGCGACCGGGCCCCACGACGAATTGCGCATACTCGCCGACACCGTCGACGGCATGCTGGACCGGCTCGACGACGCGTTCCGCGCTGAACGCGCTCTGGTGGAGGATGTTTCGCACGAGCTTCGCAACCCGGTGGCCGTCGTGCAGGCGAATGTCGAGGCGGTCCTCGCCGACGAACACGCCACGGCCGACGAACGCGCCAACGCCCTGGCGGTCATCTCGCGTGCCACGGCCCGGATGTCGCGGCTGCTGGAAGACCTGCTGGCCACAGCGCGCCGTCGCTCCGGGTCGTTCGCCGATCAAAAGGTCGATCTGCAGAGCTTCGTCAGCGAGGTCGTCGACGATCATCGGATCTTCGCCGAGGAGAGGCCACTGCGGGTGAACACCAGGCTGTCCCCCGGGCCAGTGGTCTTCGCCGATCCCGAATCGCTGGCCCGCGCGCTGGCGAACCTGTTGTCCAACGCGGTCCGGCTGGCGCCCGAGGATTCCGAGCTGACCATCGCCAGCGGCAGTACCGGCGGCTGGGCCTGGGTCGCTGTGCGGGATCAAGGACCCGGGATCGCCGAGGACGACCAGCAGCGGGTCTTCGACAGGTTCCGGCGCGCGCCGAACGGAGGGCGGCGTGGATCGGGCCTGGGGCTGGCGATCGCCCGGCAGATCGTCGAGAGTCACGAGGGCAAGCTGGCGCTGTTCAGCACCCTCGGGGCGGGCAGCACATTTGTCATCTGGCTTCCCGACCGCGCCATCGCCGAACGCCCCGAACGCACCGACCAACCCCCGCAAGAGTGCCCTGTCTAGCTCGCCTCCTCCACCGGCTTGGCCGGTGGCGCGGGCAGCACGGCGTACAGGTCGCGTTCCAGGTTCTGTCGCACGGCGTTCGCCGGACTTCCCGGGGGAAGCACCAGACCGAACGCGTCGACCACCGATGAGCCCAGCGTGGTGACCTTGGCCCACGCGATGTCCGCCCCGGCACGTTCGAACACCGCCGTGAGCACCGCCAAGAGCCCGGCGCGATCGGTGGCGCGGATCTCGGCGACCAGCTGTCCCGGGCCTGCGCCGTCGTGCCACAGCACCCGCGGAGGAGCGGCGGGCGCGTTGATCGGCACGGCGGCGCGCACCTCGCCGGCACGGCCCGTTGCCGAGCTGTCCGCCCCGCGCTGCTCGAGCGTGCCCACCACGTCGAGCTCGCCGTCGACGGCCAGGATCAGCTGCTGACGCAGCAACTCCGCCGCGGGCGGGGCACCGAAATGAGGTGAGACGACGAACGTGTTGATCGCCGAGCCCTCGTGCGCGTTGACCGATGCCGAGTGCACCCGCAGCGAGTTGAGAGCCAGCACGCCCGCCGCCTTGGACAGCAGACCCCGACGATCCGGCGCGATGATCGTCACGCTGTAGATGTGCGGATTGTCGGCGGGCGAAAGCTCGACATGCACCGCTCCGGCGGCCATCGAAAGGAACCGCGGATCAACGGGATCGGGTTGCGGCAATGGTTCACCGGCCATCACCAATCGGCAGCGACGGACCAGATCGCCGATCAGCGAGGCCTTCCAATCGCCCCAGACCCCGGGCCCGGTGGCCAGCGAATCGGCTTCGGCGAGTACCTGCAACAGTTCCAGCACCACCGGGTCGCCGCCCAGAGTGTCGACGACGGCGGCGATGGTCTTGGGATCCTGCAAGTCCCGCCTGGTGGCGGTCTGCGGCAGCAGCAGATGATGGCGCACGACTTTGGACAGGATGACGACGTCCGAAGGCCACAGGCCCAGCCGGTTGCCGATCTGGGTGGCCAGCTCCGCCCCGATGACGCTGTGGTCCCCGCCGCGGCCCTTGCCGATGTCATGTACCAGGGCCCCGAGCACCAGAAGGTCGGGACGGGACACCCGCGTGGTGAAAGCGCTTGCCCGGGAGACGGTTTCGACCAAGTGGCGATCCACGGTCCAGATGTGGACGACGTCGCGCGGCGGCAGGTCCCGGACCGCTCCCCATTCGGGGAACAGCCGGCCCCACAGGCCGGTGCGATCGAGGGCCTCGATCGTGGCGACCGCCGACGGTCCCGCGGCCAGCATCACGAGCAGATCTTTGAGGGCCTGGCGCGGCCAGGGCGTGCGGAGTTCCGGCGCGGTCTCCACCAGCCGGCCCAGCGTGGACGCCGCCATCGGCAGACCGGTGGTGGCCGATGCGGCAGCCACCCGCAGTATCAGGCCAGGGTCGCGCTCCGGGCGCGCATCGCGGGCCAGGATCACCTCGCCGTTGAACTCGATGACGCCTTCGTCGATCGGTCGGCGTACCGGCCGGCGCAGCGAAGCCAGACCGCGGCGCGGTAACGAGTTGGCCGCCGTGCGAATGCCCGCGTCGACGTAATAGCTGACAGTCCGCGCGGCATCAGAGAGCATCCGGGCCAGGTCGAAGCGATCACCGATGCGCAACGACGCGCCGATCTCGTCGGCGTGCTGGGCCAGCAGCAGCTCACGGCCGCGACCGGCGACCCTGTGCAGCTCGGTGCGGACGTTGAGCAGGGAAAGGTGCGCCTCCCCAAGCGTTTCGGTCGGCGACGCCAGCGACCGGCTGGGATAGACGTCGGCCAGCTGCGCGATGGCCAGTGCGTTGAGTAGTTGGACATCACGCAGGCCACCCCTACCGCACTTGAGGTCCGGCTCGGCTCGGTGTGCGATCTGGCCGCTACGTTGCCATCGCGCTCGGGTGTGCTCGACGAGTTCGTCGAAACGCGAAGCGATTCCGGTGCGCCACTGGCGGCGTGCGCCGCCGATCAGCAGTGAAGTCAGGTCCGCGTCCCCGACGATGTGACGTGCCTCGAGCATCGCCAGAGCGGCGGAGATGTCCTCGCCGCCGACCTTGAGCGCCTGCGGCACGGTCCGAACGCTGTGGTCGAGCCGAATGTTGGCATCCCACAACGGGTACCACAGCAAATCGGCCACCTCGCTGACCGCGTCGGCGGGCATGTTGTCGTGCAACAGCATGAGGTCCAGATCGGAGAACGGCAGGATTTCGCCCCGGCCGAGGCCGCCGGTCGCGACGATCGCGAAGCCACTGGTCGCGGTGATCCCGATCTCGGTCGCCTTGGTGGTCAGCCAGAAGTCGTAGAGGTCGAGCAGAGCATCACGCAGCGCAGCGGAGTCGAGTTGACGCGCCCCGCCTGCGACCAGCTGTTCGGCGGCCGCGACGAGATCGGTTGCCGGACGAAACGAACCCGCCGCCGGGCGCACCCATCGAGGGGCTCCGGCGGCGGGTCGTTGTTCCTGTCCTGTCATGAGTTGTCCTCCCGGCACCTGACGAGCCAGCGCTCACACGGCGTCAGCGCCGGGAGACGACGTCTCATTCCACGATTCGGGTCAAAGGGCGTCTGACCCCCGCTCGCCGGTGCGCACCCGAACCACCGTGTCGACCGGGCTGACCCATACCTTCCCGTCACCGATCTTGCCGGTGCGGGCGGCCTGGACGATGACGTCCACCACCTTGTCGACGGCGGCGTCGTCGACGACGACCTCCACGCGGACCTTCGGGACGAAATCCACCGAGTACTCCGCTCCGCGGTAGACCTCGGTGTGCCCCTTCTGACGACCGTAACCCTGCACCTCGCTGACGGTCATCCCGAGAATGCCCGTCTGCTCAAGACCGGTCTTGACATCTTCGAGCGTGAACGGCTTGACGATCGCAGTGATCAGCTTCATGTGTAGTCGATCCCTTCCGAGTGAAATTGTCGCCGATCAGGCGAGCTCGTAAGCCGTTTCGGCGTGTTCGGTCTCATCGATTCCAGTGTCCTCGTCCTCCTCGGACACCCGCCAGCCCAGCGGCTTGACGATGAACGCGATGATGAGCGGTCATGATCGCAGTGAAGCATCACCGCCACCAGCGCGATGACGATCTGCACGACGCAGCTGCTGGACGCCGCCACCGTAGAACAGACCCGGTCTCGGTGGCGAGCAATCCGATGCCGACGGTGCCCCACAGGCCGGAGACGAGGTGCACGCCGACGACGTCGAGCGAATCGTCGTAGCCGAACTTGTACTTCAGCCCGATCGCAAGTGCGGACAGCACACCGGCGACCGCACCGAGGACCAGTGAGCCGATCGCGCTGAGCGACCCGCACGCCGGCGTGATGGCCACCAGGCCGGCGACGATGCCCGATGCGGCGCCGACGCTGGTGGCGTGGCCGTCACGGATCCGTTCCACGAGCAACCAGGCCAGCATGGCTGCCGCGGTGGCGGCGGTGGTGTTGACCCACACTGCGACCGGCAAGCATGTCGGCCGCGCCCTCGGATCCCACGTTGAAGCCGAACCAGCCGAACCACAGGATGGCGGCGCCGAGCATCACGAACGGGACGTTGTGCGGACGGAACGCGGTCTTGCCGAACCCGTTCCGCTTGCCGAGCAGCAGCGCCAGCACCAGAGCGGCCATACCGGCGTTGATGTGCACCACGGTGCCGCCGGCGAAGTCGATCGGCGATACGTTGGCCGCGCCTTCTTCGTCGACGCCGAAGAGCTTGGCCGCGATTCCGTCCTCCGAACCCGACAGCAGGCCGCCGCCCCAGACCATATGCGACAGAGGGAAGTACACGAGCGTGACCCAGATGCCGCCGAACACCAACCAGGTGCCGAACTTCATGCGCTCGGCCACCGCACCGCTGATCAGCGCGACGGTGATCACCGCGAAGGTGAGCTGGAAGGCCACCCAGACGATGGCGGGTACCGTCCCGAATCCGCCGGAGACGAACGTGTCGGCGCCGTCGAGCTCACGCACCTCGGTCAGCTGACTGAGCCCGAAAAGCGAGATCGGGATTGTCGAAGACTCCGAAGAAGTCACTGTCTCCGGTGTGCGCCGAAGCGAACGACATCGAGTAGCCCCACAGCACGTAGATGACGCTGACGATTCCGATGGAGCCGAACGACATCATCATCATGTTGAGGACGGACTTCTGCCGGGACAACCCGCCGTAGAAGAACGCCAGGCCCGGTGTCATGAACAACACGAGCGCGGCGGATGTGAGCACCCACGCCGTATCGCCGGCGCTCAGGCCCTCGGGCCCGAACGGCAGGAAACTATCGTCCGGTATGGCTAGGACCACGTCATGCAAGCCAACCACTTTGTGTGAACCTCCTTGGGATGACGGCCGACAGGATCGGCCTTCCGAAGAGACTGTTGTGCCAGCGTTTCACCGGTGATTCTGTCGTGTTTCGGCCGCGTGAACGGACACACCCATCGCGTTACGCTCGTGTTTCACGGTTGTGGACCGGCGAGTTCCGGTGCGCCGTGGCAGAATAACCGGCCCTTTAGGCACTGGCGGTGCTGTTAACCGAGCAGCGCGTCGACGAACGCCGCCGGCTCGAACGGCGCGAGGTCGTCAGGACCTTCGCCGAGACCGACGAGCTTGACCGGCACTCCGAGCTCCTGCTGTACGCGGAAAACGATGCCGCCCTTGGCCGTGCCGTCCAGTTTGGTCAACACGACGCCGGTGATGTCGACCACTTCGGCGAAGACGCGGGCCTGCGGCAGGCTGTTCTGACCGATCGTCGCGTCCAGGACGAGGAGGACTTCGTCGACGACCGCACGACGACTCACCACGCGTTTGACCTTGCCCAGTTCGTCCATCAACCCGGTCTTGGTATGCAGGCGACCGGCGGTGTCGATGACGACGACGTCGGCGCCGGAGGCGATTCCGGTGTCGACGGCGTCGAACGCCACCGACGCCGGATCGGCGCCTTCGGGACCACGCACGACTTGAGCGCCGACGCGGGAGGCCCACGTCTGGAGCTGGTCGGCCGCCGCGGCACGGAACGTGTCGGCCGCTCCGAGGACGACCCGCCTGCCGTCGGCGACGAGGACGCGCGCGAGTTTGCCGACCGTGGTGGTCTTGCCCGTACCGTTGACGCCCACGACCAACAGCACCGACGGCTTGTCGTCATGGGGCAGGGCCCTGATCGAGCGGTCCAGATCGGGCTGCAGCTCTTTGATCAGCACCTCGCGCAGCACCGCTCGGGCGTCGGCCTCGGTGCGCACCCCGCTGGCGGCCATCCGGGACCGCAGCGACGTGACGACCGACTCGGTGACGACCGGACCGAGGTCGGCGATCAGCAGCGTGTCCTCGACCTCCTGCCACGAGTCCTCGTCGAGGTCGCCGCCGCCCAACAACCCCAGCATGCTTCGGCCGAGGGTGTTCTGCGACTTCGCGAGCCGACCGCGGAGACGATCCAGCCTTCCGTCGGTGGGAGCGATGACGTCGATCTCGGGTGCGGTTCGGGCCGTCGCAGCGGGCTGGTCGGCGACGGGCGGCGCGGGTGGCGCGGTCTCCGCCGGGGGCTCGGGAAGCTTGACCGGAGGCTCGGGGAGCTTAACCGGGGGCTCGGGGAGCTTAACGTCGGCGATCGGGCGTTTCGGGGCGTCGCGCGGAATGGTGGCGTCGTCACCGACGGCAGGTAAGCCGCTGGTATCGAGACGCTCCGGGCGCTCGGGAGCTTTCTCCGGGGGGCGCTTGGCGCGGGCTCGGCGGGGCCTCGGGGGGCGCCGATGCGCTGAACGTGATGCCTGACGAGGCGGTATAGCCTCCCGAACGATCGACGGGCGTGGCGGTGTCCGGAGCCGACAAGCTGATCCGGCGTCGGCGATACCGCACCAATCCGACGACCAGAGCGGCGACGAGCAGAACAGCGATGACCGCGATCGCGATCCAAAGACCATCAGACACCACGCCATTGTCGCAGGGGTGTCGCCGGACCCCGGAACCTAACCCGGACTGGCCACCAGCTCCTGGCCCCGCATCCGCTGAGAGATCACCGCCGTGATGCCGTCATTGCGCATCGTCACGCCGTACAGGGCATCGGCGACTTCCATCGTCGCCTTCTGGTGGGTGATCACGATCAGCTGCGAGCGTTCCCGCAACTGCTCGAACAGACTGATCAGGCGGCGCAGGTTCACATCGTCGAGTGCCGCCTCGACCTCGTCCATCACGTAGAACGGCGACGGACGCGCCCGGAAGATCGCCACCAGCATCGCCACCGCGGTCAGCGACTTCTCGCCACCGGACAGTAGCGACAACCGCTTGATCTTCTTGCCGGGCGGGCGGGCCTCTACCTCGATGCCGGTCGTGAGCATGTCGTCCGGGTCGGTCAGCAGCAGCCTGCCCTCGCCACCGGGGAACAACGTCGCGAACACCTGGGAGAACTCACGTTCGACGTCCGCGTACGCCTCGGCGAACACCTGCAGAATCCGGTTGTCGACGTCGGCGATCACATCGAGAAGATCCTTGCGCGCTGCTTTGACATCCTCGAGTTGGGTGGACAGGAAGTTGTAGCGCTCCTCCAGCGCCGCGAACTCCTCGAGGGCGAGCGGATTGACCCTGCCCAGTTCGTTGAGCTCGCGCTCGGCCCGCTTGGCTCGCCGCTCCTGGGTAGCCCGGTCGAACGGCATCGGCGCCGGTGCGGTGACCTGCTCACCGCGCTCGCGCGCCTGCGCGTACTCGGCCAGCTCGAGTTCGGTCGGGGGCAGCGGGACATCGGGACCGTACTCGGCGACGAGGTCGGCGGCAGCCATGCCGAACTGTTCGAGTACCTGCTGCTCGAGCTGCTCGATCCGGAGTGCCGCTTGGGCTTTGGCCACCTCGTCGCGATGCAGCGAATCGGTGAGCGCGTTGATTCTCGACGTGAGCTCGTTGACCTGCTCGCGGGCCTTGGTCAGGGCCGCGGCCCTGACCTGGCGTTCGGCGGCCACCTCGTCGCGGACCTGGGACGCGACCCTCACCGCGGCGCTCAACCGTGCCGCGACCAACCGTCCCGCCTCGGCAACCGCGGCCGCCATCGCTGCGGCGTGGACCCGCGCCTCACGTGCGCGCTGGGCGCGGATCCGCGTCTCGCGTTCGGCGGTCGCGGCGCGTCGCAGTGAATCAGCGCGCCCGCGAACGGCATTCGCGCGCTCCTCAGCGGTGCGCACCGTCAGCCGGGCCTCGACCTCCGTCGAGCGGGCCGCGTCCGCGGCGGCCGTCGACTCCTGGCGGTCGACGGGCTCGGACTCGAACATCGGCTCCTGCTGAGCGTTGTGCAGGCGCTGTTCGAGCGCCGTGAGTTCCTCGACCGTGCGATTGCGGCCCGCCTCCAACTCGGCACGCTGGTTGATCAGTCGCTGCCACTCGTCGTCGGCGGCGCGGGCGTCCTGGCCGAGGCGACCCAGCTGCTCGTAGATCGCCGAGATCGCGGCGTCGGACTCGTTGAGGGCAGCAAGTGCCTGTTCGGCGGCATCCTGACGGGAGGACTGTTCGGCCAGCGCGCCGGAGAGCGCTGCCGACAGCTCGCCGGTCTGCCGCTCGGCATCGGTCAGCTGCGCCCGCGCCTTGTCGACCTCCGAGGTGATCTCCAGCGTGCTGGGCCTGCGGTCGGATCCGCCGCTGACCCAGCCGGCGCCGACGAGGTCACCGTCAACGGTCACGGCGCGCAGTTGCGGTTGCGCCGCAACGAGTTCCAGTGCCGTCGCGAGATCGTCGACCACCGCCACCCCGGCGAGCATCGCGGTCACGGCGCCGTGTATCCGCGGTGCGGCCTCCACCACATCCACCGCCCATACCGCACCGGCAGGCAGCTGACCGGTCACCGATACCGGGTGCGAGGGCCAGTCCCCCAGCACGATGGCGGCGCGTCCACCGTCGGACTCCTTGAGTGCGGCCACCGCATCGCGGGCGGCGCCGAAGTTCTCCGCGGCGACGGCGTCCGCAGCGACACCCAGCACGACGGCGACCGCCGCCTCGTGGCCGGGCCGAACCTTGACGAAGTTCGCGATCGACCCGAAAAGTCCCGCGCCACTGCGGTTTTCTTGGAGCCATGCGGCACCGTCCTTGCGGTCAAGCCCGACCGACAGCGCGTCGATGCGGGCCTGAAGGGACGCGACCTGGCGTTCGGCGGCCCGCTCGGCGGCCAGCAGCTCGGCGACGCGTTCGTCGGCGAGCCGCAGCGCGACGACCGTCCGGTCGTGGTGGTCGTCGAGTCCCACCTCCCCGGCGTCGAGTTCACTGACGCGGCTCTGCACCGTCTCGAACTCCGCCTGGGTCTGCTGGGCGCGGGCGGCGGCGTCGTCGATTCCGGCGGTCAGCCGGGCGACGGTCTCGTCGATGGACTCGACCCGGGTACGCATGGTGTCGACCTGACCTGACAGCCGAGCCAGACCCTCCCTACGGTCGGCCTCGGCGCGGGCGGCAGCCAGGTGGATCCGCTCGGCCTCGGCGGCGGCCTGCTCCCGCTCGGTCAGCTCGGCACGGGCGGCTTCCAGACGGGCCTGAGAATCGGCCAACTCCTCGAGCAGCTGCCTTTCCTGCGCGGCGACCTCGTCGGCCTGCGCGTCGAGATCGTCGGGATCGGGGCCGGCGGACGGGCCGGGTTCGGCGTCCAGGTACTGGGCGCGCTCACTGGCGATGCGGACCGTCGCGCTGACGCGCTCGGCCAGCGCCGAAAGCCGGAACCACCGCTGCTGCGCGGACTCGGCTCGCTCGCTGAGCTCCTCGACTGCGGATTCGTGGGCGGCGAACTCCAGCGCCCTGGCGTCCAGCCGCTCGGTGAGTTCATCGTGCTCGCGCCGCAGCGTCGTCTCGGCCTGGTTGGTGTCATCGAATTCGGCCTTGCGGGTGACCAAATCGTCGGCGGCCAGCCGCAGCCGTGCGTCGCGTAGGTCGGCCTGGATGGTCTGGGCGCGGCGTGCCATCTCGGCTTGCCTGCCGAGCGGCTTGAGCTGGCGGCGCAATTCGGTCGTCAGATCGCTGAGGCGGGCCAGGTTGACCGACATCGAGTCGAGCTTGCGGACCGCCTTTTCCTTGCGCTTGCGGTGCTTGAGGACGCCCGCCGCCTCCTCGATGAACGCTCGCCGGTCTTCCGGGCGCGATTCCAGGATCTCGGACAGCTTGCCCTGCCCGACGATGACGTGCATCTCGCGGCCGATGCCCGAGTCGCTGAGCAGCTCCTGGACGTCCATCAAACGGCAACTGCTGCCATTGATCTCGTACTCGCCTGCGCCGTCGCGGAACATCCGGCGGGTGATCGACACCTCGGAGTACTCGATGGGAAGCGCGTTGTCGGAGTTGTCGATCGTCAGTGTCACCTCGGCGCGGCCGAGCGGGGCGCGCGACGACGTGCCGGCGAAGATGACGTCCTCCATCTTGCCGCCGCGCAGTGTCTTGGCGCCCTGCTCCCCCATCACCCAGGTGAGCGCGTCGACGACGTTGGACTTGCCCGAGCCGTTGGGCCCGACGACGCAGGTGATGCCGGGTTCGAAGCGCAGAGTCGTCGGCGAGGCGAAGGACTTGAAGCCCTTCAGCGTCAGACTCTTCAGATGCATGGGGTGAAACCCTACCGCCGCGCGGGTCAGCGCTCCGTGAAGCCAGCGAACGAGTCGGCCGCTTCGGCCCAGTCAGAGATCACCTTGTCGACGTGCCCGGGAGCGTTTCCACTCTGCAGCACCGCAAGGAGACGCTCACATGCATCGCGGGGGCCCTGCGCGACGACCTGAACGCGCCCGTCGGGCCGGTTCGACGCGAATCCGGTCAGCCCGAGTTCGAGCGCCCGCGATCGCGTCCACCAGCGGAAACCCACGCCCTGGACGTCGCCGTGCACCCAGGCCGTCAGCCGGACGTCACTGTCTCCCACGATCTACATCAACTCTCTTCACGCGAGCGGCTCACTACATCAAAGCTCACCTTGGTCCCGGACTTCAACGTCCGCCCCACTGTGCACACCTGGTCGATCGCGCGCTCGACGACGGTCCGCAGCCGGGTGACCTCGTTGTCGGACAGCCCCGACAGGTCGACCTCGAGCGACTCCTCCAGCAGCGGGTAGCGCTCCTGGTCGCGGTCGGCAGGCCCCGACACCCTGATCGTGGCCGGGTAGTCGTCGCCGAGACGCCGCCGCAGCGGCTCGTCACTGGACATCCCGCTGCACGCGGCCAGCGCGATCTTCATCAGCTCCCCGGGCGTGAAGGCGCCCTCGACGTCCTCGGACGCGACGAGTACCTCGCCGCCCCGCGTGCTACGCCCCGTGTAGCGACGCACGCCGGTGCGCTCCACCCAAAGTTCAGTCATGGCTCATTTCTACAACCTCCGCCGGAATTGCATTCCACGCGCCGAATCCCGAGAGCCGACCGCGTGGAATGCAATTCCGGCGGACATCAGCGCAGGCGGGGGCGGGGTTGGCATCTGGGGCAGTAGAACGACGAGCGATTCATGAACTTCTCCCGTCGCATCACCGCTCCGCAGCGCCGGCACGGCTCGCCCTCGCGGCCGTAGGCGTCCAGCGACCGGTCGAAGTAGCCCGACTCGCCGTTGACATTGACATAGAGCGAATCGAACGAGGTGCCACCCTGCCCCAGCGCGTCGGTCATCACGTCGGCGGCGGCGTCGAGCACCTCGGCGAGCTTCTTCCGGGGCAGCCCTGAAGCCAGCCGGGCACCGTTGACTTGGGCCCGCCACAGCGCCTCGTCGGCGTAGATGTTGCCGATCCCCGAGACGACGGTCTGGTTCAGCAACTGCCGCTTGATCTCAGAGTGCTTGTGCCGCAACGCCGTAACGACAGCATCGCGATCGAAGCAGCGGGTCCAGCGGATCGCGGGCGATGTGCGCGACCGGCACTGGCACGTCGGTTCCGTCGACGGTGACGAGATCGGCGATCACCCAGCCCCCGAAGGTACGCTGGTCGACGAAGCTCAGCGTGGTGCCGTCGTCGAGCAGTGCGGCGATGCGCAGGTGGTTCGCGTTCGGGCACTCGGACCCGAGCAGCATCTGCCCGCTCATGCCCAGGTGCACGACGAGCGCGGTACCTGATTCTCTTCGCGCAAGCGGCTCATCGCCGCCACCCCGCAGCGTGAGCCACAGATACTTTCCGCGGCGGCCCGTTCCGGTGATGGTCGCACCGAGCAGCCGGGCGGTCAGGTCGGCGGGCCCGGCCTCGTGACGCCGTACAGCGCGGGGATGGTGCACCCGGATCGCGGTGATGGTCCTGCCCGTGACATGCTCGGCCAGCCCCCGCCGGACGACCTCGACCTCGGGAAGCTCAGGCATCCGGTCAGTCACCGTGAGGGCGTTCCACGCCGCGGCGGCGGCCTTGAGTTCGGCTTCCTTCTTGGTGCGGCCGACGCCCTTGCCGTACTCACTGTCGGCGACCATCACCGTGGCCGTGAACTCCTTGTCGTGGTCCGGCCCGGTCGACGTCACGATGTAGGCCGGTACCCCCAGGCCGCGCGCCGCGGTCACCTCCTGCAGGCTGCTCTTCCAGTCCAGGCCCGCTCCCAACGTCGGGGCGGTGTCGAGCAGACCGGCGAACAACCGGCAGGATCACCTCCCGCGCGACGGCGGCTCCGTGTTCCAGATAGATTGCGCCGAGCAGGGATTCGACCCCGTCGGCCAGGATGCTCGACTTGTCGGCGCCACCGGAGTTCTCCTCGCCCTTGCCCAGCAACAGGTAGGACCCCAGGCCGTCGTCGGAGAGATGCCGACCGACGTCCGCCAGCGCCTGGGTGTTGACGATGCTGGCTCGCAGCTTGGCCAGATCACCTTCGGAACGCTCCGGATGCCGGTGGTAGAGCTCCTCGGTGATCGTCAGGCCGAGCACCGAGTCCCCGAGGAACTCCAGGCGTTCGTTGGTGGGCAGCCCGCCGTTCTCGTAGGAGAAGCTGCGATGCGTGAGCGCCATGGTGAGCAGCTCGTCAGGCAGATCGACACCCAGCGCTTTGAGCAGCGGCGCGCGGTCGACCGTCACGTGTCGTCTCCGGGCTGCTCGCGCAGGGTCGCCAGCTTGGCCCACCGCGGGTCGATCTGCTCGTGATGATGCCCGGGTTCCGCGCTAACCAACGGGATGCCGCACTCCTGACACAGCCCGGCGCAGTCGGGTCCGCACACCGGCGAGAACGGCAGCGCCACGCCGACCGCGTCGATGATCGGCTGCTCGAGGTCGACGGTTTCGAAGCCGCCGTCGCGACCGACGCGCGCGACCTCGTCGGCGTCGGTGGTCTCGTCGGTCGTGCTGTGGGGTAGGCGAACAGCTCGGTGAGGTCGATCTCGACCTCACCCGTGATCGGCTGCAGGCACCGAGAACACTCGCCCGATGTCGGCGCCGACACCGTTCCGGTGACCAGCACCCCCTCGGACACCGACTTCAAGCCGCAGGTCCAATTCCAGCGGGGCACCCTGGTCGACGGCGATCAGTTCCAGCCCCATGCGCGCCGGGCTCGGCACAGTGGTCTCCACGGTCATCATCGAACCCGGCCGCCGGCCGAGCCGGGAGATGTCGATCACCAGCGGCGACCGTGGTCCCCGGCGCGCGGCCGCCTTCGCATGCGTCGCCATGGACGTATCGTACGATCAGCCCGATCGCGAGCTGCGGGTGTGTGCCAAGCTTCCCGTTCGGTGGCGTCAGTGGGCCACGTAGTCGTGGGTTCCCGCCGCGGTGCGCAGCTGGTGACGCCCGCGGCCGACGGATCGGATGGTGCCGTTGAGGAAGTCCTCGAATTCCGCGAGTTTGCTGTCGACGTAGATGTCGCACTCGCCACGCAGCCGGTCGGCCTCCGCGTGCGCGGAGTCGATCAACCGGGTCGCCTCGGCGGTGGCCGTCGCCACGATCTCGGTCTGCGACACCAGCCGCTGCTGCTCCTTGATGCCTTCCTGAACTGCCTTCTCGTAGGTCAGGTTGCCGCTCTCGATCAGCCGGTCCGCTTCGGACTTGGCGCGTCCGGTGGCGGCCTCGTACTCGCGCTTGGCGGTCGCCGCGATCCGGCTGGCCTCCTCGCGGGCCTCGCCCACCATGCGTTCGCTGTGCTGGCGGGCCTCGGCGACCATGCGGTCCGCCTGCGACTTCGCGTCGGCAAGCAGCCGGTCGGCCTCCGCCCTGGCGTGGTTGACCATCGAGTCGGCTTCCGCATTGGCCGTCGACACGGTGGACTCGCAGTGCTCCTTGGCCTCGCGCAGCATCGCGTCGCGTGCGTCGAGCACGTCCTGCGCATCGTCGAGTTCCCCGGGGATCGCGTCCTTGATGTCGTCGATCAACTCCAGGACATCACCGCGTGGCACCACGCAGCCTGCAGTCATCGGCACGCCGCGGGCTTCTTCGACGATCGCACCCAATTCATCGAGCGCTTCAAAAACTCGGTACACGGCAACACCCTCCAGGCGTAGTTGACAGTGACCAGTGTGCCTGGTGTTACGCCTGTGACTCGGCTACCGGCGCCGGTGTGTCGTTACCAATTGCTTCTTTCGGGCATTATGTCAATTCCCGGCGCCCACCGCGCAAGGTGTGCGGTCAGTCCCGTTCGGCGAGCTTGGCCTGCAGGCGCGCGTTCACCGGCTCGGGCAGCAGCGCCGAGACGTCACCGCCCAGCATCGCGACCTCTTTGGCGAGCGACGACGACACGAACGAATACTGCGGGGTGGTGGCGACGAAGAACGTGTCGACGCCCGCGATGTGCTTGTTCATCTGGGCCATCTGCAGCTCGTACTCGAAGTCGGTGCCGGTGCGCAGACCTTTGATGATCGCCGTCATCCCCCGCGCCTTGGCGAAGTCGACGACGAGCCCCTGCCCCGACTCCGCGCGTACGTTCGGCAGATGCGTCGTCGACTCCTCGATCAGCGCGATCCGCTCGTCGAGGCTGAACCATGCCTGCCTTGTTGGGGTTGATGAGCACCGCGATCACGAGCTCGTCGAACTGCGCCGACGCCCGCTCGAAGATGTCGATGTGACCGAGGGTCACCGGGTCGAAGGATCCCGGGCACACCGCTCCGCTCATGGAGGTCGACGCTAGCAGCCCGACGACGCGGCCCGGGGAGCTCAGTCGCGTTCAGCGAGCTCGATGCGGGTGGCCCCGTAGCGACGGGCACTCCACGCCGACCAGCCGTCCGGCCAGCCGATCTCGGGACCCGACGCCGAGCGCTCCACCACCGCCACGGTTCCCGGCGCGCACCATCCGCCGCCGACGAGCGCGACGAGCATCTCGCCGACCGCAGCGTCGTCGACCTCGTACGGCGGATCGGCGAACACCAGGTCCACCGGCCGGGCCGCGCCGCCGGCCAGCACCGCCGCCACCGTGCCGCGACGCACCGACGCCCCCCGCACCCCCAGCGACGCGATGTTCTGGGTGATCACCGACGCCGCCTTGGCGTCGGACTCCACGAAGAGAGCGGACGCAGCGCCCCTGGACAGCGCCTCAAGACCCAGCGCGCCCGATCCGGCGTACAGGTCGAGAACGTCCAGTCCGGAGAAGTCGATCCGCGCGGCCAGCAGATTGAACAGGGACTCCCGCACCCGGTCGGTGGTCGGACGGGTACCTCGGCCGGACCTGTGCTGCGGCACCGCGATCCGACGCCCACCCAGTGCGCCGGCGACGATTCGGGTCAGGTTGATTCCCCGGTCGTCCCCTGCGCTTCGCCGTGGGCTCGCTCCTGCCCGCCGAACGGACCACCACCAGCAGATCTCCGCCTTCGACCTGCGCGGTCGCCGAAACCGCGACGCGCGTGACCGTGCCCGCCTTGGGCGCGGTGATCGCGGCCTCCATCTTCATCGCCTCGATCGATGCGATGGTTTGACCCGCTTCCACAGCGTCGCCCTCGGCGACGTTGACGGTGACCACCCCGGCGAACGGCGCCGCGACGTGGTCGGGGTTGGTGCGGTCGGCCTTCTCGGCGGCGGGCACCTCGCTGGCCACACTGTGGTCCCGGACGACGACGGGCCGCAGCTGGCCGTTGATGATGCACATCACCGTGCGCATGCCGCGCTCATCGGCATCGGAGATCGCCTCGAGCCCGATCAGCAGTTCCACGCCCCGCTCCAGCGTGACCCGGTGCTCATCGCCGTGCCGCAGGCCGTAGAGGAACTGGTTGGCCGACAGGGTCGAGGTGTCGCCATAGAGTTCGCGGTGAGCCTCGAATTCCTTTGTCGGGCCCGGGAATAGCAGCCTATTCAGCGTCGACCTGTCGCTTGGGGCCGGTCTGAGCCAGCGCCTCTTCGTCCTCTGCGGTGAGCTCGGCCTGCGGTTTGGCGGGAGCGCGGCCGGCCAACGCCTTGCGTGCGCAACGGCTCGGGCCAGCCGCCGGGCGGGTCGCCCAACTCGCCGCGCAGGAATCCGATGACCGAATCCGGGATGTCGAATCGTTGCGGTTCCGCGGCGAATTCGTCGGCGGTGATGCCTGCACCGACGAGCGCCAGCGCGAGATCGCCGACGACCTTCGACGACGGCGTCACCTTGACCAGCCGGCCCAGGATCCGGTCGGCCCCGGCGTAGGCGGCCTCGATCTCCTCGAAGCGATCACCCAGCCCGAGCGCGATGGCCTGCTGACGCAGGTTCGACAACTGGCCACCGGGAATCTCGTGTTTGTACACCCGGCCCGTAGGGGTGGGAGCACCAGACGCCGCAACATCGAAGGGCGCGTACACCTTTCGCAGCGCCTCCCAGTACGGCTCCAGATCGCACACCGCCGACAGCGACAGCCCGGTGTCGTACTCGGTGTGCGCAGTCGCTGCGACGATCGAGCTCAGAGCGGGTTGACTCGTCGTGCCGGCCAACGGCGACGAGGCACCGTCGACGGCGTTGGCGCCGGCCTGCCAGGCCGCCAGATAGGTCGCCAGCTGACCGCCCGGGGTGTCGTGGGTGTGCACGTGCACCGGGAGGTCGAATCGGCTGCGCAATGCGCTGACCAGCATGGCGGCGGCCTGGGGTCGCAGCAGGCCCGCCATGTCCTTGATCGCCAGGACGTGCGCCCCGGCATCGACGATGCGCTCGGCGAGCTTGAGGTAGTAGTCCAGCGTGTAGAGGTTCTCACCGGGGTCGGACAGGTCCCCGGTGTAGGACATCGCGACTTCGGCCACGGCAGTGTCGGTTTCGCGCACCGCGTCGATCGCCGGTCGCATCGATTCCACGTTGTTGAGCGCATCGAAGATCCGGTAGATATCGATACCGGTGGCCGTAGCTTCTTGGATGAAGGCGTAGGTGACCGATTCCGGGTAGGGCGTGTAGCCGACGGTGTTGCGGCCGCGCAGCAGCATCTGCAGGCAGATGTTCGGAACCGCTTCGCGTAACGCAGCCAGCCTCTCCCACGGATCCTCCTTCAAGAACCGCAAGCGCGACATCGTAGGTCGCACCGCCCCAGCACTCGATGGACAGCAGCTGTGGAGTCATCCGCGCGATGTAGGGCGCCACCATCAACAGGCCCGACGTGCGGATCCGGGTCGCCAGCAGCGACTGGTGCGCGTCGCGGAACGTGGTGTCGGTGACACCGACGGATTTCGATTCACGCATCCACCGGGCGAACGCCTCGGGTCCGACTTCGGAGAGCAGGTGCTTGCTGCCGCGCGGCGGCATGGTGTCGAGTTCGATCGGCGGCAGCTTGTCCTGCGGGTAGACGGTGGACGGGCGCGGACCGTGCGGCTGGTTGACCGTGACTTCGGCGAGGTAGTTGAGGATCTTGGTGCCGCGGTCGGCGGGCGAGCGCGCCGTCAGCAGGTAGGGCCGGTCGTCGATGAACGAGGTGGTGATCCGGCCCGCCCGGAAGTCGGGATCGTCGATCACCGCCTGCAGGAACGGAATGTTCGTTGATACCCCGCGGACCCGGAACTCGGCCAGTGCCCGGTACGCGCGGGCCACCGCCGCGTTGAAATCCCTTCCCCGGCAAGTGAGTTTGACCAGCATCGAATCGAAATGCGCACCGATCTCGGCGCCGAGGTGCGCGCCCCCGTCGAGCCGGATGCCCGCGCCGCCCGGGGAGCGGTAGGCGGTGATACGTCCGGTGTCGGGGCGGAAGCCGTTGGCCGGGTCTTCGGTGGTGATCCGGCACTGCATCGCTGCACCCGCGGATGACCAGCGACTCCTGGCTCAGCCCGAGCTCGGCGAGCGTCTCCCCCGCCGCGATGCGCAGCTGGCTGGCGACGAGGTCGACGTCGGTGATCTCCTCGGTGACGGTGTGCTCCACCTGGATCCGCGGGTTGCATTCGATGAAGACGTGATGCCCACGCTCGTCGAGCAGGAACTCCACCGTCCCCGCACACGAATAGTCGATCCCGCGGGCGAAAGCAACGGCATCGTCACAGATCTTCTGCCGCAATTCTTCTGGCAGGTTCGGGGCGGGCGCGAGCTCGATGACCTTCTGGTGCCGTCGCTGCACGCTGCAGTCGCGTTCGAACAGGTGCATCACGTTGCCGTCGGTATCGGCCAGGATCTGCACCTCGATGTGGCGCGGGTTGATGACCGCCTGCTCGAGATACACCGTCGGATCGCCGAACGCCGATTCGGCCTCGCGGCTGGCGGCCTCTATCGCCTCGGCCAGCGCGGCGCGGTCGGTGACCCGGCGCATGCCGCGACCACCGCCGCCGGACACCGCCTTGACGAATAGCGGAAACTCCATGTCGCGGGCGGCGTGGACGAGCTCGTCGACCGACGCCGACGGCGCCGAGGAGGCCAACACCGGCAGGCCGGCGGCGCGTGCCGCGGCGATGGCCCTGGCCTTGTTGCCGGTCAGCTCCAGCACATCTGCGCTGGGGCCGACGAAGGTGATGCCCGCGGCTGCGCACGCGGCGGCCAGTTCCGGGTTCTCCGAGAGGAAGCCGTAGCCCGGATACACCGCATCGGCCCCGGCCAGGGTGGCCACCCGGATCATCTCGTCGACCGAAAGGTAGGCCCGGACCGGGTGCCCGATGTCGCCGATCTGGTACGACTCGTCGGCCTTCAACCGGTGCAGGGAATTGCGGTCCTCATGCGGGTAGACCGCGACCGTCGCGATGCCCATTTCGTAGGCGGCGCGGAACGCGCGGATGGCGATCTCCCCGCGGTTCGCGACGAGGACTTTGGAGATCCGAGCAGTCACGGTTCACTCTAACCTTCCGAAAACCTCCGGCCGGGGCGGTTCGCGCCAATCAGATGAGGGTCGACCAGTAGTTCCAGAAGCGCACGAGAATAAGCAGAATGACCGCAGTGAACCACAGCGCCACCACCGACCAGCGCCAGGTGTAGAGACCCCTGACCAGGGCGGAGCCGCTGCGCTGCGGCTGCAACGCAATCGAGGCGGCCACCGCGAGCAGTGGGATCGTCACGGCCCACACCACCATGCAGTACGGGCACAGCGCGCCGATGCGGTACAGGCTCTGGAAGATCAGCCAGTGTACGAACGCCGCGCCCAGCAGCGTGCCGGCGGCCAGACCCGCCCAATACCAGCGCGGCAGCGCCACTTTGGCAAGCGCAAGCACACCGGTCACCAGCACCACAGTGAACGACACGATGCCGATCAACGGGTTGGGGAATCCGAACGCCGTCGCCTGCGGGGTGATCATCACCGAGCCGCACGACAGGACCGGATTGATGCTGCATGACGGTACGTAGTCCGGGTTGATGAGGATCTCGATCTTCTCGATCGTCAGGGTCAGCGCCGCGGCCAGGCCGACGACACCGGCGATGAGCACCCACAGGGCACTGCTCCGCGGAACCGTGACCCCTATCGGTTCAGCCGACGGATCCGTCGGCTGAACCGGGTTGGGCGCCGAGTCGGGCACTGTGACGGTCACGACGCGGGCGCGGGCGCCACCGCATCGAGGGCGGGAACGTCGCCGACGATCTCCCTGATCTTGGCGACAAGCGCGTCCGGGGTGCTGTACTCGTAGTCCTCACCGTTGATGCGCACCGTCGGGGTGGACTGAATTTCGGTGGCCGCCGCCAGGCCGGTGACCATGTCGACGAAGGTGCCCTTGTTGATGCACTCGGGCACCGTCCCCGCGGCGCCGGCCTGACGGGCGACCTCGACGAGCCGGGCGTTGTCCGGGTAGGCGCTGCCGGTTTCGCTGGGCTGCTGCGCGTACAGCGCGGCATGGAACCGCCGGAACGCGTCGATCGATTCGGAGGCCACGCAGTAGGCCGCACCCGCCGCGCGCGACGAGTAGTTCTGGTTCTGCGGCTGGTCCAGGATGCTGACCATGTAGTAGTCGGCGGCGATCGCGCCGGAGTCGATGAGCTTGCCGATGGTGGGTCCGAACTGCTGCTCGAAGGCGCCGCAGTGCGGGCACAGGAAATCTTCGTAGAGCGACACGACGGCCTTGGGCTCGTCGGTGCCTTCCTTCTTGATCAGGCTGTTCGACGTCACCCTGATGGACTCGGCCTGACCTGCGGTGGGCTTGTCGTCGGCCCCCATCACGATGTAGAGCACCAGGGCGACCGCGAAGACCACCACGACCGAGGTCAGGCCGATCTGGATGAACAGGTTGCGCTTACGATCGGCTGCCTTCAGGTCGTAGCGCGCGTTCTTCTTGGGTTTGGTGGCCACGCACACAGAGTACCGGCGTCGTCTGCGGTCGTTAGCCGGCGCGGGTCAGATGCGCGCGCATCGCCGAGATGACGTCCGCGGTCGCGGCGGCGCTGGCACCGCCCAACGGGAAGAAGTTGGCGAACGCGTGCACGAGCTCCCCGTACTCCCGGTAGTCGACGGGCACACCCGCCTCGCGCAGGGCGTCGGCGTAGCGCCTGCCCTCGTCGCGCAGCGGGTCGAAGCCGGCGGTGACGACCAGCGCCGGCGGCAGCCCGGACAGGTCGTCGGCCAGCAGCGGTGACACCCGCGGATCGGTCCCGTCGACCTGCGCACCCCCGAGGAACCGTTCGCTGAACCAATCCATGTGGCGACCGGTGAGGAAGAAGCCGCGGGCGAACAACGTCCGGGAGCGGGTCTTGCCGTGGTAATCGGTCACCGGATACAGCAGTAGCTGCAACGCGGGCAGCGGAGCGTTCTCGTCGCGGGCCCGCAGCGACACCAGCGCAGCCAGGTTGCCGCCTGCGCTGTCTCCGGCCACGGCGACCCGCTGCGGATCGGCGGCCAACTCGGCCGCGTGCTCGCGCGCCCACAGGTAGGCGGCATAGGCGTCCTCGGAGCCTGCGGGCGCCTTGTGCTCGGGCGCCAGCCGGTAGTCGACCGACAGGACGTGGACGCGGCCGGTCCGGCAGATCTCGCGGCACAGGTCATCGTGGGTGTCGAGGCTTCCGATCACATGCCCGCCGCCGTGGTAGAAGACCAGTAGCGGCGCGTCCGGTTCGCCGGTGCGGTAGTGCCGCGCCTTGATCGGGCCGACGGCGCCGGTCACCGTGAGATCGGCGACCGCAGACACCGGGATCTGTTGTCTGACGCTCCCCGCGAGGAGTTCCAAGCGGTGCCGTGCGACGACGAAGTCGTCGTCGGCGACCAGTCCTTTCAGGCCGAGCGCCTGTTGTCCGGCCAGCATCAGCTGCAGCGTTGTGTCGAGGGTGTTGCCGTCCACTGTGATCGAGCGCCAACCCAGCAGAAGACGTTTGACCCGATCGGGGATGTGCGGAAGCCCCCGCAGCATCACACCCGCCACCTTGTGGACGATGACGGCCCTGCGGCCGGCCTTGCGCTGTGTCGGCCGCTCGGGGGTGGCTTCAGGGTTGCTGGCGGCGTGCGTCTGCCCCGTCGCGGCATGCGTCATGTCTGCTCCATCATTTGGCCAGACACTACCGAGGCCGAAACTGCAGGGTGTTGATTAGGAGCCTTAACGCGACGGCAATATAGTCATCGGCGAAGTCGGTGTCCCGCACCGATCCACAGCTGAATTCTGACGGGACCCCGGTGGACGAGCATTCCACTTCAGCAGGGTAGGTGACATGACCTCGGCGGCAGCGGTTCCCACCGTCACACTCAACGACGACAACACGATGCCGGTGATCGGTCTCGGTGTAGGTGAGTTGTCGGATTCCGAGACAGAGACCGCGGTGCTGGCGGCGCTGGCGGCCGGCTACCGACTCATCGACACGGCGGCCGCCTACGGAAACGAGGCCGCGGTGGGACGCGCGATCGCCAACTCGGGGGTGCCGCGCGAGGAGCTGTTCATCACGACCAAGCTGGCCACCGAAGATCAGGGCTTCCAGGCTTCACAGAACGCCCTCAAGGCGAGTATCGAGCGACTGGGCCTCGACTACGTGGACCTGTACCTCATTCACTGGCCCGCCACAGAGCAGGGCAAGTACGTCGACAGCTGGGGCGGTCTCATGAAGGCCAAAGAGGACGGAAACACCCGCTCGATCGGTGTCTGCAACTTCCACGAACAGCATCTCGACGACATCATCAGCCTGTCGTTCTTCACCCCTGCGGTGAATCAGATCGAACTGCACCCGCTGCTGAATCAGGCCGAGCTGCGCGCCGTCAACGCTCAGCACGGCATCGCCACCGAGGCCTACGGCCCGCTCGGCGTCGGCAACCTTCTCGGCAACGCGGCGGTCACCGAGATCGCCGAAGCGCAGGGCAAGACGGCAGCGCAGGTGCTGATTCGGTGGAACCTGCAGCTCGACAATGTCGTCATTCCCCGGTCGTCGTCTCCGGAGCGGATCAAGTCCAACTTCGAAGTGTTCGACTTCGAGCTGACCGACGACCAGGTGGCCACCCTCAACGGTCTCGACGACGGCACCCGGTTCCGTCCGGATCCCGAGACCTACACCGGGACCTGAGCGCTCACGATCCCGCGCGGACTAGAAGACCAGGCCGGTGGCCGTCCCAGCAGCACGAGCAAAACGTTCCTGCACGTCCGCCCAGTTGACACGGGCCGGACGTGCGACGTCGATGCAGCACATCGTTCACCGAATTCTCGCAATGCGGTGTTGCCGCTACGTCCGGCCCGCACCAGCCTGACCTACGGCGTTCTTCAAAGACGTTCCAGCGCAACACTTGTGCGCCTCAACTTGCTGACCGGCCGTCCACCCCATCGCTCGCGCGGGATAGGCCGGCGCTATTGGCGCGCCATCGCCAGATTGAACCGCTCCTCCGGGGTGATCAAATGGTCGTGGCTGTCCTCGCCGATGTCCAACTGGACCCACTCGATCTCACCGGTGAAGCGATTGCCGGTCGGGCCGTAATCAGGTGACGCGGGCGAGCCGGTGTCGGAGCCGACATCGCAGGCTTCGTCGGCGGAATAGCCCATGGGAATGGTCTTCTCGACCCGTCCCGTGCCCACCGGCTTTCCGTCGTAGTACAGCGTGACGTCGCCGCCCTTGGCCAGGCCGCCGCCGTCGTAGACGAACTCCATCCGCACCTGATGCTTGCCTGGCGGGATCGGCTCGGCCGCACCGGTGATGTAGTGCTCGATGCCGAAGAAGTTGAAGCAGTACTTGAGCCTGCCCTCGTGGGCGTACAACGACCACCCGCCCACGCTGCCGCCCTGGGTGACGATGACGCCGTTGGCGCCCGATTCGGGGACCACGAGGTTGGCGGTGACCGTGTAGGACTTGTTCTTCAAGGTGAGCACACAGTTTTCGCTGACCCGCATCTTGTCGAACAACAACTGGGTGTTGCCGCGGATCAGTTGCGGACGGCCGGCGATGTCGGGATTGATGCGCTCGAAGCCGCGATCATCAAGCGGAACCACGTTGTACTTGACCGCCTCGATCAACCAAAGCCGTTGCAGCTCAGCCAGTTTATCCGGATTCTCGGCGGCAAGATCGTGCGCCTGCGTCCAGTCATCGGGACCGTAGAGCTCCCAGACGTCGGTGTCGAACGGCGGCGGGGTGTCGGCCTTCCACGGGGTGCGGTGCTTGGTGACCGCGGTCCAACCCTGGTGGTAGATGCCACGATTGCCGAACATCTCGAAGTACTGAACCTCGTGCATCTCGGGTGCCTTCGCGTCGCGCAGCGTCGTCAGCATGCTGACGCCCTCCAGTGGCGCCTGCGCTATGCCGTTCACCAGGGTGGGTGCGGGCAAGCCCGCCGCTTCCAGGATGGTGGGGGCGACGTCGATGACGTGGTGGAACTGGTTACGCACTTCGCCCTTGTCGGCCAGGCCTTTTGGCCAGTGCACGATGGTTCCATTGCGGGTACCGCCCCAGTGCGAGGCGACCTGCTTGGTCCACTGGTAGGGCGCGCACAGCCCGTGCGCCCAGCCGACCGCGTAATGGTTGTAGGCGTCCGGCGTGCCGAAGTCGTCGATCTTCGACAGCAGGAACTCGGTCGTCTCGATGCCCGGCATGCCGTTCAGCGTGGTCATCTCGTTGAAGCAACCGTTCAGGGTGCCTTCGGCCGAGGCTCCGTTGTCGCCGATGATGTAGTAGATCAGCGTGTTGTCGAGGAACCCCAGGTCGTCGATCGCGTCGACGACCCGGCCGATCTCGTGGTCGGTCTGCTCGAGGAATCCCGCGTAGATCTCCATCTGCCGGGCCAGCACCGGCTTGAGCTCGTCGGGCATGTCATCCCAGGCAGGAATCTCGTCGTGCCGACGGGTGAGTTCGGCATTCTCCGGTACCACGCCGAGCTCCTTCTGCCTGGCGATAGTCTTCTCCCGCAAGACATCCCAGCCGTCGTCGAACTTGCCCCGGTACTTGTCCGACCACTCCTTCGAGACCTGGTGCGGAGCGTGGGTGGCGCCGGGCGCGAAGTACATGAAGAACGGCTTGTCGGGCACCAGCGCCTTCTGCTGGCGCACCCAGGTGATCGCCCGATCGGCGAGATCCTCGGTCAACGTGTACCCCTCTTCGGGCGACTTCGGCGGCTCGACCGCCGTGGTGCCCTCGTACAGCCCCGGGTAGTACTGGTTGGCCTCCCCACCGACGAAGCCATAGAAATACTCGAAGCCGGATCCGGTGGGCCACTGGTGGAACGGGCCCGCGGGCGACACCTCCCAGACCGGCACCTCGTGACACTTGCCGAACTGCGCGGTCGAATACCCGTTGAGCTTCAGGGTTTCGGCGATCGGCGCCTTCTCCTTGGGCCTGATGCTGCAATTACCCGGCGCCGAGGTCGCCATTTCGGTGATCGCGCCCATGCCCACCGAATGGTGGTTGCGGCCGGTCAGCATCGCCTGCCGGGTGGGAGAGCACAGCGCGGTGGTGTGGAACCGGTTGAGCTTCAGACCATCGGCGGCCAACCGCTCCGCGACCGGGGTACTACAGGGTCCGCCGAACGCCGAGGAAGCGCCGAATCCGACGTCGTCGATCAACACGATCAGCACGTTGGGCGCGCCCTCGGGTGGACGCAGCTCCTTGATGGGCGGGTACTTGGTGTTCGGATCCTTGGCGTCGTAGGTGGTGAGCCCGACGTGCTTCGGGTCGGGAATCGGCAGTTGCTCACGCGCCAGGTGTGGTTCGGTCGTCTTCGGTGTGGCGTTCGTCATCGTTGACCTTTCAATTCACTGCCGTGCCATGGCGACTCGTGCCTGCGACTGCTTCACTTCATCGTCATCCTGGTCCGGCTTTCCGGACACGTCGACGGTCACCTTGGTGATCGCGCCGGTGAACGAGAACGGCGAAGCGTACATCACCGACACGGGAGAACCGGGATTCCTGCCAACCGCGAAGCCGCTGCCCAGACCCAACGCCAGCGGGACAGTCACCGTGAACTCCGCCTGACCGACGAGTTCCCCGTCGACAAACAGTTTCGCCGTGCCTGCAGCGCCCTTACCGGTTCTCAGATCGGGGGCGCCGGTCGGCTCGAACTCGTAACGCAATGCATGCTTTCCGGGCGGCACCGGTTGGTCGGATGACACCCGGAGTTCCTCGGCGCCGACGTAGTTGTGCACATAGTGCAACCTGCCGTCCTGCACGAACAGGACGTAGCCCCCGACGTTGCTGCCATGGCAGGCGAGCACGCCCTCATCGCCGGCCGCCACCTCGGCATCCACGGTGATGGTGTGCGCGCGGTTGAGAACTTTGGCGGCGACGTTCTCGGGCACCGCCTGAGTGTTCGGGTAGTAGACGTAGGTGTCCCGCTCACTGGCGATCTGGGGACGTTCGTCGGTGAACCGCATCGTGCCACGGCTGTCGAGCGGGAGCACGTTGTACTTACCGGCCTCGGTGTACCAGAGCGCGATCATCTCGATCAACTTTGCGCGCTCCCTGTGGGCCACGTCGTTCGTCTCAGCCGGATCGACCTGCACGTTGTACAGTTCCCAACCGGTGGCATCCAGCTCTCGCAGCTGGCTCTCGGTCAGCTCGAGCTGACCGAAACTGACCCCGGCCTCGGCGAAAGATGTTCCGGGGAAAGGACATACCGCGCGCCACCCGTCGTGATAGATCGAGCGATGGGCGAACATCTCAAAGTACTGGGTGTGGTGCCGCGCCGGTGCTGTCGAATCGTCGAAGGAGTGGGCGAAGCTGACCCCTTCGATCGGGGATTGCGCGACGCCCCGCAATTCGGTCGGCGCTTCGATGCCCAGTGATTCCAGCACCGTGGGCACCATGTCGATTGCGTGCGCATACTGAGTTCGGACCTCGCCTTTGGCCTTGATGCCCTTGGGCCAGTGCACGAGGAACGGGTCGGAGACACCGCCGCGGTAGGTCTCGCGCTTCCACCGACGGAACGGAGTGTTGCCGGCGAAGGTCCAGCCCCACGGATAGTGGTTGAAGTACTTCGGCCCGCCCAGTTCATCGAGCGCATCGAGATTCTGCTGCAGGTCGTCGGGCACGTTGTTGAAGAACTTGTTCTCGTTGACCGAGCCGTGCGGCCCTCCTTCCGCGCTCGCTCCGTTGTCCGAGATCACCATGATCAGCGTGTTATCGAGTTGACCGATGGCCTCGAGAAAGTCGAGCAGTCGCCCGATCTGGTGGTCTGTGTGTTCGAAGAAGCCGGCGAACACCTCCATCATGCGGGCGTAGAGCCGCCGCTCCTCGTCGGAGAGATCATCCCATTGCTGTACGTCAGGGTCATGCCGTGACAACACCGCGTCCTCGGCGACGATGCCCAGTTCCTTCTGGCGCGTGAACACCTGCTCGCGGTAGGCGTCCCACCCATTGTCGAACTTTCCCTTGTACTTGTCCGCCCATTCGGTCGGTACTTGGTGCGGCGCATGGTTGGCGCCGGTCGCGAAGTAGAGGAAGAACGGCTTGTCGGGGGCGACCTGTTTGAGGTCGGCGACGAATTCTATTGCCTTGTCGGCGAGATCGACGGTGAGGTGGTAGCCCTGCTCAGGCGTTGTGGGCGGCTCGACCTGATGGTTGTCGAACACCAGATCGGGATAGTACTGGTGGGTGTCACCGCCGAGGAACCCGTAATAGCGTTCGAATCCCCGCCCGAGGGGCCATCGGTTGTAGGGGCCGGCGGCGCTGATCTGTTCGGCGGGTGTCAGGTGCCACTTCCCGACACAGAACGTGGCGTATCCGTGTGGGAGGAGGATCTCGGACAGGAAGCCGTTTTCGAAGGGGATCGCGCCGTTGGAGCCGGGATAGCCCGTCGACCCCTCGGTGATGCACGCCATCCCGTTGGAGTGGTGGTTGCGCCCGTTGAGCATGCAGGATCGCGACGGCGAGCACAGCGCGGTGGTGTGCATGTTGGTGTAGCGCAGGCCGTTGTGCGCCAACCGGTCGAGGTTGGGGGTGTTGATCGGTGAGCCGTAGCAACCGAACTGCCCATAGCCGGTGTCGTCGAGGACGATGTAGAGAATGTTCGGCGCGTCGGGTTCGCAGCGAACGGGAGCAGGCCATGCGGGCTCCGACTCGCTGACCGTGCGTCCCATGCGCCCGGTGAAGGTGGTACCGGGCTTGTACTCGTTCAGACTCATCGTCTCCCTCGGTTCTGAAGGATGGTTGGGGCTCCAGACCCGGCTTACGTTGCCGCAAACCTGCGCACCGGGGTCAGGAACCGGGAAAAAGATCTGCGTGTTAATCCCTGATGCTCAGTTTGGACACCACGGACAACCGTCACCAGCTGCCCCGTTTACTCTCGCCCGGCACCGGGGTAAGCGCAGGAGATGGTCAAAGCATTCGGATACAGCACCAACGGCGGCCCAGATGTTCAGGAAATCCTCGAACTCGACATGCCGAGTCCACTGGCAGGCGAGTTACTCGTCGAGGTCCGCACCGCCGGCGTGAATCCCGTCGATTGGAAGATCCGCTCGGGGATGCTGGGTGCGGCCAGCCCGGCCGACCTGCCCGCGGTGTTGGGTTCGGAGGTATCCGGGGTGGTCCGTGAGGTCGGCAAGGATGTCGAGGGCTTCGCGGTCAACGACGAAGTGTTCGGGTCGGTGGCCCCCGGCTCCGGCGGCTACGCCGAGTACACGTTGCTGACGGCGAACGCCACCGCCCACAAGCCACCTCAGGTGTCGTTCGATGATGCCGCGACGCTGCCGGTGGCCGCCGCCACCGCCTACGACGGCGTCACCCAGCTGGAGCTGAAGCAAGGCCAGACGCTGCTGATCAACGGCGTCAGCGGTGGGGTGGGAGTCGCCGCCGCTCAGCTCGCGCGTGGCCTGAACATCAACGTCATCGGTACCGCGAGCGAGGACAAGAGGGCACTCATCGAATCCCTCGGTGCCACGCTGGTGCCTTACGGGGACGGGGTGGCCGACCGGATCAGGCAGCTGCTTCCCGACGGCGTCGATGCGATCTTCGACCTGGCCGGAGGTGCCGGGCTGCGGGCCGTGGCCGAACTGCTCACCGACCGCGAGAAGTTGATCAGTGCCAGCGATCCGGACACGGTCACCGAACTGGGCGGGCACATGATCGAGCGGGACCGCACCCACCGCGTGCTGGAGATCGTCGGCGCACTGGTCGCCGACGGGAAGCTGGACCCTCACGTCGAAGACGTCCGGCCCCTCGATGAAGCCGCCGACGCGATCGCCGCGGTGGAGGTGGGCCATGCCAAGGGCAAGGTCGTCATCCAGGTGAGCGAGTAACACGGTGTCAGCCGTGCGGACAGCTCTCCGTCGCTTGGCGCAGCACCGGAGCTGACGGCGCGTCGACGGGTAACCCGTAGCCGCGCAGCACCGCGACGAACTGCACCGCGTATTGGCACCAGAACGCCTGATTGGGCGGCATCCACACGGCTGGCTCTCCGTCGCCCTTGTCCTGATTGGCCTGGCCCTGCACCGCCAGCAGATTGGCTGGGTCGTTGGCGAACCGGATCCGCATCTCATCGGTCCAGTTCCGCGCACCGAGGTCCCAGGCGAGCGCCAACGGCACGATGTGGTCGATCTGCACCGCGGCACCGACCTGATTGCCGCGCATGAACGGCACGATCGCGTTGGTGTAAGGGTCGAGCAGGGTGCCGGTGGCTACCGCGGTGGGGCACCGTTTGATCGACACATAGGTCTTGTCGGCCAGATCGCGGTCGAGGATGTCGTTACGGGTGTCGCAGCCGTTGTGGCCGCCGGGGGCAGTGGTGTCGTCGGTCCACGACTCGCCGAACGCGTCTCTGCGATAGTCGTATTCGCGGATCCGCGCGGGGATCTCAGGGACGCCGGCCAGCACGTCGACACCGGGCGCGACGGTGGGGATATCGGCCTGCGCGACGAACCGGGAGGATTGCCGCGAGGTCGACGTGACCTGGAATGCGACGATCACCGCGAGCGTCGCTGCGACCACCGACCACAGAATCTGCTTGCGGCTCATGACTTGTCCAGGTACTCGACTCGGTCGGTGTCGGTGAAGGGCGCCGACAACACGGCCATGCCCGCGTCGAGGGGGTCGGTGTCGTACACCGCCTCGCAGAGGTCGCGTGCGGTGCGAATGATGTCATAGTGTTCGGCGAGCGAGAGGAACCGCAACGTGATGGGCCGGCCGGACTGCTGCAGCCCCAGCACATCGCCCTCGCTGCGCTCGAGCAGATCGAGATCGGCGAGGACGAATCCGTCCTGCGTGCCCGCCACCGCCTTGAGGCGTTGTCCCGCTTTGGATTGTTCGGGCATATTGGTGGCCAGCAGGCACAGGCTCGGATGCTCGCCGCGGCCGATACGCCCACGGAGTTGGTGGAGCTGACTGATCCCGAACCTGTCGGCATCCATCACCACCATCACGGTCGCATTGGGCACGTCGACACCGACCTCGATGACCGTCGTGCAGACGAGTACGTCGATCTCGCCTGCGCGGAAACCGGCCATCACGGCGTCCTTCTCATCGCTGGAAAGTCGGCCGTGCATGAGGCCGAGCCGTACGCCGGCCAGTGGGCCGTGCTGCAGAAGCGCGAACAGCGCCACCACGGTGGTCGGCGGCGGACCCTGCTCCTTCGTCTCCTTCTTGGGCTTCTTCGCCATCGGCGGGCTTGTCATCCTCGTCGATGCGCGACGCGACCACGTACGCTTGGCGCCCGGCCTGCGACTTCCTCGACGATCCGCGCCCAGGCGCGCTCCAGCCAGGCCGGCTTCTGACTGACGAAGATCGTGTTCGACGTGATGGCCTGACGCCCGCGGGGCAACTCCCGCAGCGTGGATATCTCGAGATCACCGTAGACCGCCAGCGCCACCGTTCTGGGAATCGGCGTCGCCGTCATCACCAAGAGGTGCGGGATGACGCCATCAGGAGCCTTGGCACGCAACCGGTCTCGCTGCTCCACTCCGAAACGGTGCTGCTCGTCGACCACCACCATGCCCAGCCGGTGGAACTCCACGGCGTCCTGCAGCAGCGCGTGCGTGCCGATGACGATGCCGGCTTCGCCGGAGGCGACCTCGTCGCGCACCTCTCTCTTCTGCTGCGCCGACATCGATCCCGTCAGCAGCGCGACCCTGGTGGCGTGCTCCGCCCCACCGAGTTGTCCGGCCATCCCCAGTGGCCCGAGCATGGCGCGGATCGACTGAGCATGTTGTGCGGCAAGGACTTCCGTCGGTGCGAGCAGGGCGCACTGATAGCCGGCGTCGATCATCTGCAACATCGCGAGCACCGACACGATTGTCTTGCCCGACCCGACCTCGCCCTGCAGCATCCGGTTCATCGGACGGGTCGCGGCCATCTCCGCCGAGATCACCTCGAGGACATCGCGCTGTCCGTGCGGTCAGCTCGAACGGCAACTGGGCCGTCATCGCGGCCGCCAGCCCGTCGTCGCGGAGTTGCGCCGGCGGGCCCGAGTCGCTCAACTCGCTGTGCCTGCGCACCACCAGGCCCCACTGCAATCCCGCCGCCTCGTCGAAGGTGAGTCGCTCGATGGCGCGATTTCGTTCGGCTGTCGTTCTCCGCGACGTGGATGGCCCGCAGCGCCTGATCCTCCGACATCAGATTGTGTTCGCGCACAAACGATTTCGGCAGCGTCTCCGCGATCGGGATCCAGTACGGCGAGGACCTGGCGCACGCAGGCGTAGATCTCCCAGGTCTGCACCTTGGAATTGGCCGGGTAGATCGGGAAGAAGTCCTTCTCGAACTCCGCGAGCAAGTCGTCGCCGGACGCTCGCCGACGCCGAGGCGATTGTCTTGAGCGACTTGGTGCCGATCTCCTTGCCGGTGGGCGAAGTCCAGCACCAGAAACGCCGGATGCGTCAGCTGCATCGTCCCTTTGAAGTAGTCGACCTCGCCCGACAGCATCACCTCGGGTCCGTCGACGCACGAGTCTTCTTCGAGCATCACCCGGCGTTGAAGAACGTGGCCGTCACCGTGGGCCGATGATCACCGAGCGTGACCCGCAGCCACTTCGGATAACGCATCTTGTTGGTGTTCTTGTTGAGACCGGTTTCATGTCACCGGACTTGGTGTCGGTGATGACGTCGACGAACGTGACGTGCTCGCCCTCCTCGAGGTCGAGCTCCTCCCCCTCGCCGCGCACGGTCATACGCGTCGCTGTATTTGCGGGGGAAGTAGCGCAGCAGGTCGCCGACCGTGCGGATTCCGAAGTGTTCCTCGAGGTGAGCCGGCGACCTGCTTGCCGATGACGAAGTCCAGCCGGTCGCTCGAGCGCAGCCATGCTCACTCGACCCCGATCAGCAGTGCGTCGCCGCGGTGGCCGGTGTGGAAGGTGACCACCTCGGCGCCGAGATGATGGCGGTGAACGTGCTCGACCAGCGCATCCCCGACACCGATGTCGACTCCGTCCCCGGTGAGTACCGTCACCAGCTCACCTCCCGCCGCCAGGAACAGGTCGATCAGACCGGCGCCGGCCGCGACGATGTTCTCCCCGACGATCACCACCTCGTCGCCCGCGATCGCGAGGCCGTCACCGGGCTTGCAGGTCCCCGCCCAGGTGAGGGCCTCCTCGGCAGCCATCCGCACCGACCCGTGCCGGGCCCCGCCGCCGCCCTGGCCATGGTGTAGCCGTCGTCGACCAGCCGGCGGTCGGCGTCGTGGACGGCCAACGCGGCCAGGCCCTGCACCATCGACCCTGAGGGCACGGGCACCAGGTCGATCCCCCAGTCGGAGGCGACCGCGCACCCGGCCACCAGTTCTTCCGCGGCCACGTACCCGTTCGGCAGCACCATGACCTGCGCCGCACCGGTGTTGATCAACGCATGCAGTAACTGTTGGGCGCTGACCGGCACATCGGTTTCGGGTCGCAGGATCTGCGCGCCCTCACCGGTGAAGAGACCCTCGGCACCGTCACCGTCGACAACGGCCAGCACCGCCCGCTCGCGGCTCCAGCCACCGGCCGGATGACGATCGGCGCCGCCGGTCAACGACGTGATCTGGATGCGGCTGGGTCGCCCCACCTCGAGGGCGGCTTCCACCACAGCCCCCGCGTCATCGGCGTGGACGTGGACCGAATAATGACCGGCCCCGGCCCGGCCCGCCTCGAAGCCCGACGCGGCGATGGCGACGGATTGTCCGAGTTCGTCCAGGCGGGCCCGCAGCTTCTCGACGCCGTCGGCGTCACAGTCGCCGAGCAGATACATCACCTCGAACTCGGGAGATGACGAGATCGCGGCCACGGGCTGCGCCTGCTTCGGCGACGGCAGGTAGACGTCGCGCTGCGGGGCATGCCCGGTCAGCGTGGCGGTAAGCGCGTCGAGCAGGACCAGCAGGCCCCGGCCACCCGCGTCCACCACGCCGGCCTCGGCCAACACGTCGAGTTGGCTCGGGGTGCGGTCCAACGCCGTCGCCGCCGCCTGAGCGCTCGCGGCGACGACCTCGGTCAACTCGCCCTGGTCGGCGGCGGACTGCTCGGCCGCGGTGGCGGCGTCCTGCAGGACCGACACGATCGTGCCGGGCACCGCTTCGCCCATCGATGCCACGACCAGGGTGACCGCGTGCCGCAGCGCGGCACCGAAGAGGGCGCCGTCGATGTCGGCCAGCACGCCGTCACGGTCTTCGGCTGCGGCGGCGGTCACGTCGGCGATGCCCCGCAGGATCTGGGACAGGATCACCCCCGAGTTGCCCCGGGCGCCGCGCAGCGCCCCGTCGGCCATCGCGGCGGCGAGGTGGGCGACGTCGTCGACAGCGGCGCGGGCGTCCGCCTGAGCCCAGGCGGCACGCATCGTGAACAGCATGTTCGTGCCGGTGTCGGCGTCCGCGACCGGGAAGACATTGAGTCGATTGATCTCATCGGTGTGACTGATGAGGTGAGCGACCGCGGTGTGTGCCCAACGCCGCAGGCCGGGCGCATCGAGCCGCCGAGCCGACATCCCCACCTCCAGACGCATGTGGCGCCGGCGTCCCAGCACACTGCTGCCGCCGTCGGCGTCAGCCTATCCAGTGGCGGGGACAGCGCCGAAGACCACGGCGCCGGGGCTGTGGAGACCGCGGCTACGGCCCGATTTTTGGCGATACCTGCGGCGGCCGGTATTCTGATCAGGTTGTCGGGTCAAACCGCGGCCGGTCTCCGGCCAGGACCCAGACCCCCAAGTACTGATTCGAGGAGTTCTACATATGGCTGCCGTGTGCGATATCTGCGGGAAGGGCCCCGGCTTCGGCAAGTCGGTGTCGCACTCCCATCGCCGGACCAGCCGTCGGTGGAACCCGAACATCCAGCAGGTGCGCGCCGTCGCACGCCCAGGTGGCAACAAGCAGCGCGTCAACGTGTGCACGTCGTGCCTGAAGGCCGGCAAGGTCTCGCGCGGCTAGTACCCGCCCAACTCTCGATCGCGAGCAGACACAAACTCGCGTGATTCGATCGCTGAATTGGGCGATTTTGTGTCTGCTCGGCCACCCCTACGGTCAGGGCAGGCGCCAGTCGACCGGCTCGGCGCCCATCTGCTCCAGTAGTTCGTTGGCGCGGCTGAACGGCCGTGACCCGAAGAACCCCCGTGACGCCGACAGCGGCGACGGATGCGCCGACTCGATGATCGCCGTATCCCCCAGCATGGGTTTCAGCGTGGCGGCGTCGCGGCCCCACAGCACCGCCACCAACGGCTGTTGACGGGCCACCAGCGCCCGGATCGCGCATTCGGTGACAGCTTCCCAGCCCTTGCCGCGGTGTGATGCCGGCGTGCCCGGCCGCACCGTCAGGACCCTGTTGAGCAGCATCACCCCTTGCTGCGCCCACGGCGTCAAGTCGCCGTTCGACGGCGCCGGATGCCCGAGGTCGTCGCGGTACTCGGTGAAGATGTTGGCCAGGCTGCGGGGCAGCGGGCGCACCTCGGCAGCGACCGAGAAGCTCAGCCCGACGGCGTGCCCGGGTGTCGGGTACGGATCCTGGCCGACGATCAGTACCCGCACGCTGTCAAACGGAAAGGTGAACGCGCGCAACACGTTCGGACCGGATGGCAGATACCGGTGGCCGGCGGCGAGTTCGGTTCGCAGGAACTCCCCCATCTGTGGCGACCTGGGGTTCGACCGGTGCGAGTGCCCGGGCCCAGGCCCCGTCGACCAATTCGCTGAGAGGACGTGCAGTCACGAGCAGGCCAACATAGCGGGCGGCGTCCGTCAAAACGACTGCCAGCCCGGATTACCGCCCCACGCCGCGCCGTCTACCGTCACCCTGGGCGCTTTGTCCCCGGCGTCGAAAACCGTGCCGATCGAGCGCCAGCCGGGCGGCGGCGCGGCAGGGAACGTGGCGACCAGCGCGTGATCTTCCCCGCCCCCGAGCACCCACTGCCACGGATCGGACCCCGCCGCGGCGGCCGCAGCGGCCACCGCATCGACGTCGTCGCGCAGACCGGCGGCGGACACGTCGATGCGAACCCCCGACGCGGAGGCGATGTGCCCGATGTCGGCCAGCAGCCCGTCGGAGACGTCGGTCATCGAGGTCGCGCCTGCCCGCGCCGCGACCACCCCCTGACCGTACGGCGGCTCGGGAACCAGATGGCGCCGACGTAACCCGTCGAATCCGTCGATCCCGTTGTGCCACAACGTGTATCCAGCTGCCGAGCGGCCGAGATCACCGACCACCGCCACGGTGTCACCGGGTTTCGCGCCGCTGCGGCGCACCGGCTCGAGCCCACCGAGATCTCCGAGCGCCGCCACCGAGATGACCCACTGCGGGGCCGCGCACCATGTCACCGCCGACGATGCCCGCCCCCAGCAGCCCCGCCTCGTGCCACATTCCGTCGGCGAGTTCGACCGCCCGTGCGGTCGCGGTGTCGCCGGGGGCGCCGAACCCGACGACGAACGCCGTGGCGCGCCCACCCATCGCCTCGATGTCGGCGGCGTTCTGCGCGATGGCTTTTCGGCCGACGTCATGAGGTGCTGGACCAGTCGAACCGGAAGTGGCGGCCTTCGACCAGCATGTCGGTGCACACCACCGTTCTGCCGTCGGTGGTCGCGACCACGGCCGCGTCGTCGCCGGGGCCGAGCGTGACGAACGGCGGCTGACGCCGCCCCGCCACCAACCGGTCGATAACCGCGAACTCACCCGCCGCCGCCAGCGACTCGTCCGGGTGATCGTCCGCCATGTCCCGTCCTTTCGCCGTCCCACCGGCACCCTCGCGGTAGCTTCGTGCCCTGAACGCTCGGCCCACCTGCGGTACGTTTGGTCCCTGCGGCGTGGAGTCTATGCAGCCAGACGGAGGGATTGCGGCGTGGTCGAGGCTTTCGTTCTCATCCAGACCGAGGTCGGTCGCGCCGAAGTCATCGCCAAGCAGCTCGCCGGCCTCACCGGGGTGTTGTCGTCGGAGTACGTGACCGGCCCCTACGACGTGGTGGTGCGCGTCGGCGCGGATACCCTCGACGAGCTGCAGTCCAGCGTGGTGCCCAGTGTGCAGCAGGTCTCCGGGATCACCCGGACGTTGACCTGCCCCATCGCCGACGGAGCGCAGCCCTAGAGTTCGGCGTGATGAACAGCCAGACCGTCGATGGTCCGCCGCGATCCTTACTGATCGCCGCGCTCGTCGTCGCCGTCGGCGCCGTCGTTGCCGTCCTCGTCGTCGCCGCGGTCCTGCAGCGCCCCGCGGCGCAGGCTCCGATCGCGATCACCCCCGTACCGGCGCCGCGCGCCGACAGCCCCGAGTGCCGCGCGCTGATCGACGCGCTGCCCGGGCAGCTGGGCGACTACCGGCGCGCATCCGTCGCTGGAGCCCGCTCCGGCAGGCGCGGCGGCCTGGCAGACCGAAGGCGACGGCGAGGCGACTCATCCTGCGGTGCGGGCTCGACCGTCCCGCCGAGTTCGTGGTGGGCTCCCCGATTCAGGTGGTCGACGCGGTCCAGTGGTTCCGGGTGGTGGACGCCGCCACCGGTGACGGCCGCAGCACCTGGTTTACGGTCGATCGACCGGTCTACGTGGCGCTGACCCTGCCGGCGGGTTCGGGCCCGACCCCGATTCAGGCGATTTCGACGACCATTGCGGCGTCGCTGCAGGCCACGGCGATCGACCCGGCACCCGTCCGCTAACCCGCCCCTCCGCTAGCCGAGATTGACGAACATGGTGGAGATTACTCGTACTTACTCGCCCAAGTGTGACGTTTGGGCGGGCGCTCGCACACCGTGGCTAACGCAGGCCGGTGCCGCGGGCGACGGCGGTGTCGACCATCGTCGCGAGCAGAGTCGGGTAGTCGATGCCGCTGGCCGCCCACATCCGCGGATACATCGAGATGGTGGTGAACCCCGGCATCGTGTTGATCTCGTTGATGACGGGTCCGTCCTCGGTCAGGAAGAAGTCCACCCGGGCCAGCCCCTGGCAGTCGATGGCGCGGAATGCGCGGATGGCCAGCCCGCGGACCGCCTCGGCGACGACGTCGTCGACCTTGGCCGGCACGTCGAGTTCCGCGGCGTCATCGAGGTACTTGGTCTCGAAGTCGTAGAACCCGTCCTCCCGGCCGCGCACACCGGCCACCCGGATCTCGCCCACGGTGCTCGCCTCGACCCGTCCGTCGGGGAACTCCAGCACCCCGCATTCCAGTTCCCGGCCGGCCACGGCGGCCTCGACGATGACCTTGGGGTCGTGCCTGCGGGCCAGCTCGATGGCGACCGGAAGCGTGTCCCAGCTGGTGACGCGGCTGACGCCGATGGACGAGCCACCGCGCGCAGGCTTGACGAAGACGGGCAATCCGAGGCGTTCGCGGTCCTCCAGCGACAGGGTGGCCTGCTCGGGCACGCAGTACCACCTGGTCGCCGATCGGCAACCCGTCGGCGGCCAGCAGCTTCTTGGTGAACTCCTTGTCCATGCCCGCCGCGCTGGCCAGCACGCCCGCACCGACGTACGGGACACCGGCGAGCTCGAGCAGGCCCTGGATGGTGCCGTCCTCGCCGTAGGGCCCGTGCAGCACCGGGAAGACCACGTCGACGGCGGCCAGCACGTCGCCGGCGGCCTCGCCCAGCGACAGCAGTTGGCCGCGCCTGGCCGGGTCGGCGGTCAGGGCGAGTTCGGTGCCCGACGATTCGCCGACCTGGGGCAGGGTGCCGTCGGTGATGGCCAGCGTCTCGGGCCGCCCATCGGTGAGCACCCATGAGCCCTGCGGGGAGATTCCCGACCGGCGACCACCTCGAATCGTTGCGGATCGAGGTTGCGCAGGATGCTGCCTGCGGAAACACACGAGATCGCGTGTTCGGAGCTACGTCCGCCGTAGACGACGGCAACGCGGATGCGGGCAGTCACAACCTAGAGAGGCTACCGCCCGTGGCCGCGAACCGCATGGGTCAGAGCGGGCCGAGCGCCTGATCGATGTCGCTGAGCAGGTCGTCGGTGTCCTCGATACCCAGCGAGAGCCGGGCGAATCCCTCGGCGACCGGGTCGCCCCACCTGGCCCTGCGGTCCACTGAGCTGTGGATCCCGCCGAAGCTCGTCGCCGAGACCAGCAGCGCGCTTCGCCCGACCAGTTCGTGTACCGCCTCCCGGCTCGCCAACTCGACGGCGACGACACCACCGAAACGGCGCATCTGCAGCGTGGCGATCGCATGCGACGGATCGTCGGGCAGACCGGGATAGCGGACCGACTTCACGGCCGGGTGGGAGCGCAGCATGAGCGCGACCGCTGCGGCGTTCTGACACTGCCGCTCGAAACGCAGCCCGACACTGCCGAGGCTGCGCAGCACGAGCCAGGCCTCGAACGCGCCCGAGGATCGGTCCGGCCAGCAGTCGTTCGCGCTGCACCCGCTCCATCAGTTCCGGGTGGCTGCCCGCGACGTAGCCGGCGAGGACGTCGTGGTGACCCGCGAGGGCCTTGGTGGCGCTGGCCACCACGAGATCAGCGCCCAGCGACAGCGGCTGCTGCCCCAGTGGCGTGGCGGTGGTGTTGTCCACGATCAGCAATGAGCCGCGGGTGCGACAGGTCATCGCCAGCTGATGCAGATCCACGACGTCCAAACCCGGGTTCGACGGCGTCTCGGCCAGCACCACATCGCCCCGGCCGGCATCGGCAGCGGCGTCGCACATCTCGGCGCAACTCGCCTCGACGACCGTCACCCCCCGCGGCGCGAGGAACTCATTCGCGTAGGCGCGCACCTGGTAGTAGCCGTCGGCGGGGACGACGACCGTGCGGCCGGGCTCGGCGACGGTCCGCAGCACCGAGGTGATGGCGGCCATTCCGGAGCCGAATGTCAGTGCGGTGGCCGCACCCTCGAGTTGCGCGAGTGCCGATTCCAGTTGCCGCCACGTCGGATTGGACCGGCGACCGTAGCTGTCCAGCGAATCGTCTTCGTCGGGGGGAATGTGATACGCGGAAGCGGGTACCGGGGGTGGCGCCACGGGGGCTCCCGGAACAGCTTCTGAATCAACAGCTTTGATGCTGCGGGTGGAATCGCCGTACGTACCGGTCACCTCTCTACTCCGGCTTGGTGGTGCGGCCGAGCAGCAGTGCCACCGCGTCGTCGACGGACCGAGCCCTGTGACACACGCCGTGCACCGCCTCGGTGAGCGGCATCTCGACGTCATAGCTGGATGCCAGCGCCATCACCGATCTACACGACGTGACGCCCTCGGCGACGTGACCTCCGGTCGCGGCCAGCGCGGCCTCCATGGTGCCCCCCTTGCCCAACCGTTCCCCGAAGGACCGGTTGCGTGAGTGCGGCGACATGCACGTCGCCACGAGATCGCCGATGCCGGCGAGCCCGGCCAGCGTGGCCGGCTTGCCTCCCAACGCGATTCCGAGCCGCATGATCTCAGCCAAACCACGGGTGATGATCGCGGCCGCCGTGTTCTCCCCCAACCCCACACCCGCGGCCATGCCGCAGGCGAGAGCGATGACGTTCTTACACGCGCCGCCGATTTCGGCGCCGATCACGTCGGCGTTGGTGTAAGGCCGGAAGTAGCCCGTGGACAGCGCCCGCTGAATCGTCACCGCCCTGCCCGAGTCGCTGCAGGCGACGACGGTTGCGGCGGGCTGTTCCTCCGCGATCTCGCTGGCCAGGTTCGGTCCGGTGACGACAGCAACCCGCGACGGGTCGACACCGGTCACTTGGACGATCACCTGACTCATCCGCATCAGCGTGTCCAACTCTATGCCTTTGGCCAGGCTCACCAGGGTGGCGTCGGCACCGATGGCGTCCTTCCACCGAGTGAGATTGCCGCGCAGCGTCTGCGACGGCACCGCCAGCAGCACCGTGCACGCGCCGTCGAGCGCTTCGGCGTAGTCGCTGGTGGCGCGGATGGACTCGGGAAGCGGAGCGTCGAGGTAGTCGGCGCTTCGATGGGTGCGGTTGATCTCGTCGGCCAGTTCAGGCCGACGGGCCCACAGCGTCACACTGTTGCCGGCATCCGCCAACACTTTGGCGAGGGCTGTCCCCCACGCCCCGGCACCCATCACCGCCGCCTCGACCACGGCTTCACCCTAGCCGGGAACATCGGCTGGCAGGATGGCGCTGTGAGCGGCATGAACAACGGCACTGCGAGCATCTCGGCCCTGCGTCGCCGCGCTCCGGGCGCCGACATCGGCCTGGTGATCGCGGTGAAGCGGCTCACCGCGGCCAAGACACGACTGGCACCGGTGTTTTCGGCGGCGACCCGGGAGAACATCGTGCTGGCCATGCTGGTCGACACGATCAACGCCGCCTCTGCGGTGACGGTGTTGCAGTCGGTGATCATCGTCACTCCTGACGAGACAGCCGCGGCAGCCGCCAGAGGTCTGGGCGCTCTGGTGCTCACCGACCCGACACCCGAAGGTCATTGCGACCCCCTGAACAACGCTCTGCTGGCGGCCGAGGCCATGGTGCGCCGCGACACCGCGAACGTCGTTGCGCTGCAGGGCGATCTACCGGCACTGCAGACCCACGAACTCGCTGAGGCCATCGCCGCCGCGCGGAGTCAGCCACGCAGCTTCGTCACCGATCGACACGGCACCGGCACCTCCGCGTTGTTCTCCTTCGGGGCGGCACTCGATCCGCGCTTCGGCGCTCACTCCGCAGAGCGCCATCGTCGTTCGGGGGCGATCGAGCTGACAGGCGCCTGGCCGGGGATGCGCTGTGACATCGACACACCCGACGACCTGCTCGTGGCCCGCGGTCTGGGTGTGGGGTCGGCGACGGCACGGGCCATCGGCGTCAAGAAAACACCGCGGCGCCCGGATAACCCCACTCGGTAGCAGGACCACCCGTCGATAGGGAATCATTCCAGAGATGACCGAAGCCCAGACCCGACCCGACGACTCGGACACATCGGAGGCGGCGGCCGTCCTGCCGGTGATCGCGGACTCGGCTGATGCGGCACCGGAAGCGCCGCCTGCGGCGACGTCACCCACCGTCGACAACCCGCTGCCCGAGGATCGGTACCTCAACCGCGAATTGAGCTGGCTCGACTTCAACGCCCGGGTGCTCGCGCTTGCGGCCGATCCGTCGCTGGCTCTGCTGGAACGCGCGAAGTTCCTGGCGATCTTCGCCTCCAACCTCGACGAGTTCTACATGGTCCGCGTCGCCGGCCTGAAGCGACGTGACGAGATGGGACTTTCCGTCCGGTCGGCGGACGGTCTGTCGCCGCGGGAGCAGCTGCGACGGATCAGCGAGCGCACCCAGCAGATCGCCAGCCGCCATTCGCACGTGTTCCTCGACTCGGTCCGGCCCGCGCTGGCCGATGAGGGCATCATCATCGTGACGTGGTCCGAGCTCGACGATGCCGAACGCGGGCGGCTTTCCACATACTTCCACGAGCAGGTGTTCCCGGTCCTGACGCCGTTGGCGGTCGACCCGGCACACCCGTTCCCCTTCGTCAGCGGCCTGAGCCTGAACCTGGCCATCACCGTCAAACACCCCGACGACGGCGGTCAGCACTTCGCCCGAATCAAGGTGCCCGACAACGTCGACCGCTTCGTGGAGCTCTCCAGCCGCGAAGGCACTCCTGAGGTGGTGCGCTTCCTTCCGATGGAAGAGTTGATCGCCGCATTCCTGCCGGTGCTGTTCCCCGGCCTGGAGATCGTCGAGCACCACGCGTTCCGGATCACCCGCAACGCGGATTTCGAGGTGGAGGAGGACCGCGACGAAGACCTGCTGCAGGCCCTGGAGCGCGAGTTGGCCCGTCGCCGCTTCGGCTCCCCCGTGCGGCTCGAGGTCTCCGACGACATGACCGAGGGCATGCTCGAGCTGTTGCTGCGCGAACTCGACGTCGCACCAGGAGATGTCGTCGAAGTCCCGGGGCTGTTGGACCTTTCGTCGCTCTGGCAGGTCTACGGCGTCGACCGGCCCGCGCTGAAGGACCCGCCGTTCGTCCCCGCCACTCCGCCGGCGTTCGGTGAACGTGAGACGCCGAAGAGCATCTTCTCGACGCTTCGCGACGGCGACGTTCTGGTGCACCACCCGTACGATTCGTTCTCCACCACCGTGCAGCGCTTCATCGAGCAGGCCGCCGCCGATCCCAACGTGCTGGCGATCAAGCAGACGCTGTACCGCACGTCGGGCGACTCACCGATCGTCAACGCGCTCATCGACGCCGCCGAAGCAGGCAAGCAGGTGGTCGCGCTCGTCGAGATCAAGGCCAGGTTCGACGAGCAGGCCAACATCAAGTGGGCGCGCGCACTGGAACAGGCGGGCGTGCACGTGGTCTACGGGCTCATCGGCTTGAAGACACACTGCAAGACCTGTCTGGTGGTGCGCCGCGAAGGCTCGATGATCCGGCGGTACTGCCATGTCGGCACCGGCAACTACAACCCCAAGACCGCGCGACTGTACGAGGACATCGGCCTGTTGACCGCCGCGCCCGACATCGGCGCCGACCTCACCGATCTGTTCAATTCGCTGACGGGCTACTCGCGCAAGGAGTCCTACCGCAATCTGCTGGTCGCTCCGTACGGCGTGCGCAGGGGCATCATCGAGCGGATCGAACGCGAGATCGCCGCGACCCGTGACGGTGCCGAGGGCCGGATTCGGATGAAGGCCAACGCGTTGGTGGACGAGCAGGTCATCGACTCGCTCTACCGGGCGTCGCAGGCCGGCGTGCGGGTGGAGGTCGTGGTCCGGGGGATCTGTGCGTTGCGCCCGGGGGCTCCCGACTACTCCGAGAACATCAAGGTGCGCTCGATTCTCGGCCGGTTTCTCGAGCACTCGCGGATCATTCACTTCCGCGCCCTCGACGAATACTGGATCGGCAGCGCCGACATGATGCATCGTAATCTCGACCGGCGCGTGGAAGTGATGGCGCAGGTTAAGGATCCGCGACTCACCGCACAAATGAACGACATCTTCGAATCGGCGACAGACCCGAGGACTCGCTGCTGGGAGCTCGGCGCCGACGGGCACTGGACGGCGTCACCCCAGGAGGGGCAGACGGTGCGCGATCATCAGATGTCGATGATGGAACGCCACCGCCATCCGTAGCCGATTCCGAAGCCGGATGACCCGCAGGAGTTGACGTGCCGAAGGAGAGCCGACCGGATGCGGCCGTGGTGAAGACGCCGATTCTCGCTGCAGGCGCCGTATTGTGGCGGCCCCAGGATTGCACGGGCGGGCTGGAGATCGCGGTGATCCACCGCTCCCGTTACGACGACTGGTCGCTTCCCAAGGGCAAAGTCGATCCCGGCGAGACGGAACCTGTGACCGCGGTCCGCGAGATCGAGGAGGAGACGGGCTTTCGCGCGCATCTCGGTCGACGGCTCACGACGGTGAGCTATCCCGTGGAGCAGGGCGTCAAGAAGGTGCGCTATTGGGCGGCGCGTTGCGTCAGTGGAGAGTTCAGCGTCAACGACGAGGTCGACGAACTCCGATGGCTGCCGGCCGACCAGGCGATGACGGCATTGACCTATCCGAACGATCGCAAGGTGCTGCGCCGATTCTTGAAACTGCCTGCCGACACCCAGACGGTGATGATCGTTCGACATGCCACGGCGGGAAGCAAAGCCAGATACAAGGGCGACGACCGACAGCGTCCCCTCGACAAGCACGGTCGGGCTCAGGCCGAGTCGCTTGTCGGGCAGCTGCTCTCGTTCGGCGCGGGCGAACTTTTCGCGGCCGACCGGGTACGGTGTGCGCAAACGCTGGATCCGCTGGCCGAGGAGCTGGGCGTGACCATCGGCAATGAGCCTGAGCTCACCGAAGAGGCCTACGCAGACAACCGTAAGGCCGCACGCCACCGCATTCTCGAGATCGCTGCGTCGTCGGTCAACCCGGTGATATGCACTCAGGGAAGGGTGATTCCCGACATCATCGCATGGTGGTGTGAGCGCGACGGGGTGCGGCCCGACAGGTCACGCAACCGCAAGGGCAGCACGTGGGTGATGTCGTTGGCCGACGGCCGGCTGATCGCCGCCGACCACTTCGGCAGCCCGCTGGCCCCGAACAAGTGACGCCGCAAATGAATTCATCTACCCCGGTCCGCCGACCCGCGCGGTAGCGATACCTCGACACACAAAGACGCCGCGGGTCTAGTCGACCCGCGGCGCGTTTGATGCCCTGACTACTACTTGCGACGCCTTCTTGGCCGCCGGGCAGCCTTCTTGGCCACAGCCTTCTTCACCACGGCCTTCTTGACCGCCGGCGCAGCCTTCTTGGCCGCAGCCTTCTTCACCACGGCCTTCTTGACCGCCGGCGCAGCCTTCTTGGCCGCAGCCTTCTTCACCACGGCCTTCTTGACCGCCGGCGCAGCCTTCTTGGCCACAGCCTTCTTCACCACAGCCTTCTTGACCGCCGGCGCAGCCTTCTTGGCCACAGCCTTCTTCACCACAGCCTTCTTGACCGCCGGCGCAGCCTTCTTGGCCACAGCCTTCTTGACCACAGCCTTCTTGACGGCCTTACGCGCGGTGCTGCCCGCCGTGACCCCGCGCTTCACCGCAGGGCCGTCCGCTGGAAGCTTCTGTGCGCCAGAGACAACGGCCTTGAACTGAGCGCCGGGGCGAAACGCAGGCACGGAGGTGGGCTTGACCTTGACCGTCTCCCCGGTGCGCGGATTGCGCGCAACGCGGGCGGCACGACGACGCTGTTCGAAAACGCCGAAGCCGGTGATGGTCACGCTCTCACCCTTGTGAACCGCGCGCACGATAGTGTCAACGACATTCTCAACCGCCGCGGTCGCCTGCCGACGATCCGAGCCCAATTTCTCCGTGAGTACGTCGATGAGCTCTGCTTTGTTCATGCAAACCTCCGAATACCAGTGGTCCTCTTTGAACCGACTAGTGGACACGGTAAACCCAATGGCTGCTGATTTCCAAGAGCCACGCGCAATTTCAGGCAAAGCCAGCGAACTATTTTCAATCCGCTTGCCGCCCTTGGCCTCCTGCCAGGCACCGCGAAAAGGGGTTCGGAGTGGGGCGTTTCGGCCGCCAGACCCGCCTCTCAGGCCGGCAAAGTCCGGGGTTTCCAGCTCGGACGCTTGGCCTCGTATTCCTCGATTTGATCGCTTTTCCGCAGCGTAAGGCCTATATCGTCGAGTCCTTCGAGCAGCCGCCAGCCGGTGTAGTCGTCAATGTTGAACGGCACCATGACCGTTCCCGCGGCGACGGTCCGATCTTGAAGATTCACAGTGATTTCCAGACCGGGCTGCTGCTCGATGAGTTTCCACAACAATTCCACATCATCCTGTGCGACTTCTGCCGCGAGAAGCCCGGCCTTGCCTGCGTTGCCCCGGAAGATGTCGGCGAACCGGGACGAGATCACCACCCGGAATCCGAAGTCCATGAGCGCCCAGACGGCATGCTCTCGAGACGAGCCGGTGCCGAAATCCGGTCCGGCGACCAAGACGGAGCCTCTGTCGAAAGGCGCCAGATTGAGGACGAACGACGGATCGTTGCGCCACGCCGCGAAGAGACCGTCCTCGAATCCTGTTCGGGTCACCCGCTTCAAGTAGACCGCGGGAATGATCTGATCGGTGTCGACATTCGAGCGGCGCAGGGGCACTCCGATCCCGGTGTGAGTGCGGAAGGCTTCCATCACAGTCTCCTGTCGTGGGTGTCAGTGCTTGATTCAGGGGTTCGTCACTGTTGGTAGGTCGGCCGGGGAGGAGAGCGTGCCGCGCACCGCGGTCGCCGCGGCAACCGCCGGCGACACCAGGTGCGTGCGCCCTCCCTTTCCTTGCCTGCCCTCGAAATTGCGGTTGGACGTCGAGGCGCACCGCTCCCCCGGCGAGAGCTGGTCGGGGTTCATACCGAGGCACATCGAGCAGCCGGCCTGCCGCCATTCGGCACCCGCGGCCGTGAAGATCTCACCCAGGCCTTCGGATTCGGCCTGGGCGCGCACCCGCATCGAGCCGGGGACGACCAGCATCCGGACGCCGTCGGCCACCTTGCGTCCGCGCAGCACGTCGGCGACCACCCGCAGATCCTCGATCCGGCCGTTGGTGCAGGAGCCGACGAACACCGTGTCCACCGAAATGTCGCGCATCGCGGTACCGGCCCGAAGGTCCATGTAGGTCAACGCCTTTTCGGCGGACTGACGTTGCCCGTCGTCGAACATCAACTCAGGGTCGGGGACCGAACCGGCCAGTGGAACGCCCTGGCCCGGGTTGGTTCCCCAGGTCACGAACGGACTCAGTGTCGATGCATCGATGTAGACCTCGGTGTCGAATTCGGCGCCGTCGTCGGTCCGCAACTGGCTCCACGCGGCGACAGCGGCGTCCCAGTCGGCGCCTTTGGGGGCATGGGGCCGGCCACGCAGGAACTCGAACGTCGTCTCGTCGGGCGCGATCATTCCCGCGCGGGCGCCCGCCTCGATGCTCATGTTGCAGACGGTCATCCGACCTTCCATCGACAGCGATTCGATGGCGCTGCCGCGGTACTCGATGACGTACCCCTGGCCCCCGCCGGTGCCGATCTTGGCGATCACGGCGAGGATGATGTCCTTCGCGCTGACCCCGGCCGGCACACGCCGTCGACGTTGACCGCCATGGTCTTGAAAGGCCGCAGTGACAGGGTCTGGGTGGCGAGCACATGCTCGACCTCTGAAGTGCCGATACCCATCGCCAGTGCGCCGAACGCGCCGTGGGTCGAGGTGTGGCTGTCGCCGCACACGACGGTCATGCCGGGTTGGGTCAGCCCGAGTTGCGGGCCGATGATGTGCACGATGCCCTGCTCGGCGTCGCCCATCGGGTGCAGCCTGATGCCGAACTCCTCGCAATTGCGGCGGAGGGTCTCCACTTGGATCCGTGATACCGGGTCGGCGATCGGCTGATCGATATCGATCGTCGGCACGTTGTGGTCCTCGGTGGCGATCGTCAGATCCGGCCGGTGGACCGGACGGCCGGCCAGTCGCAACCCGTCGAAAGCCTGGGGGCTGGTCACCTCGTGGACGAGGTGCAGGTCGATGTAGATCAGATCCGGTTGCCGCGCGGCACCCTCGCCGGGGCCGGGAACGACGACATGATCGCTCCACACCTTCTCGGCGAGCGTACGGGGCTGGTTCGCGATGACCATCTTGACTATCTCACAATCTGGGACGCTAGTATCTCCTTGTGAGACAGGATAGCGGTATCGGCGTGCTGGACAAAGCGGTGGGGGTGCTCCATGCCGTGGCCCAGTCCCCGTGCGGCCTTGCGGATCTGTGCGAACGCACCGACCTGCCGCGGGCGACGGCACACCGACTCGCCGTCGGGCTGGAAGTGCACCGGCTTCTGGCCCGTGACGGCGACGGGCAATGGCGCCTTGGCCCCGCTCTCACCGAACTCGCCGGCCATATCAACGATCCGCTGCTGTCGGCAGGCGCGGTGGTGCTACCGCGACTGCGAGAGCTCACCGGAGAGAGCGTGCAGCTGTACCGGCGCGAGGGCACCGCGCGCATCTGCGTCGCGGCCCTCGAACCACCTGCCGGACTTCGCGATACGGTCCCGGTCGGGACGCGTCTGCCGATGAACGCCGGATCCGGCGCCAAAGTACTGCTTGCCTATGCCGATACGGCGACCCAGCAATCGGTGCTGCCGACCGCGACCTTCACCGACCGCACCCTCACCGAGGTTCGTAAGCGGGGATGGGCGCAGAGCGCAGCAGAGCGTGAACCCGGAGTGGCCAGTGTGTCCGCCCCGGTCCGCGACGGGCGCGGCGCGGTGATCGCAGCGGTCTCGGTGTCGGGGCCGATCGACCGGATGGGGCGGCGCCCCGGCGCCCGGTGGGCCGCCGATCTCGTGGCCGCCGCCGACGCGCTGACCCGCCGGCTCTGAGAACCGCAGCCGCTAACTCGGCGCGCGGCCCCAAATTCCCCATGTCCACGAGGCCCAGCGAGTCCATGTGCCGTGGCAACGTGCGGCCGTAGCGAAGGTCCATCACCTTCGCTTCCGCAAGAAAGGCCTCGCGCGCGCGGTAGCAGGTGTCGAAGGCCACCGTTAACGGATGTTCCGGATCGAGGGCTTCTACGGTGCCGTAGTCAGGATCCTCGATGACCAGCCCGCCGCTGGGACGCAGCGCGGTGGCAAGGCGGCGCAGCACGGCAAGTGGGTCGGCCATATGCATCACCACGGCGCGACTGTGAACGAGATCATATGACCCCGGCTCGAACTCGTCGGACGTGACGTCGCACCGCCGTACCTCGACGTTGGGGCGGTGGACCAAGTATCGGCGGAGCACGTGGCGCAGATACGAAATATGCGCAGAACCCGAGATCTGGATTCTGCGCCGACTTGTACCCCCGATGGGATTCGAACCCACGCTACCGCCGTGAGAGGGCGGCGTCCTAGGCCGCTAGACGACGGGGGCTAGAACTATTTTCGGAGCGTCAGCATAGCTCAGGTGAGAATGTTGACCTAATCGCTGCACTGGCTGGGGTACCAGGACTCGAACCTAGAATGGCGGTACCAGAAACCGCTGTGTTGCCAATTACACCATACCCCATTGGCTGCTTGTAACCGCTGGTCGCAAGCTGTTTTTCGACCCTACGCACCGCAGCGATGCCGCGTTGCGCCTTCTGGCGGGCCGACGAGCACACTACCAAAGATTCCGCGGTGCATTTCTCACGCCTCCCTGGATGCCGCGGCGGCGCGGTCGCGGCCGGACCGCAGCCGGTCCAGGCTGCGGTCCCGGCCGAGCAGTTCCAGCGACTCGAAGAGCGGTGGACTGACCGACGAACCGGTGACGGCAACCCGGACAGGACCGAACGCCTTGCGGGGTTTGAGTTCGAGACGGTCCACCAGGGCGGACTTCAGCGCCTCCTCGATCTGCGCGGTGTTCCACTGCAAGACCGCCTCGAGCGCGGCCAGTGCAGCGCTCAGCACCGGCGCCGCGTCTTCGCGCAGCTCCTTGGCGGCCGCCTTCTCGTCGAGCCCGAACGCCGAGTCGTCGAGGAACTTGAGCAGATCCCAGGCGTCGCCGAGCACCACGATCCGGGTCTGCACCAGCGTCGCCGCCTCGGCGAACTGGGAATCGTCGAGACCGGTGTCATGGCCGTGGACGGCGAAGAACGCCTTCAGCCGCGCCGCGAAGTCGTCTGCGGCGAGCAGCCGGATGTGCTCGGCATTGATCGCGTCGGCCTTCTTCTGATCGAAGCGCGCCGGATTCGAGTTGACGTCGGCCACGTCGAACGCGGCGACCATCTCCTCGAGGCTGAACACGTCGTGATCGTCGGCGATCCCCCAGCCGAGCAGCGCAAGATAGTTCAGCAGACCTTCGGGAACGAAGCCACGGTCGCGGTGCAGGAACAGGTTGGACTGCGGGTCACGTTTCGAGAGCTTCTTGTTGCCGTCCCCCAGAACACTTGGCAGATGTGCGAACTGGGGCACCTGCTCGGCGACCCCGATCCGGATCAGCGCCTGGTACAGCGCGATCTGACGCGGGGTGGACGGCATGATGTCCTCACCGCGCAGCACATGGGTGATCTTCATCAGTGCGTCGTCGACCGGATTGACCAAGGTGTACAACGGGTCTCCGCTGCCGCGCGTCAACGCGAAGTCGGGTACCGAGCCCGCGGGGAAGGTCGTCTCGCCGCGCACCAGATCGTTCCAGGACAGGTCGGCGTCGGGCATCCGCAGGCGCAGCACCGGGTTGCGCCCCCCGGCACGGAGGGCGGCGCGCTGCTCCTCGGTCAAGTCACGGTCGAAGTTGTCATAGCCGAGCTTCGGATTGCGACCGGCCGCCAGGTGCCGGGCCTCGACCTCCTCGGCGGTCGAATACGCCTCGTAGGCCTCGCCTGCCGCGACGAGCTTGTCGAGGACCTCGCGATAGAGCGCGGAACGTTGCGACTGCCGATACGGCTCGTAGGGCCCACCGACCTCGGGGCCCTCGTCCCAATCCAGGCCCAGCCAGCGCAACGCATCCAGAAGCGCGGCATAGCTGTCCGCGCTGTCACGCTGGGCGTCGGTGTCCTCGATCCGGAAGACGAACGTGCCGCCGGTGTGCCGGGCGTACGCCCAGTTGAACAACGCGGTGCGGATCAGCCCGACGTGGGGTATGCCGGTCGGTGAAGGACAGAATCTGACGCGGACGTTGGAGTCGGTCACTGGCTTCCTTTAAGTCCTTTGCGAGCAACAGGATTGGTGAGTGTGCCGATCCCCGAGATGGTGATGCTGACGGTGTCTCCGTCCTCGATCGGGCCGACACCTTCGGGTGTGCCTGTGAGGATCAGATCACCGGGGAGCAGGGTCATCACCGCAGAGACCCACTCGATGATGGCGCCGACGTCGTGGATCATCAGCGCGGTATTGGAATCCTGACGCGTCTGCCCGTTCACCTCGGTGCGCAGGTCCAGATCGCTGGGATCCAGGTCCGTGACGATCCACGGCCCCACCGGACAGAAGGTGTCGTGGCCTTTGGCCCGCATCCACTGCCCGTCCTTCTCCTGCTGATCGCGCGCCGAAACGTCGTTGGCGATGGTGTAACCCAGGATGTTCTCGGCGGCCCGGGATGCGGGAACGTCCTTGCAGGGCCGGCCGATCACGACGGCCAGCTCGCCTTCGTGATGTACGGGGTGGGCATCGGCGGGCAATTGAATCGGCGTATGGGGGCCGATGATCGCGGTGTTCGGCTTGAGGAAGATCACCGGATCCTCGGGCGCGGTCCCGCCCATCTCCGCGGCGTGGGCGGCGTAGTTCTTGCCCATGCAGACCACCTTGCTGGCCAGGATGGGAGCCAGCAGCCGGACGTCGGCCAGCGGCCAGGTCCGGCCGGTGAACGTCGGGTTGCCGAACGGGTGCTCGGCGATCTCCTTGCAGATTGCCTCGCTCGGGTCGCCTTCGATGCTGACGAAGGCGACTCCATCGGGACTGGCGATTCGGCCGAGACGCATTGCCTCAGCGTAGTGCCCGTCCCAGTCGAGCCGATCGGCACCGCATCCGGCCACCAGCCCTATCTCACCATTTGAGAAGCTGATTCAGCATCATGAGACACCTATGCGACGATGGAGCCGTGGCCGTTTCGTCCATCACCACCGTCAGGCGCTGGTCGATGCTGGTGATCGCACTGTCGGCGACGCTGTGCGCAAACGTCTTCATCAACGGTGTGGCATTCCTCATCCCCACCCTTCACCGGGAGCGCGGCCTCGACCTGGCCCAGGCGGGCCTGATATCGGCCATGCCCAGCCTCGGCATGGTGGTGACGCTGATCGCCTGGGGGTATGTCGTCGACCGCGTCGGCGAACGCTTCGTGTTGTCGCTGGGTTCCGCGCTCACCGCTGCCGCCGCGTTCGCAGCGGCGTCGGTGGATTCACTGGTCGCCGTGGCGGCGTTTCTGTTCGTCGGCGGAATGGCGGCCGCGAGCAGCAACGTCGCCAGCGGGCGACTGGTTGTCGGGTGGTTCGCCGCCGAGCAGCGCGGACTCGTGATGGGGATCCGGCAGACCGCCCAACCATTGGGAGTGGGCCTCGGCGCGCTGGTCATCCCCCGGGTGGCCGAGCATCACGGAGTGTCGGGGGCGCTGATGTTTCCCGCGATCGTGTGCGCGGCTTCGGCGGTGATATGTGCGGTGGCAGTGGTGGATCCGACGCGGCCGCCGCGCGCCGAGGCCGCCGAAGCGGATCTCGCCAACCCATACCGCAATTCCTCTCTGCTGTTTCGCATCCACCTGGTATCGGTGCTGCTTGTGGTGCCCCAGGTTGTGGTCTGGACGTTCACCCTGGTGTGGATGATCAGTGAACACGGATGGTCGCCGGGGTCGGCGGGGTTGTTGGTCACCGTGGCTCAGGTCCTCGGCGCGGGCGGGCGCATCGCCGCCGGCCGCTGGTCGGATGCACTGGTGAAGCGCTCCGGTGGCGTGCTCAGCGCGCGACTGAGGCCGATCCGGATCATCGCCTTCGCCGCGGCCGCGTCCATGGCGCTGCTCGCCCTCACCGACTGGATCAACTCGCCGTTGAGCATCGCGTTGGTGATCGTGGCATCGGTGGTCACGGTGTCGGACAACGGTTTGGCCTTCACCGCCATCGCGGAGATCGCCGGCCCGTTCTGGAGCGGCCGGGCGCTGGGCACCCAGAACACCAGCCAGTTGCTCACCGCCGGTGTCGCGCCGCCGCTGATCGGCGGCCTGATCGGCATCGCCGGCTACCCGGTGGCCTTCGCGGTGTGCGCGCTACTCCCCCTCATGGCGATCCCGGCCGTACCGGTGGCACGGCGCCGCTAAGCGTCGGCCTCGAGGCTCTCCGCACACTGGAGCAGCGATGCGACGAGCTGACGGCGTGCCGTCGCCGGCAAGCCTTCGGTCATCGCCTCATCGACTGCCAGCACCGCACGATGGGCGGCGGTGAGCCGCTTCCTGCCCTGAGCGGTCAGTTCCAGCGCTCGGGCGCGCCCGACCCGGGCCTTATCCACGGTCGTTACGAATCCAGCCGTCCGCAGAGCGGCCACCAGATCCTGAGCCGACTGCCGGGTGACGAAGCACAGCCGGGCGAGGTCGGATGCCGAGGCGTCCGGGTGATCGGCCAGCGCGCGCAGCGCGGCGTACTGGGCCATCGTCACCCCGGTGGGACGCAGCGCGGCGTCACAGCGGCGCCGCAGCGATTGCTGTACTCGCTTGACCAGATAGCCGACGGTGGCCTCGGTTTCGGATGTCTCCATGACAGGAACCTTACATAGGTGTACGGTCGAATATGTAAGGAACCTGACAAGGAGAAGACCGTGCCCGTCATCGAGCAGAACAGCTCCTACGCCACCCTGATCAACGTGTTCACCGTCGAACCCGACCGCGCACAGGAACTGACCGACCTGCTGAGTCACGCCACCGCTGAGGTGATGCGGCATCTGCCGGGCTTCCGATCGGCCAGCATTCATCAGAGCACCGACCGCACGCGCGTCGTCAACTACGCGCAATGGGACAGTGCCGCTGCGTTTTTCGCGATGCAGGCCGATCCTGCTGCCCGCGAGCACATGTCAGCCGCCGCCGAGATCGCCTCGGCGTTCGATCCACACCTCTACACGGTCGAGTCGGTGCACCAGAAGTGATCTGATGCGCCGTCAACCCGGGTGATGCGAACGAGGCAGCGCCACCAGCGCGGCCACCAGGAAGCACAGCGCACCGATGAACGTGCCGAGGTTGGCCAACCACTCGTCGGCTGTCACCCCGGTTTTCCTGACGAATGCGGCGAGCGCCGACACACCGAACGCCACGCAACCGATCAGGTTGACCGCACCCGCGATCCAGTCCCGTGACCGGAGTTCGATCAGCCCGACCGTCGCCGCGACCGCGACCATTCCCAGCGCGCCACTGATGAGGAACGCCAGCGAGCCGGTCGCGTCGGGAGCCCACACGTATCGTCGTTCGGCCGTGACCGCATGCGCCCACACTGCGGCACCGGTGCTGACATTGAACAGCACAGTCCCCGCGAACTGCACTGCAGCCGAATACCGTTCGGTACGCGAGGACGGGTCGGAGAGCGCCAGCTGCATCCATGCCGCGGTGGTGAAGAACCATGAGCCGACGAAGCACAGGATGTTGGCCGCGCCCGCGCCGGCCCACCCCGGGAACCCCGGAGCGGTGGCCAGCGCGAAGAGCGACGAGCCGGTCGCGAACAACCAGCACTGCCGGGGCAGCGACGCGAATCCCCCGCCGGTACCTACAGCTTCCCCAGGATCCGGTCGGCCACTGCGGATGTCGACAGCGACGCGTCACCTCGCGTCGCGAGATGTTCCTCGACGGCCTTGTCGACCCGTGCCGCTGCGCTGAGTTCGCCCACATGCGCCAGCAGCAGTGCCACCGACATGACGGCCGCCGTCGGATCGGCAATGCCTTGGCCCGCGATGTCGGGAGCACTGCCGTGCACCGGCTCGAACATCGACGGATGCGTCCGCGTGGCATCGATGTTGCCGCTGGCCGCCAGCCCGATGCCGCCGCACACCGCCGCAGCGAGGTCGGTGATGATATCGCCGAAAAGGTTGTCGGTGACGATGACGTCGAACCGGCCCGGGTCGGTGACCAGGTAGATGGTCGCGGCGTCGACGTGCAGGTAGGCCACCTCGACGTCGGGATATTCGGGCGCCACCGACTGCACGGTGCGCCACCACAGCGACCCGGCGAAGGTGAGCACGTTGTTCTTGTGCACCAGAGTCAGGTGCTTGCGCCGCTGCTGTGCCCGTCCGAACGCGTCCTGCACGACCCGACGCACCCCGTAGGCGGTGTTGACGCTCACTTCGGTGGCGATCTCGTGTGGCGTGCCGACGCGGATAGCGCCCCCGGTGCCGGTATAGGGCCCCTCGGTGCCTTCGCGGACAACGACGAAATCGATCTCCGGGTTTCCGGCCAGCGGGCTCTGCACTCCCGGATAGAGCCGACCCGGGCGCAGGTTGATGTGATGGTCCAGCTCGAACCGGACACGCAGCAGCAGACCGCGTTCGAGCAGTCCGCTGGGCACCGACGGGTCTCCGATCGCACCGAGCAGGATCGCGTCAGAAGCCTTGAGCTCACCGAGTACCGAGTCGGGCAGCACTTCGCCCGTCGCGTGATACTGCCGGGCACCGAGGTCGTACTCGGTCTTCTGTACGCCGGGCAGTACCGCGTCGAGCACCTTGAGCGCCTCGCCGATGACTTCCGGGCCGATGCCGTCGCCGGCGATCACCGCCAGTTTCATGATAAATCCACCACTTCCAGCGTCATAGCGTTGACGTCGCGACCGATGGCCGACAGAACATCGGCGGGCACCGGCCCGTCCAGCCGCAGCATGATCGTCGCCCCCGGACCTTCGGCGTCCTGACTGAGTTGTGCGGCAAGGATGTTGGCTCCCGCGCTCCCAAGGAGGGTGCCGATCTTGCCCAGCGCGCCGGGCTGGTCGTCGTAGTTGATGATCAGGTTGACGCCCTCGGCGCGCAGATCGAGGTTGCGGCCGTTGATCTGAACGATCTTCTCGACCAGCTGCGGTCCCGACAGCGTGCCCGCGACGTTCACCGTGGATCCGTCCCCTCCGACCGCGCGCACGTCGACCACGCTGCGGTGGTTGGGGCTCTCCGGCGCGGTGGCGATCGACGCCTCCACTCCCCGCTCGGCTGCCAGCGCCGGTGCGTTGACGAAGGTGACCTGGTCCTCGATCACCGCCGAGAACAGGCCGCGCAGGGCCGACAGCTTGAGCACGTCGACCTCTTCGGCGGCCAGCTCCCCACGCACCTGCAGCGACAGCGACACCGGTAGCTCGCTGGACAGCACACCGACGAGCAGGCCGAGCTTGCGGACCAGGTCGAGCCAGGGCGCCACCTCTTCGCCGACGACGCCGCCGCCGACGTTGACGGCGTCCGGCACGAACTCCCCCGCCAGCGCGAGCGCGACGCTGGCCGCGACGTCGGTGCCCGCCCGGTCCTGCGCCTCGGCGGTTGAGGCGCCCAGATGCGGCGTCACCACCACCTGTGGCAGCTCGAACAGCGGACTGTCGGTGCATGGCTCGGTGGAGAACACGTCGAGCCCAGCACCGCGGACGTGTCCGCCGGCGATGGCTTCGGCGAGCGCCGCCTCGTCGATCAGTCCGCCGCGGGCGGCGTTGACGATGATCACTCCGGGCTTGGTCTTGGCCAGTGCCTCTTTACCGATCAGCCCCGCCGTCTCCTTGGTCTTGGGCAGGTGGACCGAGATGAAGTCGGCGCGCCCCAGGAGCTCGTCGAGCGGCAGGAGTTCGATGCCCAGCTGCGCGGCACGGGCCTGCGACACGTACGGGTCATACGCCGTGATGTGCGCGCCGAACGCGGCGAGCCGCTGAGCCACCAGCTGTCCGATGCGGCCGAGACCCACCACCCCGACGGTCTTGCCGAAGATCTCGGTACCCGAGAACGACGACCGCTTCCAGGTGTGGGCGCGCAGCGTGGCGTCGGCGGCAGGAATCTGGCGTGCGGCCGACAGCAGCAGCGCCAGCGCGTGCTCGGCGGCGCTGTGGATGTTCGACGTCGGCGCGTTGACCACCAGGACGCCTCGCGCGGTGGCGGCGTCGACATCGACGTTGTCCAGGCCGACACCCGCGCGGGCGACGATCTTCAGCTTCGGTGCCGCGGCGAGGACCTCGGCGTCCACGGTGGTGGCCGAACGGACCAGCAGCGCGTCGGCATCGACGACCGCAGCCAGCAGCTTCTCCCGGTCAGGCCCGTCCACCCAGCGGACTTCGACGTTGTCGCCGAGGGCTTCCACGGTCGATTCGGCCAGCTTGTCGGCGATCAGTACAACAGGCAAACTCACGCGGACAGCCTAATGGGCAGTATTGACCCAGTGGAGGGCGGGAGAATCACAAGCGTGGACATCACCGTCGTCGGCAGCGGACCCAACGGCTTGGCCGCCGCTGTCATCTGCGCGAGAGCGGGCCTCTCGGTTCAGGTCATCGAGGCCCAGTCGACGGCCGGTGGCGGCGCACGCACCCTCCCGGACCCGGAGTTCCCGGGGGTGTCACATGACATCTGCTCTGCCGTGCACCCGCTGGCACTGGCGTCGCCGTTCTTCGCAGCGTTCGATCTGCCCGCGCGGGGTGTGAAGCTGGCAGTACCCGACGTGTCGTACGGCAACCCGCTGCCGGGCCGTGCCGCCGCGATCGGCTACCGCGATATCGCTCGCACCTGTGCCGAACTCGACGACGGCGCGTCGTGGCGGCGGCTGCTGGGTCCGCTGTCGGCGGACAGCGCAGGCGTGGTCGGGTTGCTGCTCGGCGACAAGCGTTCGATCCCGCCGAGCATCCCCGCGGCCCTGCGGGTCGCGCCGCGCCTGCTCCTCCAAGGCAGCCCGGCGTGGGGCACTCTGGCCGGTGAGGACGCCAGGGCGTTGTTCACCGGCGTTGCGGCACACACGATCTCGCGGATGCCGTCGCTGGTGGCCTCGGGCGCGGGCCTGATGCTGGCGACGCTGGCGCATGCGGTGGGCTGGCCGATCCCCGTCGGTGGCTCGCAGGCCATCCCGGACGCGCTGATCGCGGATCTGCGGGCTCATGGCGGGCAACTGGTGCTCGGCGAGGAAGTGACCAGCCCGCCTTCCGGCGTGGTTCTCTACGACACCGCTCCGACCGCACTGTTGCGCATCTACGGCGACAAGCTGCCGTCGCGCTACGCCGACACCCTTCACCGGTATCGGTACGGGCCGGGTGTGGCGAAGGTCGACTTCGTGCTGTCCGATGAAATCCCTTGGCGGGATCCACGTTTGGCGCGGACTCCGACACTGCACCTGGGTGGGGACCGGACCATGATGGCGCGGGCCGAAAAGGACGTTGCCGAGGGCCGTCACGCCGAGTGGCCGATGGTGCTCGCGGCGCTGCCCCACCTGGCCGATCCCACCCGCCTCGACGCGCAGGGACGTCGGCCGCTGTGGACCTACGCGCACGTTCCGCATGGCTCCGCGGTGGACATGGCCGAGACGGTCACCGGTATCTTCGAGCGCTTCGCACCCGGTTTCCGGGATCTGGTGGTCGGCGTGCGCAGCGTGCCGGCCTCGCACCTGGCCGAGCACAACGCCAACCTCGTCGGCGGCGACATCGGGGTCGGCGGCAACAACATGCTCAGTGCGCTCACCGGGCCGGCGCTGCGCTGGAACCCCTGGTCGACGCCGATCCCGAAGGCCTTCCTGTGCTCATCGGCGGCCCCGCCAGGCGGCGGCGTCCACGGCATGGCCGGGTACTACGCGGCCCGCACCGTGCTGCGCCGCGAGTTCGGAATTCGCGAATTGCCTAGTCTGGTGCCATGACCACCAAACTCGCCCTCATCTACTACTCCGCCACCGGCCACGGCACCGCGATGGCTGCACGCGTCGCATCGGCCGCCGAGACGGCAGGCGCGGAGGTCCGCATCAGGCATATCGCCGAAACGCGGGACCCGGAATCGTTCGCGCAGAATCCCGCATGGGCGGCGAACTACGCGGCCACCAAGGATCTGCCCGCGGCCACCGGCGACGACATCGTCTGGGCCGACGCGGTAATCTTCGGCACCCCAACACGATTCGGTTCACCGGCATCGCAGTTTCGGGCGTTCTTCGATTCTCTTGGCGGGCTGTGGGCCAAGGGTCAGCTTGCCGACAAGGTCTACGCGGCCTTCACGTCGTCGCAGACCGCACACGGCGGCCAGGAGACCACCCTGCTGAGCCTGTACATCTCCCTCATGCACTTCGGCGGCATCATCGTCCCGCCGGGATACACCGACGGCGTGAAGTTCGCCGACGGCAATCCCTACGGCGTCAGCCACGTCACCGGCCCGGCGAACAGCAACGACCTCGAGGACGCCACCATCGCCGCGTTGGACCACCTTGCGACGCGGGTCGTTACCGTGGCGGGCCGACTGTCCCCCTGACGCGGAATCGGCGCGCGCACACCTGGCGAAACCGACGAAAGGGCGCTAAGTACTCGTACTTTTGCGCCCAAACGTCGGTTTCGGCGTCAGGTGTCAGGCGGTTTCGGTGATCGGCCGATCCACCCAGCTCATCAGGTCACGCAGCTTCTTGCCGGTCACCTCGATCGAGTGCTCGGCGTTCTCCTTGCGCAGCTTCTCCAGCTCCTTGTTGCCGCCCTCGACGTTGGCGACCAGCCGCTTGACGAACGTGCCGTCCTGGATCTCGGACAGGATCTGCTCCATCCGCTTCTTGGTGTCGGCGTCGATGACCCGGGGCCCCGACAGGTATCCGCCGAACTCGGCGGTGTCGGACACCGAGTAGTTCATCCGCGCGATGCCGCCCTCGTAGATCAGGTCCACGATGAGCTTCAGCTCATGCAGCACCTCGAAGTAGGCGAGCTCGGGGGCATAGCCGGCCTCGACCATGACCTCGAAACCGGTCTTGATCAATTCCTCTGTGCCACCGCACAGCACGGCCTGTTCACCGAACAGGTCGGTCTCGGTCTCGTCCTTGAACGTGGTCTTGATGACGCCGGCCCGGGTGCCGCCGATGCCCTTGGCGTAGGACAGCGCCAGCGCCTCGCCCTCACCCGTCGGATCCTGGTCGACGGCGATCAGGCACGGCACGCCCTTGCCGTCGACGAACTGGCGGCGCACCAGGTGCCCTGGGCCCTTGGGGGCGACCATGCCGATCGTCACGTTGGGCGGCGGCTTGATCAGGTCGAAGTGAATGTTCAGGCCGTGGCCGAAGAACAGCGCGTCACCGTCGTTCAGGTTCGGCTCGATGTCGTTCTTGAAAATGTCGGCCTGCGCGGTGTCGGGCGCCAGCAGCGTGATGACGTCGGCCCACTTCGCGACCTCTGCGGGGGTATCGACCTCCAAACCCTGCTCGGTCACCTTCTCCCGGGACTTCGAACCCTCCTTGAGGCCGACCTTCACCTGAACGCCCGAGTCGCGCAGGCTCAGCGAGTGCGCGTGCCCCTGGCTGCCGTAGCCGATGACGCCGACCTTACGGCCCTGAATAATCGACAGGTCCGCGTCGTCGTCATAGAACATCTCAACTGCCATCTTCTGAATCTTCCTTCTTGTCTTTGCTTTTCGGCTTGCTTCTTTTTCGGGCTTCTTACTTGGATTTGCTGATACTCACTTGGATGTGCTGATACCGCGGGGGCCCCGCGACAGCGACACCACGCCGGATTGCGCGATCTCGCGGATCCCGTAGGGCTCCAGAACGCGCAGCAGCGCTTCGATCTTCTCGGCGGTGCCGGTGGCCTCGACGGTCAGCGATTCGTTGGAGACGTCGACAACCTTGGCACGGAACAGATTGACCGCCTCGATCACCTGGCTTCGGGTGGCGGCCTCGGCGCGGACCTTGATCAGCGCGAGCTCACGGGAAACGGAGTTGTCGTCGTCCTGCTCGACGATCTTGATCACGTTGATCAGCTTGTTGAGCTGCTTGGTGATCTGCTCCAGCGGAGAGTCCTCGACATCGACCACGATGGTCATCCGGGACAGGTTCTTGTGCTCGGTGGCGCCGACAGCCAGTGACTGGATGTTGTAGCCGCGCCGGGAGAACAGCGACGCGACACGCGCCAGGACACCGGGCTTGTCCTCGACGAGCACCGACAGCGTGTGCGTGCGCGGGGTGGCGGTGCTCATGCGTGTCCCTCTTCGTTGTCGAACAGCGGCCGGATTCCCTTGGCCGCCTGGATCTCGTCGTTGCTGGTCCCGGCCGCGACCATCGGCCACACCTGGGCGTCGGCGCCGACGATGAAGTCGATCACCACCGGCCGGTCGTTGATCGCCCTGGCCTGGTTGATCACGTCTTCGACGTCTTCCTCACGCTCGCAACGCAGTCCGACGCAACCGAGCGCCTCGGCCAGCTTGACGAAGTCCGGGATGCGATGCGAGTGCGTGGACAGTCCGGTCTGGCTGTACCGACCCTCGTAGAAGAGGGTCTGCCACTGCCTGACCATGCCCAGGTTCCCGTTGTTGATCACCGCGACCTTGATGGGCACTCCTTCGATCGCGCAGGTCGCCAGCTCCTGGTTGGTCATCTGGAAGCAGCCGTCCCCGTCGATGGCCCACACCTCGGCCTCGGGACGACCCATCTTGGCGCCCAACGCCGCGGGAACCGCGAAGCCCATCGTGCCCAGCCCGCCCGAGTTGATCCACGTCTTGGGATTCTCGTAGGAGATGAACTGGGCTGCCCACATCTGATGCTGACCCACCCCCGCGACATAGACGGCGTCGGATCCGGCGATCTTTCCGAGCGTCTCGATCACGTACTCGGGCGACAGGCTGCCGTCACTCTGCGGCCCGTAGCTCAACGGGAACGTCGACTGGATCCCGCGCAGGTACTCCCACCAGTTGTCGATCTTGATCGCACCGATCGTGCCGTCACGGCGTAGCGCCTCGATCAGGTCCGTGATGACGGCCTTGACGTCACCCACGATCGGCACGTCGGCATTCCGGTTCTTGCCGATCTCGGCGGGGTCGATGTCGGCGTGAATCACCTTGGCCTCGGGGGCGAACGAGTCCAGCTTGCCCGTCACCCGGTCGTCGAAACGGGTGCCCAGCGCGATCAACAGATCGCTGCGCTGCAGCGCGGCCACCGCCGCCACCGTCCCGTGCATGCCGGGCATACCCAGGTTCTGCGGGTGGCTGTCGGGGAACGCGCCGCGGGCCATCAGCGTGGTGACGACCGGGATGCCGGTCAGCTCGGCCAGGTCGAGCAGCTGGTCGGTGGCCTCGCCGCGGATGACGCCACCGCCGACATAGAGCACCGGCTTGCGTGCCGCCGCGATGAGCTTGGCGGCCTCACGGATCTGCCGGTTGTGCGGCTTGGTGTTGGGCTTGTAGCCGGGCAGGTCGATCTGCGGCGGCCAGGCGAACGTGCACTCACCCTGCAACACGTCCTTCGGGATGTCGACGAGCACCGGCCCGGGTCGTCCACTCGCTGCGATGTGAAACGCCTCGGCCATCACGCGCGCGATGTCGTCACCGTTGCGGACCAGGAAGTTGTGCTTGGTCACCGGCATCGTGATGCCGGAGATGTCGGCCTCCTGGAACGCGTCCGTGCCGATCAGCGCCCGCCCGACCTGCCCGGTGATCGCGACCATCGGGATCGAGTCCATGTAGGCGTCGGCCAGCGGTGTGACGAGGTTGGTGGCGCCGGGACCGGAGGTCGCCATGCAGACCCCGACCCGGCCGGTGGCATGCGCGTAGCCGCTGGCGGCGTGACCGCCACCCTGCTCGTGCCGGACCAGGACGTGGCGCAGCTTCTGGGAGTCGAACAGCGGGTCGTACACCGGCAGCACCGCACCGCCGGGGATGCCGAAGATGACGTCGACATCGAGTTCCTCGAGCGACCGGATCACTGCCTGTGCCCCGGTGAGCTGTTGGGGGGCAATCCGTTTCGGCTGCGCGGGAGACGTGGCCGGAGTCGGCTGCGCGGGAACGGTGGCCGGTGCGGTGTGGCCCCCGTTCGCCGGTGTCGCCGACTGCTCGGGTGGTCGCGTAGTGGGAGCGCTCACTGTGTTCCTCTGGTTGTTCTCGATCGGTGCTGGGGCAAGAAAAAACCCCCGTCAGCCACAGGCTGCACGAGGGTTGCGCGTCGATGCGTTGTTGCTATGCCCGGGTCGGGGCTAGCGCGGCATCAACGCGCAACCCAATTACTACGACCGAAGTCGGCGCCGAAGCGCTTCCAGCGAGCAATCCCGGGGCCTGCATAGCAGACGACGGTAGCCGCCGAACTGGCCATAGGTCAAATTTCCCGCGATGGGATGATGGCGCCATGGGCTCTCCCTCAGCGTCGGCGTCGACCCCGGTCGTCATCAGGATCTCACCGATGGCGCACGTCGCCGTCGGACTCCTGACGCTCGCGATGCTCTCGCTGGTGTTCGCCGGGCCCGACTGGTTCGCGCTCATCCTGGTCATCCCCGTCGGGCTGTCACTGGTGATCGCGCGATACCGGACGACTGCAGACGCTGACACGGTGACGGCGCGCACCCTGCTGGGCAGCGAAACGGTCCGCTGGGACGACATCGACGGGTTGCGGTTCGGCCGACGGGCGTGGGCACTGGCCCGGCGCCACGACGGAAGCGAAGTGTCACTTCCGGCAGTGACGTTCGCGACCCTGCCAGTGCTGACGGCCGTCAGTGGCGGACGAGTGCCCAACCCTTACGCGTGACGGCGGGCTGCCGTTAGCCCAGAGGATTCGCGCCGTTGAGCAGGACCCAGATCGCCACGCCGGCCCCCACACCCAGGACCAGCGCGGCAAACGATCCGAGGAACGGCCGACGGGCCCAGCCGCGGCCGGCGTCCAGACCGTACCGGCCGGGACCGATCAGGACGATCGCCGCGACCACGACCAGCAGGATCACCTCGTACTCGTGCCCGTCGGTGAGGAATGCAGACAGCCGCGCTTCGTTGTGCGCGTCCATCACCTCCGCGAGCATGGCGGTCACGAGGTAGGCCAGCGCTCCCGCCGCGGCGACGGGAGTGAAGAGGCCGAGAACAAGCAGCACGCCTGCGGCGACCTGACCACCCGCGGCGACATAGCTCAGAATGTCGGCATAGCGGAAGCCGACGTCGATCAGGTAGTCGCGGAAACCGCTCAGACCCGATCCGCCCCACCAGCCGAACAGTTTCTGCAGGCCGTGACTGATGAGCAGCACACCGACGGCGACCCGCAGCAACAGCAGACCGAGATCCTGAGTGCCTCTGCGATCCCCGTCGACGTGGCGGTCGGCATCGCTGACCCCGATCTCGGTGGGGCCCGCCGCAGAGGCCGTAGAACCGTATGCGCCGGCTGACAGACCGCTGCCCGGCTGCACGTACGGCAGCGGGTCGGGGTCGCTCATCAGGCCGAAGGGCTGCTCGCTGGCCGGCTTGTCGGCGTCGTAGCGCGGGATGGCGGTGGTCTCGAAGTCACCGCCGTAGTTCGCGGACGGGGGATCGTCCTCGGGGTCCACCAGGCTCGCCGAGGCGGGGCGCCCGCCCGATTCGTCGGGCCGCTGCCAGGGGCGTGGGTCATGGGGACTCGTCACGGATGCCAGGGTAAGTGCTAGTCACCGCCGAATCGGGAATTCGCACGGCGCGTTGAGGCTGTTTGTGCTGGGCGGCGTGGGTGGACGCGCTGCGCGTGGCGCGCACCGGCCAACGATCCGTAACCTGGCCTGCATGAGTCAGCGCCGGCCGTCGGGGGCAGTCGTCGTGCTGCTGTGCGCGGCCATGCTCGCCGGTGCCGGTTGCGCCCGGTTCGATTCGGCGCAGTCGCAACCGTTCACCACCGAGCCCGAGCTGCAGCCAGGTCCGACGACGACACCACCCCCGCCACCTCCGCTGCCCGCGAAGCCCTTTCCCAAGGAATGTCCGGCGCCCGGTGTCATGCAGGGCTGCCTGGAGAGCACCAGCGGTCTGATCATGCTGCCCGACAGCCAGTCCGCGCTGGTGGCCGAGCGGACGACGGGAACGGTCAAGCAAGTGTCCGTCCGCGCCGAACCCATCGTGAAGATGGTCATTCCGGTCGACCCCAGCGGCGACGGCGGGCTGATGGACATCGTCTTGTCACCGACGTACTCCCAGGACCGGCTGATGTACGCCTACATCAGCACCCCGACCGACAACAGGGTCGTCCGCATTGCCGACGGCGATGTCCCCAAGCCGATTCTGACCGGCATTCCCAAGGGCGCGACCGGCAATACGGGCTCGCTGATCTTCACCAGCCCGACGACGTTGGTGGTGCAGACCGGTGACGCCGGCAATCCCGGCCAGGCGTCGGATCCCGGGTCGACGGCAGGCAAGCTGCTCCGCATCGAGCAGCCGACGACGGTCGACCAGGCCCCCACGACGACCGCGCTGTCCGGTCTGGGTCCGGCTGGCGGCATGTGCATCGACCCGTCCGACGAGGCGCTCTACGTCACTGATCGAACGCCGACCGCGGACCGGTTGCAACGCATCACCAAGGATTCGAAGGTGTCGACGGTGTGGACCTGGCCCGACCGTCCCGGCGTGGCGGGCTGTGCCGCACTGGACGGCACGGTTCTGGTCAATCTCGTCGACACCAAGCAGACGGTGGCCGTGCGGATGGCTCCGGACACGGGCGCGGTGACCGGCGAGCCCGAAGTGGTCCGCCAGGACCAGCATGGTCACGCCTGGGCCTTGCAGGTCTCGCCGGACGGCAACGTCTGGGGCGCCACCGTCAACAAGACCTCCGGCGACGCGATGAACCTCGACGACGTGGTGTTCCCGCTCTTCCCGCAGGGCGGCGGCTTCCCGCGCACCAACGCCGACAACACCTGACCCGACCAGAACCGCTAGCGCCCCGGCCCCGGACCAGGCCCCGGCAGGCGCAGCATGAGCCGCGTCCCGCCCAGTGGGCTGACCTCCAGCACGGCTGCGCCACCGTGGATCTCGGCCTGCTGCGCGACCAGTGCCAGGCCCAGCCCCGAGCCCGACCTCGACGCGGTGGTGCCGCGGTGGAAGCGCCCGAACACCGCGGCGCGTTCCTCCTCCGGCACCCCGGAACCGTTGTCGTCGACGGCGATCTCCACGCCGGCGGCCGAGCTCACCACGCTGAGCCGAACCTGGTTCGCGCCGCCGTGTTTGACAGCGTTGGCGATCGCATTGTCGATGACCAGGCGCAGTCCCGCGGGCATCCCCAGCATCAACACCGTCGTCGACGACGCCAGTGACACGTCGAGCCCGGGGTAGTTGTGCATGGCGTCGTGCGCGGCGCGGTCGAGCAGCTCGGCGACGTCGACGGGAACGAAGTCGTCGACCGTGGTGAGCTCCCCCTGCGCCAGTCGCTCCAGCGCGGTCAGCGTCGCCTCGATCCGGGTCTGGGTACGCATCACGTCGCCGATGACCTCCTTGCGCTGCTCGGCCGCGAGGTCGAGGGTCAACAGCACCTCGAGGTTGGTGCGCATCGCCGTCAGCGGCGTGCGCAGCTCGTGGGAGGCCACGGCGGCGAAGTCGCGCGCCGATTCCAGCGCCGCCCGGGTGCGCTGCTGCTCGTCACCGATCCGGGCGAGCATGCCCTCCACCGCTTCGGATATCTCGACCGCCTCCCACACCCCGCGGACCTGCACTTCATCAGGGTTGGACTGGGCGTTGATGGCCCGGGCCTGCTGCGCGAGCAGCCGGAAGGGGTTGACCATGATCAGCGCGATCACCCACCCGACGAGCAAGGTGCCCAGGATGACCCCGGCGCAGATCCAGAACACCCGCCAGTGCAGTGAATTGATGCGGGCCTGGGTGTCGCCCAGCGGCGCTCCGAGCGCGATCGACGCGCTGCCGGTCGGGATGGTGCGGACCCGGTACTCGACGCCGTCGATCGAGGTGTCCGCGTACCCGCTGGGGAGTTCGGGCAATACGATGTCGGCCGGGATCGAGACGGTGGTGTCACCGAACCGGGCGGTCCGCACCAGGCCGCCCTCGGTGGGCTCGGGACCGACCCCCTCCTGCGCGCTGCGGAGCAGGGTGTTGACGTCACCGAGGCTGCTGAGCGAGTCGAGTCTCCGGTCGAGCTGGTCGTACTGATCGGTGGTGACGCCGACCCACACCCACACGCCCAGCGTGAGCACCAGGATGATCACGCCGAGCTGAGCGAGGATGACGATCGACCGCAACGACAGCAGCCGCAGCGGGTGCTGCAGGACGCGGAACACCAGGTCCTGGGGTCGCTTCATCGGCGCAACGCGGTCGGCGTCAGCTGCAGGCGGCCATGACCAGCTCGCGTACCCGCGCAGCGTCGGCCTGGCCTTTGGTCGCTTTCATCACGGCGCCGACGATCGCCCCGGCGGCCTGGACCTTGCCGCCCCGGATCTTGTCCGCGATGTCGGGATTGGCTGCCAGCGCCTCGTCGACGGCGGCCTGGATCAGCGAGTCGTCACGCACGACGGCCAACCCGCGGCCGGCCATCACCTGCTCGGGCTCTCCCTCGCCGGCCAACACCCCCTCGACCACCTGACGCGCAAGCTTGTTGGACAGCTTTCCGTCGTCGACGAGCTTGACCACCGCGGCGACCTGCGCGGGGGTGATCGCCAAGTCGGACACCGCCACTCCGTCTTCACGGGCCTTCTGCACCAAGAAGTTTCCCCACCATGCCTTGGCCTGGTCACTGGACGCACCGTGTTCGACGGTGGCGGCGATCAGGTCGATGGCGCCGATATTGACCAGATCGCGCATGACCTCGTCGGAGATCCCCCACTCCTGCTGAATCCGCTTGCGCGACAACCACGGAAGCTCGGGGATCGTCTGCCGCAAGTGCTCGACGTACTCCGCACTGGGGGCCACCGGTTCCAGATCCGGTTCGGGGAAGTACCGATAGTCCTGCGCGGTCTCCTTACTACGGCCCGGTGAGGTGTAGCCGTCCTCGTGGAAATGGCGGGTCTCCTGCAGAATCGAACCGCCCGACTGCAGAACTGCCGCCTGCCTGCGCATCTCGTAGCGGACCGCCACCTCCACGCTCTTGAGCGAGTTGACGTTCTTCGTCTCGGTGCGGGTACCGAACTCCGCCTGACCGATCGGCTTGAGGGACACGTTCGAATCGCAGCGCATCGAGCCCTGGTCCATCCGGACATCGGAAACACCCAAGGCGCGCAGCAGCTTTCGAAGCGCAGTGACGTACGCACGGGCGATCTCGGGGGCCCGCTCGCCTGCGCCCTCGACGGGCTTGGTGACGATCTCGATGAGCGGCACGCCCGCGCGGTTGTAGTCGATGAGCGAGGTGGTCGCCCCCGCGATCCGCCCGGTCTCGCTGCCCAGGTGAGTCAGCTTGCCGGTGTCTTCCTCCATGTGGGCGCGCTCGATCTCGATCCGCCAAGTGGTGCCGTCGTCGAGCGGGACATCGAGGTAGCCGTTGATCGCGATGGGCTCGTCGTACTGCGAGATCTGGTAGTTCTTCGGCATGTCCGGATAGAAGTAGTTCTTCCTGGCGAACCGGCACCACGGCACGATGACGCAGTTCAGCGCCAGCCCGATGCGGATGGCGGACTCGACGGCGATCTGGTTGAGCACCGGCAGCGAGCCGGGCAGCCCGAGGCACACCGCGCACACCTGGGTGTTGGGTTCGTTACCGAAGCTGTTGGCGCACCCGCAGAACATCTTGGTCTGCGTCGACAATTCGACGTGCACCTCCAGCCCGAGGACGGGCTCGTACTTGGCGATGACCTCGTCGTAATCCAGCAGCTCGGCGGTGTCGACAGACATGCCCTCGATCCTAGTGAGCGGACTCAGCCGAAGAACTCGGCGGCGTCGTCGTAGCGGCTCTGCGGGACGAGCTTGAGCTGACGGGTGGCGTCGGCCAGCGCCACCCTGCCGATGTCCTGACCCCGTAGCGACACCATCATCCCGTACTCGCCGGCATGCGCGGCGTCGGCGGCGTTCACACCGAAACGGGTGGCCAGCACGCGGTCGTACGGTGTCGGCGTACCGCCGCGCTGCACGTGGCCGAGCACCGTCACCCGTACTTCCTTGTTGATCCGCTTCTCCACCTCGGTGGCGAGCTGCTGGGCGACGCCGGTGAACCGTTCGTGGCCGAACTCATCGGTGCCACCCTTGGCCAGCTGCATCGAGCCCTCGGCCGGTTTGGCACCCTCGGCCACCACGCAGATGAAATGCGAATCACCGCGCACGAACCGCTGTTTGACCAGCCGGCACACCTCTTCGACGTCGAACGGCTGCTCCGGGATCAACGTCATGTGCGCACCCGAGGCCAGTCCGGCGTTCAGCGCGATCCAGCCGGCGTGGCGACCCATCACCTCGACGAGCATCACCCGCTGATGGGACTCGGCGGTGCTGTGCAGCCGGTCGATGGCATCGGTGGCGACATGCAACGCGGTGTCGTGGCCGAAAGTCACGTCGGTGCAGTCGATGTCGTTGTCGATCGTCTTGGGCACGCCCACGACGGGGACGTTCTCCTCGGACAGCCAGCGCGCCGCGGTCAGCGTGCCTTCACCGCCGATCGGGATCAGCACGTCGATCCCGTTGTCCTCCAGCGTCTGCTTGATGTGGTCCAGACCGGCCAGCAGCTTGTCGGGGTTGACCCGCGCGGTGCCGAGCATGGTGCCGCCCTTGGCGAGCAGTCTGTCGTTGCGGTCGTCGTTCCGGAGCTGAACGCGGCGATCCTCCAACAGGCCCCGCCAGCCATCCTGGAAACCGACCACCGTGGAGCCGTACCGCACGTCGCACGTGCGGACCACGGCCCTGATCACCGCGTTCAGGCCGGGACAGTCACCGCCGCCGGTCAACACTCCGATGCGCATACGAACCATCTTCCCCCGTTACCGCGCAGTTGGCAGGGGACCGCGCGCGGCCTCATATGCCGCACCCACCCGGTAGAGCCGGTCATCGGCCAGCGCCGGCGCCATGATCTGCAGGCCGACGGGCAGGTTGTCGTCCGCCGACAGCCCCGACGGCACCGACATTCCGCAGTGCCCGGCCAGGTTCAGCGGCAGTGTGCACAGGTCGAACAGGTACATCGACAACGGGTCGTCGATCTTCTCCCCTAGGCGGAACGCCGTGGAAGGAGTGGTCGGCGTCACTAATACGTCGACGCTGCGGTAGGCCTCGTCGAGGTCACGCGCGATCAGCGTGCGCACCTTCTGGGCCTGGTTGTAGTAGGCGTCGTAGTAGCCGGCCGACAACGCGTAGGCGCCGATCATGATCCGGCGTTTGACCTCGGGACCGAAACCGGCCGCGCGGGTGAGCGCCATCACCTCTTCGGCGCTGTGGGTGCCGTCGTCGCCAACCCGCAGGCCGTACCGCATGCCATCGAACTTCGCCAGGTTCGACGACACCTCCGACGGCAGGATCAGGTAGTACGCCGGCAGCGAGTAGTCGATGTGCGGACAGTCCACCTCGCTGACCTCCGCGCCGAGCGCAGCCAGCTGGTCGAGCGCGGCGGCGAAGGAGGCCAGCACCCCAGGCTGGTAGCCCTCACCGGTGCGCAACTGCTTGATCACACCGACCCGCACCCCGGTGAGGTCGCCGGTGGCGCCTGCCCTGGCTGCGCCGACGACGTCGGGCACGGCGGCGTCCACCGACGTCGAGTCGCACGGGTCATGCCCCGCGATGACCGCGTGCAGCAGCGCGGTGTCCAGCACGGTGCGCGCACACGGCCCGCCCTGATCCAGAGAGGAGGCGCACGCGATCAGCCCGTACCGCGAGACCGTGCCGTAGGTGGGTTTCACCCCGACCGTCGCGGTGAGCGCCGCAGGCTGACGGATCGACCCGCCGGTGTCGGATCCGATGGCCAGTGGGGCGTGGAAGGCGGCCAGCGCCGCAGCGCTGCCACCGCCCGAGCCGCCGGGCACCCGGTCGACGCTCCACGGATTGCGGGTGGGCCCGAACGCCGAGTTCTCGGTCGAGGACCCCATCGCGAATTCGTCCATGTTCGTCTTGCCGAGGATGGGGATGCCTGCGGCGCGCAGCCGTGCGGTCACGGTGGCGTCGTAGGGCGACATCCAGCCCTCGAGGATCTTCGACCCGCACGTGGTGGGCATATCGGTGGTGGTGAACACGTCCTTGAGCGCCAGCGGGACGCCTGCCAGCGGCGACGGCAGCGGCTCACCGGCGGCGACGGCGGCGTCGACGGCTGCTGCCGCCTCCAACGCCTGATCGGCACCGACGTGCAGGAAGGCGTGGTACTCGCCGTCGGTGGACGCGATCTGATCCAGGCAGGCCTGGGTCACCTCGGTCGAGGACACCTCCTTGGCGGCGATCCTGGCGCTCAGCGTGGCCGCGTCGAGCCTGGTCAGCGGGCTCATTCGGCTTCCCCCAGGATCCGCGGGACGGCGAACCGCTCGTCGGCCGACTTCGGTGCCGCCGCCAGCGCCTGCTCCTGCGTCAGGGATGGCCGGACCACGTCCGGCCGGAAGACGTTGACCGACTTCAACGGATTGTCCGTGGCCTCGACCCCGGTGACGTCGACCGCCTGGATCCGACTGACATGGGCGAGGATGGCATCCAGCTGGCCGGCGAAGCTGTCCAGCTCACCGTCGGTCAGGGCGAGCCGGGCGAGGCGTGCCAAGTGAGCAACCTCGTCTCGAGAGATCTGTGACACGACCACGAAGCCTAGTTCAACCGGTCCGGGGCGATCGCGCCCGAGTCGCCTGCCTACCGCACTCCGTGAAACAGTGTTGGCCGTGCCTTCGTATCTGCTCCGGGTCGAGCTAGAGGACAGGCCAGGCAGCCTCGGCGCATTGGCCGCGGCGCTCGGCACCGTGGGCGCCGACATCCTGTCCCTCGACGTGGTCGAGCGGACCGCCGGCTATGCGGTCGACGATCTGGTGGTCGATCTGCCCCCCGGCGCGATGCCCGACATGCTCATCACCGCCGCCGAGAAGCTGCACGGCGTCTATGTCGACAGCATCCGGCCGCATACCGGGTTGCTCGAAGCGCACCGGGAACTGGAGCTGATCGACCACGTCGCCGCGGCCGACGGCAAGCTCAAGATGCTCCAGGTACTCGTCGACGAAGCGCCCAAGGTGCTGCGCGTCGGGTGGTGCACGGTGACGCGGCTGTCGGATTCCGGGCCGGAACGCCAGGTCGGCAGCTCGGGTGCCCCCGAAACCCAGGCCGCCGATACCCCGTGGCTGCCGATCGATCACCCCGCAGCGCTGGACGCCACCGCCGACTGGGTGCCGCAGGTGTGGCGAGACATGGACACCACGCTGGCGGCGGCGCCGTTGGGTGATCCCCGCACCGCTGTCGTCCTGGGCCGCCCGGGCGGACCCGCGTTCCGGCCGAGCGAGGTTGCGCGCCTGGGCTATCTGGCCGGGATCATCGCGACGATCATCGGCTGAGGCGCCCGTCCGCACCAACCAGACCCTGAAAACAGGAGAGCCGCCCCGGTTTTCGCCGGGGCGGCTCTGTCGTGCCTATTGATCAGCTGTGGTTGTTGTTCAGGTGATCTGGTCGAGGGTGTAGATGTGGGCCCATTCGACCATCATCTGTGCGCCGCCGGCCAGGTTGAGGGGTCGGCGTTCTGCTGCGTCGAGCTGAAGGGTCAGGTGCATTGGGCCGGGCGGGAAGTGGGAGGTGTCTGTGGTGGTGAACACGGGGACGCTGTCGATGTACATCGTGATGGCCTGCGGGGTCCAGCTGACCGCGTAGTTGTGCCACTGGGTGGCGTCGACGCGGGAGACTGCCGTTTCTTGGAGGTTCTGCGACGAGTAGTGCAGGAAGTGGCCGACGTTTTGCCGGGATCCGTCGTTGTAGATCTCCATGAAGTCGATTTCCCCGCCGACGGGGAAGTTTTGGGCGTCGGGCCATAGCAGCGCGACCGGGTGGTAGTCGGTGGCGCCTTGGGGTGAGCGCACGCGTACCTCCCAGGCTCCGTATTTCTGGCCGGCATTCCATGCCATCCCGGCGGTGTTGCCCGCGGCGTCACCGGTGATGACCATGGCGTTGTCGACGAACGACACCGCGTCTGGGGTGCGTCGTCCCCACCCGGCGTGGCCGGGGGAGTCGTAGATACTCCACCCCCCGGCAGTCAAGGCGCTCAGGCTAGTGAATCTGGTCTCTCGTGGTGTGCCCCACCCGTAGCGGCCGCCCGCGGTCGTCTGCGGCTCGGTCGGCACGGTCGGCACGGTCGGCACGGTCGGCACGGTCGGCACGGTCGGCACGGTCGGCACGGTCGGCACGGTCGGCACGGTCGGCACGGTCGGCACGGTAGGCACGGTAGGCACGGTCGGGCGGGCGATCGCGACGTTGGTCGTCGCTGTCGATCCCCAGCCGGGGATCATTAAGCCGAGCAAGCCGTGGACGTGCCAGGCGTCGGCATCGGTGTGGTCGCTGACGGTGATCGTGAAGGAATCCGGTGCGGCTGCGACGGACTCGGCGACCGGCACGTAGGTGAACGTTCCGCCCGAGCCCATCGTGACGGTGCCACCACCGGTTGTTTCACCGGCTGTGTACGTGAGGATGTCACCGTCTTCGTCGAAGCCGCGCACCGTTCCGACAGTCGTTCCGTCCGGTTGGACGGCGGCGTCGCTCGGGTCGAAGGACACCGTGGGGGTGCGGTTGAAGTACTTCTGCTGGATCTCCGGGGACAGCGACGGCGTCTCGGTTGTGGCGGCAACGGCTGCGGTGGTCTGCGCATCGTCTTCGGCCGCCGCATCATCGTCCAACTCCGGGGACCGCGACGACGTGGCGGGGGTGGCCGCTACGGCTGCGGTGGCCTGCGCACCATCTTCGGCCGCACTGGCGGTTGCCGCCGAGCGGGTCTGCGGAGCCGCCGCATCAGCCTCTACCTCCGGGGACTGTGACGACGTCACAGGTGTCTCCACAACGGCTGCAGCGGCCTCCTCACCGTCTTCGGCAGCACTGACGGTCGCCGCCGAAATGGTTTCGGTGGCCGCCGCATCATCGTCTGCAGCCGCCTGCTCACGGTCGTCGGCAGCACTGGCGGTCGTCGCCGAAATGGTTTCGGTGGCCGCCGCATCATTGGCTACCTCCGACTGTGTGGAGTCGTCGCTGGCGGACGACGAAGATTTGCTATCTTGTCGAGAACTGCGGTTTTCGCCGGAGATATCCGATTGTCGATCGCTTTCGCGTTTGCTAAACCTCTCCAATGGTGAAGATTTCGCTTCGGATGAACTTTCTATTCTCTTTTCAGTAACGCTATCGGGCGAAGTTTCGCTCGTTGGATTCGAATTGGTATCTGATGTGGAATCTGCGGATGCTTGCGCGCAGGTGGCACCAGCCATGAGGCAGATCGACAGTGCAGCAGTCAATCCCGCGGCATGACGAATATGTGGCATATCTTTCAGCAAAACAAAAGCGGTCATTCTTGGCGTCATTATCAGGACGTTAGTATGCAGCTAGCGACTATTCAAATCGTGTGGAAAACAAGTCAAATCTGCATGAGACGCAACACAGCCGGTCGAATTTAAAGTACACCATACATTTTGATTGCGTCCGCAATAACTCTCGAGTCTTCTTCGATGGCTTGCGGTCCGCGCATGGGGTTTGCTGCGCGCGCACCGCGGCCAAGCGTAATCGGTTCCCCACGCTTGCCAGCTCCTCCGGGTCCGTCAACCGGAAACTCGAGGCTCCTAGCACGCGGGGTGACCGGATCAAGGGGCTGCACCACCGACCTGACCATCGTCGAGACCAGATCGTTATCAAACTTACCCCTTGACGGCGAACGCTACGGGAACGCCTTCCAGATGTCCGACCACGACCTGCAGGGCCAAACTGGCTTCGGCCGAGGTCGACGCTCAAACCGGCTAAGGCATCAAGAAATTCGCCCACTGCTGCGGCCGACGGCGGCCCGGGGCACCCGTCGCGCCACTCGTTCTCCGTTCGCGGCCCATCAGGAATCCTTGGCGCATCAGAGTTGACACGGAACAGGGATCTGGGGACGTCGACGGGCGCGCTGGAGGTTCACAGATGCGATGTCCAGACCGTCCGCGCCCCGAGCGCTCGACTCGAGGCGGAATGCAGTGTGCTGATAATTGGGACCCCGCCACGTTTCTCGTTTGCCACCGTCAGCAGTCTCGGTGACGACGGCAAGTTCGTGACAGGCGCTTCCGGCGAGACTGGGCGATGACCGGCCGCGCGCGATGCCATCCGAGCGAGACGTGCGCCCTCCCCGGCGCCCGGGAGGCGGCCTTCCCCGGCACTGCGGGGGGCACAGCCCTCGATGCCGTTGTCGAGAACGGGCACCTCGCCGCGAAAGCGATCATCGGACAGCGAGGATGTCAGCAAACCGCCAATCGATAAAGTGGCAGTTTGCTCCCACGTCAGTTACTTCTTCGACTGTTCTGAGCAACCGGCCGTATCAATCGGGTCCGCTCTCCAACAATCGCCGAAACCCGTCCTCGTCGAGGACCGGCACGCCGAGCTCGATGGCTTTGTCGTACTTGGACCCCGGTGAATCGCCGGCCACGACGTAGGCCGTCTTCTTCGACACCGAACTGGCCGCCTTGCCGCCTCTGGCGATGATGGCCTCTTTGGCCTCGTCGCGGGAGAAACCGGGCAGCGATCCGGTCACGACGACGGACTGGCCCTCCAGCGTGCGTTCGATGCTGGTGTCGCGCTCGTCGGCCATCCGGACGCCGGCCTCTCGCCACTTGTCGACGATCGCCCGATGCCAGTCCACGGTGAACCAGTCGATGACGGCCGCTGCGATGGTCGGGCCCACCCCTTCGGTCGCGGCGAGTTGCTCTTCGGATGCCGCGGTGATTGCGCCGAGGCTGCCGAACTCGGTGGCCAGTGCCCGCGCGGCGGTCGGCCCGACGTGGCGAATCGACAGCGCGACCAACACCCGCCACAGCGGTTGGGATTTGGCCTTGCCGAGATTGGCCAACAGCCGCTTACCGTTGGCCGACACCTCACCGGCCTTGGTGGTGAACAGCTCGGTCTGCAACAAGTCGTCAGCGGTGATGCCGAACAGATCGCCTTCGTCGCTGATGACCCCGGCCTGCAGCAGCGCTATCGCGGCTTCGTAACCGAGCGCCTCGATATCGAACGCACCGCGCCCGGCCACGTGAAACACCCTCTCCCGCAACTGCGCCGGACACGTGCGCGAATTGGGGCAGCGGATGTCGGCATCACCCTCCTTGGTGGGGGCGAGTTCGGTTCCGCACTCCGGACAGTGGGTGGGCATCACGAACTCGCGTTCCGACCCGTCGCGCAGGTCGACCACCGGACCGAGAACCTCCGGGATGACATCGCCGGCCTTGCGGATCACCACGGTGTCGCCGATCAGCACACCCTTGCGTCTGACCTCCGATGCGTTGTGCAGGGTCGCCAATCCGACGGTCGACCCCGCGATTTTGACCGGTTCCATGTAGGCGAACGGCGTCACCCGTCCGGTGCGTCCGACGTTGACGCGGATGTCGAGCAGCTTCGTGGTGGCTTCCTCGGGCGGATACTTGTATGCCACCGCCCAGCGAGGGGCGCGTGACGTCGAGCCGAGCCGTCGCTGCAGTGCCACATCGTCGACTTTCACGACGACCCCGTCGATCTCGTGCTCGACGTCATGGCGGTGCTCACCCCAGTACGCGATCCGTTCGGTGACCGCGTCGAGCCCCTTGACCTGGGCGGTGTGGTCGGACACCGGCAGGCCCCACGCTTTGAGCGCCCGATAGGCGTCGTGCAGCGTGTTGAACGGGAAGCCCGCGGAGCCTTCTATGTGGCCGAGGCCGTGGCAGATCATCCGCAGCTTGCGCCGCGCAGTGACCGCGGGGTTCTTCTGGCGCAGGGATCCGGCGGCACTGTTGCGCGGGTTTGCGAACGGCGCCTTGCCCTCGGCGACCAGGCCGGCGTTCAGGTCCTCGAAATCGGTGAGCCGGAAGAACACCTCGCCACGCACTTCCAGCACCGACGGCAAGGGGAATTCCGCTGTTCCGATGAGCCTTTCGGGGACGTCCTCGATGGTGCGCGCGTTGAGCGTGACGTCCTCGCCGGTCCGCCCGTCGCCGCGGGTCGCCCCGCGGACCATGCGCCCATCGCGGTAGACGAGAGCGAGCGCGACCCCGTCGATCTTCAGCTCACACAGATAGTGGGCGTCGGGACCGATCTCACCCTTGATGCGGGCGGCCCATGCCGCGAGCTCGTCGGGGGTGAACACGTTGTCCAGGCTCAGCATCCGCTCGAGGTGCTCGGCCGAGGTGAAGTCGGTGGCGAACCCCGCGCCGCCGACCAGCTGCGTGGGCGAGTCGGGGGTGCGCAGTTCAGGATGCTCGCCCTCGAGGGCCTCCAATTCGCGCAGCAGCGTGTCGAACTCGGCGTCGGAGATCACCGGTGCGTCGCGGATGTAGTAGCGGAACTGGTGCCCCCGTACCTCGTCGGCGAGTTCCTGCCATCGCCGCCGTAGGTCGGCGTCGGGAGCGTCGTCAGCCTGTTCGGCCAGCACCGCCTCGGGATCCGGGGTCGCTTTGGGACTCACCCTGGAAGGCTATCCGAGCCCTCCGACAAGCGAATCCGGCGGATGGCGCGTGGCTACCCTGGTGTGATGCCGCATCCGATCATGTTTCGCGAGGACGACGTGGGATTGGCCGAGGTGCGCGGCATCGCGCTCGGATTCCCGGAGTCCTTCGAGAAGGTCTCCTGGGGCCGGCCGGTGTTCTGTGCTCCCAAGATGTTCGCCATGTACGGCGGAAGCGTCAAAGGCCGGAAGAAGGGCGAGTACCTGCAGTACCCGCACTCGATCCTGATCAAGGTCGACGACAGCGACCGCAAAGCCTTCGAACAGGACGCCCGTTTCTTCTATCCCGCCTACATGGGGCCGTCCGGTTGGCTCGGGCTGGACTTCACCGCCAGGACGGTGGATTGGGACGAGGTGGCCGAGCTGGTGGACGCGTCGTTCCGACTGGTCGCTCCCAAGAAATTGATCACGCAGCTCGACGAACGTTGACCCGGTCGGGGGTCTTCATGGTTCGATCGGGACCATGAGCTTCGCGAGCCCCTTCCCCGAAGTCGACATCCCCTCCGCCAGCGTCTACGACTACCTCTTTTCAGGGTTGTCCGATACAGACGACGCCGACGCCGACCGCATCGCCCTGATCGACGCGAAGTCCGGGCGACAGACCACCTATCGCGAGATGGTCGCCCGAATCGATAGCTTCGCCGGTGCGCTTGCGGCCCGCGGCATCGGTGTCGGCGACGTGATCGGACTGCTCGCCCCGAACAGCTCGGTGTTCGCCGTGGCGTTCCACGGCATCCTGCGGTCCGGCGCGACGGCTACGACGATAAATGCGCTGTTCACCGCCAAGGACATCGCCAAGCAGCTGACCGACTCGTCCGCCACGATGCTCGTCACCGTCGCGGCCATGCTGCCGCAGGCTCGCGAAGGCGCAGCGGCGGCCGGCATCGCGGACGAGAACCTGGTGGTGCTCGACGGGGCGGGCCGCTCGTCCGACGGGTATCCCAACGCCGCCGACCTGCTCGCCGCGGGAACGCCTGCGCCACAAGTGAATTTCGCGCCGTCGACGCATCTCGCGGTGCTTCCCTACAGTTCGGGGACCACCGGGAACCCCAAGGGCGTGATGCTCACCCACCGCAATCTGGTCGCCAATGTCGCCCAGATCCGCCCGTTGCACGGAATGGTCTCCGACGACGTGGTTCTCGCCGTCCTGCCGTTCTTTCATATCTACGGGATGACCGTGCTTCTCAACGCCGCCCTGCACGCCCGCGCCCGGCTGGTCATCATGCCCAGCTTCGACCTCGGCGAATTCCTGGGCAACATCGCCAAATACCGCAGCACCATCGTGTTCATCGCGCCGCCGGTGGCGGTCGCGCTCGCCAAGCACCCGCTGGTCGACTCGCACGACCTGTCCTCACTCAAGGTCGTCATGTCGGGCGCCGCACCTCTGGACGCCGAGCTCGGCCATGCGGTCGCCGAGCGGCTCGGCTGCAAGGTGGTGCAGGGCTACGGGATGAGCGAGCTGAGCCCGGTCAGCCACATCACCCCGTTCGACGGCGGTCGGCTCAACATGCACGTCGAGGCGCCGCTGAGTTCGGTCGGCTGGACGGTGTCCAACGCCGCGTCCAAGATCGTCGACTCGGAGACCGGTGACGAAATCGACCCGCCTGCAGAGGGTTTGAGCAAGACGGGCGAACTGTGGTTCAAGGGACCCAATGTGATGGCCGGCTACCTCAACAACGACGAGGCCACCCAGGGCACCATCGACGACGACGGCTGGCTGCACACCGGCGACCTTGCCCGGGTCGACGCCGCGGGCTGTGTATACATCGTCGACAGGCTCAAGGAGCTGATCAAGTACAAGGGCTACCAGGTGCCACCCGCGGAGTTGGAGGCCGTGCTGCTGGGGCATCCGCAGATCGCCGACGCCGCGGTGATCGGTGTGCAGGACGACGAAGGCGAGGAGGTGCCCAAGGCGTTCGTGGTCAGGCAGCCCGCCAAAGATGCGGAGGACGCAGCCGAACTGACCGAGGCGGAGGTGATGGAGTTCGTCGCCGGCCATGTCGCTCCCTACAAGAAGGTCCGCAAGGTCGAGTTCATCGAGGCGATCCCGAAGTCGGCGTCGGGCAAGATCCTGCGCAAGGACCTGCGCGGCAGCCGCTCGCCACAGCAGTGACAGCGGGCTATTCGATGGCTTCAGGGTCGTCGGCGAACGCGTCAGCGGCACGTTGCGCCAGCACGATCGCGGTGCGCGCCCACGCCGGCGTCGCAGCGGCGAGCCCACAGGTCGGAGTGACACCGATGCGGTCCCGCAGCACAGCGCGGGCGAACCCCAGCCGGTCGGTCACCCCCGCCACGGTCGCCGCGATCTGATCCGCGGTAGGAGGCGTCCCGGAAACCGTCGTCGGCACCGCGCCCAGCAGGACCGATCGGCCCGACTCGACGAACTCGCCGACCCCGTCCAGATCTGCGGCGGTCAGAGTGTGCACGTCGACCGAGACGGCGGCGATCGTGCTGCGTTGCAACAGCTTCCACGGCAAACCAGCAGCGCAACTGTGGACCACGACCTGCCCGCCGACGACGGCGACACAGTCGTCGAGCAGTTCGGTGACCACCGCCTGATCCACCGGATGCACCGGCGACAGGCTCGTGACACCCGTCAGCCGGCCCGCCAGCGCCACCGGCAGCGACGGCTCATCGAACTGCACGACGACTGCCGTCTGCAGCCGGCGCGCCAGTTGCGCTCGGAGCGCTGCCACACCTTCAGCCAGCGATCTGGTCAGATCCCGGACAGCACCGGCGTCCGTGAGCGCGCGGTGCCCACCTGGCAACTCCAGGTGCGCCGCCAGCGTCACCGGTCCGGGGGCCTGCACCTTGACCGTGCGCTCGCTGCCGCGCAGTCCGGCCTTCTCCCAGGCTTCCTCGAGTGCGTCCATGTCCTCGTCCAGCAGGCTGACCGCCCGCCGGGCGACCGAGCCTCGGCCGGAGGCAATGCGGTATCCGCGGGCGACGGTGTCGATGGCGATGTCGACCAGAATTGCGCCGGCGCGGCCGATCATGTCGGCCCCGACACCGCGGGCGGGAAGCTCGACGAGGTGGGGCATCCGATGCAATTCCCCGACCACCACCTCGGCGGCCTCTCGGGCGGACGAACCGGGCCACGATCCGACGCCGGTCGCGGTGGCGAAAACACTCACTCAACAGACCCTATTCGACGGGCCGGGGTCGTGGGTATGACGGCCCGCGGAATCCGCGTCCGCGCTGTGCGCCGTAGCGATGCTGGGCTGCCGCACGGGGCTAAGACAGCTTCAGATCTGATCCGACGAGTAGTGCAATACGCATTCCTGCTCGCCTTGCCCGTCCGATAATGACTCCCATCAGCGTCGAGGAGGGGGCTCGCTCATGTCAGTGCCACAACAGAGTCAGTGGTGGGGTAACACCAACAAAAGTTCCTGCACAACAACGGAACTAGCGTTCATCACACCGAACATCGCCACAGCGCGCGGGTTTCTGACCGTGCACGAGTGCGCCGAGATCATCAGCGCAATGAACGACGCGCCGCGCGAGCCCGCCCAGGTCGTCCGCGCAGGCGAATCGATCCTTGACCAGTCGCTGCGGTTCTGTTTCGATCACCACTTCCCCGACGCCTTCAAAGATCGCATCGGAGAACGCATGGCCCGCTACTTCGGCGGCCACCGCGACCAATTCGAGTCCGACGCCGATTATCTGTACGGCCCGTACTTCATGTCCTATGAGAGGGGCAGCTACTTTCGCGCGCACCGCGACGTCGCCAACCACAGGAACGATCCAGCACGGCTGGCTGCGCACCGTTGGTCCCTGCTGCTGTATCTCAACGGTCGCGATGAAGCCAGCGGATTGCCCGTTTTCGACGGCGGCGCGCTCATCCTCTACGAAACCGCCCCGGCGGTCCGCAATCGCCGCGTCGTGATCGTTCCCGAACCCGGCATGCTCGTGCTGTTTCGGTCGGCCCTGATGCACGAGGTCGCAATTCTGCACGACGGCACCCGCTACGCCATCGCAGGCTGGATGGCCACCTCCACAGACCAAGCGATCGGAGCCCACCAATGACCCACCACGCATCCGAGAACGAATCGATCCGGCTGACTGTGACCAGTGAGCCCTCGCTCGAGATCAAGACCGCGTTGGCGACGTTCTGCAGGCGCAACAAGTTCCCGCAGCTCTACGACGAACTGTTGGAGCCGCTGCTGGAACGTGCCGAGCTCGTCCTGGCCCTCGCGACAACCGAACGGCCCTGGCCGCCCAGCGGTATCGGCTCGCACACCATCGAAGCTGTCGGCATCGCCATGATCGGAACCGAGGATCGAGCTCATCTCACGCCGGTGCTGACTGATCGAAAGCACGCCACGAACATCGGCCTGGTCAGCGCCGTCACCAAACAACTCTTGGAGAATCTGCGCGATCGCGCCACCTCCGCCGGCTACCTCGTCCGGGCATCTGATCGTGCCGTGGAACGCGCACTCGAGCAGGCCGGCTTCAGCAAGGCCGACCTGCAATCGGCGACGGACTACGCCGAGTACGTCGAGTACTCTGCGACACCCGAGCAAGCGCTGCAGGCGTTGGGCCTGGACCGCGCGCGGGTAGGTGACCTGCTGACACTCACCGTGGACGGTGGTCAACTCGACCGCCTGTCCACTTACCATTTCGCACTGGCGGCGGGAGTGAGCGCATTCCTGGCCGATTCCCTGCGTTATGCAGCCCTGCTGCCCGGCCTGATCGACCTCATCGCATCGCTACCTCCCGGCGGAGTGCCGCCCGGCACGCCCGGACCGAAGTTCGGCCCGCAGACAGACGTCGCACAATGACCGATGACGGCCGTAGCTTCTGCGGCGAAATTCGTTGAGGGATATCGAGTTCAGTCCGCTCGCCGCACATCTCCGCGCCGCGTTGGCGCCACAACTGGGGCGACCGTCGCCATGACAACCACACCGCCGTCAGAACTGTCACTGATCATCTCCACCCTCGACGAAGGCACCGAACTGCATGAAACAATGCGGTCCGTATTCGCCGGATCGGTGACACCGGCCCAAACCATCGTCGTCGACGACGGCGGCACCGATCACAGCTGCGCGATCCTCGACCAACCCTACTGGCGAGCCAAAAATGTTGTCGTACGGCACATCCGCCGCAGCGGCGTCGCAGCAGCACGCAACGCCGGCGCGGCCATCGCCGCCGCGCGCTACCTGGTCTTCCTGGACGCACACTGCCGCCTGCAGCGTGATTGTCTAGCGCGACTGCAGTCCTCCCTGAGCGCCGCGCCCGACGCCGTCCATGTTCCCGCGATCCGTGACGTTGACGATGACTCGCTCGGCTGCGGCGCTCGTCTGATCGACCCGGAACTGCGCATCCAGTGGCTGCCGGCCGGCGAAAGCCAAGTCCGCACTCGCCTACCCATCGCGCCCGGCGGCTGCCTCGCTATGAGCCGGGCCACGTTCAAACAGCTCGGTGGGTTCGGTCAGTTCCGCGAACTCGGATTAGAAGATGTCGACTTCAGCCTGCGGGCCTGGCGCGCCGGGGTCGACCTGCTGGCCGTACCGTCGGCGCAGCTCGCACACCGGTTCCGCGCCTATCCGCCCTACCGTCTGTGCTCATCTAGCCGCGCCTACAACCTCGCCCGTGTCGCCCTCATCCACTTCGATGGCCACCGCCGTGAGGCCTGCCTGCGGTCGGTCATCGGGACACCACGGGCAGCCGAGGTGTTGGTTGAGGCATTCGCCAGCGACTGGGAAGACCAACGCATCCAACTCGCCGCCAGGAGCTTGCGACCGATCGAGGCATTCTTCGACCAGTTCGGCGACTGGACTTGACCCAAGCCGCTTGCTCGTCGTCGGACTAGCGTGCCGCGCGAATCGTCGCGCTGCCCAGCACCTCGTCGCCGTCGGAGTCGGGACGGTAGAGAACCAGGGTCTGGCCCGGAGCCACACCTCGCAACGGAGCACGCAGCTCGACCACCACCGTGTCGCCGCGCAATTCGGCGACCGCGTCGGCGATCCCACCGTGAGCGCGCACCTGCACGACGCATTCGACCGGGCCGCTCGGCGCGACGCCCGAGGTGAACACTGGTTTCTCCCCGACCAGGGTCCCGACCTCGAGGTCGGTGAGATCGCCGACCCGAACGGTGCAGGTGTCGGCGTCGATGCCCGTCACATACCGGGGACGGCCGTCCGGGCCAGGGCCGGCGATGCCGAGGCCCTTGCGCTGGCCGATGGTGAAACCGTGCACGCCGTCGTGCTCGGCCAACACTGTCCCGGCGGCGTCGACCACCGTGCCACGCCGCACACCGATACGTGCCCCGAGAAACGCTTTCGTGTCACCGGTTGGGATGAAGCAGATGTCGTGGCTGTCGGCCTTCTGCGCCACCGACAACCCGCGACGGGCGGCTTCCTCACGTATCTGCGATTTGGGAGTGTCGCCGATCGGGAACACCGCGTGTCGCAGCTGGTCGGCGCTGAGCACCGCCAGCACATAGGACTGGTCCTTGTCGTGGTCGACCGCCCGACGCAGCCGCCCGTCAGACAACCGTGCGTAATGGCCGGTCGCCAGTGCGTCGAAGCCCAGTGCAAGCGCGCGGGCGGCCAACGCGGAGAACTTGATTCGCTCGTTGCAGCGCACGCAGGGGTTCGGTGTCTCTCCCCTGGCGTAGGAGTCCACGAAGTCGTCGATCACGTCCTGTTTGAAGCGCTCGGCGAAATCCCAGACGTAGAACGGGATGTCGAGCACGTCGGCGACACGGCGAGCGTCACCGGCGTCCTCTTTCGAGCAGCATCCGCGCGAGCCGGTGCGTAGCGTCCCCGGCGAAGCTGACAGAGCCAAATGCACACCCACGACGTCGTGTCCGGCATCGACCATCCTGGCCGCTGCCACCGAGGAATCCACGCCGCCGCTCATCGCGACCAGCACCCGCATGTCAGGTCCGCCCAGAGCTCGCCAGAGCGGCCTGCCGGGCGCGTTCCACCGCCGCAGGCAGCACCTCCAGGACGGCATCGACGTCGGAGTCGCTGCTGGTGTGGCCGAGCGACAGGCGCAGCGAACCGCGTGCACTGGCCGGGTCGGCGCCCATCGCGGTCAGCACGTGCGACGGCTGCGCCACCCCCGCGGTGCACGCCGAACCCGTCGAACATTCGATTCCCCTGGCGTCCAACAACATCAGCAAGGAATCGCCCTCGCAGCCGCGAAAGGTGAAGTGCGCATTGGCGGGAAGCCGGTCCGCGCCGGTTGCACCATTGAGGAAGACGTCGTCGATCGACCCCAGCACGCCCTCCACCAACCGGTCACGCAGCGCCCGCACCCGGGTACTGGTCGACTCCAAGGTGTGGACCGCGGCCCGTGCCGCGGCGGCCATCCCCACGACACCGGCGACGTCCTGTGTGCCGGAACGTACATCACGCTCCTGACCGCCACCGTGCAGCTGTGGTACGCATGCCGTATCGCGACGCAGCAGCAGCGCACCCACTCCGGTGGGACCACCGAACTTGTGGGCGGCCACGCTCATCGCCGACAGGCCGCTCGACGCGAAGTCCACCGGGATCTGGCCGACGGCCTGGATCGCGTCGCTGTGCACGGGGATGTCGAACTCGGCCGCGACTGCGGTCAATTCGGTGATCGGCATGATGGTGCCGACCTCGTTGTTGGCCCACATCACCGAGATCAGGGCGACATCGGCAGGGTCGCCGATCGCGGCACGCAGCGCGGCGGGGCTCACCGATCCGACCTCGTCGACCGGCAACCACGTCACCTCCGCGCCTTCGTGCTCGACCAGCCACTGCACGGAGTCGAGGACCGCGTGATGTTCGACGGGCGTCGTGATGATCCGGAGGCGCTGCGGGTCGGCGTCGCGGCGCGCCCAGAAGATGCCCTTGAGGGCGAGGTTGTCGCTCTCGGTGCCGCCCGCGGTGATGATCACCTCCGATGGGCGCGCACCCAGCAGCTTGGCCAGCGTCTCACGTGATTCCTCCAACCGGCGACGGGCCAGCCGGCCGGAACCGTGCAGCGAGGAGGCGTTGCCGACCGTCGCCAGGACAGCGGTCATCGCCTCGATCGCAGCGGGGCGCATCGGGGTGGTGGCGGCGTGGTCGACGTAGACCGGCGCGGGCACAGACATAACCGTTCCACAATAGCCGTCGCGCGCCCGCCGACCCCACTGCGCTCACGCGACCAGTGCGTGCCCCGACCGCGACATCTCGCCGCGTACGGCGGCCTCGCACCGGGCGGCCAGCTCGCGGCGGTCCGCACCGGGCAGCTGCAACGACTCGACCCGGACGTGGACGATGGTGCGCCGCGCGGTGACGATCCTGCGTAACGAGTCCAGCAGGCTGTCCTCGCCGATGTAGGACGCGACGGTCGACCGGCTGCCGTCACGATGGTGGTAGCTCAGCCGCAACGGCTGCACCGGCCGGCCCGCGTCGATGGCGGCCTGGAACATCGCGGGGCGAAACGGTCCGAACGCCAGCCCGCACCACGTGGTGCCCTCGGGGAAGGCCACCACGGTGTGGCCGGCACGCAGCCGGTCGGCGACGGCGCCCACGACCTCGGGTAGCCGACGCAGATTGCCCCGATCGATCGGGATGACCTTCATCAACCTCGCGAGGGCGCCGAGGGCCGGCCAGCCGACCATCTCCGACTTTGCGACGAACGAGCCCGGCATGACCGCGCCGATCACGAAGATGTCGACCCAGGACACGTGGCCGCTGACCACGAGCACCCCGGGTACATTCCGAATCGGCCCGCCGGACACCGTGATTCGGATGCCCAGGCTCCGCATCACGAGTCGGCAGCAGCCGCGCTGGAAGTGTGATCGACCGGGTAGTGGGACCGCGAGCAGGGGCAGCACCGGCAGGAGTAAGACCGTCAGAACACTTCGCACGACGACACGTACCGTCACGGCCGCCCGTCGTCCCGGCGAGGCGTCACCCCGGATGCACCCGGACCCGCAGGAGGCCCGAGGCAGCCAGGCATTCTCCGCGGTGGTCACGAGGCCGATCCGTCAGCGATCGCGGTAGCCGCTCCCACCGACCGGAGCCGTCGTAGGTAGCGGGTATCGGCGTACCGCTTGTCGAGCAGTGCCGGGAAGTCGCCCACGCCGAAATCGGGGTCGTGGGCGGGCTGTCCGCAGACCTGGGCGCCCAATCGCAGGTACCCACGCATCAGGGGGGGCACAAAGACCCGGGCAGGTGCCTCGATGTCGTCCAGGCCGCGACCGTCGACGACCACGGGACGGTAGGGGTACACGGTGTACTGCGGGGGCGCCGCGTGGCGTCGCGTGACGAAGTCGCGTACCGCCCGCAGCTGGCTGCCTGGCGCATACTGTCCCGCCGGATCCAGCACCGGGACCGAGACGCATCCGGTCACGTAGTCGTAGCCGCTGCGGTCCAGGTAGGCCAGGATTCCAGCCCACATCAGCAGCACCACGGCACCGTTGCGGTGGCCGTCGCGCACCACTGCGCGGCCCATCTCGACCAGCGAGGGCCGTAGCCCGTCAAGTGCGGATATGTCGAATTCGGTCGCCGTGTACAGTCCGCCGGCAGCGATCGCACCGGGCGGCGGCAGCATGCGGTAGCAGCCGACGAGCTCGCCGGTATCGTCGTCGCGGACGAGCAGGTGGTCGCAGTATTCGTCGAAGTAATCGGCGTCCCGACCACCTGACCGACCGTCGTCGGTCAATGCGAACCCCGGCTCCGAGGTGAACACCTCGTGGCGCAGACGCTGTGCCGCCTCGATCGAATCGGCGTCGGTGCACAGCAGCATGGAGTACCGCGGTGCGGAACCCCGCGGGGCCCCCGTATTGCCAGTGTCGGATGGGATGAGTACGGAAGCAGTGCTCATAGCATGCACGGTCGCGCAGCCGGGTCTCGGGACGGCGTCGTGCGCGTGACGTGTTCGTGAGCGCTAGATGACGAAGTGTGGTGCCGGCGCTGCGTCAGTCGTCGCAGAACACCACGTTGTCCGTCACGGGGTTGCGGGGGATCTGCAGGTTGTTCGCCGGAAACGCGGGGTCGGGATAGCCGATCGACACGCCGCACAGCACCGTCAGGTCGCCGGAGATGGGGAGTTGCTCGCGCAGAACCCCGGCGTCACGAGGACGCCGGGGCTCGGCTGAACGGCAGTGAGGACTACCCCTTGCGGGCCTTGACCGCCTCGGTTAGCTGCGGCGTCACCTTGAACAGGTCGCCCACGATGCCGAGGTCGGCGATCTCGAAGATCGGCGCCTCTTCGTCCTTGTTGACGGCGATGATCGTCTTCGACGTCTGCATCCCGGCGCGGTGCTGGATCGCACCTGAGATGCCCAGCGCGACGTAGAGCTGGGGGGACACCGTCTTACCGGTCTGACCGACCTGGAACTGGCCCGGGTAGTAACCGGAGTCCACCGCCGCACGCGATGCGCCCACCGCGGCACCGAGCGAGTCGGCCAACTCTTCGACGACCGTGAAGTTATCGGCACTGCCGACGCCTCGGCCACCGGACACGACGACGGTCGCCTCGGTCAACTCGGGACGGTCGCCTGCGACGGCAGGCTTACGCGCGGTGATCTTGGTCGCATTCTCGGCCGGGGCCGGCACCTCGACGGTGACGACCTCGCCGGCGCCGTCGGCGGGCTCGGCCTCGATTGCCCCCGGGCGCAACGTGATCACCGGGGCGTCACCGACGGCCTCGGCCTCCACGGTGTAGGCACCGCCGAAGATCGAATGGATACCCTTGCCACCCTCTTTGACCTCGACGACGTCGACAAGAAGGCCGGACCCGATGCGGGCGGCCAGCCGACCGGCGATCTCCTTGCCGTCGGCGCTCGCGGCGAGCAGCACACCGGCCGGACTCGCGGATTCGGCCAGCGAGGCCAACACGTCCACGTACGGGGTGATCAGGTAGTTCTCGGCGTCGTCGGACTCGGCGACGTAGATCTTCGCGGCCCCGGCGGACTTCAGCCCGTCGACGAGCGGCTCGGCGGTGCCCGGCTTGCCCACCACCACTGCGGCAGGCTCGCCCAACGCGCGGGCAGCGGTGATCAGTTCGGCGGTGACCTTCTTCAGGGCACCCTCGGCGTGCTCGACGAGCACGAGTACTTCAGCCATGGCTTCCGTTTACCTCTATGTCTGTGAGTGGATGGTGAGTTGTCTAGATGATTTTCTGGGAGACCAGGTACTGGGCGATCTTGGTGCCGCCGTCACCCTCGTCGGTGACCTTCTCGCCCGCGGTCTTGGGCGGCTTAGGGGTCGACGACAGCACCCTGGAGCCGGCATTGGCGACGCCGACCTCGTCGGCCTCGACACCGATCTCGGCCAGCGTGAGCGTGGTCACTTCTTTCTTCTTGGCGGCCATGATGCCCTTGAAGGACGGGAAGCGAGGCTCGTTGATCTTCTCGTTGACGCTGATGACGGCGGGCAGAGTCGCTTCGACGGTGAACACACCGTCGTCGGTCTCGCGCTCGCCAATAACCTTGTCACCCTCGACGGCGACCTTGCGCAGGTGAGTCAGCTGGGGCAGACCGAGGTACTCGGCGACGATCGCCGGGACCGCACCACCGACGCCGTCGGTGGCCTCGTTGCCGGCGATGACCAACTCGGTGCCCTCGATGGTGCCCAGCGCGCGGGCCAGCGCCCAGCCGGTCTGCACCATGTCGGAGCCGTGGAGTCCCTCGTCGAGCAGGTGGACGGCCTTGTCCGCACCCATCGACAGCGCCTTGCGGATCGCCTCGGTGGCGCGCTGGGGACCGGCGGTCAACACGGTGACCGTGCTGTCAGCACCTCCGCGCTCCTTGATCAGCAGCGCCTCTTCGACGGCACGCTCGTTGATCTCGTCGAGCACGGCGTCGGCGGCTTCCCGGTCGAGGGTCCAATCACCCTCGGACAGCTTGCGCTCCGACCATGTGTCTGGGACCTGTTTGATCAGGACCACGATGTTCGTCATGAGTCTGGTTCGTCCTCCTCGAAGGGGCCGGTGACCGGCCTGCATTACCACGCTGGAAGCAATCACCACCATGTTACCCGTAAGTAACTTACGGTGGTTCGCAGATTCACCATAGCTGGTCGAAGTTTGTGTTCCGCCAGCCCTGCGAACAGCCGGGTTCGGCGAACAGTTCGCCTCCGGACGGTTACGGGTTAGCCTGCCTTCCAATGAGCGCATCTGTTACCGGGTCGACGGAACCTGGCAAGCCTCCGGTGGTAGCGCCCATGGCGCTGACCGGCGAGCGAACCGTGCCCGGCCTGGCCGAGGAGAACTACTGGTTCCGCCGCCACGAAGTGGTCTATCGACGCCTGGCCGACCGCTGCGTCGGCCGCGACGTGCTGGAGGCGGGTTCCGGTGAGGGTTACGGTGCCGATCTGATCGCCGACGTCGCGCGCCACGTCATCGGGCTCGACTACGACGAATCGGCGGTCGCCCACGTCCGCGCCCGCTATCCCCGCGTCGACATGCGCCAGGGCAACCTGGCCGAGCTGCCGCTGCCCTCCGCCTCCATCGATGTGGTGGTCAACTTCCAGGTGATCGAGCACCTGTGGGACCAGGGGCAGTTCGTAGCCGAGTGCCTCCGGGTGTTGCGGCCGAGCGGGGTGCTGCTGATGTCGACCCCGAACCGGATCACCTTCTCCCCCGGTCGCGACACCCCGGTCAACCCGTTCCACACCCGCGAACTCAACGCCGCCGAACTCACCGAGCTGCTGGAGTCGGCCGGCTTCACGATCGAGGCGATGCTCGGCGTCTTTCATGGCGAACGCCTCGTCGAGCTCGACGCCCGCCACGGCGGATCGATCATCGACGCCCAGATCGCACGCGCGTTGGCCGACGCTCCGTGGCCCGACGACCTACTCGCCGACGTCACGTCGGTGAGCATCGACGACTTCGACGTCGTGGAAACGGGACGACGCGACAGAAACATCGACGACAGCCTGGATCTCGTCGCGATCGCGGTACGCCCGTGACGGGATCGTCCGCTGCCGAACCCGTGCCGGGGCTCTTCACCCTGGTCCTGCATACCCATCTGCCCTGGCTGGCCCACCACGGGCGGTGGCCGGTCGGCGAGGAATGGCTCTACCAGTCGTGGTCGGCGGCCTATCTGCCCCTGGTGCGGGTACTACGCACCCTTGCCGCCGAGAACCGCAGGCACCTGGTCACGCTCGGCATCACACCGGTGGTGGCCGCGCAGCTGGACGACCCGTACTGCCTGCAAGGCATGCATCATTGGCTGGCCAACTGGCAGCTGCGTGCGCTCGAGGCCGCAACCATCCGCGTGTCCTCGGGTCCGTCGCCCGCGTCTGCGCCAGAAGCGTTGCGCCAGTTCGGTTCTCGTGAGTACGCCGAGGCCGGCCGGGAGCTGGTGGAGTTCGACGCACAGTGGCGTCACGGCGGCAGCCCGGTGCTGCGCGAGCTGCTCGACGGCGAGGTCATCGAGCTGCTCGGCGGACCGCTGGCGCACCCGTTCCAGCCACTGCTCAATCCCCGGATACGGGAGTTCGCACTGCGTGAGGGACTGGCGGACGCCAAGCAGCGGTTCGCCCACACACCGACGGGGATCTGGGCACCGGAATGCGCGTATTCGCCCGGCATGGAGGTCGACTATGCGGCCGCAGGCGTCGGTCACTTCATGGTCGACGGTCCCTCGCTGCACGGTGACACCGCGCTTGGCCGGCCGGTCGCGGCTTCCGACGTCGTGGCCTTCGGTCGCGATCTGCAGGTCAGCTATCGCGTGTGGTCCCCCAGGTCCGGCTATCCCGGCCACGCGGCCTATCGGGATTTCCACACCTACGATCACGCCACCGGGCTCAAGCCGGCCCGGGTCACTGGACGCAACGTGCCGTCGGACGCCAAGGCGCCCTACGACCCTGGGCGCGCCGACGCCGCCGTGGACGCTCACGTGGCCGATTTCGTCGATACGGTGCGGCAGCGGCTGACGAGCGAGAGCGCACGGATCGGCCGGCCGGCACACGTCGTCGCCGCCTTCGACACGGAACTGTTCGGCCACTGGTGGCACGAGGGCCCGGTCTGGCTGGAGCGGGTGCTTCGCACGCTGCCTGCTGCGGGAGTACGCGTCGGCACGCTGTCGGACGCGGTCGCCGACGGCTACGTCGGCGCACCCGTCGAATTGCCGGCGAGCTCATGGGGTTCGGGCAAAGACTGGCAGGTGTGGGCGGGCCAGAAGGTGGCTGACCTCGTCCAGCTCAACAGCGAGGTCGTCGACACCGCGCTGACCACCGTCGACAAGGCGCTGGCCCAATCGGGATCGGTGGACTCACCCACGCCGCGGGTGTTCGTCGCCGATCAGATCCTGCGCGAGACGCTGCTCACCGTGTCCAGCGACTGGCCGTTCATGATCAGCAAGGATTCGGCAGCCGACTACGCGCGCTACCGCGCTCACCTGCACGCGCATGCCACCCGCGAGATCGCCGGAGCGCTGGCGTCGGGGCGGCACGAACACGCCCGTCGGCTGGCCGAGGGCTGGAACCGCGCCGACGGGCTGTTCGGGGCGCTCGACGCGCGGAGATTACCGAACGCGTGACGATGAAGATCCTGCTGCTGTCCTGGGAGTACCCGCCAGTGGTGATCGGCGGACTCGGCCGGCACGTACACCACCTGGCCACCGAGTTCGTCATGGCAGGACACGACGTCGTCGTACTCAGCCGCAGGCCCACCGCCACCGACCCGCACACCCACCCGACCACCGACGAGGTCGTTGAGGGTGTGCGAGTGATCGCCGCCGCGGAGGACCCTCACGAGTTCACCTTCGGCACGGACATGATGGCGTGGACGCTTGCCATGGGACATGCGATGATCCGCGCCGGCCTCGTTCTGAACGACTGGCGGCCCGACGTGGTTCACGCGCACGATTGGCTGGTCGCCCACCCAGCCGTCGCGTTGGCCCAGTTCTTCGACGTACCATTGGTTTCCACCATTCACGCCACCGAAGCGGGCCGGCATTCAGGCTGGGTGTCCGGCACCGTCAGCCGACAAGTCCACGCATTGGAATCGTGGCTCGTGCGCGAATCCGACTCGCTGATCACATGTTCGGCGTCGATGCGCGACGAGATCAGCACGCTGTTCGGCCCCGAACTGGCCGAGATCTCGGTAATCCGCAACGGGATCGACACCGGCGGTTGGCCGTTCGCGATGCGTCGTGCCCGTTCCGGCCCCGCCGAGCTGCTGTATTTCGGCCGCCTCGAGTACGAGAAGGGGGTGCACGACGCGATCACCGCACTGCCGCGTATCCGTCGCACGCATCCCGGGACGACTCTGACCATCGCCGGAGACGGCACCCAGCTGGACTTCCTGACGGAGCAGGCCCGCAAGCACAAGGTCCTCAGGGCAACGAATTTCGTTGGACGCGTGAACCATTCGCAACTACTCGTATTGCTGCATCGCGCCGACGCTGCGGTGTTGCCGTCCCACTACGAGCCGTTCGGCATCGTGGCGCTCGAGGCCGCCGCCGCCGGGGCGCCCCTGGTCACCTCCACTGCGGGCGGGCTCGGCGAAGCGGTGATCGACGGTGTGACGGGGCTGTCCCATCCGCCCAACGATGTGGCCGGGCTGTCCGCCGCGGTCCGCGCAGTACTCGACGCACCGGCGGCAGCCCAGCAACGGGCCAGGGCGGCGCATGACCGGCTCACGTCGGACTTCGCCTGGCAGACGGTGGCCGCCGAGACCTCGCAGGTGTACCTGGCCGCCAAGCGGGCCGAGCGCAGGCCGCTGCCGCGCCGCGCCATCGTCGAGCGTCCGTTGCCCGACCGCTGAACGTCGGCGCGCTACGACGAAGTTCCTGCCGGCCGTGGGATGGATGCTTCGCCGCGCGCTGCAGTGACCCACGAAGTCGCCAACACCGGATCCGTTCGCATCGGACCGCTCGGCGCCTCTGATCCCGCAGCTGGGCCAACAGTGACCACAGCAGGTATCTAGAACGCATCCATGGCAGGGGTCGCGGGCGGCTCGATGATCAGGGCACCCGGTTTTACCTTGGTGAGCACTGATGCAGGTGGGTTGTTGAGGGCGCGTTCGGTTTTGATGCGTGCGGTTTCCTCGGCGGCGCGGGTGCGTCGCCGGCGGGGCATCATCGCCGTCCGGGCCGGATCCGGCGGCGGGTCCGAGGTCGGTGGCGGTAGATCGGCGGTGCTGGGGTCAAAGGACGGGAACAACAACCGGCTGCCCGGTTTGGTGGTGTACGTCCGGCCATCCGGCGCCGTCCAGATCACTGTGCCATCCGGTGACTGCGCATCGCTCCACCCTCCCGGGCCACCCCAGAAAGTTTTCATCAAATGGTGAGACCGGCACTTACAATTCAGATTCGAGGGATGCGTGGCGCCCAACGGCCACGGAATCACATGGTCGATATCGCAGCGGTCCGCGGGCACATCACAATTGGGGAACCGGCAGAACAGGTCCCGGACCCGGATGAACTCCGCCAGCCGCGCTGAGGGCCGATACCCCGGCTCGGGCGCCGCCCCGGGCAGCCACAACGGTACGACCTTGGCCCCACCCCGAAGCGCTTCTGCCAGCACCACTGTCGGCACCACACCGCGACCCGGCAACAACGCCACCCCGCAATCCTTGGACACCGCCGGCGCCGGGGCGGGTGGTGCGCTCGGAGTCGGAGTCGGCGCGGGAGTCGGCGCGGGGGCCGTGGTCTGTTGCTCGGTGTTCGGGGTCGTGTTCGGTCGCTGCTCGGCATTCGGGGTCGCGCTCGGTCGTTGTGTGGCGTTCTGGGCGGCGATCAGCTCCTGGGCCGCGTCGACGGCGGCCTGATCGGCGATCACCCGGACCACCACATTCGACCCGGGCGCCTGCGCGGCCGGGCACCCCGGGGCGCCGCACCGGCACGCCAGATGGTCATTGCCGTGACCCATCGCCCCGACCGCGTCAGCCCACCGTTCCCCCACCGTGCGCGGATCGGCCGCGCACACCCCGGCCACCATCGCCGCGATCCGGCGCGCCAACGCCGCGGCATCCAGGGCCGACAACCGGCCCCACACCACGGTGATCTCATCGGGATCCTCATGGGCGCCGATCCGGAAATCCCGGGTCCGGACCACCTCCGTGCCGCGCCGCACCCCCTGAGGATCATGACGCTCGATCACCGCGTTGATCGCCCGCACCAACTGGGCTTCCGAGAGCGCCCCCCACCCCAGCGCCACCTCGGCGATCGCAGTGTCGATCACCGCGATCAACTCGTCACTGTTCACCAGGTGGGTGCGCCAGGTGATCTCCGAGACCAGCCGCGCGCTGATCACACCGGCGACGAACAACGCCGCCACCCGGGGAAGGTGATCGCGCAGCGCCATCGCGATCCGCATCTGCCCCGAGGCCCGGCGCTGCCCCACGCTCAACGCCGCCGCGACCCGCGCGGCGGTGTTGTCCCACGGATCAAACGCCCACCACCCGCGCTCGTCGTCCTCTTCGACGCTGCGCACCACCAACTCCGCGATCGCCGCCATCCGCCGCGCCGCCACCGCAGCCTCGTCGCGCATCAACTGCTCGATCACACCCACCAACGCGTCATCATCCACGTCGGCGAACAACGACTCGAACATGTGTTCGACACTACCCCCGGCCACCGACACGGTTGTTCCAGCAGGAGGCCGAAGCGCTACCCCAGCACGTCAGCGGGGCTTCTTCTCCCGCCAGGCCCGCTCGAACGGCAGCCGCCACGCATTGGGCGCGATCAGCTGATGAATCGAGTTGGGCCCCCACGTCCCCGGCTGGTACTGCTTCACCGGAGGTGGGTCCTCGATCAGTTCGACCGAACGTTCCCATAGGGATTCGATGCCCTCCGCGGTGGTGAACAGCGTATGGTCACCGCGCATCGCGTCCAGGATCAAGCGTTCGTAGGCTTCCAGTACGTCGCCGAGCTGCTCGGTCTCCTGGGTGGAGAACTGCATCGACAACTTCTCCAGCTTCATGCCGGGACCTGGCTTCTTCCCGTAGAACGACAGAGAAACCTTCGAGGCGTCGGCCAGGTCGAACGTCAGGTGGTCAGGCCCCTGGGCGCCCACCCCCGATCCCGTCGGGAACATGGTGCGCGGCGCTTCCTTGAAGGCGATGGAGATGATCCGCATCCCCTCCGCCAGCTGCTTGCCGGTGCGCAGGTAGATCGGCACGCCCGCCCAGCGCCAATTGTCGATGCCGACCCGCAGCGCGATGAACGTCTCAGTATCCGAATCCCTTGCCACACCGTCGAGTTCGCGATACCCGCCGAACTGGCCGCGGACCACATCGGCACTTTTGATCGGGAGCATGGAGCGGAACACCTTGTTCTTCTCCTCGCTGATCGCGCGAGGCTCCAGCGCGGTGGGCGGCTCCATCACCACGAACGCCATCACCTGGAACAGGTGGGTGACGACCATGTCCTTGTACGCGCCGGTGCTCTCATAGAAGTTGGCCCGCTCGTCGAGGCCGAGCATTTCGGGAATGTCGATCTGGATGTGGTCGATGAAGTTGCGGTTCCAGATGGGCTCGAACAGGCCGTTGGCGAAGCGGAACGCCAGAATGTTCTGAGCGGCCTCCTTGCCGAGGAAGTGGTCGATGCGGAAGATCTGCGACTCGCTGAATGTCTCGTGTACGAAGTCGTTGAGCGCGACGGCGCTGGCCAGGTCGGTGCCGAACGGCTTCTCCATCACCACGCGGGCACGGTCCACCAGGTTGGCATCCCGCAGCATGGTGATCACGGCCCGCGCTGCCTTCGGCGGCACCGAAAGGTAGTGCAGCCGCTGCACTTCCCGAACCGCCCCGGCGGCGACATTGGCTCGGCCCCGAGCCGGGCCTCGGCCTCGGCGACGGCGGCGGCCAGCGCCTCCGGACCTGCGCCCTGCGGAACGTAGGTGAGAATCTTGGAGAAGTTGTCCCACTGTTCTTCGGTGAGCTCGTGCGTGCCGAATTTGTCGACGGCTTCCTTGGCCACAACGCGGAACTCATCGTCGGTGAGATCCTCCAGCGAGGTCCCTATGACCTGGATGTGGGGTGCCAGATCGGACTGGTCCAGGTAAGCCATCCCCGGAATCAGCTTGCGCTTGGCCAGATCACCGGTCGCACCGAACAGCACGATGACGAACGGTTCCAGCGGTGCCTCGTCCCGTCGGAAGGGGCGGGAGCCCGGAGCGGGGTAGGCGATGTTCTGGGGTGTCCCTGTGGTCACCTCCGAAATGCTGTCACTTCCGCAGGACACGCGCAGTGCGGGTGCGGCCACATCGGTCAGCGGGAGGCTTTTTTCCGCTCGATGTCCGCCAGCGCTGCGGCCAACTCGGCGCGCTCGGCGGCCGACGTCTCCCACGACAGCTTGCGGTTCTTGACCACCTTGGCGGGCGAACCGACCGCGATAGAGAAGTCCGGGATCTCGCCCTTGACCACAGCATGGGCTCCGAGCACGCAGCCTCGGCCGATACTCGTTCCCCGCAGCACCGTCACCTTGGTGGCGACCCAGGTGTCCGGCCCGATCCGCACCGGGCTCTTGATGATGCCCTGGTCCTTGATCGGCAGTTCGATGCTGTCCATCCGGTGGTCGAAATCGCACACGTAGCACCAGTCGGCCATCAGCACCGAGTCGCCCAGTTCGATGTCGAGGTAGGTGTTGATGACGTTGTCGCGCCCGAGCACCACCTTGTCACCGATGCGCAGCGACCCTTCGTGGCAGCGGATGGTGTTCTTGTCGCCGATGTGGACCCACCGGCCGATCTCCATCTGGGACAGCTCGGGGGTCGCCTGGATCTCCACGCCCTTGCCGAGGAACACCATGCCCCGGGTGATGATGTGCGGATTGGCCAGCTTGAACTTCAGCAACCGCCAATAGCGCACCAGGTACCACGGCGTGTAGGCGCGGTTGGCCAGCACCCACCTCAGCGAGGCCATGGTGAGGAAGTTGGCTTGACGCGGATCCCGCAAGCGCGACCCTCGCCAGCGTTTGTGCAACGGCGCACCCCACATCGTCGTCATGGCCGGAAAGCCTACGCGAGCACATCTCGGACATTCCCGGGTCGTACCCGGCCCTTCGGGCGTGGGCCCAGCGCTCCTAACATGCCCTCCGGCCTCGAGCGGTTACCCTCACGTGGGCTCGAACACCGCAGAACGCTCCGAGGAATCAGAAGGGATCCCGTGCTCCGGCGAATCACCGCGTTGGCCGCAACGGCGCTGATCACGGGCGCTCTCGCCGGCTGCGGCAATACCGATTCCTGGGTCGAGGCCCGCGCGGCCACAGGCTGGGCCGCTCAGTACGCCGATGCCGCAAACAGCAGCTACTCGCCCGTCAGCGGGGCCGACACGCTGCGCCTGGAGTGGACACGTTCCGTCAAGGGCGATCTCGCCGCACAGGTATCCCTCGGCTCCGGCAACTACCTGGCCGTCAACGGCCAGACCGCCGGGGGCTGCTCGTTGATGGTCTGGGAGACCAACAATCGCGCACGGCAGCGCTGGTGCACCAGGCTCGTCCTGGGCGGCGGCTTCGCCAGCCCGCTGTTCGACGATTTCGACAACCTCTACATCGGCCAGCCCGGGACAGTGTTGTCGTTTCCGTCGACCCAGTGGATCCGGTGGCGCCAGCCGGTGATCGGGATGCCGATGACGACCCGCCTCTTGTCCCCGGGCAATCTGCTGGTGGTCACCCACCTCGGCCAGGTACTGGTGTTCGACGCCCACCGCGGCACCGTGATCGGCACCGCGCTGGACCTGATCGACGGCGTCGACCCCACCGACTCCCAACGCGGGCTCGGCGACTGCCGACCGGCCCGTCCGGAATGCCCTGTGGCCGCGGCACCGGCCTTCTCCGAGGCCACCGGCATCGTCGTGGTTTCACTGTGGGAGCCCGGCGCCGACAAGCCCGTGCTGGTCGGGCTGCGGTACCGACCGGGGCAGACGCCACTGCTCACCCGCGAGTGGACCAGCGACGCCGTCGGCGGCGGGCCGCTGGCCAGCCCGGTGCTGTCCGCGGACGGGTCGACGGTGTACGTCAACGGCCGCGACGAGCAGTTGTGGGCGCTCAACAGCGACGACGGCTCCGAGAAATGGTCGGTGCCACTGAATTATCTCGCTCAGACCCCGCCGTCGGTCACCCACGACGGGTTGATCATCGCCGGCGGCGGGCCGGGGGCCCGGCTCATGGCGCTGCGCGACGCCGGCGGGCACGGCGAGGAGGTCTGGAACCAGGACGACATGTCACCGCTGTCGACGTCCAGTGTCGCCGGGGTGGGCTACACCGTGGTGCGCGACGGCAGCGACACCGAAGGGATGGCTCTCATGGTCTTCGCCCTCGGCGACGGCCACACCGTCAACCGCTACCCCCTTCCCGGTGCCACCGGATGGCCGGTCGGGGTGTCGATCGGCCATGACAGACGCGTCGTCACCGCGACCAGCGACGGCCGGGTCTACGGGTTCGCACCGGCCTAGCCCCGGTCAGGCGAGCATCGCGGCGATCGCCGCCCGCGGGATCGTGGCCTGCAGCGCGCCGCCGGCACCGGCCATGATCTCGCCCTGGCCGAAGAAGAAAGTCACCGAATCGTCGGTGATCGCGAACTCCTGATACTTGGACGGATCCAGACCGTCAGCCGGTGAGATCGGCGCGTCGACGCCGAGTTGCCGGGTCACCTCGGACTGCACGATCGGATAGATCACGTCCAGCGGTCTGGTGTCGGGCTTGAACAGGGTGTCGAAAGTGACCGGCGCCTTCTTGGCGACGTCCCAGTTGAACGCTTTGTACCAGGTCTGTGGGTGCGCACCGCCGACGTTCTCGTAGACCTCGAACACGACGCTGCGGGTCCCGGAGTCCACCGGTCCGGACCGGTATTCGGTTCCCTTGCCATCCAAGACGTACGGCAGATTCCACGAACCCGGCATCTCCGCGACGTTGACGAAGCCATCCCGGGTCTGCGTCAGGTAGGCGGTCAAGGCCGGCTGGTCGGGATAGTCGGCCGGGAAGGTGTAGTCCAGCGTGTAGGCGGGGTTCTCGGCATGGACGTGACAGACCTGCTCGGCGTCGACCGAGCCACCCAGGTCTGCGCACGCCGACTGGGCCGCGGCGACCGGTGCGCTTGCCCATCCCGCCACGACACCGACAGCCAACAGGGCAGCGGCGAGAATGCGCATCGTCGGGCCGTCCTCGAGGTCGGCGCCGATTCGGGCCTCGGCGCGTTGATCCCAGCGTACGTGGCCGATCAGCGCGACGGACGGCATATGAATGCCGTTGCCCGACTTGCCGCTCCCGGCCCCAGCCGGGCGATGACGACGGTGAGGTGCGCCGAACCGCGCAACCGCAGCCGCGACCGCAGCACATCGGGGTCGAGATCGACGCCGCGTACCAGGATCTCGGCCGCTCCCACGTCTCGTGCCGAAAGCGCCTGGCGCAGGTGCCGTTCGCTGAACGCCAACTGCTCCAGGACCTCGAAACCGCGTACGCCGTCGGGCAATTGGTCACCCGACAGGTACGCGATATCGGCGTCGAGCTGCCACAGAGCGTGCCGGGCGGCGTAGTGGCGCACCAGCCCGGCGCGCACCACCGCACCGTCGGGGTCGACGATCCACCGGCCGGCCGGCGCGACCCCGCAGTCGTCGGGCTCCGCATCGGTGAGCTGTTCTGCGGTGTCGAGGATCGTGGCCCGCCGTCGCACGCTCGTCTCCGAGAGTCCCGGCGACCACAGGCACGCTTCGCGGACGCTGCCCGCCAGCGAGGTCACCTCGACCTCGCCCCGGAATCCCAGCTGCCGTAGTACAGCGAAATCGACTCCGGGAGCACACTTCACGACGTAGTCGCGAGCGTGCAGTACGTCGAGGAGTTGGTCCAGCGGCGGCAGAGAGGCGCGTGGATCGAAGCGCCGCCTGGTTCCACTGCGCCGCGCGGGGTCGACGACGACGACCGCGTCGGCGGTGACCGGCCGTAGCGCATCGGCGCGGCACAGTGGAACGTCGCCGAGGTTGTGCCGCGCCATCGCCAGACGTACCGGGTCGATATCGCTACCCACCACGAACGCAGCCCGATTCCGCAGCGCCGCAAGCTCGGTGCCGATCGAACATGTCGCGTCGTGGACGGTTCGACCGGTCAACCGCAGCGCGCGGTGCTCGGCGACCGGCCCGGCGGTGGCCTGCTGCAGCGCCTCGTCGGTGAACAACCAGTCCGAGGCATCGGCGAACTTCGTCGACGCCTTGCGACGCAGCATCACTGTCTCCACGAGGACTGCGGCGCGATCAGCGAAATGCGTTCTTGCCGAAGCGATGTCAGAGACCAGAGTGGAACCGGTGAAGCGATACCGCGCGACCTCGTCCAACGCGAGCCGTCCCGCATCGCTGCGGAGATACCTCACGTCGTCGAGGCCGAACTCTACGACGGCTTGACCCCGGTGACCATGACGTTGTAGAACCAGCCCTTCGGAACCACGCGGCGCCAGACATTGGCATCCACCCACGACAGCGTCGTCCAGCTGCCGAACGCGAATTTCGCCCAGCCCCAGCCCAGCTTGCCCTGCGGGACCGTCGATTCGAAGGTCCGCACCGGCCAGCCGAGCATCGCGGCGGTGAATTCCTCACTGGCGGTCTTCACCTCAACCGCTCCGGCGTTGGTCGCCATCTTCTCCAGATCGGCGGGGTCGAACGTGTGCAGGTCGACGATCCACTCCAGTGCAGCGGCCCGGGAATTCTCGTCAAGCTCCTCCTGCGGCCGGCGCCAGGAACCCAGTCCGGGCAGCTTCATCGCCTTCACGGTCGTCTTCCAGGTCAGATCGGCCAGCGTGCGGGCGTACCGGTTACCGACGGTGGTCGGCTCCCCCGCGAAGACGAACCGCCCACCCGGCTTGAGCACCCGCACCACCTCGCGCAGCGACAGCTCGACGTCGGGGATGTGGTGCAGCACGGCGTGCCCGACGACGAGGTCGAACGTGCTGTCCTCGTACGGGATGCCCTCGGCGTCGGCCACCCGGCCGTCGATCTCCAGACCCAGCGACTGGCCGTTGCGGGTGGCCACCTTGACCATGCCCGGCGACAGGTCGGTCACCGATCCGCGTCGGGCGACCCCGGCCTGGACGAGGTTGAGCAGGAAGAACCCGGTACCGCAGCCCAGCTCGAGCGCCCGGTCGTAGGGCAGCTTGCGCTGCACCTCCTCGGGAACGATCGCGTCGAAGCGGCCGCGAGCGTAGTCGATGCAGCGCTGGTCGTAGGAGATCGACCACTTGTCGTCGTAGCTCTCGGCCTCCCAGTCGTGGTAGAGCACCTGGGCGAGCTTGGTGTCGTGGCGGGCGGCTTCGACCTGCTCTGCCGTGGCGTGCGGCTGCGGTGCCGGGTCGGTGACATCGGAACTCGTCATGCCGGGCAGCCTAACGTCCGATGCTCGTCACTCTTGCGCCGAGCGCCTCAATCGCTGCGGAACGCAGCCTTCGCCGCCGCCAGCACTTCCGGGGGGTAGTCCAGAAACCGCCTCGCCCACGCGACCGCGGCGTCGTACACCGCATCGGGTGCCACCATCTCGTCGACAAGGCCCAGCTCGACGGCCTCCCGCGCGTCGACGAAGCGTCCGCTGAACACCAGGTCTTTGGCCTTGCTGTCACCCACCGCACAGGCCAGCCGGGGCGCGCCGCCAGCGGCGGGCACCAGTCCGGCCAGGATCTCCGTGGCGCCGAACTTCACGTTGTCACCGCTGACCCGCCAGTCTGCCGCCAACGCCAGCGTCAGGCCCGCGCCCAGCGCGTATCCGGTGATGGCGGCGACGGTGGGCTTCGGCACCGCGGCGAGTGCATCGACCGCCTGCTGACACACGCGCGCCGCCGCCTGCGCCTCGGCGGCGTCCAACGTCTTCAGTTCGGGCATGTCCGCGCCTGCCGAGAAGATCTCGTGGCCGCCGAACACGATGACTGCGCAGACGTCGTCGAGCCGGCCGAGGTGCGCGGCAGCCTCGATGATCTCCCGGCAGACCTGGCGGGTCAGCGCGTTGGTGGGCGGTCGCGACAACAGAAGTGTCGCGATCCGTCCCCGGGGATCGCCTCCGACGGGGACGTGCTCGTTCTCGGGGATAACGACGGCGACGAACTCGGTCACGCGAGCGGCGCCCCGTCGGTGTACCCCTGCGGCGCCCGCCGGTTACGCGCCTCGTTGTAGCGGTCGCTGTTGAAGAACTCGATCTCCCAGTTACCGCCCTTCGCCGCGGAAAGGTGGGGTTCGACGGCCACGATCCGGCGCTCCACGGCGAGCACCTCGGTGACGGTCCGACCGTTGAGCGCGTCGAGTTGGGTCCACGTCGGCGGCAGCAGGAAACTGCGCCCGTCGGCGAAGTCGTCGAGCGCCGCCTGCGGGGTCACCCACTCGGCCTTGTCGGTCTCGGTGTTGTCACCGTCGGCGCGCTGCCCCTGCGGAAGCGCACCGACGAAGAAAAACGTGTCGTAGCGGCGGGTGCGTTCCTCTTTCGGCGTCACCCAGTTGGCCCACGGCCGCAGCAGATCGGCCCGCAGCACCAGCTCCTCGGAGCGCAGGAACTCCCCGAACGACAGCGTCTTGTTCTCCAGGGCCGCGCGTTGCTCCCGGTACCGCGAGGCATCGTCGACGAGCAGGTCCGGATCGTCGGCCGCCCCCGCGAACAGCACACCGGACTCTTCGAACGTCTCCCGCGCCGCCGCGCACACCAGCGCCTCGGCAAGCTCGACGTCCACCCCGAACCGATCGGCCCACCACTGCCGATCCGGTCCGTGCCAGGCGACGTCGGCGTTGCGATCGCGGTCGTCGACACCCCCGCCGGGAAACACCATCACCCCGGCCACGAAGTCCATCGCCGAATGCCTGCGCATGAGAAAGACTTCGACACCGTCCGCGTCATCGGCGACTCCCCCGGCCTTGTCACGGATCAGCATCACCGTCGCGGCCGGCCGTGCAGTCAGGGGTTCGGTCACCTCTGCTCCTCGCGCAAGCGCTCGTCGGTCACGTGCGTCGCCGGTGGGCGGCGCGACTCCGGGTTCGACGCGCGAAGTAGCGCCCGTCGATGACGTCCAGCGCGATCGACTGCCCGAACGCCTTCGAGAGGTTCTCGGCGGTCAGTACGTCGGTCAGCAGACCCGAATCGACCACCTTTCCCTCCGACAGGATCAGGCAGTGGGAGAAGCCGTGCGGGATCTCCTCGACGTGGTGGGTCACCAGCACTATCGCCGGCGAATCCGCATCGGCGGCGAGGTCACCGAGCCGGGCTACCAGCTCTTCCCGGCCGCCCAGATCCAGTCCGGCGGCAGGCTCGTCGAGCAGCAACAGCTCCGGGTCGGTCATCAGCGACCGCGCGATCAGCACCCGCTTGCGCTCGCCTTCCGACAGGGTGCCGTAGACGCGGTCGGCGAGGTGTTCGGCCCCGACGCTTTCCAGCATGTCGAGGGCCTGGGCGTAGTCCATGTCGTCGTAGCGCTCGCGCCACCGGCCGAGCACGGCGTAGCCCGCCGACACAACCAGGTCCCGCACGACCTCGTTGTCGGGCACCCGCTGGGCGAGCGCCGAGCTGCTCAGCCCGACGCGCGCCCGCAGCTCGGCCATGTCGACCCGGCCCAGCCGCTCCCCGAGCACATACGCCGTGCCCGACGTCGGATGCTCCATGGCCGCCGCTATCCGAAGCAGTGACGTCTTGCCCGCGCCGTTGGGTCCGACCACCACCCATCGCTCGTCGAGTTCCACCGACCAGGTGACGGGACCGACCAGGGTCCGGCCGCCGCGGCGCAGAGTGATCTTGGCGAAGTCGATCAGCAGGTCAGGGTCGGCATCGAGACCGGGCGAGTCCACTCGCTCATCGTAGCCACGCGAATCGGGCGCGCCCGCAGCCCGCCGGGGTCGGCTACCGCGCCGAAATCGCCCAGCCGTCCAGGGTGATCGGCGACTACCGAGACGGTCGTCATTTCGTGAGTGCCGCGAACGGATCCTCGTAGGGTGCGGCCGGCTTGGGTGCCGCAGCCAGGGCGGTATCGACGTTCGCCTTCGTGACGACCTGCACGGGTGCTTTGACATTGGTGGGCAACGTCTGTCCGGCGCTGGCCGCCTTGCATGCCTCCACACCCATCGCGCCGATGACGTACGGGAATTGCGCCACGACCGCGTCGATGCCGCCCGCCTTGACGGCCTCGAAGGCCTCCTTGTTGCCGTCGACGCTGATCACCTTGACCTGCCCGGTCTTGCCTGCGTTGGCGATCGCCTGGGCCACGCCGAGTCCCATGTCGTCGTTGGCGACGAAGAACGAGCTCAGGTTCTGATTGGCGGTCATGATGTCGGTGGCCTTGGTGAGGGCCATCTGGCGTTCCCAGTCGGCGGCCACAATCGAGGTGATGGTGATGTTGGGCGGCAATGCCCCCTTGAACCCGTCGAGACGCGCAGCACTGGTGACGTCGCCCGACGTACCGCCGATCAGGGCGACGGTTCCACCCCCGGGCAGCAGCTTGGCCAGCTCGGCGGCGCCCTGCGCCCCCGCGTCGGTGTTGTCGGTGCCGATGTAGGTTGCGATCTTCGCGTTGGCCGCCTTGGCGGCCTCCCTGTCGATCGGGCTGTCGATGTTGACGATCGGAATGTCTTTCGCCGACAGCGCAGCGATGCCCTCGATCAGGTTGGTGCCCGTGATCGGGTTCACGATGAAGCACGAGAAGTCTTGCCCGGCAAGTCCCGTGAGTTTGTCAGCCTGCCCGGCGGTGTCCGTGGTGGAGTTGGCGGCCTGCACCGTGACCTCGACGTCGCTGGTAGAGGCCTGCTCCTTGATTCCCGATTCCATGCTCTGGAAGAACGGGTTGTCCAGGCCCTTGACAACCGCCGCGATCTGACCGGAGCCACCGCCGCCCGATGGCGAGCCCCCGCACGCGCTGAGAGCCAATGCCAACCCACTGGCGACGGCCACCACGGCGGTGCCGCGGTGGTGGCCAATTGAATGTGCCATGCGCCTCTCCTCTTCGAGGGGACCGACTCGATCTCAATTTACGACTAGTGAAAGGCACATATATGTCTATTGTCAAGCAAAAAGATGCAGGTATCTGGTAGAAAGAACACCGCCAGAAAGGAGGCCAGGCATGGACCGCGTGCTCAAGATCGTTTCCGACGATGCCGACCTTCCCGGCGACTCCTTGGCAGGCAACGGATCGGCCGGCGACGTCCTGAATCTCATCCGCCGCTTCGGCGGCCTGACCAGGGCCGACATCATCGCCAAGACGCGACTGTCCCGCAGCACGGTGGCCACCAGGCTCGACACACTCCAGGCGGCAGGGTGGATTTCGACAGGGCAGACCACGTCGGCGCGGGGGCGTCCGCCGAGCCATTTTCATTTCCGCGCAGATCAGGGCGCGCTGCTCATCGCCGACGCCGGTGCGACCGGGGTCCGCGTCGCAGTCACCGACCTGCATGGTCACGTCTCGCACGAGGCCCGCAAAGCCCTCGACATCACCATCGGTCCTGAGCCGTGGTTGCGCTCGGTCGATGAGCAGTTCGCCGAACTGCTCCAGAAGGCGCACATCACACCAGATTTCGTCCGCGGCATCGGTATCGCCCTGCCCGGGCCCGTCGATTTCGCCAGCGCTACCGTGGTGAGCCCACCCATCATGACCGGGTGGGACGGTTACCCCATCCGCTCCTGGTTCGTGGGCAAGTTCGACTGCCCTGTGCTCGTTGACAACGACGCCAACGCGATGACCTTGGGCGAGCACACCACGAATTTCGCCGACAGCGACTCGCTGGTCATGGTCAAGGTCGCCACCGGTATCGGCGCGGGCATCATCGCGCAAGGTCTGATCTACCGGGGCGCTGATGGAGCTGCCGGCGACATCGGGCACATCCAGATCAGCCCGCCAGACGACACACCCGAGCCACCGCCGGTCTGCCGGTGCGGCAACACCGGCTGCATCGAGGCCTACGGCGGCGGTTGGGCCCTGCTGCGCGATCTGCGCGCCGCCGGCCGCGAGGTCTCGGCCCTCGCCGACGTGGCACGACTGATCGAATCCGGAGATCCGTTGGCGGTCAGTCTCGTGCGCCGCGCCGGACGCTTCATCGGTATTGCCCTGTCCGACGTGGTCAGCCTGCTCAACCCGGCGGTCGTCGTGGTGGGCGGCGAGCTGGCCGCGCGTACCCCCACCCTGATGGCGGGCATCCGGGAGAGCGTCTACGCGAGGTCACTGCCCCTGGCGACCCGCCGCCTCCAGATCATCCCCGCACGACTGGGTGACCGATCCGGCACGGTCGGACTGACCGGCATGCTCACCGATTACATCTTCGATCCGCGCCGCATCGACGCCGTGCTGAGCTGAGTCGACCCGGGCCCACCCGCTGACGGCCAGCACCCGGGCGGGGGTCAGCCGCACGAACAGCTGCACCAGCGGGCCGATGCCGAATGCGTACACCACCGTGCCGATGCCCACGGTCCCGCCGAGCAGCCATCCGACCGTGAGCACGGTGACCTCGATTGCCGAGCGCACCAGGCGGACCGACCGGCCGGTGCGCACCACCAGGCCGGTCATCAAACCGTCGCGCGGGCCGGGACCGAGACCGGCGCCGATGTAGAGCACCGTGCTGAAAGCGTTGAACACCACGGCGGCCAGCATCATCGCCACCCGCACCGGCATCGACGTCGGCGTCGGGATCAGCCACAGCGCGAGGTCGACGGTGATCGCGATGACCACGACGTTGGCCACCGTGCCGATGCCTGGCCGGTTGCGCAGCGGAATCCACGCCAGCAGCACCGCGACCCCGACCACCGCCGAGGCCAGCCCGATCGTCATGCCCGTCCGCAGCGCCAGACCCTGGTGGAGGACGTCCCACGGGTCCAGCCCCAGCCCGGCGCGCACCATCATCGCCATCGACACGCCGTAGCCGGACAACCCGACGAGCAGCGCCACGGCGCGCAACGCACCCCGGCCTGTGCCGGCCATTAAGCGGAGTCCGGAAAGTGCATCCGGATGGCATCCAGTTCGCTACGCATGCGTCGGGCGTCCGCGTCCCGTTCATAGCTCGCGCTGTCCAGGACGGGCAGGCAGCACAGGTCAGCCAGCCGCTGGGCCAGACGAGATATCCAATTCGTCATGTGGACAATGTTCTTCCCCAACTGGCTTGCTAATCAATATCCAGTTGGTCGATACTGGCCTCAATGACTGGGGCAATGGCGGCACGCGCGCTCGATGTGGACCTTTTGGTTCGCGAGCTCGGAAACTGGCGCACGTCCAGTCGGAGCGGTCCGGCGTACCACGGCCTGGCCGACGCCATCCGGCTGTCGATCGTCGACGGCCGGCTCCCCGTGGGTGCGCGGCTGCCCAGCGAGCGTGCGCTGGCCGACGCATTGCACGTGTCACGCACCACCGTCACCGCCGCCTACACGCAGATGCGCGACGACGGGTACCTCAATGCCCGCCGCGGCGCGCGCAGCACCACCGCCCTGCCCGTCACCCCCGCCGTCCCCGTCCAGGTCGCGGCACCGACGGTCAGCCTTGCCGCGGCGGCATTATCCGCTCCGGCGTCCGCGGTGATGGCGGCCTTCGCCGAGGCGGCCATCGATGTGACGCCGTACCTGCAGAGCATGGGCCACGAGCTCGTCGGCACCATCGCGCTACGCCAGGCCATTGCCGAAAGATATTGCGAGCGTGGACTTCCCACCGAGCCCGACGAGGTCATGGTGACCACCGGTGCGTTGCACGCCATCGGTTTGATCCTGACGACCTACATCCAGCCGGGCGACCGTGTCCTCGTCGAGCAGCCCACGTATCACGGCGCGCTGTCGGCGATCACCACCGCAGGGGCACGTCCGGTTCCCGTGTCGATGACCGAGCACGGCTGGGACCTCGACGCCGTGGAGGCCGCCGTGCATCAGCTGGGTCCGAAGCTGGCCTACCTGATTCCCGACAACCACAACCCGACCGGCCACACCCTGCCCGCTCCGGATCGAAAGCGTCTCGCGCACATCATCACCGCGACCCGAACGCGGACGATCATCGACGAGACCATCGGCGATATCTGGCTCGACCAACCGGCACCACCGCCGTTGGCCGCCGAACTGACGAGCCGACGCGATCTGGTGCTGACGGTCGGTTCGATGTCGAAGTCGTTCTGGGGCGGGCTGCGGATCGGCTGGATCCGTGCCGAGCGGAACACCATCGCGACCCTGGCCGCACTTCGGCCCTCAGTCGACATGGGTACCGCGATACTCGAACAGCTCGCGGCGGCAAGGCTTCTCGCACACAGTGACAAGCTATTGCCGGAGCGCCGCGAGATCCTGCGGGCCCGAAGGGCGTTTCTGGAATCCCTGCTGGCGCGGCACCTGCCCGACTGGCAGCCGGGACCAGGCGTCGGGGGGATGTCGCTGTGGGTGCGGCTGCCCGCTCCGATGAGTACGGCGCTGTCTGCCGCGGCGTCGCGGATCGGCCTGGAGCTGCCCGCCGGGCCCCGCTTCGGGGTCGACGGCACGCTGGAGCGCTTCGTCCGGGTCCCCTATGCACTGCCCGAGGACCAACTCACCGAAGCCGTGGTCCTGCTCGCCCGGGCGTGGCACAGCATCACGGGCTCCGCCGCGTCGGAGCCCACCACCGTCGTGGTGTAGCCCGCTTCTCCCGGCGAAAGTGAACCTAGTCGGGGATGTCCACCCGCCGTGCGACTCCGTCGAGTGCGTCGGCCGCCTCGATCTCGCCGCGGGTGACGCCCAGGATGAACAGCACCGTGTCGAGGTAGGGGTGGTTCAACGATGCGTCGGCCACTTCCCGCAGTGCCGGCTTCGCGTTGAACGCCACCCCGAGTCCCGCCGCCGAAAGCATGTCGATGTCGTTGGCGCCGTCGCCGACTGCCACCGTCTGCTCCATCGGGACGCCGGCTTGTTGCGCAAAGTCCCGCAGCGCCTTGGCTTTTCCCGGCCGGTCGACGACATCGCCGACCACCCGGCCGGTGAGCTTGCCGTCGACGATCTCCAACTCGTTGGCGGCGACGAAGTCCATCATCAAATCATGCGCGAGTGGCTCGACGACCTGACGGAAGCCGCCGGACACGATGCCGCAGTGATATCCGAGCCGCCGCAATGTGCGCAGGGTGGTCCTCGCGCCCGGGGTGAGTTCGATCTGGTCGGCCACCTCGTCGAGCACTCCGGCGGGCAGACCCGCCAAGGTGGCGACCCGGCGGTGCAGTGATTCGGCGAAGTCGATCTCGCCACGCATTGCCGCGGCGGTGACCTCGGCCACCGCCGACTCGGAGCCCGCGTGCGCCGCGAGCATCTCGATGACCTCGCCCTGAATCAGGGTGGAGTCGACGTCGAAGACGATCAGCCGCTTGGCGCGCCGCGACAGGCTGTAGTCCTCGACCGCGATGTCGACGCTTTCCTCGACGGCCACCCGGGCCAGCACCGCCTGCAACTGGCCGTACACCCCGGGCGGCACCGACACCCGCAGCTCGAGACCGGTCACGGGATAGTCCGAGACGCCGCGGATGAAGTCGATGTTCACGCCCAGCGTGGCCGCCTCCCTGGCCACCACACCGAAGGCCTCGGCGCTGATGGGGCGGCCCAGCACCACGATGGTGTGCGTCGACGGCTCCCTGAGCACCGGCATTCCGTCGCTGCGCTCGATCGTGACCTCGAGGCCCACGCCGTGGATGGCGGCCTCCACCTCCGAGCGGAGCTCAGGGCCGCCCGCGACCTCGGCCGGACCCGCAACGAGCACCCCCAGTGTCAGTCGCCCGCGGATGACCACCTGCTCGACGTTGAGGAGATCGACCCGGTGACTGGACAACACTTCGAACAGAGCTGACGTGACACCGGGCCGATCCCGGCCGGTCACCGTGATCAGCAGCGATGAACGCGCCCGCGAAGAGCCGACAGCGTCAGCGTGCGATGCGCTCACCCCCGAGTGCAGCCTCTGCGAGCCGATCAGCTACGAACTTCTACGTTGTCGATCCTGGTGACATCGCCGTCTTCGGGTCCGTGGGCGCGACCGACGTGGGCCTCCCGACGCATCCGATCGACCATGTGCGGATAGTGCAGCTCGAACGCCGGGCGCTCCGAACGGATCCGAGGCAGCTCGGTGAAGTTGTGCCGCGGGGGCGGGCAACTGGTGGCCCACTCCAGGGAGTTGCCGTAACCCCAGGGATCGTCGACGGTGACGACCTCGCCGTAGCGCCAGCTCTTGAAGATGTTCCACAGGAACGGCAGGGTCGAGGCGCCGAGGATGAATGCGCCGATCGTGGACACGATGTTCAGCGTGGTGAACCCGTCCGTCGGCAGGTAGTCGGCGTAGCGGCGTGGCATGCCCTCGTCGCCGAGCCAGTGCTGCACCAGGAACGTGGTGTGGAAGCCGATGAAGGTCAGCCAGAAGTGCAGCTTGCCCAAGCGCTCGTCGAGCAGCCGGCCCGTCATCTTCGGGAACCAGAAGTAGATACCCGCATAGGTGGCGAACACGATCGTGCCGAACAACACGTAGTGGAAGTGCGCGATGACGAAATAGCTGTCGGTGACGTGGAAGTCGATCGGCGGGCTGGCCAGCAGCACCCCCGACAGACCGCCGAGCAGGAACGTCACGATGAACCCGACGGAGAACAGCATCGGCGTCTCGAACGTCAGCTGGCCCTTCCACATCGTGCCGATCCAGTTGAAGAACTTGATGCCGGTCGGAACGGCGATCAGGAACGTCATGAACGAGAAGAACGGCAGCAGCACCGCACCCGTGGCGTACATGTGGTGCGCCCACACCGCCACCGACAGCGCCGCGATGCCCAGCGTCGCGTAGATCAGCGTGGTGTAGCCGAAGATCGGCTTGCGACTGAACACCGGGAAGATCTCACTGACGATGCCGAAGAACGGCAGCGCGATGATGTACACCTCGGGGTGACCGAAGAACCAGAACAGGTGCTGCCACAGCAGCACCCCGCCGTTGGCCGGGTCGTAGACGTGCGCGCCGAGGTGCCTGTCGGCGGCCAGGCCGAACAGCGCCGCGGTGAGCAGCGGGAAGGCCAGCAGCACCAGGATCGACGTCACCAGGATGTTCCAGGTGAAGATCGGCATCCGGAACATCGTCATGCCGGGCGCACGCATGCAGACCACGGTCGTGATCATGTTGACGCCGCCGAGGATGGTGCCGAGACCACCGACGGCCAGACCCAGGATCCACAGGTCGCCGCCCGCGCCGGGTGAGTGGATGGCGTCGGTCAGGGGCGAATAGGCCGTCCAGCCGAAGTCCGCCGCGCCGCCCGGGGTGATGAAACCTGCGGTGGCGATCAGCGCGCCGAACAGGAACAGCCAGAAGGAGAATGCGTTCAGCCGCGGGAACGCGACGTCGGGCGCGCCGATCTGCAGGGGTAGCACCAGGTTGGCGAAGCCGAACACGATCGGAGTGGCATAGAACAGCAGCATCACCGTGCCGTGCATGGTGAACAGCTGGTTGTACTGCTCGTTGGACAGGAACTGCAGGCCGGGCACTGCCAGCTCGGTCCGGATGAACAGCGCCATCAGGCCGCCGATGAGGAAGAAGGCGAAGCAGGCGACGCAGTACATGATGCCGATCAGCTTGTGATCGGTGGTGGTCACCAGCTTGTAGATCAGGTTGCCCTTGGGACCGAGCCGCGCCGGGAAGGGACGCCGGGCCTCGAGTTCTCCGATTGGGGGCGCTTCGGCTACCAAGAGGTCCTCCAACGTTTCGCATCCGACCGGGGTTGTTACCGGGGTCTCCCGACGATGTTCGTAATGAATCCTAACTCCCGAATCCGTCCGGAGTCGGGGTGGTCCTACAAACCGTCGTAATCAGATCCGTAACGACGCCGGGTCGGCCCTGCGGCGCCGCTTGACCGGGACCGAACCGCCCGGATGTTAACGTCGGCGACGTGCTGTTCAGGCGAGTGCAGGCGGCACTCACCACCGCCGTCGCCATGTCCGTCCTCAGTGGCTGCGGATCCTCGGGCGAGGCACCGGTGCCCGCCCCTGGCGAGAGGTCGATCGTCACCAGCACGACCCGCATCGCCGGCGCGGGCGTGCTCGGCAACGACCGCAGACCTGACGAATCCTGCGCACCCGAGCCTGCGGCGCTCGACGAGGGCCCGCCGGACCGTGAGGTGCGAAATGCGACCGGGCATGCCGTGACGCCACCGTTGCCCGAGACGACGCTGGTGCGCGCCGACCCGCAACGCATCGTGGTGCTCTCCGGAGATCAGCTCGACGCGCTGTGCGCGCTGGGGCTGCAGTCACGCATCGTGGCCGCGGCACTGCCCGACGGGTCGGGTGATCAACCGTCGTATCTGGGCACCGTGATCCACGAGCTTCCCGGCGCCGGGAGCCGAAGCGACCCCGACGTCGCCGCCATCAGGGACGCGACACCCGACCTGATCCTCGGCTCGGTGGCCCTGACCCCGGAGAAGTTCCCTGAACTGTCCGCAGTCGCGCCCACGGTGTTCACCGGCCCACCCGGTGATGCGTGGCAGGACAACCTGCGCACCGTCGGCGCTGCCACCGGACGCCTCGCCGCGGCGAACGCGCTGGTCGAGGACTTCGATCGGGCCGCGGCCAAGACCGGCACCGACAACGACGCAACCCATTTCCAGGTGTCGGTGGTGCAGTTCACCGACACCACGATGCGCGTCTTCGGCGCCGATAACTTCCCGGCCGTAGTGCTCGCCGACGTCGGTGTGGATCGTCCTGCGGCACAACGGTTCACCGACAAGCCCTATATCGAGGTGGGTACCTCCAGGGAGGATCTGGGCAACTCTGCGGACTTCGCCATCGCCGACGGGGACATCCTCTACGTCTCCTTCGCGACGGCCGAAGCTCGGGAACGCGCTCCTGAGGTCATGGGAAGCGACGCGTGGCGGCGGCTGTCAGCCACCCGCGACAACCGGGTGTTCGCGGTGAACAACGAGGTCTGGCAGAGCGGCGAGGGCATCGTCGCCGCGCGCGGCATCCTCGGCCGATCTGCGATGGGTCAACGCCCCGATCAACTGACGCGGTCGCCGCCTGCGGGCAACGCCTGCCGGCCGAACTGGCCCGCTGTTCGCCTAGTCCGGTGACAATCGACACTATCCGTGCCGCATCGGGGAATGACCCGAGGCCGCCCCGGCGTTGACTCTTGCTGTCCGCACATCAGCGGCCGGCTTTGTCGCGCCTCGTCTGGGGTAGACAGCTGTCAGAGACGACGACCGAAGGTTTCACATTGAGCACCGTTTCCGCATATGCAGCCACTTCCGCCACCGATCCGCTGACCAGAACCACGATCACCCGCCGCGACGTCGGGTCCCACGATGTGGCCTTTGACATCCACTTCGCCGGAATCTGTCATTCCGACATCCACACCGTGCGCGGGGAGTGGGGCGACGTGGCGTACCCACTGGTGCCCGGGCACGAGATCGCGGGCATCGTCACCGAGATCGGGCCCGGGGTGACCAAGTTCAAGGTCGGTGACCGGGTCGGAGTCGGCTGCTTCGTGGACTCGTGCCGCGAATGCGCGCAGTGTCGCGCCGGCGAGGAGCAGTACTGCGACAACCCCGGCATGGTCGGGACCTACAACGGTGTCGGTCGCGACGGGCAACCCACCCAGGGCGGCTACAGCGGCGCGATCGTCGTCGACGAGAACTACGTGCTGAGCATCCCGGACGCCCTCCCGCTGGACAAAGCGGCTCCGCTGCTGTGCGCGGGCATCACCACCTACTCACCGCTGCGGCACTGGGGCGCCGGCCCCGGGAAGCGGGTCGCGGTCATCGGTCTTGGCGGACTGGGACACGTGGCGGTCAAGCTGGCGGTCGCCATGGGAGCCGACGTCACCGTGCTCAGCCAGTCGTTGAAGAAGATGGAGGACGGCCTTCGCCTGGGCGCGGACCGAGTATCGGGCGACCAGCGACCCGGACACCTTCGAGCAGCTGGCGGGCAGCTTCGATCTGATCCTGAACACCGTCTCGGCCAACCTCGACCTCGCCGACTACCTCGGCCTTCTCAAGCTCGACGGCACGCTCGTCGAACTGGGCATGCCCGAACACCCGATGGAGGTCCCCGCGGCAGCGTTGATCTTCGGACGACGCAGCATCGCGGGATCGCTGATCGGGGGCATCGCCGAAACCCAGGAGATGCTCGATTTCTGCGCCGAGCACGACGTGACGCCCGAGATCGAGGTGATCGAACCGGATTACCTCAACGAGGCCTACGAGCGCGTGCTGGCCAGCGACGTGCGCTACCGGTTCGTCATCGACACCCGGTCACTGCGGTAAGGACGGGTCCACTCCTGCGAGCGGCCACCCCGCGGCGGCCAGCTTCGCGGCCACCCGGCGCAAATTCTCCGGGCCCGCGTCGTGATGGGTGATGTTCCTCGATAAATCGTTCGATCTCGTCCTTGTCGATCTGGTGACCGGCCGGCGCGTGTGACTCTTCGTCGGCAATCTCGCGGATCGATCTTCTTGACCTGCTCCTCGGATAGCGGCGTATTCGCGCAGCAACGCCAGCAGGGGAACCCGGTCAGGACCCGGAACTCCGTTCGGGTAGCCGGCGCGCAGCCACTCGAGCACGGAATGCGTTATCGACTTGGCGGTCACGTCCCCAGTCTGGTCGTCGGATATCGCGGGTGCCACGACACCGCCGCACTGTTCGCCTGCGCGCCGCCCCGCGTTCACCGAAGGCGCAGCACCAAGCTGCGAAGTTGCTGGGAATCCTGTTACGAGCGGATTTCCCCGGTTGTCGGGTGGTCTAGACCGTGCCACGCTCTCTTCGGACTGCAGCGTGGCGGGCCGGTAATGCACTGTGTTCCGAATCAGGAGGCCGCAATGACCACCGAATCCGCAGCCGTGGAGTCCGCGGCCCCGGCGGGGCTGAAGAAGGGCGCGATCGGCATCGTCGCGGTCATCTTCATGGCGGTCGCCAACGCCGCCCCGATCACCGCGATGACCGGCAACACGCCCATCGCCGTCGGCTACGGCAACGGCCTCGGCGCACCCGCAGGCTTCCTGTTCGCCACGATCATCCTGACGCTGTTCGCACTCGGCTACGTCGCGATGGCCAAGTACATCACCACCACCGGCGCCTTCTACGGCTTCATCTCGCACGGCCTCGGACAAGTCTGGGGTATGGCCAGCGGCATGCTGGCGACCTTCGCCTATGTCGTGTTCGAGGGCTCGCTGATCGGCGGCTGCGCCTACTTCGCCAACGATGCGGTCAACACCATCGTCGGGGTCGACGTCCCGTGGCTGGTGTTCGCCGATCGGCGCCATCCTGATCATCGCCGCGTTGTGCTACTTCCACATCAGCTTCACCGCCGCCATCCTCGGGGTAACCCTGGTCGCCGAGGTGCTGATCCTGTTCGCGCTGGCGTTCTCCGTGATCTTCAAAGGCGGTGGCCCGGACGGGTTCATGCTCGATCAGACCGTGCTGCTGAACAACGCGTTCGAAGGCCTGCCCGGCGGCGCGTTCGGAACCGCGGCGGCGGCAGGCTCGATGGCGATCGGCCTGTTCTTCGCGTTCTGGTCCTGGGTCGGCTTCGAGACCACCGCGGTGTACGGCGAGGAGTCACGCAACCCGAAGAAGATCATCCCGCGGGCCACGCTGATCGCGGTCATCGGACTCGGCCTCTTCTACACCTTCATCTCGGCAATGGTGTTGGCGGGCAACGGCGCCAAGGCGTCGGTCGAGGCGTCGATCAGCGCCTCCCCGCTCGACCTGTTCTTCGGGCTGGTGGAGAGTAACCTCGGTGGGCTCCTGCTGGACGTCTACAAGATCCTCCTGGTGATCGGCTCGTTCGCCTGCGCGCTGGCCTTCCACAACGCGGCGTCGCGCTACCTTTTCGCGCTGGCCCGCGAGATCCCTTCGGCGGCAGCGCAGAAGTCGATCGGCGCCGCTCATCCCAAGCACGGCTCGCCCTACATCGCCTCCACGGTGCAGAGCGTCATCACGTTGGTCATCGTGCTGCTGTTCGCCTTCTTCACCGCGGTGCAGGTACCCGACGCCGACGGCATCCCGGTGGACACCCCGGCACTGGTGCCCTACGTGAACATCTACGGCCTGCTCGCGTTGATCGGCACCGCGGCGATCCTGCTGGTGCAGGCCATCTGCTCGGCGGCGGTGATCTGGTACTTCTGGGTCCGAAAGACGCACCGCGGCAACGTCATCACCACGCTGATCTGCCCGGCGATCGGCGGTGTCGCGATGCTCTACGTGGTGTGGCTGCTGTGGGACAACCGGGCGTTCGCCGCAGGCCTCGCCGCGAATTCGGACGTGTTCAAGGTCGGCCCGTACATGATCCTCGCGGTGTTCCTGATCGGCCTCGGGTACGCCCTGTGGCTGCGCTTCGTCAAGCCGGAGGTGTACGCCGAGATCGGCCTCACCGTGATGGAAGACGCGCACGAGCGCAGCTAGTTCGTCAGGTCCGCTCGGCGGCCAGCGTCAGCGCGCGCACCACGCTGTGCTTGGCCAGATCGACCTTGAAACCGTACTGGCTCAACGGTGGAGCGCCCGTCAGTGCGATGGACGCGGCCCACCATCTGCCGTCACCGCTAACCCCCGAAGACACTCGTCGCCGTGGCCGGACGTCCCGGTGATGCGACAATGAGGCGCCGTGCAGACGCAGGAGCTGAGAGGACATCATGTGCGCCCTACGGGTCGTAGTCGCCGACGACGATGTGCTGTTGCGCGAGGGACTGGCCAGCCTGCTGGAGCGGTCGGGATTCGAGGTCGCCGGACAGGCCGGTGACGGCACCGCGCTACTGGAGTTGGTGCGCGCCGAGACACCGAATCTGGTCCTCGTGGACATTCGTATGCCGCCGACCCACAGCACCGAAGGCCTCGATGCCGCACGGGTGATCCGCGACGAGTCCCCCGACATCGGCATCGTGGTGCTCTCGGCGCACGTCGACGTCGAGCACGCGATGGAGCTGCTGGCCGGCGGTCACGCGATCGGCTATCTGCTGAAGACCCGGGTGACCGATGTCGCCGACTTCGTCGACACGTTGCAGCGGGTCGCCAATGGGGCCTCCGTCGTCGATCCGGCGTTGGTCGCCGAACTGGTGTCGGCGCGCAAGCGAGACGACCCGCTGGCCGCGCTCAGCGCCCGTGAACGCGAGGTGCTGACCCTGATGGCCGAGGGGTTGTCGAACGCCGGCATCGGACGTCGGATCTGGGTCACCGAGGGCACGGTCGAGAAGCACGTCCGCAGCATTCTGACCAAGCTGAATCTGCCGGAGACCGGGGACGACCATCGCCGGGTGCGTGCGGTGATGATGTACCTGGAAGCCCGCTGACGCCGCCTGTTCTATCGGGCGAGCAACTCCCTGATCGCGCCTGGCGACAGCGCGAACTTGGGCAGGAATCCCCGGGCCGGGCTGGCGGCGATCAAGTCGGCGAAGTCCTGCTCGTCGTGGGTGGAGGTGAGGATCACCGCGATGCCGCCCAGTTGTTCGGCGACATCGAAACCGCTGTCGGCACCCAGGTCGACGTCGACGAGCGCGATGTCGGGGTGCAGCTCGCCGGCCCGGCGCACCGCCTCCTCGGCGTCGCAGGCCGTCCCGACCACCACGATGCCGCCACGTTCGAGCATCGCGATCGCAGCGTCGCGGAAGGCGGCGCTGTCGTCGACGATCAGGCAGCGTGGATCACTCATCCCTCGAGCTTGGCAGGGTGGGGCTGGGATGGCATTCCTGTTAACGGGAAACTTCTCCGACTAATATCGGCCGGTGACCTGGCAATCGCTGCCCAACCGAGTCTTGGCGCAGGTGGTGCGCCCGACCGCGCGGCCAGTCGGGTTGGGCGTCGTCGTTGCGGCGTCCTTCTTGGTCGGCGAGGTCCTCGCCATCCTGGCGCTCAAGCAGATCGCGCCCGAGAACGCGTTCGGCGCGATCCTGCTGCTGGGTGTCCTGGTGGTGTCGGCGGGATGGGGTTTCGGCCTGGCCATCGCCACGTCGCTGGCCAGCGCGGCGGTCTACGTCTATTTCCACCTCGAGGGCCGGGGCAGCCTGGCACCCGCGCTCGCCATCTTCCTCACGCTGGCTCTGCTGACCAATGTCCTTGTCGGACAGGCACGACTGCGCGCCGCCGAGGCGGAGCAGCGCAGGCGGCAGGCAGACGTGCTGGCCGGTCAGCAGGCAGCCCTGCGCCGGGTCGCCACTCTGGTTGCCCGTGCCGCCGATCTCGAGGAGGTGTTCTCCGTCGCAGTCCACGAGCTGGCGCTCAGCCTCGGCGTCGACCATGCCACGCTCCTGCGCTTCGAGCCCGACGGGAACTGCGTCGTCCTGGCGGCGCTGGAACGGCCGGGCCGGCCCGGGCTTACCCGAGGTGAACGGCTGTCCCTGGCCGGTGACAATGTCAGCGCGCGAATCCGCCAGGCCGGCTCCCCCGCCCTCATCGACGACTACCAGACCGCGACCGGCCCGATCGCCAGCCGGCTTCAGGGACTCGGCGTGCGCTCGGGAGCGGGCGCCCCGCTGATCGTCGATGGCGCAGTCCGCGGCGCGCTACTGGTGGGATCCCCTGCACCACAGGCGTTCTCGCAGCAGCTCGAAGCCCACATCGGCGATTTTGCCGACCTGATCTCGACGGCGATCGCCAACGCCGAGACCCGCGCCGAGTTGACCGCGTCGCGCGCCCGAATCGTGGCCGCGGCCGACGAGGCGCGGCGCGGCTTCGAACGCGATCTGCACGACGGCGCCCAACAGCGGATCGTCTCACTGAGCCTGGAGTTGCGAGCCATCGAAGCGGCCGCCGAGGGCGACGACGGGCTGCGCGGCCAACTGTCGGATGTGGTGAACGGACTGGCGGGGCTGCACTCCGACCTGCAGGAGCTATCCCGGGGTATGCATCCGGCGGTGCTGTCCAGGGGCGGACTCAGGCCGGCGATCAGGGCGTTGGCACGACGCTCGACGGTGCCGGTGGAGCTGTCCGTCGATATCGACCACCGCCTGCCTGAATCGGTGGAGGTCGCGGCGTATTACGTTGTCGCAGAGGCACTGACGAATGTGGCCAAACACGCCAACGCCGACTCGGTGACCGTCGAGACCGGCCTGCACGACGGCTCGTTGCAGATCTCGATCACTGACGACGGCGTGGGAGGCGCCACCGCCGGCGGCGGCTCCGGGCTGGTCGGGCTACGCGATCGCGTCGATGCGCTGTCCGGCCAGCTGAGCGTCACCAGCACGCCGGGCGCGGGAACCCGTGTGCGCGCAACCATCCCGGTCGGCGACCGTTAGCAGGCTCCGTCACCACTAGAAGTCCCAGTCCTCGTCCTCGGTGTCGGGTCAGCGTGACGTCGAGCGGCGCGGCCGCGAGGACGTCGCGACTGTACGAGTGAGCTGTGAAGCCAACGAGCGACGACGTCGCCGCTTCGCCTGGGCAGGCGCTCACCCCACGGCTAGGGGTGGTCGCCGGGCTGCTCACCGACGGGTTCCTACGCCGGGTCGCGCTGTCCCACGGCGGCGTGGCTTCGACCCGCTCTCGAAACTTCAGCGCAGCGTTAGGTGCAGCAGTTGGGGTCTAGGACCGCGCAGAGTGCTCCGACTGCGTCGCGGTGCGGTCGGTGGTAGACGTTCATACCTCGGCGTTCGGACTCGACAAGCCCGGCACGTCGGAGTTGCGTCAGGTGGTGACTGACCGTGGATTCGGTCAGTCCCAGGGCGGCCGCGAGGTCGCCGCTGTTCTCCTCCCCGGACGGTGAACTGAAGAGGAACGACATGATCTTGACGCGGGCCGGGTCAGCGAGCGCCTTGAGTCGCAGCGCGACATGCAGGGCGTCGTCATCGCTCATCGGCCCAGCAGCAACGGGTGCACAGCACACCGGCGCGGACATGTCGATCATCGGAAGCGTCTTCGGCATGTCACCAATGCTGCCCAAAACATTGACATAAGTCAAAGAGGTGTGCATCCTGAAGTCAGCGCGCTAGTTCGATATAAGTCACACACGTAGGAAGGCTCACCATGTCCCGCATACAACTCGCCCTGAACGTCGATGACCTCGACGAGGCCGTCACGTTCTACTCCAAGCTGTTCAACACCGCACCGGCCAAGCTGAAGAATGGCTACGCCAACTTCACGATCTCCGAACCGCCCCTCAAGCTGGTCCTGCTGGAGAACCCCGGTAAAGGCGGCACCATCAACCACCTCGGCGTGGAGGTCGAGTCCAGCGACACCGTGCACGCCGAGATTGCCCGGCTCACGGGCGAGGGCCTGATCACCGACGAGGAGATCGGCACCACCTGTTGCTTCGCGACCCAGGACAAGGTGTGGGTGACCGGCCCGGCCGGTGAGAAGTGGGAGGTTTACACGGTGCTGTCCGACTCCGACACCTTCGGCACCAGCCCCCAACACCTCGACGACGGCGACACCGAAGCCGGCGTCTGCTGCAAGGGCACCGCCGCCGACGCGGAGAAGGTCAGCGCCGGCACGTCCTGCTGCTGAAGTGATGGGCCAGGGTTCGGCGGGCGTCAGGTGGACCCGGCGAACCCGGTGGGATCACCCCATGACGATCTTCTGATCTGAGTTCACCCAGCCTTCCCTTGTGGATTGATTCGAGATCCATCAATATCGAAGTATGTCGAAGCCGCGCGCCGAACTGACGGACGCATCTGGGTGCGCGATCGCCCCCTTGGCTCGACAGCCGCTGAGCGCCGAGGCCGCTGCCGCACTGGCGATCAAGCTCAAGGCGCTGTCCGACCCGGTGAGACTGCGGCTACTGAGCGTGGTGGCCAGTCATGCCGGCGGCGAGGCGTGCGTCTGCGAACTGTCGATCGGGATCGACCTGAGCCAGCCGACCATCTCCCATCACCTGAAGATCTTGCGCACCGCCGGACTACTCGACAGTGAGCGCCGGGGCTCCTGGGTCTACTACCGGGTCGCCACGGACGCGCTGCAACAACTCTCGGCGCTTCTCGGCGCCGACGCCCTTGTGACGAGCGGCCCGTGAACCACCCCGTCCCGCTGCCCCGGCGGCTGCTCGCCGAGTTCACCGGCACCGCCCTGCTGGTCACCGTGGTCGTCGGGTCCGGTATTGCCGCACAGCGGCTTTCACCCAACGATGTCGGATTGCAGCTATTGGAGAACTCCACCGCCACGGTGTTCGGCCTGGCCGTGCTAATACTGTTATTCGGACCGGTCTCCGGCGCTCACTTCAACCCTGTTGTCTCGGCGGCGGATTGGCTGCTGGGCCGTCGCGCAGGCACGGGTATCAGTGCCCGCCACGTCGCCTCCTATACGGTCGCTCAGATCGCCGGCGGCATGGTCGGCGCGGTCCTCGCCAACGTCATGTTCGACCGGCGCGTGTTCGAGCTCGCCACCAAGGACCGCATCACCACCGGTCATCTCGTCGGTGAGGTCGTCGCCACGGCGGGGCTGATCGCGGTGATCTTCGCCCTGGCGCGCACCGGGCGAGCCGCACTGTCTGCCGCAGCGGTCGGGGCGTACATCGGCGCGGCGTACTGGTTCACCAGCAGCACGTCGTTCGCCAACCCCGCCGTCACCATCGGTCGGATGTTCTCCGACACCTTCGCCGGGATCGCGCCCGGCTCAGCGCCCGGTTTTATCGCCGCCCAGATCGTCGGAGCACTCCTCGGACTGGCGCTCATCGCCCACCTCTACCCGGATGCCGCCGCCACCGCCGACGATGTCGTCATCCCGCACCACACCGAAACCCACCACGCCGATCAACGGAGGTCGACATGACCGACAGCCCCGTCCCCCTGGCCCTCCACCACCACCCCGACCTGTCCATCGATCAGCAACTCGCACTGCGCACCGCATCCACGCGACTGCACGACGCCTTCAGCGAGCACTTCGGCGTCGAGACCATCGAACGGTTCCTGCACTCGTCCTACGACCAGTTCGCCGGACATGCAACCGTTCCCAACTTCCTTCCGCTGCTCGCTGAACGCTGGACACGCCAACGCCTCACCGCCCTGGCCCGTGTCGAGGGCAAGATCACCGACACCAAGCCGATGGTGCTGTTTCTGTGCACCCATAACGCGGGCCGCTCGCAGATTGCGCTCGGCTACTTCAATCACCTTGCCGGTGATCAGGGCGTCGCCTGGTCGGGCGGCTCCGAACCCGGCAACGAGATCAACCCGTCCGCGATACAGGCGATGGCCGAGGTCGACATCGACATCACCCGCGAGTTCCCCAAGCCCTGGACCGACGAGATCGTCCAGGCCGCCGACGTAGTCGTCACTATGGGGTGCGGCGACGCCTGCCCGTTCTTCCCCGGCAAGCGTTACGAGAACTGGGAACTGCCCGATCCCGCTGGCCAGTCTGTCGACGCGGTCCGTCCGATCCGCGACGAGATCGAAGAACGGGTCCGCCGCCTCCTCGACGAACTCGGCATCACCCCCGTCACCTGATGTCAACGACCTGTCCGCTCAGGCCCTGGCCGAGGTCGGTGTCGACATCACGGGAAACACACCCAAACTCATTGATCCACCTCTGGTTCGCCATGTCGACGTTGTGGTCACGCTCGGCCGTGAAGCCCGAGTTGACCCAGTGCCCGGTACCCGATTCGAAAACTGGGGCACCGACGAACCCTCCGAATGCGGCATCGACGGGATAGAACGCATGCGCCTGGTCCGCGACGACATCGCAGACCGCGTCGCGGATCTCCTTACCCGCAGGGTGGTTGATCAGCGCGGTTGAGGTCCCATCATTCCGCCGGGTCCCATCATTCCGCCCATCATCCCCTGCATCATCGCGGGCATGCCCTCGGTGACGAAGCCGGTGACTTCCCGAGCGTGGGCACGGATGGCCAGCGTGAGGTTGGGATCGTCGGCGGTTTCGACAGCGACCACGCCTGTGGGGGTGAGGGTGATCTGGCGGTGGTAGTCGGAGGCGCGACTGAAGAGTGTCGGGAGGCTCTGGCTCATGCACATGATTTCGGCGCCCTGGTCGAGATGCGAGTACATGCTCGGCACGTGTCGGTGGAGGAGGGTGGCGAGGTCGGGCGAGTCGGATTCTGTCGTCGTGCGCACCCCACCGGGGATCTCTTCGACGGTGCGTCGGATCTCGTTGTGCCGCATGAACATCTCCATGTACACGCCCATGTCCGTGCTGGTCGCACCGCTGAATCCGGGGCCGTCGGCGCGGGCGATCCAATTCGACAGGGGGTTCAGCAGAGGTTCACCGATGATGCTGCGTAGGGCGTATCCCATAGCCAGGAGACCGCCGCCCGCGCCCAGCATCGCTAGCACTTGCCGTCTAGTCGAGCGGGCCATATCTGAATGATCCACCGCCCTATGACTCGGCGATATAGGGAGGGCAGAATCGGTGACCAAAGCCCCTATTCGCATGCATCAGCCGATTACCCGGTTTCCGGGTTCAGGGTGAGTTGGCTGGCCGCTGTTTCTACGCGAACGCGCGCTCCACGCTTCGGGCAGCCGTCACTTCCACTCGCGCTCTCCGCTCTCCGCTCTCCGCGATCAGGATCCTCGATCGGCCTGTGAGGTGCTCGGCCGAGTGCTCACACCGTCACCTCGGTGTCCTGGGTGCCCTGACCCCGTTCGACCATCCAGGCGTGGACGTCGGTCGGCCTGATGTCCCCAGGGCGATACGACCCCAGCGGGGTTTGACCCGGAATCGCCAGGCCGTCTCCATGACGGCATCGATGTTCGCGCAGTCAGCCCGTGGACCAGCGCAGAGACTAGAAGTCCCAGTCCTCGTCCTCGGTGTTGACGGCCTTGCCGATCACATAGCTCGACCCCGACCCGGAGAAGAAGTCGTGGTTCTCATCGGCGTTGGGGCTCAGCGCCGACAGGATCGCTGGATTGACGTCGGTCTCGTCCTTGGGGAACAGCGCCTCGTAGCCGAGGTTCATCAGCGCCTTGTTGGCGTTGTAGCGCAGGAACTTCTTGACGTCCTCGGTCAGGCCGACCTCATCGTAGAGATCCTGGGTGTACTCCACCTCGTTGTCGTAGAGCTCGAACAGCAACTCGTAGGTGTAATCCTTGAGCTCGGCCTTGCGGGCCTCGTCCTCGAGTGCCAGCCCCTTCTGGAACTTGTAGCCGATGTAGTAGCCGTGCACGGCCTCGTCGCGGATGATCAGCCGGATCATGTCCGCGGTGTTGGTGAGCTTGGCGCGGCTGCTCCAGTACATCGGCAGGTAGAAGCCCGAGTAGAACAGGAAGCTCTCCAGCAACGTGGAGGCCACCTTGCGCTTCAGCGGGTCGTCACCCTTGTAGTAGTTCATCACGATCTCGGCCTTGCGCTGCAGGTTCGGGTTCTCCTCCGACCAGCGGAACGCCTCGTCGATCTCGACCGTCGAGCACAGCGTGGAGAAGATGTTGCTGTAGCTCTTGGCGTGCACGGACTCCATGAACGCGATGTTGGTGTAGACGGCTTCCTCATGCGGGGTCAACGCGTCGGGAATGAGGCTGACCGCGCCGACGGTGCCCTGGATGGTGTCCAGCAGTGTCAGGCCGGTGAACACCCGCATGGTCAGCTGCTTCTCGTGGGCGTTGAGCGTTCCCCACGACGGGATGTCGTTGGAGACGGGCACCTTCTCGGGCAGCCAGAAATTACCGGTGAGACGTTCCCACACCTCGGCGTCCTTCTCGTCCTGTAGGCGGTTCCAGTTGATCGCAGAGACGCGGTCGATCAGCTTCATTCCCTCGGACACCAGGACCCCATTTCGACGGATTTTGGAGTGGCTGCAACTGTTCTACTAGCCGACCCCGACACTACAACTTGTTGGGGCTCAGAAGGTCTGACGCCGCAACATCTTGTGCTGGCGTGTCGCGCTTTCTCCCGAGGAACGTGTACTCGGAGGCCTTGAAACGGCGCGTCGCCAGCCAGTACTGCCATGTCATGCCGCTCCACAGCGTGCGGTTGACGCCGTGCTCGTCGAGATACCAGCTCCGGCAGCCGCCGGTGCTCCACACCGTGCCCGCCAGGGCGTGCTGCAATTCGTCGTTGTGGCGGTCCTGCGCTGCCCGTGTCGGCGCGACCGCGCGCGCGCCTGCGCGGTCCACCGCGGCGATGGCCTGACCGACATAGCGGATCTGCGATTCGATCATGAACACCACCGAGTTGTGTCCCAGTGCGGTATTGGGACCCAGCAGGAGGAACAGGTTGGGCATGTCGGCGACGGTGATGCCGCGCAGTGCCGCGATGCCTTCGGAGTTCCAGCGGTCGACGAGGTCCTCACCACCCGGGCCCTTGATGTCGACGTATTTGTAGGAGTCGGTGACGTGGAAGCCCGTCGCGAACACCACCACGTCCACGTCGCGGGCGGTTTCGCGGCCACCCGCGTCGGCGGTCACGATGCCCTGCGGGGTGAGCCGCGCGATGCGGTCGGTGATCACCTCGGTCTTCGGGTTGGCGATGCCGCGATAGTAGGTGTCGGAGTTCAGGATCCGCTTGCAGCCTGCCCGGTAATCCGGGGTCAGCTTGCGGCGCAGGTCGCGGTCCTTGATCGACTGCCGGATGTTCCACTTGCCGAGCATCTCGCCGATCTTGAGCAGCCCCGGCTGTTTGGTCATCGCGAACCCGACCGATTCGTGCAGCCAGTAGATGCCGGCGCGCACCGCCGCCCGGGTGCCGGGCACGTTGGTGAAGACCTGGCGCATGCCCTCCGGGATCGGGTTGTTCGGCCGGGGCATCACCCAAGCGGGGGTGCGCTGGTAGAGCTGCAGTGCCGCGACGTCGTCGACGATCTCGGGCACGATCTGGATGGCGCTGGCGCCGGTACCGATCACCGCGACGCGCTTGCCCGCGATATCGACGTCGTGGTCCCACTGTGCGGAGTGGAATGCGGCTCGCCCCGCGGCGAGGTAGTCGTCGAGACCCTCGAACTCCGGGATCAGCGGGATGTGCAGACCGCCGGCCCCGGAGATGAGGAATTGCGCGATGAACTCCCGCCCGTCCTTGGTGAACACGTGCCAGAGCATCTCGTCGTCGTCCCACTGGGCGCGGTCCACGTGCGCACCGAAATGGATGTAGCGGCGCAGCCCGTACTTGTCGGTGACCCCGAGCAGGTAGTCCTGGATCTCCGGCTGGAACGCCCACATGTGGGTCCAGTCGGGCTTCGGTTCGAACGAGTAGGAGTACATGTGCGCCGGGATGTCGCAGGCGCAGCCGGGATAGGTGTTGTCGCGCCAGGTGCCGCCGACGTCGTCGGCCTTCTCCAGAATCTCGAACTCGACACCCCGACGCTGCATTTCGATGCCCATACCGAGCCCGGAGAACCCTGAGCCGATGATCAGGGCGCGGGTGCGCACCGGGGTGCGGTCGACCGAGATGTCCTCGGCGTGTTCAGCGACGCTCATAAGTCGACTGTACTTGGGAACGCCGGTACCGGGTATGCCCCGCGGCGGGGGGTCAGGCGAAGAGTAGAGCAGCGTCGGACGACTGGTGCCGGTCAGGGTCGAAGCTCTCGAAGTGACCGGATCCCACCATGCCGATTCCGCGCTGCGGCATGCGGAAATCGCCGAGCCGCGCTTGCCGGAGCAACGGGCCGCTCGGACCGAGGTCTCGGCCCTGCAGCACCGCGCGCGAGCCGGCAACGACCCACAACTGTTTCGGGGCCATCGTGTAGCACTGTCCGTTGGGCGCACGGCCGGTCAATCGGACGTCACCGACACCCAGCGTCCGTCTGGCCACACGGCCCAGCCACGTGAGGATCCGCGGGTTTGCCCACGCCGAATCGGAAAGACGGCCGCCGATCATGCCCATCAGCTTGGTCGCCGAAGTGGTCTCGAATTCGACCGTCCAGTGCAGCAGACCGGGGATCTCGACGAGGATCGACGACGGACTGGTCCAGCTGAGGTGGATATCGCACTGAACCGCGTCGTTCGGGGTGGCCGAGCTGAAGTACCGGGCGCAGCTCTGCTGTCCGGGCGTCGTCGCATAGAAAGTCCACCTACACGACGGGTCGCGATGCCACACCGACAGGTAAGGGGGCCCGACGGTAACCGCGGGAAACTGGCGTAGCGCCAGGTAGTGGCCGTTGGAGAAGGGAAGGCCCATGATGCCGAATCCGACGAATCGCTCGTCGTCGCCGAGGGGCAGTATCGGGTTGGCGAGCATGGCCGCAACGGTGTCTTGTGGAGTGTGATTGTTCGTCATACCCGAATGGTCGTGCGCTCCGAGGTCTCGTCACATGAGGCGTCTGCCCCAACTCATCGGCTGGTCTCAGGCGACGTGCTCGGTGCGCTGAACGCCCTCGTGCAGCGGCAGGTCGGGGTCGATGCGGATGCCGAGCACCTCGCAGGTGCCGTTGATGGAACCCACCATGATGGTGGTCAGGTAGTCGACGAACTTCTCCGGCGGCAGCCGCCGCGGGCTGTCCGCCTCGGAGCCCAGCCACCAGTCGGTGGCGGATGCCGCTGCCCCGAAGGTGGCGAACCCGGCGAGCTCGAATGCCGCACCGTCGAGTTCCATCTCGCGCAGCTCATTGCTGAACATGTCGGCCATGGCCAGCGTGATCTCGCGGCCTTCGTTGAGCGCCCGCATCGTCGACTCGCTCTGCTCGGCGAAGCGGCCCAGCATCAGGAAGCGCACCACGTTGGGGTGTTCGTCGACCAACCGCACGTACTGCTCGACCGCGCGGTAGATGACCATGCGCGCCGGGTCTTTCGAGATGTCGATCGACGGGAAGATCGCGGCCCACAGCATGTCCCTCATCCGCTGGCCGATCGCCTGGAAGAGGTCTGACTTGTCGGTGAAGTGCCGGTAGATCTTCGGCTTGGCGGTACCGGCCTCCTCGGCGATCTCCCGCAGGGACACCTCCGGTCCCAGCCGGTCGACGGCGCGGAAGGCGGCGTCGACGATCTCGGAACGCACCTTCTTGCGGTGCTCACGCCATCGCTCGCTGCGGGCGTCCACTTTCACACCCGATTCATCGCCCATGCGTGCCCTCGAACCTCGTCGCACCCGATCACTGTACCCGGCTGGACACCGCTGACCTGCTCAGACCATCGTGCGGCGGAATGATTACCGAACTATTAGGGAATCTTCCCGGCGCTGTGGGTGGCATCGGCTTGGGTACTATCTCCTGCGACAGCCGATCGACGAGACGAGATTCATGACGCAGCGATACGACTTGGTCATCGCCGGGGGCGGGCCATCGGGTTCGGCCGCCGCATGGCAGGCCGCGCAGACCGGCGCGAAAGTCGTGGTCCTCGACAAGGCGCAGTTTCCGCGGGACAAGCCCTGCGGGGACGGCCTGACAGCCCGCGCGGTCAGCTATCTGCAGAAGATGGGCCTGGCCGACGAGGTCGCCACGTTCCACCGGGTGAACCGGGTGACGGTGTTCAGCCCGAGCCGGTGGGAGCTGTCGTTCCCGAAGCGTCCGGGCATGCCCGATCACGGCCACACCGTCAGCCGTACCCACCTGGACACGGTGTTGCTCAAGCACGCCGAGTCCGCGGGCGCCGAGGTGCGCCAGGGCGCCGAGGTCACCGGACCGGAACTGGATGCCGACGGCAGGGTCACCGGCGTGGTCCTCAAGGGCGGCGAGAAGGTGTACGGCGACGCGGTGATCGCCGCGGACGGTGCCTACTCCCCCATCAAGCGCGCCTTGAAGATCGACTCGGAGTACAACGGCTATCAGGCGATCGCGATCCGCTCGGAGATGCATGCCAACCGGCCCGACTCCGACTCGCTGGACATCTACTTGAAGCTGGTGTTCGAGGGCGATCAGCTCCCCGGGTACGGCTGGGTGTTCCCGATGGGCAACGGCGTCTTCAACATCGGCCTCGGCTACGTCAACAGCTACAAGAACTGGCAGTCGATCAACGCCACCCAGTTCCTCGGCGACTTCCTGCAGTCCCTGCCGCGTGACTGGGAGCTGCCACCGATCGAGGAGCTCAAGAAGAACAAGAGCGTGCGCGCCTGGCGTCTGCCGATGGGCTTCACGGCATGGCCGCCGTGGCGGCCCGGGGTGCTGTTCACCGGGGACTCGCTGGGCGCGGGCAAGCCGGCCTCGGGTGCTGGAATCTCCAAGGCGCTCGAATCCGGGCTCGCCGCAGGGGAATGCGCTGTTGCGGCGCTGACCAACGGCGGTCCCGACGACTTCACCAACTACGCACAGCGGATGGAAGCGGCGTGGGGCCGGGAGTATCGGCGAGGGCGTTACATGCACAAGCTGATCGGTCAACCGAGGCTGGCCAACGCCGGCGTCAAGCTGATCGACAACGCGGCGTTCCGCGACCGGATGCTCAAGGCGCTGTACAAGAAGGCGCAGGGCCCGCAGCACACCGTCAGAATGAGCATGTCAGACCTTTGAGCATGTCGGACACTGTTGCCGCGCGACTCGGAGGCGACGCCGCCGCACGCCTTGCCGCTCTGGGCGTAGCGACGATCGACGGTGGCCTGACCGACGACGAGTTCGCGCGCATCGAGGCGGCGTTCGGTTTCGAGTTCGCCGACGACCATCGGGCGTTTCTGGCGGCCGGGTTGCCGGTTGGGGGCAGGTGGCCCGACTGGCGAAACGAAGGCCGCAGAAGCCTGCGCAAGCGTTTGAAGTTCCCGCTCGACGGAGTCCTCTTCGATGTCGAGTGGAGCGATTTCTGGGGTGACGGGTGGGGGCAGAGGCCGTCCCGGATGAAAGACGCGCTGCGTACCGCCACGTATCAACTGGCTCGTGTCCCGCGAATGGTTCCGCTGTATTCCCATCGTTATCTGCCGGGCGGTCACGGCTCGTTCGGCCATCCAGTGCTGTCGATCGTTCAGACGGACATCATCGTCTACGGTGCCGACCTGCCCGATTACATCGAGAGCGAGTTTGTGCGCCATAGGACCGCGCCACATCGGTATAAAGCGTCCACCGTCGGTTTCTGGTCTGATGTGGTGAGCTGACTACGGCGTCGTTCGCAGCTTCCGCGACGATCGGGTGACTGCGTTGGCACCGGCCTGTAGGTCGTCGTCCACGCAACTGAGGTGACCGCCATTCATCAGCTGGTGAGAATACTCGTCACACCGCGCGCGTAGCGTCGCGGCCATGGAGCAGCGAATCAGTCTGATCACCCTCGGTGTTGACGATCTCGCCCGGGCCCGTCGCTTCTACGAAGACGGCCTCGGGTGGACGCCGGAGGCGGCGCCGGAGGGCGTCGTCTTCTATCAACTGCCCGGCATCGCGTTCGCGCTGTTCGGCCGCGCCGATCTCGCCGAGGACGCCCGGCACATGGTCGACGGCCGGTTCAGCGGCATCACCATCGCGATCAATCAGCGGACCGAGGCCGACGTCGATGCAGTGCTGGCCCAGGCCGAGGCCGCGGGCGCGACCATCCTCAAGCCGGCCGAAAAGGTGTTCTGGGGCGGATACTCCGGCTACTTCGCCGATCCTGACGGCCACGTATGGGAGGTCGCCCTCAACCCCGCATGGACGATCAACGACGACGGCACGATGACCATTTGAGGTCGATCAGATCCCCGTCACCACCGTCAACAGGACCACCGAATCCTCCAGGGCGGCCAGGTCGTGGCGCTCGGGCGGGATCAACAGGTAGTCACCTTCCGTGCATTCGACGGCTTCGGTCGCCGTGCCCAACCGGACCCGGCCGCGCAGAACCAATAGCGTTGCCTCCCCAGGGCTTTCGTGGTCATCGAGGCGGTGCCCCTCCGCCAGCGCGATCACGGTCTGACGAAGCTTGTGCTCGTGTCCGCCGTACACGGTGTGCGCGGCACGGCCGGAGTGTGCGTCGCGTGCGGCGCCGAGCTGCTCGTCACTCAATGTCTTCAGCGACAGTGCGTTCATATCGACTCCTTCTTGCTCTGCTGTCAATGTAGGAGCCGATCACCGGGATCTCAACGAAATGCCGGTTACTCGCTGGACAGGTTTCGGCGCGGCGAACCGGTTGCCGCCATCTGACTTTCGAGTGCTCGGCCGCATCCGCCCGCCCCAGCGCGTCGCGGACGAAATCGCACAGCCGGCGCATGCCGCTGAAGCCGCTTTTGGTCGGGCACCACTCGACTGTATCGGCGCCAGCCAGTCGTCACAGCATGCAGCTGACGCAGCCCTCCACCTCAGTGCCTTCCAATGCCATCTGGCGCAGCCGGATGTAGTACAGCGTCTTGATCCCCTTGCGCCACGCGTAGATCTGCGCCTTGTTGACGTCGCGCGTACTGGCGGTGTCCTTGAAGAACAGCGTCAGGCTCAACCCCTGGTCCACATGCTGGGTGGCCGCGGCGTAGGTGTCGATGATCTTCTCGTAGCCGATCTCGTAGGCGTCCTGGTAGTACTCCAGGTTGTCGTTTGTGAGGTACGGCGCCGGGTAGTAGACGCGGCCGATCTTGCCTTCCTTGCGAATCTCGATCTTGGATGCCACCGGGTGTATCGAACTCGTGGAATGGTTGATGTAGGAGATCGACCCCGTCGGCGGGACGGCCTGCAGGTTCTGGTTGTAGATGCCGTGTGTCTGCACCGACTCCTTCAACCGGACCCAATCCTCTTGCGTCGGAATGCGAATCTCCGCATCGGCAAACAGCTCGCGCACCCGCTCAGTGGCCGGCTCCCACGCCTGCTCGGTGTACTTATCGAAGAATTCGCCCGACTTGTACTTCGAACGCTCGAAGCCGCCGAATGCCCTGCCCCGCTCGATCGCGATGCGGTTGGACGCCCGCAGCGCGTGATACAGCACGGTGTAGAAGTACATGTTGGTGAAGTCGATGCCCTCTTCGGAGCCGTAGAGGATGCGTTCCCGGGCCAGGTACCCGTGCAGGTTCATCTGCCCCAGGCCGATGGCGTGAGAGTCGTTGTTTCCCTGCTCGATCGACGGCACCGACCAGATGTGGGTCTGGTCGCTCACCGCGGTCAGCGCCCGGATCGACACCTCGATCGTCTGCGCGAAGTCCGGCGAATCCATGGCCTTGGCGATGTTGAGCGAGCCGAGGTTGCACGAAATGTCCTTGCCCACCTTGGCGTAGGTCAGGTCCTCGTTGAACAGCGACGGTGTGGACACCTGCAGGATTTCCGAGCACAGGTTGCTGTGGGTGATCTTGCCCTCGATCGGGTTGGACCGGTTCACCGTGTCCTCGTACATGATGTACGGGTAGCCGGACTCGAACTGCAGCTCGGCCAGCGTCTGGAAGAACTCGCGCGCCTTGATCTTGGTCTTGCGGATGCGCGCGTCGTCGACCATCTCGTAGTACTTCTCGGTGATCGAGATGTCGGCGAACGGCAACCCGTAGACCCGTTCGACGTCGTACGGCGAGAACAGGTACATGTCCTCGTTCTTCTTCGCAAGCTCGAACGTGATGTCCGGGATCACCACACCGAGCGACAGGGTCTTGATCCGGATCTTCTCGTCGGCGTTCTCTCGTTTGGTGTCGAGGAACCGGTAGATGTCGGGGTGGTGTGCCTGCAGGTACACCGCGCCGGCGCCCTGGCGGGCTCCGAGCTGATTGGCGTAGGAGAACGAATCCTCCAGCAGCTTCATGATCGGAATGACGCCGGAACTTTGGTTCTCGATGTTCTTGATCGGCGCGCCGTGTTCACGGATGTTGGAGAGCAGCAACGCAACTCCTCCGCCACGCTTGGACAGCTGCAGCGCCGAATTGATGGAGCGCCCGATGGACTCCATGTTGTCTTCGATGCGCAGCAGGAAGCAATTGTGGACGACCGTGCCGCGGATCGTGTACGTGTGCGTGCCCTCGACATGCAGGTTGTAGACCTTCGCCGGAACGTCGTTCGTGCGCACCAGTTCGCGGACTCCATACACGTGGCGTCCGTGCACAACCTGGTAGGTCGTGCGCGACGCCCCCTTGTGGCCGAGGTAGTTGTGCAGGTTCTTGCCGACGTCGAAGATGAAGTCTTCGTTGAGGCCGGGCAACCCGGGCACGAACACCTGGCCCGTCACGTTGCCTGATCGGTTGACGTACTGGCGAACTCGGGACATGATGCCGGTTCGGCGCAGCAGAAGCTGCACCTGGTCGATGAGCTCCGGGTTCACCAGGTCGAGCAGCAGGCCACCGGTGGTCGAGCATCCATCCCCTCGGAACAAACCAGCCAACAGGCCTCGCTGGAATTCGTCGTCGGCCGTCAGAACCTCGTGGGACAAGCGCTTCAGGTGGTATCCCGTGCCGACCATCGACAGGAAGAGCGAAGCCACGACCTCGCTGTTGCACACCATTCGCACCGATTGGTCCGACACGCTCTGGTGGACGGAGAGGTCGGCGGCGAAGACTCGCTTGAACGCTGCCGCCAACTCCTGCTGGTACTCGAGTTCGTGTGCGCCTAGCGTGAAGTGGATGCCGTTGGGCATTTTTGCGGTGTCGAGTCCCGATCGCTTGGAGATGTGGCCTTCGGCGACGTACCAGCCGAGGATGAGGCCAAGGTCGTAGGACTCCTCGACATGGCGATTCACCGACACGAACTTCATGTGGTGGCGCTGCTTGTTGCGGTGTTTCAGGTCGGCGTTCACCTTGCGGATGAGCCCGTCGACTTCTTCGTATTCGCCGGAGCCGACGTAGTCCATCAAGTCGTGCACGCGCCGCTCGCGCCCTTCGAGCGGGGCTGCGGTCACGATGAAGTCCGCAGGGTGAATGTCCTTTGCCGCCAGCCACACGAATCCGTTGAACGGGTCCGCACCATCGCCTTCGATGAGCGTCTCGACCTCGCGCGTCGTCCAGACGAGGATCGGATGCTCCGGAGTGCAGAGGATCGGCTCCTTGTGCCCGAAATGCGAGATACGAACGAGCGCTTGATCATTGGGGTTCTCGATGACGGACTCGACGATCGAGAACGACCCGTCGTGGGAAAGCACCCGGTCACCCGCCTGCAGGGTATCGATCGCCCTCGGGCCGTCGGGAGTATCCACCGGAGTTCCTGCGGGAAAGCACGACACTGGCTCACCGCGCTGCTTCTTGCCCGAGTTGAGGAACGTCGGGGTGGCGGGCTGGAAGCGACCGTCGATGATCTCGTCGACCAGCTTCTCGGCCAGCATGGTGTCACCGGCGGCCAGCGTCAGCGCGACCATCACGACGCGGTCCTCGAAGCGCTCCAGATAACGCTTCCCGTCGAAGGTTTTCAGCGTGTAGGACGTGTAGTACTTGAACGCCCCGAGGAACGTCGGGAACCGGAACTTCTTGGCGTACGCCCGATCCAGCAGCGTCTTGACGAAGTTGCGCGAGTACTGGTCGAGCACCTCGCGCTCGTAGTAGTTCTTCTGGACGAGGTAATCGAGCTTCTCGTCCTGATTGTGGAAGAACACCGTGTTCTGGTTGACGTGCTGCAGGAAGTACTGATTGGCGGCTTCCCGGTCCTTGTCGAATTGAATCTTGCCGTCCGCGTCGTACAGGTTCAGCATCGCGTTGAGGGCGTGGTAATCCGTTTCGCCCGGCAGCGCGTGAACTCCGGTGGCTACAAATTCTGCAGCTGTGACGGTTGGGGGCACGTCTGGTCCTTCCAGAAGTCAGAGAGGCCCGAACGGACGGCGAAAACGTCGTCCGTAGTGCCCATCAATTCGAAGCGGTACAGAAACGGGACGCCGCACTTGCGGGAGACGACGTCACCCGCATAGCCGAACTCGGCGCCGAAGTTGGTATTGCCCGCGGCGATGACGCCACGGATCAACGACCGGTTGTGCTCGTTGTTGAGGAACGCGATCACCTGTTTGGGGACGTATCCCCCGGCGTCGGGATCGGGGCCGTTGGCGTGCCCACCGCCGTAGGTAGGCAACACCAGCACGTACGGCTCTTGGACGAACTCAGGGTCCTCGATTCGTCCATGTACCGGGATCCGGATCGCGGGCTGACCCAGCTTCTCGACGAAGCGGTGGGTGTTCTCGGACACGCTGGAGAAGTAGACGAGATTGCTCATTGGTTGTCCCCTTCTCTCCGTTGTCCGCCGGTTACCCGTTCAGGCCATGCCGTCAGGCTGTTGCGGCGACCACGCCTGCGAGCGACTTGATCCGATCGGGGCGGAAACCCGACCAGTGGTCGTTGCCGGCCACGACCACCGGGGCCTGCAGATAACCCAGCGCCATGACGTAGTCGCGGGCCTCGGTATCGGCGGAGATGTCGATGACGTCGTAGGAGACGCCCTGCTTGTCGAGAGCCTTGTAAGTGGCGTTGCACTGGACGCAGGCGGGCTTGGTGTACACGGTGACAGTCATTAGCAGTCTCCCTCAGCGAAATATTTGTCCGGCGATCGGCGATTCGTTGTCACACCGCACCCCATCTGACGAACAGCTGGCCGGACGACCGAAGCTCTTTGATTATCAACGCTGAGCGGGAGGTAGAACTTCCCCTTTGACTCCCCGTCAAGCGTAGATCGCATCATCGTCGCTCTCCACCTTAGGCACTAGATGTTGTGCTCCGCTAGTAGAGCACACACAAGATGGTCTTAATAACACGTTTGGAATTTTCCCTGGTAGTTGCGGTGTGTCGCGCCGGTTTCGGCGTGTCACAGGTCACAACGGCGCCGTCGCGCCTGCACGTGTCTGGTCTATCAGAGCCCTCCGACATTTCACGGCACCCCGACCCGCGGGCCATCCGCGCTCAGCAAACCGGCAACCTGCTCAGCCACTCCGTCAGCAAGCCTGCGCGCCCGGCCCCTTTTCCGGTTCCGCCGCCCGCCACGCCGGCGGCGCGATCAACCGGCCGGAACGGTCTCCCGCAGCGCGCGACTGCTCACGAAGTGCTCGAGCAATGACCGCAGCTGCCGCTCGGCCACCGCGGTCACCCCGATGACGACTCAGCTACACCGGCCAAACGGAGATCAGGACGTGGCGAGATCATTGCCCCCGCGCTGACGGGCCTCAGCCGATCTCGGCGGCCAGCTTGCCGACGATCCCGCGCAGCCGCTCGACGACTTCGGCGTTCTCCCGCGGATGCTTGCCGTCCAGCGACTTTGACGGAACAGACAGCTCGAGATCCTCGACGACCCGCGGACCGGCGATACCGAAGGACTTGCGCGTTTCGTCGTGCGCCCAGACGCCGCCGTACTGGCCCAGCGACGAGCCGATCACCGCAAGCGGCTTGCCCTTCAGCGCACCGTTGCCGAACGGCCGCGACAGCCAGTCGATCGCGTTCTTCAGGACGCCGGGAATGCTGCCGTTGTACTCGGGCGTGACGACCAGGGCCGCATCCGCGCGGGATGCGGCCTCACGCAGCGCCACGACGGGTTCGGGCACCGCAGCGGTGTCGATGTCCTCGTTGTAGAAGGGCAACTCCCCCAGCCGGTCGAACCACTCCAGCGTCACGCCGGCGGGCGCGGTCTCGACCGCTAGTTCGGCGAGCTGGCGGTTCACCGACGCTGCGCGCAGGCTCCCCACCAGGACCAACACCGTGCTGTCTGACATCTCCGTCCTTCCGATCGGTTCCGTCGATAATTTCACGAACCAACCGGACCACAGTCCGAATTATTCCGGCTGAGTTAAAGTTGCCAGGTGAGTGTGCCCGACCGGCTGCCGACGTTGCCGGTGACCGAGTCCGGCCCGGCTGAACGCGGCGATGCCGCGCGCAACCGGGCACTGCTCCTCGATGCCGCACGTCGCCTGGTCGACGAGCGCGGCGCCGAGGCGGTCACCACCGATGACATCGCGGCGGCGGCCGGCGTGGGAAAGGGCACGCTGTTCCGCAGGTTCGGCAGCCGTGCGGGGCTGATGGTCGTTCTGCTCGACGAGGACGAGAAGTCTCAGCAGCAGGCGATCCTGTTCGGGCCGCCCCCGCTGGGCCCCGGCGCGCCACCGCTGAAACGCCTGCTGGCCTACGGCCGGGAGCGGCTCAAGTTCGTCGTCACCCACCATGCCCTGCTCTCCGACGTCAGCCGCGACCCTCAGATGCGGTTCAATGCGCCGATGACGCTGCATCACAGCCATATTCGGCTGCTGCTCGAGTCCGCAGGCACCACGGGCGATCTCGACGCCCAGGCCACCGCCCTGCTCGTGCTGCTGGATGCCGACTACGTGCACCACGAACTCAACGATCGGGGCCGCACACTGCACGACCTCGGCGATGCGTGGGAAACGGTGGCGTGCAAGCTCTGCGGGTCATGAACGCACCCGGCAAGCCCGCCCGGCAAGACTGGATTCTGCACGTCGACCTGGACCAGTTCCTTGCCGCGGTCGAACTCCAGCGCCATCCAGAGCTGGTCGGTCTGCCGGTGATCGTCGGCGGCAGCGGTGATCCGACCGAACCCCGCAAGGTTGTCACCTGCGCGTCCTATGAAGCCCGTGAGTTCGGCGTGCATGCGGGAATGCCGCTGCGCACCGCCGCGCGCCGGTGCCCCGACGCCACCTTCCTCCCGTCGGATTCCGCCGCCTACGATGCGGCCTCCGACCGGGTGATGGGCGTATTGCGTGACCTGGGCCACCCTGTCGAGGTGTGGGGGTGGGACGAGGCTTATCTGGGCGCCCGAGTCGCCGACCTCAGCGAGGCGATCCAGCTGGCCGAGAGGATCCAACAGGTCGTCGCCGCCGAGACGGGTCTGTCGTGCTCGGTGGGCATCAGTGACAACAAGCAGCGGGCCAAGGTCGCCACCGGGTTCGGCAAGCCCGCGGGAATCCATGCGCTCACCGACGACAACTGGATGTCGACGATGGGCGACCGCAGCGTCGACGCACTATGGGGCGTCGGCCCCAAGACCGCGAAAAGGCTTGCCGCCATGGGGGTCACGACGGTCGCTGATCTTGCCTCGACCGACGCGGTGGTGCTGACCGCGACGTTCGGTCCGACCACCGGGCTGTGGATCTTGCTGCTGGCCAAGGGCGGCGGTGACAGCACGGTCAGCGCGCAGCCGTGGGTGCCGCGCTCGCGCAGCCACGTCGTCACCTTCCCCCGGGACTTGACCGATCGGGCCGAAATGGACGCGGCGGTGGCCGATCTCGCGCAGCGCACCCTGGCCGAGGTCGTCGAGCAGCAGCGGGTAGCCACCCGCGTCGCTGTGACGGTACGCACCAGCACTTTCTACACACGCACCAAGATCCGCAAGCTGGCGTCGCCGACCACCGCCGCCGACGTCATCGTCGGCACCGCGCTCGACGTTCTCGGCCTCTTCGAGCTCGACCGGCCGGTCCGGCTGCTGGGTGTGCGCCTGGAACTGGCGATGACCCGGTAATGACCACGGCGCCGGCACGTCCGGGCCACTAACGTCGTCATCATGCTCCAGACGGTTGCGATCCGCGGCTACCGCTCGCTGCGGGAGCTCGTCTTGCCGCTACGCAGGCTCACCGTCGTGACCGGGGCCAACGGCACCGGCAAGTCGTCCCTGTACCGCGCGCTGCGGCTGCTGGCCGACTGCGGTCGCGGCGAGGTGATCGCGTCGTTCGCCCGCGAGGGCGGCGTCGAATCGGCGCTCTGGGCCGGCCCCGAGCACCTCGGCGGTGCTCGGCGCACCGGCGCCACCCAGGGTGGGCGGCGAACCCGGCCTGTGTCCATCGAACTCGGTTACGCTGCAGACGATTTCGGCTATCTGATCGATCTGGGCCTGCCGCAGGCCACGGAGACGGCGTTCGAGCGCGACCCGGAAGTGAAACGCGAGGTGGTCTTCGCCGGTCCCGTGGCACGGCCCACCACGACGCTGGTGCGCCGGGTGCGGGGTTACGTCGAGGTGGCTGCAGACACCGGAAGCGGGTTCGATGAGCTCGGCCGCAACCTGGCTGCGCACCGCAGCGTGCTGGCCGATTGGGCAGGTGCGGTGCCTGAGCTGGTCGTGGTCCGGGAACGCCTGCGCGACTGGCGCTTCTACGACGGCTTCCGCGCCGACAGCGGGGCCCCATCGCGCCGGCCACAAGTGGGCACCAGGACGCCGGTGCTGGCCGACGACGGCGCCGACCTGGCCGCTGCGGTGCAGACCATCCTCGAGACCGGCACGGACGATCTCGCCCGCGCGGTGGCCGCCGCATTCGACGGTGCATCGATATCGGTGTCCGCCACCGACGGGCTGTTCGACCTGCAGCTGCATCAGCGTGGGATGCTGCGTCCGCTGCGAAGTGCCGAAATATCCGATGGCACTTTGCGTTTCCTGCTGTGGGCGGCGGCCCTACTGAGTCCCCAGCCGCCGTCGCTGATGGTACTCAACGAGCCGGAGACATCACTGCACCCCGACCTCGTGCCCCCGCTTGCGGCTCTGATCGGCGAAGCCGCGACGCGGACCCAGGTGGTCGTGGTCACGCATTCGCAGCCGCTGCGGGAGTGCCTCGGTGCCGGGTCGCTGGGCAGCGACGACGATGCGTGGGAGATCGAGCTCTTCAAGGACTGGGGGGAGACCAGGGTGGCCGACCAGGGCCTGCTGACCACGCCTGCGTGGGACTGGGGGAAGCGCTGAGCCTCAGCGCCGCTTCGGATGCGGCCGCAGCGCCCGGGTGAACAGCACGTTCACCCGCTTCATCGCCATGCTGTAGGGCAGCCACATGGTGCGTTTCAACAGGTACAGCGCACGGATGTCCGGCGAGGTGTAGACCAGATACCGGTTGCGAGCCACACCGCGCAGGATCTTGGCCGCGGCGACCTCCGGCGACACCGCGTGGCCGCCGAAACGATTCGTCCACCACTGCACCAGCGGGTCGTCGCGGTCCACACCCGCGATCTGAACCGATTGCACCAGAGGTGTTTTCACTGCACCGGGCACGATTACCGACACGCCGATGTCGTGCCGGTCCAAGTCGAAGCGCAACACCTCCGACAACCCGCGCAGACCGTACTTGCTGGCGGAGTACGCGGCATGCCAGGGCAGTGCGACCAGGCCCGCCGCCGACGACACGTTCACCAGATGCCCGCCGCGGCCCGCGGCCATCATCGGCGGCACGAACGTCTCGATGACGTGGATCGGGCCCATCAGGTTGATGTCGATCATAGATTTCCAGTGCTGATGGGTGAGCTGCTCGACGGTGCCCCACGCCGACACCCCGGCGATGTTCATCACCAAGTCCATTGCCGGATGGTGGGTGTGGATGTCGGCGGCGAATCGGGCGACCTCGTGGTAGTCGGCGATGTCCAGGGCTCGATGCTCGGCGACGGTCCCGCCGAGGGCACGGGCGTCGGCGACCGTCGTCTCGAGTCCTTCGGCGTCGCGGTCGGTCAGATAGAGCTCGGCCCCGTCGGCGGCCAGCTTCAGCGCGGTCGCACGCCCGATCCCACTGGCGGCACCGGTGAGAAAACACCGCTTGCCCCGAAATCCGGCACTGAAGCCACCCTCCCTTTTGTTCCGCTGCGCCATGCCGGTGACACTACCGGCGGGTGTTCGGGGCTCCACGGACCTGGACCCGAGGGGCTTACCGAATATCATTCGGTGATGATCCAGAACGGTTCCCGTCTGCAGAGCCAGGTGTGCGACACCCAGGTCATCGTCGTGCGAACCGCTGAAAGCCTCGACGACCTGCGCGCAGGCGGTGCTCCGATGATCCCGATCGACGCGCAGCGGGGCGACGGACTCGCGCTGGACCCGGCACTGTCCGGCGGCAACGCGATGGGCAAGCGCTACGTCGACGACGGTGGCGCCGAGGTTCTGGTCACCAAGGCGGGCGCGGGAACACTGTCGGTCGGCGCCACCCCGTTGAGCCTCAAGGAAGCCAAGCCGCTGCCTGCCAGCGATTAGTGCCCGGGGCCGCCCCACAGACCGCTCAGCCACAGCCGCTCCACGATCTCGATGGCTCCGGCGGGATTCTCGTTGCGGCCAACGAACGCACTGTCGTGCGCGAGCGTCATCGAAGTGACCGCGGTCAACGTGCGCACCAGCGCCTGGATGTCGTCGGACACCGGTCGGGCACCCGAGTCCTGCTTGACCAAGCCGACGATCTTGTCGATGACGGTGTCCTGAAAGTCGTCCATGATCTCGCGGATCTGGGCGTCGGTGTTCCGGGCCAGGTTGCAGGCCCCCATGATCGGATCGTGCGACGAGAACACCACCGCGGCGTAGCCGACCATCCGCTTGGCGAATTCCGACGGTGACTCCCCTGGTTCACGCGGCGCGAAGTCGTGGGTGAGCTTGTCGAGTTCGGCCATGGCCTCGGCCACGATCACCGCGAGTACCGCGTACTTGGAGTCGAAGTAGAAGTAGAAGCCGGAACGAGCGACCCCGGCACGCTCGCTGATGGTGCTGACCGAGAGATCGGCGAACGACCGTTCCTGCAGCAATTCGCGGACCGCGGCGATGATCGCGTCGCGTTGCCGATCGCCGCGGCTGCGGCGCTGCTCCGGGGGCTGTGGTGGTTCGGCGGTCATGGCAGTAGACCTTTGCATCGCGACTCGCTCGGATCAAAACTTGACATGCGTCAAGTCGCCCCATCAGGATAGAGGAAGGGTGACATCCACCACAGCCTTGTCCTGTCAGGAGCGTTTCGATGGCGACGATCAGCACCAAGGATTACCTGCTTGACCAGGCGAAACGGCGGTTGAAGCCGACTCCGGTCACGATCCCCGGCATGGGCGCCCTCGAGAGGCGGTTGCTCGAGCGCGAATGGGAGGAGATCACGCTGGCGGAGCCGCCACCGGGCAGCGACCTCAAGGCGGTCAAAGGCGACATGGGGTTGCCGATCCTGGCTCACATGATCGAGGCGTTCCGTGGCGGTCCCGACTTCATCCTGCACCAGTACCGCAAGCACGGCCCGGTCTACTACTCCGGCTCCCAGGTGCTGCCTTCAGTGGCGGCGGTCGGACCCGACGCCACCCAGGCGGTGTTCTCCAACCGCAACAAGGACTTCTCACAGAAGGCGTGGGATCCCGTGATCGGGCCATTCTTCGAGGGCGGGCTGATGCTGCGCGACTTCGACGACCACATGTTTCACCGACGGATCATGCAGGCGGCCTTCACCCGCAGCCGACTGACCGGATATGTCGAGCACATCGACTCGGTGGCCTCGGCGGTGATCGCTCGTGACTGGGTAGCCGACGATCGGCGATTCCTCTTCCATCCCGCGGTCAAGGAGCTGACGCTCGACATCGCGTCGGTCGTGTTCATGGGCCACCAGGCCGGCGCCGACAAGGAGTTGGTGACGACCGTCAACGAGGCGTTCACCACCACCACGCGGGCGGGGAACGCGATCGTGCGCAAACCGGTGCCACCGTTGAGTTGGTGGCGCGGCATCAAGGCCCGCAAGACGCTCGAGGACTACTTCAACGCGGGGATCGGCGAGAAGCGGCGCTCGGAGAGCACCGACATGTTCAGCGTGCTGTGCCACGCGCAGGACGAGGACGGCCAGAGCTTCACCGACGAGGACGTCGTCAGCCACATGATCTTCTTGATGATGGCGGCCCACGACACGTCGACGTCGACGCTGACGACCATGGCCTACCACCTGGCGGCCAACCCGGAATGGCAGGACCGCTGCCGCGAGGAGTCCGAGCGGATCGGCGACAGCCCGCTCGACATCGAGGCGCTGGAGAAGCTCGAGACCTACGACCTGGTGATCAACGAGGCGCTGCGGATGGTGACCCCGCTGCCGTTCAATTTCCGCCAGGCCGTCCGCGACACCGACCTCCTGGGCTTCTACATACCGGCGGGCACCGCCATCATGACGTGGCCGTCGCTGAATCACCGACTTCCGGAGCTGTGGACCGATCCCGAGAAGTTCGACCCGGCACGGTTCGCCGAGCCCCGCAACGAGCACAAGAATCACCGCTACGCGTTCGCTCCGTTCGGTGGCGGTGCGCACAAATGCATCGGCATGGTGTTCGGTCAGTTGGAGATCAAGACGGTGATGCACCGACTGCTGCGTAAGTACCGCCTGGAACTGGTCCACCCGGGCTATAGGCCGCGCTATGACCACGGCGGGATGGCGGTGCCGATCGACGGCATGCCGATCGTGCTGCGCCCCCTGCACTGACCGCCCTCCCCGCCGGAATTGCATTCCACGCGCGAAAAATCGAATGAGGGCCGCGCGGAATGCAATTCCGGCGCGGCGTCAGGCGGGAAGTCACGCGGGCGTGAGCAGCAGCCGGTTCACGCAGGCGACCGGCCCGCTCGCCGCGGCGCGCGACGTGCCGATCCGGTCCCCGAAGGCCAGCGTCGCCTGGTAGTTGCGGGGCTGCGGGCCCAGTCGGCCGGACGGCCGTTCGGTATCGGTGCAGGACCACTGGCCCAGGCGTAACGGACCGCTGGCGGGCGCGTACTCGTCGACGAAATCGTCGAAGGACTTCATACCCGCCTGCTCCCGCAGGGCGCGCGGTATCGGACCGTCCACGCGCGCCGCGAAGCACAGCGACGACGCAGAGTATTCAGTGGCGAATCGGGAATGCATGTGCCGGCCTTCTGAAGATCAGAGGAAATCGACCGACGAAGTAGCGACGACCCACAGCGAGGGGTCGGTCAGGATCTGACCCCGCTGCGGGTGGCTACTACTACGCGTCCTCTCGGCACGTCCGAGACACTAGACCGCTGCGTCCGGTGCGTGCAAATGACTAGCCCAACGCGCGGTTGAGCAGCGGCACGAAGGGGCGGGGGTTGACACCACCCGCTCCGCTTCCCCGCCGAAAGGGCATGCTGTCGCGCGATGCCGAATACCACTCATCACGTGTCACGCCGGTCAGGTCGAGGCGGTGACCGCACAGCGCAGCGACGGTGTGCAACAACAGGGTTCCGGTGCGGCCGTTGCCTTCACGGAACGGGTGGATCTGGTTGTACTCGGCGTATAGGCGGGCAAGTTGATACCCCAGCGCCGCGGCGTCGAATCGCTCCGCGCTCACCGCAAGCGTGCGGGCGGACTGTTCGATCACCGCCATCGCGCCGGGCACGGCGTGATGCTTCGCGAACACCGCGTCGCCCCGCCGCAGTTCGGTCACGCGGTAGTCGCCCGCCCACGGGTAGACGTCGGCGAACACATGACGATGGACGGCGCGGAAATCGACGTCTTGTCCGACGAGTCCGCCGTGCGCCGACCGGCGATGCCAGAGCGCGATCCGGCCTGCGGTGGCGACGAACTCCAGCTCGGCGAGTGCTTGGCGATGGGTCACTCCGAAGTTGTTGCGCAACAACGTGGTTCCCGGTATCAGATACGGCTGCCGGCGGCGCAGTGCTCGCCAGTGGTCCCGCCGCGACGGCGTGGTGTCGGGTAGGTGCCGCGCCGCGGCGCCCGCCAGGTAGTCGTCGAAGCACGTCTCGCCGCACAGCAGTGCGGCCAGCGCGTCGAGGTGCGCACCAGTGGGGCGCCATCCCTCGAGACGTTCGGCTGCGACCGTCTGATCCACCGCGCGCCGAAGCGCCTCGGGGAGCTGCTCTCGGGCGGTGGTGGGGCCGGACACGTCGTCGATTCTCGCCGATCGGGACCCCCGGCACCCGGGTTGGCACAATGTGCCGATGGCTTGGTCGGACGCGGTGCTGCTGTTCGCAGCGGGAGTCCTCGGCGGACTGACCGGAAGCATCGCGGGGCTCGCGTCGGTGGCGACCTATCCCGCGCTGCTCCTTGTCGGCTTGCCGCCGGTCACCGCGAACGTCACCAACACCGCGGCGCTGGTGTTCAACGGCATCGGCTCGATCTGGGGATCTCGACCCGAATTGGCCGGTCAGCGTGCGTGGCTCACACGGATCATGCCGTTCGCCGCCGTGGGCGGCGTCGTCGGTGCGGTGCTGCTGTTGTCGACCCCGTCGGAGGGCTTCGAGCGGATCGTGCCGGTTCTGCTGGCCTTCTCCGCAGTGGCGATCCTGGTGCCGGTGCGCCCCCCGGCCGACTCGCAGGTGGTCAGCGATCGACGGCGCGCGGCCAGGCTGATCGTCGAGGGCGCCGCGATCTTCGCGATCTGCATCTACGGCGGATACTTCGGCGCGGCCGCGGGCGTGCTGGTGCTCGCCCTGTTCTTGCGGGCCGGTGGCGCGACACTTGCTCGGGCCAACGCCGGCAAGAACGTCATCCTCGGCACCTCCAACAGCGTCGCCGCGGTGGTCTTCGCGTTCCTGGCGCCGGTGCAGTGGACCGCGGTCGTAGCGCTCGGACTGGGGTGCCTGCTCGGGTCGCGGCTCGGCCCCATCGTCGTGCGCCACGCACCCGCGGGACCGATGCGGGTCGCCATCGGCGTCGCCGGGGTCGCCCTTGCCGTCAAGCTCGGGTGGGACGCCTACCGCTGAGCGTCACATGAACGGGTTGTCCCCCCGGGTCACCTGGGTGCCCAGCTCGATCAGGTTCTGCGCTGACGTGTGCAGCCGGTCGCCCGCGTCCCAACTGGCCTGCCCGGCAAGGTGACGCGACCAGGTGCCCTCGATCACGATGGCAAGCTTGAAGCACGCCATCGCGATGTACCAGTCCAGCCGCGTCGTGCGGCGTCCGCCCGCGTCCAGGTACGCCTGGAGCAGCTCGGCGCGCGTCGCCAGCCCGCCGAGCGCGGCCAGCTCGGCGCCGGCATTGATCGGGTTCGGGCCATCGGGCCAGCACACCAGGATCCAGCCGAGATCGAGCAACGGGTCACCGACGGTGCACATCTCCCAGTCGATGAACGCGGCCAACTCCGGTGTGTCCCTTCGCAACAGCACGTTGTTGAGGTGCGCATCGCCGTGCATGATGCCGGGCTCTCCGTCAGGTGGACGCTGCGCCTCAAGCCACTCGGCCAACGCCCCGACCGCGGGGAAGGATTCGGGCGCGTAGTTCGCGTGGCGGTAGCTGTCGAGGAGTCGCATGAACTGCGGAACCTGGCGCGCCAGAAAGGATCCCGGTCGTTTGATCGCGGCCAAGGCGCTGCCCTGCCAGGGCACCGACCCCAGCCGCGCGAGACCGGCCGCATAGGACAGCCCGACGCGGTGCCGCATCTCGGCATCGCGGACATACGCCTCATCGGTCTCGTTGCCCGGGTTGAAGCCGTCGACCGCCTGCATCAGATAGAAGACCACCCCCAGCACGTCGAGGTCGTCGCAGCCGGCGATCAACTCGGGGTGCGGCACCGTCGTCCCCGCCAGCGTCTGCAGTACGGCGATCTCCCGCCGCATCGTGTTGTCGCTCGTCGGCCGCGGATGCTCCGGGGGCCGCCGCAGCACCATCGGACGCCCGTCGACTTCCAGCCGCAGAACGATGTTCTGCGACCCCCCGGTGAGGTGCTCGACGTCGCTGACCGTCGATCCGATCCCGGTCCGACGAACCCAGCGCTCCAGCGCTTCCTGGTCAGCCTCGTTCAGGGTCACCTCGACTGGCATGCCGACATGGTGTCAGGTCGCGGCGGCTGAAAAACCTCAGATTGTGACGATCAATCCAGTAGCCGCCGCGCGACGTTGGTCGTGACGAGATCGAGAAGCTCGTCGGATCGGCCGGCGAGGATGGTCCTGATGGCATAAAGCGAGAAGCCCTTGGCTTGTTCGGCGGTGATAGCCGGCGGGATGGAGAGTTCCTGCCGCGCCGTGACGACATCGATGACAGCAGGGCCGCTGACGGCGAACGCATCGGTCAGGGCCTGCTCCAATTCGGCGGGCTGTTCGACTCGCCGACCGAAAACTCCCATCGCCTCGGCGACCGCGGCAAAGTCGGGGTTGGTCAGCCCGGTGCCGAAGTTGACGATCCCCGCGGCCTTCATCTCGAGCTCGACGAAATTCAGCGAGGAGTTGTTGAACACGACGACCTTGACCGGTAGCCGATTCTGGATCAACGTGAGCAACTCACCGAACAGCATGGTCAGACCGCCGTCGCCCGCGAGCGCCACCACCTGCCGACCCGGGAAGGCCGTCTGCGCGCCGATCGCGTGCGGCAATGCGCACGCCATGGTGCCGTGGTTGAACGATCCGATCAGCCTGCGCCGGCCGTTCATCGTCAGATACCGCGCCGCCCACACCACCGGCGAACCCACGTCGACAGTAAACACCGCGTCCCCGGCGGCGAGCTGATTCACCAGCCCCGCAACGATATTCCGGGCGTATCGGCGTCTTGTTGCGATCGTTGACAGCGAGCTCGTCGAGAGTCTTGCGGGTCTTGCGATAGTGCTTGAGGGCACGGTCCAGGTGGGTGGTGTCGCTCTTCTGCCGCAGCATCGGCTGCAGTGCGGCCAGTGTGTCGCCGACGGTGCCGACCAGGCCGAGGTCGATCGGCACCCTCCGGCCGAGGTTCCGCCCGCGGATGTCGACCTGTATCACCTTGGCGTGCTCGGGATAGAACTGCTGATACGGGAAGTCGGTCCCCAGCATCAGCAAGGTGTCGGCTTCCTTGATCGCCTTGAAGCCGGAGGCGAAGCCGAGCAGTCCCGTCATTCCAACGTCGAACGGGTTGTCGTACTCGATGAATTCCTTGCCCCGCAACGCGTGCACGACCGGGGCGTTGAGCGTCGCGGCCACTTGCACGACGGCGTCATGAGCTCCTTCGACGCCTGCGCCCCCGAGGATGGTGACTGCCTGTGCGTCGTTGAGGATCTCGGCGGCGTGCCGCAGTGACGCGTCGTCAGGCCGTACCACCGAGCGGGTGGCGGTCACCGGCCGCTGCCACGCCGACTCATCAGCCTTCTGCAGGAAGATCTCTCCGGGGATGACGACGACGGCGACGCCGCGCTCCTCGACTGCGGCACGCATGGCCATATGCAGGATCCGCGGCAGCATCTCCACTGTGCTGACCATTTCGCAGTAGACGCTGCACTCGCGGAACAGTTCCTGCGGGTGTGTCTCCTGGAAGTAATCGGAGCCGATCTCGGTACGTGGGATGTGGGCGGCGACGGCCAGCACCGGCACCCGGCTGCGCTGCGCGTCGAACAGCCCGTTGACAAGATGCAGGTTGCCTGGTCCACAGCTGCCCGCGCACACTGCCAGTCGGCCGGTCAGCGCGGCGTCCGCGGCCGCGGCGAAGGCCGCGGTCTCCTCGTGCCGCACATGCTCCCACGACATGGCACCGGAACGTCGCAACGCGTCGGTGAAACCGTTCAGGCTGTCGCCCGGCAATCCGTAGACGCGCCGGATCCCGCTAACCCGCAGCGCGGCGATGACGTGATCGGCAACAGTGGCCACGGGCCGCCTCCTGTAGGTGGATTCGGCGCGCTCCGCGACGGTGGGGGTTGCTCAGCGCGCCGGATTCACTCTACTTTGGGGCGAATCGTTGACCGGCGTCCAATCGCAGGCACTGGCCGTTGAGCATGGGGTTGTCGACGATCGCCAGCGCCAGCTTCGCGTACTCCTCCGGGCGGCCGAGTCGCTTCGGGAACGCCGCGTCCTTGGTCAGGACCGCGGCGTACTCGTCGGGGATTCCCTCGGTCAGACCGGTGGCGAACAGGCTGGGGGCGATCGCGAGCGCCCGGATCCCCAAGCTGCCCAGATCACGCGCCATCGTCAGGCACATGCCGGCGATCGCGGCCTTGGACGCGGTGTACGCCAACTGACCGATCTGGCCCTCGAACGCCGCGATCGACGCGGTGTTGATGATGACCCCGCGCTCCTCGGCCTCGTCGTCGACGGGGTCGTTCGTGCTCATGTGCCAGGCGACCAGCCGGCTGATGTTGAAGGTGCCGATGAGGTTGAGGTCGATGCTCTTGCGGAAGCTCTCCAGGCTGTGGGGGCCGTCCTTCTTCACGGTGCGCTCGGCGATCCCACCGCCCGCGGTCGTCACGGCGATGTGCAGGCCGCCCAGCCCCTCGACCGCGCTGGCCAGCACCGCTTCGGTGCCCTCGAAGTCGGTGATGTCGACCGCATAGAACGCACCGCCGATCCCATCGGCCACTTCCTTGCCGTTCGACTGCGGACGGTCCAGCACCGCCACGCTCGCGCCGCGCTTGGCGAGAGCCTCCGCCGTCGCCCGTCCGAACCCCGACGCACCACCGACGACGACGGCCTTCTTGCCCTCGATCTCCATCTAGCTCCCTTTCCAGAGACGTTCCAATTAGAGGTCAATCTGTAAAGCAACCTAGCGGACGACATCATTCGGTAAGGGTTTCGGGTTCTTTGCGGCGGTAATTTGGCTTCCATGAGCATGCTGGGCGCCAGGGCGATGAGCGGCATCGCGGCGGCCGCCGTGTCGGTCGGCGTGGCGCAGCTGGTCGCTGCCGCGTTCGGACCAGAGGCCGACGTGCGCACTGCAGTCGGATCCTCGGTGATCGACTTGACTCCGGGTCCGGTCAAGGAGTGGGCCATCCAGACGTTCGGTACCTCGGACAAGCTGGTGCTGGGTGTGCTCGTGCTCGTGGTCATCGCCGTGATCGCGGCGGTCGCGGGGATCGCCGAGTCCGCCCGCAGACCGGTCGGCAGTGCGGCGATCGTGGCGGCGGGTGTCGCCGGGTGCGCGGCGGTGCTGTCACGCGCAGGCGCGACGGTTGTCGACGTCGTGCCGACGGTGGTGGGCGCCGCGTGCGGGGTGGCCGTGCTGCGGCTGTTGGTCTCGGCGCGATTCAGCGATTCCCGGCCCGAGCCCGACCGCGCCGACGTCCCCGACCGCGGCAGACGACTGTCCTTGCTGACATTGGGTTTCCTCGGTGCCGGTGTGGTCAGCGGCGTGGCGGGCGCCGTGATCTCCCGGCTGACGTCCTCGGTCTCGGGCGATCGTCAGGCGTTCGCGCTGCCCCGCGTCGACCAAGCCGCTGCCCCGGTCCCTGCCTCGGTGCAGCCGAAAGGCGTTGCCCTGCCGTCGTTCATCACCAGCAACGCCGATTTCTACCGCATCGACACCGCGCTGTCCGTGCCCCAGCTCAGCCGCACCGATTGGCAGCTGCGGATCCACGGCATGGTGGACCGTGAGGTCACCTACCGCTTCGAGGACCTCGACCGGTTCGAAGTCGTGGAGGACGTGGTGACGCTGACGTGCGTCTCCAACCCTGTTGGTGGCGAACTCATTTCGAATGCGACCTGGATCGGGTACCGCGTTCGCGACCTGCTGGCCGAGGCAGGTGTGCAGTCCGACGCCGACATGGTGCTCTCGACGTCGACCGACGGGTGGACCGCGGGCACTCCCGTCGAGGCACTCACCGCGGAGGGCGCATTGCTGGCGGTCGGCATGAACGGCGAGCCGCTGCCCGTCGAACACGGATATCCGGCCCGCCTGGTGGTGCCCGGCCTGTACGGCTATGTCTCGGCGACCAAGTGGGTGGTCGACCTGGAGCTCACCCGCTTCGACCGGGCGGAGGCGTACTGGACGCGGCTGGGGTGGTCGCCGCGCGGGCCGATCAAGACCGAGTCCCGTATCGACGTGCCGCGCAGCGGCGAGGACGTGGCCGTCGGCCCGGTGACGTTCGGCGGCGTCGCGTGGGCGCAAGGCCGCGGGGTGCGCGACGTCGAAGTCCAGATGGACGACGGTGACTGGCAGCGCGCCACGTTGGGCGACAGTTACTCCAACGACACCTGGCGGCTGTGGAGCTTCGACTGGGACGCCCAGGAGCCGGGGTTCCACAAGATCACGGTGCGCGCCACCGACGACGCCGGCTACACGCAGACGTCCGAGCGCGCGGACCCGGTGCCCGACGGCGCGACGGGTTGGCACTCGCTGACCTTCGCCGTGCGGTGATCCCCGCGCCGGAACTGCATTCCACGCGGTCCGCCCTCGGCCATTCGCGCGTGGAATGCAATTCCGGCGGATGTGTTGTCGGCCCCTCGTGCCAGGGTGGTGGGGTGCTGCTCGTAGACGTCGCCCGCGCGTCCGCCGACGTCGGAGCGTCCTCGGCGCGGCTCGCCAAGATCGCCCGCATCGCCGACCTGCTGCGGCTGGCCGGAGCCGACGATGACGCCCGGCTGGTCGCTGTCGTCGTGTCGTGGCTGTCCGGCGAGCTCCCGCAACGGCAGATCGGCGTCGGGTGGGCGGCGCTGCGCTCGCTGCCTGAACCCGCCGCCGAACCGAGCCTGCGGGTGCGCGACGTCGATGCCGCGCTGGGCGACATCGGCGCCGTGTCCGGGAAGGGATCGCAGGCGCGCCGCGCCGAACTGCTGGCGCGGTCTGTTCGCGGCGGCGACCGAGGTCGAGCAGACGTTCCTGCGGCGCCTGCTCGCCGGGGAGCTGCGCCAGGGCGCGCTGATCGGGGTGATGGCCGACGCCGTCGGCCGCGCCGCCGACATCCCCGCCGCGGTGGTACGCCGGGCGGCGATGCTCGGTGGCGACGCTGCCTGCCGTGGCCGCGGCGGCGCTGACCGGCGGTGCGGGCGCCCTCGACCAGTTCACCTTGCAGGTCGGCAGGCCGGTGGGCCCGATGCTCGCCCAGACCGCGTCCGACGTCGCCGACGCGCTCGACCGCCTCGGCGGCGCCGCGGTATTCGAGGCCAAGCTGGACGGCGCGCGGGTGCAGATCCATCGCGCGGGCGACACGGTCTCGATATTCACCCGCAGTCTCGACGACGTCACCGCGCGGCTGCCCGAGGTCGTCGACGCCGCCCTGGCGCTGCCGGTCACCGACCTGATCGCCGACGCGGAGGCGATCGCGCTGAGACCCGACGGACGCCCGCACCGCTTCCAGGTCACCGCGTCGAGATTCGGCAGCCGGGGCGGCAGCGGGACCGGACCGGAATCCCAGCGTCTGTCGGTGTTCTTCTTCGACCTGCTGCACGCCGACGGTGTGGACCTGCTCGACCGCCCCACCGGCGAGCGCCTCGCCACGCTCGACGCCATCGTCCCCGATCACCAGCGGGTCGACCGGCTGCACACCTCCGATCCCGAAGCCGCACAAGGCGTTTCTCGACGCGACGCTGGCCGCGGGGCACGAAGGCGTGATGGCGAAGTCACCGGCGGCGCCCTACGAGGCCGGGCGCCGCGGCGCGGGCTGGCTGAAGGTCAAGCCGGTGCACACGCTCGACCTCGTGGTCCTCGCCGTCGAGTGGGGGTCGGGTCGACGGACCGGCAAGCTGTCGAACATCCATCTCGGCGCCCGCGACCCGGCGACCGGCGGCTTCGTGATGCTGGGTAAGACGTTCAAGGGCATGACGGACGACATGCTGTCCTGGCAGACCGAACGCTTCTTGGAACTGGCGACGGGCCCGACCGACCAGTACGTCGTGACCGTACGGCCCGAGCAGGTGGTGGAGATCGCGTTCGACGGCGTGCAGACGTCATCGCGCTACCCCGGTGGCATGGCGCTGCGATTCGCACGGGTGCTGCGGTACCGCGACGACAAGACGCGCCGCCGAAGCCGACACCGTCAACACTTTGCGCGAACTGTACGAGCGCGACAACTGATTCTTGGAAACCGGGGTTTTCGCCACATCGTCGGTTGGTCCGGTGCAAGGATCAGACGACAGCATGTGATCCAGGGCACAAACACCGTCCAGCCGACGAGGGAGAGCACCGTGGCCACACCCACCGCCGCACCATCGGACCGCATCGAGGAACGCGACGGCGACATCACCTACATCCGCACCGACAAGGACCTGCCGCCGGTGGCGATCATCGACCGGTCACCGATCACGGCCAAACACCGGGTCATCTTCGCCGTCATCGCGGCTGATCGGGGCGGTGGCCTGGGCGATCATCGCGTTCTTCCGGGGCGAGACCGTCAACGCGGTCTGGTTCGTCATCGCCGCCATCTGTACCTACGTCATCGGATACCGGTTCTACGCGCGGCTGATCGAGACGAAGATCGTCAAGCCGCGCGACGAGATCGCCACCCCGGCCGAGGTGTTCGAGAACGCCACCGATTACATGCCCACCGACCGGCGGGTGCTCTTCGGCCACCACTTCGCCGCCATCGCCGGCGCAGGTCCGCTGGTCGGCCCGGTGCTGGCGATGCAGATGGGTTACCTGCCCGGAACGATCTGGATCATCGTCGGCGCCGTCGTCGCCGGATGCGTCCAGGACTACCTGGTGCTGTCCATCTCGGTACGCAGGCGCGGTCGCTCACTGGGCCAGATGGCGCAAGGACGAACTCGGCGCCATCGGCGGCGCCGCGGCCATCGTCGGCGTGCTCATCATCATGGTCATCCTGCTGGCGGTGCTGGCGCTGGTCGTCGTCAACGCGCTCTCCGAAAGCCCGTGGGGCGTCTTCTCGATCGCGATGACGATTCCCATCGCGCTCTTCATGGGGCTCTACCTGAGGTTCCTGCGGCCGGGTCGGGTGTCGGAGGTGTCGTTGATCGGCGTCGTGCTGCTGCTGCTCGCCGTGGCCAGCGGCGGGTGGGTAGCCGAAACCGACTGGGGCACCGACTGGTTCACGCTGTCGAAGGTGACGCTGTCCTGGTGCATCATCATCTACGGGTTGGCCGCGTCGGTGCTGCCGGTGTGGCTGCTGCTGGCGCCGCGCGACTACCTGTCGACGTTCATGAAGGTCGGCACCATCGCGTTGCTGGCCGTCGGCATCGTGATCGCCCGGCCGGTCATGGAGGCGCCCGCCGTGTCGTCGTTCGCCGCCAGTGGCACCGGCCCGGTGTTCGCCGGCTCGCTGTTCCCGTTCCTGTTCATCACCATCGCTTGCGGTGCACTCTCGGGTTTCCATTCGCTGATCTCGTCGGGCACCACGCCGAAGCTGCTGGAGAAGGAAAGCCAGATGCGGCTGATCGGCTACGGCGGCATGCTGACCGAGTCGTTCGTCGCGATCATGGCGCTGATCACCGCCGCGATCCTCAACCAGCACCTGTACTTCGTGATGAACTCGCCCGCCGCGTCGACGGGCACGGATGCGCAGTCCGCGGCGGACTTCGTCAACGGCCTGGGGCTGTCGGGTGCCGAACATCACCGGCGCCGAGATCGAAGCCGCGGCCGAGGGCGTCGGCGAGAAGTCGATCGTGTCGAAGACCGGCGGTGCGCCGACGCTGGCCTTCGGCATGTCCGAGGTGCTGCACCAGGTCTTCGGCGGCGAGAGCCTCAAGGCGTTCTGGTACCACTTCGCGATCATGTTCGAGGCACTGTTCATCCTCACCACCGTCGATGCCGGCACCCGGGTGGCGCGCTTCATGCTCTCCGACGCGCTGGGCAACCTCGGCGGCCCGCTGAAGAAGCTGCAGAACCCGAGCTGGCGGGTCGGCGCGTGGGCCTGCAGTGTCGTCGTCGTGGCCGCATGGGGCTACTTCCTGCTGATCGGCGTGACGGCACCCCAGGGTGGCATCAACACGCTGTTCCCGCTGTTCGGCATCGCCAACCAGTTGCTCGCGGCGATCGCGCTGACGGTCGTCACCGTGGTCGTGATCAAACGCGGGCTGCTGAAATGGGCGTGGATTCCCGGTGTTCCGCTGCTGTGGGATCTGACCGTCACGATGACGGCGTCGTGGCAGAAGATCTTCTCGGCCGACCCCAAGGTCGGTTACTGGGCGCAGCGTGCCCAGTACGTCGACGCCCGGGACGCGGGCAAGACCGCATTCGGAGCCGCCAAGGACCCCGGCCAGATCGACAACGTCATCTACAACACGTTCATCCAGGGCACGCTGTCGATCATTTTCGCGGTGCTCGGTGGTCATCGTGTTCACGGCCGGAGTCATCATGGCGCTCAAGGCGATTCGTGCAGGCGGCGCCACGGTCAGTGAGGACGAACCGGTGCCGTCACGGATCTTCGCCCCGTCGGGGATGATTCCGACCAAGGCCGAGAAGGAGGTGCAGAAGCAATGGGACGCATTACCCGGGTCGCGCGCCAAATCGGTTGGTACTGGAGCTCATTGATGGGTGACAACCACTACCGGCGCTACGTCGAACACCGCGCTCGCACCCACCCCGGCGAGCCCGTTCCCTCCGAACGGGAGTACTGGCGGCGCCGCCACGCGGCCGCCGACGCCGATCCCGGCGCCCGTTGCTGCTAGGCGGCCGCGCTAAACTGTAATCCATACGGTAAGCGGCCACAGAACGGAACGATCATGAACAAAGACGAGATGATTCTGATCAGTGTGGGAGGCACTGGTCGACACCGACACGGTGATGAATGTGCACATCGGCTCCTCGGGGCGGCTGGCGATCACCGCTGCGGATGCGCCGATGGATGTGATGATCACGCTGCAGCCGATGAACATCGTGCAGGCCGCGGCGGATCTGTTGTGGTCCAAGCCGATCAAGAAGTACAAGGATCTCAAGATCGCGCTCTCCGAGGGTGGCACCGGCTGGATCCCCTATTTTCTGGAGCGCGCCGACCGCACCTACGAGATGCATTCGACCTGGACCGGTCAGGACTTCGGGACCCAGAAGCCCTCGGAGGTGTTCCGCGATCACTTCCTGACGTGTTTCATCGCCGATCCGGTCGGCGTGGCGCTGCGCAACGAGATCGGCATTGACAACATCAGCTGGGAAGCCGACTATCCGCACTCGGACTCGATGTGGCCCAACGCGCCCGAAGAGCTCGACGCGGTGCTGAAAGCCAACAACGTCACCGACGACGAGACCAACAAGATGACCTACCAGAACGCCATGCGCTGGTACCACTGGGATCCCTTCACCCATATCCCCAAAGACCAGGCCACCGTCGGCGCGTTGCGCAAAGCCGCGGAAGGACACGACGTCTCCATCCAGGCGCTCTCGCACAGCCCGAAAACCGGGGACTCGGCGAAGAATTGGCAGGAGCAGATGAACGCCGCCACTGCGATGCAGAAGTGACTGCCCGGACCTCAGTACAGCTCGTAGCGGATCGGCAGGTGCTTGAGTCCGCCGACGAAGATCGTGGCGGTGTGCTCGGGCGCGCCGGTCAGTTCGATCGACTTCAAGCGGGGCAGCAGGGCCGAGAAGAAGCTGTTCACCTCCATGCGGGCCAGCGCCGCGCCGAGGCAGAAGTGCACGCCGTAACCGAACGCGACGTGCTTGTTGGGATCGCGGCTGACGTCGAACCGGAACGGATCGGTGAACACGTCCTCGTCCCGGTTTCCCGACGGATAGGACAGCAGCACCGACTCCCCCGCCGCGATGGGCACCCCGCGAACTTCGTTGTCCTGCTGCGCGGTTCGCATGAACTCCTTCACCGGAGTGACCCAGCGGATCATCTCCTCGGTGGCCAGCCCCATCAGGCTCGGGTCAGCCTGTAGCCGCCGCAGCTGTTCGGGGTGCTCGATGAGCGCCTGCAGACCACCCGAGATCGTCGCGCTCGTGGTGTCGTGACCGGCGGTGGCGATGATGACGTAGTAGGACACGGTGTCGACGTCCGACAGGGGCTCGCCGTCGATGCGGGCGTTGGCGATTGCCGACGCCAGATCCTCGGTCGGCTGTTCACGACGGGCAGCGGTCAGCGCATTGAAGTACCCGAACATGTCGAGCAGCACCGTCAGCTGGTCTTCCTTGGATGCTCCCGCGCTGAACTCGGCGTCGTCGTTGCCGAACAGTTCCTGGGTGTACTGCAGCATCCGCGGGAAGTCTTCCTCGGGCACCCCGAGCAGCGACATGATGACGAACAGCGGGAAGTTCACCGCGACCTCCTGCACGAAGTCGCATTCGGGGCCGACCGCCGCCATGTGGTCGACGTATCGGGTGGCAAGCTTGTCGACGCGAAGTTTCATGGCGCGCATGGCTTTCGGCCGGAACCAGTCGCCGCCGATGGCCCGCACCACGCGGTGTTGCGGATCGTCCATGTGGATCAGCGTGCTGATGCCGACGCCGGCCTGCAGCGCGTCGGACTCGGCGGTCATCAGCACCGGTCGCGGCGAGTTGGTGAAGATGTCGTTGGCCCGTTCGATCGCCATGATGTCGGCGTGCTTGGTGATCGCCCAGAACGGGCGGTAGCCGGGGACGTCGACCCAGGACACCGGTGCGTTCGCCCGCAGATGGGTCAGTGCCGCGTGCAAGCTCCGTTCGTCGGCATAGGCCGTCGGATCGGCGAACACGTTGGCGGCCTCGTCGGCAACACGAACGCTCATAGCGACTCCTTCACTTCAGGGATTGCTCCTCGCCCGAGGGCTCGTCGCCGCGCCACTGCGCAGATCAGATACCAGGCCAACGACTGTGGCGTCGTCGACGGAGGGCGGAAAGCCCACCAGGATCCGGTCGATCAGGCCCTCGCACCGGGCCCGGATCTTCTGCACCAGTTCATCGACCGGCGCGACGACGGCGAATTCGTCGAGGATCGTGTCGTCGATCAGCGATCCCATCGCGTCCCAGTCGCCGCGCGCGACAGCCGGTGCAGTTCGGTCTGCAGGTCGCCCCAACCGTGCAACTCCAGCACCCCGCGATAGGCGGGGGTGGAGGCATAGAAGGCGATCTGCTTGCGGGTGCCGACCGCGGCGGACCTCAGCTCCGCCTCGTCGCGGCCCGTGACGACGAACAGTGGACTCATCACCTCGACGTCACTGCGCAGGCGGCCCGCCCGCTCCAAGCCCCGCGACAACGTCGGAAGCGTCACCTCCCGGACATAGCGTTCGGTCGAGAACGCATGTGCGAGAAGACCATCGGCGACCTCCCCGCACATCTCGGTCATCCGGTCGCCCACGGCGGCGACGAAGACCTGCGGATCCCCGTGGGGATGCGCAGGTGGGACGAACATCGGCGTCATCAGCTTGTGGGTGTAGAACTCCCCCTCGAACTGCAGGGGCGTGTCCTCGCGCCAGCAGGACCAGATCGCCTTCAGCGCGAGGACGAACTCGTGCATCCGGGCCACCGGTCTGCCCCACGGCATGCTGAAGCGCTTCTCGATGTGTGGCTTGATCTGCGAGCCCAGGCCCAGGATGAACCGTCCCTGCGAGTAGTCCTGCAGGTCCCAACCGACCTGGGCCACCGTCATCGGATTGCGTGCAAACGCCACCGCGATGCTGGTACCCAGTTCGATGCGGGTGGTGTGTTCGGCGGCCAGGGTCAGCGGCAGGAACGGGTCGTGATTGATCTCGGCCGTCCAGCAGCCGTCGTAGCCGCGACGTTCCAGCATGCGGGCACCGGCCGGCACCTGTGCGAGCTGGCTGACAACGGCCGCGTCTACCTTGAGGCCGCCTTCAGCACCCATGCCAAATGAAGCTACAGTAAGCAATTCAGTAAGGTCAACGTTCCTTGGCGAGGGTCGCCACCGAGGACAGGAGTTGCCGCATGGCCAGAGCCGAGGATTGGAAGGACACGCTCGACGAACTCGCGCGCCGACGTGACCACTCCAGGGCCATGGGTGGCGACGAACGCCTGGCCAAGCACCACGGCAAGGGCAAACTGGACGCCCGCGGACGCATCGATCACCTCCTCGACAAGGGGTCGTTCCGCGAGTTCGGCACCCTCGTCGGCGGCGACATCGCGGCCGACGGCATCGTCGCCGGCTCGGGTCTGATCAACGGTTCACCGGTGATGGTGGGCGCCGAGGACTTCACCACGTTGGCGGGCAGTATCGGACCGGGAGGCAACTCGAAGCGCTACCGGCTCGCCGAACTCGCTCTGCGGGACCGGATCCCGATGGTGATGCTGCTCGAAGGCGCGGGCTTCCGTCCCAGCGGTGAACACTACGGCCGCACCCCCACCGACCTGCTGGCGCAGGCCCAGTGTTCGGGCAAGGTGCCCACGGTCGGAGGCTTGTTCGGTCCGTCCGCCGGGCACGGGGCCCTGGTCGCGCCGGTGTGCGATTGGACCATCATGACCAATCAGGGAGCGATCTTCACCGCCGGTCCCCCGGTCGTCAAAGAGTCCACCGGCGAGGACATCTCGAAGGAAGACCTCGGCGGACCGTCAGTGGCGTTGGCCAGTGGGGTCATCCACAATCTCGGCGAGGACGACGCCGCGGTGCTCGACGACATCCGCCGCTACCTGTCCTACTTCCCGTCGAGCGCCTGGTCCTATCCGGCGTCGCTTCCTGCCGACGAATCGACCGGTCGTCGCCCGACCCCTGAACTGCTCGAGATCGTGCCGCGCGGCAACCGCCAGGTGTACGACATGCGCGCGGTGCTCGACGTGGTCTTCGACAACCCCGACTGGTTCGAGGTGCAGCCGAAGTTCGGCCCGGCCATCATCTGCGCGCTGGCCCACCTCGGCGGACATCCGGTCGCGGTGGTGGCGAATCAACCACGGGTCATGGCGGGCTCCATCGACGCCGACGCCGCCGACAAGGCAGCACATTTCATCACGGTCGCCGATTCGTTCCACCTGCCGATCGTGTTCCTGGCCGACAACCCGGGGATGCTGCCCGGCAGCCGATCCGAACGCCAGGGCGTGCTCCGCAGTGGCGCCAGGATGTTCGCGGCGCAGACCGCGGCGACCACGTTGAAACTCCATGTGACGCTGCGCAAGGCCTACGGGTTCGGCTCGATGGTGATGTCACTGCTCGGATTCGACAATCAGGGTGCGACATTCGCCTATCCGGGCGCGACGATGGGTGCGATGAGCGCGGCGGCGCTGAGCCGCGCCTCGCACGCTGCCGAGGACGTCGAGCAGAGGCTGCGCCAGGCCGAGGTGGACGCATCGTTCCGGTCGGCAGGCCATCTCGGATTCGACGATCTCATCCACCCGGCGGAGACCAGGGATGCGCTGCTGGAAGCCCTGGAGCGCGGCATCTACAGCCGCCAAGCCGCCGCCGAACCCGTCAGCCGCACCGTCATCACGCCCTGAGCTTTCGGCGGCGAGCAGACGCAAAGTCGCACGCTTGCCGGCGTGTCGACGCGAGTTTGTGTCTGCTCGCCGAACAAGGGTCAGCCGTCGGCGGCCCTGTACGCCTCGACGATGGGCGCGAGTTCATCGGGCGTCGCGCCGTGCATGATCACCGCGTCCGCGCCGTAGTCGAACTCCTTGCGCACCCGGTCCACGCACTGCTGCGCCGACCCGGTGGCCGACGGCTCCAGCCATTCGTCGGGGAGCAGGGTGGCGATGTGCTCGATCTGCTCGGCGGTGGCCTTGTGGTCGATGCCGCCGGGAATCGACTGCACCACCTTGTCGTCCCGGAACCGTTGCAGCACCGAGAGATCCCAACCGTTCGTGTTGACGAGCAGCTCGCCGTAGCCCTGCAGGTAGGTGGCCAGCCGCGCCACCGTCTTCTTCAGCCGCAGCTCCTCGGGCAGGTGGTCGCCGACGGTGGCGAAGCACGACCACACACGCACGCCGGCGGGGTCGCGGCCGGCCTGCTCGGCGGCGTCCTTGACGGTCTTGACGGCACGCTGCAACGTCTCGGGCGTGAAGTAGGTGTGCAGGATGACATCGTCGAACTCCCGCCCACCGAGTGCCAACGTCTGGGGACCGAACGCGACGATTGCCAGCCGGATGTCCTCGTTGAAGTCCGGATCGAGAAAGAGCACCTGGTACTTGCCGATGGGGCCGTCATGGTTGAAGACGACCTCGCCGTGCCAGAGCTTGCGCATCACCTGCGCGAAGTCCTCCATCTGTGCGGTGGTCACCGCGGGCACCCCGAACGCGTTGTACATCGCCGCGATGCCCCGCCCGATGCCGAGGGTGAAGCGGCCGCCGGACAGCCGGTGCATGGTGGTGGCCCACGACCCGGTGATGAGTGGATGGCGGGTGTTGTGATTCGTTGCCGCCGTGGCGATCTGCATGCGGCTCGTGACGGCGAGCGCCGCCCCGGACAGCGACGAGGCTTCCTTGACGTTCCACCGCTCGGAGATGAAGCCGGTGCCGAAACCCAGCTCCTCACCCCGGCGGGCCTCATCCATCAGCGTCGCGGGGCCTTCACCCCCGGCGCCCGCCAGAAGGTAGTAGCCGAGCTCGTCCAACACACGGTTGTTTATCCCCATGTCGCTTCGCTTGTAGCCGCAATTCCAGCACCTCGGTGATCCTGCCTTCGATCGCCCGGAAGATCTCCATGCTGCCGATCGCCGTCTCGGTGCCGTCCTTCAGCGTCATCGGCGATTGGTACACGATGGCCACGTGCTCGCCGTCGTCGCCGGCCACCACCAGGTTGAGGTCGAAGCGAATCGTCTCGAACATCTCCCAGTGATCGACGATGCGCGCGACAGCCTCCTCGTGGGTCAGCGTGCTCACCTCGCCCACGCCGTGGCGGATCACCGAGTCACCGATCAGCTCCTCGGCGAGCGTGAAGTCGCGGTCGTTCCACACGACCAGGTTGTATTGCTCGACCACATCGCGAGCCGATCGGGTCATGCGAACACCGCCAGTGCGTCGATCTCGTCGATGGCGGCGACCGCGCGATCGGTCAGCGTGAGGCAGAGCTGACGGGACCGCTCGGGCAACGCGTCCCAGCCGTTGAGCGTGATGACGGGAAGGACCATCAGGTAGACCGCGGCGTATCGGTAGTGCCGCCACGCGTCGTCGAATCCGTAGTCGGTGACCCCGAAACCCGCTAGGCGGTACAGGTATTCGCGCACCAGGGCGTCGTCGTGACCGTCCCGCGCCTGGCTCGGCAGACCCTGGGTGACCAGGTAGGCGATATCGGCAACCCCGCAACCGCGAGCGGCGAACTGGAAGTCGACCACCTTCATCCTGTCTGCGTCGAAGAACAGGTTGTCGGCCCTGATGTCACCGTGCAGCAGCATGTCGCGTTCCGTCAGCACGGGCAGCGCGCCGGCGGCCCGGTCGGCGAAGGTCTCCGAGAACCGGGCGACGCTCGCCGGGACCGATCCGGAGCAATAGTCACGGTAGACCTGCCAGCCCGGCGCGAACGCGGGCAGCAGCAGGTTACGCGCAATCGGGGTGTCGATGCTCGGAAAGTGCTCCAGCGCATAGCTGTTCGCCGGGTCGCACGACCAGGCGTGGAGTCCGGCCAGCTGGTCGATGCACAACCTCGCCCGATCCATCGTCAGGCCTGCGAGATGGTCGGCGTTGACCCAGTGCGCCAGGTCCTCGAGCAGCAGCACGAAGTCAACCGAGTCCTCGGCCATCCGGGCGGCGTACACCCGCGGTGTCGCCATCGGGACGTGTCCGGCGACGTGCTGGTAGAACGCCAGTTCGCGCCGATACCCGCCGAGGAGTTCCATCGCTGCGCGCGCCTGCGACTGTGCCGGCAACTTCGCGATCAGCGTCGCAGGCGTGTCCTCGCCGGCAGTCAGGTGCAGCCGGTACAGCAGCGACGAGAACCCGCTGTCCTGAGCGATCTGCTCGACGCGAACGTCGGTCACCGTGGCGGCGTTCAAACCGCCATCGGTACGCAGCACGTCGGTCAGCCAGCCCGGAGTCAGTTGGTGGATGCGCACCGGGAACCGACGGCGTGCCCGCACTCACCATCGAGTTCCTCCGCCACATATTTGACGCAACACAAGTAACATAATTGCCGGTCGTCTAATATGCAAGGGTGCCCTCCCCCAGACGCGGCCTGACGCAGCCGGAACGGGTCGAGATTTCCAGCCGCAAGCTGGCGCGCGCGGCTGCCGAGCTCATCATCGAAAAAGGCTGGGAAGCAACGACTGCCGCCGAGATCGGCCGACGGGCCGGATACAGCCGGGCGATGGTGCACGCCCGGTACGGCAGCAAGGACGCCGTCCTCGACGCGATCTTCCTGCGCGAGTACATGGCACAGCTGAGCCCCGATCTCGACCCTGCGGCCAGTGGCCTGCAACTGGCGCTCGGACATCTGGACCGGATCGGCCAGCTCGCCGCCGACGACCCCGAGCTTCTCCGTGCCATGTTCGTCGCCGCCTTCGAGGCGGTGAAGAGCACCTCACCGCTGCGACCGCACTCGCTGGGCCAGCTCGACGTCGGCATGCAGAAGGTCAAGGCGGGACTCGAGAAGGGGATCGCCGACGGGTCGGTGCGACACGACGTCGAGGTCGACCGCGCCGTCAACGACATCAGCTCAGCGGTGTACGGCATCGCCTACCTCTGGCTGGTTCTCACTGAGGGTTACAACCTCGAGAACGAGCTGAAAAGCCTGCGGGCGCGCCTCATTCGGGACTACGGCCCGTCCCCTGGCTGACGGCGCGAAGGAACCGCTCCGACGCCGCCTGCACCCCGGCCGCGAACAGCTGCCCGACATGGCTGCCCTGATGCCAGTACAGCCGACCGCCCCATCGTTCATGGAGCGCGAGCGCGGGCTCACGTCGGGCCATCTGGTCGTGCCACGCGCCGACGATGAGCCGGCCCTGCGGCGGTGGTGACGGTTCGACGGACTGGTAGTCGACAACGGACATCACCCGCTCCACGACGTCAGCCTGCAGCAGTTCGACGGTGTCGCGCACCGACGGCCCCCACCGGCCGAGGTGGCCGGCGATCATCGCGTTCAGACCGAAAATCGGCGTGTACACCGCCACGGCGTCGACCGGTTCCAGATGCGAGACCAGCCCAGCCACAGGACTTCCCATCGACACACCGGACACCGCGAGCGCGCCGGCCTGGGGGCGCAGCCACCGCACCACCGCGCGCACCTCGGACACCGCCCGCATCAGACCCGCGACGTTGGACAGCGGGTCCATGTTGGGATAAGCGGGCCACGCGCGGCGCCGCACCCCGCACCCCGGCTGGACCGGCAGTGCCACGTTGAATCCGAGTTCGTCCTGGATGCGGCGCGCCCGGGAGAACCACAGATCGATCGGCAGACCCTGACCCGCACCGTGCACCCACACCAGCCACGGCCGTCGCTTATCGCCGTGTCGGCACAGGTGCACCACGCCGGTCGCCGGACCGTCGAAACCCTCGGCGGCCAGTGCTCCCGGTAGGTGCGGATCATGCTGGAACGTCAGCTGCTCGTAGTGCAGCCGCCCGATCCGCCGGCGTCGAACAGATCTGACGTGCAACGGATCCGGTTCCGTGTGAGCACCGGCCAACCCCAGCCCTGACAGCTCGTCGGCAGCGGCCGCGCAGGAGTCCGCCGAACGCTGCAGCGTCGGCGGCGGCGCGGTCAACGTCATCCCCGTCAGCGCCAGTTCATCGAGCACAACCTCACCGAGTTGACGGGCACCCCTCACCGAGAACGGGTCCCAGTCGCCCGATCCCGCCACCACCGCATGCGCCCGCGGCAGCACCCCGGCGAAATCCCGGCCGATGCGCCAGGCGCGTTCAGCGGACTTCACCCGAGCTTGAACCCGGTGTAACCGGCGTCGGCGATCTCGTCGCAGCGCCTGCGGTATTCCGGGATCCCCGCGGTGTAGCCCATGTACATCCGCCTTTTACCCGGGACGTTGCCGCCGTTGTACCAGGAGTTGCACGTGGGGTGGACCAGCACGGTCGGCGCGACCAGCGCCGTCGTGTGCTCGATCCATTCTCGCTGGGCCTCCGGCAGCGCTTCGATGGTGCGGTAGCCGTGCGCGCGAAGGTAGCACAGGCAATCGCCGATCCACTCCACGTGCTGCTCCAGGGCAGCAACGAAATTGGTTGCCGCCGAAGGGCTTCCCGGAGCCTGGACGATCAACAAGTTGGGGAACCCGGCGACCGCGATCCCAGATACGAGTACGGTCCTTCCGCGCCCCAGAACTCGGCCAACGAGATGCCGTCGCGGCCGCGGATGTCCATGCGGGTCAGCGCTCCGGTCATGGCGTCGAAGCCGGTCGCATAGATGATCACGTCGAGTTCGTGGAGTTGCATCTCGGTCTGGATGCCTGTCGGCCGAACCGCAACGATCGGGTTGGCGCGCAGATCGACCAGGGTCACGTTGTCACGGTTGAACGTCTCGTAGTAGCCCTGGTCGATGATCGGGCGCTTGCAGCCGAAGGGATGGGTCGGTGCCAGGGCCGCCGCCGTCTCGGGGTCCTTGACGATGCGGGCCACGGCCTCGCCGTAGAGCGCGGCGGCCAGCTGATTGGCCTCGATGTCGAAGAAGATGTCGCCCCAGCTGAGCGCGCCCATGACGCCGTTCTCCTCGACGGCCCGCAGCTGCTCCTCCCGTGAGGCCGCTTTCAGCGGCGGCCTGGTGAGCATGTCCAGCAACACCGAGAAGGCGCTGAGCCGGGCCGCACCGACGGGATGCTGCCGCTGCGCCGCGCGGATCTCGCCGTAGGTGCTCTTCAACTTGTCGAGCTCACCGGGCTCGAACGCACGGACCTTCCACGGCAGCGTATAGGCGGGCGAGCGCTGGAACACCGAGAGATGCGCGGCCCGACGGGCCACGACCGGGATCAGCTGCACGCCGGTGGAACCGGTGCCGATGACGCCGACGCGTTTGCCGGTGAGGTCGACGTCGCCCGCAGGCCAGCGACTGGTGGACAACGACGTGCCGGCGAAGCTGCCCATCCCGTCGATGGCGGGTTCCAGCGGTACCGACAGGATGCCCGACGCCGCGACCACGTACGGGGCGACGACCGACTCACCCGCCGCCGTCTCGAGACTCCACACCGCGGAGTCCTCGTCGAAGATCATCGAGACGACCTCGGTGCCGAACGCGATGTCGCGACGCAGCTCCAAGCGGTCCGCGACGAAGTTGAGGTAGGCCTCGATCTCGGGTTGGGCGGGCATCGTCTCGGTCCACACCCACTCCTGCTCGATCTTCTCAGAGAAGCTGTAGGAGTACTCGATGCTCTCGATGTCGCATCGAGCGCCCGGGTAGCGGTTGAACAACCAAGTGCCGCCGACGTTGTCGGCCTTCTCCAGCACCCGCACCCGGAAGCCCAGCTCACGCAGCCGATGCAACGCATACAGCCCGGAGAATCCCGCACCGATGACGATCACATCGAAGAGTCCGGTGGGCCCGGAGGGATCAGATGACCCAGCAGGGGTCGACGGCACTGTCACACTTCCTCGCCGAAATCGGTTGTTCAGACTGCTGTGCAAATATTACTGTAACTATTACAGTATTGCCGCCGAAAGGTGTGCCGGTTTCGGTGACCGCCTCGACGCACTCGGCGCGATCCGCGGCCCAAGGAGGCGACGTGAAGGTTCCGTTCACCTGGAAGGTCACCGGTTGGTTCATGATCGGGTGGTCGGCGGAGTTCGAAGTCGGCGACGTCCGGGCGCTCAAGTACTTCGGCGAGGACCTCGCCGCCTACCGTGACGAATCGGGCGAACTGCACGTTCTCGAAGCGCACTGCAAGCACCTCGGCGCCCACATCGGGCACGGCGGCAAGGTGGTCGGCGACTGTGTCGAATGCCCGTTCCACGGCTGGCGGTGGGGGCCCGACGGCGCCAACCGGTACATCCCTTATCAGCCGGACCGCCCCAACCGGGGCCTGCGCTTGCGGTCCTATCCGGTCAAGGAGCAGTACGGCTGCATCTTCATGTGGTACCAGCCCCAAGGCAAGGAACCGCAGTGGGAGCTCCCCGACATCTTCCACAAATTCCCCCAGTTCGAGACCGACGCAGGTGCCTACTACCGGCCATATCCCGAGTTCTCCAGCCGCGCCGACGCCATCCCGGTGCATCCGCAGATCGTCGCCGAGAACGGTCCCGACAGCTCACACTTCCGCTATGTCCACGGCGCCACCGTGACTCCGGTGTGCCTGCACTGGGAGCAGGTCGACGAGGAGTGGCGGTTCCTCACCGGCTGGCCCGACACCCGCAGCGACGACCCCGACAAGATGGCGCTGCGCATCCACAGCCATTTCTCCGGACTCGGGTTCGCGATGAGCGCGTTCGAGGGCACCTCGAACCACCGGCTGATCTTCGCCTGCACGCCAGTCGATGACGAGGTGTCCGACATGTTCTACTCGATCTGGTGGCCGAAACTCCCCGGCGAGTCATCCGACATTCCGCCCGACAACGTGCGCGCCAAGGTCGAACGACAGTTCCTCAAGACCGTGTGGGAAGACTGCGACATCTGGCGCTATCAGAAGTACATCGAGCATCCGGCGCTGGCGAAGATAGACGCGAAACCTTATATGGCCATGCGCAAGTGGGCGACGCAGTTTTACGAAGTTCCTCCGGTGGGACAACCGGTCGCCACGGCATGAAGCCAGACCTCGCCGAACTGGTGGCGCCCGGCCACACCGCGGTCGTCACCCAGGAATGTCAGGGCGCAATCGTCGGGCCGGATGCCGGGTTGGCCGCCCTCGCCGAGGAAGCGCGTCGTCAGGCCCTGCCCAACATCGCCAGGTTGCTTCCCGTAGCGCGTGAGGCGGGTGTGTCCGTCGTGCACTGCGTGGTGCAGCGTCGGCCCGACCGCAGGGGCGCCAACCACAACGCCAAGATCTTCGCCTTCGGTGCGGCGGGCGTCGACATCAGCCCCGGCAGCCGGGGTACCCAGTTGGTGCCCGAACTCGACGCCCAGCCAACCGATCTCGTGCTGCACCGGTGGCACGGCATCGGGCCGATGGGCGGTACGGACCTCGATTCGATTTTGCGCAACCTCGGGGTGTCCACCATCGTCACGGTCGGCGTCTCGGTCAACGTCGCGATCACGAACCTCGTGATGGATGCGGTCAACGCGGCGTATCGCGTGGTTGTGCCGCGGGACGCGGTGGCCGGGATACCGGCCGACTATGCCGGAGCGATCATCGACAACACGTTGTCACTGCTGGCGTCGATCACCACCACCGACGATCTGATCGAGGCCTGGAGGCGCACCTGATGGAGCCACACCTGATGGCCATACAAATTGGGACCAACTGTCTACCCGGTCCGCGTGGGCGTCTACAGTCCATCGCATGACCGAGCCGATTCAGTTCACCGTCCCGGCCGCCGCCGATGCCGTCGCGGCGGTCATCGGCGACCGTGAGTTCATCGTGCAGGGTGACCGCCGCTTCACCTACGCGCAGATCGTCGAGCGGTCGAACCGGCTCGCGGCCTTCCTGCACTCCCGCGGGTTGGGTTGCCACACCGAGCGCTCGGAGTTGCCGGGCCACGAGGTCGGGCAGGACCTGTTGGGTATCTACGCCCACAATGGTCCCGAGTACCTCGAGGGCATGTTGGGAGCGTGGCGGGCCCGCCTGGCGCCGTTCAACGTCAACTACCGCTACGTCAAGAGCGAACTGCACTACCTACTGTCGGACGCCGGCGCGACCGCGCTGCTGTACCACGCCGATTTCGCGCCGCGCCTGGCCGAGGTTCTGGCCGATCTTCCTCAGCTGCAGGTGCTCATCCAGATCGCCGACGAGTCGGGCAACGAGCTGCTGCCCGGTGCCGTCGACTACGAGTCGATCGTGGCCGACGGCCCCGCCGAGGTGCCGCCGGTCGAGCCGTCACCCGATGACCTCTATGTGCTCTACACCGGCGGCACGACGGGCATGCCCAAGGGTGTGCTGTGGCGTCAGCACGACATTTTCATGACGTCCTTCGGCGGCCGCAGTCTCTACACCGGCGAACTGGCCACCTCGTATGAGGACATCGCCGCCCGCTGCGCAGAGTCGCCGGGCACCAAGCTCATGGTGTTGCCGCCGCTGATGCACGGCGCCGCCCAGTGGGCGGTGCTGACAGCCATGACCACCGGTCAGACCGTGGTGTTCTCGCCGGTCACCAGCCACCTCGACGTCGACGACGTGGTGCGCACCATCGAACGGGAGAAGATCTTCGCGGTCACCGTGGTCGGAGACGCGATGGCCCGCCCGTTGGCAGATGCGTTCGAGCGCACGACCGCGGATCTGTCGTCGCTCGCGGTGGTGGCCAATGGCGGGGCCCAGCTCACCCCGACCGCCAAGCAGCGGCTCATCGACAGCACGGCCAACCTGGTCGTGGTCGACGGCGTGGGGTCCTCGGAGACCGGTGCCCAGATGACGCACATGTCGGCATCGGGCGCGGTGTCGACCGGCACGTTCGCCGCGGGACCCGACACCTCCGTCGCATCCGAGGATCTCGGCTCCATCCTGGAACCCGGTCACGAGGAGATGGGCTGGCTGGCGCAGCGCGGCTACGTCCCGCTCGGCTACAAGGGCGACGCGGTCAAGACCGCAGCCACGTTCCCGGTCATCGGCGGGGTGCGGTACTCGGTGCCCGGCGACCGCGCGCGCCATCTCGCGGACGGTTCGATCGAACTTCTCGGCCGGGATTCGGTGACGATCAACTCCGGCGGCGAGAAGATCTTCGCCGAGGAGGTCGAGTCCGCGGTCGCGTCGCATCCTGCCGTCGCCGATGTGGTCGTCGCCGGCAGGCCGAGCGAACAGTGGGGCCAGGAGGTGGTGGCCGTCGTCGCTCTGGTTGACGGCGTTCGCGTCGACGCGCAGGACCTCATCGACCACGCCGCAGCGGTCATCGCCCGCTACAAGCTGCCCAAGGCGGTGGTGTTCCGGCCCGTCATCGAGCGCAGTCCGGCGGGTAAGGCCGACTACCGGTGGGCCCGCGAACAGGCCATCAGCGGGGCCTGAGCCGACGGCGGGTGCGATAGCGCGCCATCGTCAGCGCCACCGCGGTGGTCGCACGCATCGACCGCGAGAACGGCGGCGCCGCGCTGCCGGTGATGGTGAACGGAAGGTCGCTGCCCACCACGGTGCGGGAGTGGCTGAAGGCATCGAAGCCGGCCTTGCCGTGGTAGGCCCCCATGCCGCTGCGGCCCACCCCTCCGAACGGTGCAGCGGACGGAATCATCTGTGCGGCAAAGTCGTTGCGCGCGACGCCACCGCTGCGGGTGTGCTGCACGAAGGATCGGAAGTCGGTACCGTCCGGCCCGAACCAGTACGCCACCAAGGGTGCCGGCCGGGCGTTGATGTAGTCGACGACGTCGGCGAGTCGGTGGTAGGGACGCACGGTGAGGACCGGTCCGAATGTCTCCTCGGTGGCGATGTGCATGCTGTCGTCGACATCGCAGACGATCGTCGGGGCGATCTTGCGGGTGCGATGATCGGGCAGCGCCTCGCCGGGCGGTGCCACGGTCTCGATCCGGGCGCCCTTGGCCCGGGCGTCCTCGATGAGCCCGACCACCCGATCGAAGTTCGCCTGGTTCACCGACGAGCAGTAATCGGCGTTGGACACGATCGACGGGAACATCTCCCGCAGCGTGTCGCGGGCGACGCCGACGAACTCGTCGGCGCGGTCGGCCGGAACGAAGACGTAGTCGGGACACACGCAGACCTGGCCGCCGTTGATCATCCGGCCCTGCGCGATCCGGGTGGCCGAGCGGGTGATGTCGGCATCGGGTGACACCACCACTGGATTCTTTCCTCCGAGTTCCAGCGTGACGGGGACCAGGCTCGGGGCCGCGGCCTGCGCAACCAGCGCACCCACCGCCGGTGACCCGGTGAAGAACAGGTGATCGAAGGGCAGTGCCGCGAACGCCGCCGCCACGTCGGCGCCGCCGGTGACCACCTGCAGTTCGGCGGGGTCGAAATAGTTTGCGACGCGCGTCTCCAGCAACTCGGCGGTGCGCGGCGTGATCTCAGACATCTTGATCATGACGCGATTGCCTGCGGCCAGCGCCGCCGTTGCGGGCAGCACCACCAGGTTGATGGGAAAGTTCCACGGGCCGATGATGCCCACGACGCCCAGCGGGGACGGCTCGACTTCGGCCCTGAGGCCGATCATCCGGCCGGCCCGCATCAGTTTGGTCGCACGCATCCATTGCGGCACATGCGACCTGGTGTGTTCGATGACGGAGATCATGCCCAGTATCTCGGTGAACAGCGCTCCCGCCCGTGGGCGCGTGCCGTAGTCCGCGGCCATGGCGTCGACGAAGTCGTCGGCGTTCTCCAGTACCAGGGCCAGCAGCCGGTCGATCCGGTTGCGCCGCAACGCGACGTCCGGTGGGCCGTCGGCGACGAACGCCTGCCGCTGAAGCTCGAGAAGGGCGGACATCTGGTCCCGCTCGACGGTCGGTCGTCCCGTCGAGGGTCACGGCCATGTGCGAAGCCTCCGCGTGGGGTCGTCCGGTAAGGGCACCAGCAACGCCGCCAGCGTATTGTCCGACCGGACCTCCATGACCGCAGACGTGCCGATCCACTGTGACCCCAACCGCACAATTCGGTAGCAGGTATTACTGTAAGATTTACAGTATCATTTCGCACACCACTCTGAACCGGGTTGTCACCCCGGAACCGACTGGAGGCCAGACGTGGAAACCCCGGTACAGGACGTCGCGATGAACGAGCCCATCGACCTGCGCGACCCGTACCCCATGTTCGCTCGTCGGCGGCTCGAGGGCGGTGTCTTCCGCGGCTCGGTCATGGACTGGTCCAAGACGCCGGAATCGCTGCGACCGGAGAATCTCTATGCCGCGGTGTCTTTCGACGCGGTCAACCGGGTGTTCCGCGACGGCAAGGTGTTCAACTCCACGCATCTACGACTCCACCATCGGCCTGTTCATCGGTCCGACGATCCTGGCGATGGAGGGCAAACCGCACTGGGAACACCGCAACCTTGTCTCGGCGGCGTTCAAGTCACGCTCGCTCGCGCGGTGGGAACCCGAGATCGTGCGGCCCGTCGTGAACGGGCTCATCGACGAGTTCATCGAGACCGGCGAAGCGGATCTGGTGCGCGACTTCACCTTCGAGTTCCCCACCCGGGTCATCTCGAAGCTGCTCGGTCTGCCTGAGGATGACCTGCCGTGGTTCCGCAAACGCGCGGTGGAGCTGATCAGCTACACCATCAAGTACAAGCGCGCGTTCGAGGCGTCGGCAGCGCTCAAGGACTACTTCCTCGAACAGATCGAGAAGCGCCGGTCCGCACCGACCGAGGACATCATCGGCGATCTGGTGTCGGCCGAGATCGACGGCGAAAAGCTCAGCGACGAAGCGATCTACTCGTTTCTGCGGCTGCTGTTGCCCGCGGGCCTGGAGACCACCTACCGGTCGTCGGGAAATCTGCTCTACCTGTTGCTCACCCACCGCGACCAGTTCGACGCGGTGGTGGCCGATCATGAACTGATCGGCTCCGGCGATCGAGGAGGGCCTGCGCTACGAGACGCCGCTGACCACCGTGCAGCGCTACGCCACCGAGGACACCGAGGTGGCGGGCGTGCCGATTCCCGCGGGCTCGGTGATCGACGTGTGCATCGGTTCGGCCAACCGCGACGGGCAGCGCTGGGAACGCTCCGAGGAGTTCGACATCTTCCGGAAGAGGCTGCCGCACATCTCCTTTGCCGCGGGCGAGCACACCTGCATGGGACTGCACCTGGCGCGGATGGAGACCCGGGTGGCCGTCGAATGCCTACTGGACCGGCTGTCGGACATCCAGCTGATCACCGACGCCGACCCGCACATTCACGGCCAGCCGTTCCGGTCCCCGACCGCGATACCGGTGACGTTCACCCCCTTCAGGGAACAGACTTGACGTACCCGCCCGCGTCGATGCGCAACTGCGTACCGGTGATGTAGCGCGAGTCGTCGTTGGCAAGAACACAATTGCGTTCCACCCGACCTGCGACGCCAACGCAACCCTGTTGTCCAGCTTGCCCTTTCGGGCCCCGTCTGGCGTACTACCCGGGCCGTCGTTCCCGGCGGGCGATGGTCTTGGTTTCGAGGTACTGTCCGAAAGCCCTCGATGCCGCACTGGCGGCCGACGCCGCTGCTCTTGTACCCGCCGAACGGCGCGTCGGCGCCGTAGAACATGCCGCCGTTGACGCCGAAGGAGCCGGTGCGGACGCGCCGCGCGATCGTCATCCCGCGTTCGGCCGACCGCGACATCACCGCACCCGCAAGACCGAAGACGCTGTCGTTGGCGATCCGCACTGCCTCGTCGTCGTCGTCGAACGGCAGGATCACCAGCACCGGGCCGAAGATCTCCTGCTGCGCGATCGCGGCGCTGTTGTCGACGCCGACGATCACGGTCGGCGCGACGAAGTGTCCGCCGGCCAGGTGCTCGGGCAGGCCCTCGCACCGGGCCGCCGCCGGTGGTGATCTCGCGCGCCGTCGCGGCGCGCTCCGTCGATCGCGGTCAGCACGCGGTCCTTCTGCGCGGCGCTGATGACCGGGCCGACGAGCGTGCCCGGGTCGACCGGATCCCCCACCGGCACAAGCTGATACGCCGCGGTGATGTCGGCGACCGCCTGGTCGTACAGCGAGCGGTGGATCAGCATCCGGCTGGTGGCCGCGCAGGCCTGCCCGGCGTGCACGCAGACGCCCACCGCGGTCGGGACGATCACCGCGGGGTTGGCGTCGTCGAGGACGATCGCCGCCGACTTGCCGCCGAGTTCGAGGAACATCCGCTTCATCGTGTCGGCACCCTGCCGCATCAGCAGCTTGCCGACCGCCGTGGAACCGGTGAACGACACCAGGTCCACGCGCGGGTCGGTGCCCAGCAGTCCGGCGACGTCGTTGGACGGCGTCGTGACGACGTTGACCACACCGGCGGGATGTCGGTCTTCTCGGCGATCAGCCGGCCCAGCCGGGTGGCGTTCCACGGCGTGTGCGGGTCGGGCTTGAGGACGACGGTGTTGCCCGCCGCCAGCGCCGGGCCGAGCTTGTTGAGGATGACCTCGATCGGGAAGTTCGACGGCGTCATGGCGGCGACGACGCCGACCGCCTCCTTGACCACGGTGCGGACATTGCGGTCACCGAACAGCCCGCCGCCGTCGAGCACCCGTTCCCACTCGAACGTCGTCGATCAGCTGCGCCGGGATAGCGCAGCGACTCGGCCAGCGGCCAGTCCAGTTGCGCCGACTGCGGTCGTCATCACCGGGCAGCCCACCTCGGCGACGAGTTCCTCACGCAGCTCCTCCTTTTCGGCCTCGATCGCGGCCTGCAGCTGCTCCGAGGCACCGCTTGCGCAGCGTCCGGTTCGTCGACCAGTCGGTCGTCGTCGAACGCTGCCGCGCGCCGCGGCGATCGCCCGATCCATGTCCTGTTCCCGCCGCCGCCGCGGTGGCACCCAGCACCGCACCGGTGGCCGGGCTGAGGTTGTCGAACTCCGCACCGGAAGCCGCCTCGATGAGCTCCCCGCCGATCAGCATCCGGCGTTCGGCCCGCTGTGCCGCACGCCGACCCAACTCGACGCTGGTCTCGGTGCAATCCGCCGCGGCTTTCGGCGTCACTCACCTGCACCTCCATGCGCGGAATTTCTCGGGAGTTCAACGGTAAACATTACAGTATGGATCTCCGCTAGACTCGCTCCCTGGCAGCCGCTCGACATCGTCGTCAGAAGGGGATCGACTTGATCAAGGTGATGGAGGGCGTTCGCGTCCTCGAGGTAGCGCAGTTCACCTTCGTGCCCGCGGCCGGCGCGATACTCGCCGACTGGGGCGCCGACGTCATCAAGGTCGAGCACCCAGTGCGCGGCGACACCCAGCGCGGCTTCATCAACATGGGCGGGTTCCAGCTCGACCCCAACCGCCATCCGCTGATCGAGCACCCCAACCGCGGCAAGCGCAGCGTCGGCATCGACGTCTCCACGCCCGGGGGCCAGGAGGTGCTCTACGAGATCGCCAAGACCGCCGACGTCTTCCTGACCAACTACCTGCCGGCGCAGCGGCAGAAGAACAAGTTCGACGTCGAGCACATCCGCGCGGCCAACCCGGACATCATCTACGCCCGCGGCAGCGCATACGGCGACAAGGGCGCCGAGCGCGACACCGGCGGCTTCGACGGCACCGCGTTCTGGACACGCAGCGGCGTCGGGCACGCACTGACCCCGGCGGAGCTCGGAGGAGCTCTGTCGCAGGGGATCCCGGCGTTCGGCGATTCGATCGGCGGGATGAACATCGCCGGCGGAATCGCTGCGGCGCTGTTCCATCGCGAGCGCACCGGCGAGGCAGCCGAGATCGACGTATCGCTGCTGAGCACCGCCTGGTGGGCCGCCGGCGCCAGCGTGACGCAGGGCATGGAGACCGGCGAGACGATGCGCTCCCTGATGCCAGACTCCGTGGGTCCCATCGGTCAACCCGTTCATGGGCAACTACCTGACCTCCGACGGCGGCACCATCAACCTGTGCATCGTCAGCCCGACCGGATACATCCGCGACGCGTTCGAACATCTCGGTCTGCCCGAGCTGGCCGACGATCCGCGATTCTCCGAGGTGCTACCGCTGATCGAGAACGCCGGGGCCGCAGCCGAACTCATCGCCGAGTCGATCCGGAGCAAGCCCTTCGACTACTGGCGCCGGCACCTCAAGACGATGAGGGGGCAATGGGCGCCGTTCCAGAGCCTCGTCGATCTGGGCACCGACGAGCAGGCCCTCGCCAACGACATGATCGTCGAGGTCGAAGCGAGCGACGGCGGAAAGCCCTTCAAGGTGGTGCGGGGACCGGTGCAGTTCAACCACGAACCGCTGGAGACCACCCGCGCGCCTCAGGCCTCCGAGCACACCGAGCTCGTGCTGATGGAGCTCGGGTTGGACTGGGACCGCATCGAGGCGCTCAAGGACAGCGGCGCCATCGCCTGAGCTAGGGCCTCAGGCGATCGCGCCGCGATCTATCCGATCTCAGGCCGCGTCGGCCTCACACTCAGTCGAGCCGCCGAGCACGCACAGCGGCTGGCTTGCACCCAGCAGCCCCCCGGACTCGGCTCACCGCTGCGCTCAGCAAGTTGAGGTTCTGGTCGTCGTCGAAGGGACTGTAGTAGTTGTAGTCGGCAAGGCCCTTGGCTGCGTCATGGTCCGAGAGTAAGGGGATGCCTCCGAACGGGGTCACGATCTGGTACGAGATCTTGCTCTTTCTCCGACTCCATGGGCAGGGCGTAGTACGCCTCCCCGAAGCCGCTGGTCCCGTTGTACTTGAAGTTGAACACCGAACCGACCACCGGAACCTCACCCTTATCCGTGCCGATGCTCGAGTCCGAGGCGACGTCGTTGATGTCGATGACCAGGATCGCCTCTGAGCTGTTGCCGCGACAGATCCCACTGGGTACTCACATCGGCGTCCACGTTGCCGAGGTAACTTACCGTTCGAATCGTAGACGTCGAACTGCTGATACCCCTGGACGATCGCCTCCCTCGGGGGTAGCCCGTTGACCCCTGAGTACACCTTCTCGTCGACGTGGGCACGAAACTGTAACCAGTGCCGTTGCGGCCCGGCACGTCCAGCGATTCCCTGACCGGCGGTGAGGCGCCGTCGAAGTTGAGCTGGAGGTCCGCGACCCTCTCCCTGCCGGACGCTCACATCGACCAACAGGGTCTTGACCACGTTCGCATCCGGCCGCTCAGCCGGCTTGGCGTAGTAGAGGAGGTATTCGCTGGTTGTCCGCCGTCCAGTAGATGATGTTGTAGATCGTGCCCTCCGGCGGAATCTGCCCGGCGCTCGACGCCGACGTCGCCGTGGGCGTCCGTGACGAGGACGGCCTCGCTGGTGGTACCCCACATATCCGACGTGACGGTCACGACGCCCTCGAAGGTCCCGATCAGCTGATCGGTGTCCTCGTCGTACACGCCGAATGTCTGCGCTCCCTGGATGGCGTTGAAGAGAGGCTGGAACCCGGCGTATGCCGTCCATTCCGTGGTCGGAGAGGTAGGAGCGATGTAGTAGCCGTCCTTGGTGTTGATGGGCCTGTTGACCCCCTCGTTGTCGAAGAGGAAATCGGCCGAGCTGAAATTAATGTTGAACGGATCCGGGTTGAGTTTGAACGCGCTTCGGGCCGTCACCCAATTGTACGTCACGACGTCTTCACCCCCGGGGTTGTCGAGGGCGGAGTAGGACGTTCCGACGCGGCCGTTGCTCACACTGGCAAAGACGGAGCCGGGCGCCGGAATCTCGCCTAACTCGACGCCGATGTCTACGCTAGGAGCCTGATAGGTGACGTCGGTGACGACGATTTGTAGCAACCTGTTGCCGAAGCCGAGGTCATTGTTGATGGTCACGAGCCCGTGGACGGTGGCCGCTGTCACACCGCTGTCCGGGTCGACTAGGTCGAAGTCCTGTTGGCCCTGCACGATGCTGGGAAAGGCCGGGAGCGTCGTGTATTCACCGTAGATCGACGTGATGGTGGGTTCACCCACGGCGACCACGCTGTAGCCATTCCAGACCATCGTCGGATCGGTGGTCTCAGCGGCCGCACCGATCTCCCGGCGCGACGCCGCGGCAGCCACCCAGGCCAGCGGCGAGTCCGCCGCCGGTGAGGACGGCGAGTCGCCGGCGAACGCATCGAAAAGTCTCTTGACGAAAGTGGCCAGCGGTGTCGAGGCCTTCGCGGTCTCCACGGGTTCCGTTGAGTGGTCGACTCGAGGGAATCCTCCGTGGTCGGAAACGACGACAGCGTCGAAGTCGTCGTGACGAGTTTTGGCGCGTCGACGCTCGCGGTTGCCAGTGAGGCCTTCTTCTGCCGGCGTCTCGCGCGACCTTGCTGGCTGCGCTCGTGTCGATCTTCGTCTCCGCGGCTGCACTCGGCATTCGCGGCGGCCGGCGTCGACCGCAACCGGTGCCTCCCGGTCTGCGGTGTCGCGCCCGGCTCGGTCGTGCCGCCCGTGCTCTGTTTCGGGATGTCGCTGCTGTCGTCCGGGGTCGATTCGGGCTCGGTGGTCTCTGATCCAGCTTCCGGCGTCGGGGTGGGGTCCTTGCGGTGGCCGCCCAGGATGTCCGCCAATATGCCGTGGCGGCGCTTCTTGCCGGTGGTCGCGTCCGAGTCGGGCTCGTCCGACGTCGTGGCATCTTTTGACGTCGTGGCGTCTTTCGACAGTCGTGGCGTCTTTCGAAGTCGTGGCAGGTTTCGAAGTCTTCGTGCCGGCTGAAGACTCAGTTGAGGTCTTGTCCGACTCCGAGCCGGTGCCCGACGAGCTATGCGTCCCGGAACCGCTCGCGTCCGATTCGGACGACGAGCTCGAGCCGGCGGGCTGCGCGCAGGCGATCCCGCCACCCGTGAAGACCGCCGCGCCCACGCCCAAGGCCACCGCCAGTCCTCCGATACGACCGACATAGCTCGCTGCACTCATTAGCTTTCCCCCATAGGTGACCGACATCTCAGCGGAGCCTAATACACTTTGGCCCGCAGACACAGCAGGATTCAGGTTCGTCAGGAAACTTTCTCAAAGTTGCTGGAAACGGGGCCGATTGCCGTTTCGGCGAGGCGACCTGGACCACCGTGTCAGTCGGTCTGCTTCGGAAGGTCGAACGCGTCGTACACATACGCCAGATCCTTGTGGATGCGCTCGACGCTCAGGCCGAAGCGGTCCGGAGCATGCTGGTGCTTGCTCTTGTACGAGCGCTGCTTCTCCGCCTGGGCGCGCACCTCTTCCCGGAACGCCTCGGTGGGCTCGATCTCGGCGAACTCGAGGATCCGCTCAATGGTCGGCTCGAGGTTCTGGATGAGGTCCACGTACCGCACTACGCAAAGGTTTTTCTCCGGGATCTCGCCGGACGAGTACGCCTCGTAGAAGACGCGGAGCATATCGCACGACGCCTGGTACAGGTTCTCGATCCACCGCTCCTGGTCTTCTTTACTGGTGCGGTTCCAGACGTCGTATCCGTTCTCGAGCACGCCCGCCAGAAGCGACATGCCGGACGGTATGACCTCGACGGGATCGCGAATGATGTACACGAGCTTGCAGTCGGGGTAGCGCTCGAGCACCTCATCCAGGCGGAAGGTGAGCATGCTCGTCTTGGCGAGGATCCGATCGCTGCCCTTGTAGATACAGGTTCCTTCGCCAGCACTCCTCGTAGTAATGGAAGAACCGCTCCCTCTCCTGCGGCGTCACCCCGTCGATCCCGAAGGAGCGCCGCGACAGCTCGCTGCCGTAGGTGTCCTGCCACGCCAGGAAGTAGGCCCATGCGAACGGGCCGTCCAGCGTGTGGAAGAACCACGCCGGGTCATCGGTCTCGATGCCGCGCAGGCTCGTGTCGTGCACGTCCGACGGGTGATACCGCGCAGGTGAGAGCCGGTCCAGGCGCGGGACGATGCGACCGAGCAGCTTGCGTGCCGTGATGGCAGGGAAAAGCATCTCCCACAGCTCGAAGGCGGCCAACCCACGGTTTCCGAGGAGGAACCGATGGAGGAAGGTAGTGCCGCTGCGCGGATTGCCGATGATGAAGATCGGCCGGTCGATAGGCTGCGTCTTGGTAGCGGGGGTAGACGACGTGGTCCAGGCGCATCGTCGCCGCCGAGATACCCTGCCCGCAACTGCAGGACCAGGAACGTGCCGAGAGGCCGCAGCCGTAACCCGAACGTCTTGTTGATGACTCGGTAGACGCGCAGGTAGCGGCCCATTCAGCCCTCCCACACGGCAGCGGCGGCCGACGATGGTAAACCCAGCGGCGGCGCTCGCGAAGACGATCTTGTCCCCGGGTTCCACGGTGCCGCTCTTCAAGCGGTAGTCGAGCGCGAGAGCCCACGCGGTGCTCGCCGTGTTACCGAACAGCGAGTGGGTGTAAATGCCTGCCTGCGGACGTGCGCCGAGTTCCGTCAAGACCGCTCCAGCACCGCCTCGCTCGGCTGATGGAAGGCGTAGTGGTCGACCTCCTCGGGCGTCCATCCGATGTCCGCGAGCAACCCGCGCATCAGGGGCGGCACGTGGACCGACAGCGCGAACAGTTCTTTCGACTTCGACGTGAAGTGCCCGTCCACAGGCGTCCTGCAGAGGTCGTAGTGCTCGCAGTACGTCTTGTGGACGATGCTCTCGAGGCGCGCGCTCCCCCCCGCCAGCGGCTCCCGGGAAACGACAGAACGCGACGGCGGCGTTCCCCAACGTCAAGCCGGCGGCGTAGACCGCCACATCCTCGAGTGACTGCATGTCGTAGGTGATCCAGTCGCCCCATCACCTCACCGGCGCAGATGAGGGCCGTCTGCATCTCGGGGTGAATGGCGAAATACCCTGCGACGACGTGCATCGCCTCGATGAGTCCGGCGCAGGCGCAGGTTACGTCCGTGGCGTGCAGCGGCCTCGCACCGATACGTCCGGCCACCTCGGCCGCGGTGGCAGGCTCGAATGCGTCGCGAGCGATTCCACCGTAGACGAGGAGGTCGATGTCGGTCGCCGCCATACCGTTCTGCTCGAGGCATGCGGTAGCCGCGCGCGAAGCGAACTCGCCGGGCCTCAGCGTGTCGTCTTCTTCGAGGTAGCGCATCTTCGTATTACATCGGTCGAAGACGTAACGGATGGTTTGCTCGATTCCGTCCCACTCCGCCGGCGGCCCGGTGTACAAATCGCGGACCCGGGACAACACCTTCTCGTTGTCAACCGCCGTATCCGGGAGAACAATCGCGGGCCTTGAGAAGTAAAGGTTTGGAAGCGTCATAAGCGGATCCCCCTAATCTTGAGCCGCGCGTCCTGGTTGGCGCGAATAATCACAGGCTATGAGCCACATGACGGCACCGCAAACCCAGCAAACACCCCAATGTGGCAAAGGGCATCTCGTTGACGGAAACTACCCTGCCCTCTGCGCCACTGTCAGCGGTTTTCCTAGATCCGCGTGACGGGGACGTGTCGGCTCACAAACTCGTCGCGCCCGCGGCCTTGGAATTTACTCTAGCGTCAAACTATGTAACGCGGCAAGATTAGCTGACAATCGGAAGCCGACGGGAAATTCCGGGCACGCGGCTATCCGGAACGGGCGCGGCGGACTGCTCAGATCGGATCGACCCGCACCGGAACTCCGGTCAGCCATGCCATTCCCGACAGCGGTTCGACATCGTCGGGATGACTGGAGGTCAGCTGATTGACGTTGGCGCCACCCGCACGGTTGGCAATGCGCCAACCGCCGGTGCCCTTGTGTCCCCAGCCGTGAGGCACGGCGATCACGCCGGGCACGATGTCCGTGGTGACGCTGACCGGCATTCTGATCTCACCGTAGGGCGAGCTGACCTGCACCCGCGCCCCGTCGGCGATATCCAGGTCGGCGGCGTCGTCGACGTTCATCAGCCCGTGGTGGCTGCGGTCACCGCGCATCAGCAGCGGGGAGTTGTGCATCCACGAGTTCTCCGAGCGCGCCTCGCGCATACCGATCATCCGCAGCGGGTAGCCATCGGGATGCCGCCTCCGGGCCATCGATGCGATCTGGGCAGCGATGTCGTCGTGCACCAAGTGGATTCGGCTGCGCGGATAGGAGATGACCTCCTTGAGAATGCCGGTGCGCAAATGAGGCGCGATCACGACCCCGTGCACGTGGTCGTGCGACAGACGGCGAAATGTCATTCCGTCGCGGCGCAACCCGAACCGGTCACCTCCATCGGCGAGCCTGATGATCCCGTCGGCCACCATGCGTGGCGTGCACGCAATCCCGAAGAACTTCAGCGCCTTACGGGCCGCCGCGACAGCCCTGAACGCCGGTGTGAGGTCCGACAGCCGTCGCATCAGCTCGCCGACTATCTCCCACTCCTCACGGGCTTGCCCGGCGGGGGCGACCACGGCCTCGGTAGCCTGGCGGAATGGCGTGGCCTGGAACGGCTGGAACGTGAGCGGGAAGTCGTCGCGCTCGTACATCGTGGTGACCGGCAGCAGGTAATCGCAGTGCGCCGTCGTCTCGGTCACGTAGAAGTCCAGTGCCACCGACAGTTCCAGTGACTCGAGCGCTCTCTCCATTTCGTTGCCGTTGGGCACCGAGAGCACCGGGTTCCCCGCGCTGACGAACAGCGCCCTGATCTGCCGGTCACCGGGGGTGAGGATCTCCTTGGCCATCAGCGCGGCGGGCTCGGAGCCGATCAGCGCCCGGAAGCCGCCGATGCGCGATCGACGGCGCCGGTAGGTGCGCCGAAGAACGGCCCCCGCCGCGACGTTGACCCATCGCTGACCGGGCAGCCCCAGGCTGCCGAACACCGAGCCGCCGGGCTCGTCGAGATTGCCTGCGACGAGGTTGACGACATCGATCAGGTAGGACGTCAGAGTCCCGTACCTGCCCGCACACGTCCCAAGCCGCCCGTAGATCGCTGCGCGCGGCGTCGATACCAGGTCGCGCGCCAGACCGCGCACCACGTCGGCATCGATGCCGGTGACGGCCTGCGTAACCTCCGGGGTGAACGGGGCCGCCTGGGCACGCAGCCACTCGATACCGTCGGCGTGCGCCGAGACGCGGTCCGTGTCGACCAGGTTCTCGGCGAACATCACCTGCAGCAGCGCCAGCAACAGGTGTGCATCCGTGTCCGGGACGATGCCCCACCATTCGAATTGGGCGGCGGTCTCGGATCGGCGCGGATCGATCACCACGACCCGGCCGCCGCCCTTGACGATGTCGTGCATGCGATCCTTGATGCGTGGCGCCGTGAGGAAACTTCCATGCGAGACAACCGGATTCGCGCCCATCATCACGAGCAGCTCGGTCCGGTTCAGGTCGGGTATCGGCACCGACGTCGGCGTTCCGTACAGCAGTTGGCTCGCCATCAGCCTGCTGTTGGTGTCCTGAGAGGATGCGGTGAAGAAGTGGGTCCGACGGCCCAGCCCCTTCACGAACCCGATCACGGAGATCACATGCGAATAGCTGAACGCACCCGGGTTGCCGAAATACCAACCGACAGCACCCGATCCATGGTCGCGGACGATGTCGGAGAGCCGCGTTCCGATGTCGGCCATCGCCTCGTCCCAGCTCACCGGTTCGAATCCGGCTGCGGTGCGGCGCAGCGGCGCGGTGACCCGGTCACGATCGTTGACCACCTCGGCGAACGCGATGCCCTTCTGGCATGCGAATCCGGCCGACAGCGGGTGCTCCCTGTCGGGACGCAGCGCGACGAGCCTGCCGTCCTCGACGGTGGCGACCATGCCGCACAGCGGCTCGCAGATCCGGCAGAACGTCGTCTTGTATTCGACACCGGTGTTGTGTTCGGTGGTGGGGGCCATGTCCGGATACCTTTCCGCGCGGCGTTACCCGGATAGTCTGGGTTGGGTGCGCTGGATTGTCGATGGCATGAACGTGATCGGCTCTCGCCCCGACGGCTGGTGGCGTGACCGGCGCCGCGCCATGGCGGCCCTCGTCGAACGCCTCGAACAATGGGCGCTCCCCGACAAGGTGGACGTCACAGTTGTTTTCGAGCAACCGCCATCGCCGCCGATCGAGTCGGCGGTCGTCACCGTGGCCCACGCCCCCGCGCCGGCCCCGAACTCCGCGGACGACGAGATCGTCAGAATGGTTCGCACCGATGCGAACCCCGAACGGATCCGGGTCGCGACGTCCGACCGTGCTCTGTCCGAGCGGGTCCGGTCGGCGGGTGCCATGGTGTACCCCGCGGAACGCCTCCGCGACCTGATCGACCCACGCTGACGGTCCTATCCTGTAAGCCATCCAGTTGCACTTTCGATAACCGCGACCCTATCCTGCGGCAAGCACCCACCGTGCACAAGACAGGAACCGGATGTGACCGACGCCTACTACGAGCTCATCGATCCCGACGAACCCCTCGGGGAGAGATTCGCGGCCTCGGACCACGTGATCAGCACCTGGGCATCCACGATGCAGAACGCCGCCCCGGTGTCGGCCCTGTTGGTCCGGGCGCTCGAGCGCTGCGCAGTTCGCGATGACACCCGCATCAGCAGGGTCGTCGTCGATTTGCTGGGCCCGGTGCCGGTGACGGACCGACTCTGGACCCGCGCGAGTGTCGAACGCCGCGGCGCGAAGATCGAACTGATCGGCGCCGAGATGCTGGCACCCGGGCCGGACGGCGAGCCCAGACCCGTCGCCAAGGCCACGGCATGGAGGTTCCAGCGAACTGACGGCGGGGATCTTCCCGCCACTCCCTTCGAACCGCTTCGGCCGGTGACCGCCGGCCGGCGCCGACTCCCCGACGACGGCGCCGACCAGACCTACATCCAGAGCCTGGACTGGAGGTGGCTCAACGACATCCTCAACAGCCAGGTGGCCGAGTGCTGGGCCCGACCGCTCGTCGACCTCGTCGCGGGCGAGCCGATGACCGCGACGCAGCGACTGTTCGCCGTCGCCGACATCGCCAACGGCATGGGAAGCCGGCTCACCCCGGGCGAGTGGACCTTCCTCAACACCGATCTGGCGGTACACATCCACCGGCTGCCCGAGGGGCAGTGGATTGGTGTGCGTGCCCAAAGTCATTACGGCCGCGACGGAGTCGGCATCTCGACGGGAACGTTGTTCGACGAGGCGGGTCCGGTGGCGGCCATTCAGCAGGCGCAGCTCGTCCGCCACCACGTTCCCGGCTCGCGCGCTTTACCGTAACATTTACCGTTGGGCTGACGCGAAAGGATCCAGGATGCACGACGTCGCGATCATCGGGGTGGGGCTGCACCCGTTCGGCCGTTTCGAGGGCAAGACCGCGATGGAGATGGGCGTGGATGCGATCACCGCCGCGGTCGCCGACGCGGGGGTGTGCTGGAACGACATCCAGTTCGGTGTCGGCGGCAGCTGGACGGTGGCCAATCCGGACGCCATCGTCGGCATGGTCGGGCTGTCGGGTATCCCTTTCACCAACGTGTTCAACGCCTGCGCCACGGCGGCCAGCGCCACCAAGATGTGTGCCGACGGAATCCGGTTGGGCGACTACGACATCGGCATCGCCGTCGGGTTGGACAAGCATCCCCGCGGCGCTTTCACCGAGGACCCCGGGTTGGTGGGTATGCCGGCCTGGTACGCCGAGAACGGCCAGTACCTGACGACGCAGTTCTTCGGCATGAAAGCCAACCGCTATCTGCACCAGCATGGCATCAGCCATCAGACCCTGGCCAAGATCGTCAACAAGAACCTCCGCAACGGGGCACTGAACCCCAATGCCTTCCGGCGCAAGCCGATGGCCGAGGAGGCGATCCTCAACTCGCCGATGCTGAACTACCCACTGACGCAGTACATGTTCTGCTCACCGGACGAGGGCGCCGCGGCAGTCGTCATGTGCCGCGCCGACCTCGCTCACCGTTATACGACAAGGCCGGTGTTCGTCCGCGCAGTCGAAGTGCGCACCCGCAAATACGGCGCCTATGAGGTCAACACCACCTACGCTCCCGTGGACGAGGATGTGGCGCCCACCGTGTATGCGGCGCGTGCGGCCTTCGAGAAGGCCGGCATCGAACCGTCCGATGTCGATGTGATCCAGTTGCAGGACACCGACGCCGGCGCCGAGATCATCCACATGGCCGAAGCCGGTTTCTGCGCCGACGGCGACCAGGAGAAACTGATCGCCGAGGGCGCCACCGAGATCGGTGGCTCGATGCCGGTCAACACCGACGGGGGTCTGCTGGCAAACGGCGAGCCGATCGGCGCGTCGGGGTTGCGGCAACTGCACGAGATCGTCCGCCAGCTGCGTGGCGAAGCGGGCGAGCGGCAGATCCCCGGCGAGCCGAAGGTAGGATTCGCCCAGCTCTACGGCGCGCCCGGCACGGCGGGCGCCACCATCCTGACGACCTGAACACCTTGCGATTCCGGCGTGTTCGTCGCCGCCGAGCGTCGATATGCACGCCGAGATCGGTAGGTCTCAGTAGTTGGGCTTGCCCAGCCCGAGCACGTACTGCGCGATCATGTTCCGGAACACCTCGAGGGTGCCGCCGTAGATCCCGACCAGCGGCGCGAACCGGTAAACGTATTCGGCTGCGCCGTCGTCGGCTGCCCCGTCGGTGCCCATCGGCAGTGCCGACGCCGCGCCCAGGATGTCCATCAGGTCCGGTGCGATGTCGCGCATCGTCTGGGCGAGAGCCACTCGGCCGAAGATGCTGGGCGCCGACAACGCCGCCTCCATCCTCGCGACACTTCGGCCCAGGCGATAGCCGACCGAGCCGTCGTCGATGAGCCTGCGGCCGTTGGGATCCGCGACGGCCGACTTCCCCGCGGCCTTGTCCACCGCGGCCGCCATGAACCCGGCCTGATGCATCATGATCGACACGTCGGCCAGGCCGTCGTCGGCCGCGTCCACGTCACCATGTTCGGCGTTGAGCGGTTCACGGACCACCGTCCAGCCGCCGTTGACCTCGCCGAGCCGGTATCGGTCGTCCACCCGGACGTCGCTGTAGTACACGATGTTCGTGCGGTCACCGTCGACGGTGCGGATACCCTGGATCTCGATACCAGGAGCATCGAGGGGAACCAGAAACATGGTGAGGCTCTTGTGTTTCTGGGCGGCAGGGTCGGTGTTGGTGATGAGGAAGACGTACTGACAGTTGTGCGCGCCGGTGGTGAACATCTTGGACCCGTTGATGACCCAGCCGTCACCGTCGCGGACCGCACGGGTCTTGCAGGTGGCGACATCCGAGCCACCCTCGGGTTCGGTGTAGCCCAGGCACAGCCGCACGTGGCCGCTGTACACCCCCGGTAGGACTTCGTCTCTGAGTTCGGCTGAACCGAACTTCGCCACCGACTTGGCGATCATCGCCGTGGTTCCCGAGGTCACCCACGGCACCTGCGCGCGCCGCTTCTCCAGCTCCCAGATCCGCCGTTGGACCCGGGTGAACGCGTGCTCGGCGCCGGGCTTCCACTCCCGCTGCAGGTAGCCGGCGGCGCCGAGCGCCAGGTGCACGCCCTCGTCGAAGTTGTCGCCGGTCTCCCGGTCCCGTCGCAGGACGTCCTCGGTGACCACGTCGTGCAGGAAACTACGCGCCTCGTCGAGGAACTTCTGGTCGTCGTCATCGAGTTGCACCCGGGAGAAATCCATTGCTCAGCTACGTCCTTCACGCGTGGCGACGATTTCGGCGATTCGCTTGGCGGTGGCGCCGGGGTCGCCGCCGGCGATCGACCAACCTCTGGCACGAACGAGGTAAGCGGTGGCGGCAGCCTCGGCCGATACCCCGAGTCCGCCCTGTACGTGCACGGCCATCGTCGCCGCTCTGGCGGCTTCCTCGGCCATGAACACGAAGACCGAGGGTGCCAGCTCCGGTCGTTCGTCGGGCTCGTTGTCGAGGAACCACGCGGCACGGCGGGCGAGGTTGCGCCCGCCCTGCACCGTGATGGCGATGTTGGCCAGCGGGTGCGAGATGCCCTGCAGGGTCGAGATCGGGACGCCGAGGGTGTAGCGCGTCTTGGCGAACTCAGCGGCGATCGTCATCGCCTCCTCGACCAGCCCGACCAGCGCGGCACCGGTCAGCAACCGCCATTCGTCGAGTGCCCGTTGGTATTCGGCGAGCGCTGCGGCGCCACTGGCCAGCACGATCCGGCTATCGGCAGCAGCGGGATCCACCCACGCCATCGGCAGCTTGCCGATGTTGTCGACCCGCGCCGGGCGGGAGGCGAAGCTCAGCGCGACGACGTCTTGGCTTTCTGTACCGTCGCGCACCACAATGTGGTCCGCGACCGATCCCGCTGGGATCAACCTGACGCCGGAGACGCTGTCCTGCTGCGGATCCAGCGCAACCAGCTGCTTGCCGTTGACCACATCGGGTGCCACGGCGCCGAGTCGGCCGAGCAGGCGGGCGGCGCACACGTGGTCGATCCACGGCACCGGGGCCAGCGACCGGCCGATCTCCTCGGCCACCAACGTGAGGTCGACGAGCGTCGCCCCGTCGCCACCCACCGCTTCCGGCAGCGCCATCGTCGTTGCGCCCATGGCGCACAGGCGTTCCCACAGGTTCTTGTCAAAGCCGGACTCTTCGGCGGCACGCACCGTGTCGACCGTGCAGCGGGTGCTGAAGAAGTCCTTGTAGGCCGCCTGCAGTGCCTGGTGATCCTCGGACAGGGTGTAGTCCAGCCTGCGCAGTTCGTACCGGTCCATCCTCAGCGCTCCTGTCCGAAAAAGAAGTCGTTCGCGTTGTTGAAGAGATAGTTGTCGAGAACCTCCGGCGGCAGGTCCAGGGCCCACGCCTCGGGGACGACCCGGCTCTGGCGCAGCACCGGCCAGTCCGACGCGAAGATCACCTTGTTCTTCCCGCGGGTGCGCATGTAGTGCAACAGGCTGTCCGGCAGCCGTTTCGGCGACCACGCCGAGGTCATGATGCGCAGGTTGGCGTATTTGATCAGCAACCGGATCGCGACGTCCCACCAGGGATCGGCGCCGTGGATCATGCAGAGCCTCAGCTCGGGGAACCGGACGCACACCCGGTCGAGGTGAATCGGATTCTGCACCTCGCCCGGGATGGGCGGACCGGGGAGTCCGGTGTTGATGCACAGCGGCAGTTCGAGCTCGGCGCACTTCGCGTACAGCGGGTAGTACACGGCATCACTGGGCGGATACATGCCGTCGCCCCAGAAGCTCGGCCCGACAGCGGCATACGCGACGGGCAGGTCAGTCCGGACGGCGGCCAGTTCGCGCAAGGCGGGGACGGGACGCAGCAGGTTGATGCCGCCCACCGCCAGGGCGAATCTGTCCGGGCGCTCCGCGACGAACTTGCGCGCGGTGACCGACGGCTTGACCAGGTTGTCCATCAGGATGGCCTTGGCGACGCCATGCTCGTCCATCTCGTCGAGCAGCGCCGGAAGCTCGACCTGTTCGTACAGCGACTGCGGGCCCTTGAAGTAGTCGTCACGCACCTTGAGCATGAACTCGGGCTGCTTGGCGGTTTCGCCGAAGTGGACGTTGACCAGGCAGTCAATGACTTTCGGCCTCACGCGCTGGGTCATGGCCGGCTCGCCACCGCCGCGCGCCGTGCATTTCCCCCGTCGCTTCGCTCGCCCTGGGTCTTTTCCCCGTCGCTTCGCTCGCCCTGGGTCTTTTCCCCGTCGCTTCGCTCGCCCTGGGTCTTTTCCCCGTCGCTTCGCTCGCCCTGGCTCGCTTCACTCTTCGCCCACCGATAGTCGGCCTTGCCATTGCCGAGCCGGCGAACCTTCTCGACGAAGATGAACTCCTTGGGCGCCTTGAACCGGGCCAACTCCTCGGTGCACGCGGCGTGCAGGGTCTCGGGTGCGACGGTAACCCCGGCGTGCAATTGCACGAGCGCCACCACCTCCTGGCCCCACCTGTCGCTCTCGCGCCCGACCACCAGCGCGTCGGCCACCCCGGGGTGCGCACGCAGCACAGTCTCGACCTCCTCGACGAACACTTTCTCGCCCCCGGTGTTGACCACCAGCGAGTCCCGTCCGTACAGCCGCAGCGTCCCGTCGGACTCGAGGGAGGCACGGTCGCCGGACACCACCACCCGCTGTCCCTCGACCACCGGGAACGTCGTGCGGGTGGCTTCGCGGTCGTCGAAGTAGCCCAGCGGAATCCGGCCCCTACGCACCACCCAGCCGACCTCCGGATCCCCGGGTTCGACAAACCTCGTCATGTCGGCGGACACCACGGTCCCTCCTTCGCGGAGGTCGAAGGTCTCGCGATGCGACCCGCGCTGGTTGTGCCCGAAGCCCACGTTCCCGGTCTCCGAGGATCCGTAGCCGTTGATGATCGTCAGCTGCGGCAGCTTCTCCAAAAGAGCACTGACATGCCTGGGATTGGTTGCGGCGCCGCCGGTTCCGATGGCATAGATCGATGACAAGTCGTAGCTGTTGCGGTGCAGCTCCTCGATCAGCGGGGCCGCGTAGGCGTCGCCCACCATCGTCATCAGACCGACCTTCTCGCGTTCCGCCGTCTGCCACACCAACTGCGGATCGAACTTCGCCCGGTCGTCGTAGAGCACCACCGGTAAGCCGGCGAGCGACCCCGAGAACACCGTCCACAACCCCGCGGCGTGCATCAGCGGTGACACCGCGAACCACGGCGGGCCGTCGTTGCGGGCCACCTTGTCGTGAATCTCGGTGGCCGACTCGTGGTCGGCGCCGACCATCGACGACACGTAGGTGTCGCTCTGCCGCCACAGCACGCCCTTGGGGCGTCCGGTGGTGCCGCCGGTGCAGTACATGATGACGTCGTGCGGGGAACCGGCGATCCGACGATCCGGATCACCCTGCGCCACTGCGTCGTCCAGATCCACCGACCCGGGCAGGATGGGCGCCTCGCTGCCGTCGTCGACGGCGATCAGCAGGTCGCAGCCGGGTGGCGGCAGCACGTCGGCGAACTTCACCCCCAGCGCCCGGTGGTAGACGACCGCGCGGGGCTTGACATAGTGCAGCAGGTCGGCGACCTCGCGCGGCGTGTAGTGGTGGTTGACGTTGACCGGGACGGTGCGGGCCTTCAGCGCGCCGACGACGAGTTCGGGGTAGCGGTCGTTGTACATGATCAGTGCGATGCGATCCTGCCCACATTCCCAGTTGGCCAGCTCGTCGCGCTGGTGATGCGCTCCAAAACCCTTGTCGGACAAGAAGTTCGCCAGCTTGCGGGTGCGCTGCGCCATGTCACCGTAGGTGGTTCTCCGCTCACCGCACAGCGTCATCGTGCGATCGGGGATGACGTCGGCGATGGCGTCGACGACGTCGCCGATGGTCCACTCCCCCATGTCTAAGCGGATACCCGGGCGTTCACACCCAACAGGTCGAGCGCGTTGTCACGCATGACCTTCCGGGTGTCTTCGGCGCTGAATTCGGGGAACTGCGGGATGTCGGCGGTGAACGCCATCGGATCCGCCAGCCCCTCGCCGTGCGGCCAGTCCGAACCGAACAGGATCTTGTCGACGCCGATGGTCTCGGCGAGCAGCCTCACGTCGTCCTCGTAATACGGCGCAATCCAGACGTTGTTCCTCAGCTGCGCGACCGGATCCTCCTTGAAGTGGTACGGCGCCGTGTTGGCGGCCTTCTTGAGGCGCTTGATCAAGCGGTAGACGAAGTACGAACCGTTCTCGATGCTGGCCACCTTGAGCGTCGGATGGCGGGTGAACACCTGGTGCACGATCATCGACGCCATCGCGTCGTGGATCGCGCGATCGTCGAGCAGGATCTGGTCGAGCGGGTCCTTCTTGCCGAACCCCTCGAACGTGCCCTTGCCGCCCCACAATGCTGCGATTGCGAGATAGCCGCTGTCGGACAGGTGGAAGATCACGGGAACGCCGGCCTCAGCCAGCCGGGCCCACACCGGATCGTGCAGCGGATCCCCCAGTGACCGCGGCTTGACCACTCCGGGCACCGGGGCGGGTCGCACACACACGTTCCTGGCGCCGCGGTCGAGGACGAAGTCGACCTCCTCGACGGCCTTGTCCGGATCGGCCAGCGAGATGATCGGTGCCGACAGGAACCGGTGATCGGGGCGGTCGAATCCCCAGTCCTCGTCCAGCCACAGGTTGAACGCATGCACCGTGGCCATGGTCGCCTCGATGTCGTGCTTGAGGGCCTCCTCCACGCCGCAGGCGAACGTCGGAAGCATGAACACGGTCTCGAGGTTCTGCTTGTCCAGGATCTTCACCCGGGCATCGCGATTCTGGTACTCGGGATGATCGGGCAGCCGGTCGACCTTCATCAATGACGCCGGATCCACGCCCTCCGGGATCTCCCCGCGGAACAGCAGGTCCAGGCATCCCGGCTCGATGATCGGATCGAACGTCGGGTTCGGGATGAAGTGGTTGACCACACCCCCCATGACGGCGAACGTGCGCTTGCCCTCGGTGAGCATCTGCACGCCGCGGCGCTTGAACTCCTTGGGCAGGTGGCGGGTGCACGAGTCGGTCGTCTCGTAGTAGTGGTTGTCGACGTCGATCGCCCGGTAATCCAGCGTCATGGCGTGTCCTCCTGCTCCGGTGTCAATGGCGGAAAGCCCGGCGGCCTCTTCTCGAAGAAGGCGGTGATGCCTTCGATGAAGTCCGGCCGCAACATCGACTCATGCATGAGTTTCTCCGCTGCGGCGCTGGTGTCGTGGACGTTTCGCGATGCGTCGTCATAAATCTGCCGCTTGATCACCGCCATGGCGCTCGGCGCGCAGTGCGCGGCCATGTCCTCGGCGTACGCCAACACGTGCGGCATCAACTCGTCGTGCGGCAGCACGTCTTTGACCATGCCGAGTTCCTTGGCCTCCTCGGCGACGAAGGTGCGGCCGCTCAGCAGCAGATCGAGCGAAGCGCCCCAGCCGACGACGCGCGGCAGAATCCAGGAGATGCCGTACTCGGCGATCAGCCCGCGCCGGGCGAAGGCGGTGGTGAACTTGGCGCCGGCAGCGGCGAACCGGACGTCGCACATCAACGCCTGGGTGAGCCCGATGCCCGCGCACGCGCCGTTGATGGCGGCGATGACCGGCTTACGCAAACCCGTGACGAAGTGCGGATGGCGTTCCCCGACCAACGTCGTCACGTCGGCGTCGCCGCCGATGGTGGCCCCGCCGATGGTGTCAGCGCCACCCATGTCGGCGCCTGCGCAGAACGCTCGGCCGTTGCCGGTGAGCACTATGACGCGGACGTCGGGATCTGCTTCGGCACGGTCGATGCACCGATAGAAGGCGGCGGCCAAGCCCCCGCCCCAGGCGTTCATGCGCTCGGGGCGGTTCAGGGTGACGACAGCGACGCCGCCGTCCCGGAGCTCGAAGAGCACGGGGCTCTTCGGGTCGGACTTGGTGTCGGACACGGTCACTGCGACGACCTCATCGACCGATCGGCTCCCTCGGGCTCAGCTGGTTGTATGCACATACTGTACACCTATCGGTATAGCCCTCTGCAATGCTGGCGGAGGGCGTGCGGATCAGTCTTCGAGCAGGCCAAGACGCCGATACGCGTCACGGATCTGGGTCTTGGCCGCGTCGGGCAACAGCGCCTGCGGCGGTCGGGAATGCGGGTACGAACCGACGGGAAGCCCCAGCACTGACGCCGCGTACTTGAACGCTGCCACCCCAGTGCGTGAAGTAGTCGGGACGGCCCGGATAGCAGACGTGACCAGGAGCCGCGATCGAGCTCGAACTGATCCATGCCGGTGGTGCGCGCGTAGTCCATCGCCTCGATCAGCTTGCCGTCCCACACCAGGTTCCAGTACTCGGTGAACAGCCGCCGCTGCGGTGTCTCGAACAGATAGCCCGCGGTGCCCAATTGGGCCGCGCAGACGATGCCGTCGCGCAGCCACCCGGCCCGGTAGACGGTGGTGTCGCACTCCCAGATCAGCAGTTCGGGCGCGAGGTCATGCAGCCGCCGGCTGTTCGCGGGGCGGAACGCACCCTCCTTGGTGGCGCACACCGCGGGGATCTCGGCGGCGATCCGCGCGCTCTCCTCGGCGGTCAGCACGTACCCGGACGATGGCGAGTTGAACATGCCCAGCGCGATGTCGGTGCGATCGGCGATGTAGCGGAAGAAGTTCAGCACGCCCTGTCCGCCGTGACACTCCATCATCGGTGTCTGGATGTAGACGATGTCGGCTCCGGATTCCTGAGCGTGACGGGTGAGCTCCAGACAGTCCTTGGCCGCCGTCGCCGACGTGCATGCCTGGATGACGACGCCCGGGTTGATGGCGCGCGCCTCCTCGATCGCCACCTCGAGCAACCGTTTGCGTTCGCCGAGCGTCAGCGCCCAGAACTCGGCCAGACCGCTTACGCACCAAAACATTTCGCGGCCGAGGCCACCGACGCAGTAGCGCACCAACGTACGGTACGCATCCCAGTCGATATCGTCGTCGCCGCTCTCCACTCGGGTCGGAACCACTCAGGTGAAGTCGCTACCGCCGTCGACGTTGATGTCAGCGCCGGTCATGTAGGAGTTGCGCCTCGAGACCAGAAACGCGACAACAGGGCCGATCTCGTCGGGGAAGCCCGCGCGCGGCAGATGCGCCGGGTGCCCGAAGTGCTGGTCGATCGCGGACATCAACGCGTACGGGTCGCTGCCGTCGACGCCGACCGATTCGGCCCAGCCGAGCAGTGCATCCGAGGCGATGCTGCCCGGTGACACCACGTTCACCAGAATCTCGTCGCGGGCCAGCAGCAGCGACAGGTTCTTCGAGATGCTCGTCACCATCGACTTGGCCGCGGTGTAGGCGGGCAGAATCACGCTCTGGCGCTGTGTCGAGTGGGCAGAGAAGTTCAGGATGCGGCCCCATTGCGCCGTGCGCAGCAGCGGCAGGGCAGCACGGACGCAGTGCACCATGCCCATCACGCCTTCGTCGACGGCCTGACGCCAGTCGTCGTCGGTGAGGTCGTCGAAGGTGCCCCGGACCGTCGGCCCGACGGCGTTGACGAGAATGTTCAGCTCGCCGCCCCATCGGTCGCCCAGCTCGGCGAAGACCTGTTGAACCTGGGAATCGTCAGCAGTGTCAGCGACCAGCGCAAGCGCATCCGGGCTGCCTCGGTCCCGCAAGTCGGCGGCGGCACGGTCCAGGACCTCCTTGGTGCGTCCCACCACCGCCACCCGTGCACCGTCCTCGGCGAGGCAGCGCGCGGCTGCCAGACCCATACCGCGGCCCCCGCCCACGACGACGGCCGCGGCATCCCGCAGGCCCAAGTCCATCGAAGTCCGCCCGGCTCAGTCAGGTTCCCGTCCAGTTCGGCGCCCGCTTCTCGGCGAACGCCGTCGCGCCCTCCATCGCGTCCCTGGACGAGAACACCGGCATGATGAGTTCGTTCTGCTTCTTCCACATCTCGTCCTCGCTCCAGCCCGCGGACTTGGCGATGATCTCCTTGGTGACCGCCACCGCCAGCGGACCGTTGGCGGTGATGCGCTCAGCCAGGGCCATAGCACCCGCCAGCGCCTCGCCGGGCTCGGTGAGCACGTTGACGAAGCCCCACTGCGAGGCTTCCTCGGCGGTGAAGTTGTCGCCGGTCAGGGCGAGTTCGAGCGCCTTCTGGTAGGGAATGCGGTGCGGCAGCCGGAGCAGTCCCCCGCCGGCCGCCACCAGCCCGCGTTTGACCTCGGGGATGCCGAACTTGGCGTTCTTCGCCGCGACCACCAGGTCGGTGGCCAACACGATCTCGGTACCGCCGGCCAGGGCATATCCCTCGACGGCGGCGATCACGGGCTTGCGTGGCGGGCGTTCGGTGAACCCGATTCCGCGACCCGGGATAGCGGGAACTTCACCGGCCATGAAGGCCTTGAGGTCCATGCCCGCACAGAACGTGCCGCCTGCGCCGGTCACGATCGCCACCGAGAGTTCATCGGTGTCGTCGAGTTCGTCCATCGCATCGGCCAGACCCTGCGCGACGGCGAGGTTGAACGCGTTGCGGGCCTCCGGCCGATTGATGGTGATGACCAGCACCCGTCCGTGACGTTCGGTGAGAACCTCGTCTGACACGGTGCCCCTTTCGCCTGCCGCCCAACACCATTGGCTGGATGTCGCCGAATACTGCTGGAAAAGCTTACTATAGGTCTTACAGTAAAAGAGTGAAAAAACGGTGGCCGCTACCGATCAGGCGCCGGACGGTAAGGTCGCGTTCACGGCACGACCCCGACACGACTGCAAAGATGCAGTTCAGGGTAGTGGCTGCCGGTAAATTCACGAACATCAACCCCGCTCCCGGAGCGGCACACCGCAGCATCGAATGATGGAGGTGCCCTGAGTGGCGAAGCAGGTGACCGTGGAGAAGCGTCAACGACGCGAACGCGGATCCATCAATCCCGACGACATCATCAGCGGCGCTTTCGAGCTCGCCGAGCAGGTGTCGCATCGACAACCTGAGCATGCCGCTTCTCGGCAAGCACCTCGGCGTCGGAGTCACCAGCATCTACTGGTACTTCCGCAAGAAGGACGACCTGCTCAACGCGATGACCGACCGCGCCCTGCGCCAGTACGCCTTCGCTACGCCGTACATCGAAGCGAAGGACTGGCGCGAAACCCTGCGCAATCACGCGCGGGCGATGCGAAAGACCTTCCTGGGCAACCCGATCCTGTGCCGACCTGATCCTGATCCGGTCGGCACTGAGCCCCCGCGCGGCGAAGCTGGGAGTCCAGGAGGTGGAGAAGGCGATCAGCAGCCTGGTCGAGGCGGGGCTGTCCCCGGAGGACGCGTTCGACACCTACTCGGCGATGTCGGTTCACGTCCGCGGGTCGGTGGTGCTGCAGCGACTTCGCGAAAAGAACCTGGCCGGCGAGGACGCACACGGCGACATCGACGACACGATGTCGATCGACGCCGAGACCGCCCCGTTGCTTGCGGCTGTCACGCAGAAGGGCCATCACCTCAGCGCGGCCGACGACCGCAACTTCGAGTTCGGCCTCGAGTGCATCCTCGACCATGCCGGCAGGCTCATAGAGCAGAACAAGAAGCCTGCGCGTAAGACCGCCGCCAAAGCGGCCAAGAGTTCCGCGCCGCGCGTGCGGAAGATCGCTGCGCGTTAGTCAAACTGTGCCGGAATTGCATTCCACGCGATGACTCCTCGCGATTTTGCGCGTGGAATGCAATTCGCGGCGGTGACTACACCTCGATGATGACAGCGCCGCCCTGGCCGCCGCCTGCGCACATCGCCGCCACGCCGATGCCGCCACCGCGGCGCTGCAACTCGTAGATCAGCGTCGTGACCATGCGGGCGCCGGAGGCGGCGATCGGATGGCCGAGGCTGCAGCCGCTGCCGGAGAAGTTGACCAGCTCCTCGTCCAGCCCGAACTCCTTGCACGCCGCGATCGGCACGGCGGCGAACGCCTCGTTGATCTCCCACAGCGCCACGTCGGACGCCGTCAATCCACCACGGTCGAGCACCTTGCTGATCGCCTTCAGCGCACCGAGGCCGCAGTCCCGCGGGGCGACGCCCGCAGCGGCCCAGGCCTTCACGGTCGCCAACACGTCGAGCCCGTTGGCGCCGGCGTAGTCGCGCTCGACGAGGGCGACGCCTGCCGCGGCGTCGTTGGTGCCGCTGCTGTTACCCGCGGTGATCGAGAAGCCCTCGATCTCGGGATGCAGCACCTTCAGGCCGGCCAGCTTCTCGACCGTGGTGTCGCGGCGGGGATGCTCGTCGACGCTGAAGTCGATCACCGAACCGTCGGGCAGCTCGACCTTCAGCGGAATGATCTCGTCGACGAACTTGCCGGCATCGATGGCCGCGATCGCGCGCTGATGCGAGCGCGCGGCCCACGTGTCCATTTCCTCGCGGGTGATGCCGACGGCCTGGGCGGTGTTCCAGCCGACGGTGATCGACATGTCCTTCGCCGGCGCGTCGGGCGTCTCGACGTGAGTCGGCGGCATCCACCGCTCCTCGAACTTCAGCTCGGGACCGGGGATGCGCCAGTTCGTCAGCGGCGTCATCGACAGCGACTGCACACCACCGGCGATCAGCACCCGCTCCATGCCGGAGCCGATCTGCGCCGACGCATTGCCGATCGCGGTCAGGCTGCCCGCGCAGTGCCGGTTGACCGATTGACCCGGGACATGCTCCAGACCGGTCGCGGTGGCCGCATAGCGCGCCAGATCGCCACCGCCGTAATGGGATTCGGCGAAGATGAGGTCGTCGATGTCGGCCGGGTCGACGCCGGAACGGCGGACCACCTCGGGCAGCACGGTGGTGATCAGGGTCTCGGGCGGTGTGTTGACCAGTGTGCCCTTGAAAGACCGGCCGATAGCCGTCCTGGCGGCACCGACGATGACGGGTGTTGGCATGTTCTCGACCTCGGTTTCAGCGTGAGCGACTTTACAAAAGTAGCAGATACTGTAGCGCTGGCAGTAGGTGAGCCAGGTCACTCCGGCTCAGCAACATAGAAATGCTCGTCGCGCAGCCGGAACGCCTCCTTGGTGCCGTGCTCGGCGCGGGTCTTGACGAAGTTGAACTCACCGGGCGCGAACTGCAGGTTCGTTCCGTAGGCATGGAAGAGATAGCTCGCCACTTCTTCGCCCTGATACGCCTGACTCTGTTCGACAAGACGGAACGCCTCCTTCGCGATGACGACGCCGTCTGCCGGCATCTTCGCGGCCTTCTCAGCCCAATACCGGGCGCGGGCCGAAACCGATCCGGCGTCGCAGGTGTCGGTGAAAATCCCGAGATGCTCGATCTCCCCCGCCTCGATGATGTCCCCGGTGAGCAGCAGCCGTCGGGCCAGCACCGGGCCCAGCCGGTGGAAGAACATGTGAAGGCTGCCCAGCGCGGGCCCGAGGAAGCGGGTCGCCGGCATGCCGATCCTGGTCGTGCGCCCGATCACCGAGATGTCGGTCATCAGCGCCATCTCGAAGCCGCCGCCCAGCGCGTAGCCGTTGATCTCCCCGACGGTGACCTTCGGGAACCCCATCAGGTTGTGATAGAACCCGAATGACTTGCGATCCACCGTAAGCCGCCTGCGCTGACTAGGACGGCTCTTGGCGGGCGGCTTGTCGGCATCTGCCTCGCCACTTGTCTGCTCTTCGCGCGAGCGCTCATCGCCGCTTGTCTGCTCTTCGCGCGAGCGCTCATCGCCATACCAGCCGTAGGCGTTGTTCATGTCCGCCCCGGTGCTGAAGACACCTTCGGCGCCGCGCAGCAGCACGACGGTGATGTCGTCATCGTCGGCGACGTCGTCCAGGTATCGCCCGAGCAACTCCCGCATCGAGGCATCGTAGGAGTTGCGCTGAGAGGGGTTGTTCAACGTGATCGTCGCGATGCGCTTCTCCCGGTCCACATCGAACAGCACGCGGTCATCGGCGGTGGTGGTCATGATCGGTTCCTGTCGGTTACGTCGGTTCGCGTCGTATGTCACTGGCCGTGACTCGAGATCAGCTTCGCCTCAATGGTTTTGTCAGTTCCGGCGGCCAGCGTGTTGCGGCGCGCCACGGCCAGATGGTCTTGTGCCAACCGCACCGCGCGCACCGCGTTGCCGTCGGCGATGGCGTCGAGCAGCCGGTGATGATCACGCAGCGCCGCCCGCATCGTTCTCGGCTTCATCGGATCGCCGGGGTGGCGTTCGTCGCTCCACACCGACGACTCATGCGCCGACCAGATGACTTCGAGCGAACCGATCAGCAGGATCATCGGTTCGTTTCCGCACCGGGAGACGATCGCCTCGTGGAACCTGCGGGCATTGGGCACGTAGCGCGACGGGGTGTCGAACTGCTCGGCCTGCGCGTCGATCGCCGCCTGCAGGTGCGGCACCACCTCGGTCTCCCGGTCGGCGCGCGCGGCACACATTCCGGCGCAGATCGGCTCCAGATGCAGCAGCGCCTCGCTGACGTCACCGGGAGTGGCCGCGCGGGTCTGCAGCACCATGCTGATCATGTGCGCCGTCCGGTCGGCCGACGGCAGGTGCACGACGGCACCACCGACGTTCCCCCGGCGCACCGAGATCAGCCCGTCGGACTCCAGGATGTGAATGGCCTCGCGGACGGCGGGCGGGCTCACGCCGAACTCTGCGAACAGACTCTCCTGCGACGGCAGCACGTCGCCTTCCCGATCTCTGCTACCCGACAGGCGATCTGGAAGACTCGACGCGGACGGGTTTTTGTTCTTCCACGGCCGATCCGACGACATGTTCAAAGTCAGCGGCGCGACCGTCTACCCCAGCGAGGTGGAGCAGGCACTGCGCACCCTCGACGGGGTCACCGCCGCCTTCGTGACGAATGTGCCCGGCCCCGCGGGCAATCGCGTGGGTGCCGCCGTGGTCTGCCACAACGATGCCACGGCGGAATCACTGCGGACGGCGGCCAGGGCGGTGCTCAGCAGCTTCAAGGTGCCCACGGTGTGGCGAGTGCTCGACAGTGCGGATGCCGTTCCGCGAGGCGCGACGGGCAAGGTCGACATCGCTGCCCTGCGCGAACTGCTGTCCCCAGCCCTGGAAAGGCTTATGATCACGAGGTGGTCCTGCCATCAGGCGCCCACCCGACACCACCACCTCCGAGGGCCTACCCGCCACCCGCGGCGGCGAAAACAAATGCCTGGGCAATCCTTTCGCTGATTTTTGGCATCTTCGGCCTGATCGGAGCGCCGCTCAGTGTGATCTGCGGCATCGTCGGACTCAAAAGGGCCAAGCAGGGCCTGGGTGGCCGCGCCCTGGCCCTCGCCGGACTTGCGCTTTCCGGACTGTGGGTTCTGATAGTCGTCGTAATGGTCGGGTATTACCTGATAATCAACGACGCCAAGCTCTTCGGTGCAGAGCCGACAACCGGTGACTGCGTCGCCGAGGTCCCCCAGGGCGATGAGTCGGTGTCGGTTTCGAACATCGACTGCGCCGACCTCCATGAGGGGGAGGTGGTCGCCGTGCTTGCCATGCCCGACGGCGGCTTTCCCGGGCAAGACGCTCTCGCAGAGTACCGGCGCAGATGCGAATCGGAACTGATCACCTACTCGCCGGGCGCGGCCCAGGATCCGACCATCGGGCTGTACGTACGCTACCCGACGCAGTCTCTGTGGGAGCGTGGATACCGCGACGTCACCTGCGTCGCGACCTCAGATCCTCCGCGGACGGGATCCATCAAAGGCTGGACGGGGGAACGATCAGTCGCATCGTATTTCAGGACCGGTGACTGCTTCGCCGAGCTACCCACCGGCGCCAAGGAGGTGACACTCGTCGATTGCGCAGAACCCCACGCTGCCGAGGTGTTCGCCGTGTTCATGTTGGCAAATGGCGACTTTCCGGGCGAGGCTGTCCTCAGCGAGTATCGCGATCGCTGCGACAGGCAGTTTGCTGTCTATTCGCCCTCCGGTGCACAGGATCCTTCTGTCCGCGTGCTGAAGCGGTACCCGGACCAGGCAGCGTGGGATCTGGGAGATCGGTGGTGACCTGCATCGCCGCATCGGACCCGCCCCGGACGGGATCCCTCAGAGGCTGAACCTCACACCACGCGGCGGGCCTTGAGGTCCGCGATGTCCGCAGTGGTGTAGCCGATCTCGTCGAGAATCTCGTCGGTGTGCTCGCCGAGCAGCGGTGCCCGCCGACGGATGGTGCCGGGCGTGGCCGACAGCCGAAACGGGGTCTGGGTGATCGGAACGTCATGTGCGGGCCCCCGGGAACGGGATGCGCTGGAGGTAACCCATCGCCTCGACGTGCGGGTCATCGAGCACATCCTGAGTCGAATGCAGGGGTGCTGCAGGCAACTTCGCCGCGTCGAGCAGCGCGAGGACGTCGGTCTTGGTCTTGTCCGCACACCACTGCGCCATGATGTCGTTGAGTACGTCGCCGTTTTCCCAGCGCAGATCGTCGTCGGCGAACCGGGGATCGTCGAACAGCTCCGCCCGTCCGACCAGCCGGCACCAGCGTTTGAACATCGGCTGTCCGGCGATCTGCAGCAGCACCCAGCCGCCGTCGGAGGTCCGGTACAGGTCGCAGGGCGCCACCGACGTCCCCTGGTTGCCCATCCGCGGTTTGTCGGTGCCGAGCAGGTCCCGTTCGATCAGGAAGGCGTTCGACAGCATCATCGCGGTGGGCAGCAGCGCCCCCTCGACATGCTGCCCCTCCCCGGTGCGGTCACGGTGGTAGAGCGCCATCATCACGCCGATAGTCAGTGTCAGCGCCGTGCCGAAGTCCGCGTAGGGCACCACGGTTCGGATGGGCTGGTCGGGCAAGCCCTGCCGATACACCGCACCGGACATCACCTGGCCGGCACCGTCGAATCCGATCCGGTCGCTGTAGGGGCCGCCTTCGCCGTACGCGGTGGCACTCGCCAGGATGATGTCCGCGCTTGACCTCACGCAGTGTGTCGTAGTCCAGACCGTTGGCGCGCATCCCCGCCGCGGGCATGTTGGCGACGACGATGTCGGCCCGTGCCACCAGCTTGCGGGTGATCTCCTTGCCCTCGTCGGTCGTGGTGTCCAGGGTCAGCGACCGCTTGTTCCGGTTGCACTGCAGGAAGGTCCCACCCTCTCCGCCCTCGGTGACCGACTGCACCCAGCGATCCTCGCCGCCTTCGCGCTTCTCGATTCGCACCACGTCTGCGCCCATGTCCGCCAGCAGCGCCGAACACCATGGTGCCGCGATGAAGCGGCCGTAGTCGAGCACGCGAATTCCGTCGAGAACACCCATGCTCAGCCGATCACACCCGCGGCGGGTCAGATGCTCGATCGAGCGGCGCCGCGCCTGGCGGCGAGGTGTTCCGACATCGCGCTGCGCGCAAGGGCCTGGTCGTGGCGCGCCAACGCGTCGAGCAGGCGTCGGTGATGGTCGTTGGACTGATCGGGCCAGCCGTCGATCGTGGGAAAGACCGATTCCGGAGCGTAGCGGGTGATCTGCGACATCAGCTGTGCCAGCTTGGGTGAATCCGCGGCGACGTTGATCGCGCGGTGGAACTCGTGGTTGAGCCGCACCGCTCCCTCGGCGTCGTCGGCGGCGTAGGCCACTTCCAGATCGCTCTGGATCGTGGTCAACTCACTCAACTGGACATCGCTGATAGTGGCTGCGGCTCGGGCCGCGAGCTCGCCGCCGATGTGGGCCTGGACTTCCGATACGTCCGTGATGTCGCGTACGGTCACCGGCCGCACCACGAACCCCCGCCGTGGCTGCTGGTCGAGCAGTCCCTCGGCCTTGAGCTCGAAGAGTGCTTCACGCACCGGGGTGACGCTCACGCCGAGCCCGGCGGCAAGCTGGTCGAGACGCACATACGTTCCGGCAGCGTAGGTTCCGTCGAAGATACGCCCACGCACGATCCGCGCGACGTCCTCGGCGAGTTGTGGCCTTGCGGCGAAATCGGGGGCGCTCACCGCATCAGACCCGGTAGTCCGCCAGCAACCGCTTGCTGATGATGTTCTTCTGGATCTCGCTGGTGCCCTCCCCGATGAGCAGGAAAGGTGCGTCCCGCATCAGCCGCTCGATCTCGTACTCCTTGGAGTACCCGTAGCCGCCGTGGATCCGGAAGCTCTGCTGGGTGACCTCGGCGCACACCTCACTGGCGAAGTACTTCGCCATACCCGCGGCCACGTCGTTGCGGTCGCCGGAGTCCTTGAGCCGGGCCGCGTTGACCATCATCAGGTGCGCGGCCTCGACTTTGGTGGCCATCTCCGCCAATTGGAAGGCGATCGCCTGATGCTCGGCGATCGGTTTGCCGAACGTGCTGCGCTGCTGGGCGTATCGCACCGCGAGCTCGAACGCCCTGATCCCGACGCCGCACGCCCGGGCGGACACGTTGACCCGTCCGACCTCCACGCCGTCCATCATCTGGAAGAAACCCTGCCCGGGCGCCTCGCCGAGGATGTCGGTGGCCTTGGCCAGGTACCCGTCGAAGATGAGTTCGGTGGTGTCGATGCCCTTGTAGCCGAGCTTGTCGAGCTTGCCCGGAATGGTCAGGCCCGGTGCCACTTCGCCGAAACCGGAAGGCTTCTCGATCAGGAACGCGGTCAGGTTACGGTGCGGTTTGTCAGCACCCTCATCCGTGCGTACCAGCGTGGCCACCAGCGTCGAGCTGCCGCCGTTGGTCAACCACATCTTCTGCCCGTTGATGGTGTACGTGCCGTCACCGTTGTCCTTGGCCCTGGTGCGGATCGCCGCCACGTCGGACCCCAGCTCGGGCTCCGACATCGAGAAGGCGCCGCGGGTCTCGCCGGTCGCCATCGGTGGCAGGTAGTGCTGCTTCTGCGTATCCGTGCCGTGCTGGCGAATCATGTACGCGACGATGAAATGGGTGTTGATCACCCCCGACACACTCATCCAGCCGCGCGCCAACTCCTCGACGCACAGCGCATAGGTCAGCAGCGACTCCCCCAGCCCGCCGTACTCCTCGGGGATCATCAGCCCGAACAGGCCCATCTCCCGCATCGCATCGACGATCGCCTGCGGATAGGTGTCGGCGTGTTCGAGCTCCTGCGCGGTCGGGATCACCTCTTTGTCGACGAACTGCCGCACCGTCGAGACGATCTCGGTCTGGAACTCGCTCAGCCCCAGTGTCTGCGCGAATCTTAGTCATGCGCGATCCCGCTCCGCTTCTCGCTGTACGTCACGCCGTAGCCCCTTTCGAAGAGCAGTTCTCGAACACCGCAGCCAGCCCCTGCCCGCCGCCGATGCACATGGTCTCCAAGCCGTAGCGCCCGCCGCGGCGGTGCAGTTCGCGGGCCAGCGTCGCCAGCATCCGTCCACCGGTCGCGCCGACCGGGTGGCCGAGGGAGATCCCCGAGCCGTGCACATTGGTGCGCTCCAGATCGGTTTCGGAGAACTTCCATTCGCGCATGCACGCCAGCGCCTGGGCGGCGAACGCCTCATTGAGCTCGATCAGGTCCATATCGACAAGCCTGAGCCCGGCTTTCCCCAAGGCCACCTCGGTGGCGGGTACCGGCCCGATGCCCATCACATTGGGCGGCACGCCGGCCACTGCCCATGACACCAGCCGGACCAGCGGCGTGAGCCCGAGCTCCGCGGCTTTCGCCGGTGTGGTGACCACGCACATCGACGCGGCATCATTCTGCCCGCTGGAATTTCCCGCCGTCACGGTGGCACCCGGATCATTCTTGCCCAGAACGGGTTTGAGCTTGGCGAGGGACTCCATCGAGGTGTCGGCCCGGGGGTGCTCGTCGGCGTCGATCTGCTGGTCCCCACTGCGCGAGGACACCGTGACCGGGATGATCGTCTCAGCCAACAGGCCGTCCGTCTGGGCTCCGACCGCGCGGCGGTGCGACAGCACGGCCAGCTCGTCCTGCTCTTCGCGCGGAATCGAGTACTGCCTGCGCAGATTCTCCGCGGTCTCGAGCATGCCACCGGGCACCGGGTAGTTCCGACCGCCCGCAGTGGTCCGTCCCCGGGCCAGCGCATCGTGGACTTTGATCCCTCCCCGAGCGCCGCCCCAGCGCATATCCGTCGAATGGAACACCACGTTGCTCATCGATTCGGCGCCCCCGGCGACAACGAGATCGTTGTTGCCGCTTGCGACTTGCATACAAGCCTGGATCACCGCCTGCAGGCCGGATCCGCAGCGCCGGTCGATCTGCATCCCGGGCACCGTCACCGGCAACCCGGCGTCCAGGGCGATCACCCGGCCGATGGCGGGAGCCTCCATGCTGGGGTAGCAGTGCCCGATGATCACATCTTCCACCGAGTCGGGTGCGATGCCGGTCCGCCCGAGCAGCCCCTGCAGCGCGGCAACGCCGAGGTCGACGGCGGTCAGTGACGTGAACATGCCGCCGTAACGGCCGATCGGCGTGCGAACCGGTTCACAGATGACCGCCTCACCCATCAGAGGTGCCGCCCGCCGGTGACTTCGAGGACCGTGCCGGTCATATACGAGGACAGGCCGGACGCCAGGAACAACGCCACGTTGGCGACCTCGTCGGGTTCGCCGGCGCGACCCATCGGCACCTCGGCCACTTTGGAGTCCCAAATGTGTTGCGGCATAGCCTCGGTCATGGCCGAACGGATGAGCCCGGGTTGGATGGCGTTCACCCGTACACCAAGGTAGGCAAGCTCTTTGGCGGCGGCCTTGGTCATTCCAACGATACCGGCCTTGGCCGCCGAGTAGTTGGTCTGTCCGACCATGCCGACCTTTCCGGAGATCGACGACATGTTGACGATCGCGCCGCTCTTGTTCTCCCGCATCACCGCTGCCGCGGCCCGCAAGCCGTTCCAGGTGCCCTTCAGGTGCACCGAGATCACCTGGTCGAACTGGTCCTCGGTCATCTTGCGCATCGTCGCGTCGCGGGTGATCCCTGCGTTGTTGACCATGATGTCCAATCCGCCGAAGCCGTCCACCGCGGCAGCCACCAGCGCGTCGACCTCATCGGAACGCGTCACGTCGCAGCGCATCGCGCGGGCGACGTCGTCACCACCCAGACGCTGCGCGGCGGCCTGGGTCGCGTCGATGTCCACGTCGCCCAGCACGACCCTCGCGCCTTCGGCGATGAAGCGCTGCGCAATCGCAAAACCCAGACCCTGGGCTCCACCGGTCACCACCGCGGTCCGACCAGTCAGCAATGACACCTGTTCACCATCCTCAACTCCGTCGGACCTAACCGACCGCCATCATATTTCATATACGATATTTGGAAAGCATATTCTGAGGAGTTCCCAATGACCGCAGCCGAAGTCAGCGATGAGGATTTCCAGGAGATCCTGGCCCAGACCCGCCACTTCGTCCGCACCGCTGTCGTCCCGCGTGAGCCGGAGATTGTCGCCGACGACCGGGTTCCCGACGACCTGCGCGAGCAGGCGAAGAAGATGGGCCTGTTCGGCTACGCGATCCCTCAGGAGTGGGGCGGACTCGGGCTCAACGTCGCGCAGGACGTCGAGCTGGCCATGGAACTGGGCTACACGTCGTTGGCGCTGCGATCGATGTTCGGCACCAATAACGGCATCGCCGGTCAGGTGCTCGTCGGGTACGGCACCGACGAGCAGAAGTCGACATGGCTGGAGGGAATCGCCTCGGGTGACGTCGTCGCGTCGTTCGCGCTCACCGAGCCCGGCGCCGGCTCCAACCCGTCGGGCCTGCGAACCAGAGCGGTACGCGACGGCCCCGGAAACGACGCGGCGTGGATCATCAACGGCCAGAAGCGATTCATCACCAACGCCCCCACTGCCGACGTGTTCATCGCCTTCGCCAGGACCAGGCCGGCCGACGCCGAGGGAGCGGGCATCGCCGTCTTTCTCGTGGCGTCCGACACGCCAGGTGTCGAAGTCGGCGCCAAGGACAAGAAGATGGGCCAGGAAGGCGCCTGGACGGCCGACGTCAACTTCACCGATGTGCGGGTGCCCGACAGCGCACTGATCGGCGGCGCCGAGGACATCGGGTACCGCGCTGCGATGACGTCGTTGGCGCGCGGTCGGGTGCACATCGCGGCGCTGGCAGTCGGCACCGCGCAACGCGCGCTCGACGAATCGGTGACCTATGCCGCCACTGCTACGCAGGGCGGTACGGCGATCGGCGAGTTCCAGCTGGTGCAGGCGATGATCGCCGACCAGCAGACCGGGGTGCTGGCCGGGCGCGCACTGGTACGCGACACCGCGCAGAAGTGGATCACCGAGGAGGACCGCAGGATCGCGCCGTCGGCTGCGAAGCTGTTCTGCACCGAAATGGCAGGCAAGGTCGCCGATCTCGCCGTGCAGATCCACGGCGGCAGCGGCTACATGCGTGAGGTTCCGGTGGAACGCATCTACCGGGACGTGCGACTGCTCCGGCTGTACGAAGGCACCAGTGAGATCCAGCGGCTGATCATCGGCGGCGGACTGATCAAGGCGGAGCAGAAGGCGGCAAAGCGATGAGCGCTTGCGCGAAGAGGAGAAGGTCCCGATGAGCGCTTGCGCGAAGAGCAGAAGGTCCCGATGAGCGTTCCGCCGGCGGGTCGGCTGAAAAACAGAGTCGCGTTCATCACCGGAGCGGCCCGCGGACAGGGTCGTGCGCACGCCGTGCGGATGGCGCAGGAGGGCGCGGACATCATCGCCGTCGACATCGCAGCCCCGCTTCCGTCCTGCGTGCGCTACGATCCCGCGACCCCCGAGGATCTCGCGAAGACGGTGAAACTGGTTGAGGAGACCGGCCATCGGATCCTCGCGTCGGTGGTGGACACCCGCGACAGCGACAAACTGAATGCCGCCGTGGAGGCCGGAGTCTCCGAACTCGGCCGGCTCGACATCATCGTCGCCAACGCCGGTGTCGCCGCACCGCAGGCGTGGGATCAGATTCGCCCCGAAGACTTCCGCGATGTCATGGACATCAACGTGACAGGCACCTGGAACGCCGTCATGGCGGGCGCGCAGAAGATCATCGACGGTGGCCGGGGCGGATCGATCATCCTGATCAGCTCCGCTGCAGGGCTCAAGTTGCAGCCGTTCATGATCCACTACACCGCCAGCAAGCACGCCGTCACGGGGATGGCGCGTGCGTTCGCCGCCGAACTCGGGAAGCATTCGATTCGTGTCAACAGCGTGCATCCGGGGCCGGTACTCACCCCCATGGGCAGCGGCGACATGGCTTCTGCGGTGGGCAAGGTCATGGAGACCAACCCGCAGCTGGCCCACATGATGACACCGTTCCTGCCGACCTGGGTGCTCGAACCCGAGGACATCGCTGACGCGGTGTGCTGGCTGGCCAGCGATGAGTCGAAATACGTTACAGCGAGTGCGATTCCGATCGACCAGGGCTCATCGCACTACTGATTTGCGAAAAGTCCTGTCCAGGAACGCCACCTGGTCGTCGGCTGCCTTGCCGAACCAGTCGTGACCCGGCCAGACGTCGAAGTGGTCGCACGGGTACCGATGCACCTGAGCCCTGCCATGCGCGGCGGTGGTGGCCACCGCATGGGCGGGCACGTACTGGTCGAAGTCGGCGATCTGGACCAGCAGCGGACAACGCAACTTCTTGGCCGCCCCCGTGGTGCGCACGCCGACGACTTCCAGACCGACGGAACAGTCGATCTCGTTGCGCCACGTCGGCCCCGCCAGCGCCAGGTAGCTGTCGTAGGCACCGTCGAGCGCCAGGGCACCCGCTTCGCCGACCGGTGACACCAGCGGCATCATCGTGGGAGCGCCTCCCCTGCCCACCGCTAGCCTGCTCTTGACGCCGGAGAGCGTCCATCGCAACGAGGTGACGAGGGCGCGCGAATTCCGGGAAACCACTGCCGCGCGGCTGACGGCGGCGCCGCTCGTCAGCGGCGTCAGCGCGATCACCGCACCGATGTCGTCACGTTCGGCGCCCACCCTGAGCACGTGCCCGCCCGAAAAGGACGCCCCCCACAACGCGATCCGCCCGGCATCCACGCCGTCCAACAACTTGGCTGCCTCGACGGCGGCGTGATAGTCGTCGATCTGTCGACGAACCGAAAGTGATTGCCGTGGTTGGCCATCGGATGCGCCGAAGCCCCGGTAGTCGAAGGCCAGCACATCGATTCCGGCTGCGCTGAAACGCTGAGCGAACGGTTCCAGGCCGGAGTCCTTGGTGCCGCCGAATCCGTGAGCCATCACGACGACGGGCCTGCCGCCCTCAGGGGGGAGAACGCTCTCTGAAGCGAAATGCCAGGCGCTGCAGGTGACCTCCCCGCTCGTGAAGGCCATCTCGTTCGGCGTCATCGTGCGACCTGGGCTGCGCGCCGGGCACGCTTCAACCCTGCGGGTAGCTCACGCTTGCGCAGATCGTGTTCGTAGACGAAGTAGTCCACCTGCTGGGTGTGGCGGGGACGGTCGGTGCAGTGCCCGGCGTGCAGCCGCTGATCGGCGCCGATCACCCGCTCCATCTCGTCGACCGGTGGAAGCGCATAGCGGCCGACGGCGTAAGACGCCAGGAGCCGCGACTGACATTCCACAAACGGGAACAGTGTCGGCACCGACTGGGCGAAGCCGATGAAGACCAGGTCTTCGATGCCGGGCTTGAACATCCGCTTGTGAGCCGGATGTGGTTGTCGGGGGCGTTGACGAAATCCTGGTCGAAGAACGGGAAGGTGATGTTGTAACCGGTGGCATAGATGATGACGTCGAAGACGTCGCTGGTGCCGTCGTCGAAGTGCACGGTGCTCCCGTCGAGGCGGGTCACGTTCGGTTTGGGCACCACGTCGCCGGACCCGAGCCGCAGCGGCAGCTCGACCGACTGGGTGGGATGAGCTTCGAACAGTTTGTGGTTCGCCGGCGGCAGTCCGTACATCGTCGGGTCGGTTCCGAGTATCGGCGCCACCAGCTGAACCGCCGTGCGCTGCCATGCCAGCGGCAGGTGGGGCGAGGTGCGCCAAAACATGTCCCCGGGACGGCCCGCGATGTACTTCGGAACGATCCACGCACTGGACCGGGTCGACAGGGTGACGTGATTGCCCAGTGCCCTCGACGACAGCGCGACGGTGATGTCGGCGGCGCTGTTGCCGATTCCCACCACGAGGATGCGCTTACCGCTCAGCGCCAGCGGTGTTGTCGGGTCGATGTAGTGATGGGAGTGAATCGACTCGCCGGCGAAAGAACCGGGGAACTCGGGCAGGCGCGGATCCCAGTGGTGCCCGTTGGCCACCACCAATAGATCGAATCGACGCTCGGCGCCCGCCTGGTCGCGGATCCGCCAGCCGCCCTCCGCACCCCGGATCGCCCGCACCACGCCGTTACCGAACTCGATGTGCCCGAGCAGCCCGAAAGCGTCGGCGTAGTCATCGAGGTAGGCCTTGACCTCCGAGTGGTGCGGAAACGACGGGAAATGTTCGGGCATCGGGAAGTCCTTGAACGACAGTCGATGCTTGGAGGTGTCGATATGCAGCGATCGGTAGGCGCTGCTGTGTCCGTTGGGGTTGCCGAACGCCCAGTTGCCGCCGATGCGGTCGGACGTCTCGAACGTCGTATAGCGGACGCCGTAGTCCTTGAGCATCTTGCCTGCGGTCAAACCGCTGATGCCGGCACCGATCACCGCGACCTGCGGGTCTGCATGATCCACCGTCACTCCTCACGCCGACAGGCAATCTACGAGCGTTTTTGACGTACGTCAACAGTCACTGACGCTCGTGAATTCGTGGTCGGGGTGCGGGGCGGACGATCAGCCGATGAAACCGCACGATCGACTCGGCCACCGCGGCGGGCTTCTCGGATCCCTCGATCTCGACGGTCGTGCTCAGGGCTGCCTGCACCCCTCTGTCGAGTCGGGTCACCGAGGAGATCTCGGCCCGCGCCCGTAACCTGGCGCCCACCCGGACAGGGGTGATGAAACGGACCTTGTTGTATCCGTAATTGATCGCCATCGCGACGTTGTCGACGCTGTACAGCTGATGGGTGAAGTGTGGGAGCAGCGACAACGTCAGCAGCCCGTGCGCGATCGTCCCACCAAAGGGTCCGTCGGCAGCCCGTTCGGGGTCGATGTGGATCCATTGATGGTCGTCAGTGGCATCAGCGAACAAATTGACCCGATCCTGGGTGATTTCCAGCCACTCTGTCGGGCCGAGCTGGGTGCCCTCGGCAGCGATGAATTCATCCAAGCCCTGGAACTTCTTCATTTTGTCTCCTTTCGACCCGGACCACACGTAGGGACGACGGCTCGAAAGCCGCGTTGATGGCGCGCTTCTCACAGTGCCACAGCACCCCAAGCGGATTCACGGCGCCGTGCACACAGAGTTCGCTCGAACTCATTCGGTGCGGCTAACGGCCGAATTCTGACAGACACTGCCGAAATATTGACACCGCCCCTCGACGCAGCACGGTTGCCGTCGGGAATACAACCGGACCGTGCCCGGAGTTGGGTGAATGCGCTCGGAAAATTCAGACGCCGACGTCAAATAGTCAATCACCCTGTCGGCTGAGTTCGCCAGAAACTAATTCTCGGCGTCACAGGCAGTCGGATAAGTTCCCAAAAGCGGGCCTTGGGCATGCCAAGTGTTCGATGATTGATACCAGGCAATCCCAAAACCGAAAATGTCACGCGGGCTAGCTGGAATTCACGCGACTTCCAGCGACATACTGATCTCGTGGCATTCACCACTGGGAGTCGGATAGGGATAGTCGGACTCAGTGTTACCGCTTTGCTACGCCCACGGCCCAACGATAGGGAGAAAATATGTCAATTACTTCGCTGCAATCCACTGACGACCGAGATTTCCAACTCACCCGACGGCACAGCTGGCGGGATGAGGACGCCAAATGCACGTTGATCATGTCACAGCCATCACTCGACCCGGACCTGTGGCTCGAGTATCTTGGCGGCGCGGAACGCAGTTACCGCAAACACGGAGTGCAGGAAGCGCTGGACGTCTCGGCAATCTGCGATGGGAAGGACACGGCGGTGTTCTGGGCGGCGCTCGACTCGAGGGAGCGGGTTATCGGGGGGGTGCGTGCCAAGGGTCCTCTCACCTGTCCCGACGATTCGCACGCCGTCGTCGAATGGGAAGGTCAGCCGGGACTTTCCGCCGTCCGGAAGATGATCGATGACCGCGTGCCGTTCGGCATTCTCGAGATGAAGTCCGCGTTCGTCACCGATGATCCGGACCGCAACAGAGGCGTCACGCGCGCGCTGGCTCGGAGCGGGTTTCACGCCATGGCGGCCATGGATCTGCAATTCTGCATGGCGACGTCGGCACCACACGTGCTCGACAAGTGGCGTTCGTCGGGCGGAGTGGTCGCCTCGATTCCTGCGACGCCGTACCCGGACCCGCGCTACCGCACCAAGATGATGTGGTGGGACCGCAGGACATTCACCAGGCACGCCGAGCCGGCCCAGGTGTCGAAGATCTTCAACGAGATCCTCGACATGGACCAGACGTGGGCTGAGTCGGGCGACGACCTGGCGTTGCGTGAGAACGCCCTGTGACGTCTGAGCATTCTGAGACGCAAGCGACCCATGGCACCGGCGCCTTCGACAGTGAGCGCGCCGCGAGCGCGATAGTCCTCGACCCCACCGCACCTGACGATCTCCGCATCGTGGCATTGCTGCGTGCCGACCCGACGATCAAGTTTCTGGACCGTACCGCCGAACAGGCCGCCGGGCTCGCCGGGCTCTCGCCGGTGCCGGCGAAGGCCTTGACCGACGAACCGCGGCGCTGGGCTTACTACCCATGGCGGCGCACGGTCGTCGGGATCCTCGGGCCCCGGGGCTATGCCCGGGTGCGAACGGACCGCAACCGCAACCTGATCACGTCCGACGAACAGGACAAGTTGGCCGCGCTGAGGGTCGGGGTGGTCGGACTCAGCGTGGGGCATGCGATCGCGCACACGCTGGCCATGCAGGGACTGTGCGGCGAGCTGCGACTGGCAGACTTCGACGAACTCGAACTGTCGAATCTCAACCGCGTTCCTGCAACGGTTTTCGACATCGGCGTGAACAAGGCGACGGTGGCCGCTCGTAGGATCGCCGAGATGGACCCGTATCTCGATGTCCGCGTACTGGACTCGGGTTTGACCAGGGAAACCATCGGCGAGTTTCTCGACGGGCTGGACGTCGTCGCCGAGGAATGTGACTCGCTGGACATGAAGGCGCTGGTCCGCGAAGCCGCTCGGGACCGCAGGCAACCGGTCCTGATGGCCACCAGCGATCGCGGCCTCGTCGATGTCGAAAGATTCGATCTGGAGCCCGGGCGGCCCATCTTTCACGGCCTGCTCGGCGCACTCGACACCGCGACCCTGGCCGGCTTGGACAACCGGGACAAGATCCCCCACGTACTGCGCATCATCGACGGCGCGAACCTGTCAGCACGTGCGGCGGCGTCACTGGTCGAGGTGGGACAGACCCTGACGACCTGGCCACAACTGGCGGGCGACGTGCTCGTCGGCGCCTCCGCAGTCGCTGAGGCTGTACGCAGAATCGGCCTCGGCGAACCCCTTTCGTCGGGACGGGTGCGGGTCGACATGGCGGCGGCGCTCGACGATCTGAAAGACCCTGCCGCTGAGCCATCACCCGCGGGATTGCGCTCCACGAACCCCGATGACCAGATGCACACCGAACCGCACGATCCGATTCACGCGATCGTCGTCGCGGCCAGCCGGGCGCCGTCGGGCGGCAACGTTCAACCCTGGCACATCGAGTCGACCCCGGACGCGGTCACCATACGGCTGGCTCCTGAGTACACCTCCACGATGGACGTGGGTCTGCGCGGCAGCGCCGTGGCGGTCGGCGCAGCGGTGTTCAACGCGAAGGTCGCCGCCGCGGCCTACCAGATCCTCGGTTCGGTCGACATCATCGAGTCCGAAGGCCTGCGGGGGGTGGTCAATCTGAACGGTGGCGGCGATGACGATCTCGCCGCAATGTACCCGGCGTTAGCTACGCGGGAGACCAATCGGCATCATGGAACGCCCTCGGCGTTGACCGGCGCGACGGCGGAGGCGCTGTGCGCCGCGGCACATCACGAAGGCGCCCGGCTGGAGCTACTCGTCGACCGCACCGATATCGACCGGGCCGGCGCCCTGCTCGCCGAGGCCGACCGGATCCGCTACCTGACCCCGGGGCTGCACGCCGAGATGACATCGGAGCTGCGGTGGCCCGGCGACGACTCGCTCGACTCGGGAATCGATGTCCGAAGTCTGGAGCTTCGGCCCGCCGAGCTGGTGACCTTGGACATCCTGCGCAAGCCCGACGTCATGGCCTTACTGGCCGCATGGGACGCGGGAACCGCGCTGGGTGCCGACACCCGGGTGCGGATATCGCACAGTTCGGCACTGGCGGTCGTCGTGACCGATGACCATTCGCTGCCCGATTACGCGCGAGGCGGATCGGCGGCCGAGGCGGTGTGGATCACCGCACAACACCACGGATTTGCCGTCCAGCCGATCTCTCCGCCGTTCCTGTATGCCCAGGACAATGGCGATCTCGACGAACTCTCACCGCCCTTCGCTGCACGGCTGGCCGAATTGCAGTCGGAGTTCCGCGAGTTGACGGCAACCAGACCTGGCGAAGCCCAGATCCTGATCCTGCGCCTCGCCACCTCTCCCCCTACTTCTGTCCGGAGTCGGCGACGCCCCCTCAACAACGCTGCACCGCCCGTAGTCTGACTGCACCATGTCAGAAAACGCCGAGCCCCGCAGTCTCGACCTGGTGGTCACGTCGGTGGCCACTCAGTTGATGGCGGCCAATGCGGCAACCGCGGTCGTAGTCAGTCAACAGGTGATGGCCGACCTCACGGGCTACCTCGGAGTCGACGTCAGCTTCCTGCGGTACAACGATCACACGATCCGAGCGTCGAGACTGGTCGCCGAGTGGCCTGTTCGGACCGACGTACCCGACCCCGACCCCCTCGGTCTGGTGTACTTCGCCGACGCCGATCCGGTGTTCGCCCAGTCCGAACACGGCAAGAAGCCGATGGTGTTTCGTCCCGAACCCGCCACCGACGATTACCAGCGCCGCATCGAGGAAGGCCGCGCGATCCCGGCCACGTCGATGGCAGCCGCCCCCCTGGTGTCCGGTGAGCTCACCACCGGCGTCCTCGGATTCGTCAAGTACGGCGACCGAGAGTGGCGCCCCGACGAACTCAACGCCCTCGAAGCCATCGCATCGCTGTTCGCCCAGGTCCAGGCGCGGGTGCAGGCCGAAGAGCAACTGCGTTACCTGGCCGAACACGACGACCTCACGGGGTTGCACAACCGTCGGGCGTTGTTGGCACACCTCGATGCGCGACTGGCCGCAGGCCAGCCCGGCCCCGTCTCAGCACTGTTCTTCGACCTCGACCGGCTCAAGGCAATCAACGACTACCTCGGCCACACGGCGGGCGACTGGTTCATCCGGGTGCTCGCCGAACGACTCCGCAGGGGCGCCGAGGTCCCCAATCTGATCGCCCGACTAGGCGGCGACGAGTTCGTTGTGGTCCCCGCGAACCCGATGGATGCCGACACCGCAGAAGCGCTCGCCTACCGTCTCCAGTCGACGCTGCGCGAACGGGTCTCCATCGACGGCGAGATGCTCACGCGGACGGTGAGTATCGGTGTCGCGCTGGGGATTCCGGGACAACACAATACATCGGACCTGCTGCGTCGGGCCGACCAGGCGGTGCTGGCCGCGAAGAACAGCGGGGGCAACACGGTTGCGGTTTTCACCGATGACATGTCGCTGAAGAGCGAATTCCGCAACGACATCGAGCTGCACCTGCAGAGCGTCATCGAGAACGGCGCTCTGCTTCTGCACTACCTGCCCGAAGTCGACATGCGGACCGGGGAGATCCTGGCCGCCGAAGCCCTGGTCCGCTGGCAGCATCCGACCCGGGGGTTGCTATCCCCGGATCTGTTCATCGGCGTCGCCGAATCGATCAATCTGGCCGGCGAGCTGGGGCGCTGGGTGATGCGCTCGGCGTGTGCCGAGTTCGCCGGGTGGCGATCGCGGGGAGTGGGCAAGGACACCGTGCTGCGGGTCAACGTCTCGCCGGTCCAATTGGTCACCGACGGCTTCGTGGATTCCGTCGCAAGCATCATGAGCGAGTTCGATCTCGATCGCGGGTCGGTTTGCCTGGAGATCACCGAGAGCGTGGTCGTGCAGGACATCGAGACCACCCGGATCACGCTCGCAGGCTTGAAGGCGGTCGGCGTGCTGGTGGCCATCGACGACTTCGGCACCGGCTACAGCGCGCTGTCCCAATTGAAGTCGCTGCCTGTCGACACTCTCAAGATCGACAAAGGATTCGTTCGCGAACTCGGCACCGACCCGGGCGATCTCGCGATCGTAAGGGCGATCATCGCGCTGGCCGAGGCGTTCGATTTGGAATTGGTGGCCGAGGGTGTGGAAACCGAGGCCGCGGCGCTGACGCTGCTGCGGCACGGGTGTCACCGCGCGCAGGGCTTCCTACTGTCACGCCCGATCCCGGGAGCGGCGATGGAATCGCTGTTGGCCAAGGGGCGCATCCCCCTGCATTTCTCGGCGTCACCGTGCCTCTAGCAGCACGCATCACGCATGTTCGAGCCCCACTGACGGCGTGCCGACGGCTCGAGCGACAGCCGGGTCCGATGTCAACAGCTCGACTCGGCCGAACCGGCTGGCCGCCCTGCTCACCAGCGCCACTCCCAACACGGAGTCAGCGGCCCCAGGCGGTGGCAAGATCCGGCGGTCCGGAAATCCGGCTCCGCAGACCAGCACTCCGTGGCGGGCGCGCACCGCGAACAGGCCGTCCGACGTGGTGAATACCGCCCCGATCACCTGCCCGTCCTCGAACACGAGATGCTCGAAGCGCATCACCGGTTCGAAGTCCACACCACGCATGCGTGCTTCTGCGTCGAGCCACTCGAGCACCGAGCCCACGACGTCGGCCGGATCAGGAGCCATCGACCCGATTTCGGTGACCTCGATCGCCACGCCGTCCGCGGACTCCATCGCCGTGGAGTTCCAGTCGGTAACGCGGGTGTACAGGTAACCCGTCGGCGAGGGAATGCACCGAGCAGCCCAGTCCTGCAATTGCGAACCGACGAACGGGGCAACGCGTCGCCCCGTCCTGGCTGCGGGTTCAGTGACCAACCGAATCGGTAGGTCGCCGTCAAGCTGCGGGAGTGCCGCCATATCGAGGCCCGCTGAGAGTTCGGCAAAGTACGCCGCTGTCTCGTCGTCAGCGCTGTCGAGGGTGAACCACCCGTGGCAGCCGCCAGATGCACCGGCCGACCCCGGACCGGGCGTGGTCGCAACGAGAACCTCGGCGCCGCCGTCGACGGCAGAGATTGCCCCCGCCAACCCGGCGGCACCGGCATCGGTGCACACCACGTCGACTTCGTCATCCCATTCGGAATTCCAGGTCACGGTTATTTACCCCAAATTTGCCATTGCGGATTTCCGTATCGCACCCCATAAAGGCCAGCAACCCGTTCTTGCGGGGAAATGTCCTGATAAGACCGCGTCGCCACAGCCGTGATGGGTGTTTGAGGGGATTTGCCGTCACAGACTGTGGCAACGGAAAAGCCGTACCACCCCAAGGGCATCGACCGTATCCGAACGGAGTCCGGTACCAGGAAATACCGTGCTTGTGAATCACCAGTGGTCGGGTATTCGCTGGGTCCGCTCATCCATTCATTCTCCGCGATATGCCGGACGCATTCTCCGCGAGACGCCGGCCGCGCGCCGACGCGGGGTTTCGTCGTCCGCCAAATTTGCGGAATGCGCCCTGGGTCCGTCCACCTGCACGGGATTGTTCCCACTTAACTAACTAGGTTTACTCTGTGTCTGGCGATCTGCAGAGAGGGGCTTTCGATGGACCTGGAGTGGTCGGCGGATCCTGCACGAGAAGGGGTGGGTTGCGCCGGGGTGGCCCGTCGCGCACGGCGGATGCGACTGGAGCCTGAACCAGCACTACATCATCAGCCGGGAATCGACGCTGGGCGGTGCGCCGTCGTTGTCGCCGATGGGTATCAGGATGGTCGCCCACGCGATCGTGAAGTTCGGCACCGACGAGCAGAAGGACAATTTCCTGCCGCGGATCCTGACCGGCGAGGTGTTCTTCTGCCAGGGCTACTCCGAACCGGAGGCGGGTTCGGACCTCGCGGCGCTGTCGACGGGCGCCCGCGATGACGGTGATCATCTGGTCCACGGGCAGCAAGATCTGGACGACGCACGCCCGGGAAGCGAACTGGATGTTCGCGCTGGTGCGCACCACCCGGACCGACAAGAAGCAGCGCGGTATCACGTTCGTCCTGATCGAGATGTCCTCGCCGGGTATCGAGGTACGCCCGCTGATGATGACCTCCGGCGAAGAAGTCCAGAACCAGGTGTTCTTCGATGAGGTGCGGGTCCCCAAGGCGAACGTCATCGGGGATATCGACGACGGCTCGACGGTGGCCAAATACCTTCTGGAGTCCGAGCGCGGCGGTGGTGCGTCCGCGCGGATCCGTTTGGAGGTCCTGGAGATCCTCGAGTACCAGGTGCTGGCCGTGGCCGCGGGTCCCCGTGGCCGCGTCTACAAACCCCACGCGACGTGTCCCGGCGGTCCCATCGCGGAGTTCGAACCGCCGGCTGGTGACTACGTCAGCGGAGAACCCTGGCAGGCGGTGGCTCCCCTGCGGTTCTTCGACGATCGCGCCGGCTCGATCTATGCCGACCTGGTGGAGAAGATAGTCTCGGGGACCGCGATCGTCACGCTGGCGGCCACCGAGCCCACATCGGGTGAGCACTGGCGGGACGTGTCCACGGTCGCCGAACGCGACGGTGACCAGTGGGTGCTGAACGGAACAAAGATCGTATCGTCCGGCACACCGCTGGCCAGCCATGTGCTGATCACCGCGAGGACGTCGGGCCAACGGTCAGACGGCGACGGCATCTCGCTTTTCGCCGTCGATCTCGGCGCGGCGGATTCGGGGGACGCGGGTATCGAGCTGCACCACTACCGCACCATCGACGACCGTCGGGCATCCGACATCGTCCTGGACGGGCTGCGGTTGCCTGCGGCGGTGCTGCTGGGTGACGAAGGCGGGGCGTGGCCGTCGCTGGCGCGGGCGCGCGACGAGGGCGCCCCGGCGATCTGCGCAGAAGCGGTGGGAGGCATGCGCAAAGTGCTGGCCGACACCGTCGAGTACTGCAAGCAACGCCAGCGTTCGGAGCGCCGATCGGCAGCTTCCAGGTGCTCCAGCATCGCATGGTGGACATGTACATGGAGGTCGAACAGTCCGCCGCGGCAGTGTATCTGGCGATCCTCAATCTCGAGGCACGACACCGCACGAGCGCGTGCCGTCTCTGCGGCCAAGGCGACTATCGGGCGGGCCGCACAGTTCGTCGGGCAACAGGCGGTGCAGCTGCACGGCGGCATGGGCATGACCGAGGAACTGGCGATCGGGCACTACTTCAAGCGACTGACGGCGCTGCAGTACGAGTTCGGGTCGACCGATCACCACGTCGCCCGGTATGCGCGGCTCACCACCAAATAGGTCAGGTCCTGCGTCAGGCGGCGTACCACTGCACGCGGCGGCGGATCCCCAGGAGCATCCCGCGCTCCATGACGAAGTGCACGATGTCGTAAAGCACGTTGCCGCCGTATCCACCGTTGCCGCGGGCCAGCAACCGGGTGTGCTTCCCCTCGGGACGCAGGTGGAAAGACCAACTGCCCGAGGCTTTTTCACCATGCTGCACTCGCTCGTAGTCATCGGGGCTCATCAGCACGAGATGAGACTTGGGCACCATCGCCGCGACGACCTGCCTGCCCCTGTCGCCGCCGCGCCGCGCGAGCCACACCGTGTCGCCGACCTGCAGATCCTGCCACTCCGGATGAATCGTGTTGGCGTTGTGGATGTCCGCGCCCACCCCTCGTTCGAGGACGCTGTAACTGTAGAACCCGCCGCGGTTCTCGCCGATCTGCGCCAGCCAGGGCCACACCGTCTCCGGCCCGACGTCGATGGTGACCGCACGGGTGGTGCGAGGTCGGTCGGTGGCGACGAGTTCGTCGGCGGGGAGATCTTCGGCGATCTCCTCACGCGTGGCACCCCAGTAGTACATCCAGGGCCGGATGCGGGCGCGGTAGCCGACCACCACACCCACCGACGCCATAGCGGCGGCCAGCCACCGCCCGCGGCGCTCTGCGGTCATGACCGCCTGGCCACGATCACCGGCATCCGTGCGGCCTGCACCACCTGCGAACCCACGGAGCCGAGCAGCATTCCGGCGAATCCCCCTCGACCGTGGCTGCCGACCACCAGAAGCTGTCCCTGCTCAGCTTCCTCGAGTAGGCGGCGGCCCGGCTGGTCACGGCGCACCACCCGCCGCACGGTGACATCGGGGTAGCGCTCCTGCCAACCAGCCAATCGCTCCGCCAGCAGCATGTCCTCTTCCGGTTGCACCTCTGACCACCCGGCGTCGGGCAGTTCGTAGCCGGCGTCGCTCCAGGTGTGCACGGCGACCAGGTCGACCCCGCGGCGCGATGCCTCGTCGAACGCGATCGCGGTGGCGTGCTCCGATGCCGGTGAGCCGTCGATGCCCACGACGACGGGCGCCTGCGCCGCATGGGGAATCAGGGGATCTTCGTCGTGGATGACCGCGACCGGGCAGTGCGCGTGCTGCACCAGTCCGCCACTGACCGACCCGAGTATCCGACGACTCCACTTTCCCAGCCCACGACTGCCGACGACGATCATGTCGGCGTCCTTGGTGAGGTCGGCCAGCGCCGCAATGGGCTGGCCTGACACTGTTTTCTGGTTGATGCAGAACAGCTCGGCATCTGCGGTGGCCGCCTCGACGACACCGAGTGCGTCACGCATGATCTCGCGCGCGCTTGCCTGTTCGTCCGCGATGAAGGCCGGGGGCAATGGGACCTCGATCCACGCCTGCGCGGCCGCCCCCGGCAGGACGTGCACGAGCGTCAGCGGGACGCGCCGCATGGCTGCATCGCGGGCAGCCCAGTCGACGGCGACTCGTGACGCCGCGGAGCCATCGACCCCGACGACGATCCCAAGAGGTGCTGGTTGGGTGGACATCGTTGCTCCTCGGCTGTGCCTGCGGTATCGATACCGCCTGATATACCGAAGCTATCGCCGCACGGCGTCGCATATAAGGAGGCGACCGTCACCGCTACGAGGGGACGAAAGTCCCTCTATGGCCGGCACCGGCTGCCACTGGCCGCACAATGCTGTTCGACGAGGTCCGCACCGTGGCGCATTCCACCGGCGGCTTCGAACCCAGCGGCCACCGCCCGCGCTCCGGCGGACATCGTCATGGCCGCCACGACAGCGTCACGCAGCCGGCTCGCGGTCAGGTTGCGAGCGGGAAGCCGAGTGCCGCACCGGGCGAGCTCCACCCGGCGGGCCACCTCGAACTGATCACGACCGAACGGCACCGCGCACACCGGTATTCCGCGGCTGAGCGCCTTCTGGGTGATGCCCATGCCGCCGTGGGTGACCACGCAGACCGCACGGTCGAGGACCGCGGCGTGCGGCACGAACCCCGTGACGTTCGCATGCCGATACGCGTAGTCACCGATACCGGCGGTCCCCGCAGGCAGCGTGGCCACGACATGGACGGGTTCGCCGTCGAGAGCGCGCAGGGCGGTCCGCACCAGCGCCGTATCTGCTTGCCGCACAGACGATGTCGTCACCAGAACCACGGGTCGCTCGATGTCGGCCAGCCACGCCGGCGGGTCCGGTGAGGGCGGCTCGAAGATCGCAGGGCCGATCAGATGGACCGAATCGCCCCAATCGGTGTGTGGGTACTCGAACGGTTTGGCGGTCGCGACGAGGATTGCGGTAGCGCGACGCATGAGATCGTCGGCGCAGCGCACCGCCGGCAGCCCGAGGGCGGCGCGCACCGGGGCCAGGCCGCGCCGCACCGGCCAGTCGAACACCGCACGGGTGACGGTTGTCACGCCGGCGTCCCTGATCCGGCCGACGCAACCGGTACGTGGGGCGAATCCGGGACCGAACGGCGGCGACCCCGGGCTGTCGAGGTACGGGATGAAGGGACTGAACACGAGCCGGGGTATCGCGGTGGTCTCCGCGCTCGAGAGGGCTCCCCAGCAGTTGGCGTCGATCAGCATCACGTCGGGTCTGACGTCGTCGATCGCTGTTCTGAGATCGTTCACCTCGAGACCGGCCCGACGAATGAGCACCTCGACGGTCTTGACGGCCACCATGAGCGCGCTGCCCGCGGTCCAGTCTTCGCTCTGCAGGGCCTCCACCCGGGGATCGACGCGGTCGGCGGCGAACCCCAGCCGGCGGCACAGGTCGACACCTGAGGCCAGGGTGCGAATGTGGATCTGATGCCCGCGCGCGGCCAGCTCGACCAGCAGCGAGCAGAACGGGTACAGGTGACCGATGGCCGGCGAGGTGTAGGCCAGCACTACCGCCATCATCCACCCCGGCCCAGATCGGCGAGCCGACCAATCCGCTCCCGCGGCGGCAACGAATGGATCGAAGGCATCGAATACAGTGCCTTCCTGTCGGTACGAGCGATATCAGGGTGGTGTAGATGAACTCCGTGAAAACCCAGGAGCTGGTTGTCCTTCTCGACGATGCGGGCCGCAGCATAGGCACGGCGCCCAAGTCGCAGGTGCATCACCGGGGTACGCCACTGCATCTGGCGTTCTCCTGCTACCTCTTCGACGACGCGGGAAGGGTGCTGCTGACCCGGCGGGCCCTGGACAAACGGGCCTTCCCGGGTATCTGGACCAACTCGTTCTGCGGACACCCCGCACCCGGCGAACCGCTGGATGACGCGGTGGTGCGCCGGGCGAACGATGAACTGGGCGTCGACGTCGTGGATGTGCATTGTGTGCTGCCCGATTTTCGCTACCACGCGATCGATTCCGACGGCGTCGCCGAGAACGAGGTGTGTCCGGTGTTCTGCGCCCGCGCCGTCGGTTCCGTGAACGCCGATCCGAACGAGATAATGGACACCGCGTGGGTGGCGTGGCATCAGCTGCGCGCGGCCGTGCAGCTTCCGTGGGCCATCAGCCCGTGGGCGATCGAGCAGGTTCCATTGCTGGATGCGGCGGGCATCGGGCGGCGGAATCAGGATCTCAGCTCGTAGAGACGTTCGGCGTAGGCCAGGTCGTCACGCCACAGCCTGGTCGCCGCGATCCCCATCAGAGATCTGATCACCGGGGCGACGAGCAGCGCCTTTCCGAAATGGCGCCGATCGGAATGTGCGATGACGGCTTCCACAACCGCGGTGCGCGGCAGGCCGTCCCGCCCGGCGCCCAGTGGCGTGGCGTGTGTTTCCACCACGCTGCCATGACCTTCGCCATCGACGATGCGCATCACCACAGTGCGCGGACCGGGCGTGCTGAACTCGGCGATGACCGGTACACCCAGCCTGGCCATCCGGAACGTGACGGCCACGACGAAGCGATCGGACTCGTCGGGAAGGTCGACGTCAGAGGCCGGTGAGCTGAGCACCTCGAGTCGGCTGAAGGAGTACGGGTGAAACCACGCCCCATGCCACGGATCCAGCCTGTTGGCGACGACATCGCGAGGCTCACAGACCCCTTCGACCCGCGCCACCGCGGCCAGCCGCGGAGCCGGTGGGCGGACCGGGACGATGGGAGCGTCGGTGGGCACTTCGTTGCCGACGGCGTCAAGGCGAACCCAGCACAACACCCCGTCGTCGTACGCCGGAAACGGTTGCCACGCACCGCGACTCCTGTCCGAGAGCCGCAGGCCGTGCCACGGGCACACCAACGTGCCGCATTCGACCGTGGCCGTGGCCAGGTCCGCGCCGAGGTGCGGACACGCCCTCGGCGCCACCCGCAGCCCTCCGTCGGCTGCGCGCCAGGCGACGAGCGGCACCCCCGCCACGGTGGTCCCCCAAGCCTTCGCCGCGATCTGCGAGCTGGCCGCGAACACGAACCAGTTGCCGCTCGGGCGGCGCTGCGCACGCGCGACGGCGGCCCGTATCACCGCCGGATCAGCTTCCCGGTAGGTAGGAGCCTGCGCTGACCAATCGAGCGGTGGAAGCGTCTGGAACGGCCACGCTTTGGCCGCCAATTCACGCAAGTCGGACATCTTGCTCATCGACGTGGGTTTCCTCCGCGCACCGCCAGGCGGCGCAGCAGCGCCGATCGACCATTGTTGGGAACAGTGTGCACCACATGCCCGGCCAGACCGAAGTGACTGAGGAGATGGTTGGCGGCGACCCACCCGGTGGTCGCGGCGCGCTCCATCAGTGCCACCGGTAGGTCGATACGAATTCCGTCGCCCGCCAGCACCACTCGCGGCTCCGGTGTCAGCACTGCGGGCCGCCGGGCGAAATCTCCCGGCGCGAATCGCGGGCAGTCATCGCGGCGCAACAATCGTTCGTCGACGATCGACGCGCCTGCGGTCTCGGGGTAGAGCTCGTGCATGCGTGCCACCAACTCGTCACGCACCACGGCGTCGGGTTCGGTTACCGAGTAGGCGTGCAGTTCCACCACCGATCCCCCGGTTCGGGCTGCCCACTGTGCCGCTTCGCGTTCGTAGCGTTCCAGGACACTGACGTTGTCCAGCGGCGGGCGGCCACCCGTGCCCATGAAGGGGGCGCGATCGGCACGTACCGGACGGTCCAACCACAGGCGCAGCACGACGAACGGCGGCGCGTTGTGCAGCTCGGCGACGCGGTGACGCCAGTCCTCGTCGCCGAGACCGGGCGATCCCGCAACGATGCGCCGCAATCCGGCGACATCGGTGGCCAGTACCGCGGCGTCGGCGGTGAACCCGGCACCGGTTCCGCATGCCACCCGCAGGTCGGAGGCCACGGTCAGGCCGTCGACTGCCAGGCCGGTGTGAAAGCGCACACCGCGGGATTCCAGATACTTCTGCAACGGGTTCCACAGTGCCACATCGAAGTTCGCGTTCGCGACGTCGAACAACAGGCCTTCGCTCGACCCGAGGAAGTAGATATGGAACATCGTCGCGAGCTCGGCTGCCGACAGCTTCTCGGGCCGGGCGAAGAAACTGCGGGCGAACACCTCGAAAGCCAGATGCCTTGCTGCATCGGGAAAGTTGATGTCTTGAAGGAATGTGCCTGCATCGATGTCGTCGAGTTCGTGGTAGGTGTGCGGGACCGATACCGTCGCCAGCGGGGCGGCGGCCTTGGCGTCGAGGCGGACCAGATCGCGTAGCCGGAAAGTCGGACTGCGCAGTGCGAAGGCCAACGCGTTCAGCGGTGGGGTGCGAGGCAACCCGCGGAAAGTGTCACTGCGTCCGACCGCGTCGATCAGGGGATAGTCATCGACCGGGGTCAGCGCCGACAGGTGCGGATCAGCACGGCGCAGTAGGGTTCTCAGGTTGTAGTACTGGCGGAAGAACGCGTGGAAACCCCGGTTCATGGCCGAGGGCGAACCGTCACCGAGGGTGTCGGGCCAGCCGCCGACCCGGCCGCCGAGATAGTCCCTGGCCTCGACGACATCGACGCTGACGCCCCGCTCGCTGAGCCCGGCCGCCGCGGCAAGTCCGGCGATGCCGGCGCCGACGACGACGACGCGGGGCACCCGCGACAGCGACCCGGCGTCACTGCGACCCGCGGGGGCGGGCAACGTCTGGCGCAATCGATCAGTCTGGCTCATGGGTGATCTGCCATATCGGTCTGCGGTCGCCGCCGCTCCCAGAGCAACAACACTGCGGTCACCAGCGCGAAGCCGAAGAGGTAATCCTCGATCGGGATGTCGAACGGAAACCTGACCCCGGTGGTGTGCTGGTCGTCGTAGAGCACAATGGGCGCACTGAGTTTGGTCAGCCAGCCGTCGACCGGGATCTGGAAGCCCACCACGATGACCATCGAGATCCAATACGCGGGTCGGCGGAAGAGCCCGGTGCGCAATACCCGCAATTCGAGCACACACACCGCGAGAACCGCGAGAACCGCAGGCAGCGTGTAACCCAGACCGCTCATCGGTTTAAGCCTGGTACGCCGACGGCTGACCATCGAGAGAATGGAATCGACTGCGGAGTAGGTCAACAACCCGCACAGCGGTACCACCAGGAAGAACAGCACTTCCTCCAGCGGCACCTCACCGGGTAGCTTCACGCCCAGGATGTAGCGCGGGTTGTACCACCAGACGCCGGCGATGATGGCGATGAGGTCCCAGACGAGGAACACCGCCACGACGGGAACAAGGCGCGCCGAGCAACCGCCGTGGCTGACGATAGACACCGCGGCCGAACAACTCCAGCGGAGCGGTGATCAGGAGGCAGGCACCGAGAACGATCAGGTAATGCCAGCGATCCACGCTTCACCTACTCCCATGCCGTCGCCGTGCACTCCACGACTGCACGATTCCACTGCCGGCGACCGCGAGTCGCCGGGCTTTACCGACTGTGGCGCGACTGGCCGAAGATCTCGAAATCGATCTCCTCGACACGCTCCAGGATCTCCGAGTACAGCGTCAACGCGGTCGCGACGCACGGGCGCGACGCCGGGGCCAGCATCTCGATGCCTTGCCGGGCCACGGCATAGACCTGACGTGCCGCGGCGTCTTGATCCATCAGCGCTCGACGCACCCGGGGGTCGGTGCGCCGATTGGTCTGGCACCAGCTCAGCAGCTCCCGGTCGACGCCGTGGGAGGCGAGCTCGTCGGCGGGCAGGTAAACCCTGCCGCGGCGCAGGTCCTCGTCGACATCCCTGATGAAGTTGGTGAGCTGGAAGGCCTTTCCGAGCGCTGCCGCGTGCGGTGCTGCGTCTTCCCGCGGGCCGACAGTGCCCAGGATCGGCAGCAGCTGCAGTCCGATCACCTCCGCGGACCCGTACATGTAGCGCTCCAACGCCGCCCGATCCGGGTAGTCGGTCACCGTCAGATCCATCCGCATCGACGTCAGGAAGTCGTCGAAGAGGTCCCATCCGATGTGGTACTTGCGTGCGGTGTGCACCACCGCCGTCAGGGTCGGGTCGTCGTCGCATGCCTGATTCTCCACCAGGCAATTGAACAGCTTCGTGGACAGCGCCTGAAGCTCCTCGCCCCGCGCCTCGGTGCCGCGGGCATCGAAGTCGTCGAGGATGTCGTCGGCGCGCCGGGCGAACCCGTAGAGCGCGTGCACGCCTGGCCGTTGCCTGGGCGCCAGCAACCGGGTGGCCAGGAAGAAGGTCTTGCCGTCGCGGGCGTTGATCTCGCGGCACTGCCGGAACGCCGCGCGCAGTGACGGGTCCCGCACACCGGCGGCGTCGAGTTCGGATCCGATCATCGTTGATACACCTCGCGTTTCGGACTGCGTGTCGATACTCCGGTGATCCGGTCGGCGGCCAGCCGCCCGGACATGATCGCGGTGGGCACGCCCACTCCCGGCACGGTCGAGGAACCGGCCAACACCACGTTGTCGACGCCGCGCACCGTGTTGGCCGGCCGGAACGGTCCGGTCTGGGCGAACGTGTGCGCCAGCGCGAACGGGGTTCCCGCAGCCATGCCCTGCCGGCCCCAGTCGGCGGGCGTCACCACCTGCAGCAGCTCGAGATCGTCGCCGAGCTGGGGAAGACGCGCGGTGACCGCTCCGAGCATCTCCTCGACGTAAGCCGACGAGGTGGCGTCCCAATCTACCTGTCCCACTTCGGTGTTCGGCGCGGGCGCCAGGACATAGAGCAGATCGCGACCGGGTGGCGCCAGACTCGGGGTCCCCGGCGGTCGGCCGGGTCACCAGCAGCGACGGGTCACCCATGACGCGCCCCTCGTCGATGATGTCGCGGAAGGTCTGGTCCCAGGCGTCACCGAACACAATCGTGTGGTGCCCGATTCCCTCATCAACCGCTGGGCACCCGACATGGGCCACCACGGCCGACGGTGCCGGGCGCAGTTTCAGCAGCCGGCGCGGTGTGCGGCCCAGCAGTCGGTACGTGTCGGGGAGCTCGGTAGTGAGCACGACGGCGTCGGCGGCAATGCGCCGATCCGTCTGCGTGTGCACCGCCGTGACCCTGGACCCGCTCCGCTCCAGTTTGGATACCGTTGAGTCGTAGACGAATTCGACTCCGGCATCAGCTGCGGCGGCCGCCATCGCGTCGGGCACTGCCCGCATCCCGCCACGTGGGAAGTACACGCCGGCAATGGTGTCCATGTAGGCGATCACCGCGTAGACCGCCAGCGCGCTCCGCGGCGGAACGCCCGCATACAGCGCCTGAAAGGTGAACACCCGAAGCAGCCGTTCGTCGTTGAGGAATCGGCGCATCACCTTGTCCCAGCGCCGGAACCCTCCCAGCGCCGCCAGCCGGGCCAGCTGCGGGGTCACCAGGGACAGCGGCGAATCGAAGTTGGCGCCGATGAACCCGTCGAACTCGGTGCGGTACAGCTCGGTCAGCCAGGCACGCAGACGCAGGTAGCCGTCGGCTTCCGGCACTTCCGGAGAACCGTTCGATCTCGGCGAACATCGCGTCCGCCTCAGTGTGGACCTCCAACGTGTTGCCGTCGGCGAACATCGCCCGGTACGCCGGGTGCACCGGCAGCAGTTCGAGGCGGTCGGTCAGCGTTTCGCCCACCGCGGACAAGGCGTCGTCGATGATGTCCGGCATCGTCAACACCGTCGGACCGGTGTCGAGGCGATAGCCGGAGATGTCGGCCCGCCCGACTCGGCCGCCGGGAACCGCGCCGCGTTCGACGACGGTGACGTTGCGTCCGCGCCCAGCCAGATACAGCGCCGCGGACAAACCGGACAGCCCGGCGCCGACAATGACGACTCGATCGGTTTTACCCTCGACGATGCGCATCAAGCGGCCCTTTCGGTGCAGATAACTGCCATCTCTTCCAGTGCGGCACGGATCTTTTCGGGAATCTCGGCAGAGTCGAGGCAACCCAGCGCGCGGGCCAGGCGCTCGTCGATGAGCTGTTCGATCCACTGCACGGCGCCGCTGGCGATGATCAGCGATCGCCAGCGTTCCGTGTCGGCGGGGCCCAGCGCAGAGGTGCTCATCAGCTCCGAGAGCTGTCGCCGCAGCGCGGTGTCGGCCAACCGATGGGCAGCGATGACGACGCTGGTCGCCTTCTGCGCGGCCAGGTCGGTGCCCACCGATTTACCGGTCAAAGTGGGTGACCCGAACACACCGAGCAGGTCGTCGCGCAACTGGAAGGCCTCGCCGATGGCGGCACCGTAACCGCCGAGCGCATCGATGACCTCCGGCGCGCATCCGGACATCGCCGATCCGATCTCCAACGGCCGGCGCACCGTGTAGTTGCCCGACTTCCGCCTGAGCACATCGAGCACGTCCTCGAGAGTCGGGAAGGCATGCGCGTCGTTGACCAGGTCGGCGAACTGGCCGATGGCCAGCTCGATGCGCATGTCGTCGTATCGGGGCCATACCCGGGCCAGCGCGTCGGCGCCGATACCGCTCTCCCGCAGCATCTTGGCCGCCCACACCAGACAGAGATCACCGAGCAGTACAGCGGCCGACTCACCGAATCGGTCGGAGGCGCCCGTCAGCGCGGCCTCGCGGTGCCAACGGCTGAACATCACGTGCGCAGCGGGCCGGCCACGACGCAGAGCCGATTCGTCCATGACGTCGTCCTGCATCAGGGCGAACGCGTGGAAGAGTTCGAGGCTGGCCGATGCGCGCAGCGCCGAGTCATCTTCCCCCGCACCACACAACCAGCCGAGGTACATGAACGTCGATCGCACGTACTTGCCGCCGTCGACGAACCCGGACAGTATCTCGCCTGCGACGTCGACCTTGGCGGCGCCCAGGTCGGTGCAGCACTGTACGGCCACGAACTCGCTCAGATGTGCCCGCACAGCGGTACGCACATCGTTACGCCAGTGAGCGGGAACACCCATTCCGGAACGGCCGCGGTGCGCACGGATGCGCCGATACGGCGGAACAAGGGCACGCGTTCCGCCGTCACCACCGTTCAACGGCTCCCCCTCCAACAGTTACGCCCGGAAACTGGCAGAAGTCGATCTCGCATGCTCGGCAACTCAGTGTCCCCATTCGCCACACTCGGTCCGGCTGTCTGACAGCGACGCGAAGTCCGCCCCGTTGCGGAACTTAGCGTGCGTAGGTCATTCGGAGCCGGTGTAGCTTCGGTTTGGTTGACGAGGAAGAAAATTTCTTCGGGGCTTTGACCAGTGCTTTCCCCGTGAGGAAGTGACCTCGCGGACAACGATACGCTGGTGCAGCCGCGTCAGGGGCGCGGGCGCCCACCAGTTCCACCGTCCCAGAATGCGCATGAAGGCCGGCACCAGGATCAGCCGCACCAGCGTGGCGTCGACCAGGATCGCCAGAGTCAGGCCCACGCCGAACATCCGCATGAACGACACCTGCGCGGCGATCAGGGCGGCGAAAGAGATCGACATGACCAGCGCGGCGGCCGTGATGACCCGCCCGGTGCGGGCCAGCCCGAGGGCCACGCTGTCGTCGATGTCCGCGCGGGTGCGTTCGCTGGCCAGCCAGTACTCGCGGATCCGGGCGATCAGGAAGACCTCGTAGTCCATCGACAGTCCGAACGCGATGCAGAACAGCAGGATGGGCATGGCGGCGACCAGCGTGTCGGTGGGTGTGGTTCCGAATGCCCCGAGATGGCCTTCCTGAAAGATCCACACCAGCGCGCCGAACGCGGCGGTCAGCGAAAGAACGTTGAGCACAAGCGCTTTGATCGGCAGAACCAGGCTGCCGGTCAGCAGGAACAGCAGCACGAACGCGACGACGGCGATGACGGCCAGCACCAGCGGCACCCGCGAGGTGATCGCCGCGACGCTGTCGCGGTTGACCTGGGCCATACCGGTGAACTCGACGGCACGCCCCCCCGGGGTGGCAACCTCGCGAAGGCGGTCGAGCTGCGCCTCGGATGCCGGCGAGAACAACGGCGCGCTGCTGCTCACCGTCAGGAAGGCACTGCCGTCCGCGATCCCCGCGGATGGCGTCGGGGCACCGACCTTCGTCCCGGCGGTGAAGATGCCGGTGGGCGCGCTGACCGCCCCGACGTCAGCCACTGACGACAGCCCCGCGGCGTAGCGCTCGATATCGGGTCCGGCCAGGTCCGCCATGTCGGGTATGACGATGGTCACGGCGCTGGCGGAGTCGTCGGCGAAACCCTCGCGCATTCGGTCACCGACTTGATGGGCCGACGCTGTCTCCGGCAGGACGCGATCGTCGGGGAAACCCCAGGTGATCCCCAGGAACGGCAGGCCGGCCGCGAGCAGCACCGCGGAGCCGGCCAGCCCGATGGGCAGCGCGTGCCGCATCACCGAAGTCGTCCATCGGTACCAGAACTGTCGCCGCAGCGGCGTGGGCGGTGGTTCGTCGCGGCCGCGCAGCCGCCGGATGCCGCGGCGCACGTCCAACGCGTCGAGGCGGGCCCCGAGCACCACGATGGCTGCCGGGGTGACGACGAGCGCGGCCACCGCGCACAGTGCCACCGTTGCGATGCCTGCGTAGGCGAACGACTTGAGGAAGTACATCGGGAACAGGACCATCGCGGCCAGCGACAGCGCCACCGTCGTCGCCGAGAACACCACGGTGCGTCCCGCGGTGAGCATGGTCTGGCACAGCGCCTCATCGCAGTCCGCACCCCCGGCGATCTCATCGCGATACCGGCTGACGATCAGCAGCGTGTAGTCGATGGCCAATGCCAATCCGAGGGCAGTCGACAGGTTCAGGGCGAAGATCGATACATCGGTGGCCAGCGCGATCAGCCGAAGGATCGCCAACGAGCCGACGATCGCCAACCCGGCGACCACCACCGGCAGCGCCGCGGCCAGCAGACCCCCGAAGACCCACACCAGCACCGCGAAACTGACGGGGATGGCGATTGCCTCCATCACCAACACGTCACCCTCGGTCTGGGAGTTGATCTGCGCGAACACCATCGGCCGACCCTCCCGCCAGCACGGTCACGTCGCGGTGTTGGCGCTCCGCGGCCTCCATGACCGCGTCAGTCAGGGCCTGCGCGCGCTGCGGCGCTTCCTTCTCGCCCCCGGAGATCCCCGCGACGACCAGGCCCGACCTGCCGTCGACGCTGATGAGACCGCCCGCGGCCTGCGGTGGTGCCGTCCACGCCGACACCACTCCCGTGACCCCCGGCGCGTTGGTGAGGTACTGGCCGATGTCCTCCCCCGCAGCCCGCGCAGTTGGCCCCTGCACCCCGTCGGGCGCAGTGACCATGAAGATCACCTGTAGGTCGGATTGTCCGAACTTCTCGGCGAGCCGCTGCGTCGCCCGCGCGGACTCCGACGCGGGATCCTGAAACCCGCCGGGCGACAGGCTCTTGGTGACCGGCACCGCGAACACACCGGCGATGAGCATCAGCAGCGCAGTGACGGTCAGGACGCGCCGCGGCGCGGTGGCGGCCAGCCCGGTGATCCGCTGCAGCACGATCGGCCTCCTGACACGGCTGTCCCGATGACGGCCGGATCCATGTCATGGATTCGGCACAGACGGTCGTTCGGCTTGGTGGCGATCGTGGGCTGCCGAGAGTTCAGCGTCCGCCGGCAGCCTTCGTGGCACGCCTTCGTGCGGCATTCTCGGCCGGCCGTCGGCACCCACACCGCCTTTTTCGTTCATCAATTCCGCTATCTCTTCGCTACACCGAGGCTCCTCTGGGTCGCTCAGAACTGCGTCGAATCGCGCCCGGTGGAGCGGACCAGTCAAGCCCGGTGTCATGGCGTCTTATTCGCTCTGGGCGACATGCAATAGGCGCTCGCGGGGAACCCCGCCTCTCCCTTGGTTCGTGACCTTCGAGACAAGTCAGAAACCTTACGCGACAACGACGTGCGCCCCCCTCAGATCAGCAACGCACCCACGAAAGTCAGAAGTGCCAGAAAAAATGGGGCTGATCGGCGTATCAATGGGCGTACGGCATGCGATGCTTCTAGGTAGGGACTGCGTCGGAAGCTGTTTACGACCGCGCGAAGATAGGACGAACCGTCGAGGCGGCTACCGTCCATGCCTGCGCCCTGTTAATCCTCCAAGGCGAGTCGCACCTGGGTGCGCCTCGCCTCTCGACCGGTCCCGTCGGATCGTCCAGCGGTTTTGTTCGCCGGTCCGTCGTCAAAGGAGTCCCCGTGTTATCCCTCCAGTCCACCGCTATCGTTAAGGCGACTGCCGGCGTCGTCGCCGAGAACTCCGTCGAGATCACCAAGGCGTTCTACCCGCACATGTTCGCAGCGCACCCCGAGCTGATGCGGGTGTTCAACAAGGCGAACCAGGCGATCGGTGAGCAGCCGCAAGCACTGGCCGCCAGCGTCGTCGCGTTCGCGGTGAACCTCATCGACCCGGACGCGCCCGACTTCGGTCCGGTCATGCGCCGGATCGCCCACAAGCACGTGTCGCTGGGGATCAAGTCCTACGAGTACCCGATCGTCGGCCACCACCTCATGTGGGCCGTCGGCAAGGTCCTCGGCGACGCCGTCACCCCCGAGGTCGCGGCCGCCTGGGACGAGGTCTACTGGCTCTTCGGCTGCCAGCTCATCGCCGAGGAGGCCCGTCTCTACGCGCTCGGGGGCACCGACCCTGAGCAACCGTGGCGCAAGTACCGGGTCGTCGAGCGGATGGAGGAGAGCCCGGAGATCTTCTCGCTCGTCCTCGCCCCGGTCGAGGGCAACACCCCCGAACATCGGACCGGCCAGTACGTCGCGATCGCCGTCGACCTGCCGGGCGGTGAGCGGCAGCCGCGGCAGTACACGATCTCCTCGGGGCCACGAGGCGATTCGCTCCGGGTGACCATCAAGCGCGTCCGCGGCGCCGGGGGCACGCCGGATGGCCAGGTCTCGAACTGGCTGGGAGACAACGCGAAACCCGGCACGGTGCTGGACGTCTCGCAGCCGTGCGGTGACCTGGTGCTCGACGAGTCGGACGGCCCGCTGGTGCTCGTCTCGGCGGGCATCGGGATCACGCCGATCGCGGCCATCGTCGAGGACCTGTCGCGTCGCCAGCCAGAGCGTCAGGTGCGGATCTTCCATGCCGACACCTCGCACACAAACCACGCGCTCTACGCCAACCTGCGCCGACAGGTGCTCTCCATGGGCGACGCGAAGGCGCAGAACTGGTACGAGGAGGACGCCGCGTCCGCGCCCACGCTGCACCCGGCTCTCCCCGGGTTCATGGACCTGTCGGACATCGAGATCCCTTCGGACGCGACGGTGTTCATGTGCGGTCCGCTGCCGTTCATGCAGGCGACCCGCAAGGCCCTGCTCGACAAGGGCGTCTCCGGCGAGCGGATCCACTATGAAGTCTTCGGCCCCGACCTGTGGGCCCAGAACCCCGACAACGCGGAGACCGCCGAGTAGCAGGCACTCGCGCAGCGGAACCCGGCCTCGCACGAGGCGCGCCGCGCTCCTCGCTGTGCCAGGCTGTCTCACCGGCACGTTGATCACGTGGCGGCGACGGACTTGGCCAGGTTGCGGGGTGAATACCGGGGATGTACGGACACATGTCGGACGACGGCGCGGCAGCGGTCGACGGTCGCGCCTGAAGCCACCGCTGATTGCGGCAAACCACCGCATCCCTCTGCCGGCGCCGTACCGGAGCTGAGCCAGAAGGTGCGCAACTAGGGTGACTGGCATGAGCATCGATTTCGACTATGAAGGCGTGCCGCACACCTTGGATCCGTGGAGCGCATCGCGGGATCGCTACGACTCCATGGTGTACCGCCGAGTCGGCAACTCGGGTCTGATCCTGCCCGCCATCTCGCTCGGGCTCTGGTACAACTTCGGCGACAACCGCCCCTTCGACATCCAGCGCGAGGTGCTGCGGCACGCGTTCGACAAGGGCATCACACACTTTGACCTGGCCAACAACTATGGACCACCGTACGGTTCTGCCGAAGAGAACTTCGGCAGGATGATGCGCAGCGACTTCAGGCCTTATCGGCATGAGCTCATCCTCTCGACCAAGGCCGGATGGGACATGTGGCCAGGCCCGCAGGGACAGTTGGGCTCCCGCAACTATCTGCTCTCGAGCCTCGACGACTCCCTCAGCCGGCTCTCGATCGACTACGTCGACATCTTCTATTCGCACCGGTTCGACGCCGGGACACCCTTGGACGAGACGGTCGGTGCGCTGGCCAGCGCGGTTCGGTCTGGCAAAGCCCGTTACGTCGGCATCTCGTCCTACTCCGCCCAACACACCGCCGAAGCCAAGGCGATCGCTGACCGGGCCGGCATCTCCCTGGTCATCCACCAGCCGTCCTACAACTTGCTCAACCGATGGATCGAATCGGGTCTCACAGACGAGCTGCGCGCGGCCGGCATGGGTGCGATCTCGTTCACGGCCCTGGCGCAGGGCCTGCTCACCGACCGGTACGCGACCGAAGATGCCGCCGACATCGACCGCGCCACTTCACGTCCCACCTTTTCCGCAGCGGCGCTCACAGATGGGGTTCTCGCAAAGATCCGTGGGCTGAAAACCATTGCCGACGCGCGCGGGCAATCTCTCGCGCAGATGGCACTCGCATGGGTGCTGCGCGACCCAGTCGTCGCATCGACGCTCATCGGCGCATCGAGCGTCGCTCAGCTCGACGAAAACCTAGGCGCGCTGACCAACCTCGAGTTCTCCAATGCCGAGCTGACGTCGATCGACGAGTACGCCACGGAGGCAGGCGTCGACCTCTGGCGCAGCTCGTCGGAACTCTGACTCCTTCGGATGGGTCGCCGCGGTGGTCAGGAGCACGGCGTCGGGCCGGCCGTGGTCAGGGCGAATGAGTCTAGAAACCGGCGACCTGCCCGTCGCGACGCGGGTCGCTCGCCCCGAGGTACCCGTCGGGTAAGCGCCAGATCGCCTGGCAGCTCCCGAATTGGTTGTAATCGTCGACTAAGACGAGATCGTGTCCGAACCTGCGCAGCTCGTCGACCGTCGCGCGTGGGAAGCCGTTCTCCAGGCTCACCTGTATGCCATATAGCCAACGGAACCGCGGTCCATCGCACGCCGCCTGCGGGTTCTGACCGTAGTCGGCAATGCGCACCACCAGTTGCAGATGACCTTGCGGCTGCATGGTGCCGCCCATCACGCCGAAGCTCATCACCGGTGCACCGTCCCGGGTAAGGAAGCCCGGAATGATGGTGTGGTACGGACGCTTTCGCGGCGCCACCAGATTCGGGTGCCCCGGAGACGTGCTGAAGCCGGTGCCGCGGTTCTGCAACGAGATCCCGGTGCCCGGCACCACCACGCCGGACCCGAAGCCGTCGTAGTTGGACTGAATCATCGACACCATCATCCCGGCGGCGTCGGCCGCAGTGAGATACACCGTGCCGCCCTTTGGTGGTCTGCCTGCCGACACCGGCGTGGCCCGCACCGGGTCGATCAGCGTGGACCGCTGCCTGAGGTACTCGGCGTCCAGCAGCTGATGGGGCCGCACCGGCATGTCGTCGATGTCGGCGACATAGGCCAGCGCGTCGGCGAAGGCCAGCTTGATCGCCTCGATCTGCAGGTGCACGCTGTCAGCCGAATCCACAGGGAGCGAAGCCATGTCGAAGTGCTCCAGGATGCCGAGCGCGATCAACGCAACGATCCCCTGGCCGTTCGGTGGAAGCTCGTGCAGCGTATAGCCGCGGTAGTCGATGCTGATCGGATCGATCCAGTCCACTCGGTGCGAAGCCAAGTCGGAGGCCAGCATCGCACCGCCGTTCGCGGTCGAATGCGCCTCCATCGTCGCCGCCAGCTCGCCCCGATAGAACGCCTCACCGCCCGTCGCCGCGATCGTCTCCAGCGTCGCCGCGTGCTCGGGCAGCCGGAACCGCTCCCCCGGCGCCGGCGCCCGTCCATCCGGAAGAAACGCCTCGGCGAACCCGGGCTGCGACCACAGCGCCGGCACCTGTCCGGCCCACTGTGCGGCCACCGTCGGCGAGACGAGGAACCCCTCTCGGCCGTAGCCGATCGCCGGCTCGAAGAGGCGCGCGAATGGCAGCCGGCCGAACCGGGCGTGCAGCTCGGCCCAAGCCGACACCGCGCCCGGAACAGTCACCGAATTCCAGCCCCGCTCCGGAACCGGGCCGCCGCGGAAGTACTCCGGCGTCCACGCCGCCGGTGACCGCCCCGAGGCATTCAACCCGTGCAACCTCCCGCCGTCCCACACGATGGCGAAGGCGTCCGAGCCGATCCCGTTGGACACCGGCTCGACCAAGGTCAGGGTGATCGCTGCGGCCAACGCCGCATCGACCGCACTGCCGCCGTCGGCGAGCATCGCCAGCCCGGCTTGCGCGGCAAGCGGCTGAGACGTGCAGACCATATTGCGCGCCAGCACGGGTTTGCGTGGCCAGGGGTAGGGCAGATCCCACGAGAACGGGACGGTCATCGCTGCCTTCCTAGAAGCCGGTGTGTACGTGCTGTCAGGGGTGGATGAAACCCGGCCGGTGACCCCGCCCGCCACATTCGGCACCAAGCTGCTAATTCGTCCGCCTCAGGGGCGCGGACCGATGGTGAATGAGAATTCAGCAACACCCTCGACGCCGCCGCTGACGTCGTCACCCGGCTGCAGCGGACCCACGCCGGCGGGAGTTCCGCTGAAAATAAGATCGCCCGGCGCGAGGGCGACCGCTTGCGAGATGTAACTGATCACTTCCGGGATGGACCAAATCAGCTCTTTGAGGTCGCCCCGCTGTTTGACCACACCGTTCACTGTGAGCCAGACTGCGCCCTTGTCGGGGTGACCGACGGTCTCAAACGGATGTATCGCGCTGCACGGCGCCGATGCGTCGAAGCCTTTAGCCCAGTCCCACGGCCGGCTGAGCTTCTTGGCTTCGTCTTGAATGTCACGACGTGTGAGGTCGACGCCGACGCCGTAGCCCCAGACGAGATCCAGGGCGTCATCCGGCGATACGTTGGTCCCGCCGGCCTTCAAGGCCACCACCATTTCGATCTCGTGATGGAACTCCGCGGTGAGCATGGGGTATGGAATGACGCCGGCCGCGTCGATGACGGCGTCGGCGGGTTTCATGAAGAAGAAGGGCGGTTCGCGATCGGGATCCTTTCCCATTTCGCGGGCGTGGGCTGCGTAGTTGCGTCCGACGCAGAACACTCGACGGATGGGAAACCGCAGGGCGCCGGTGCTTACAGGAAGCGAAGCGGTCACAGGCGTCGGGATCACGTAGTCAGTCACAGTGCGTTCCCCTCGAGGTCAGGATACGGCGAGAGCTTCCTTCTGCACGTCATACTCCCGCACCCAGGAATGGTTGAGGCTTACGGGTTGCGCGGAGTCGAAACGCTGTCCACTCGCCCGCGCGCTCTGTTGGCTCGTGCGGTGCGATGAAGCCGCAGCGTCTGTGGTTGCGGTGTTCCTCATCGGCGCGCTGGCTGGAGTCGTTTGTCGCAGCTTCCGTCGCGGTCAGACGAATGAATCCGCACCGAGCCCGTCACGTCCCCGACGCTCGCGATCAGGTTAGTCGGTAGCCCATCCCCCGGACGGTCCCGATCAGCTCGGCGCCGAGCTTGCGGCGTAGCGTCCGGACGTAGACGTCGACGATGTTGGAGCCGGGGTCGAAGTCGTAACCCCAGACGTGGGACAGGATCTGCTCTCGGGACAGCACCTGGCCCGGATGGCGCAGGAACAGCTCCAGCAGCACGAACTCCCGGGCCGTCAGGTCAATCGTCCGGTCGCCCACCTTCGCGCGTCGGGTGCGCAGGTCCAGCGACACACCGTCGGTGACCAGCACGCTCACCTCGGGGGTGCTCTCCCCGGCCCGCAGCCGCAGCCGGACCCGGGCCAGCAGCTCCTCGAAGCGGAACGGCTTGGTCATGTAATCATCGGCGCCGCCCTCGAGACCGGCCACGGTGTCGTCCACGGTGTCCCGCGCGGTCAGAATGATCACCGGAGTCACCACCCGAGCCTCCCGCAGTAGCCGCAGCACGGTGAACCCGTCCCGGCCCGGCAGTCCCAGATCCAGTACCACCAGGTCAAAGCTTCCGGACCTGGCCAGGTTGAGAGCGCTGTCACCGTCACCGACGACGGTCGTGGTGAAACCGTTGGCCCGCAAGCCTTTCTCTACGAAGGAAGCGATGCGGTCTTCGTCCTCGGCGATCAGGATGCGGTTCACGGCGCCCTCCTCTCTATGCCCGCACGCGGGGCGGGCGTCGTCGACGGAAGTTCGATGCCGAAGGTCGCGCCGTGGCCCGGTTCGGAGATCAGCTGGACAGCACCGTGGTGTGCCTCGGCGATGGCGCGCACGATGGCCAGCCCGAGACCCGCGCCGGTTCGATAACCGCCGGGCCCCCGCGTCCCCCGGGAGAATCGCTCGAAGATCGCCTCGGCGTCCTCGGGCCGGACGCCGGGACCGGTGTCGGTGATCCAGAACGACACCAGCGACGCGTCGCGGTCGTGGCGGAGAGCGGACCCGATACGGATCTCCGCGTTGGGGACGGTGTGCTGGACGGCGTTGTGCGCCAACGCCACCATCGCCTGGGTGATCCGCTGCGGGTCGAGTTGCGCGGTGCCCTCGCCGACTGCCTCCAGCAGCCAGCGGCGCGGGCCGAGCGCGCGCACCTTCGCGTGTATGTCGATAGTTAGCTCGGCGACCGAAACTTGCTCGTAGCGAACGAAATCCGGGCGAGGAGCCTTGGCGAGCAGCAACAGATCGTCGACGATCCGGCTCATCCTGTCGAGCTCTTCGGTCACCAGCCGGATAACTTCCGCCCGTTCGGACGGGTCGTCGCCCATCAGCTCGAGGTGCCCGCGCACGATCGTGATCGGCGTGCGCAGCTCGTGGCTGGCATCGTCGATGAATTGGCGCTGCGCGGAGAACGCGCCCGAGAGCCGGTCGAGCATCGCGTTGAACTGCTCGGCGAGCGCGGAGATGTCGTCGCGGCCACGCACCGGGATCCGGCGGGTCAGATCCTTGGCGTTGATCTCGGCGGCGGTCTGGCGGACCAGCCGCACCGGCGCCAGGATCCGCCCGGAAACCAGCAACGCCCCGGCCCCGGCGAGCAGCAGGCATACCAGGCTGACCAGAACCAGGGTGCGCATGGTGTGGGCGACCTCGGCCCGATCGCGGTCGATCGCGTATCCGATGATGAACGTCCCGGCCGCTCCCGCTCCGTCCGGGGGCCAGACGAGGACCTTGCGCCAGCGCAGCTCGCCGTCCTCGGTGTGCAGCGAGCCGCTGTCCGACGGGTCCGCCGCGACCCGGCGGACCAGCTCGGGGCGTGACGCGAAGGGGTATGGCTCGTCGCGTAGCTGCCGCACGATCCGTCCGTCGGGCAGCACCCCGACCACTACCTCGTCGTCGTCGGGGTACTGGCGCTGTAAATGGCTATCGAGAAGTTCCTCGACCCCCGAATAGGGCTGTGAGGTCGACCGATTGACCCCGCCCGCGGCGACCCCGACGAACTCCTCGGCCTCTTGCACGAGCGCGTCGGTGACCTTGTCGTCGACCTCCCGGTACAGCGCCTGGCCCGTGGCGAGGTTGACGACGAGCAACATTCCCAGCATGAGGAGCAGCACCCAGCCCATGATCAACAGTCGGGCGGGTACCCGGCGTCGTTCCCGTTGCAGAGGTGGGGCAGGGACCGGAAACTCGGCCGTTGACAGCATCGCCGGGCCGGGCTCTCGGGGCGGCGCCGGGCCCGGGCCGATCGTGAGGTTCACGACGGACCTCGATGGCGGATCAGTCATCGCCGTCATCCCCGTCATCGCCGCCGCGATCATCGCCGCCGCCATCATCGCCGCCATCGCCGCCGCCGTCATCGCCGCCGCCATCGTGGTCGAAAACCGATGGCGGAGGGAGGACCTCGACCTGGGGTTTGCGAGGCACCGGAGACGGCGTCGGTTCCCGCGTGGTCGCCCGTGCGGGCGGTGCAGACGACGGGGGTTGCTGCGGCCTAACGACCGATGCGGGCGGGGCGGGCGGCGGTGCCGGCGACAGGACGGACGACGGTGCGGGTGGTGGCGGTGGTGTGGGCGGGATCGTCGACGGCGGAGGGGGCGGCGCTTTCGCGGACTCACCGATCCGCACCTCGACCGGCACAGGGGGGGTGGGGCCGGACTGGTCGGTCAGGGTATGGGCGATCCCAAAGGCACCGGCTGCGACACCGGCCATCGCAGTGACGGCCAGCAGCGCACCGCGCACCGCAGAGGACATGATCACATCGTGCCCGCGGGCGGGGTCATCCCCATGAGTACTAGATGAGAAAACCTTCATCTAGTACTCGCTCGACGGCATCTCGCATCCACCGTCAAGGCGCGCCGCAGGTGTGTCCCGGAAAGCCTACCGGGAGCCTGCGGGAGTCAGTTCGTGCCGAGACGCCCGGGCGTGGCGGCGATACCAGCCTGCGCCGGCCTCGGTGTTGCGACCAATCCGAACCCGTTCCTCCTGCTCAGCAGGCGTCTCGCCCCGCACCGATCCGCTGATGGCCGCGTCCACCCGGCGGAAGGGGATGACCTGCACCAGAGGCATCCCCTTCTCGAGGGTGTACACGCCGTCAGAGGCGGTGGCCACGAAGGGAAAATTGATCGGGGCCGTATAGGTATCGGTGTCGACGACACCGGCGAAAACTTGGACCACCGCGTCGGGCCTGTTGACCGGCGGCAGGAACAGGCAACTCCAGCCCTTCGCGGTCCGGATGCTCCAGTAGTTGTGGAACTTCATAGGTGGCCGCGGTGCATACGGGTAACCCGCTACCTGCCCCGGGCCATGATGGCTTACCATCTCCCGGTCGAACTTCCAGCCACCGGTCACGATCGTTCCGCCATCACTGATCTCAAGGCGCACGGTCGCCGCCAGCGGCAGAATCCAGCCGGCAGCCATTGCGTCGAGAAACGGCATGCAGCGCTTGACGGTCAGTCCGTCGTTGGTCGCGCTGACCTGCTCCTTGTCGATGCCTGGCAACTGCTTGAACCACGCCGGCAGAATCTTCATTGCGGGCACGGGGTCGGCGATCACACCCAGGTCCTCAGGGCGACAAAGGAACTCGACGACCGGTCGGGTTTTAAACCTCATCAATGGACTCCTCTCACGGCGTATCCCGGCGATCGTCCTGCGAAGATCTGCGATCGCCGGGGCGCACGTCTCACCGGACATCTACATGACCTGATCAGGCCGCCATCATCGCGGGAGGAGAATGAACGGCCAGCCCCGGTTGCTCCCGGAATTGGAGTTGGAGTTGCTCGAGGAGTTCGAGTTGGAGTTGCTCGACGAGTTCGAGTCTGGAGTTACTCGACGAGTTCGAGTTGGAGTTACTCGACGAGTTCGAGCTGGAGTTACTCGACGAGTTCGAGCTGGAGTTGCCGGCATACGCGGTCCCCGGTGCGGCGACTCCGACTGCGAGTGCGACGCCGACCGCACCGGCTCCGGCAGCGACCCGCGTCCATTTGCTCGTTGTGTATCCCATGATTTCCTACTTCCGTCGATCGGGTGATAGGTCCACCTTCGGACGGCGCCATGAGACAACGATGAGCCCATTGTGAGCGGTTCTTCATCCCCGCCACGTCCGGCGTCGCAGTTGCTAGTCGGAAGTCATTGGTGGGCACCTGCCCGTGCGAACCGGGAGTTCGTCATCGGCGCCTATCACCAGCTGTGGGTGCGCCGTGAGGCGCTTGTTGATCGCGCGACCAGATCGCCGATGTCTCGCACCGATGGGCCTGAACCTTTCGCAGGAGAAGACCCAAATTGTGCACATGGGCGAGGGGTTCGACTTCCTCGGGTTCCACATCCAGTGGCGCCGTCAGCAAGGGAGCAACAAGTGGTACGTCTACACCTTCGTCGGTGATCGGCCCCTCCGGTCGGTGAAGGTCGAGATCCGTGCCCTGACCCCCAGAACGTCGCAGTGGGGTCTACGGGCCGGATGCTTCACCGGTTCACGCGAAATCGACCACCCACCACGATCGAGTCGGTGATCGGCGTGCACCTCAGCGGAGCCCTGTTCGTGAGCCGACCCGTCCCTCGCCTGCTGGCGGCGGCCAGTTCATGGACCGCCAGGAATTCGCCCATGGGGTCAGAAAGGTCTTGCGATGGCCGCCACGGAGGTTGATGCAGACGAGCGGCCAACATGCTGGGGTTACGGTCCAGGGGGCATTACAGGGGGGACGAAGTCGAATGTCATGCCGAGCAGCCACACCAGTAGCAGGACCACCGGCAGGTGAAATATGAACTGCAAGAACGTGAATCCGACCAGGTTGCGGGCCCTGAGCCCGAGCACCGCCAGCAAGGGCAGCATGAAGAACGGATTGATCAGGTTCGGCAGCGCTTCGGCGACATTGTAGATCTGAACCGTCCAGCCCAGGTTCATCTGGACATCCGTAGCGGATTGCATGACGTAGGGGGCCTCGACCAACCATTTTCCACCACCGGATGGGACGAAAATGCCGAGCACGACGGTGTAAAGGGCGATGACGACCGCGAACCACCCGCCGCCGACGCTCGTGAACAACGCAGCCAGTTGATCCGAGACGGTCTGCCCGCCGCGACCTTCCGCCTTGGTGAGGATCGCCGCCATGGCGGCGTACAGCGGGAACTGGACGAGGATGCCGCCGGTAGCCGGTACAGCTTTCGCGACGGCTTGCAGGAACTTGCGTGGCGTCCCGTGCAGCACGAGCCCGAGTATGAGGAAGACCAGCAGATACCCGTTCAGGCTGCTGACGACGGTCAGAACCGGCTTGGTGAGCAGCTGGGAAATCAGCCATCCCAACGTCATCAGGCCCGCCAGCACGGGCAGGATGCGGCTGTACTCGAGCCACTCTCCCGGCCGCGAGCGTGGCGGCACCTCTTCGTTCTGGTCGTCCAAGTTCACGTCCAGATCCTCAGCGGTCCTGATGGCCGCGCCCCTCGGTGCGGAAAAATGAGCGATCACCACGGTCAGCACGATGAGGATCGCGCACGTCAGCAGGGACTGCCACGTGAAGATCGTGGTGCCGAAGTCGAGGACCCCGGTGATTTCAAGTAGCTCCGCAGGTAGCGAGCTGGCGGTTGCCTGCAGCTGTGCGGCCGAGGACGACAAACCCAGGGCCCATACGGCGCCCAGCCCCATGAAGGCCGCGGCGCCGAGCGCGCGATAGTCCACCCGCAGATCGGTTCGACGCGCGATCGCCCGGGCTAGCAGCCCACCGAACACCAGGCTGAGCCCCCAGTTCAGGAAGGACACCGACATGGACAGGAACGCAACGAAACTCACTGCGCTACTCGCCGTTTGCGGCATGGTGGCAAGGCGATCAATCAGCCTGGCCACCGGCGGGCTGGTGGCGACGACGTAGCCTGTCAGCACCACCATGGCCATCTGCAGGGTGAATGCGGTCAGGTCCCAGAAGCCGTCGCCGAAAGCATTCACGACCGTCTGCGGAGACGAGCCGTTGGCCAGCGCGGCGACGGCCACAACGACGACACCGACCAGGGCGACGACATACGCGTCCGGGAACCACTTCTCCGTCCAACTGGCCAACGACTGGGCGACTCGCGCCAGCCCCTTCTCGGAGCGAGATTCTTCGGTGGCAGACTGCTCGGTCATTCGGCTTTCCTCTTCCCTTTCCCTGCCCGACGCACCCGGCCAGCGCGGCACGGCGTGGATGTGGGGCGAGATGGCCCCGCGGGCGTTGAGCGAACATGGTCGGCACTTCGGATCGGCTGCTGAGCGTTGGGGACAACAGCCGGTATGCGATATATGGCACCGCACGCATACCGTTTCAGTCGCTCAGTATCGACGCACATTCGCGCGTTGACAATGGCGAACTCCGCAGATTACATCTGCAAAAAGGATGCAGACGATTGCGCGACCGAGTGGTTCAGGGCCGCAACTAATTACCTCCGTATTCGATTACGCCGCGTTCACCACGCAACATGCCTGGCCGCGATGGACTCGTTGCGAGTTACTGTCACACAGCACCTGGAGCCGGCTCCGACCCAGTCGGCTTGCACACCATCGCTGTTCGCGACGACGATCACGACATTCTGGACGGTGTCGAGCAGTTCATTTCCGCGGCAAGCACCTCGGACCGCTACGTCGTTATGGCCCGCACCGGAGTGGCCGGACCCAAGGGTGTCTTGGCATTCGTCGTCGAAAAGTGCATCCCTGGAGTACGTTTCGGCAAAGAGTGCAAAGTGGGGCGGCATGGCCAGTCGACCGCTCAGGTGATCTTTGAGGGGGTGCGGGTACCGGCGGAAAACCTGCTAGTGGACTCGACGGCCAACCTCTTGGCAGGACAGCGGCCCAAGAGAAGCAGGGGCGTACCCAGTGAACTTGCCGGCACGCTCGGCGATGCCGACAAGGACAGCCGATTAGCGCCTGTCCGTGCCGAACAGGTCGTGCTCGATGACGGTCGGCGCGTTTGGAACAGGTGGCGGAAAGGCGCGCACGAATTCCTCGACGCGCCTTCGTGCCTGGCGGGCGGGCACCGAGAAGATCTTGTGAAGCACCGCGGCGTCGCCCTGGCTTGCGTGCGCAGAAAGTGCTTTCAACTTGTGCTCCCAGAAGGCTTCGACGTCGACCACTGTGGTGATCGAGGAGTCGTCAACAGCTAGTTCGGCGGGCGGCACCCACGCCCCGTCGCCGTATACCTCACGCGCCATACGCGCCGCATCCTCCAAGCGGCTCCGTGACAGTGCGGTGTAATACATCCGTGGCGCAGTCCCGTGATCGGCTGGCGTTTCGGCAACGATGATGCGGTGAGCGGCTGCGACGATGTCGTGAACTCGGATGTGATCGGGGTGTCCGGACATACCGTCAGGCGGATACGTCAGGAGTACCGCGGGCCGGTACAGCCTCATCAACTCCACCATCTGTTTTACCAGGGGCCCCAGTGCCAACCTGCTGAATACTGTCCTGCCCGCGACGCTGCTGATCGCTCCTGCTGAAACTCTGGGCATTCCGGAATCGGGATAGCCCAGCTTGATGACTTCGGAGACGCCGAGTGCTGCCGCCGCACGATCGAGCTCGGCGGATCGTTGCGCGGCCACGACGCCCGGGTTGTGGCCGGTCGCCTCGGGTTTGACGCCGCCAACGCCGTCGCCCTGACCGCCGTCGGTGCAGGTGATGAGCACGGTCCGTACTCCCGCGGCCGCGTACCGAGCAAGCGTGCCGCCAGTCTGACTGGATTCGTCGTCGGGGTGGGCATGCACAGCCATCAGCACCGGTGGCGCGCACCCACCAGCCGACAGTTCGGTCGCCGGCCCTTCCTGGTCGTCCCCGCCGACGGTCAGAGGTCGAACACCAGCAGCGTGCTCGACGCAGTGGCGACCACTGCTCCAGAAGCGTCGGTGACCGAGCCCTCAGTGAATCCCACCCGAGCCCCTGACTTCACCACAGTCCCTGTGGCAGTCAGAAGACCGCTCGAAAGCCGGACGGCCTTGAGATAGTTCACTTTGATCTCTACCGACGTGTAGCCCTTGCCTTGGGGCAGCACGCTGTGCATGGCGCACCCGAGCACGGAGTCCAGAAGCGTGCACACCAGGCCGCCGTGTACGGCGCCTATCGGGTTATAGGCAGATTCGTCGGGGCGGCAAGTGAATACGACGCGACCGGGGTCAGCGGCGGCGAGCTCGAATTGCATCAGGCCGGCAATCGGCGGCGGCGGCAATGTGCCATCGATCATCGCGTTGAGGTACTCGACGCCCGCCATCGACAATCCGACCGCGGTGCTGGGACCAGGGTCGTGCCACTTTACGATTCGCTCACGTGCGGGACCCCAACCGTTGCGGTAAGCGGGCTCGGACAACTCGGCGGTCATGTCGTCATTTCGAGTTGACGGATTCTGCCGTGGCTCAGACGGTCTGGATCGTCAGATCCCACGGCATGATTGAGTCCCCAGGACAGCAGTGTGTCGAGAACTGGAACGAGTTCCCTGCCGGCGTCCGTTAGCTCGTAGTCGAACCGCGGCGGTGACGTCTGATACGCCGTTCGAGTGACGACACCCGCATCCTCGAGAGACCTGAGCCGAGCGGCGATCCGGTCACGCGGCGCACCCGTCCCAGCGACAATCTCACCGAAACGGGTAACACCCCAACGTAATTCGCGTATTACTAGCAGCGACCACCGTTCGCCGACCAGTTCCAGCGCGGCAGCGATTGGGCACGGGCGCCCCGGAAGGTCAGCAAGTCGGACTGTGCCCATCGCACTAGCTTGGCATAAGTCAGTTTGATATTCAAACTGACAGATCGAAACCCACGGTATCGATCGGTACGCTTACTGGCTGCGCGGAGTTCGCACCGCGCGTCGGTGAGCTCGATGCGGGCGACCAGCCGACGCCGGCGGGATCCGAACCCAGGTAACCCGAGCCGCCGGCTTCGGCGCGGAGGACTGGCCGACGTGTCCTAGTCCGTCTCATAGGTGACCTTATAGACGATCATGTTGGGCGACCATTGCGCCCGAGACTCCGGGGACCATTGCAACAGGCGTTTGTACCGCCCGTCCTGCAGGCGAACGTCTTCTTCAAGTCGGTCGGGCAGCTTGTCTCGCGGGGTGTTGTCTGCTGCCCATGCCACGGTGCGCTTCATCATGATTGCCCCAAATTCCAGGGCTGAGGCATCAGAAGCCGACCCGAAACCCAGTGATCGCAAACCCCGATGACCGACATTGTCGTTGCTACCAATCCAGTGAGCTTCTTCACGGCTAGAGAGTGAAGCAGCCGAGCCTTGCCGCTCGGGTTGGCGGTTCAGTACAAGGTGCTGTGTAACCAGCCGCATTCCACGCACCCCGCCTGCGTAGGAGTTTGCCCAGGGCATGGCATATCGTGGCGTGAATCGCATACGCCTGAGCACTACTGTCGATGCCGGGCTGTTGAGCAGTGCACGCGAAGTGCGGGCGGGAATCACCGACCCAACTCTTATCGATGAGGCTCTCGGAGCGTTATTTGCTCTTCATCGATCGGCTGAGGTGGATGCGAGCTATGCGGCCTACGACGAGCACCCGGTTGATGAGCCCGACGAGTGGGGTGACCTGGCGTCGTGGCGGCGGGCAGCTGGAGACTCGTGAGCGCACTTCCGGCACGCGGAGAGGTCTGGTGGTGTGAAACGGCCGAGACGGCCGGCGTCCAGTCGTTGTGCTCTCGCGCGATGCGGCGATCCCCCGGCTTGAACGGGCACTCGTCGCACCGTGCACCACGAACATCCGGGGGCTGGCCAGCGAGGTTGTTCTCGAACCGGGTTCCGACCCGATCCCGCGCCGCTCCGCGGTGAATCTGGACTCAGTCGAAAGCGTCTCGGTCGGGGTGTTGGTAAATCGGCTTGGCCGGCTCGCCGAGACACGGATGCGCGCCATCTGCACGGCCCTCGAAGTCGCAGTCGACTGCTCTGGGTGACACATGGTCGATCCCCGAGGGCCCGACGACCGTCGGCGTTCAAACAACGACCCTCAGGTGTCCGAAAGTGGAGCTAACGGGAATCGAACCCCCGACCCCACATTGCCAGTGTGAAAATGCCTGTGCTGCAGCGTGTCACAGCGTCTACGGTGTGTCGAACAGTGCCTGCCTGCAACCCGTCTTCGTACTGATGTGCCTCGGACGTGCTCGCGGCTGAGTAGGTGTCACACCCTGCGTATCGGCGCCGAACATCCGGCGGTGCCCGGTCGGGCGAAGGCGTGTTCGACTGTCCGCGCCCCCGCTGTGAATGAGCCCCTGGGTGCGTCCGGTTGGTCCACCGCGGGTATCGATGTGAACTGCAGGCCGAATTCCAATCTTTTGGTCGACTCTTGCACTTAGTGTGCCTGGAGGGGTGCAGCAGGCCGGGCAATGTTGTCGACCACGCGCTCAACGCTTCCAACAGAAGCGACCAACTGGAAGGAGACGTCAGATGGCCGATCCAAGGGTGCTCGGCATCGTGCTGGCCGGCGGTGAGGGCAAGCGCCTCTCACCGCTGACCCTCGACCGGGCCAAACCGGCCGTCCCGTTCGGCGGGCTGTATCGAATGATCGATTTCGCGTTGTCGAACCTCGTCAACGCTGGGGTGTTGCGGATCGCGGTCCTCACCCAATACAAGAGCCACAGCCTGGACCGCCACATCACCACTACCTGGCGGATGAGCAACCTGCTCGGCAACTACGTGACCCCGGTGCCTGCCCAGCAACGCCTTGGCCCGCAGTGGTACACCGGGTCCGCCGATGCGATCTACCAGTCGCTGAATCTGATCCACGATGAGAAGCCGGACCTGGTCATCGTGTTCGGCGCCGATCACGTCTACCGCATGGACCCGCGGCAGATGATCGCGCAGCACCTCGAAAGTGGCGCGGGCGCCACGGTCGCCGGCATTCCGGTGCCCCGCAAGGAGGCCAGCGCCTTCGGCGTGATCAAGACCGCTCCCGACGGACGGAAGGTCGAGGCGTTCCTGGAGAAGCCGGCCGACCCGCCGGGGCTGCCAGGTCGGCCCGACGAGACATTCGTGTCGATGGGCAACTACCTGTTCTCCGCCGACGTGCTGGTTGAGGCGCTGCGCCAGGACGCTGCCGACGAGTCCAGCAAGAAGGACATGGGCGGCAATATCATGCCGATGATGGTGGACCGGGGTATCGCGGAGGTGTATGACTTCCAGCGCAACGAGGTGCCCGGCGCCGAACCCGACAACGCCGGTTACTGGCGCGACGTGGGAACGTTGGACTCCTACTTCGACGCGCACATGGACCTGTGCGCTGTGGTGCCGGTGTTCAACCTCTACAACAGTCAGTGGCCGATCCTCACCCACATCCCGGCGCACCCACCGGCGAAGTTCGTGCACGACGACGGTGACCTCGTCGGCCGTGCGCTCAACAGCGTGGTGTCTAACGGCGTCATCGTCTCCGGTGCGCTGGTGCGCGAGTCAGTACTGTCCCCCGGCGTGCGGGTAGACGACTACGCCACAGTGGAACGCTCGGTGATCCTGGACAACACCGTGATCGGCGCCAATGCGGTGGTACGCAACGCGATCATCGACAAGGACGTGGTGGTACCCGAAGGGGCGCAGGTGGGCGTGGACAAAGACCACGACCGGGCGCGCGGATTCGTCATCTCCGACGGCGGCGTGACCGTCGTCGGCAAGAGCCAGGAGGTCACCAAGTGAGCCTGCCCCACCGGACACCCAGGAGGGCACCACACCCACGACCACGGAGCGGTCGGTGCGAGCAGGGGAGGCACAATGTCCGAGACGACGCCTGACCCCGTTGCGGGGGGCAATCCGTTCGCCGACCTGGCCAAGTTCGCGCTGGCGGCCACCGAGCGCAATACGGCGCTGGCCCGGAACTGGTCGGATGCGCTGTTGACGACGCTCAAGGACCAGTCGGAGGACGCGAGGGCGACCCTGACCACCCTGTCCGCGTCGCTGGAGGCGATGGAGCGGGCGCTGGCCAGCCAGGAGGAGACCAACCGCGCCCTGCGGCAGAGCCTGGAGGGCTACCGGCAGCTCGTCGATCGCTACGCGGGCGCGCAGGAGCGCACCGCCCGGCTGGTGCAGTCCGCCGTCGACGACCTGAAGGCCGCCGGCGAGGGCCAGATGGCGGCGGCGAGGGCGCTGCTATCGCCGCCGGCGTGGGCGACGGGGGCGACGACTAGCACCGAGCCGTTCACGCAGCTGATGCAGACGTGGACCGACGCCTTCACCCGCTTCAGCGGCGGCCGAACAGCAGATACCTGATCATCCGGACGTCGGCGATGGCGAAGGTACTGATGCGTGCGGTGTCGGTGGTGTCGACCTGCGGGGTAGGAATGCCCGATATAGCGGTCGGTCGCGCCGATCCGGTTGGGGATGTCGCCGTCGAGCACCACCGCGGTGTCGCACGGTTTTGCGGTGGTTTTGTTGCGCCGCAACGGTATCCGGTACTGAGTTGTCGGCATCACACCCGTTGCTCGCGCCCTGTTTGGCGTGCCCGTAGACCCGGAATTCATCGGCGTCCCCTTGGGGGTATTCACACTTGCTCAGATCCAGGCGCACTTGGAGCCATTCGAGGCCCACTGGGGTGAGGGGTCCTGGCGCAGCAATCGAGCTGGCGATCGAGACGGCCGACGAGGTAGCGCCAGGATCGCGCATGGTCGTCGTGTGTGGTGCTCCTCACTGATGCCGTGTGGTGCTCCTCACTGATGCTGTGTGGTGCCCTTATCTGCTCTAACGTGGTGGTGCGATCTGGTGCGGGCGCGGCAGAATCGCAAGGGACTTCGCCCGCACAGCGATCCGGCGTCAGCTCGAAAGTCGGGCAGACGCGGTAGCGCGCCGAGCACTGATGCCCGGCAACACCGCACCTCAGCCGCCGTGGCCTGGAGGACTTCTCGACGCGGGGCAGACCGTCAAGCTACCCGTCCTCAGGCTGGCGACGTTTGCCTGAAGGCAGCAGTCCTTGGCGCCTTCCGGGTCAACGCAGCCCTCGCGACCGGCACCACAACCGAGCCGTCACACAGCGCCAGCCGAGCGGTCGACGTCAACATCACAACGCACCCCGAAGGGCTCCCATGGATGGCCACCCCACCCCCAATATGTCGCCAGCATTGAGGCTCACCCGCGCAGCACCGCGGGGGGAGGCGTTAGCGGTCCTGCGCCGCGCGCTCGGGGCCGCACCTGCGGCTGGGTCGGCAGGCATCAGTCCCGGAATCGCTGGGCTGACCCCCGGCGGCCACCATATCCGGCCCGCGGGACGGCGCTCGACGCCGGGCAACGGCGGGCTGCTCGACAAGCTGCGGACCATGCTGACCAGAAAGTCCGGCGTAGGCCTGCCCAATGGATTGACCAATCTGCTCGCCGACCTGTTTACGGCCGGCCGCGGCGCGCCGTCGCCCGGCGCGGCTGCGGCCGCCGCCGCCCCCGGCGGACAGTTCCGCCACATGTACCACACCGACCCAGCCGGGACCAGACGCTATGACCTCTATATCCCCACCGGCTACACCGGGGCGCCGGTGCCCCTGGTCGTCATGCTGCACGGCGGCAAGCAGAACGCCACCGACTTCGCCGCCGGCACCCAGATGAACAACCTCGCCGAGCAGCACACCTTCCTCGTTGCCTACCCACAGCAGTCTGCCGCGGCCAACAGGGGCCGCTATTGGAACTGGTTCTCCCACGCCCACCAACAGGCAGGCGCGGGCGAGCCGGCCATCATCGCCGGAATCACGCGCCAGATCATGGCCGACCACCAGGTCGACCCCATTCGGGTGTATGTCGCCGGACTCTCCGCCGGCGGCGCCATGGCGGCGGTGATGGCCGCGACCTACCCGCACCTCTACGCCGGGGTCGGAGTTCATTCCGGGCTCGCCTACGCCGCGGCACGTAACGTCGTAGCAGCGTTCGCTGCCATGCGCACGGGCGGCTCACCGCCGCCGGCCGGCCCAGTGCCGTTGATCGTGTTCCACGGCGACCGCGACCGGCGCGTGGCACCGGTGAACGCCCAGGTTCTCGTCGCCGCCCGGCTGGCCGCGGCCGACACCTCGGTGGCGGACACGATGCATGATGCGCCGATCGCCGGCCACGCCAGCACCCGCACCGTGCACACCGACATCGACGGTGCCGTCCTCGCGGAGTCCTGGATGGTGCATGACGGCGGGCACGCGTGGTTCGGAGGGAGCCCGGCCGGGTCCTACACGGACCCGATGGGCCCAGACGCGTCCTCCGAGATGGTCCGCTTCTTCCTCGCGCAGACGCCACAGGCTCTCAGCGAGGGTGCGGCGCCCGGGCAGCATTGCCCGGGAACTGTTCGGCTCGCAGTTGGCCCCGCGGCTGACCCTGATCCTCGCGGCCGGCGTCGTCGCCTTTTCCGACGGCCGTCACGACGCCGCGCGCCAGGTGGTGAAAGTCCTTGTTGAGCTGCGAATTTGGGCTCGGAAGGTGGCCACGGCCAACTCACAGCTGTTCGAACCAGGGAGCACTCCGGCGAGGACGACGATCTGTGGTTGCCGCTACCGCAGCCTGCCGCCGCGATGTCCCAGCCCGGCGTCAGCGTCAGGTGCGCCAGCAGCGTGCCGATGTCGACGCGCTTCACGAGTTGGTCGCGCGAGGAATTCTCGAACCCCTTGAGCAGGAATTAGCTGCTTATCCGATAGCCCCGCGGCAACTCAGGAGGGATGGTCGGCCGGCGCAGCGCAAACCGCGATAGCTAAACTACTCCGCGACCAATTGGTCGCTGTCGACGAACACCAGGCCGCCGGCGTCGAGCACGACCGCCCATCGCCGCGCGGCAATTACGCGATCACCGAGATCCACTGCGTGCCCGACCATTTCGCCAAAATCTTCGACCACTGTGCCACGGACCTCATCGTCCGTCCCCGGATATACACACACTCGCACATTCACCGCCACGCGGCTATCGCGGGCATCGTCAGCTACCCCAGTAGCGTCTTTATTCCATCTTTTCATTCATTATCACCGCCGTCGTCTGTGAAAATAGTGAACCATAGAGCACAGAGGATGTCCCAAGTTCCGCGTCAAGTCCGGCAGGTTGGGCGATTTCAGGTTGGAGCGCTGCGCGGATTGACGGCAGGTGCAGGTGACCGTTTGTTTACACGGCGGACCAGCACTTGACGTTGCCGGCGTGCTCACGGCAGACCGAGATCATCGACTCGAAACAATTCGTCGAGCGCAGCGTGGGCCAGGGTGGGCGGCACACCGAGGCGTAGCACCCGTGAGAGCCTCCGTCGAAGCCCTCGCGCAGGCTGGCCGATCACGTCTCCCCCTCGATGCCGTCCCGCAGTGAACTTCTCGGCGCCTTCAGCGAAATGGCCGTAGACGATCACTTCATACGTCCACAGGGTGCCCACGGTGTTGGCCGCCGTCACGGATCCGAGCACCGTGAAATACTCAACTCTGAGGTCGGCCTCACGAGGCCTGCCAGGAGCTTCCAGAAGGGGGAATTGCAGTGATCATCGAACCCGCAAAGACGTTCTCTCGCATGTTCAGGGGCTACGATCCGGCCGCGGTTGATACCTACATCGAGGCGTTGACCACCAAGCAGCAGTTCCTGATCAACGATGTCGAGAGCCTAAGGGCCCGGCTGAAAGAACGCGACGATGAAGCAGCCGCGCTGCTGACGGAGGTCGCTGCCCTAAGGGACACCTCACCCTCGCCCCACGCCCTGCAATACCGGATGGCGGCGATGCTGCGTCGTGCGGTCGACGAGGTTTCCGAGATGCAGGCCGAGGCGCGGGCCGAGGCGGAGGCGATGATCGCGGCGACCAGGGCCGAAGCCGAGGCCGAGCAGCGAAAGCACAAAGAGCTGTTGGAAGAGATGGTCGCAAAGCGAAGCGCCCTGGAAGCCGAGTATGAGGAAACCAAGAAAGAGCTCGACGCCGAATTGGCCAGGATGCGCGCTGAAACCCAATCGGAGATCGATGAGGCGTGGCAGGACGCCCAGCAGGAGCGTGACCAGCTCCTCGCCGATACAAAGCAGGAGGTTGATTATCGTCGTGAGCAGGCCCGGCGGGCGGTGGACGAGGTGAATCAGCAACGAATCAAGGTCCTGGAGCAACTGATGGGCGTATACCGCGACCTAGAAGCGGTTCCGGCCACTCTTGAGTCGGCATACCAGGGAGCAAGGAATTCGCCGGAGGCAAGCGTCGTGGTGCCGTTGGACCAGAAAATCAGCACGGGGTGAGCCCGGTAGCCTCGCAGGTGAGGCCAGACGGCGGTCGATGGCGGCCGACATCTACTAAACCAGCGGCCCTGCGGCTACGGTCTTGCGGCACCGACCCGGTGCCGCGGTGGTTACGTCACGATAGGGCGGTCGACAGCGCCGTCGGCGTCGGTCGGACCCAAGGTGAAGTGGGTGATCTCTCCGTTCTGGAACCGGGCCGCGGCCTCGCCACGCCGCCGATCACCGCCGGGCTGGCCGGTGAACCGGACCCGCCATAGGTATTGGTCGCCGGCGAACTGCCGGCGGGTCATGTCGATCTCGATCTCGCCGGCCAGCCGTTCGATGACGAATCCCCGCGCCGTGTCCGGTTCCATCGATGGCGACATGGCCGGGAACGGGGCCTGGGCAGTGATCTTGCAGTCGTCGGCGAAGAACGCCCATACCGCCTCCGGGTCACCCCCGCGCCAGGCTGCCTCGAAGCCCAGCGCGGTGACGAAGTCACCCGCGGTGGCCGCGCCGTCGGCGACCAGCCCATTCAGGAAGGCCGGGTCCCGGTTCATCTTCGAGGTGGCGCCCAACAGCCGCGACGTCTCGGATCGGGACTTCTCGATGATCCTGACGGCGACCGGCCGGTACCGGTTGCCGACCAGTTCCCCCTCCTCCAGAAGCTGGTCGATCTTTTCGATGAAATGTAACTCCTGATACAGAGACAGGTTCCCGGCCAGCTCATTACGCCGATCCGCGATCTCCGCGACAGTGCAGGGTTCGGTGCTCCGCTCCTGCGGATTGATTTGGACCACCCAAATCTCATCCGGATGGGCGTCCAACAGGTCCCGTACCGGTGGATTCTGGGAGAACAACCCATCCCAGTACAGGCCGCCGTCGACGGGCACAGAACGAAACAGGGTGGGGATCGCCGCGGAGGCCAGCACAGCGTCGGCGGTGATCTCCCCGCGGCGGCTGTCGAAGGCCTTGAAAACCCCGGACAACACGTCCACCGCACCCAGCACCAGCAACGGGCGCTCAGGCGCGGGAGAATCGGTGTCCGACTGGTTGAGGCGGTCGAAGTCGACCCACCGTTCCAGCAACAACCGCAGCTGATCGAGCGCCAGTACCGAGGCGGGATTGACATATGGGCTGACCGCGGGGGTGGCGACGTAGTTGGCCATCTGGCCGGCCCACAGCACCCACCAGTTCAGCAACCGCTCGGGCAGCGTCGATGCCGAATTATCGGACCAGAACCCGCGCAGCAGAAAATCGGCCTTCTCCGGTTCCCCATCAACGAGGGCGGACCAGGCGAGCAATGCGCACATCGCGCCGCCCGAGGTTCCGCTCAAGGCGACGATCTTATGGTCCGCCATGACGTCGGGCTGGAGCAGTCGACCGAGAACGCCAGCGGTGAAGGCGGTATGGCTACCCCCACCCTGGCAGGCAATGGCCACCCGGATCGGTTCCACTTGCTCGTTCACCAGCACTCCTTCTTGCGAATTGGCTGCGCTGCTTGCCGTGGTCTGACCGAGTTGACACTGGCGGGTGCACGGTGATCACACGACCGCACCCAAGGGAATCCCGCACGCAGGGCGCCAATGAATTTACCGGCAAGGCCGCTGAATTGCGCTCGGCCCGGTGGGCATGGCCAGGATGCTCGCTGATCTTGACTCTGCTCGACAACCACCTGCGGGTCTCCACGGACACCGGTGCCGGCTATTCGCGACGACCCGCGGTTTTACCGTTCGAGGGCGCTGGGCCCGCATCCACCAAGCGGGTGGCGCTCAATGCTGTCTGTCCCTTCTCCTACGCCAAGGACGCGGCGCACGACCGCAGCGACATCGACCTGCTCGTCGTCGCCCCGAGCCGAGTTCCACGGTCACAGCGGGTCACCCCGAACGGGTGCTGTGAGGTCCGGCTGTGACGTTGCGGACGCAGTAGTGAGCGAGCACGCGGGCAAGGGGGGCGACGGCTACCAGTTCGGTGTGATCGCTGTCGAAGTAGATCTCCACCAGGTAGCCCCGCTCCTGGTCGAAGATTCCTACGCCAAGCAGAGCGCGGTAACCGAGTTGGTGCAGCACTCGCACTTCGGAGGGATCCGAGCCAGGCAGGTCGACGCCTGCAGTGAAGGCGCTGCCCTCGGCGAGCGCCTGGGCTGTGCACGGATATTCGGCAAGCGGGTAGACGACATCCTCATCCTCCGGAGGACCGAGTACGCGCAGCCCCGAGTTCGGGTTGAGCGCACCCGCGACGCCGCAGATGGCGCGGATCGCTGTGTGGTTACCTGTGGTGACGGAGAGGGTCCAGCCCGCGGCGCCCAGGGCATCGGTCAATTCACCGGCGAGTAGTTCGAGGGCGGCTTGGGTGGTCGAGGGCCGTGTCTGGTCGAGCAGGCCGACGACCCGGGCAATCACGTCGTCGGTCACGCGCCGCCCCAGGCGGGCCGACCCGCGCCGCCGCTCGACGGCCACCGGCAGGGCGCCGTTACCGGGCGCACGCAGCCGCAGGCGGCCGGGACCGAGCCGCTTGGCCTCGAGTAGGGCGGCGTCGGCCGCGGCGATCAGCTCCTGTCCTGTGGATGTCTGGGAATCGCCGGCGGCCGCGCCCCAGCAGGCCGAAACGTCGGCGCGGACCTCGTGAGTGATCTGGCCGCTGGCGGTGTGGGCGAAACGCTCCGCCTCGGTGAGCGGAGCGGCGGGCAGCACGATGCAGAACTCATCGCCGCCCAGGCGTGCGACCAGCGACGCCGGGAAGGCCGAGGCGACCTCGCTGAGGACACCGGCCACGCCGCGCAACAGCGCATCCCCGGCGGTGTGGCCCTCCCGGTCGTTGACCTCCTTCAAGCCATCGAGGTCGCATACCAGCAGGGCGAGCTCGCCGGGGCGGTCCCGCAGTTCGCGCAGGTACTCATCGAGTCGTCGTCGATTGGCGAGTCCGGTGAGGGGATCCTGGTAGGCATACCGCGACACCTCGCTGAACAGTTCAGTCGTGCCGATAGCTACCGATATCTGCGCGGCGATTGCCTGCAGCAGTGCGACGTCATCGGGACCGAAGCGCCGGCCGTCCCCGCCGGAGGCCCACAATTCGCCCCACATTCTTCCCTCGTACATCACCGGCACCGCGAGCTCGCTGTACTTGTTCAGCCGGCGAAGCAGCGACTCGACGGCGGGGTCGATGTCGTCATCGTCGAGCGTGGCGACGTACGGGCGTCCCTGCTGGAGAAGGTCGAGGACATTCCGGTAGTCGGCGAGCGGGTACTCCTCGGCTGTCGGCCAGCGCTCTTCGCCTGGCCCCAGCTCACCGACGTTGATAACTGTGTGCAGCAGGCCGCGCTCGCGTTCCCACCGGCTGATCGAAAACGAGGCCGCACCCAACGCCGCCCGGGTTTGCTCGGCGATTACCTCGAGCGCGTCGGTGAAACGGCGGGCGCCCAAAACGGCCTGGGACACCTTCAGCAACGCACGCAACGCCCGCACATCATCGACCACCGCGGGGTCCAGAAGATGGGAGCCCGCGGTGTCCTCGCCGCTTGTAATTGCTTGCTGTCCCTGCACTGGCAACTGTTGCTTGCCAGCGCGGTCCTGTGGTTCATCTTGTTCAAAATCCATGAAAATTCTCGCGTATCAAGTCATAGCCACCCGCTTCTGGTCGAATACTACCGACCGGGCCGTAACACCTTAGCAAGATGAGATATCTTTGCCAGATCCGAGTGTTACGGCACGCGGGCGGCGCGGGCCTTCTATCCATTGAAACACCCAACTCGTTGCCGACGGTTGCGTCGAAAAAGACTCATGAGTAGTGCCGAGTTGAGCGATGTTGCATGGGACCTGGTCGAGCATGACTGAAATCCCTCTATCGCGCGGCCGGGCCGCAGCTACCCGACCCGCTGCTCTACCGGTTCACACAGCCGGGGCAGGCGGGCTCTCGGCGCCGGCGTCCACACCGGTGAGGATGCATCCGTGCCGCGCCAGCTCGATGGCGACCCGGCCGGTTCCGCATCCGACACGCGCCTGCCTCGAATGCCCCAGCAGTGACTGCACCACAACGTTCTCGCCGTGAACCTTGTGTTTCGGGGCGGACATCGCCATCCATCGTTGCTGCTACGCTTCGCCGCGCGGCGCGTCCGCAGCCTGCCGGCGCGTCCCACGCTCAGCCTGCGACGATCGAATCACCCTGCACGACAACCGGCTTGGCCGCCAACGGTTTGGTCGCCGGCCCATTGGCGACTGTTCCATCGAGATTGAACTTGCTGCCGTGGCAGGTGCACACGATCGCATTGGCGACGACTTCAGACACGTTGCATCCGGCGTGTGTGCAGACCGACGAGAGGCCCGTGAACGTGCCGGCCGTGGGTTGGGTGATCACGATGTCGTCGACGATCACGCCCGATCCGACGGGGACGTCTGCGGTCTTGGCCAATTGCTTTGGGCTGCTTGGATTCGCTGAAGACCCGGACCCTTCGGGAGGCGCCGAACTGGTGTTCTCGGCGACTGGCGCCTTGCCGTAGGTGGTGCAGCCCGCGAGCACGGCCGCGACGGCGCCGAGGCCTGCACCGACGATGACCGTCCGGCGTCGTGAGCGGAAGGCTCCGAAGTGCATGGATGACCCTTTCGTGGGGTGGGATTTTCAGACGATGATCCCGCTAGTTTGGAAGAACCACAGGGCCGACGTGAGCCAGATGAACACCAGCCCGAAGAACACCAACCCGCCCGCGATCGGGATCACCCAGGCGGGAAGGCCGTCCCGGGTGAGTAGCAGCATTTTTGTGACGAATGCGCCGTAGAAGAAGCACCCGAACAGCGAGTGAAACAGGACTCGGGTGTCGGTGCCCTGGAAGCCGAGGGCGTAGAGGCAGTGCACCGCCACCGGCACGCTGGCCAGTACCGCGAGCCGGCCCGACCAGACGTGCGCAGTGCTGATCCACGCCGGAGTCCGCCCGCCGAGGAGACCGTACATTGCGAACGCCGAGCCAAACTGGAACAGCGCCAGCACGATGGCCACCGTCGCCAACCACGTCTTCACGGCAACGCCGCTGGAGAACCCTGCGACGTTGATCGAAAAGAACTGCGGGTCATGCACTTTGCCGAATACGCCGAGTCCCACGGCCACCAAGGCTCCGATCGCCAGCGCAACCGCGGCCCCGATTCCAGCCGTATCGGGTTCACTCGACATCAGTCTCACCTTCGACCTTGGTTGCGGTCACCGCCGCACCGTCCACGACGGCCGTGCCGTCCTTCGTCAATGTCGGGGCCGGGCCGGTCGTCCCGTCGGCACGGCGCTGCACGCCGGTCACCGTCCCACCGGAGTCGACGATCCAACTGTTGCGGACACCGTCGTCCTCGTAGACGTACAGGCCGGCGGGCGCCTCGACCGGTGCAGCCCTGAAGTCCCACGACTTCGCACCGATCATCAGCGCGCCTGCGATCGAGGCCTCATCGAGGCGACCGGTGAGCCGACTGGTCTGGTCCCTACTGGTGAGCGCGAGTGCACCGTTGGTCGCGCTGCCGCGTAACCACACCTCGATGGCGTTGCCGTCGCACGCGTAGGCGATCGCCGTCTGGCCGTCGATCGTGACCTCGAGTGTGATGATTCCTGCGGCGGTCGGGATCTTGCTGATGTAGTTCGCCTTGGCCGGGAACGCGACGGGGGGCGGACTGCTCGGCGGCGGAGGCGCCGGAGGTGTCGCAGTCGTCGTCGTGGTGGACTGCGCGACGGGCGTGGCGGGTGATGGCGGATCGGTCTCCTGCGAAACGTTCGCAAACCAGATTCCGCCGCCGAGTGCCGCCACGGCCGCCAGCGTCAGCAACGGCCCCGACTTGTTCTTTGGCATGTGACCAGCATGAACTGCAGCGCCGCGCGTTGCATGAAGGATGTGTGGAGGTTGCGTGGAGGTCCGCCGGAGTTCCGGTGTGCGGGCGCTCCGGCGGCGGCGTCGGCAGCGGTGGCATTCAACTGTCGACGGTGCGCGACCGTACGACGATGCGGCCTTTGCCCCTTAAGGCAGACAGCGGGAGGCCCTGCAGACCCGGAAGCCCGCCGAATGTCTCGACGTCTGGCACTCGCGCTCACTTGGCGCGACGCGCCTACTCTCGACGCTCTCGGGCTGATTCAACCGAACGAAAAAGTTTGACGAGTCGGTAGACGGGCACTTCTCGCTGGTGAGTGCGGCCAAAGCGATGTATAAGCCGTTGTCCATTGTCAGTAGCGTTGCTGGTGGGCTGCTCGCTGGCAAAATTTTCACCGAAATATGGCAGCGGGTCAGCCCCACTGACCAGGAGCCGCCAAAGCCTCGAGACCTATCCCGTTCCACCCGGGAGGCGTTCATCGCCGCGGCCATCCAGGGCTTGATCGTTGGTGTGATCCGCGCAGGGCTTGCCCGCGCGCAGGCCAAAGGTTTCCAGGCGCTGACCCATGAAGATCCTTAATAGCGCCAGCAAGCATGCGCCACCAGCGACGGCGCGCGCCAGAAACCACCACGACCACCAGCACGAAATCGCGGTTGCACGCGGTGGGCATGCAGTGCCCTCCTATTGCCCGCTAACACCACATTCAACAACCAAAGTTCACTTCCGTAAGCGGTCTCAGCTGTCCTGGCCGCGAGACCGCCGCAACGTGCGACCTCGCTCGACGTCCTGTTCCTCTTTGGCGCGGTTCTTCTCGATGCCGCTGGTATCACGGGCGGGCAGTTGCAGATCGCGTTCGGCGGGGATCCCCGCCTGCAGTTGGCGTCCGCGTTCGAGCTCAGAATCCAACTCAGCACCAAACAACAACGCCAAGTTGGTGATCCACAGCCACAGTAGGAAGACGATAACTCCGGCCAGCGCACCGTATGTCTTGTTGTAGCTGCCGAAGTTCGTGACGTAGAAACCGAACCCCACCGAGGCCACTACCCAGGCCAGGATGGCCACGCCGGCGCCGACGCTGATCCAGCGGAACTTCGGCTGCTGCACGTTTGGTGTGGCGTAGTACAGCGTGGCGACCGCGAGAGTCACGAACACCAGAACCAGCGGCCAGCGTGCGACGTCCCAGATGGTCTCTGCGGTCTCCCCCAGCCCGACGGCGTCACCAATGGCCGTCGCGATAGGCCCGCTCACCGCAAGCATGAATGCGACCGCAGCAGCAAGAACAAGGCCGACGAGGGTCAGCAACAACTGGATTGGCCGCAGCTTCCACACCGGCCGGCCTTCATCGACTTCGTAGATCCGGTTCATCGCGCGGCCGAACGCACCCACATAACCCGAGGCCGACCACAACGCGCCGAGAATGCCGACGATGAGGGCGAATCCGGCGGAAGGCGACTCGACTAGCTGCTGAATCGGTCCGCGCAACGTGTCGACCGTGGATGCCGGACCGAGGTCGCCGACGATCTGCAACACCGCGTCGGTGGTGCGCTGACCCTGTCCGAACACGCCCAGCAGTGAGACAACGACAACAAGTGCGGGAAACAGCGACAGCACCGCGTAGTACGTCAACGCCGCAGCCAGGTCCGTGCACTGATCGGTGCTGAATTCCCGCGCGGTTTTTCGCAATACGAACACCACTGACCTCTTACTCAGATCAGTGGGTGATTCAGGCTTAGCCGGATCGTCGGGGTCCGGGGTGTTCTCGGCGTTCTGCTGTAACTCGCGGGCCACCGGCCTCGCGGACTCATCAGCCTCCGAGTTATCGATGGACTCCGCGGGGGACCGGCCCGGCCGTCGAGGCGAATCATCTGACGGGCGCAGTCCCGGGGCAGGGCCAACGGGGCTGGGTCGCCCCAGCCGACCGACCATCACGCCGGCAAGTAAACCGCTGACTGCCACAACCAACTGCCTCGACCGGGAGGGCCGGGCGGGTGCGCTGGTTGCACTGAGTTGGCCCTTGCGCTCGGTCATCGGCGGCGACGCCGAACCACTATGCCGATCGTGACCACCGCCGCTGCCGCAACGAATGCCGTGACCAGCACACTGGGCCTGAGCGCGCCGGAGGCGTCGGTCAGGTGGTTCCGTGCCGCGGATTGTGCGGCGTTGGCCTTCTCGGCGATCACGTCTTTGGAATGGGCCGCCTGCTCGGTGACCGCCTCCTTCGCGTGAGTGGCCTTCTCCTGCGCCCGACCCTTGATGTCGGCTTTGGCTGATAGGGCTTCAACGGTTTCACCCAGTTCTTGACGGGTGCGCTCGATATCGGCCTGGATGTCGTCGATGCCAGCGTCGGGGCCTGGCTCGGGCGGTGGCGATGGATCAGCGGGCATGGCGGGCGTCCTTCACTTCGTCGATGTCCTGTTTCACGTTCGCGATGGTCATCTCGGGGGTGGGCGAGGCTTGGTCGAGCTGTTTTTTGCTGACCAGCCCAGCACCTGCGGCGAGGGCGAACAGGATCCCGGCGACAATCAGCGCGGCCGCCCACACCGGCAAGGCCAGCGACAGCGCGGCGATCGCCGCGGTGATCAGGCTGCCCAGCCCGAACATTGCCAGGAGCCCGGCAGCACTGAATAGTCCGGCACCCATGCCGGCATGCTTGGCGGATTCAACGAATTCCCGCTGCGCCAACCGCATTTCGTCCCGCAGCAAACGCGAGGTTTGCGAGGACAGCTTGGTGATCAGCTCGCTGACAGAGGCTTCGGTGGACGGCGTGGATTCCGTGGGCTTCATGTCCCGCTACTCCCTTCGGACCGGCGCTTGCGGCGGACAGTCGGACTGGTACCCGGCAGATGCCCGAAACTGACGCGGGCGAAACCCTCCGTCAGAAACTCTGTGGTGCGTGATGGGCGCACTGACACCCCCGCCACGAAGCGGCACCCCGCCGTCACACGTTTGCTGGGCCGATGGTGCTGTCAGCACTGGCCTTTTCGGGTCCGGTGTCCTGGTCACTCGCGGTGTAGGCTGACATCATTGTTTGGCGTTTGGTGCGGAAGCGGCGGGCCGGGATGTCCCCCTTCGCAAGGGGACAGCTACCGTGCTCCCCGAGCCCCGAACAGTAATTGGGCCATCGCCGACGACCGGTGCCGCGATGATGCCCGGCATATGCACGGCGGCGGCTGGCGAACGTTGCCTGCACTGACGTCTTAATGAGGCGCACGGATGACCGATCACGGTAACTATTCGGCTGGTGGCGCGACAGCGGACTTCATCGACGGGGCCGCTGCAGGCATCGGGGTAGTCCCGACGTTTCAACCGGTCGTGACGCTGTCCGACGGGAAGACTGTCGGCTACGAAGCGCTCGCGCGTTGGCCTTCGCTTCCCCACCTCCGCCCGTCTGTGGTGTTCGGGCGGGCCGCGGCGACTGGCCGCCTCTGTCAGCTCGACCGAGCGTGCACCACTGCCGTCCTGAGAGCTGCTCTGCAGGCCAGGTTGGGGCCTGACCATCTGCTCATGATCAACTGCGAGCCGGGAACCCCGCATCGTCGCTGCCGTGACGACGAACTGATGGCTCGCGCACGCGACGAGCTTCAAGTCGTCTTCGAGATCACCGAACGCGGCCTGTTGAGGCATCCGAAGGCGCTACTACAGAAGGTCGCGGCGATGCGTTCGGACGGCTTCGCGGTGGCGCTCGATGACGTCGGCGCGCACCCCGATTCCTTGGCTCTCCTCGATGTGCTTGCCCCTGACATCATCAAGCTCGGCATCGACTTGGTGCAATCGCGTCTCAGCGACCACGGTGCGCTCACGGTTGCCGGGGTGCTGGCGCATCAAGAACGCACCGGGGCGGTCATCCTCGCCGGAGGGGTGGAGACCAAAGCCCACCTCGAACGAGCATTGGCCGTCGGCGCCACGTGTGGTCAGGGATACCGGTTCGGAGCCGCCGCGCCATTGCCGCCCAGCACCCCGGCCGCCTGGTGGTCGTTGCCGGCTGCCCCCCGTCGTGAGCAGTCGATGGCCGGCTCACCGTTCGACGCGGTTCGCGATCATTCGCCTGTGAGCACGGCACGAAGGAGCACCGTGCTCGCGCTCTGCCATCACGTCGAAAGCCTCGCCAGCCCGGCGTTCGATCCGCCCATCCTGTTGACAGCCATGCAACATGGCAGACACTTCGGCGAGACGACGCGGGACCGCTACCGCAGGCTCGCGGAGGGTTCGGCGTTGGTGGCCGTGTTCGGCGAGAGCCTTCCTCAGAAGCTAGCGCCAGGAATCCGCGGCGTGCCATTGGACGCTGCTGACCCGTTGAGCGACCAGTGGGCGGTCATTGCCTTGGGGCCCCACATATCGGCGGCAATGATCGCACGCGAACAACCCAGTTCGTCCGGCCGCAACGGCGATCAACATTTCGACATGGTCCTGACCTACGACCGCAAACTGGTCACCGCCGCTGCACGCGCCCTCATGGACCGGTTGGTCTGAACCAAGCGAAAAACCTTTTCGCACAGTCTCTTCAACCAGTCACAGCGGATCGCGTGGATGCGATCATGCGGCGCCCATGAGTACCGCTGAAGATCGGATCAACGCCGTGCGCCCTGCCGAGACCGGCGGCCAGGACGTCCTGAGCGTCGGTCACCCGGTACCTGCACCACGGCACCGCGCGCCACCGGCCGTGGTAACAGAGGTGTTTAGGCCTTGTGTTCACCTGACGTGTCGTTGCGCGTACCAACGGTTGGTAACCGCCCGGTCGCTGCCAACGGTGATATCTAGCCAACGTTCGCGCGGAACTTGCCATTCCAGACCAGTCGGGTCGATAGCGATCAGCTCGCCTGTCGCGCCGATTTCGATTGTTGACCCGGCGGCGTAGTTCCGGCGCTGGTTATTGGACAGGCGCACGACGAACGGTTCGTTCTCGGCGGGCCTGGACGGGCGTTCAATCATGCGCTGGTTAGCCCTCCCCCGGACGTGCAAACCTAGCAAATATTCCGATACGCAGAGGATAGCGCGATTGCGCTACGAGCCTCGGCGTTATGAAGATGCATCAACGCTACCGTTCCATTCTCGCAAAGGTGCGCCCCACCTGTGGGCGCGTCCGTCGCAGACGTACTGCCGGTTCGCGTCAGCGTCTCCCGGATTGCGTATAGCCAGGTAGACGCGTCGGTTCCTGCCGAAGAATTCGGTCAGCGCATCGTTCAACGCCACCGCAGCGAGCCCGTGCTAGGTATCTCTGGTCGCTCCGCAGACGCCGATCGGTTCGATGGCCCGCGGCGTGGCACTGATCAAGGCCGCCGGCGGTGCAACCCGCACTCGGTCGCGGGACCGGCGGCGCTCAGCCTGGCGGCGGGCCGCTCATCGCCGCCAAGCTGAAGCAGCGCGGGGAACAGCAACGCGCCCGGGCAGCACAAAGGCCGGCTGCGCCGGGCGATCAACTGTCTGGACACCCTCGGATGCGTCGAACGCATTGTGGCCCAAACGCGTAGCCGCCTGGCCGCGGTGATGCCCGAGTCGGCGAGCCGGGTGGTCAGCGTGCACGATGTCGACGCCCACCCGATCCGCAAAGGACGCCTGGGCAAGCCCGTCGAATTCGTATACAAAGCCCAGATCGTCGACAACGCCGACGGGGTCATCCTTGATTACAACGCCGAGGTCGGCAACCCCGCCGACGCCCCGCAGCTGGTCCCGGCAATCGCCCGGATCACCACCCGCACCGGACATACCGGCATCAATGGAGCCCGCCACCCCACTCACCGCCATTTCGACGGCGAAAGGCCCTTTTCAGGTCGAAGTAGCTGAGCGTCTAGTACCTGACACGGGAGATCCAAAGAAGTCGCCTCCGGTGATTGTGCAGACGGGCCGGCAACCTCGTTGCAACCGGCGGCGTCGCCTGATTGATTCGGACCACCTTCGCGGCCCTTCGAAGACGGCGTGCACATTGTCGGTTGGCAGAAACAGGCTCTGCAGCCAACAGCCGCCCCGCAGGTGATCGACAACCTTCCCGACAAGCCCGTCGAGCGTGAGGCCGCTGCGGTCGAGTTGAAAATTCGAGTGCCGGTCGGCGTCTTTCCTACCAACGCGTACACCGCGGTGCTCAGCCCGCGTGCCGGTTACCGGACCATGAATATGGCCGGCAGCGCGATCAACAGGACCATTAAGCAAACGAAAGCGGCGATTTCCATCTGCGCCCCCAGTGTCTGACCACGGATCGATGCTTTCGGAAGACGGGGTTCCTGACCTACGACACGAACGCCAGTGGCCCAAAGTTCAACCGCGGGCGTTGGCGGGACTAACTGGGGTGTTCTGCACGGTGCGTTCGCTGGTCTGTCGGGGGCCGATGCGAAGCAAATCGCCGCACCAGTGTCGTTTGACACGTGTACTCGCGACGACCCCGAGGCATTCGTACGAAACCGCGCTTGCGATGTGCTTGCCGGCGTCCACAACCGGCCGTGGAAGCGCCCGAGGTGCGTGAGGCGGCGGTACCGCGGCATCAGCACCTCCATACGGCCTGCTCGGCGGGCACTGAGACGAGTGGTGTGTTCTGTGTGGTTCGACTGGTTACATGGGTCAAGCAACGTTAAAGGGTCGCGGGAGGCTCCTCCCGCGTGACAGCGCAGTTAAGGAGGACATGGTGCAGTACTTCGTCCAGTTCGACGTCCACCAGCCCATCGACATGAGCCGCGAAGAACTATTCACGATCTGGCTCGAAGAAGCCCGCGCGGCACAAGGTGCGGTCGATGCCGGGGCAGTGACCAACCTGTGGAAAGTCGTCGGCCAGCGCAGCGTCTTCGCCGTGCTCGACGTACCGGACCACACATCGCTCGACCAGGCGCTCGAGTCGCTACCGATCATCCAGAAGCTCGGCAGCTCGGTGGACACGCGCGCTTACGCGATCCGGCCTTACAGCGAATGGGCCGAAGAACTGCGCGTCGCGGTTGAGGGCCAGTAGCGCTGAAATCTATTTCGGCGCTCGCGACTGGCGAACGGATTCATCGCCTGCGTAGAGCCTGCGTTCAATATCAACAAGCCCGGCGATAAGGTGACCACATCGACCGTAAGAAACCGGACAACTCGTCGGCACTGGGGCGCAGTCAGGACCACAGCAACCGAAACTTAGCTGACCCATCCATTTCGTCTGTGAGGCGGCCGATTCGGGTATCGGCGGTACGGGCCCGGGTCGGGTCGGGACCGCGCGTCATCACAGCTGATCGGCGCGACCTGTCGACACAGCCAGATCAGGAGGCGGTGCCCGGGGCGCGCACCACCATCGGCACGGCCGGGAAGTACGACGCCATCTCGGAGCGCGACTTGCGCAGCGCCGCGGTGCCATAACCACGGCCCCGGTGTTCCGGATGGATCCAGACGCGGACGTTGACTTCGCCCATGTGGAGTTCGCCAAACACCATCCCGACCTTGACGTCGCCCTCGAGGACAACGAACCACGCCGCCTCCTCGGCGCTGACCCGGCCCAGGGCCGAGCCGATCTCGTTGTCGAGGTCTCCGGCGGGTGCGCCGGAGCCGTCGCCGGCGGCACCGACGTCTGCGGTACGGGCGGCGAAGATGTCGCGGTCGGCGTTCGGCGAGAAGAGCCTTAATTCCAGCGTCTCGCCGGACGACGCCGGGCGCTCGTTAAGGGTGAACGTCAACTGGCTGTTCAGGTCGTCGAGCTCAGCCTTGATCTTGCGCCGTGATTCTCGGGTGAGCTGCTCGAACGACATGCCGATGACGGCTTCTCCCGCGCGTTGCGATGCCCCGAGAAGCTGCGATACCGCCGTCACCGCGGCGGGACGAGACTCGGCTTCGACGATGGCGTCAAGGAGTTCGTGACGGCGGTCGAGCGCGGTCAACAGCGCGTCTGCGATCTCGCGTCGTGCAGCGGCCTTGTCATGATCGGTCATGGCACCGAGCGTAGGTCAGCAGGCGCATCGGGGCGAGAATGTGGCGTTCATCGTGCGCGGAGCCCGTCGGAAGCGACCCACGGCGATCTTCAGCAGTCGTGATTGGGCGTTGATGGTCTCGACGTCACCCTCCCCGATCCATCCCTCTCCCGCCGCCAGGACGACGCCCGGGGTGAACGGTCTATTGACTCCCCTACCGATGCAACCCGGCTGGCACGCCTCGGTGGCGTTCTCTCGTTCGATCCTGCCGGCGGAATGAACCCCGGCGATGACGAGCTGCGCGCCGGCATCGCCGCCAACCCGGTGGTCGTACCCGACTCGATCACCATCGACGGCGGCGAGATAGCCCGGGGAAATCCGAAAACTGTTGACATAAGCCAAGGTCACGCATGCAACTAAACCGGGAGCGGACAATTTCGTAGTGTTGCAGGGCCGACAATTTCGCGCTCGCTTGGATTGCAGCCTCTCCCAACCAGTTTCGGGGTAGTCCGTTCAGCACCTAAACGCAGCCTTGCTGATTCATCAGGTGAATCAGTTCCAACCGAATTTCATCGCTCATTCCGGCGCGAACCGGTGTAGTGCAGGCTCGACGATCACCGAGCAACGGTAGACGCTGTGCTGCGGGGTCGGGTTGGTTTCGGAACCCGCGGGTCAGGTCGGAGGCAGAGCCCGCCGCCATTCGTTGTGGACGTCCCAGCCGTCCACCACCTCCACCAATGCCAGGATTCCAGTGGGATAAACGAGGGACACCAGCCAACGGCGTGAGCCGCCTTCACTAACGGAAAATCCCGCTTTCAGAAATTGCTTGAGCCACTTGATCTTCAGCTGATCACGCCGGAAATCAAACGCCACAACCGCCTCGCCTGCTTGAAGCCGAGACCTGAGATTTGCAATCCCCAACGCCTTCTCGACCCACTTCGAGTACTCCTTGACTGTGCAGCGCAAATTGTCATCGGTGAGTTCGAGCGCGGCTCGCGTTGAGATCGGGTTGAGGCGGTTCTCCACCAAGTAGACCTCGGCGCGTGGTGGTAGAGACAAGGTCATATCAGGGCTTTGGTTGGTCGTCGACCTTGATGTCGAATTTGACGTTGCGGGCGTCCACACTGGTGACAGCACCGCTGACGCCGTAGGTCTGACCGGCATCCGCCAGTTCGTATTGAAGCCGAACGCACGAGAAGAGCCGGTGCGGCCTCGGACGCAATGTGCGCCGAACACGAAGCGACCACCAAAACGCAACCAAGAAACAGCACCCGAACCAGATGCCATGACGACGATCTGCCTTTCGAAACGATCATCGCCAGCAAGTCTACGACGCCCGCCACCCAGTCCCGTCCGACGATCATGCCAAGCGAGGCCCGCCATGCGGTGACGTAAGCCTGCACCTATACGGCCACCAGTACTCGCCGACGGACGCACGTTCACTTCGCCCACCAACTTTCACCAGCAAACGCCCGCCGATCATCCGGGTCATAGGTGAGATTCGGGCCCACGCTGACTCCGACCAGCGGCCGAAACGCGATCGGCGAACTAATCTTCCTGCCGATCAAAGCGGTCAACGCCTTCGAGATCCCGCCGGTGACCCAGACGACGCTTCCGTCGCCGACCGACGTTCGCCTCGGCGGGTGCTTCGCGTTGACGCTGCTGGGGTTGCGCCGTGAAGAGGTCGGTGGACTGCGCTGGTCGGACATCGACCTGGACACGGGTGCGCTGCACATCCGTCGGGCCCGCGTCGACGTGAACGGCCGTGCCACCATCGTGCCCACCAAGACTGAGCGCAGTGCCCGCGGTCTCCCGGGTACGCCGCCGAGAGAGCTGGCGATGCTCAAGGCGATGCGCTCGGTCCACCTGCGCGAGCGCCTGGCAGTGGGCCGACCACTCACCTACGCCGACCTATTGCTGTCACGCGTCGATGGAACAGTGGCTACCGGTGCGCGATTACTCGAGCGAGTTTGCACGCCAGCGCACCTGCGGCACAGCAACATCTCACGGATGCGCGCGGCAGGCATCGCGGCCGATGTGGTTGCCGCCTGGCATGGCCATACCGAGCGCATAACCCAGGCCGTTTATGGGCGTGTTACCGACGACCGCCTGACCGCAGCCGCGGACGTCTTTTCCTCAGCGGTAGGACAGAGTTAGGACATCGCGTCCTGCGGCTCGATCCGGAACGAGAAAAACCCGCTCCGACCCAGGTCAGAGCGGGTTTTCGACGTGGAGCTAAGGGGATTCGAACCCCTGACCCCACACTGCCAGGACCGAGCGGACGCAGTGACCAGGCACCGTAGGTCGCAAATTGTCGTGTAGGCGATGTGGCTGGGGCAGCAACTGTCGTCAGCGTTGTCGTCAACACTGTCGTCAGCGCGCGAGGGACATGCCGATACGGCCGAGTCGGAGTCAGCGCAGTTTCGGCGCTAGGAATGTACCGATGCGACAAGCAGCTCGGCAGTCAGCTCGATGTCGTCCCGCGTGACCGCTTGACCTTCCGGGATGCTTCTGATGCGGCTTAGCGACCGTCTCGCCTGAGTAACCAACCAAAGCTGCACGTGGAGCAGGCAATCGGCCCGCAACTGCGGATCAGCGTTCGAAAGTTGCTGTCGCACAGTGGCACCGGCAATCGGATCGAGCGTCAACCGTACGATGTCCAGTAGGTCGCTGGCTTCCTTGGCGGCGCCGCGGTCCATCAGTGATTGTAGCTTCATCGCGATGAGCGGCCCGGGCTCGGCGACGCGCACGGTCACCGGCGCGAGTCCTGGCGTCTGTAGCGACATCGGGGATGCCGTGACTGCAGCCCAATTGTGCGCCATGACGTGAAGGCGCCCGGTGGCGTCGTCAGGAAGTTCCTCAAGGGCTGCGTCGGTTACCCCAAGAACGTCGATCTCGACAGTGCCGGCCATGGTGTTCAACAGTGCCCCCGCCGGGCCGCGCGGGGTAGCGCCAGCATCGAGGAGCAGTTCGAGCTGCGATGGTTCGTCGTCGCGCCGGCGATCCACGGTGTCCAGATCGCCAGTCGCGCGATGGGGTCGCCCTAGTCGGCACACGACCGCCAGTCCACCGATCAGCACAACCGGTCGTGACGTCTGTGCCTCAATGCGCGGGATTGCGTGGACCAGCTGCTCCATCGCCGTGCCGGCAAGGTTCACCACCGGCACAGGCTCTGGGCTACCAGACACGCGCCCACGGTTCCGGCGGCGTCCACTGAGCGAGGATTTCGCGTCCCCGGCTCGGGTCCTTGGCCAGGTCCAGGGCCACGAACAGCGGTCGAGCGATCGGCCAGCTCTCGTTAGATTCGCCGTTACGAACCCGCTCTGCGCAAGTCGCGGCAACCGGGGCGGCCTTCAACGTTGCGGAGCGCGTGCTCGGATCGGCGGCGGCGCCAAGCACCTGTGTGGCACGGCGCAGAGTGCGCATGTCGGGCACATAGAAGTCGGCCGGATGATCGGCGCGAAGTCCAACGGGCGCCCCATAGAATGCGGCCGCCGTGGTGTCCGTCAGTGCCCAGCCAGTGCCGGCATTGACGTCGTCATTAATGCGCAGCGCATCGCGAACCGCCCTGTCCCCCGGCGACGGCAACGACGCGACATCCACTGAGACCGGACGCCAGGCCGACGCGAGACCCCAGAACAGATCCGGAATGGACGGGATGTGTTCGGCATCAATCAAATTCGCGCGCCGAAGGCGCGCCAGAACTTCTGAAACGGTGCTAGGCGCCCTGCCGATTCGATGAGCAAGCGAACGCACACCGACAGACTGCGCCGGATTCAAGAGCAGTTCAACTGTGACTTCCAGGCCAGCTCGACCAGCGAACGGATCGTCAGAAGCCATGGTAGGCGTGTTTACTGGCGGAATATCGGCATGGACGTAGATCCCGGGTGCTGCCAGGTGTATTCGACCGCGCAAGTCCAACCACCCCCAGCCGCTACTTTGCAGCATCGCGCGTGCGTCTTCAGTGATCCGGTCCGCAATGAGCACACCGACTACGTGCTTGCCAGCCCTGGTTTGAATTCGAGCAAGTTGGTGCGCGCATTGGCCAAGCTGCCGCGGGAGTACATCCGCTGTTGCAAGGGTCCGATATTTGGCTTCAACGAGCAGGGTCCGACCGTCGGGAGTTCGGACCTCGATATCGGCAGCGTCTCCAGCAGAGTCGATCAGGGAAGCCGTCAGCCCTACCGCTTCTAGCGCGTCGACGAGCGCGTGTTCTGCGTCAGCCGCTCTCAACACGGGATCATTGTCTCTAATGTTCGGCGTTCGGTCAATACCGAACACCGAACAGTCCGCCTACCGGTGGATCTCCCGGTGATGAAGCCAGCAACTAGGGGATCAGGGCACCGCTGAGCTCACGCCCCCGTTCCGCGGATCCCGACTCGCCGTTTTCGACAGCTCAGACTCGCTGCTTTTGACTGGCTGGATTCGGCCGTTCTGGCAACCGGCCGCGATACGTCACTTGCCGGATGGAACCCCGCGAGCAAGCCGGACTGTGCCCCACAGTTTGGGTGTGAGGCGCGGGCGGGGGTTCAGACCGCTGCGGGGCGGCACAACTGTCGTCAAACACTCCGCGCCCGTTCAACACAGCAAAAAACCCGAGACCGTGCTGCCTCGAGTTTCTCTGTGGAGCTAAGGGGATTCGAACCCCAGGGTTCACGGTGCGTCGATGCCGCTACCAGCGAGTTCGGACGTGTTCGATCATTTCCAGTCCAGTTCGTCGCCTGCGGATCTCTGTCGGCGTGTTGACCGCGTCAACACGGTTAGCGCAATGCCAACAGGGTGGGACCATCGAGACCTCCGCGGACACGGCGCACGGGGAGGACAGGTCAGAACCCGAGGAAGACCACGGCCATGTCGTCCCCGCCGTAACCGGCCTCGGTGGCTTCGTCGAAGGCGGCGCTGACGCCGTCAACGAGTTGGCGAGTCGCATGGCTGCTCAACTTTCGATATTGGACGTCACTGCGCGTAACTTTTGCCGCTGCTACGCCGTTTCAGGAGATCCGCGTGAGCCGGGCGAGCGGGGAGCATCTCACGTCAGGCCGACAACAAAGGCTTATCCAGCAGGACGACGATGATGGTGGTGCTCATCCGGGCGGCGGGCACCTCGATCGCGGACCGAATACCGGTAACCCCACTTAGCCATGAGAGACGGTATGGAAGTCGGCATATGCATGTGGGTTTGCGCTCTCAGTGCTGGTGATGGGCTCGGCGGCCGACGACGGATGATCTGACCCGCTGACATGCGGTTCGGTTCCTCAAATAACGTTTCGCTGCAGGTTACGAGCGCCGGCCGAGAAGCAGCGGCGCGACCTAGAGTTCTTCGACTGCCGCTTCCTCAGCGCCCATGCATCGAGC
>CAVYTD010000015.1:0-250223 GCA_963771335.1 uncultured Actinomycetota bacterium | reverse complement strand
GCTTGCGCGCCTGAAGCGGGCCTCCGTCGGTCGTCAGCTGGAACGGAACGACCTCGAGCACCTTTTGAAGGATGGCATCCAGCGACATGGCACACACCCTATGCGCACCGCTCCCGGCGATCTGGCGGCTAACTCGTCGATCCGTCTGCTAGACCTGCGGGGTGACGACGGCCCGGCACCCCGCCGAACACGAACCGGTCGCGCGCGTGCTGCCGATCCTCACGGTGCCTCACCTGGACCGCGATTCGACTATCTGGTATCGGCCGAGCAATCCGACGACGCCCAGCCGGGGGTGCGCGTGCGGGTCCGGTTCCACGGCAGGCTGGTCGACGCATTCGTTCTCGAAAGACGTTCGGACACAGACCATGTCGGGAAACTCGGCTGGCTCGACAAGGTGGTCTCCGCCGAGCGCGTGCTCACCCACGAGGTGCGCCGCCTGGTTGACGCGGTCGCCGCCCGGTACGCAGGCACCCGGGCGACGTCCTGCGACTGGCCGTCCCGCCCCGGCACGCCAGCGTGGAGAAGAAGCCCGCGCGGCACTCGATCCGCTCGTCGACCGCCGCCACGGAACCCACCGATCCGTCCGGCTGGTCCGCCTACAGCGGTGGTCCACAGTTCATCGCGGCGCTTCAGAGAGCCGCGCCGCGCGGGCCGTGTGGCAGGCGTTACCGGGGAGTCGTGGTCGCAGCGGCTGGCCGAGGCGGCTGCGGTGACGGTGAACTCGGGTCGTGGCGTGCTTGCGGTGGTGCCCGATCAGCGCGATGTGGATCTCCTCTACACCGCTGCCGTCGACCGGGGTGCAGGAGTCCAGGGTGGTCGCGTTGTCGGCGGGTCTGGGACCCGCTGAACGCTACCGGCGTGGCTGTCGGTACTGCGTGGCGACGCACGACTGGTGATCGGTACGCGCAGTGCGGTTTTCGCACCGGTGGCGGACTGGGCCTAGTCATGATGTGGGATGACGGCGACGATTCGCTGGTCGAGCCGCGAGCGCCCTATCCCCACACCCGCGAGGTGGCGATGCTGCGTGCTCATCAGCTGCGCTGCGCTGCGCTGATCGGTGGTTACGCGCGCACGGCCGAAGCGCAGGCGCTGGTGCGCAGCGGCTGGGCGCACGACCTGACAGCGCCGCGACGGCGTTGCGGCTGCGGGCGCCGCGGGTGGTCGCGCTGGAGGACTCCGTCCATGCGCAGCAACGGGACCCGGCCGCACGCACCGCGAGGCTGCCTTCGGTCGCCCTCGATGCGGCGCGGACGGCGCTGGCCGACGCTCGCCGGTGCTGGTGCAGGTACCGAGGCGCGGCTATGTCCCCGCGCTGTCGTGCGGACGATGCCGGACCATCGCGCGGTGCAGGCACTGCACCGGCCCGCTGTCGCTGCCCGCCCGCGACGCCCCGGTACGGTGTGCCGATGGTGCGGCCGTGAGGAGTTGGCGCTGCGCTGCGCGCGGTGCGGTTCCGATGCGGTACGCGCCGTCGTCGTCGGCGCCCGCCGCACCGCCGAGGAACTCGGCCGGGCGTTCCCCGGGGTGTCGGTGATCACCTCCGGCGGCGACGGCGTGGTGGACTCCGTGCCGCCGCGCCCGCCGTGGTGGTCGCTACGCCCGGCGTCGAGCCTGCCGCGCCCGGCGGCTACGGCGCGGCCTTGCTGTTGGACGGCTGGGCACTGCTGGGCAGGCAGGACCTGCGTGCCGCCGAGGACACGTTGCGGCGCTGGATGGCGGCCGCCGCGCTGGTCCGCAGCCGTGCCGAGGGCGGCCTCGTCGTGGTTGTCGCGGAATCCGCGATACCCACCGTGCAGGCACTCATCCGGTGGGATCCGATCGGCCATGCCGAGGCCGAGCTCGACTCCCGCGCCGAGGTCGGCCTGCCCCCCGCGGTGCACATCGCGGCGGTGGACGGTGCCCCGGCCGCCGTGACCGCGCTGCTGGAGGCGGCTGAACTTCCGCAGGCCGTAGACCTGATCGGGCCGGTGGACCTGCCGGTATGGGCGCGCAGGCCTCCCGGTGTCACCGCCGAACAGCTGGTCAGCAGGATGCTGATACGGGTCCCGCGTGATGGCGGGCTGGCGCTGGCCGCGGCGTTGCGCAAGGCCAGCGCGATCCAGAGCGCGCGCCACGACCAGGAGCCGGTTCGTGTGCAGCTCGACCCGTTGCACATAGGGTGATCCGGACGGTGCCGGACAGGAGGTGGCCATGGGGCGGCTGATCAAGTGGCTGATCCCGTTGCTCCTCATCGGGTTTGGGCTGCTGTGGCCCGTGGTTTTCCACGGCGGGGCGGGGTCTTCTGGGCCGTCTGCGCCCGACGACCCGGTGGTGTTCAGCGACTACGACGTGAACGTCGTGGTCGACGACGCAGGCGGCATGAGCGCGGTGGAGACCATCACCGCCGAGTTTCCGGGCGGGCGCCACGGCATCTTCCGCTACTGGGACGTCACCAACCAGAACAACCCCCGGGTGCGCCAGAAGCCGGAGATCACCTCGGTGCTGCTCGACGGCGACCCGGTGCCCTACCAGATGCTGTGGGAGGACGGCGAGCGCTTCCGGGTCGCCAAGATCGGCGATCCGGACCGCACGCTGAGCTACGGCACCCACGTCTTCGAGATTCGGTACCACATTCCCGGTGTCCTGGACCCCGGTGACACCGGGGCCGACAGGCGCTTCGCCGAATCCACCGCCAGCGCCGGCCCGTCGCCGTCTGAGGCCTTATTGACGGCTCCGCCGTCTGAGGCCTTATTGACGGCTCCGCCGTCGGTCTTCTTCTGGAACGTCATCGCGCCGTCGTGGAACAACTACATCCGGCGGGCGGACATCACCGTCACGCTCCCCGAGGAGGTCGGCACCGCGCAGTGCTCGGTCGGGTACGGCGTCGGTCGTGCCTGCGACGACCTGACCGTCAGCGGCAGGACCGTGACGCTGTCGACCGCATCCCTGCAACCCCGCACCCCGGTCACGATCCGGGCAGGCGTCGACCTCCCGACCCCGCCGCAGACCACCCTGCCGTGGCCCTACACCTGGGATCGGGTGCTCGGGCAATCGCTGACCGGGGTGCTCTGGGTCGCGGGGCTGACCGTGCTCTTCGGCCTCGGCGGCCTGCTGTGGTACCGCACGACCCTGGAGCGGTCACCGGGCTTCCCGCTGCAATACGCGCCGCCGCCCGGACTGGGGCCGGTACAGACCGAATACATCCGCACCGAGGTTGTTCCCAGGAACGGCCTGACCGCCACGCTGTTCTATCTGGCCGACCGCGAACTCGTCACCCTGCAACAGGTCGACGACAACCAGTGGACCGTTCGCGGGGTCGGCAAACCGGGCCGGTGGGCGGACGTCGACCCGGCTAGCAGAGCGGTCGGTTCCCGGCTGAAGGTGATCAACCCCGGCAGCGAGTTCGAGGCGAAGAAGACGGTCAAGTCGGGTGAGAAGCTCAACAAGGCCAAGACCGACATGACCAAGGCCGTCGAGACGTGGGCCGTCGACGGCGGCCTGATGGTCAAGCGGAACAAGGAACTCTGGGTACGTGCCGCCAACGGGGTGGCATTCATTCTGATGATCTGCGCGTTCTTCCGGTGGGGTTTCCCGACCACCATGTGGGCGCTGCCGTTCGCGGCGTTCTTCATTCTCTCGGCGGGGTCATGGAATGCCGGAGTCGGCACCCGCCGCACGGCCGCCGGCCGCGAGCTGTGGTCGCGTGCAGGGGGTTTCCACCGCATGCTGACCACCGACTCTGCGGAGGCCCGGTTCGACTTCGGGGCCAGGAAGGATTTGTACTCCGCCTACGTGCCGTTCGCGGTCGCCGCCGGCGCGGCCGCACTGTGGGCGAAGAAGTACGAGGCCTACACCGGTACCGCTGCGCCGCAGCCGGATTGGTACAGCTCGTCGTCATCGTCGGCGGGCTGGGGATTCGCCGGCGGCTCGGGCGGTCCGAACTTCGACAGTTTCGAGTCGGCCTTGTCGTCGTCGATCGGCGCCTACACCGCGTCGCAGTCGTCCTCCTCGTCGAGTGGCGGCATCAGCTTCGGCGGTGGCGGTGGCGGCGGTGGTGGCGGCGGTGGTGGCGGCGGAGGAGGTGGATCATGGTGAGTTTCCTGTTGACCGTCGTGCTGATCCTGGCGGTTCTGGTGTTGCTCGGATTCGTGCTCGGCTACAACAAGATTCGCGCCTCGGATGTCCGGGTCGCAGAAGCGCTCTCCGGAATCGACGTGGAGCTCACCCGGCGGGCCTCGCTGATCCCCAGCCTGGTGCACACGGTGCAGACATTCGCCGCGCACGAGAAGGGCATCCTGGACCATGTGACCAACGCCCGGGCGGCGCTGGCGGCGGCGACGACCGGTAAGTCCGTGTCGCAGCGCAGCGTCGCCGAGAAGGATCTCGACACCGCGCTGGCGCCGCTGCTGGCCCTCGGCCAGAGCTACCCGCAGCTCAACTCGTCGAACAACTTCCTGAATCTGCAGGACAACCTGGCTGACACCGAGAACAAGCTGGCCTTCGCCCGTCAGTACTACAACGACGCGGTCGCGACGTTGAACCGGACGCTCACCACGATCCCGTGGATGTGGGTCGCTCCACTGACCGGGGTGTCCGAGCGGGAGTACTACCAGACGCCCCGATAGGCCCTCCCTACACTGGCTCGGTGCGCGTTGTCTTCGCCGGCACACCCGAGCCGGCCCTTCCGTCGTTGCGTCGGCTCATCGAGTCGGCCCGGCACGACGTCATTGCGGTGCTGACCCGCCCGGACGCCGCTGCGGGACGGCGCGGGCGCCCCGCCCCTTCGCCGGTGGCAAAGCTTGCGCTGGACAACGGCATTCCGCTGCTGCGGCCCACAAGTCCCAATTCCGCCGAGTTCGTCGCCGAACTGGCCGGGTTGGCCCCGGACTGCTGCGCCGTGGTGGCCTACGGGGCGCTGCTGAGCGACGGGCTGCTCGCGGTGCCCGGCAACGGCTGGATCAACCTGCATTTCTCCCTGCTGCCTGCGTGGCGGGGCGCCGCTCCGGTGCAGGCGGCCATCGCCGCGGGCGATTCGGTGACGGGAGCCACGACGTTCCAGATCGAACGCAGTCTGGATTCGGGACCGGTGTACGGGGTGGTCACCGAGACGATCCGCCCCACCGACACCGCCGGGGACCTGTTGGGACGGCTGTCGGTCTCGGGTGCGGCCTTGCTGGAGTCCACCCTCGACGGGATCGCCGACGGCATCCTGACCGCGGTGCCGCAACCGGCGGACGGTGTCACCGTCGCCCCGAAGATCACCGTCGACGACGCCAGGATCCGGTGGGATCTGCCCGCGCATGTGATCGAGCGCCGGATCCGTGCCGTCACACCTAAACCGGGGGCCTGGACCCTGATCGGCGATCAACGGTTCAAGGTGGGGCCGGTCACGGTCCAGGCTGATGCACCGGAGACCTTGGGGCCGGGCGAGATTCGTGCCGACCGCGACGGTGTGCGGGTTGGCACCGGGTCGGGGCCGGTGAGACTCGACCGGATCCAGCCGCCGGGCAAGAAACCGATGACCGCCGCCGACTGGGCGCGCGGCGCTCGGCCGGCAAACGGTGACCGTGCGCAATGACCGGCCCAGGCAGGCGACGCCCACCCGGTCGCAAAGAGCTCGACCCGGCCCGGCGGGCGGCGTTCGACGTGCTGCGGGCGGTCTCCGAGCGCGACGCCTACGCGAACCTGGCACTGCCTGCCATCCTGCGCGAGCGCGGGATCCATGGCCGCGACGCGGCTTTCGCGGTCGAGCTGACCTACGGCACCTGCCGCACCCGGGGCCTGCTGGACGCGGTCATCGCCCACGCGGCGGGTCGCCCGATCGACAAGATCGATCCGGTGCTGCTGGATCTGCTGCGGCTGGGCACCTACCAGCTGTTGCGCACCCGGGTCGGCCAGCACGCCGCGGTGTCGACGACGGTGGAGCAGGCCGGTCTCGAATTCGACACGGCGCGAGCGGGATTCGTCAACGGCGTGCTGCGAAAGATCGCGGGGCGCGACGAACGCAGCTGGGTCGAGGAGCTCGCTCCGGCTGCGTCGAGCGATCCGGTCGGGCATCTGGCGTTCGCGTACGCCCATCCGCGGTGGATCGCGCAGGCGTTCGCCGACTCGCTGGGAGCCGCCGCCGGAGAGCTGTCCGCGCTGCTGGCCAGCGACGACGCCCGCCCCGACGTCCACCTCGCGGCCCGGCCGACCGCGCTGACCGCGGCAGAGTTGGCCGAGCAGGTCGATGGCACGGTCGGCCGGTACTCGCCGTACGCGGTGTACCTGCCCGGCGGCGATCCCGGGTTGCTCGCGGCGGTGCGCGACGGGCAGGCGCTGGTTCAGGACGAAGGCAGCCAGCTGGTGGCGCGGGCGTTGACACTGGCGCCGCTCGACGGTGCCGACGGGGGGCGATGGCTGGATCTGTGCGCGGGACCCGGCGGTAAGACGGCGCTGCTGGCCGCGATGGGTGAGGCCGCCGGTGTCGATGGGCTTCGGGTCACCGCGGTGGACCCGGCGCCCCGCCGTGCGGATCTCGTCGAGGAGAACACCAGGGGCCTGCCGGTCGATGTGGTGCGCGTCGACGGTCGCGAGTCAGGTCTCGAGCCGGGCTTCGACCGGGTACTCGTCGACGCGCCGTGCACCGGTCTGGGAGCGCTGCGACGCCGCCCGGAGGCTCGGTGGCGCCGGCTGCCCAGTGATGTGCCGCAGCTGGCAAAGCTGCAGCGCGAGCTGCTGACATCCGCGATCCGGCTGACCAGACCCGGTGGCGTGGTGCTGTACGCGACCTGTTCGCCGCACCTGGTCGAGACGGCCGGCGTCGTCGCCGATGCACTGCGCAGGCACCCGGTTGCGGCGCTCGACGCCCGGCCGCTGTTCGTGCCGGCCGACCAGCTGGGCCCCGGCCCATACGTCCAGCTGTGGCCGCACCGGCACGGCACCGACGCGATGTTCGCCGCCGCTCTGCAAGTACGCTGACGTCCATGCGTGCCGCACCCGGAGCAGGTTCAGCCCCGCTGATCGCCCCGTCGATTCTGGCCGCCGACTTCGCCAGGCTGGCCGATGAGGCCGCGGCGGTGCACGGTGCCGATTGGCTCCACGTCGACGTCATGGACAACCATTTCGTGCCGAACCTGACCCTTGGTCTACCGGTCGTCGAATCATTGTTGAGGGTCACCGACATTCCGATGGATTGTCATCTGATGATCGACAATCCGGAGCGGTGGGCGCCGCCCTACGCGGAGGCGGGCGCCTACAACGTGACGTTCCATGCGGAGGCGACCGACAACCCGGTGGCGGTGGCCCGGGACATCCGCGCTGCCGGAGCCAAGGCGGGACTGGGGATCAAGCCGGGCACCCCGGTGGAGCCGTATCTGGAGATTCTCCGGGAGTTCGACACCGCGCTGATCATGTCGGTGGAACCGGGTTTCGGCGGCCAGAAGTTCATCGCCGAAGTGCTGCCGAAAGTCGGCACCCTGCGCCGCCTCGTCGATTCGGGAGAGCTGACCGTCATCGTCGAAATCGACGGTGGCATCAACGACGACACCATCGAAGAGGCCGCCGTCGCGGGTGTGGACTGCTTCGTCGCCGGCTCGGCCGTCTACAGCGCCGAGGATCCGGCCGCTGCTGTCGCGGCACTGCGCAGGCAGGCCGCGGACGCGTCCAAACACCTGAAGCTGTGAAGATCGATGCCGCGATGCGGGCGGCCATCGAGCAGGCTGACCGGGTCAAGGGGCGCACCTACCCGAATCCGCCTGTGGGAGCCGTCATCCTGGATCGCGACGGCGAGGTGGCCGGTATCGGGGCGACCACGCCCGCCGGTGGCCCCCACGCCGAGGTGCTGGCACTGCGCCGGGCGGGCGGGCGTGCAGTCGGTGGCACCGCGGTCGTCACCCTGGAACCGTGCAACCACTTCGGACGCACTCCGCCGTGCGTGGATGCGCTTGTCGCAGCACAGATTTCGTCGGTCGTGTACGCCGTGCCCGATCCCAACCCGACGGCGGCCGGCGGCGCGGCCCGGTTGGCCGGGGCAGGCGTCTACGTCACGGCCGGCGTGTTGTCGGACGCTGTCGGTGGCGGGCCGCTGCGGGAGTGGCTGCACAAGCAGCGCACCGGATTGCCGCACGTGACGTGGAAATTGGCCACCAGCGTCGACGGGCGCAGCGCCGCCGCCGATGGGACCAGCCAGTGGATCACCAGCGAGGCCGCCCGCGCCGACGTGCACCGCAGGCGCGCGGCCGCCGACGCGATCGTGGTCGGCACGGGCACAGTTTTTTTCGACGACCCGGCGCTGACCGCCCGGCTTCCCGACGGCAGTCTGGCGGAACACCAGCCCCTGCGCGTCGTCGTGGGCAAGCGCGAGATCTCGCCGGAAGCAAAGGTTTTGAACGATGATTCGCGCACCATGGTGATCCGCACCCGGGATCCCCACGAGGTGATCAAAGCGCTGTCGGACCGTACCGATGTCCTGCTGGAGGGCGGCCCGACGCTGGCAGGTGCCTTCCTGCGGGTCGGGGCCATCGACCGGATCCTCGCCTACGTCGCACCGATCCTGCTGGGTGGGCCGATCACCGCCGTCGACGATGTCGGGGTGCTCGGCATCGCGCATGCCCAGCGGTGGCGTTTCGATGGCATGGATCCGATCGGGCCGGATGTGCTGCTGAGCCTCAAACCGGCCTGAGGTCGCGCTATTCGCTTGTTATCCAATCGTTTCCCAATCGATCCCGTGGTGTGAACCTGGGACCTTTTCGTGTCCGGCTTCACACTTGCCCCCGGCGTGGCGGCAGGCGAGACGGGATGCATTTCTCGGTACACTCGTCCCAGAGCCCGGAACCTCGTATTGGGATCCCGGCGGGAATATCGCGCCTTCACCGACGAGTTGCGCATGGTGAGCACGAACAAAGGACAGCGAGCATGACTGCACTGCAGGACTGGCTCAGTATCAGTCCGGTCGACCCGCGCAGTATCAAGGCCGTCATCTGTGACGCCTGGCGGGGTCTGACCACCGACGAATCCGAACCGATCGAGGAGCCTCAGCTGATGGGCCGCGGGCTCGAGCGCTGCTGAGGCTCGCCCGCAGCCGCGGGCTCCTCGGCGTGCTCGTCGCGCGCACTGATCAGCAGACCCAACACCGCACCCACCACGCAGACGATCGCGGTGATCGTGAATATCTCCGCGTACTGCAGCACATAGGCCTCGCGGATCCGCCCGGCCTCGGCCGTCAACCGTTCGGCGAGCGTGTTGCCGCCGGTACTGGCGGGCAGGCCGGCCAGATGTTGGTTGAACCGGTACAGGCCCCATGCGCTCAGCGCCGCGATGCCGATCAGCATGCCGATCATGCGGGCCACCACGACCGCGGCCGACGCGATGCCGTGCTGGGCGGCGGGCACCACCCGAAGCGTCGCCGAGGTCAGCGGGCCGATCACCAGGCCGAGGCCCAGGCCGGCGATCGCCAGGTCCGTATCCAGCGCCGGCAGACTGAACAGGCCGAGATCGTGGCGGGCCGCCAGCAGATCGACGGGCCATTTGGAGATCAGCAGATAACCCCCGGCGGCGACGAGCAGGCCGGCGAACGCGACGATCCGGTCGCCGATCCGGGTGGCCAGCCATCCGCCGAGGAGCGCCCCGACGGGCAGCGCGATCAGGAAGCGCAGCAACAGGAAGGCGGCCTCATTCTGGTCTTGGCCGAGGACGCCCTGACCGAACAGTTCGACGTTGACCAGCGTGACCATCAGCGCCGCGCCTGCGGTCAACGACGCGCCCAGTGCCGCCAGGAACGGTCTGAAGTGCACTCCGGCCGGTTCCAGCAGGCGGGTGCGCGCGAACTTCTCCCAGACGAAGAACGCGATGGTCGCCACCGCAGCGGCGATCAGCACCGGCACGCCCCAGCTGGGCAGCACTTGCTTGCCGTCGGGCTTGGGGTTGTAGAGACCGATCACGGCCAGGCCCAGTGCGATGGCCAGCAGCACGCCGCCGACCACGTCGATCTTCTGGGGATCATCAGTCTGCTGCCTGCCGGGCAGGCTGAACTGGATCATCACCATGGCGATCACCGCGAGTGGCACGTTGACCCAGAACACGCTCTGCCAATGCTGGAACAGCCACACCAGGGTGATGCCGTAGATGGGGCCGAGCACGCTGCCCAGCTCCTGCGCGGCGCCGACACCGCCGAGCACGGCCGCCCGGTTGCGAGCGGCCCACAGGTCGGCGGCCAGTGCCAGCGTCACCGGTAGCAGCGCGCCGCTGGCGGTGCCCTGGATGACGCGGCCGATGACCAGCACGGTGAGATCGGTGGACATCGCCGTGACCACCGACCCGACTGCGAAACCGACGAGGCTGACCTGGATCAGCATCTTGCGGCCGAACCGGTCTGACGCCCGGCCCAGCAGCGGCATCGCCGCGATGTAACCGAGTAGGTAGCCGGTGATGATGGGGGTGACCCGCTGGATCTGATTCACGCCGATGCCGACGTCGCGCATGATGTCGGTCATGATCGTGACGACGACGTAGGTGTCGAGCGCGCCGAGGACCACCGCGAGACTGCCCGCGCTGATCGCGATGCGCCGGTTCATCTGGCCCGATTTCACCGCCGGTCCGGTGGGCGGGGGCGAGCTGTGCATCACACCGCGGGTTTGTCGACGGTCACCGGCTCGCCCCACTTCGACAGCGTCATCGTGACGCTGTTTCCGGGGCTTGGCTCCAACCGGGCCTGCATCAGCTCGTGGTTGCCGTCCTCGGCGATCCAGGCGGTGCCGGGCACCGGGCCCGTCGCCGCGATCTGCGGGGCGATCTTGTTGACCGCGTCCGCGCTGACGGTGCCGGTGATGCGGACGGTGCCCGTGCCCTCGACGGTCTCGCGACCGTCGGCCTTGGGGTCGGCGAAGTTGGCCAGCACGTTGGCCAGCCCCACGTCGGGGTTCAGGATTGCGGCGACGTCGTAGATGTCGGCGGCGGGCCCGAAATTCGACAGGCTGCCCCCGGCGGTGATCGCGGCGTAGAGGTCGCCGTCGGAGACCACGAACTCGACACCTTCGAGCCGCTGGCCAAGGAAGACGATGTCGGCGGTGCCCTTGGCGGCGACCGCGGGTGTCTGGGTGAGGTCGCCCTCCAGGGATTCGACGGGCAGTTCGGCGATCTGGCCCTGAACCGAGAGCTTCAGGTGCGCGCTGGTCTGGGCCCTGGTGGTCGCACTCGACTCCGTCAACAGGGTGGCGGGGTCGGGGAGTTCCTTGGAGGAATCCTCCGAGGACGAGCCGGAGCACCCAGCGAGGAGGGCGACGACGGCGACGAGGGCGGCGAAGATCGCCAGAAGGCGGGTCTGCATGCCTGCATCGTAGTGGGTACGGGGGTGTGGATGCTTTGCCCGGGCCGGGGGTGGAAGTGGAATCATGGCTTCTGAACTGCGGTTTCGGCAGAACGCTCTAGGCTGGGCAGCGTGTTCACCGGAATCGTCGAAGAGCTGGGTGAGGTCGTCGGCAAGGAGAACCTCGGCGACTCCGCCCGTCTGGTCATCCGGGGGCCGATCGTGACATCGGACGCCGGGCACGGAGACTCCATCGCGGTCAACGGCGTCTGCCTGACGGTGGTCGACGTTCTCGCGGACGGCTCGTTCTCCGCCGACGTGATGGACGAGACACTGAACCGGTCGAGCCTGCGGGGTATCGACGTCGGAACCCGGGTGAACCTGGAACGCGCGGCGGCATTGCAGAGCCGGCTCGGCGGTCACATCGTGCAGGGTCACGTCGACGGCACCGGCCACGTCATCTCCCGGACCCCTTCGGAACACTGGACCGTGGTGCGTATCGCGCTGCCTGCCGGGTTGTCCCGCTACGTCGTGCATAAGGGGTCGATCACCGTCGACGGGGTGTCGCTGACCGTGTCCGGTCTCGGACCCGACTGGTTCGAGGTGTCGTTGATCCCGACAACGCTGGATCTGACGACGCTGGGTCGCGCCGAAGTCGGCGCGCAGGTGAACCTCGAGGTCGATGTCATCGCCAAATATGTCGAGCGGCTGCTGGCGCAGCAGGACGGCTCCAGCAGCAGTTGAATTGCCAGGACCGGCGGGCAATAACCGGCGTCCACGCGTGGTTCATACTGAAAGACGTTGATTTAGGCGTTCCGTGGGTTCCGGCGCCGGAACCGGCAAGGGTGGTGACGATGACGAGGCTGGATTCGGTCGAGCGGGCGGTGGCCGACATCGCCGCAGGCAAGGCCGTGGTCGTCATCGACGACGAGGACCGCGAGAACGAAGGCGACCTGATCTTCGCCGCAGAGAAGGCCACCCCCGAACTGGTCGCCTTCATGGTCCGCTACACATCCGGCTATCTGTGCGTGCCGCTCGACGGCGACATCTGCGACCGGCTCGGCCTGCTGCCGATGTACGCGGTGAACCAGGACAAGCACGGCACCGCCTATACGGTCACTGTCGACGCGAGAAGCGGTGTGGGAACTGGTATTTCAGCATCTGATCGAGCCACCACCATGCGGCTGCTGGCCGACCCGTCCAGCACCGCCAACGAATTCACCAAGCCCGGCCACGTCGTCCCGCTGCGCGCCAAGGACGGCGGCGTGCTGCGCCGTCCCGGGCACACCGAGGCCGCGGTCGACCTGGCCCGGCTGGCAGGCCTACAGCCCGCGGGCACGATCTGCGAGATCGTCAGCCAGAAGGACGAAGGCGCGATGGCGCAGACCGATGAGCTGCGGGTGTTCGCCGACGAGCACAACCTCGCGTTGATCTCCATCGCCGACCTGATCGAGTGGCGTCGCAAGCACGAGAAGCACATCGAGCGCATCGCCGAGGCCCGCATCCCGACCCGCCACGGTGAGTTCCGGGCAGTCGGCTACACCAGCATCTACGAAGATGTCGAACACGTCGCCCTGGTCCGCGGCGACATCGCCGGACCGCACGGCGACGGACACGACGTCCTGGTGCGGGTGCACTCCGAGTGCCTGACCGGTGACGTGTTCGGCTCCCGGCGCTGCGACTGCGGCCCTCAACTCGACGCCGCACTGGCGATGGTGGCCCGCGAGGGCCGCGGCGTGGTGCTCTACATGCGCGGCCATGAAGGACGGGGGATCGGCCTGATGCACAAGCTACAGGCCTATCAACTCCAGGACGCGGGGGACGATACCGTCGACGCCAACCTCAAACTGGGGCTGCCCGCCGACGCCCGTGACTATGGGATCGGTGCGCAGATCCTCGTCGACCTCGGCGTGCGGTCGATGCGCCTGCTCACCAACAACCCGGCGAAGCGGGTCGGCCTGGACGGCTACGGCCTGCACATCATCGAGCGCGTGCCGCTGCCGGTGCGCGCCAACGCCGAGAACATCCGTTACCTGATGACCAAGCGCGACCGCATGGGCCACGACCTCATCGGCCTCGAGGACTTCGACGAGGCACTGCCCGGAGAGTTCGGCGGCGCGGTATGAGCCCTGCGGCCGGCGTCCCCGAGCTGCCCGCGCTTGACGCCTCCGACATCACGCTGGCCATCGTGGCCAGCACGTGGCACGACGACGATCTGCGATGCGCTGCTCGAGGGAGCGAGAAGGACGGCCGCTGACGCCGGCATCGCCGACCCGACCGTGGTGCGGGTGCTCGGCGCCATCGAGATCCCGGTGGTGGCGCAGGCGCTGGCGGCGACTCACGACGCCGTGGTGGCGCTCGGTGTGGTGATCCGCGGCGAGACACCGCATTTCGACTATGTCTGCGACGCTGTCACCCAGGGGCTGACCCGGGTGTCCCTGGACGCGTCCACGCCCGTGGCCAACGGAGTGCTCACCACGAACACCGAACACCAAGCGCTGGATCGGGCGGGCCTGCCAGGGTCGGCCGAGGACAAGGGCGCCCAGGCGGCGGCTGCGGCGCTGTCCACGGCACTGACTCTGCGCCGGCTGAATACATGAGCGGAAACGACCGGGACAGCTGGGACATTCAGGTAAGGCCCCACCTGACGCCGATTTTCGCCTACGGCGCGGCACTGCTGATCCTGGCCGCACACGTGGTCGTGGGGGTGCTGCTGAAGCTGTCGTCCACGGGGGTCATCTTCCGCACCGCCGACCAGGTGGCCATCGCGATGCTGGGAGCGGTCATCGCGGGGTTCGTGTGTCTGTTCGCGCGGCCGCGGCTGCGAATCGGGCCGACGGGGGTCGCCGTGCGAAACCTCTTCGGCTACCGGACGTTTCCCTGGAGCGACGTCGTCGGGGTGTCGTTTCCCCCAGGTGCGCGCTGGGCGCGGCTCGACCTGCCCGACGACGAGTATGTCCCGGTAATGGCGATTCAGGCCGTGGACAAGATGCGTGCCGTCGAGTCGATGGACCGGGTCCGTGCCCTGGTGCAGCGCTACCAGCCCGACATCAGCTCAAATCACCCATGACCACACCCTCACGGCGGGGGTCGGCACCACCCACCCAGCCCGGTGTGGCACGGACGATGGCCGACAGCCCGCTGGACTGATCGGCGATGTCGACCTGGTGACCGAGCGCGCGCAGCCCCTGCACCAGCGGGTCGTGGTCGCCGTTATCGGAGATGTCGATCACCGGGTGCTCGCCGCCGACGTTGGTTTTCGGGGAGTTGGCGGCGCCGAAGTCGACCATGGACACCGCCTGTTGCGGGTCCAGGCCCCAGTCGACGCATCCCCACAACGGTTTTCACGACGAACTGGATGATCGTCGACCCGCCCGGTGAGCCCGTGATGGCGTACAGCGGGCCCCGTGCGCCGGGTGCGCCCGGGTCGAAGATCAGTGTGGGGGCCATCGTGCTGCGCGGACGCTTGCCAGGCTGCAGGCGGTTGGCCACCGCAGCGCCGTCCGGGCCGACGGGTTCGGCGGAGAAGTCGGTCAGCTGATTGTTCAGCAGGAATCCGTCGACCATGTGGAACGAACCGAACGCCGACTCGATGGTCGTCGTCAGCGACGCCGCGTTGCCCTGCGCGTCGACCACGCTGACCTGGCTGGTGCCGTGTTCCGGCGCCGGCGGCACCGGGGTGACGGGTGGCCCGAACTCGCCCGGCTTGGCGGTGCCCATCGTGCGGTCCGGTGAGATCAGTGCTGCGCGGCCGGCGAGGTAGGCGCCGGCCAGCAGCGTGTCCGGGGATCCGCCGGGCAGCGGCACGAAGTCGGTGTCGGCGACGTAGCGGTCCCGGTCGGCGTAGGCCAGCCGCTCGGCTTCGGAGATCAGATGCACCCCCATCACCGCGGGGCGCCCGCCGTTGAGATCGACGTCGGTGGGTCGGTGTTGGTTCATCGCGAACCGCTCGAGCATCCCGAGGGTGGCGGCCACCGCGATGCCGCCGGACGACGGTGGCGGCATGCCGCAGATCTCCTTGCCGCGGTAACCGGTGCACAGCGGATACGCGGGTCTTGGCCGTGTAGCTCGCCAGATCCTCGACGGTCATCTGGCTCGGGGTGCGGCCTCCCGAGGTGTCCGCCGCCGCGGCGACGATGTTGCGTGCCGTCTCGCCGGTGTAGAACGACTGCGGATCGGCCGCGATGGCGCCCAAAGTCTTTGCATACGCCGGATTGGTGAGAACTGTGTCCGCGGTCTTCGGGGAGCCGTCCGGATTCAGGAAGTAGGCCGCGGCGTCCTCGTCGAGACGCAGCTGCGGTGCGGCGTCGGAGATGGCGGCCGCCAGCCGCGGGCTGATGTCGAATCCGTCGTCGGCGAGTTTGACGGCGGGCGCGAACAGGTCACGCCAGGGCGTCTTGCCGTGCTCGGCATGGACGTCGGTGAGCAGGCGCACGATGCCGGGCACTCCGATGGAGCGGCCCGAGGCGCGGGCGTCGGGCTTCGGCTTGGTCCTGTCGGTGTCGGACACCCAGCGCAGGTAGTTCTCGGTCGCCGCGGCGGGCGCGACCTCACGGCCGTCGTAGGCCTGCACCGAACCGGAGGCGGCGTCGTGGTAGAGCAGGAACCCGCCGCCGCCGAGCCCCGAGGATTGCGGCTCGACCAGCCCGAGGACTGCCTGGGCGGTGACGAGCGCGTCCGCGGCGGTCCCACCGTCACGCAGCACCTCGCAGGCGGCCTGCGTCGCGAGCGGGTTCGCGGTGGCCACCGCGAACCGGTTGGTGTGCACGGCGGTCATGTCCTTGCGGTAGCCGGTTGCGGTCTCAGGGGCCGCCGAGGTGTCCCTGCCGGTAGACGACGGAGCCGGGGTCTTCGGCGTCGGGATGCCGTTGGCCACGATCTCGCATGGACCTGCCGGAGCAGCAGCAGCGTCGTACTCGCCGGCGCACCCGGCGAACACCAGCGCCACCGCGAGGAGCGGGGACGCCACCCTGCGGGGGGACAGGAACCGCATCACAGCCACGGTAGTCGCAATACCCCGTCGGGACACCGCAGTAACCTGGGTCCGTGCCCGATCCAGCGACGTACCGACCCGCTCCCGGGTCGATTCCCGTCGAACCGGGCGTCTACCGATTCCGGGATCCGCACGGCAGGGTCATCTACGTCGGCAAGGCCAAGAGCCTGCGCAGCCGGCTCAACTCCTACTTCGCCGACCTCTCCGGCCTGGCGCCGCGGACCCGCCAGATGGTGATGGCCGCCGCCGGAGTCGAGTGGACGGTCGTCAACACCGAGGTCGAGGCGCTTCAGCTCGAGTACAACTGGATCAAGGAGTTCGACCCGCGGTTCAACATCCGCTACCGGGACGACAAGTCCTATCCGGTGCTGGCGGTCACCCTGAACGAGGAGTACCCGCGGCTGATGGTCTATCGCGGTCCGCGCCGCAAGGGGGTGCGCTACTTCGGCCCGTACTCGCACGCCTGGGCGATCCGCGAAACGCTGGACCTGCTGACGCGGGTGTTCCCCGCCCGCACCTGCTCGGCGGGAGTGTTCAAGCGGCACAATCAGATTGACCGGCCCTGCCTTCTCGGCTACATCGACAAGTGTGCGGCGCCGTGCGTCGGTCGCGTCAGCGCGGACGAGCACCGGCGCATCGTGCTGGACTTCTGCGATTTCCTGGCGGGTAAGACCGACCGGCTGGTCCGCGAGATGGAACAGCAGATGAACGACGCCGCCGCGGAGCTGGATTTCGAGCGGGCCGCGAGGTTGCGCGACAACATCTCCGCGCTGCGGCGGGCGCTGGAGAAGCAGACGGTGGTCCTCGGTGACGGCACCGACGCCGACGTCGTCGCCTTCGCCGATGAGGAACTGGAAGCGGCGGTTCAGGTGTTCCACGTCCGCGGTGGGCGGGTCCGCGGGCAACGTGGCTGGATCATCGAAAAGTCCGGTGAGCCCGGCGAATCCACCCCGGAGTATCTGGTCGAACAGTTCCTCACGCAGTTCTACGGCGATCAGGCCGAGCTCGTCGGTGCGGCCGACGAGGCGACGAACCCGGTTCCGCGTCAGGTGCTGGTGCCGGTGCTGCCGGGCAACGCCGGCGAGCTGGAGACCTGGCTTTCTGCGCTGCGGGGCTCGCGGGTGTCGTTGCGGGTGCCGCAGCGAGGGGACAAGCGAGCACTCGCTGAGACGGTCAAGCGCAACGCTCAGGATGCGCTGGAGCAGCACAAGCTGAAGCGCGCCGGTGACTTCACCGCGAGAAGTGCTGCGCTGCAGAGTATTCAGGATGCACTGGGCTTGCGGGACGCCCCGCTGCGCATCGAATGTGTCGACATCAGCCATGTGCAGGGCACCGACGTGGTCGCCTCGCTGGTGGTGTTCGAGGACGGCCTGCCCCGCAAGTCCGATTATCGGCACTACGCGATCAGGGACGCCGCAGGCGATGGCCGGTCCGACGACGTCGCCTCGATCGCAGAGGTGACGCGCAGGCGGTTCCATCGCCACCTACGCGACGCCGAGTCCGCCGGGAGGACGGACGCCGACAGGACAGTCCTCGGCAAGGCCCGTCCGAAGTTCGCGTACCCACCCAACCTGTTCGTCGTCGACGGCGGCGCTCCTCAGGTCAACGCCGCGGCCGCGGTGCTCGACGATCTGGGCATCTCCGATGTCGCGGTGATCGGGCTGGCCAAGCGCCTGGAAGAGGTGTGGGTGCCGGCTGAACCTGATCCCATCATCTTCTCCCGCAACAGCGACGGGCTGTATCTGCTGCAGCGGGTGCGTGACGAAGCCCACCGGTTCGCGATCACCTACCACCGCAGCAAGCGATCCAAGCGGATGACCGCCTCGGCGCTGGATTCGGTGCGCGGACTGGGCGAGCATCGCCGCAAGGCCCTGGTCACCCACTTCGGGTCGGTGGCCCGGCTGAAACAAGCCAGCGTCGAGGAGATCATCACGGTACCCGGCATCGGCGCCGCCACCGCACGCGCCGTGCTGGAGGCACTAGGGGTCCCGGCGGCCGATTCCGGAATCGAATCGGCAGTCCATTCGGAAGCGCCCGCAGTGGTTATCGGCAATGATCAGAGCAGAGTGTCGGGATGACAGATCAAGGGATGGACGAGGAACTGCATGGGGGAGCCGGCAGCGCTGGCGAGGAATCGGGTATCGAGGTAGTGCTCGTGACGGGCCTGTCGGGTGCAGGCCGGGGCACCGCTGCCAAGGTGCTCGAAGACCTCGGCTGGTACGTCGCCGACAACCTGCCGCCCGAACTGATCGCGCGGATGGTCGAGCTCGGACTCGCCGCCGGTTCGCGCATCACGCAGCTCGCCGTGGTGATGGACGTGCGCTCCCGGGGCTTCACCGGCGACCTGGACTGGGTCCGCAGCGAGCTGGCGACCCGCAACATCGCCCCGCGGGTGCTGTTCCTGGAATCCTCCGACGACATCCTGGTGCGCCGCTACGAGCAGAATCGCCGCAGTCATCCGTTGCAGGGCAACCAGACTCTGGCCGAAGGAATCGCCGCGGAACGGGCGATGCTCGCGCCGGTGCGGGCCGTCGCTGACCTGGTAATCGACACCTCGGCACTGTCGGTGCCCGCCCTCCGCGAGAGCATTGAACGGGCCTTCGGCGGAGAGACCGTCGCGCAGACCAGCGTCACCGTCGAGTCCTTCGGTTACAAGTACGGCCTCCCGATGGACGCCGACACCGTCATGGACGTCCGGTTCCTGCCCAACCCGCACTGGGTCGACCACCTGCGCCCGCACACCGGACAGCACCCCGAGGTCCGCGACTACGTGCTCGGCCAGCCGGGCGCCATCGAGTTCCTCGACTCCTACCATCAGCTGTTGGACGTCGTGATCGACGGATACCGCCGGGAGGGCAAGCGATACATGACCGTCGCCATCGGGTGTACCGGCGGCAAGCATCGCAGTGTGGCGATGGCCGAGGCGCTGGCGGCTCGACTGCAGGACGGTTCGACGTTGACGGTGCGGGTGCTGCACCGGGATCTGGGTCGCGAATGAGTCCTCGCATCGTCGCGCTCGGCGGCGGTCACGGGCTCTACGCCACACTGTCGGCGGCACGCCGGATCACCCCGCATGTGACCGCCGTGGTCACCGTCGCCGACGATGGCGGTTCGTCCGGCCGGCTGCGCAGTGAACTGGACGTGGTGCCGCCGGGCGATCTCCGAATGGCGTTGGCGGCGTTGGCTTCCGACAGCCCGCAGGGCAGGTTGTGGGCGACGATCATCCAGCACCGGTTCGGCGGCAGCGGCGCCCTGGCGGGCCATCCGATCGGCAACCTGATACTGGCCGGGCTGAACGAGGTGCTCGCCGACCCGGTGTCGGCGCTCGACGAACTCGGCCGAGTCCTCGGCGTCAAGGGGCGGGTGTTGCCGATGTGCCCGGTCGGACTCGGCATCGAAGCCGACGTCGTCGGCCTGGAATCCGACCCCCGGGTCAGCCGCGCGATCCGCGGTCAGGTGGCGGTCGCCACCACCGTGGGCAAGGTGCGCAGAGTCCGGCTGCTGCCGGCTGATCCACCGGCGACCCGGCAGGCGATCGACGCGATCATGAACGCCGACCTCGTCGTGCTCGGGCCGGGTTCGTGGTTCACCAGCGTGATCCCGCATGTCCTGGTGCCGCAGCTGGCCGCGGCACTGCAGGCGACCACCGCGCGCCGCGCTCTGGTACTGAACCTGGTGGCCGAGCCGGGGGAGACGGCGGGTTTCTCCGTCGAGCGACACATCCACGTGCTGGCCCAGCATGCGCCGGACTTCACCGTGCACGACATCATCGTCGACGCGAGCCGGGTGCCGAGCGAGCGGGAGCGGGAGCAGTTGCGCCGCACCGCCAACATCCTCGATGCCCACGTTGAGTTTGCTGACGTTTCCAGACCTGGTACACCTTTACATGACCCGGCGAGGCTGGCCGCGGCGCTGGAGGGGGTTCGCAGGCGCGGCATGACGCCAACCGGCACGCCCAAGGCGACACCGCCGACACCGACAGTGAACGGACCGAGAGGTGACGACCCGTGGCGATGACAGCCGAGGTCAAGGATGAGCTCAGCCGGTTGGTGGTCAATTCAGTGAGTGCGCGCCGTGCCGAGGTCGCCTCCCTGCTGCGTTTCGCCGGCGGTCTGCACATCGTGGCCGGACGGGTAGTCGTCGAGGCCGAGGTGGACCTGGGCATCATCGCGCGCAGGCTGCGCAAGGACATCTACGACCTGTACGGCTACAACGCCGTGGTGCACGTCCTGTCCGCCAGCGGTATCCGCAAGAGCACGCGATACGTGGTGCGGGTCGCCAAGGACGGTGAGGCGCTGGCACGGCAGACCGGGCTGCTCGACCTGCGCGGCCGGCCGGTGCGCGGCCTGCCCGCCCAGGTCGTCGGCGGCAGTGTCGCCGACGCCGAGGCCGCTTGGCGTGGAGCGTTTTTGGCGCACGGGTCGCTCACCGAACCAGGACGGTCGTCGGCGCTCGAAGTCAGCTGCCCCGGCCCCGAGGCCGCGTTGGCCCTCGTGGGTGCGGCCCGGCGACTCGGTGTCAGCGCGAAGGCCCGTGAGGTGCGTGGCGCCGACCGGGTGGTGGTCCGCGACGGCGAGGCGATCGGTGCGCTGCTCACCCGGATGGGAGCGCAGGACACCAGGCTCACGTGGGAGGAGCGGCGGATGCGCCGCGAGGTGCGGGCCACCGCGAACCGGCTGGCCAACTTCGACGACGCCAACCTACGGCGATCGGCACGGGCGGCAGTGGCCGCGGCCGCACGGGTCGAACGGGCGCTGCAGATCCTCGGCGATTCGGTACCCGATCACCTCGCCGCCGCGGGCAGCCTGCGCGTGGCGCACCGGCAGGCCTCACTGGAGGAGCTCGGCCGGCTGGCTGAGCCGCCGATGACCAAAGACGCTGTGGCAGGACGCATTCGGCGCTTGCTGTCGATGGCTGACCGCAAGGCCAAACAGGACGGCATCCCCGACACCGAGTCGGCCGTGACTCCGGATCTTATGGAAGACGCCTGAGTGGTGCAGGACGGCCGCCGGATCGGAATCAGGGTCGGCGTGGCCTACCCGGACCCGCCGTTCAATGCGATGCCGGGTGGCACCGGTCTCGACATCGATCTCATGACCGAACTCGCCCGCGCGATCGGCGAGCCCGTCGACTTCGTCGCCGATGAGGGTATCTCCGGATCGGACTGCGGGGACTTTGAAGCCATCTTCGACCGGCTGGGGACCGGTGGGTACGACTGCGTTGCGGCGGGCACGACGGTGACACCGGACCGTGAGCGCAAGGCGACGTTCCTGCCGCCGTACCTGATCTCCGGACAAGCCCTGGCCGTCGACACCCGGCGGCTGCCGCACGTGCGGTCGATCGACGACCTCGTCGGTCTGACGATCGGCGTGCAGCGCGGCAACACCAGCGAGCAAATCGCCGAGCGTCTGGTCGCCGACGGTAAAGCCGGGCGGGTTCGCGTCTACGGCTACGGCGAAGTCGGTACCGCGATCGCCGACCTCGCCACCGGCGAATGCGACGCCGTACTCAAGCTCGCCCCGGTGCTGGCCGAACTGGTCAAAGCGGTGCCCAGCGTGGACGTGGTGCAGCGCGGGCTCTCGGTGGAACACATCGCGATCGCAGTGGCACCGGCTGACCGGACGCTTGCCGCCAGACTGCAGGTCGCTCAGGCCGAGCTGGAAGAGGACGGCACACTGCAGCGCATTCGCCGCAAATGGTTGGGCAACCCGTATGCCGACCAGAGTCTTGGAGCTCTCTGAAACCGGTGCGGGAAGACCGCGCGCAGCGAGAAGGACAACCACTAGGCTGACTGCCGAGCAGTGCCGAAGACTTCAGTGACCGATGCGCATGAACAGATGCGTGCCGTCGAACAGATACAGAGGAGAGAGACGTGACGATCCGGGTAGGCGTGAACGGCTTCGGCCGCATCGGACGCAACTTCTTCCGCGCGCTGGATGCGCAGAAGGCCGAAGGAAAGAACACCGACATCGAGATCGTGGCGGTCAACGACCTCACCGACAACGCCAGTCTGGCGCACCTCCTGAAGTTCGACTCGATCCTCGGCCGACTGCCCTACGACGTCAGCCTCGAGGGCGATGACATCATCGTCGTCGGCGACGTCAAGATCAAGGCGCTCGAAGTCAAGGCAGGCCCGGCCGAACTCCCCTGGGGCGATCTGGGCGTCGACGTCGTCGTCGAGTCCACCGGCATCTTCACCAACGCCGCCAAGGCCAAGGGGCACCTGGACGCCGGCGCCAAGAAGGTCATCATCTCCGCGCCCGCCACCGACCCCGACATCACCATCGTCATCGGCGTCAACGACGACCAGTACGACGGCAGCCAGAACATCATCTCCAACGCGTCGTGCACCACGAACTGCCTCGGCCCGCTGGCCAAGGTCGCTCATGACGAGTTCGGCATCGTCAAAGGCCTGATGACCACGATCCACGCCTACACCCAGGATCAGAACCTGCAGGACGGTCCGCACAGCGACCTGCGCCGCGCCCGCGCCGCGGCACTGAACATCGTCCCCACCTCCACCGGCGCCGCCAAAGCGATCGGCCTGGTGATGCCCGAGCTCAAGGGCAAGCTCGACGGCTATGCGCTGCGGGTGCCGATCCCCACCGGTTCGGTCACCGACCTGACCGTCGAACTGGCGAAGTCCGCCACCGCCGAGGAGATCAACGCGGCGCTCAAGGCGGCCGCCGAGGGCCCGCTCAAGGGCATCCTGAAGTACTACGACGCGCCGATCGTGTCCAGTCGACATCGTCACCGACCCGCACAGCTCGATCTTCGACTCGGGCCTGACCAAGGTCATCGACAACCAGGCCAAGGTCGTCTCCTGGTACGACAACGAATGGGGCTACTCCAACCGCCTGGCCGACCTGGTCGGCCTTGTCGGCAAGTCGCTGTAACTCCGATGGGGATCAAGTCACTCGACGACCTTCTGTCCGAGGGGGTAACGGGGCGGGGCGTCTTGGTGCGCTCCGACTTGAACGTCCCTGTCGACGACGACGGCAACATCACCGACCCGGGCCGCATCATCGCCTCGGTGCCGACGCTGAAGGCGTTGAGTGACGCCGGCGCCAAGGTCGTCGTCACCGCGCATCTGGGAAGGCCCAAGGGCGCGCCGGACCCGAAGTTCTCCCTCGGCCCGGTGGCCGCGGCGCTCGGCGACCAGCTGGGCCGCCACGTTCAACTCGCCGGCGATGTCGTCGGATCCGACGCACTCGCCCGCGCCGAGGGCCTCACCGACGGCGACATCCTGCTGCTGGAGAACATCCGCTTCGACGCCAGGGAGACCAGCAAGGACGACGCCGAGCGGTTGGCGTTCGCCAAGCAGCTGGTCGACCTCGTGGGCGGCCCCGATTCCGGCGCGGCCTTCGTCTCGTGACGGTTTCGGTGTCGTGCACCGCAAGCAGGCCTCGGTGTACGACGTCGCCGGATTGCTGCCGCACTACGCGGGCAAGCTGGTGGCCACCGAGGTCAAGGTGCTCGAGCAGCTGACCGGTGCCGACCGACCGGCCCTACGCCGTGGTGCTGGGCGGATCCAAGGTGTCGGACAAGCTCGCGGTGATCGAGAACCTGGCCAACAAGGCCGACAGTCTGCTCATCGGTGGCGGCATGTGCTTCACATTCCTTGCCGCACAAGGCGTTTCGGTCGGCGGCTCGTTGCTCGAAGAAAGCATGATCGAGACCTGCCGCAAGCTGCTGGACGATTACGGCGACGTCCTGCATCTGCCGGTGGACATCGTGGTGGCGGAGAAGTTCGCCGCCGATTCCCCGGCGGAGACGGTGGCTGCCGACCGGATCCCTGACGACAAACTGGGCCTGGACATCGGCCCGGAGTCGGTGAAGCGGTTCACCACGCTGCTGTCCAACGCCAAGACCATCTTCTGGAACGGCCCGATGGGGGTGTTCGAGTTCCCGGCTTTCGCCGCGGGCACCAAGGGGGTGGCCGAAGCCATCATCAGCGCCACCGCCAAGGGCGCGTTCAGCGTTGTCGGCGGCGGCGACTCGGCGGCGGCGGTGCGCCAACTCGGCCTGCCCGACGACGGTTTCTCGCACATTTCCACCGGTGGCGGCGCGTCGCTGGAATACCTTGAGGGCAAAGACCTACCCGGTCTGAAAATCCTGCAGTACTGAACTAGGAGACCACCCATGTTGCTCTTCGCCCGAGAGGCTCATCGCCGTGTCCCGTAAGCCTCTGATCGCCGGCAACTGGAAGATGAACCTCAACCATTTCGAGGCCATCGCGCTGGTGCAGAAGATCGCTTTCTCGTTGCCGGACAAGTACTTCGACAAGGTCGACGTCACCGTCATCCCGCCGTTCACCGATCTGCGGAGTGTGCAGACGCTCGTCGACGGCGACAAGCTGCGGCTGACCTATGGTGCTCAGGACGTGTCCCAGCACGACTCCGGTGCGTACACCGGCGAGATCAGCGGCGCGTTCCTGGCCAAGCTGGGCTGCACGTTCGCCGTCGTCGGCCACTCGGAGCGGCGCACCTACCACAACGAGGACGACGCGCTGGTCGCGGCGAAGGCCGCTGCCGCGTTCAAGCACGGGCTGACCCCGATCATCTGCATCGGCGAGCACCTCGACGTCCGGGAGGCCGGCAACCACGTCGAGTACAACGTCAACCAGCTGCGCGGCTCGCTGGCGGGGCTGTCGGCCGACCAGATCAGTCAGTCCGTCATCGCCTACGAGCCGGTGTGGGCGATCGGCACCGGCAGGGTGGCCAGCGCCGCCGACGCGCAGGAGGTGTGTGGCGCCATCCGCACGGAATTGGGCAACCTGGCATCGCCGGAGATCGCCGACGGCGTGCGGGTGCTCTACGGCGGATCCGTCAACGCCAAGAACGTCGGCGAGATCGTCGGTCAGGCCGACGTCGACGGCGCACTGGTGGGCGGGGCGTCGCTGGACGCCGAGCAGTTCGCCACCCTGTCGGCGATCGCGGCGGGCGGGCCGCTTCCCTGACCCGTAGGCCTGAGGCCTAGCCGGCGCCCTGTAGTCTGACGGCCATGGAACTGGCCCTGCAGATCACCCTGGTCGTGACCAGCGTGCTGGTCGTGCTCCTGATTCTGCTGCATCGCGCCAAGGGTGGCGGTCTGTCCAGCCTCTTCGGCGGCGGCGTGCAGTCCAGCCTGTCCGGCTCCACCGTCGTCGAGAAGAACCTCGACCGGTTGACGCTTGTTCGTCACCGGCATCTGGGTGGTTTCCATCGTCGGGATGGCCCTGCAGATCAAGTACGGGGCCTAAAGCAGCGCGCGGAGCACCGCCGCACCGGTCCGGCGACCGCTGACCAGCGCACCCTGTATGGATGCGGTGTCCCGGTGGTCGCCGCACACCCACACCCCGGTTGGATCCCGGACAGTACGGCGCACCACCAGCGGCGACGGCTGCGCAGGCAGTGCATCCGCGACCACATGGCGGGTGACGGGCTGCCAGTCGGAGGCGTCGACACCGAGGATCACGGCGGCGTGAGCGCGCATCTGCGCCTCGGCCGGCTCGGGATGGCCGGGACCGAGCAGCGCGGACGCCTGGATCAGGTGACGGCCCGGCGGCGCATAGCTGGGTGCCGCCGCGCTGATCACCGCGGTGTTGACCACCGGTCCCCGGTCGCCCTCGCGCCCATCCACCCAGAGCATCGGGGGCCCGCTCCACGGCCGCTCCGACGCCCACCAGTCCGTCACCACCCCGCGCGTCGCGGCTGGCTCGCCGCCGACCAACCGGGCCGCGGCTCGGGTGTCGGTGGCGATGACCACCTGGCGGGCGCGCAGCACCACACCGTCCTCGGCGTTCGCCCGCCAGCCGGCGCCGTCGTCGGCGACCTCGGTCACTCGCCTGCCGAACGAAATCCGCTCCGTCAGGGCGGCCGCCAGTTGCCGCGGGAGGGCCTGCATGCCGTCCGCGGGCAGCGTGGGCACGCCGAGGGCGAACATCCGCACCAGCAGCAGCGCGAACGCGTTGGACGTGGCGCCGGAGTCATCGAGCAGGACCCCGGACAGGAAGCGGTCGATGACCCGGCGCAGTTCGCCGTCCAGGCCTGAACGATCAAGTGCCGCTACAAGAGTGGTGTCATCGTGACGTCCCTCGGTCAACTGGTGGGGGCGCAGTGCGGGATACGCCCAGCGGGCCAGTGACACCAGGTCGGACGGTCGAACGCCGCGCCGGGCGAGGATGGCGGGCAGTCGCGCCGGTTGCCGCAGCGGATGTGCCAGAACGACCGACCCGTGCTCCCGGCGCACGCCGACGCCCGGTCCGAACGGCTGCAACCGCAGGGCGGGGATGTCCAGGACGTCTGAGCAACGACGGAGTTCGGGGTAGGCAGGGTTGAGAACCTGGAATCCGCGATCGCAGCGAAACCCGTCGACGACATCGGTCCTGATGCGCCCGCCGACGTCGTCGGACGCCTCCCAGATGCGCACATCGCGACCGGCCGCCGCCAGAACCGAGGCGCACCGCAATCCGGCCAGCCCGGCGCCGATCACCAGGATCTCGGCCTCCTCGACAGTCATCGTCGTCTCCTGCCTTGTCTTTGCGCCACGCTAGTCGACTCCTTCTGTACTACTCGCCATGCGATGGGCTTGAGCTGAGCCGATACTTGGAGACATGCCTGAGACCTCCGACCTGGTGTCCGATACTGCGCTCGAACCGATCGGAGCCGTGCAGCGCACCCAGGTAGGCAGGGAAGCCACCGAACCGATGCGCCAAGATATTCGCCTGCTCGGCGCGATCCTGGGCGATACGGTGCGCGAGCAGAACGGCGACGAGGTCTTCGAACTCGTCGAACGGGCCCGTGTCGAGTCCTTCCGGGTACGCCGGTCAGAGATCGACCGCGCCGAGTTGGCCAAGCTCTTCGACGGCGTCGACGTCCATCAGGCCATTCCGGTAATCCGCGCGTTCACCCATTTCGCGCTGCTCGCCAACGTCGCCGAGGACATCCACCGCGAGCGCCGCCGGGCGGTGCACGAAAGTGCCGGTGCGCCCCCGCAGGACAGCAGCCTGGCCGCCACCTACCTGAAACTCGATACCGCGGACCTGGATTCGGACACGGTCGCCGACGCCCTCGTCGGTGCGCTGGTATCCCCGGTCATCACCGCCCATCCCACCGAGACGCGCAGGCGCACCGTCTTCGACACCCAGCACCGCATCACCGAGCTGATGCGGCTGCGCCTGCACGGGCAGACCAAGACCGAGGACGGTCGCGACGTCGAACGCGAGTTGCGCCGCCACATCCTCACGCTGTGGCAGACCGCGCTGATCCGGCTGTCCCGGCTGAAGATCCAGGACGAGATCGAGACGGGACTCCGCTACTATCCGGCGGCGTTCTTCGAGGTGATCCCCCAGGTCAATGCCGAGGTCCGGGCAGCCTTCCAGGCGCGCTGGCCGGGTGCCGACCTGCTGGAGGAGCCGATCCTGCGGCCGGGATCGTGGATCGGCGGGGATCGTGACGGCAATCCCAATGTGACCGCCGAGGTGGTCAGGCTCGCGACCGGCAGCGCCGCTTACACCGCGCTGGCGTACTACTTCGTCGAGCTCACCGGGCTCGAGGAGGAGCTGTCGATGTCGCGGCGGCTGGTGCAGATCAGCGCTGAGCTGACCGCCCTCGCCGAGGCCTGCCACGAACCAGCCCGCGCCGACGAGCCCTACCGGCGCGCGCTGCGGGTGATCCATGCCCGGCTGACCGCGACCGCCCAGCAGATACTCGACCGGCAGCCCGAACACGAGCTCGACCTCGGAATGCAGGGCTATGTGACCCCGGGTGAGCTGCTGGCGGACCTCGATGCCGTCGATGCCTCACTGCGCGCCAACGGCAGCGCCGTGGTTGCCGACGACCGGCTGGCGCGGCTACGAGAAGCGGTGCGCGTCTTCGGGTTTCACTTGTCCGGCCTCGACCTGCGGCAGAACTCCGATGTGCACGAGGAAGTCGTCGCGGAGCTGCTGGCGTGGGCCGGGGTGCATGCCGATTACACGTCGCTGAGCGAGCCGGAACGCGTCGAGGTGCTGGCAGCCGAGTTGGCCACCCGCCGGCCGCTGATCGGCCGGGACGCCGAACTGTCGGAGCTGGCGCGCAAGGAAATCGACATCGTCGCCGCGGCCGCGCGGGCCGTACACGTCTTCGGCCGTGCGGCCGTGCCGAACTACATCATCTCGATGTGCCAGTCGGTTTCGGACATGCTCGAGGCGGCGCTGTTGCTCAAGGAGGCCGGGCTGCTGGACGCGTCGTCGGAACATCCCTACGCACCGGTCGGCATCGTCCCGTTGTTCGAGACCATCGACGATCTCCAGCGTGGATCGTCGATCCTGGAAGCGGCACTCGACCTTCCGGTCTACCGTGCCGTCGTCGCTGCGCGTGGCGACAGCCAGGAGGTCATGCTGGGCTATTCGGATTCCAACAAGGACGGCGGCTACCTGGCGGCGAACTGGGCGTTGTACCGTGCCGAGCTGGACCTGGTCGAGTCGGCCCGCAACACCGGAATCCGGCTGCGGCTGTTCCACGGTCGTGGCGGCACCGTCGGGCGTGGTGGCGGACCGAGCTACGACGCGATCCTCGCGCAGCCTCCCGGTGCGGTGCGGGGCTCACTGCGGATCACCGAGCAGGGTGAGGTGATCGGCGCGAAGTACGCCGAGCCCAGGATCGCGCACCGCAACCTCGAGACTCTGCTGGCCGCCACCCTGGAGGCGACGCTGCTCGACGTCGAGGGGTTGGGCGATGAGGCAGAGCCGGCGTACGAGGTGCTCGACGAGCTGGCAGCGCGGGCCCAGCGGGCGTATTCCGAACTGGTCCACGAGACACCGGGATTCGTGGAGTACTTCAAGGCATCGACGCCGGTCAGCGAGATCGGCGCCCTCAACATCGGCAGCAGGCCTACGTCGCGCAAGCCGACCACGTCGATCTCGGACCTACGGGCGATCCCATGGGTGCTGGCGTGGAGCCAGTCCCGGGTGATGCTGCCCGGCTGGTACGGCACGGGGACGGCCTTCGAGGAGTGGATCGCCGACGGCGGGGACGGTGAAGCGCGTCTGGAGGTGCTGCAGGGCCTGTACCGGCGCTGGCCGTTCTTTGCGACGGTGCTGTCGAACATGGCGCAGGTGCTGGCCAAATCGGATCTCGGTCTGGCCGCGCACTACGCGGAACTTGTTGAGGACGAAGCACTTCGGCACCGGGTGTTCGAAAAGATCGCCGACGAGCACGAGCGCACGATCCGGATGCACAAACTCATCACCGGACACGACGATCTGCTGGCCGACAACCCGGCGCTGGCCAGGTCGGTGTTCAACCGGTTTCCGTACCTCGAGCCGCTGAACCACCTGCAGGTCGAACTGCTGCGTCGCTACCGCTCCGGCGACGACGACGAACTCGTGCAGCGCGGAATCCTGCTGACGATGAGCGGATTGGCTACCGCACTGCGCAATAGCGGATAGGACACGGGTCGACGGCGCGGGCGACCCCGCCGATCTGGGCGGGGATCGGCCGCGGGTGGGTGCTCCAGCCCGGCGTCATCTCGTAGCGACCCAGCAGGTAGGCGCGACGTGGATGAGCGCGACATCCAGGGCGATGCCGCGGGTCCGTGTCCTGGCAGGCTCGCCCGACCACGCGTCGACGATCCGCGCGAACAGGCTGTCGTCGGCGGTCTCCGCGGAGTCGCTTCGGCGGACGGCGGAGTCGGTGATGTCGGTGACGTCGTCGCGGCGGAACAGCGATGTCGGCAGCGTCCGGCACTACAGCCCGGTGGTGCGGCGCACCTTGTCGAGTGCGCCGCGAACCGCCTGCTCGGTGGCCGCCAGCGGGGAGATCACCGATTCACCGATACCGACGATTCGCTCGACGCGGACGACGATGGCCTCCATCCGGTCGACCACGGCGTGCAGCCGGGGAGCCAGCTCGTTGATCCGGCTGATGGTGTCGTTGAACCGCTCGAGGGTGGCGTCGAGGTTGCCCGTCGAATGGTGGAGGTCCTCCAACGTCTCTGTCAGTCCCTCCAGGATGGTGTCGACCTGCTCGACGGTGACATCGGCGTTCAGCGCCGCCTGCGCGAGCTTCCTGATGCGCTCACCGCCGGTCCGGACTGCAGCTCTACCGCCCTTGTCTGCCATGTCGGCCAGTATGACCTGTCGGTCCACTGATCAGCGGTCAGTCGTCACCCAGTGCGGGTAGCGCGTCGAACGCCGCTCTGATGTGCCGCTCGGTCAGGTCCGCGGCACGCTCTCCGTCACCGGCGGCAACGGCGTCGTAGATGGTCTGGTGCTGGTGCTGCAGCGTACTGCGCAGCGAGGGCCAATGGGGACGCGACGCATCGCCCGCAGGATCGGTTCTCGCAGTGACGCGCGGATCGCCACCGTCATGTCGGCCACCAGGCGGTTGCCGCTGGCCTCCGCGATCGCGACGTGAAAGTCGGTATCGGCATCGTTGAAGGGCTCGCACCCCAACTCCGGGACATCCATCGCGGCCAGCGGGGTGTGGATGGATGCCAGAGTGGCGGCGTCGACATGGCTGGCGGCCAGGGTGGCGCTGTTGCGTTCGAGCATCACGCGGGCGTCGATGATGTCGGTCATCGGGAAGTTCGACAGCGCGACATGCAGCCTCAGGAAGCGCGTGAGCGCGGCGCTGGGCATCGACGCGATGAACGTTCCCGCCAGCGGTCCCGCGCCGACGTTGGAGCGGACCACACCCTGCGCCTCCAGCACCCGGATCGCCTCGCGGACTCCGGCGCGGCTGACCTCCAGGCGGGCGGCGAGCTCGCGCTCGGGTGGCAAAGGATCACCGACCGTGAGCGCACCGCTCATGATCTGGTCCTCCACGGCGGCGATGACCAGCTCGTGGGACCGAGGTCGGGCCACGGGCCGCCATTGCGGAGCCGAGGGGGAGTCGGTGGAGGCCCCGTTGTCGGACATGGTCACTCCTTATCACGTGGGGGGTGCCTCACCCTGCATTGAGACATTCTTCGCTGCCCGGGTTGACTGTGAGCCCACTCACGTCTTAGTGTACCTACCACACAGAGGTCAGACCACTAAGCGGTCTGCCGAATATGGAGGAGAGCGATGTACACACCCGATCTCGCACCGATCGGCGGCAGCCTGCTGTGGTCGTCATTGATCGCGGTCACGCCGCTGCTGACGGTCTTCGTCACACTCGGCGTCCTGAAGTGGAAAGCGCACTGGGCCGGACTGTCCGCTCTGGCGGTCGCGCTCGTGGTGGCCGTCGCCGCCTACGGGATGCCCCTCCACCTGGCCGCACTGTCCGCCACCCAGGGCTTCGCGTTCGGACTCTTCCCGATCATGTGGATCGTCCTGAATGCCATCTGGCTCTACGAGGTAACCGTCAAGAGTGGCCGATTCGAGGATCTGCGCCAGGTCATCGACACCATCTCGCACGACCCGAGAATCCAGGCCATCATCATTGCGTTCTGCTTCGGTGGTCTGCTCGAAGCGCTCGCCGGGTTCGGCGCACCCGTCGCCATCACCGGCGTCATGCTGATGTCGATCGGATTCGGCGCCATGCGGGCCGCGGTCGTCGTGCTGATCGCCAACACCGCCCCTGTCGCGTTCGGCGCCATCGCCACCCCGATCATCACCGCCGGCACCCTCACCGGGATTCCCTACACCGAGATCGCCGCCGTGGTCGGCCGGCAGACCCCGCTGCTGGCATTGCTGGTTCCGCTGCTGCTCGTGCTGATCGCTGACGGTCGGCGCGGCCTGCGCGACGTCTGGCCGTTCGCGCTGGCTGTGGGAGCTGCGTTCGCCGTCGCGCAGTTCGTCTCCGCCAACTGGATCTCTCCCGAACTCACCGATGTCATCGCCGCCCTCGTCGGACTCGCCGTCGCCGTGTTGATGCTGCGGGTCTGGTCGCCACGCAACACCGGCGAGGCCCGCGAGCGAATGCTTGCCGCACGTGACACCGAAAGCCCTGATGGACTGGATGGATCCGCGCCGTCGGGACCGTCGGGCGGTGTGGCGGTGCGCGACCGGGTCGACCATGCACTGCGGCCGCGGACGGTGATGATGGCCCTGTTCCCGTATCTGCTCATCATCGTGGTCTTCTCGCTGGCCAAGCTCTGGACACCGGCCAAGTCGTGGTTGGCCTCCACCGATGTCAAATTCGGCTGGCCGGGCCTGGACGGAAACATCCTCACAGCGGCCGGAAAGGCGGCGACCTCGACGGTCTACGCGCTGGGCTGGTTGTCCTCGCCCGGCTCCCTGTTGTTGCTGTGCGGCGTCGTGGTGGCCATCGTCTACCGGCTCTCGGCCGCCGACACCGTGAAGGTCTACGGCGCCACCGTCGCCAAGCTGAAGTTCGCGATCCTGACGGTTGCCTCGGTGCTGGCGCTGGCCTACGTGATGAACCAGTCCGGGCAGACCATCACGATCGGCGCCTGGATCGCCGGTACGGGTGCCGCCTTCGCCTTCCTCTCGCCGATCCTCGGCTGGCTCGGCACGGCCGTGACGGGTTCCGATACCAGCGCCAACGCGCTGTTCGCCACCCTGCAGCAGACCGCGGCCCAGCATGCGGGGCTCGACCCCACCCTGCTGGTGGCCGCCAACACATCCGGCGGCGTCGTCGGCAAGATGATCAGCCCGCAGAACCTCACGATCGCGGCGACGGCGGTGGGATTGCTCGGTCGTGAAGCCGACATCTTCCGCAAGGTGATCTGGTGGAGTCTTGGCATGCTGATCGTCCTGTGCCTGCTCGTCGGGCTGCAATCGTCGGTGCTGTCGTGGATGCTGCCCTGATGAGCCGCCAGATGACCGGTCGCTCTGTTCGCGACCTGCTACAACGACATGATGTGGCCGGAAACCCCCAAAGCCGTTGTGCGGCTGCTACGTCGGCTGGGCTGCGAGGTCGAGTTCCCGGTCGAGCAGACCTGCTGCGGGCAGATGTTCACCAATACCGGCTACGCCGACGAGGCGCTCCCCGCGGTGCGCAACTTCACCGCCACGTTCTCCGGCTACGACGCGGTGGTCGCCCCGTCAGGATCGTGCGTCGGCTCAATCCGTCACCAGCACCGCGACATCGCCGCGCGAGCCGGGGACCGCCAGTTGGAGGACGACGTGGTGGCGCTGTCGCCCCGGGTGTACGAGCTCTCCGAGTTCCTCGTCGACGTCCTCGGTGTCACCGACGTCGGTGCCCATTTCCCGCATCGCGTCACCTACCACCCGACCTGTCACTCGCTGCGCATGCTGAGGGTCGGCGATCGCCCGCTGCAATTGCTCAAGGCCGTGCGCGGCATCGACCTCGTCGAGTTGCCGGGTGCCGAGCAGTGCTGCGGATTCGGCGGTACGTTCGCGATGAAGAACGCCGACACCTCGGTCGCGATGGGTTCCGACAAAGCCAGGGCGGTACGCGAGACCGGGGCGGAAATCCTTGTCGCCGGCGATAATTCGTGCCTAGCGCATATCGGTGGCCTGCTGTCGCGGCAGCGCAGCGGAATGCGGGTCATGCACCTGGCCGAGATCCTCGCCACCACCGACGACGGTGCCGCGTGACCGGGCATCCGCACGTCGGAGTGACCGACGCGTTCCTGGGGATGCCCAAGTTCCAGACCGTGGCCAAGGTCGAGTTGGCCAATTCCGTGCAGCGACGAAACCTCGCCCACGCCACCGGCGTCATCCGCGGCAAGCGTGCAGCCGTCGTCGATGAACTCGAGAACTGGGAAGAACTGCGGCTCGCCGCCGAGGCCATCAAGGACGTCGCGCTGCGCCGCCTCGACGAACACCTGGAGGAATTCGAGGCCAACGCCATCGCGGCGGGAGCCGTCGTGCACTGGGCCCGGGACGCCGAGGAGGCCAACCGCATCGTCGTCGATCTGGTGCGTGCCGAAGGTGCCTCCGAGGTCGTCAAGGTCAAGTCGATGGCCACCCAGGAGATCGAGCTCAACGAGGCACTGGCCGCCGCAGGCATCGACGCGTGGGAGACCGACCTGGCCGAGCTGATCGTCCAACTCGGCGATGACTGGCCCAGCCACATTCTGGTGCCGGCGATCCACCGCAACCGGGCCGAGGTGCGGGAGATCTTCCTGCGCGAGATGGGCAAGGTCGGCCGCCCCGCGCCGCAGGACCTGACCGACGAACCCCGGCGGCTGGCCGAAGCAGCCAGGCTGCACCTGCGGGACAAGTTCCTGCGGGCCAAGGTCGCCGTGTCGGGCGCCAACTTCGCGATCGCCGACACCGGCAGCCTGGTGGTGGTCGAATCCGAAGGCAACGGCCGGATGTGCCTGACGCTGCCGGAGACGTTGATCTCGGTAGTCGGCATCGAGAAGGTACTTCCGTCGTGGCGTGACCTCGAGGTGTTCCTTCAGGTGCTGCCCCGCAGCAGCACCGGGGAAAGGGAGAACCCGTACACCTCGATGTGGACCGGGCCCGGCGCCGGCGACGGCCCACGGAACGTCCACATCGTCCTGTTGGACAACGGCCGCACCCGGGTGCTCGCCGACCCCAAGGGCCGCGACGCGTTGCGCTGCATCCGATGCTCGGCCTGCCTGAACGTCTGCCCGGTCTACGAGAGAACCGGCGGCCATTCCTACGGCTCGGTGTATCCGGGCCCGATCGGGGCGGTACTCACCCCGCAGTTGCGGGGTACCAGCAGCGATATCGACAAATCGCTGCCCTACGCGTCGAGTCTGTGTGGCGCCTGCTTCGACGTCTGCCCGGTACGCATCGACATCCCGTCGATGCTGGTGCACCTGCGTACCCGTGTGGTCGACGAAAGCCGCGGCGGCATGCCCTCTGGCGAGCAGCTCGTGATGAAGGCAGGCGGCTGGATGTTCGCCGACCACCGCCGGCTGGAGGCAGCCGGAAAGGCGGCCGCGGGCGCTGGAAAAGTGCTGCGCAGCAAGCGAATGGGGGGCAAGCAGGTGTTGCGCTCGCTGCCGTGGCCGGCCAGTGGCTGGTCGGGTGCGCGAGACGCGCCGGTGCCGCCGACCGAGTCGTTCCGAGCGTGGTGGCAGCGCACCGGAGGCGGACACGAGGAGGACGGTCATGAGTGAGGCACGCGCGGTGATCATGGGGCGGATCCGGGAGGCTTTGGACGACCGGCCCCCGGTGCCCGAGGTGACGTGGCGGTACGGACTACCGGTCGGCACCGGCGATCTCGATGCGGTTGAACGCTTCATCGAACGGGTCGCCGACTACCAGGCCCGCGTCGACCGGGTAGGTACCGACGGTGTGGGAGAGGCGATCGCTGCGGCGCTGCACGCCGCCGGGGCGGACCGGGTGGTCGCCGACGCGGCCGTGCGTGCGACCTGGCCCGACAGCGCCCGGTGGGTTGCCGACGACAATTTGACCACCTACGACCTCGACAGCATCGACGCGGTCGTCACCACGGCGACGGTCGCGATCGCCAATACCGGCACGATCATCCTCGACCATGGCGACGGCCAGGGGCGGCGTGCGCTGAGCCTGGTCCCCGATGTCCATGTCTGTGTGGTCGGGGCCGGACAGATCGTCGATGATGTCCCGAAAGCGGTTGCGCGCCTGATAGATTCAGGTCTGCACACCCGGCCGCTGACGTGGATCAGTGGCCCCAGCGCCACCAGTGACATCGAGCTCGACCGGGTCGAGGGGGTGCACGGTCCCCGCACGCTGCACGTGGTGGTCGTCGGCTGACGGAACCGACCGCGCTCGTCTGAACCACCTGCTGTGCGCATTGACGCTTCAGTGGGACGCGCGTGTTTCGGCCAGCCGTCCAAAGTGCGCCGTCGTCGCCTGAAGAGTCTTCCGCACTGTTCCCCCTAGTACGCGTGCGGCGATCGACGCCAACGGGCCGGTGAGCACGGAGCGTTCGGTGATCAAGATGCCGGAGTCGGTGGTCTCGACGAGGTGATCGATGGTCTCCGTCAATCCGGGGGCTCTGGCCACTCCCGTCCACAACATCGGCGGTTCGATTCGGGTGACGGTCGATGTCAGCGGCGGGTGTCCCTTGACCCGAATCGTGATCTTCGCCCCCACCACGAACGGGCCGTCGATATCGGCCCTCACGATGACATCACCCGGCCACTCGGCGGGGTTCGTCCATACAGCCCATACCTCCTCGGGGGTCGCCGATGACCGCGACGACCCGCTGAACGAACGTTTCGCCTCACCCATGTCGATGATCGTCCCTCGCGCTCCGCACTGTCGCCCTGTCGAGCGGAGAACCTTCAGCTCTCCGGTGGCGAATTCCCAGTTCTCCGGCAGCCCGATCCGGAACAGAACAGACACGCTGGGGTGCAACCTGTGCGGCAGCGCGTTGACATGCTCGGACGTGGGTGATCCAGTGGCACGTGCCCTCGACCGGAGGGCGCCAGTCTGGAGGATTCGAATGACGTGGGCCTTGACCAATTCGACCGGGCTCGAGGACGGGGTCGTGCGCTGGGAATCCTTCGGCGAAGGCCACCCCGTCGTGCTCGTCCACGGCACCCCCTACTCGTCGTTCCTGTGGCGCGACGTCGCGGTCGCGCTCGCCCGCAACGGCCGTCGCGTCTACGTCTTCGACCATCTCGGTTACGGCCAATCCGACCAGCGCGACGGCCAGGACCTCACCCTGGCGGCCCAGGGACGCAACTTCGCCGAACTGTTACGTCGGTGGAACCTGCTGCGCCCCAGCGTCGTTGCGTGTGACATCGGCGGCGCGATCGTGCTGCGGGCGCTGTTGCTCGAACACGCCACATACTCGGATCTGACGCTCTTCGATGCCGTCACCGGAGGTATGTGGGAGCACGGCCTGTTCGGTCTGATCCGCGAACACCACGACGTCTTCGAACGACTTCCCGCCTACGCCCACGAGGCGCTGGTGACCGCGCACCTGCGCAACGGCACATATCAGGGTTATCGCCCGGGCGTCCTGGAGACCTATCTCGCACCCTGGCTGGGCCCCGACGGGCAAGCCGCGTTCTACCGGCAATACCGACAACTCAGCCAAGACGACACTGCCGAATACGAGCACCTGCTGGACACCATCGACATCCCCGTGACCCTGCTGTGGGGTCGCGATGATCAGATCCTGCCCGCACCTCACGGGCGGTGGATTGAACAACATGTCGCCAACCAGGGGCTGACGTGGATCGAACAGGCAGGCCATCTGCTGCCGGAGGACGCGCCCGCCCAACTGATCGAGCGATTGATCCAGCAACCGACTCCATAACGTACAGAAACCGTCAGCGTTAGTTAGAGCTTTGACGCTGCTTCCTCGTCGAGCAGCCACACGGTGGCCTCGGTTCCCACCGCGCCCGCCGCGGGGACGTCGACCGGAGAGGCACCGCCGATCGCGGCGGCGACCGCCTCGGCCTTCGCCGCGCCGGAGACCACCAGCCAGACTTCCCGCGATCGCTGAACCGCGGGCAGCGTCAGGGTGATCCGGCGTGGCGGCGGCTTGGGGGAGTCCGCGACCCCGACGACGAACCGCTCGGTCTCACGCACCGCCGCGGTGTCGGGGAACAGCGAGTTGATGTGGCCCTCACCGCCCATGCCCAGCAGATGCACATCGAACTCGGGCCCCGGCGCGTCGAAGTTGGCGATCAGCAGTTCGGCGTAACCGTCAGCGGCCGCGTCGAGGTCGTCGCCGAACTCACCGTCGCTGGCTGCCATCGCGTGCACGTTGGTCGGGGGAATGTCCACGTGGTCCAACAGCGCTTCGCGTGCCTGCTTGTCGTTGCGCTCGCCGTCGTCGTGGGGCACGAACCGCTCGTCGCCCCAGTAGACGTGGACTTTCTCCCACTCGATCTCGTCACTGTATTCACCGACACGCTCGAGCAGGCCGATACCCGTCCCGCCGCCGGTCAGAACGACGGTGGCCTGGCCCCGCGCGGCGATGGCGCCGGCGATCGCGGCCACCAGCCGGTCCCCGGCGGCGGCAACCAACGCCGCACTGTCGGAATAGGTTTCGATGATCGTCGTCATCGGTAGACCACCTTGTCGATTCCTCCAAGCGCCTCGTGGTAGATCTCGTCGGCATCGAGACGACGCAACTCCTCGGCCAGGCATTCCGGCGCATCCCGGCGGGCCAACGGAACCAGCGCCACCGGACGGGACGTCCGGCTCAACGTCGCGGTCCGCCCCTCCTGCGGGCGGCTGAGCGTGACCGTCTCGCTGGCCCTGTGCAACTCGACCTTCAGTGTGCCGACCGCACGCGTGACGGTGCCGTCGATGCGGGTCGCCAACCAGCCCGCCAGGAGGTCGAGGGCCGGCTCGGATTCCAGCCCGGAGACCACCGCGGACTCGATCGGTTCGTGGGGTGGCTCGTCGATGGCCGAGGCCAGCAGCGCACGCCAGTATGTGATGCGGCTCCACGCGATGTCGGTGTCCCCCGGGGAATAGCACGGCAGCCTGCCCTTGATCGCAGCCAGGGTTTCGGGCGCGTTCGTGGCGTCGGTGATCCGCCGAACCGCCAGCTTGCCCAACGGGTCCTGGGAGGGGGTGTCGGGCGCAATGGTGGGCCACCACGCCACCACGGGCGTGTCGGGCAACAGGAATGGCAGCACCACGCTGTCGGCATGATCGGCCAGCTCGCCGTGCAGACGCAGCACCACCACCTCGCCGGCACCGGCGTCGCGGCCGACCCGCAGTTCGGCATCGAGCCGCGATTCATCGGCGCCGCGGTCTCCGGGCAGCACGACGATCACCCGGCACGGATGCTCGCGGCTGGCGAATGTCGCCGCGTCGACCGCGCCTTCGAGGGTGTCCTCGCTGTCCACGGCGACCACCAGTGTCAGGACGCGCCCGAGGGTGAGCGCCCCTCCTTCTTCGCGAACTTCGGTGATCTTCTTGTTGATCTCGTTGGTGGTCGTATCGGAAAGTTCGACGATCACTACGGCCGCCTCCATTCCCGATCGAGGTGATGCACCATCTCATACGCCGACGGCGGGCCCCAGGTGCCGGATTCATACGGATCGGGTCCGGCCGATGACCCATCGGTTCGAGCCCAGTTCTCCAGTATCGGATCCAATATCTCCCATGACAATTCGACCTCGGCATTGACGGGGAACAGTGACGGCTCGCCCAGCAGCACGTCGAGGATCAACCGTTCGTAGGCTTCCGGCGAGTCCTCGGCGAATGCCGAACCGTAGGAGAAGTCCATATTGACGTCGCGGACCTCCATCGCGCTGCCCGGGACCTTGGAACCGAACCGTGTGGTGATTCCCTCGTCCGGCTGGATCCGCAGCACCAGGGCGTTCTTGCCGAGTTCCTCGGTCATCGTGCTGTCGAACGGCAGATGCGGTGCGCGCTTGAACACCAGCGCGACCTCGGTCACCCTGCGTGGCAACCGTTTTCCGGTGCGCAGGAAGAACGGCACACCCGCCCAGCGCCTGGTGTCGACCTCCAGCGTGATCGCGGCGAACGTCTCCGTGGTGGAGTCCGCGGCGAACCCCTCCTCCTCGAGCAGGCCGGGCACCTTCTCGCTGCCCTGCCAGCCCGCCGCATATTGACCGCGTGCGGTCGTCTGCTCCAGCGGCTGCAACGGACGAGTCGCCGAGAGGACCTTGATCTTCTCGGCCTGCAGTTCGTGCGGGTTGAAGCTGACGGGCTCTTCCATCGCGGTCAGGGCCAGCAGTTGGATCAGGTGATTCTGGATGACGTCGCGCGCAGCGCCGATTCCGTCGTAATAGCCTGCCCTGCCGCCCAATCCAAGGTCCTCGGCCATCGTGATCTGCACGTGGTCGACGTAGTGCGCGTTCCAGATGGGTTCGTAGAGTTCGTTGGCGAACCGCAGAGCCAGGATGTTCTGCACGGTTTCCTTGCCGAGGTAGTGATCGATGCGGAACACCGACTCCTCGGGGAACACGCCGTTCACCACGGCGTTCAGCTCGCGGGCGCTGGCCAGGTCGTGTCCGAAGGGCTTCTCGATGACCACCCGGCTCCAGCTGCCGTCATGCTGGCGGGCCAAGCCCGACTTCTGCAACTGTTCGCAGACCACCGGGAACGCGTTCGGCGGAATCGACAGGTAGAAGGCGTGATTGCCGCCGGTGCCGCGTTCGGCGTCGAGCTTGTCCAGGGTCTCCGCCAACTGGCGGAAGCCTTCGTCGTCGTCGAACTTTCCCTGGACGAACCGGAATCCCTCGGCCAGTCGATCCCACACCTCCTGGCGGAACGGTGTGCGCGCGTGCTGTTTCACCGCGTCGTAGACGACCTTGGCGAAGTCCTCGTCATCCCAGTCCCGCCGCGCGAAACCCACCAGCGCGAACGATGGCGGGAGAAGGCCCCGGTTGGCGAGGTCGTAGATCGCCGGCATCAGCTTCTTGCGGGCCAGGTCACCTGTTACGCCGAAGATCACCACACTGCACGGGCCTGCGATGCGAGGCATGCGCTTGTCGCGCTTGTCCCGCAACGGGTTATGCCACGGCTGAGTCATGGCCGGCAGTCACTTCTTTTCGTCGAGCTGGCCCTGGGTGGCCTCCAACAGCTCCTGCCACGACTTCTCGAACTTGTCGACGCCCTCGTTCTCCAGAACCAGGAACACGTCGGTGAGGTCGATGCCGATCGCGGAGAGCTGGTCGAACACCTCCTGGGATTCGGCGCCGCGGCCGGTGACGGTGTCCCCGGTGATGACGCCATGATCGGCGACCGCGTCCATGGTCTTCTCCGGCATGGTGTTGACAGTGTTGGGGGCGACCAGTTCAGTGACGTAGAGCGTGTCCGAGTAATCCGGATTCTTCACACCGGTGGACGCCCACAGCGGCCGCTGTACCCGAGCGCCGTCCGCCTTTAGCGGCTCGAAGCGTGAGCCGCCGAGGAACACCTCCTGGTAGGCGGCATACGCGAGCCGCGCGTTGGCCACACCCGCCTTGCCCCGCAGCGCCAGCGCCTTGCGTCGGCTGCCGATCTTCTCCAGCCGGGCGTCGATCTCGGTGTCCACACGGGACACGAAAAACGATGCGACGGAGTGGATCCGGGACAGATCGTGGCCTGCCTCCTTGGCCTTCTCCAGCCCGGCGAGGTAGGCGTCCATCACCGCGCGGTGCCGCTCGACGGAGAAGATCAGCGTCACGTTCACCGAGATACCCTCGGCGATGACAGCGGTGATCGCCGGCAGGCCGGCCTCCGTGGCGGGAATCTTGATCAGCAGGTTGGGCCGGTCGACGATCTTCCACAGCTCGATGGCCTGCAGGATCGTCTTGTCCGTGTCGTGCGCCAGCCGGGGGTCGACCTCGATGGACACCCGGCCGTCGACGCCGCCGGACAGCTCGTACTGCTTGGCCAACACATCGCAGGCGTTGCGGACGTCGTCGGTGGTCACCGTGCGGATCGTCGCGTCGACGTCGGCGCCGCGGTCCGCGAGTTCCTTCACCTGGTCGTCGTAGGCGTGGCCCTTCGACAGGGCGGCCTGGAAGATCGACGGGTTGGTGGTGACGCCGACGACGCCCTTGGTGTCGATGAGCTCCTGCAGATTGCCGGTCTGCAGGCGGTCACGGGACAGGTCGTCCAGCCACACGGAGACACCGGCCTCGGACAACGCCGCCAGATTCGGGTTCTGGGTCATTGGGATTCGCCTCTTCCAATTGTTGAGTTAGTTTTCGATGGAACGTTCGGCGGCTGCGGCGACGGCTTCGGGTGTGAAGCCGAACTCGCGGAACAGCGTCTTGTCGTCCGCGGACTCGCCGTAGTGCTCGATCGACACGATCTCGCCGGTGTCACCGACGAGCTTGTACCAGCTCTGGGCCACTGCCGCTTCGACGGCCACCCGCGCCGAGACGCTGGGTGGCAGGACCGAATCGCGGTACTCCTTGGGCTGCGACTCGAACCACTCGACGCACGGCATCGAGACGACGTAGGCATTGATGTCCTTTTCTGCCAACAGCTTCTTTGCCTCGACCGCAAGCTGCAGTTCCGATCCGGTGCCGATGATGATCACGTCGGCATCGTCGGCGGGGTTGCCGCCGCCGAGCACGTAGCCGCCCTTGGATACGCCATCGAAGTCGGTGCCCTCCAGGACGGGGATGCCCTGCCTGGTCAGGATGAAACCGACCGGTCCACTGCCGTTTCCGCGCGCGACGATGCTGCGCCACGCGTAGGCAGTCTCGTTGGGGTCACCCGGCCGCACGACCGACAGGTTCGGGATTGCCCGCAGCGCCGCGAGATGCTCGATGGGCTGGTGGGTGGGCCCGTCCTCGCCCAGGCCGACGGAGTCGTGCGTCCAGATGTAGATGGTGTCGATGTCCATCAGCGATGCCAGCCGCACCGCGGGGCGCATGTAGTCGGAGAACTGCAGGAACGTGCCACCGAAAGCCCTGGTCGGTCCGTGCAGCACGATGCCGGACAGGATCGACCCCATGGCGTGCTCACGGATGCCGAAATGCAGCACCCGTCCGTACCAGTCCGCCGTGAAGTCCTCGGTGGAGATCGACGGCGGCCCAAAGGACTTCACGCCCTTGATGGTGGTGTTGTTGCTGCCTGCGAGGTCTGCCGAGCCGCCCCACAACTCGGGGAGCTTCGGAGCGACGTCGTTGAGCACCTGACCGAACGCCGCACGGGTGGCGACCGCCTTCGAGCCCGGCTCCCAGTACGTCACGTCAGCGTCCCAGCCCGTCCGGGAGTTTTTGGGCGAGCAGCCGGTCGAGGAGCTGCTTGCGTTCGGGTTCGCGTTCGGCCCAGGCGTCGAACTCCGGCTGCCACTTCTCGTGGGCTTCGCGGCCGCGGTCCACCAGCTCGCGGGTGTGCTCGATGACCTCGTCGCGCACCTCGAACTTCTTGTCGGGGTCGAAGCCCAGCACCTCCTTGGTGGCCGCCACCTCGTCGTCGCCCAGCGCCGAGCCGTGCACACCGCCGGTGTTCATCTTCGTCGGGGCCGGATAGCCGATGATCGTGCGCAGTGCGATGAACGACGGCTTGTCGGTGACCTGTTTCGCCGCCTGCACTGCCTCTTCTATGCCGACGACGTTCTCGCCGCCCTCGACCTCTTGGACGTGCCAGCCGTAGGCCCGGTACCGGGCCGCGACGTCCTCGGAGAGCGCGATGTTGGTGTCGTGCTCGATGGAGATCTGATTCTTGTCGTAGAACACGATGAGGTTGCCGAGCTGCTGTGTGCCCGCCAGCGACGACGCCTCGCTGGTGACCCCTTCTTCCATGTCGCCGTCGGAGGCGATCACGTAGATGAAGTGATCGAACGGGCTGGCGCCCGGCGCGGCGTCCGGGTCGAACAGGCCGCGCTCGAACCGCGATGCCATCGCCATCCCGACAGCCGAGGCGAGACCCTGGCCGAGCGGCCCGGTGGTGATCTCCACGCCCTTGGTGTGCCGGAACTCGGGGTGGCCCGGCGTCTTGGACTTCCAGGTGCGCAGCGACTCGATGTCGTCGAGCTCGAGCCCGAAGCCACCCAGGTACAGCTGGAGGTAGAGGGTGAGGCTGGAATGACCGCACGACAGCACGAAGCGGTCGCGACCGAGCCAGTGCACGTCGCTGGGATCATGGCGCATCTGCCGCTGAAAAAGGGTGTACGCGAGCGGGGCCAGGCTCATCGCGGTGCCGGGGTGTCCGTTGCCAACCTTCTGTACGGCGTCGGCGGCCAGCACCCTGACCGTGTCGACCGCCAGCGAATCCACGTCCGTCCAGTCCTCCGGATGGTTGGGCCGAGTCAGCGAAGTGATCTGTTCGAGTGTGGTCACGAGGCGCACTCCTTGGATGGGTCGGGGGTGTCGAACCGCATCAACCACCCTAGTGGGGGATGCGTCAGGGGTTGCAGACCGCCGATGAAGTCGACCCCTGCAATTACGGAGATCGACCCCGGCGGTCTACCATCCTCTGTAGTAGAAGCCCCGGACGTCGCGCACTGTCTTTTGAGGAGTTGGTTGGTGAGGATTCGCGATGGCCACCTCGTCAGCGAGCACGCTGGCGCGGCGGCAGGATCGTCGCACCGAGTCCGCACCAGTCTGCTCGGCTACCTCGCGCTGACGAAACCGCGCGTCATCGAACTGCTCCTCGTCACCACCATTCCGGCGATGCTCCTCGCCGACCGCGGCACCGTCGACCCGCTGCTGATCCTGAACACGCTGGTCGGTGGATTGCTCGCCGCTGCGGGCGCCAACACGCTCAACTGTGTCGCCGACGCCGACATCGACAAGATGATGAAGCGCACCGAGCGCAGGCCGCTGGCCCGCGCCACGGTGCCACGAAGTCACGCGCTGGTGTTCGGTCTGACGCTGTCGGTCGCGTCGTTCTTCTGGCTGTGGTGGACGACCAACATGCTCTCGGCGCACCTCGCCGGCGCGACCATCGCGTTCTACGTGCTGGTCTACACGCTGCTGCTCAAGAGACGCACCTCGCAGAACGTGGTGTGGGGTGGCGCCGCCGGCTGCATGCCGGTGATGATCGGCTGGTCCGCGGTGACGGGGACGATCCAGTGGCCGGCGCTGGTGATGTTCCTGATCATCTTCTTCTGGACGCCGCCGCACACCTGGGCGCTGGCCATGCGTTACAAGGACGACTACATCGCGGCGGGGGTGCCGATGCTGCCCGCGGTGGCCACCGAGCAGCAGGTCACCAAGCAGATCCTGATCTACACCTGGCTGACCGTTGCGGCGACGCTGGCGCTCGCGCTGGCCACCGGCTGGCTGTATGCGGTCGTGGCGATCCTGGCGGGCACCTGGTTCCTGGTGATGGCACACCAGCTCTACGCGGGCGTGCGGCGCGGTGAGCCGGTCAAACCGCTGAAGCTGTTCCTGCAGTCGAACAACTACCTCGCCGTGGTGTTCTGTGCGCTGGCGGTGGATTCGGCGCTGAATCTGCCCGCGCTGCTCTCTGTCTGAGGAATGACCTTCTGCCTGAGAATGGCTCAGCCCGTCAGGGCACCAGCACCACAGAGCCGACGGTCTTGCGGCCCTGCAGATCGCGGTGTGCCTGCTCGGCGTCACGAAGGTCGTAGCGGTTGCTGACGGTGACGGTGAGCGTGCCGTCCGCGATCGCGGTGAGCAGTTCGCCTGCACGCCAAGCGAATTCATCGGGCGTTCGGGTGTGGTGTGCCAGGTTGGGACGGGTGAGGAACACCGACCCCGCGGCGTTGAGCCGTTGCGGGTCGAACGGCGGAACCGGGCCGCTGGCCGCGCCGAACAGTGCGAGCGTGCCGCGCACGGCGAGGCTGGCCAGGCTCGCGTCGAACGTGGAGGCACCCACGCCGTCGTACACCGCGGCGACGCCGTTGCCGTCGGTCAACTCGCGGATCCGGTCGCCGAACTCCGCGGCGCCCCCCTCTTTCTGGCTCGGGTAGTCGAGCACCTCGACCGCACCCGCCTGCCGGGACAACTCGGCCTTGTCGGGCGTCGACACCGTGGTGATCACCGAGGCGGCGAGGCTGGTCGCCCACTGCGTGAGGATGAGCCCGACACCGCCGGCGCCCGCGTGCATCAGCACCGAGTCGCCCTGCTGCACCGGATACGTCGACTTGATCAGGTAGTGCGCCGTCATGCCCTTCAACAACGCCGACGCCGCCACGTCCGGCGCCACCCCGTCGGGCACATAGGCGACGAAATCAGCCGGGGCCAGGCAGTATTCGGCGTAGGCGCCGAGCGACTGCGCGGTCACCACGCGGTCGCCGACGGTGAGCGCCGCCACGTCGTCGCCGACGGCCTCGATGGTTCCGCACGCCTCGGCGCCCACGACGAACGGCACCTCCCGTGGATACAGGCCGGACCGGAAGTAGGTGTCGAGGAAGTTGACGCCGATCGCCTCGGTCTTGATCAGTACCTGGCCGGGGCCGGGTGCGGGCGGTGGCTTCTCGACGTAGGTCAGGACCTCGGGTCCGCCGGTCTCGGCGACTTCAATGGCGTACATGATGACCATCATGCCCCCTCGGTAAAGTCTGGCCCCCTCGGTAAAGTCGGCCCAGTATGAAAGTTGCCCGCCCCGACGTTTTCCATCCGCGGATCGTGCTTGCCGGTTGCCCGGCTCTGCCCCAAGGAGACGGCGACGACGCCGGTCTGGTCCAGGCACTGCGCGGGCGCGGCCTGCACGCCCGCTGGTTGTCCTGGGACGACCCGGCCACCCTGGATGCCGACCTGGTGATCCTTCGGGCGACGTGGGACTACATCGACCGGCTCGACGAGTTCCTGGCCTGGGCCGGGCGGGTGCCCCGGCTGCTGAACGCCCCGCAGGTCGTTGTGTGGAACACCGACAAGCGGTACCTCGCCGATCTCGCCGCGGCGGGTGTCCCGACCGTGCCCAGCGCGTTCTTCGCTCCGGGGGAGCGGGTACGCATCCCGGACGGTGAAGTCGTCGTCAAGCCGGCGGTGGGGGCGGGTTCGGTTGGCGCGCTGCGGTTCTCCGAAGCGACCAAGGCGGTTGCGCATGCCGCGGCGCTGCAGGCCGGCGGACAGACCGTTCTCGTGCAGCCCTACGATCCGCGGGTTCGCGACGGTGAGACCGCGCTGGTGTTCCTTCGGGGCGAGCAATCCCACGCGTTCACCAAGGGCCCGATGCTGCCGCCGCCCGGTGAGGCGCCGGTGTTCGATCCGTCGGGCACGTACGTCGAGGAGCGCCTTGCGCCCGCCGAACCGGACTTCGAGGTCTGGGACGTGGGCCACGCCGCACTGGCCGCAGCGGCCGCCCACCTGGACATCGACACCACCGACCTGCTCTACGCCCGCGTCGACGTACTCGGTGGAGCGCAGCAGCCCACGCTGCTGGAACTCGAGCTCGTCGAACCGTCGCTGGGCTGGCGGCAACTCGACGACACCGAACAACGGCGACGGCAGCGCCGGTTCGCGCTCGGCGTCGAGTCAGCCCTGGACGAGTTCGGGCTCGGTCCGTTGTCTCATCGACGCCCATAGCGCGGCAGTGGCGGCCGTGCAGGCCGCCGCCCCCGCGACGTGACACGCCACCAACACCGCCGGGACGCCGGTGAAGAACTGCACGGTGCCGAGCAGCCCCTGGGCCGCCACCAACGCCACCAGGACGCCGAGCCGGGTCAGCACCGCCCTGGGCGCACGCACCGCCAGGAGCGCGAACCCGAGACCCACCAGCAGCGAGAGGTAAGCCACCACCAGCGACGAGTGCATGTGCACCAGCGTGGTGATCTCCACCTGTAGCCGGGGCACCGGTTGATCGATGCTCTTGTCGCCTGCGTGGGGCCCGGCCCCGGTGACAAGCGTGCCCGTCACCAGCACCGCCGCCAGCGTCACACCGCCGAGAAGCGTCAACTGTCGCAGCGGCTTCGGCACCCGCGTCACCACCACGCCGTCATCCGATTCACCGACCTTGACGTAGAGCAGCACCGCCACCCAGACCATCGTCATCGACGCCAGCAGGTGGATGGCCACCGTCCACCACAGCAGCCCGGTCAGCACCGTGACGCCGCCGATCACCGCCTGCACGACGGTCGACGCCGGCATCAGCCACGCGTAGATCAGTACCTCGCGACGGCGCCGGGCGCGGGTGACCGCGATGACGGCGGCGGCCGCGGTGAGCACCACGAGGAACGTCAGCATCCGGTTGCCGAACTCGACGGCCTGATGAACCAGGGGCACTTCGGCGACGGCCACCGGCGTGAAACTGCCCGGGAAGCACTGCGGCCAGGTGGGGCACCCGAGCCCCGACGCGGTGACGCGCACGATCGCGCCGGTGACGGCGATTCCGCCCTGGGTGAGGATCACGGCCGCGGCGACGATGCGCTGAACGCGCAGGCTCGGTTCGGGAAACAGATCGACGAACCCGTCGAACAAACGTGGCAGAAGTCGTCCGACGGGCACGCTCCGATGGTAGAGGCTGTCTAACTACATTCCGTAGTAGGGGCGTTCCTCAGGGTCGTACCACAGGCACCAGAATGTCGTCGACGAGCTGGACCACAAGTGCGTCGGTGATCGGGTCCCCGGTGATCAGCAGGCGGTGCCACAACACGCTCTGGCCCAGCTCGCGCACCACCTCGACAGGGACGTCGGGACGGACCTCGCCGCGTTCGATACCGCGCGCCAGCAGAGCGTTCATCTCGTCCTTACGCCAGCCGATCACGTCGTTGCGGAAGGCCGACTCCAGCTCCGGGTCTGCCGCCACCGCCAGGATCACCGATCGCATCAACGCGGCGCGCTCACCGGTGAACAGCGCCGCCCACCCACGCAGCACGGCGAGCATATCCCCGCGATAGCTGCCGGTGTCGTGGCTCGGGATGGCGGTGACCGCGATGCCCAGGAGCGTGTCGCGCAGCAGCGCCCGCCGGTCGGGCCAGCGTCGGTACAGCACGGGCTTGCTGGTCCGGGCGGCGGCCGCGACGGCTTCCATCGTCACGCCGTCGGGGCCGTCTTCGCTGAGGAGCGCCAGCACCGCCGAGCGGATGGCGGTGTCGAGTTCCGCGCCGCGGCGTCGGGTCATCAGGTTCCTCCTACCCAGATAGAAACGCTTGCGTATCTTATCGCGTCGTCGTAGGCTCGGCCATATAAGAAACGAAAACGTATCTTGGAGGTTCGGATGTCTCTACCCGTTCTCTATCCGCTGCGTTCGGTGGACACCGCGACGGTCACGTTCACCGAGTGTCCACACGGCCGTCGACGGATCACCATCGACCACCGCCCGCTCGCCGCTGTGACGCCGGCGATGCTGCTCGACTGGTTCACCCACCTCGGGGGCACGATGACCTACGGTGGCCTGACGGTCGAGCGATACCACGCCTGGCATCCGATCGACCACATCCACTGGGAGCTGGCCCGCCCGGCACCTGGCGGCGGCGCCGCCGAGGGAGCGCGGTTCCACATGGTCGAGGCGTTCGGCGCCAGGCCCGAATACACCGTCGACGAGGTCGCCAGGGTCGAAAAGCTCGACCAGACCGGCATCCGGCTCGTCCTTCGCGTAGCGGGAATCCCTGTCTTCCAGCTCGAGCACACCTGGTCGGCGGGTGCCGACGGCGCGCACTACGTCACGGTGATGGACCTGGGTGCCCGCTCGCCGCTGTTGGGCCCGGTCAACAGGGTGATCCGCAGGCGCTTTCCCGAGGACAGGGCCCACGCCTGGGTCCGGCACAACATCGAGGAAGTCGGCCAGTTGGAATACCTTCTGCCCCAACTGGTCTCGTCAGGTGAAGCGAAACCAGCGCAGCGCACACAGCCCGGCGACGACGCCCCAGGCTGCGAGCACCGCGAGGCCGAGCCAGTCCACTGACAGCGACATCGCACGCGACAGGGCTTCGGTCAGCGCACCCGACGGCGTCAGCCGTGCCACCCACTGCAGGCCGGCCGGGACCATGCCGCCCTCCAGCGTGAGCGCGCCGAGACCGGCGAACACGAACCAGAGCAGGTTGGCGACGGCCAGCACGATCTCCGCGCGCAGGGTGCCGCCCAGCAACAGGCCCAGCGCGGCGAACGCCGCGGTGCCCACTGCGATGATCACGGCGCCCAGCGCCAGCCCGGCGATCGGCGGACGCCACCCCAGCCCGAAACCGATGGCGCCGAACAGGATCGACTGCACGAACACGACGGCCACCACCGCAAGGGATTTCCCGGCGATGACGCCCCACACGGGCAGGGCGGTGGCCCCGAGCCTCTTGAGCGCCCCGTAGCGGCGGTCGAATGCGACGGCGATCGCCTGTCCGGTGAACGCTGTGGAGATGATCGCAAGCGCCATGATCGCGGGGACGAAGGTGGCCGCCCGGTTGTCTCCGAACGACCCCAGCGGCAGCAGCGTGAGCCCCACCAACAAGGTGACCGGGATGAACATCGTGAGCAGCAGCTGCTCCCCGTTGCGCAGCAGCAGGCGCAGTTCGAGCCCGAACTGCGCGTTCAGCATCTGCGGCACTGCCGCGGGCCGGGGATCGGGAGTGAACGTCCCCGGTGCGAACCGGTTGCCAGTCACGCCTGTCATTTCCGTAACTCCCGTCCCGTGAGTTCCAGGAACACGTCCTCGAGACTGCGCTGCTCGACGCGCATGTCGGTGGCCAGCACGTCGAGTCGGGCACACCACGCGGTCACGGTGGCGAGCACCCGCGGATCGATGTGGCCCTCGACGAGGTAGTCACCCGGCGACGTCTCCACCGCCCGGTAACTCTCCGGAAGCGCCGAGATGAGCAGGCTCAGATCCAGCATCCGCGGGGCCCTGAACCGCAGTTGGTTCTCCGCTCCGTCGCGCGTCAGCTCGGACGGGGTGCCGGTGGCGACGGCCACACCGCGGTCGATGATCAGGATCCGGTCGGCCAGCTCCTCGGCCTCGGTCAGTTGGTGAGTCGTCAGCACCACCGTCACGCCGTCACGCCGGAGCGCATCGATCAACTCCCACACCACGATCCGCGCGTGCGCGTCCATACCCGCCGTGGGTTCGTCGAGGAACACCAGCTCGGGACGTCCGACGACAGCGCACGCCAGTGAGAGTCGCTGCTGCTGCCCGCCGGAGAGCCGCCGGTAGGTGGTGCGGGCAGATTCGGTCAGTCCGAGGGTGTCGAGGAGCCAGTGCGGGTCGAGGGGATGGGCGGCGTAGGAGGCCACCAGGTCGAGCATCTCGCCGGCGCGCGCCGCCGGATACGCTCCGCCGCCCTGCAGCATCACACCGATGCGGGCGCGCAACTCGGCGTTGTCGACGACGGGATCCAGGCCGAGGATCTCGATCTGGCCGGCGTCGGGCTTGATGAAGCCCTCGCACATCTCCACCGTTGTCGTCTTACCGGCCCCGTTGGGTCCCAGGAGGGCCAGCACTTCGGCGGGCTGAACGTCGAAGTCGAGGTCGGACACCGCGGTCGTCGATCCGTACCGCTTGCTGACCCCGCGCACCAGCACGGGGGGTGCTTCCGACGAGCGCTCGCGCGAGGAGCCGACAGCACGAGAGCGGGAGGTCACGGGGACTCAGCGTAGGCGTCGGGCTTGGGAGTAGGTGGGTCCGGTGCCGGCACACTGTCCTGGGCGGGGTCGGGAATCGGGCGCCAAGGCAGCCGTCGATAGGTCAGCGCGATCAGCGCCAGCACGATCAGCAAGCTCGCGAGCGTCGCCATCACGATCTGGAACAGCGCGAACCGGTCGCCGTTCGCTGTCGGCCCGAAGATCCCGACGACCAGGGTGGCGGCGATCGCCGTCGCGCGGAAACCCGGTCGGGTGGCCCACGCGGCCAGCGGGATGATCGCCCACAGCAGGTACCACGGCTGCACCACGGGGAACAGCAGGACGGTGACGCCGAGTGCCACCCCGAGCCCGCCGACGGGGTGCAGTCGGCCGCGGAGCACCGCGAACAGCAGCCAGGTGACGATCACCGCGATCAGGCTGACACCGATTGCACGGGTCAGCGCCAGCACCGCGGTGGTGTGGTCGCCGAGGCCGAGCAGGCTGCCGACCTGCCCGGTACCCAGCGCCAACAGCGTCGGCGGTGACATCCAACTCCTGACCACGTTGGCGGTGCCGAGGGTGAACAGCCAGCCGAATCCGAGCCCGCTGGCCCAGCCGATCACCGCCATCACCGCCAGCGACACCGCCGAGAGCGACCCACCGGCGATGAAGAACGCCTTGACCGTCCCGCCCCACCGGCAAGCCAGCGCCATCGCCACAAACCCCAGTGCCAACAATCCCGGCAGCTTCACCTGCGACGACATCGTGATCAGCACCGCGCCGGCCAGTAGCGTCGCCATCGGATACCAGCGGGCCCACTGCCGGCGGTTGCGCGGCCAGGTCAGCGGGCGCGGCACGAGCGGTGTCGCGGCATCGATGCCTCGCAGTGCGAACTCGGTGCCCGCCAGCATCATTCCCAGCATCAGCGCCTCGTTGTGGATGCCGGCGACGAGATGCATGAACAACAGCGGGTTGGCCGGACCGAGCCAGAGCGCGCTCACCTCGGCCACCCCGCAGCGGCGGGCCAGCCGCGGTGTTGCCCACACGATCATCCCCACGCCGAGCAACACCACCAACCGGTGAAACAGCACCGCCTCGACGATGTTCTCGCCGGTCACCGACGAAATGCCGCGACCGATCCACAGGAACAGCGGACCGTACGGCGCCGGGGTTTCCCGCCACAGGCTGGGCACCGACAGCGTGAAGACGTGGTCAAGGCCGAGGCCAGGGGCGGGGCCGACCCGGTAGGGGTCGTTGCCCTGCAGCGAGATCTCGCTCTGCGCAAGGTAGGAGTAGACGTCCTTGCTGTACATCGGCGGCGCGATCAGCAGCGGCAGCGCCCACAACAGCAGGGTGCGGTCGACATCGCTGCGCGTCATCTTCCGCTTGCCGAGCGTGAACCGGCCCAGCATCAGCCAGGCGAGGGTCATCATGACCGCACCCGTGGTGGTCATCGTCAGGGAGACCGTCTGGATCCGGGACGGTAGGTTGAGCAGCCGGACGCCGAAGGTCGGGTCTTGGACCACCGGGCGCGCGCCCGCACCGAGCGCGCCGATCGCCATCAGCACCGTCCCGGTCGCCCCGAACAGCCGGGTCCGCCGCATCGCCATGAGCTCGGCGTCGTTGAGTGGACTGCCGACGGTCCGCTCGTCGCCGTGCCAGCCGGCGATCGACGTGCTGAGGGAGCGGAGGCGGGCTGCCACGAGGGCAGCGTAGCGGTCGGGTATCCCCGGCCGGGTGGCGATGAGCGCTCGCGCGAAGAGCAGAAGGCGGCGATGAGCGCTCGCGCGAAGAGCAGAAGGTGGCGATGAGCGCTCGCGCGAAGAGCAGAAGATGGCGATGAGCGCTCGCGCGAAGAGCACACGACCCCGCGAGTCGATGTGAGTATCGGCATAGAACAGATAAGGGTCCCCTTCCTGGACCCGGTTCCGGAATTGCGTCACACTGGTGTTGTGAAAATCCGTCCGCAGGTGGCGCACCGGACTGCACCGCAGTCGGTGCCGTCTCATGCTGACGACGGTGACACCCATGGCGACACCAGAGGTGCCATCATCCACTTCCTGCTGGAATCCGGCCCCACCACCGCGGGCCGCATCGGTGAGCATCTGGGATTGTCCGCCGCCGGCGTGCGCAGGCACCTCGACGCCCTCATCGACGCGGGCGACGCCCAGGCCAACGCCGCGGCAGCCTGGCAGCAGGAGGGCCGGGGCCGACCAGCCAAGCGGTATCAGCTGACCGCCGCGGGCCGGGGGAAGCTGGAGCACACCTACGACGACCTTGCCTCGGCGGCGATGCGCCAACTACGCGAGCTGGGCGGCGACGACGCCATCCGGACGTTCGCCCGTAGGCGCATCGATGCCATCCTCGCCGGTGTCGAGCCGGCGACCGCAACGGACTCCGGCGACGGCGTCGAGGCGGCCGCCGACCGGATCGCCGATGCGCTGACCGTCGCCGGGTACGCAACCACTACCACCCGGGTGGGCGGGCCCGCCCAAGGTGTACAGATCTGTCAGCATCATTGCCCGGTGTCGCACGTGGCCGAGGAATTCCCCGAGCTGTGCGAGGCCGAACAGCAGGCGATGGCCGCGGTACTGGGTACTCATGTCCAACGGCTGGCCACCATCGTCAACGGCGATTGCGCCTGCACCACCCATGTTCCGCTGAACCTGACCAGACGTTGACCGCCTACGAGCATCACCTCCGGCCCGCAGCCCGCGCCGGAGCCGCCACAAGAGCAAGAAGGAGTCTGTCGCAATGACACTCACACCGGAGACGCCGCTCACCCAGGAGGAGACCATTGCCTCCCTGGGCAAGTACGGCTACGGCTGGTCTGACTCCGACGTCGCGGGCGCCAGTGCCCAGCGCGGACTGTCCGAGGCGGTGGTGCGCGACATCTCAGCCAAGAAGAGTGAGCCCGAGTGGATGCTCGACGTCCGACTCAAGGCGTTGCGCACCTTCGGCAAGAAGCCGATGCCGAACTGGGGTTCCAACCTCGAGGGGATCCACTTCGACAACATCAAGTACTTCGTGCGCTCCAGCGAGAAGCAGGCCGCCACGTGGGACGACCTGCCCGCCGACATCAAGAACACCTACGACAAGCTCGGCATCCCCGAGGCGGAGAAGCAGCGCCTGGTCTCCGGGGTAGCCGCGCAATACGAATCGGAGGTTGTTTACCACTCGATCCGTGAAGACCTTGAGGCACAAGGGGTTATCTTCCTGGACACCGACACCGCGCTCAAAGAGCACCCGGAGCTGTTCAAGCAGTACTTCGGCACCGTGATCCCGGCCGGCGACAACAAGTTCTCCGCGCTCAACACCGCGGTGTGGTCGGGTGGCTCGTTCATCTACGTGCCGAAGGGCGTGCACGTCGACATCCCGCTGCAGGCCTACTTCCGGATCAACACCGAGAACATGGGCCAGTTCGAGCGGACGCTGATCATCGTCGACGAGGATGCCTACGTGCATTACGTCGAGGGGTGTACTGCGCCGATCTACAAGAGCGACTCGTTGCACTCTGCGGTCGTGGAGATCATCGTCAAGCCCGGTGGCCGTTGCCGCTACACCACCATCCAGAACTGGTCGAACAACGTCTACAACCTGGTGACCAAGCGGGCGCGTGCCGAGGCCGGCGCCACCATGGAGTGGGTGGACGGCAACATCGGCTCCAAGGTGACCATGAAGTACCCGGCGGTGTGGATGACCGGTGAGCACGCCAGGGGCGAGGTGCTCTCGGTGGCGTTCGCCGGCGAGGGGCAGCACCAGGACACCGGTGCCAAGATGCTGCACCTGGCGCCGAACACGTCGTCCAACATCGTGTCGAAGTCGGTGGCCCGTGGCGGTGGCCGGACGTCCTATCGCGGTCTGGTGCAGATCAACAAGGGTGCACACGGATCGCGGTCCAGCGTGAAATGCGATGCGCTGCTTGTCGATACGATCAGCCGCTCGGACACCTACCCTTATGTGGACATCCGCGAGGACGACGTCACGATGGGCCACGAGGCCACCGTGTCCAAGGTCAGCGAGGACCAGCTCTTTTACCTGATGAGCCGCGGCATGACCGAGGACGAGGCGATGGCGATGGTGGTCCGCGGGTTCGTCGAGCCGATCGCCAAGGAACTGCCGATGGAGTATGCGCTGGAGCTCAACCGGCTGATCGAGCTGCAGATGGAAGGAGCTGTCGGCTGATGGGGCGAGCGAAGCGACGGGGAATGTCCCTGGGGCGAGCGAAGCGACGGGAAGCTATTTAGTGACGAAGCCCAATCTGACCGAAGCGGTCGAAGGGATCATCAAGAACAAGGGCGAGCTGTTTTCCTCGTTCGATGTCGATGCCTTCGAGGTGCCAGGCGGTCGTGACGAACTGTGGCGGTTCACGCCCGCTGAAGCGGCTGCGCGGGCTGCACGACGGCTCTGCGCCCGCGACCGGCAGCGCGCGCATCGACGTCGCCGAGCGGCCAGGCGTGACGGTGGAAACCGTCCAACGCGCCGATCAGCGGCTCGGACAGGCTGGTGTCCCCGCTGATCGTGTTGCCGCGCAGGCTTTTTCGGCGTTCGACGCCGCGACCGTAGTGACAGTGGCCCGCGGCACCGAGGTCGCCGAACCCATCGAGATCACGATCGACGGGCCCGGCCTGGGTGCGGTGGCGTACGGGCATCTGCAGATCCGGGTCGAGGAACTGGCCCGGGCCATCGTCGTCGTCGACCTGCGGGGTAGCGGAACCTACGCCGACAACGTCGAGATCATCGTCGGTGACGCGGCAGGGCTCGGGGTCATCTGGATCGCCGACTGGGCCGACGACATGGTGCACGTCAGCGCCCACCACGCCCGCCTCGGCAAGGACGCGGTGCTCGGGCACGTCAACGTCACCCTCGGCGGCGACGTCGTGCGCACCTCGGCAACGGTGCGGTTCACCGGCCCCGGTGGTTATGCCCAGATGCTCGGCACCTACTTCGCCGACGACGGCCAGCATTTCGAGTCGCGCCTCCTGGTCGACCACGCGCAGCCCAACTGCAAGTCCGACGTGCTGTACAAGGGTGCGCTGCAAGGGGATCCGGATTCGGGCAAGCCCGACGCGCACACCGTGTGGATCGGCGACGTGCTGATCCGTGCGGAGGCCACCGGCACCGACACCTTCGAAGTGAACCGGAACCTGGTGCTCACCGACGGCGCCCGCGCCGACTCTGTGCCGAACCTGGAGATCGAGACCGGAGAGATCGTCGGGGCCGGGCATGCCAGCGCCACCGGACGTTTCGACGACGAGCAGTTGTTCTACCTGAGGGCGAGGGGCATTCCCGAAGCCCAGGCCCGCCGGCTGGTGGTCCGCGGCTTCTTCGGCGAGATCATCGCCAAAATCGCGGTGCCCGCCGTACGCGAGCGCCTCACCGAAGCCATCGAACGAGAACTAGCGATCACGGAATCGAAAGCAGCCCAACAATGACCACACTTGAAGTCAAGGACCTCCACGTCAGCGTCGTATCCAAAGAGGACGGGACCGACATCCCGATCCTCAAGGGCGTCAACATCACCGTGAAGTCAGGGGAAACCCATGCGGTGATGGGGCCCAACGGATCCGGCAAGTCGACGCTGTCCTACGCCATCGCCGGTCACCCCAAGTACACCGTGACGTCGGGTTCGATCACGCTCGACGGCGAGGACGTCCTGGCGATGAGCATCGACGAACGCGCCCGCGCCGGCCTGTTCCTGGCCATGCAGTACCCCATCGAGGTACCGGGCGTCTCGATGTCGAACTTCCTGCGCACCGCCGCGACCGCGGTCCGTGGCGAGGCCCCCAAGCTGCGGCACTGGGTCAAGGAGGTCAAGGCCGCGATGAGCGACCTCGACATCGACCCGGCATTCTCCGAGCGCAGCGTCAATGAGGGCTTCTCCGGCGGTGAGAAGAAGCGTCACGAGATCCTGCAGCTGGGACTGCTCAAGCCGAAGATCGCGATCCTCGACGAGACCGACTCGGGTCTCGACGTCGACGCGCTGCGGGTCGTCAGTGAGGGCGTCAACCGCTACTCCGAGGAAGAACACGGCGGGATCCTGCTGATCACCCACTACACCCGCATCCTGCGTTACATCCAGCCGCAGTTCGTGCATGTGTTCTTCGACGGTCGGATCATCGAGTCCGGTGGTCCCGAGCTGGCCGACGAGCTCGAAGAGAACGGCTACGAGCGCTTCACCCAGGCCGCGTCGGCCTCGTAGCAGAAGTCGGCCTCAGAGGAAAAGGAAGCAGCGATGACCACGTCCGTCGACCGCATGCTGGATCTGGAGGGGATCGCCCGCATCCGGGCCGACTTCCCCATCCTGAACCGGGTGATGCGCGGCGGGTGTCAGCTGGCTTACCTGGATTCCGGTGCGACCTCGCAGCGGCCTGTGCAGGTTCTCGACGCGGAACGCGATTTCCTCGTCAAATCCAACGGAGCGGTGCACCGCGGTGCTCATCAGCTGATGGAGGAGTCGACGGACGCCTACGAGCAGGGCCGCGCAGACGTCGCGGCGTTCGTAGGCGCCGACGCCGACGAGTTGGTGTTCACCAAGAACGCCACCGAGGCCATCAATCTCGTCTCCTACGCCATCGGGGACGACAGGTTCGACCGGGCGGTCGGTCCCGGTGACGTGATCGTCACGACCGAGCTGGAGCATCACGCCAACCTGATCCCGTGGCAGGAGCTCTGCCGGCGGACGGGTGCCGAGCTGCGTTGGTATGGCGTGACGGACGACGGCCGCATCGACCTCGATTCGCTTGAACTCGACGAGCGGGTGAAACTCGTTGCCTTCAGCCATCATTCGAACGTGACCGGGGCGGTGGCCCCGGCGGCCGAGCTGGTGCAGCGGGCCAGGGCGGTCGGCGCGCTGACCCTGCTGGACGCCTGCCAGTCGGTGCCGCATCAGCCGGTGGACTTCCACGGCCTGGACGTCGACTTCGCCGCGTTCTCCGGCCACAAGATGCTCGGCCCCACGGGCATCGGTGCACTGTACGGCCGAGCCGAGTTGCTCAGTGCCTTGCCACCGTTCCTGACCGGCGGGTCGATGATCGAGACGGTGACGATGGAGGCGACCACCTATGCGCCCGCGCCTCAGCGCTTCGAGGCGGGCACCCCGATGACCTCACAGGTCGTCGGGCTCGGCGCGGCCGCCCGGTACCTGCAGGACGTCGGGATGACCGCGGTCGAGGAACACGAGACCGAGTTGGTCGCTGCCGCGTTGGCCGGTCTGTCGGGTATCGACGGCGTCCGGATCATCGGCCCCCTCTCCACGGAGAACCGCGGCTCGCCGGTGTCGTTCGTCGTGGACGGCGTGCACGCGCACGATGTCGGCCAGGTGCTCGACGACGACGGGGTGGCGGTGCGCGTCGGTCACCATTGCGCGTGGCCGCTTCATCGCCGGTTCGGCATCGCCGCGACGGCGCGAGCGTCCTTCGCGGTGTACAACACCCTCGACGAGGTGGACCGGTTGGTGTCGGGTGTGCGCCGCGCCGTGGACTTCTTCGGGTAGGAATGCCACGTGCGGCTTGAGCAGATCTACCAGGAAGTGATCCTGGACCACTACAAGCGTCCGCATCACCGCGGATTGCGGGAGCCCTATGGCGCCGAGGTGCATCACGTCAATCCCACGTGTGGCGACGAGGTCACGCTGCGGGTGGCGTTGTCGGAGGACGGAGAGACCGTCACCGACATCTCCTACGACGGCCAGGGCTGCTCGATCAGTCAGGCCGCGACATCGGTGCTGACCGATCAGGTGATCGGGCAGAGCGTCGGGGATGCGCTCAAGACGGTCGCGGCGTTCTCCGAGATGGTGTCGTCCCGCGGCAGGATCGAAGGCGATGAGGACGTGATCGGCGACGGTATTGCGTTCGCCGGCGTCTCGAAGTATCCCGCGAGGGTCAAGTGTGCGTTACTGGGCTGGACAGCGTTCAAGGCCGCGCTGGCGGAGGCCCATTCGGATGGTCGTGAGGAGAACTGATGAGTGAAACTGCACCGGCGGGCACGAGTGAAGCGAGCGGGGAATCGATGCAGCCAATCGACGAGCTGCTCGCCGATATCGAGGAGGCGATGCACGACGTCGTCGACCCCGAGCTCGGGATCAACGTCGTCGACCTGGGTCTCGTCTACGGCGTGGGCGTCGAGGACAGCGACGCCGGGCAGGTGGCGCTGATCGACATGACCCTCACCTCGGCGGCGTGCCCGTTGACCGACGTCATCGAAGACCAGACCCGCAGTGCCCTCGTCGGGGCCAGCCTGGTGAACGACATCAAGATCAACTGGGTCTGGAATCCGCCGTGGGGACCTGACAAGATCACCGACGACGGCCGCGAACAGCTACGGGCGCTGGGCTTTACCGTCTAACGGGAGACGGGAGGCGGCGGCGACGAGGCGTCCACCGGCGAGTAGAACGACGACCCCAAGTCCTCAACGTCGTCATGGGATCCGGGCAGCGCCTGGTGTTCGACGACATTGTGCGGCCCCGGTGTGACGACAACGGGCTCACCTGTATGTCATCCGACGTTATCTGGTTCGGCCTCGCCGTCTTCGAGCAGATCGGCAATGTCGTTGCAACAAGCGGGTCGACTCCGAACCGATGTCCTCAACACCGGTGATCTTCGCCGGCTGGAAACAGGCGATGGACGGACTGAGCTTTGCGCCAGGTAGCAACATGTCGGTCCAGCAGATCATCGAGTGTGCATCACAGTCCAACTCGGGCGCGACCGTGTACTTCGCGTTTCTCGACGGTGTAGCCGATCCTCGCCGGAATTGCATTCCACGCGCTGAATTGCGAGCTCGGCCCGCGTGGAATGCAATTCCGGCGCAGAGGATTGCCACCGACGCAAGTCATCAAGAAGACGCAAGCACCCGGCTATGCGGTCACCAAGCTTCTGCTGGACTGCTTCGTCAACGCCCGGTGCTGACAGACCGCCGATCTGGCCGACAGAGTGGCCGGCGGGCCGCAGAATCGACCTGTGGTCACGATTCCCGCCTTTGTGTGGCGCGGCGGCTTCCTTCGTCGCGCGTTGATCATCGGCGGCGGTATGGGGATCTGTCTTGGCGTGTTGGCGTGGCTGGATTCGGGGAGTCCCATCGTCGGCGCGATCGTGCTCGTGGTCGTCGGAACCTTCTACGGACTATGGATGTCCCGCCGGATGGCGCGGTACTGGCCGGAGTCGAAGAGCCTTGACGGCGACGAGCGGATGGCGGTGGTACGAGCCGCCCGCCGCGGCGAACGCATCGACGACGAGCGGCTGGCTCAGCCGCTCGCGGATTACGTCCGCGGCTTGCACGCCGCGGCAGAGTCGCCACGACACTGGCGTTGGCTGCTCGGCGCCGTCCTCGTCATCGCGGTGGCGGTGGCGGTCTGGGACGCCGTGTTCGGCTCGTGGGGCAGTGCCATCGCTTCCGTTGTCTACCTGGTCGCGCTGGTGGTCGAGTTGTTCTGGTGGCCCAAACGACGGGACCTGCTACTGGCCTGCGCTGACCGCGCAGCAGCCAGAGCCTGATCTGGGAACACCGCACGGCTACGAGGCGTTGACAATTCCGTGGCTACTCGAGACCTGACCGCCGAAGAGTTCAACGACACCATCAACGACAACGACATCGTGCTTGTCGATTTCTGGGCGTCGTGGTGTGGGCCGTGTAAGGCGTTCGCCCCGACTTTCTCCGCCTCGTCGGAGAAGAACCCCGACGTCGTATACGCGAAGGTGGACACCGAGGCCCAGCAGGAGCTCGCCGCTGCGGCCGACATCCGCTCCATCCCCACGCTGATGGCGTTCAAGAAGGGCAAGCTGGTGTTCAACCAGGCCGGTGCGCTTCCCCCGGCGGCGCTGGAGGACCTGGTGCAGAAGGTCAAGGAGTTCGACGTGGACGCCGCGATCGCGGCGCACGGCAATGGTGAGGCACCCAGCCAGGCGTAACGCCCGACCCCATGCCCGATACCGTGCAGGCGTGACCGCGCAAGATCAGCCCGCCCCGTTCATCCTGGTGGACCGGCCGCGTCCGGATGTGGCGCTGGTGACCCTCAACCGGCCCGAGCGGATGAACTCGATGGCCTTCGACTGTGATGGTGCCGCTGAAGAAGGCCCTCGACGAGCTGAACCACGACAACTCGGTCCGTGCGATCGTGCTGACCGGGGCGGGTCGCGGATTCTCGTCGGGCGCCGACCACAAGTCGGCCGGGTCGGTGCCGCACGTCGACGGTCTGACCAGGCCGACGTTCGCGTTGCGCTCGATGGAGGTGCTCGACGACGTCATCCTGGGGTTGCGCAAGTTGCACCAGCCCGTCATCGCGGCGGTGAACGGCGCGGCCATCGGCGGGGGACTGTGCCTCGCGCTGGCCTGCGACATCCGCGTCGCCTCCACCGACGCCTACTTTCGCGCGGCAGGCATCAACAATGGCCTGACCGCCAGCGAGCTCGGCTTGTCGTTCCTGCTGCCGCGCGCCATCGGCACGTCGCGGGCCTTCGAGCTGATGCTGACCGGACGCGACATGGCCGCCGAGGAAGCCGAGCGGATCGGCCTGGTGTCGCGCGCCGTCGCGGGGGCTGATCTACTCGACGTTTGCTTTGACATGGCAGGGCAGATCGCGTCCTTCTCCCGCCCGGGTATCGAGTTGACCAAACGCACACTGTGGAGTGGACTGGACGCCACAAGCCTGGAAGGGCACATGCAGGCCGAGGGTCTGGGACAGCTTTACCTTCGTTTGCTCACCGGCAACTTCGAAGAAGCGGTGGCAGCGCGCGCTCAGAAGCGGGCCCCGGTCTTCACCGACGACAAATAGGCAGGGACGACGAGCGTGATCACCGCAACGGACCTGGAGGTCCGCGCTGGGGCGCGCACCTTGCTCTCGGTCGACGGCGCGGCGCTGCGCATCCAGCCGGGCGACCGCATCGGACTGGTCGGTCGCAACGGAGCCGGCAAGACGACCACCATGCGAATCCTGGCCGGCGAAGGCGAACCCTACGCGGGAACCGTCACCCGGACAGGTGAAATCGGTTACCTGCCACAGGATCCCAGGGAAGGCGACCTCGACATGCTGGCGCGCGACCGGGTGCTCTCGGCGCGCGGCCTGGACACCCTGCTCGCCGACCTGGAGAAGCAGCAGGCGTTGATGGCGGAGGTGGCCGACGATACCGCCCGCGACAAGGCGGTCCGCCGCTACGGCCAGCTCGAGGAGAGGTTCGCCGCCCTCGGCGGGTACGCCGCCGAGAGCGATGCCGGCCGTATCTGCGCGAGCCTCGGTCTGCCGGACCGTGTCCTCACCCAGCCGCTGCGCACCCTCTCAGGCGGTCAGCGCAGGCGGGTGGAGTTGGCGCGGATATTGTTCGCGGCGAGCGAGGGTGGCGCCAGTTCCAACACCACGCTGCTGCTCGACGAACCCACCAACCACCTCGACGCCGACTCGATCGGCTGGCTGCGCAGCTTCCTGCAGAACCACACCGGCGGGCTCGTGGTCATCAGCCACAACGTCGATCTGCTCGCCGAGGTCGTGAACCGGGTGTGGTTCCTCGACGCGGTCCGCGGCGAGGCCGACGTCTACAACATGGGCTGGCAGAAGTACCTGGACGCCCGCGCCACCGACGAACAGCGGCGTCGCCGCGAGCGGGCCAACGCCGAGCGCAAGGCGTCGGCGCTGCGCACACAGGCAGCCAAGATGGGCGCCAAGGCCACCAAAGCCGTTGCCGCTCAGAACATGCTGCGGCGTGCGGACCGGATGATGGCGGCGCTGGACGCAGAGCGGGTGGCCGACAAAGTGGCGCGGATCAAGTTCCCGACGCCGGCTCCGTGCGGGCGAACCCCATTGGTCGCCAAGGGGCTGACGAAGACCTACGGATCGCTGGAGGTGTTCACGGGCGTCGACCTCGCAATCGACCGAGGGTCGCGCGTGGTGGTGCTCGGGCTCAACGGCGCGGGTAAGACCACCCTGCTGCGGCTGCTCGCTGGAACCGAGGTTCCCGATGCGGGGGGACTGGAGCCCGGGCACGGGTGCAAGATCGGCTACTTCGCCCAGGAGCACGACACCCTCGACGACCACGCGACGGTGTGGGAGAACATCCGTCACGCTGCTCCGGACAGCGGTGAGCAGGACCTCCGTGGCCTTCTGGGCGCGTTCATGTTCACCGGTCCGCAGCTCGACCAGCCCGCGGGCACGCTGTCCGGAGGCGAGAAGACACGACTGGCACTGGCCGGCCTCGTCGCCTCGACGGCCAACGTGTTGCTGCTCGACGAGCCGACGAACAACCTCGATCCCGCATCCCGCGAACAGGTTCTCGACGCACTCCGCAGCTATCTGGGGGCTGTGGTGCTGGTGACCCACGATCCCGGGGCGGCGGAGGCCCTGGATCCGCAGCGCGTCGTGCTGCTGCCCGACGGCACCGAGGACTTCTGGTCCGACGACTACCGTGACCTGATCGAGCTGGCTTGATCGCGTGTCAACGGTGCCGGCCCTGGGTATGAGATTGGTATCACACTGCGGGAGGCGCCGATGAAGAAGGACAGCAAGAGCAGGGACCAATTGGTCAGCGAGCTGCGCAACGAGTACGAGCGCGGCGCGAGCATCCGCTCACTGGTGGCATCCACGGGCCACTCCTACGGGTCCATCCACAGCATGCTGCGCGAGTCCGGTACGGCCATGCGCAGCCGTGGCGGTCCCAATCACCGTGGCAGGAGATGACGGCCTACTGCTGGCGAACCGACTTCTCGACAAGGTCCAGCACCGCACTGAGCCTTTCGGGGTCGTCGCCGGACGCGAGCCGCGCCACCAGGCCGTCGAGCACCAGCTCCAGATAGGTACGCAGAACCTCATCCGGCACGTCGCCCCGAAGGCGACCGGCCTCCTTCTGGCGCCGCAGTCGTTCGGTGGTGGCCGCCGACAGCTCTGCTGAGCGCTCCGCCCATCCCCGGCTGAAGGCGGGATCGTTGCGCAACTTGCGCGCGATCTCCAACCTGGTCGCCAACCAGTCGAATTGCTCTGGCGCGGCCAGCATCTCACGCATCACCTGGATCAGGCCCTCGCGCGTCGCGATGTCCGCCATCCGCGCCGCGTCCTCACGCGCCAGTTCGAAGAACAGCGTGTCCTTGTCGCGGAAGTGGTGGAAGATCGCGCCGCGCGAGAGCCCGATCGTCTGCTCGAGGCGCCGCACGGTGGCCCTGTCGTAGCCGTGTTCGGCAAAGCACCGCCGGGCACCGTCGAGGATCTGGCGACGGCGTGCCGCCAGATGATCGTCGGTTACCCGGGGCACGCGTCAGGACTTGAGCATGTTGCGTAGGACGTATTGCAGGATGCCGCCGTTGCGGTAGTAGTCGGCTTCGCCGGGGGTGTCGATGCGGACCACGGCGTCGAATTTGATTGCGGTGCCGTCGGTTTTGGTGGCGGTCACCGTGACTGTTTTCGGGGTTTTGCCGGTGTTGAGGGTTTCGATGCCGGTGATGTCGTAGGTTTCGGTGCCGTCGAGTTTCAGCGACGCCGCGGATTCGCCCTGCGGGAATTGCAGCGGGATGACGCCCATGCCGATCAGGTTGGAGCGGTGGATGCGTTCGAAGGATTCGGTGATCACTGCGCGCACCCCGAGCAGGCTGGTGCCCTTGGCGGCCCAGTCCCGTGACGACCCGGACCCGTATTCCTTGCCGCCGAGCACCACCAGCGGGGTTGCTTGCTCGGCGTAGTGCTGGGCGGCGTCGTAGATGAAGGCCTGCGGGGCGTCCTGTTGGGTGAAGTCACGGGTGTAGCCGCCGGAGACGTCGTCGAGCAGCTGGTTTTTGAGCCGGATGTTGGCGAAGGTGCCGCGGATCATCACTTCGTGGTTGCCGCGCCGGGAGCCGTAGGAGTTGTAGTCCTTTTTGGCGACGCCGTGTTCGTCGAGGTACTGCGCGGCCGGGGTGCCGGCTTTGATGTTGCCGGCCGGGGAGATGTGGTCGGTGGTGACCGAGTCACCGAGCAGGGCAAGCACTCTGGCGCCGGTGATGTCGGTGACCGGCGCCGGGTCGGCGGGCATCCCGTCGAAGTACGGGGGTTTGCGCACGTAGGTGGAGTTGGCGTCCCAGTCGAAGGTTTTGCCTTCCGGGGTGGGCAGGTTGCGCCAGCGCTGGTCGCCCTGGAACACGTCGGCGTAGCTGTCGGTGAACATTTTCTTGTTGATCGAGGACGCGATGACCTCGGAGATCTCCTTGGCCGTCGGCCAGATGTCCTTCAAAAAGACGTCGTGGCCGTCGTGGTCCTGGCCCAGTGGTTCGGTTTCGAAGTCGAAGTCCATGGTGCCGGCCAGGGCGTAGGCGATCACCAGCGGCGGGGAGGCCAGGTAGTTCATCTTCACGTCGGGGGAGATGCGGCCCTCGAAGTTGCGGTTACCCGAGAGCACCGCGGTGACCGTCAGGTCGTGGTCGTTGATCGCCGCCGAGATCGCCTCGGGCAGCGGGCCGGTGTTACCGATACAGGTGGTGCAGCCGTAGCCGACCAGGAAGAACCCCAGCTTCTCCAGATACGGCCACACCCCGGCCTTGTCGTAGTAGTCGCTGACCACCTGCGAGCCCGGCGCCATCGACGTCTTCACCCACGGCTTGGAGGTCAGGCCCTTGTCCACGGCCTTGCGCGCCAGCAGCGCGGCACCCAGCATCACCGACGGGTTGGAGGTGTTGGTGCACGACGTGATCGCCGCGACCACGACCGCGCCGTGATCGAGCACGAACTCGCCCTGTTCGTCGGAGGTCACCGTGATCGGCTTGGACGGCCGGCCCGCCGACCCGTTGGCCGCCGACGGACGCACGTCGGTCTCGCCGTCGTCGGCGAACGACAGCGACACCGAGTCGCTGGCCGGGAACGACTCGTCGACCGCCTCGTCGAGCTTGGTCTCCGGGGTCGGGTAATGCTCCTCGACGTAGTTGTGGATGTCCTTGCGGAACGCCACCTTGGATTCGGAGAGCAGGATCCGGTCCTGGGGGCGTTTCGGGCCGGCGATCGAGGGCACCACGTCACCGAGGTCGAGTTGAAGATACTCGGAGAACACCGGCTCCTTGCCCGGGTCGTGCCACATGCCCTGCGCTTTGGCGTAGGCCTCGACCAGCGCCAGCTGCTCCTCGGTGCGCCCGGTCAGCCGCAGATACTCGATGGTCACCTCGTCGATCGGGAAGATCGCCGCGGTCGAGCCGAACTCCGGGCTCATATTGCCCAGCGTGGCGCGGTTGGCCAGCGGCACCTCGGCCACCCCGGCGCCGTAGAACTCGACGAACTTGCCGACCACACCGTGTTTGCGCAGCATCTCGGTGACCGTCAGCACCACATCGGTGGCCGTCACCCCGGGCTGGATCTCCCCGGTCAGCTTGAACCCGACCACCCGCGGGATCAGCATCGACACCGGCTGCCCCAGCATCGCGGCCTCGGCCTCGATGCCACCCACCCCCCAGCCGAGCACCCCGAGCCCGTTGACCATCGTGGTGTGGCTGTCGGTGCCCACACAGGTATCGGGGTAGGCCACCACATTGCCGTCCGCGTCACTTCGGGTCATCACGGTGCGCGCCAGGTACTCGATGTTGACCTGGTGCACGATCCCGGTACCCGGCGGCACCACCTTGAAATCGTCGAAGGCGCCCTGCCCCCAGCGCAGGAACTGGTAGCGCTCCCCGTTACGGGAGTACTCGATATCGACGTTGCGCTCAAACGCCCCGGCGTTGCCGAACACGTCGACGATCACCGAGTGATCGATCACCAGTTCGGCGGGCGCCAACGGGTTGACCTTCTCGATGTCGCCGCCGAGGTCGCCGACCGCCTCGCGCATGGTGGCCAGATCCACGATGCACGGCACCCCGGTGAAGTCCTGCATGATCACCCGCGCCGGGGTGAACTGGATCTCGATGCTCGGATCGGCCTCGGGATCCCAGTGCGCGATCGCCTCGATATGCTCGCGGGTGATGTTGGCGCCGTCCTCGGTGCGCAACAAATTCTCGGCCAGCACCTTCAAGCTGTACGGCAACTTCTCAGTCCCCGGCACCGCATCCAGGCGGTAAATCTGATAACTATTGTCCCCAACCTCGAGGATGTCCCGCGCTCCGAACGAATCCATGCTGCTCACATCAACTCCCGCTTCGATAATCGCCGCGACGGGCTGTGTCAGCGGCGGTTGTGATCTTAACAGTACGCTTGTCCTGTAAGGCAGGACAGGTATTCGGAACGTCGGATTCCAGTCTTGTCCTCGGACGCGTGTGGTGCCACCCCGATGGGATACCCACCACTCAGCGCACAGGGAAGTCGTGTCTTCACCGTCGCGGCGTGGCGGTCGCGTACCGTGCTGCTGTGACCGGACCGCATATTGTTCCGTTCCTGCCGTCGTATGTGCCGCCGGAGATCGACATGGAGCAGGTGAAGGCCGACGTGGCCGAGGACGGGGTGAGCGTGCCGCCAGCCGATCAGGGCGACGTGCCCGCGCTGCGCCAGGTCGTCGAGGATGCGCGTGGTGACGGCATCGATCTCAAAATCGTGGTCATCGATCTCAACACTCCGACCGACACACCGCTTCGTGATATCGCAACTGAGGTCGGCGAGGCGAACCCGGGGGCGACGGTGTTGACGCTCAACCCGTCGTTCGCCGGCACCTACAGTCCGGTGTTCGACCGGGTGACGCTGGAAGCCGGTCAGGATGTGGCCAGGACCGGTGACCCGGTGCAATCGTCGAAGAACTTTCTCGGCGAGTTGACGACCCCCCACTTTCCGTGGACGCCATTCACCATTGTGCTTGTTTGTGTGGTCGCACTTGCCGTTGTCGGCACCCGCTTGTTGCAGGCACGAGGCAAACGGGCCGGGGTTTCGGACGCAGCGTCCACCAGCTCCGATTAGGGGATTGACGCTGCTCGCGCAAATTCAAACATCACTGTTTCATAACGCCTATTGCAATTACATTGTTGTAATTTGAATCTAAAGTTTCTTTAGCGTCAGATGTGACGTACGGTGCAATCGGTGCCTGAAGTTGCCGGTGTGCTTAATGTGGCTTCTGTGGTTCAGGCGCCCGAGAATGTGCCGGCACGTTCGCGTGGAGCCTGAGGAGACTTGAGTCGGATGAGACGCATCCCTGGCGGCACCTCCGCTTCGCGGCTTTGCGCGGCATCGCTGGCGTTCGGCATGGTGCTCACGGTGCCCAATCTGGGGCCCGGCCTCGCCCTGGCGCAGCCCGCCAACCCCGACAATCTTGCGATGTTGGTGACCGAAGTCGCCAACGTCAACCAGAAGTTGCAGGACCTCGGTGCCGCGATCCAGACCCAGCAGGAGAGCGTCAACAAGGCCATCCTCGATGTGCAGACCGCACGCGACAACGCCGCGGCCGCCCAACTCGAGGTCGACGCCAGCGCGCAGCGCGTCAAGGACGCCAACACCGCGATCGCCGCCGCGCAGCAGCGGTTCGACAAGTTCGCCGCCGCGATGTACGTCAGCGGTCCGTCCAGTTCCTATCTGACCGCGTCGGATCCGGTGGACATCCTCAACACCACGGCCGCGAGTCAGACCCTGTCGATCAGCTCCCAGCAGGTGATCGCCAACCTGCAGCGCGCCCGTACCGAGCAGGTCAACAAGGAGTCGGCGGCCCGGCTGGCCAAGCAGAATGCCGATGAGGCCGTCAAGGCCGCCGAGGCCAGCCAGCAGACCGCCGTGTCGGCGCTGACCGAAGCACAACAGACCTTCAAGGCGCAGCAGGCCGAGCTCGACCAGCTCGCCGCCGAGCGCGCCACGGCCCGGGCGAAGCTGGAGCAGGCGCGCACCCTGGCCGCCCCCGCAACCGGGCGGGCCCAGGCCCCGACAGGCGCCCAGACGCCGGCTCAGCCGGCAGCCGCTCCTACCGGCAAGGCCGGTTCGGGTCGCGGTCCCAACCCCGATTGGGATGTCGACCCCACCACCGGAAACCGCAACACCGCCTGGGACATGACGCTGCCCCAGATCCCCGCAGCGTTCGTCAGCGGCGACCCGATCCAGATCATCAACGCGGTCCTGAAGATCATCACGACATCGGTCGAGATCACCCAGAATCTGGGCCGCAAGTTCCTGCAGAGCATCGGGCTGCTGCCGACCCCGACGGGCATCACCAACGGCGCGATTCCGTTGGTGGCCGGACCGCAGGCCACCGAGTTCGTGATCAAGCGCGGGATGGCGCAGATGGGGGTGCCGTACTCGTGGGGCGGTGGCAACGCCGCAGGGCCGAGCCGCGGCATCGACCAGGGGGCAGGCACCGTCGGATTCGACTGCTCGGGCCTGATGCTCTACATGTTCGCCGGCGTCGGCATCAAGCTGGACCACTACACGGGGTCCCAGTACAACGCCGGCCGTAAGGTGCCGTCGTCGCAGATGCGTCGCGGCGACATGATCTTCTACGGACCCAACGCCAGCCAGCACGTCGCGATGTACCTCGGAAACGGGCAGATGCTCGAGGCGCCCTACACGGGTTCGGTGGTGAAGATCTCGCCGGTACGCACCAGCGGGATGACTCCGTTCGTCACGCGAATGATCGAGTGGTGATTGCGCTGCGCCGCATCGTTCTCGTTCTGGTCGCTGCAGGCGCGTTGCTGATGGGGCTGGTGGCACCGGCGTCGGCCCAGCCAGCGGAGGGCCAGTGGGATCCGACCCTGCCCAAGATCCTGAGCGCGGGCGCGCCGGGTGATCCGCTGGCCATCGCCAACGCCTCCCTGGCCGCGACCGCCCAGGCCACTCAGGTCACCATGGATCTCGGCCGAAAGTTCTTGCAGAGCATCGGTTTGGCGCCGGCGGATGCACCGGCCGGCATCGCCCCGGGCATGGTGCGCGGCCCGGCGGCCATCGAGTACGTCATCCGTCGCGGCGGCTCGCAGGTGGGCACGCCGTACTCATGGGGCGGCGGCAAACCCAACGGCCCCAGCCGCGGCATCGGCTCCGGCGCCAACACGGTCGGATACGACTGCTCCGGGTTCACGCAGTTCTCCTACGCCGGCGTCGGGGTACTGATCCCGAAGTACTCCGGCGATCAGTACGACACCGGCCGCAAGGTTCCGCTGAATCAGGCCAAGCGAGGGGATCTGCTGTTCTGGGGCCCGGGCGGCAGCCAGCACGTCGCCATATATCTCGGCGGCGGACGGATGCTGGAGGCCTCCGGCAGCGCAGGCAGGGTCACGGTCAGCCCGGTCCGGACGTCGGGTCTGCAGCCGAATGTGGCGCGGATAATCGAATCCTGAGCGTGGCCTGAGCATTGCGGGCTGACGCCGGGCAACGTCGACGGATTCTGAACCGCCTGGAATAGTTGATGACGAGCGCGCGGCCAGAACCGGCCCGCGCCGCACAGACCCAGCGTGTACCGCGCATGTGGAAGGAACGTTGATGACCTCACCGAGTGGGCCGCCGCAGGGCGCTGGCGGATATCCCGGGCAGGCTCCGGCACAGGGCTACGCCGCCGGTGCTCACGCCGCTGCGGCCGGTTCTGCGCTGTCCAATGGCGGTCTGCAGCAAGAGGTGCACACCCTGGAACGGGCGATCTTCGAGGTCAAGCGGATCATCGTCGGTCAGGACCTGCTCGTCGAGCGGATGCTGGTCGGCCTGCTGGCGAAAGGCCACGTGCTGCTCGAAGGCGTTCCCGGTGTGGCCAAGACGCTGGCGGTGGAGACGTTCGCCAAGGTCGTCGGCGGTACCTTCGCCCGCATCCAGTTCACCCCCGACCTGGTGCCCACCGACATCGTCGGTACCCGCATCTACCGCGTGGGCAAGGAAGAGTTCGACATCGAACTCGGCCCGGTGGTGGTCAACTTCCTGCTCGCCGACGAGATCAACCGGGCCCCGGCCAAGGTGCAGTCCGCACTGCTCGAGGTGATGGCCGAGCGCAAGATCTCCATCGGCGGTAAGACGTTCCCGCTGCCCAGCCCATTCCTGGTCATGGCGACCCAGAACCCCATCGAGCAGGAGGGCGTCTATCAACTGCCCGAGGCGCAGCGTGACCGCTTCCTGTTCAAGCTCAACGTCGACTACCCCACGCCCGAGGAAGAACGCGAGATCATCTACCGGATGGGCGTCAAGCCGCCGGAGGCCAAAGCGATCCTGAGCACACAGGACCTGCTGCGCCTGCAGGACGTCGCGGCGAACACGTTCGTTCACCACGCGCTGGTCGACTACGTCGTGCGCATCGTGACCGCCACCCGCGAGCCGGAGAAGTTCGGCATGCCCGACGCCAAGGCCTGGATCGCCTACGGTGCGTCACCGCGTGCCTCGCTGGGCATCATCGCCGCATCCCGGGCGCTGGCGCTGGTGCGCGGCCGCGACTACGTGATCCCGCAGGATGTCGTCGAGGTCATCCCCGACGTGCTGCGGCACCGCCTGGTGCTGACCTACGACGCGCTCGCCGACGAGATCTCCAGCGACACGGTGGTCAACCGCATCCTCCAGACGGTCGCGTTGCCGCAGGTGAATGCGATTCCGCAGCAAGGCCATTCGGTGCCGCCCGTCGTCCCGGCCGCCGCGGCCGCGGCCGGCGGGCGCTGACCCGGTAAGTGGCTCACTAAGTGACTTCTCCGTCAGGTCAAACAGATCCCAAACGGCCCAGCCGCACCGTCGACCTCCCGTCGATGAAGCGCGGGGAGATCCGTGACCCTGCGCTGACAGCGGCGCTGCGCAAGCTGGAGCTGACGGTCCGCCGCAAGCTCGACGGCGTGCTGCACGGCGACCACCTCGGGTTGCTTCCCGGCCCGGGATCGGAGCCCGGGGAGTCGCGGATCTACCAGCCCGGCGACGACGTGCGGCGGATGGATTGGTCGGTCACCGCCCGCACCACGCATCCGCACGTGCGTCAGATGATCGCCGACCGCGAGCTGGAGACCTGGCTGGTAGTCGACATGTCTGCCAGCTTGGATTTCGGCACGGCCGGATGCGAGAAGCGTGACCTGGCGGTCGCCGCCGCGGCGTCGATCGCGTTCCTGAACAGCGGGGGCGGCAACCGGATCGGCGCGATCATCTCCAACGGTGACACCACCCGTCGGGTCCCCGCGCTGTCGGGCCGGATGCACGAACAGGAGCTGCTCCGCGCGATCGCGACCACCCCTCGGGCGCCGGCCGGGGTCCGCGGCGACCTGTCCGCGGCGATCGACGGGCTGCGCAGGCCGGAGCGGCGCCGCGGCATGGCGGTGATCATCAGCGACTTCCTGGGGCCGATCAACTGGATGCGCCCGCTGCGGGCCATCGCGGGGCGACACGAGATTCTCGGCATCGAGATCCTCGACCCTCGGGACGTCGAGTTGCCCGCCGTCGGCGACGTCATCCTCCAGGACACCGAGACCGGCCGGACCCGCGAGTTCACCATCGACGAGCAGTTGCGCGCCGACTTCGAGAAGGCCGCCGCTGCGCATCGGGCGGAGGTGGCGCGCACGCTGCGACGCTGCGACGCGCCCCTGCTGAGCCTTCGCACCGACCGGGACTGGATCGCCGATGTGGTCAGGTTCGTCGCCAGCAGGCGCCGAGGTGCCCTGGCGGGCCGGTGAGCGACAACAACGAAATGACAAGTAGCACATGACTTTACCGCTGCTCGGGCCGATGTCGCTGTCGGGCTTCGAACACCCGTGGTTCTTTCTGTTCATCCTGGTCGTCCTCGGGCTGATCGGGCTCTACATCGTCGTGCAGCTGGCCCGCCAGCAGCGGATCCTGCGCTTCGCGAACATGGAGCTGCTGGAGAGCGTGGCGCCGAAGCGGCCCAGCCGTTGGCGCCACCTTCCGGCCACGCTGCTGATCCTGTCGATGGTGTTGTTCACCATCGCGATGGCCGCTCCGACGCACGACGTCCGCATCCCCCGCAACCGCGCGGTGGTGATGCTGGTGATCGACGTGTCGCAGTCGATGCGAGCGACCGATGTCGCGCCGAACCGGCTGGTGGCCGCGCAGGAGGCCGCCAAGCAGTTCGCCGATCAGCTGACACCCGGCATCAATCTGGGGCTGATCGCCTACGCCGGAACCGCCACCGTGCTGGTTTCGCCGACCACGAACCGGGAGGCGACCAAGAATGCGATCGACAAGCTGCAGCTCGCCGACCGCACCGCGACCGGCGAGGGCATCTTCACGGCGCTGCAGGCTGTCGCGACGGTCGGAGCGGTGATCGGCGGCGGCGACGAGCCGCCGCCCGCCCGCATCGTGTTGATGTCCGACGGCAAGGAAACCGTCCCGTCCAACCCGGACAACCCCAAGGGTGCCTACACCGCGGCGCGGACCGCCAAGGACCAGGGCGTGCCCATCTCGACGGTGTCGTTCGGAACGCCCTACGGCTACGTCGAGATCAACGACCAGCGCCAGCCGGTGCCGGTGGACGACGAGATGCTCAAGAAGATCGCCGACCTGTCCGGCGGTGAGGCGTTCACCGCCTCCAGCCTCGAGCAGCTCAAGGAGGTGTTCACCAACCTTCAGGAGCAGATCGGCTACGAGACGATCAAGGGTGACGCCAGTGTGGGTTGGCTGCGCCTCGGGGCGCTGGTGCTTGCCCTCGCGGCGCTGGGTGCGCTGTTGATCAACCGGCGCCTGCCCAACTGAACACGCGCGCAGGAATTTCGGACTCGAGCAGGTGAGACGCTAAGTTGGCGGTCATGACTGCGGACGCTGTGACCGAGAATGCCGCTGACACTGCCGGCGAAACCGCGGGTGGGCGGCCTGCTTTCGTCTCTCGATCGGTGCTCGTCACCGGCGGAAACCGGGGGATCGGGCTTGCCATCGCACGTCGCCTGGCCGCCGACGGCCACAAGGTCGCCGTCACCCACCGCGGCTCCGGCGCCCCGGAGGGGTTGTTCGGCGTCGAGTGTGACGTCACCGACAGCGATGCCGTCGACCGGGCGTTCAAGGAAGTCGAGGAGCACCAGGGTCCGGTCGAGGTGCTGGTGTCCAACGCCGGCATCTCCGCCGACGCGTTCCTCATGCGGATGACCGAGGAGAGATTCGAGAAGGTCATCGACGCGAACCTCACCGGGGCGTTCCGGGTAGCGCAGCGGGCATCGCGCATCATGCTGCGGAAGCGGTTCGGCCGGATGATCTTCGTGGGTTCGGTCTCGGGCACCTGGGGCATCGGCAACCAGGCCAATTACGCGGCCTCCAAGGCCGGTCTGATCGGCATGGCCCGCTCGATCTCCCGGGAGCTGTCCAAGGCCGGGGTCACCGCCAATGTGGTCGCCCCCGGCTACATCGACACCGAGATGACCCGCGCGCTGGATGAGCGGATTCAGGCGGGGGCACTGGAGTTCATCCCCGCGAAGCGGGTCGGTACCGCCGAGGAGGTCGCCGGTGTGGTCAGCTTCCTGGCATCCGAAGATGCCAGCTACATCTCCGGCGCGGTCATCCCGGTCGACGGCGGCATGGGCATGGGCCACTAGAGGATAAGGACTAGTCATGGCAGGTTTACTCGAAGGCAAACGGATCCTCGTCACGGGGATCATCACCGACTCGTCGATCGCGTTCCACATCGCCAAGGTCGCCCAGGAGGCCGGCGCGGAGCTGGTGCTGACCGGGTTCGACCGGATGAAGCTGATCCAGCGCATCGCCGACCGGTTGCCCAATCCGGCACCGCTGCTGGAACTCGACGTGCAGAACGAAGAGCATCTCGCCAGCCTGGCCGGCCGGGTCAGCGAGGTGATCGGCGAGGGCAACAAGCTCGACGGCGTGGTGCACTCGATCGGATTCATGCCACAGACCGGCATGGGTATCAACCCGTTCTTCGACGCGCCTTACGAGGACGTCGCCAAGGGCATCCACATCTCGGCGTACTCATACGCTTCGCTGGCCAAAGCGGTGCTGCCCGTGATGAACTCCGGCGGCGGGATCGTCGGCATGGACTTCGACCCGACCCGCGCGATGCCTGCCTACAACTGGATGACGGTTGCCAAGAGCGCACTGGAATCGGTGAATCGGTTCGTGGCCCGCGAGGCGGGAAAGGTCGGCGTGCGGTCGAATCTCGTTGCCGCAGGCCCGATCCGGACCCTGGCGATGAGTGCCATCGTCGGCGGTGCGCTCGGCGAAGACGCCGGTGCGCAGATTCAGCTGCTCGAAGAGGGCTGGGACCAGCGCGCGCCGCTGGGCTGGAACATGAAGGACCCGACGCCGGTGGCCAAGACGGTGTGTGCGCTTCTGTCCGACTGGCTTCCAGCGACGACGGGCACCATCATCTACGCCGACGGCGGGGCAAGCACCCAGCTGCTGTGATGAGCGCTTGCGCGAAGAACCGGCAGCTGTGATGAGCGCTTGCGCGAAGAACCGGCCCCTCTGATGAGCTTCGACGCCCTGCTGCTGCTGTCGTTCGGCGGCCCGGAGGGCCCCGAGCAGGTCATGCCGTTCCTGGAGAACGTCACCAGGGGTCGAGGTATCCCCCCGGAGCGGCTGGCTTCTGTCGCCGAGCACTATCTGCACTTCGGCGGGGTGTCGCCGATCAACGGCATCAACCGCGATCTGATCGCGCAGATCGAGGCGGAGCTGGCGCGGCGCGGCATGGAACTTCCCGTCTACTTCGGCAACCGCAACTGGGAGCCGTTCGTCGAGGACACAGTTGCGCAGATGCGGGACAACGGGATTCGGCGCGCTGCCGTGTTCTCGACGTCGGCTTGGGGCGGCTACTCGGGCTGCACCCAATACCAGGAGGACATCGCGCGGGGCCGAAGCTCGGCCGGGCCCGAAGCGCCCGAGCTGACCAAACTGAGGCAGTACTTCGATCACCCGCTGCTGGTCGAGATGTTCGCCGACGCCGTCCGCGACGCGGCCGCGACGCTGCCCGAGCAGTTGCGCGACGGTGCCCGGCTGGTGTTCACCGCGCACTCGATCCCGCTGCGCGCCGCCTCGCGGTGCGGGCCCGACCTCTACCAGCGCCAGGTCGGTTACACCTCCGCCCTGGTGGCCGCGGCAGCGGGTTACCGCGAGTACGACCAGGTGTGGCAATCGCGTTCCGGTCCGCCGCAGGTGCCGTGGCTGGAACCCGACGTCGGCGATCACCTGGAGTCGTTGGCGCGGGTGGGTACCGAGGCGGTGATCGTCTGCCCGGTCGGTTTCGTCGCCGACCACATCGAGGTGGTCTGGGATCTCGACAACGAACTTGCTACGCAAGCAGCTGACGCCGGGATCGCGTTCGCGCGGGCGTCGACGCCCAACGCGCAGCCCCGCTTCGCCCAGCTCGTCGTCGACCTCGTCGACGAGTTGCGGCTCGGCCTCCCCGCCGCCAGGGTCGGCGGCGCCGGTGCGGTGCCAGGGTATGGCTGCAGCGTCAACGGCGAACTGTGCACTCCCGCCTGCTCCAGCTGAAAACTAACCGCGCCAAGCGGATTGAAGGATCGAACTGACCGCCGCCAGGCGCGCCGAGCGGACGACCGAATTCAGCGGGCGCAGCGCCTCGCTGGCCAGCTGCACCTCCGAGGAGCTTTGCAATCCGCTCGGGATCAGCCCGGAGCTGACGGTGATGATCGCGTCGACGTGCGCCGCGTTCTCGAGAACCCGCACCGCTCGAGTCGGCGCGTGGTCGGGGATGCGATGCGCCCGCGTGGAATCCAGAACCTGCTCGACGAGCCTGCGCGGATCGGCGACCTCGCCACCGGGGGCGCCGGCGCGCAGCGCCCCGAGTGCGTCCGCGGCGGCGCGCACCGCGTTGCGCAACCCGAACTCCGCCTCGCCGAGATCGAGCTGATCGGGTGCCGGTGCGGCGGACAGTGAGTACACCGTCCACGACAACGCGCACAGTTCGGGATCGAACTCGAACTCGAAGTCGTCGTCGGTTTCGGGGGAGTCCGGGTACTCGAAATCGGGCACCAGCCCGATCGCGGCGTCCGGCGGCCCGACGATGATCGCCTCACCGGCCGTGATGGCGTCTCGGCCGAACTGCGTGCCCGGCGGCAGTCCCCGCACGTCTCCGGGAACCGGCAACGCCAGCGCGATCGCCGGACGAGAGTCGGCCGTCCTGGCGGCGGTGCGCATCGTCTGCAGCAGCGACACCCCGCCGGCGTCGTCGAGATCCGGCCACGGCAGGCCGGTGCGTTCGGCGGCGAGAGCATCATAGGCCGTGACCGAATGTCTTGGCGTCCATTGGGATAACGCATCCAAGACATCGTCGGGCGCGGCTGCACCGGCCAACCAGGCATTGGCCCATATCGACAGCGACACACTGGGGCACCACATGATGCTGGCAGTGTAGTTGTTAGCTGCTCGCGGAGTGGGCTGCGCGCTAGGCTCGAGTCATGCCTGTTCCGCTGATCTGGTTGATCGCAGCACTGGCACTGGCCGGCGCCGAGGCGCTTACCGGTGACCTGTTCCTGCTGATGCTCAGCGGCGGGGCGCTGGCCGCCGCGGGTTCCAGCTGGTTGCTCGACTGGCCGATCTGGGCCGATGGCCTGGTGTTCCTGCTGTTTTCGGTGCTGTTGCTGGCGGGGGTGCGGCCTGCGTTGCGGCGCAGGCTCAATTCCGGTCCGGGCCTGCCGGAGCGTGCCAAGGCGCTGGAGGGCAAGAGCGCGTTGGTGCTCGACCGGGTCGCGCGCCACGAAGGTCAGGTCAAGCTCGACGGCGAAGTCTGGACGGCCAGGCCCTACAACGAGAACGATGTCTACGATGCGGGGGATCAGGTGACCGTGGTGCACATCGACGGCGCCACCGCGGTCGTCTCCAAGATCACGTAGAGAAGCAGTGGAAGGGGTTCGTCGTGGAGGGTGCCGTCGCAGGGTTGGTACTGCTGGTCGTGTTGGTGGTCTTTGCCGTGATCGTGGTGGCCAAGTCGGTCAAGGTGATCCCGCAGGCCGAGGCCGCGGTGATCGAGCGGCTGGGTCGCTACAGCAAGACGGTGTCCGGCCAGCTGACGCTGCTGCTGCCGTTCGTCGACAAGATTCGGGCGAGGGTCGACCTGCGTGAGCGGGTGGTGTCGTTCCCGCCGCAGCCGGTGATCACCGAGGACAACCTCACGGTCAACATCGACACGGTGGTGTACTTCCAGGTCACCAACCCGCAGGCCGCGGTCTACCAGATCAGCAACTACATCGTCGGCGTCGAGCAGCTGACCACCACCACCCTGCGCAACGTGGTCGGCGGGATGACGCTCGAGCAGGCGCTGACGTCGCGCGACCAGATCAACGGCCAGCTGCGCGGCGTGCTGGACGAGGCCACCGGCCGGTGGGGCCTGCGGGTGGCCCGGGTGGAGCTTCGCAGCATCGATCCGCCGCCGTCGATCCAGGACTCGATGGAGAAGCAGATGCGCGCCGACCGCGAGAAGCGGGCGATGATCCTGACCGCGGAGGGCAACCGGGAGGCGTCGATCAAGCAGGCGGAGGGCCAGAAGCAGGCCCAGATCCTCTCCGCCGAGGGCGCCAAGCAGGCCGCCATCCTCGCCGCCGAGGCCGACCGGCAGTCGCGCATGCTGCGCGCCCAGGGTGAACGCGCCGCGTCGTACCTGCAGGCACAGGGCCAGGCCAAGGCCATCGAGAAAACGTTCGCCGCGATCAAGGCCGGGCGCCCGACGCCCGAGATGCTGGCGTACCAGTACCTGCAGACGCTGCCCCTGATGGCCAAGGGCGAGGCGAACAAGGTCTGGCTGGTGCCGAGCGACTTCGGCACGGCGCTGCAGGGGTTCACGAAGATGCTGGGTGCGCCGGGCGAAGACGGGGTCTTCCGGTACCAGCCGTCGCCGGTCGAGGAGGACCTGCCCAAGCCGGAGGACGACTCCGCCGAGGTGGCCGAGTGGTTCAACACGAAGACCGACCCGGAGATCGCGCAGGCGGTCGCCCAGGCGGTGGCCGAGGCCCGCACCCCGGTCGCGGGATCCCTCGACGCGCCACCGCAGTACGCGCCGCTGTCACAGCAGGCGCAGCCACCGGCGACGGACTACTCGCGGCAGCAGCCGCCGCCTGGTCGACATGGCGCGGCGGGCCAGTGACCCGATGCCGCTGACCGGGCTCACGTCGCCGCGAATCTACGCGCTGCTGGACCGGAGCCCGGGGCTGGTGACGGCGAAGCGGCCCGCGATCAGCCGGCAGTGATCACCGGCTCCACGGTCTGCACCGGCGGGTCGTCGGTTGCGCGCCGGTGTTCCCGGCGGTGTGTCCAGATCTCGTAGACCAGCCCCGCGACGCCCAGGCTCGCTGTGCACAGCGACACCAGGAACAGAAGCGGGCTCACGTTGCCTGTGAGGGCGTCCCCGAGGATGACGATCGCGGCGGTACCAGGGAGCAGGCCCGCGAAGGTCGCCAACGTGTAGGGCAGCACCCGAACCGCCGACGAGCCCGCCGCGTAGTTCAGCACCGAGAACGGGACGGCCGGAATCAGCCGCATCGACAGCACCGTCGGCCAGCCGCGTTCGGCCAGCCGCGTGTTGACCGTCGACAGGCGTGGATGCTGGACCAGGCGGTCCAGGCGCCAGCCGACCGCGCGTACCAGGACTAGGGCGATCACCGCACTCACGGTGCTGGCCAGCACCGCCATCGGCACCCCCAGATACGGCCCGAACAGCAGCCCTGCGGCCAGCGTGAAGACGGTGCGTGGAAACGGGAACACCGTGACGACGATGTGCGCGGCCAGGAAGGCCAGCGGGAACCAGGGCCCCACCGACGTGGCCCAATCGCGCAGCTGCACGGCGGTCGGCAACGGGACGAAGACCGCGATGGCGACGAGGATCACAATCGCGGTCACGATCGCCGCGAACCGGCGTTTGGGAACCGTCCTCAACGTGGCGGCCGCCGCGGCACGGATTGCCCGCAGCGTGCTGACGACGGATTTCACATCTACCAACAGTACGGGGCCAGGGCGAACAGATCTTGTCGGATGGGCGTGGCCCCCGAGAACTTCTGCCCGACCGGTTCCCGGTCATCAGTTGGCCGTCGTCCACCCGAGCCGGTGGCTCGATCCCTGGTGACAAGACCCGGATGGTGCGCCCGGCAGGGCACGCCGACGCCTGCTACCCGCCCTCACCGACCTTCGGGGCACTCGGCGGCGTCGCGAAGGCGACGCGCGAAACCGTCGTTGCTAGAAGTCGCGGGCCGTGACGTCTTCCTGGTGCAGACGGTCGGAGTGGGAAGGTTCGAGGTGACGGTTGCCACCCATGGTGGACACGTTCGTGTTCCTGACACTGGCGCGCGACGGGGATCAACTGCGGCGGTCAAGAAGGGTGTTCTCGAACTCGCCGGCGTCGCCGTCGACAAGGCAACCGGTGAGCATGCCGCGGAGGCCACGGCTCTCCGCGGGAGCCGGCCGGTGCCATCCGACTGAGCTGTTTACTTGAAAATCTCTGGCGCCCATAGTTTTTCACTGTAGGCGCAGTGCACGGATGGGCCTGACGGAACTCTGGGGCACGGTGCTCAAGCACCGCGGCGTGCTCACGGAGGCCGGTGAATCCGATGTCCGCAGAGACAAACAGCGGGTCAGAAGGACCTGGTCGAGGGTCCGCGACACGGTGCCCGACCCGGTGTTGACCAGTCCCGGCCGATGCGGGATTCGTGCTGATATCGAGCGCCAGGTGCGCGACGGCGAGCCGCCTCCGGCGCTTGCTGCACAGCAGATTCTGGACGCCGACGATCAGCGGTCGACGAGTCGATTGTTAACAAATCGGTAACTCTTGGATTCTTTGCCGCGCGTCGGAGTAAATTCAATCCGTGACGGTCGTCAATATTTGGGAGCGCAACGCGGCGCCCCCACACGGTATCGACGGCGCTGCCCTGCCGCGTGGTGTCCAGGGCGCTGCCGATGAGAACTTCGGCTGCGCGGTGCGCGCGTTCGCCCAGATGTTCCCGTGGCGGCGCCTCGGCGGCGGGGCGCTGGCGGTGTACCTCGACGGCGAGCCCGTCGTCGATGTCTGGACCGGGTGGTCAGACCGCAGAGGCGAGCGGCACTGGGACGCCGACACCGGCGCCATGGTGTTCTCCGCGACCAAAGGGGTGGCCTCGACGGTCATCCACCGGTTGGCCGACCGCGGCTTGATCGATTACGACGCGCCGGTGGCCGAGTACTGGCCGGAGTTCGGCGCGAACGGTAAGTCCGCGATCACCGTGCGCGATGCCATGCGTCACCGGGCGGGCCTGTCGCAGCTCAACGGCGTCGCGAAGGCCGACCTGCTGGACCACGTCCGGATGGAGGAGCGGCTGGCCGCTTCTCCTGTCAGCTGGCTGAATGGCAAGCCCGCGTACCACGCGTTAACGTTCGGCTGGTTGCTGTCCGGATTGGCTCGAGCGGTCACCGGCAAGGGGATGCGCGAGCTGATACGCAGCGAGGTGGCCGCCCCGTTGAACACCGACGGGCTGCACCTGGGCCGCCCGCCGGCGCAGGCGTCGACGCACGCCGCGCAGATCATCGCTCCGCAGACCCGGCTGCAGAACCCGATATTCAATATGGTGGCGCCCCGCCTGGCCGCGCTTCCGTTCTCCGCGGCGTTCGGCGCGATGTACCTGCCGGGCGTCAAAGCCCTTGTGCAGGGCGATATTCCGTTGCTCGACAGCGAGATTCCCGCGGCCAACGGGGTGGCCACCGCTCGTGCGCTGGCCCGCATGTACGGCGCGATCGCCAACGGTGGCCGCATCGACGGAACGCAGTTCCTGTCCAGCGCGACCGCCGCTGCGTTGGTGGGCAGGCCCAGCCTGCGGTTCGACCACGCGATGATCATGCCCCTGTCCTTCCACCTCGGCTATCACGGGTTGCCATTGCCTGGCGTGCTGCCCGGGTTCGGGCACGTCGGCCTAGGCGGCTCGCTGGGGTGGGCGGATCCGCAGTCCGGGCTGTCGTTCGGCTTTGTTCACAACCGTCTGCTCACGCCGCTGGTCGTCGCGGACCAGGCCGGTTTCGTCGCGACTGCCGCGTTGGTCCGGCGGGGTGCGGCGCTGGCGCGCAGGAACGGCTACCGGCCGGTGCGGGAGTTCGGGGCACCGTTCGCCGACCTCACCCGGACAGCAGTCTGACGCCTACCCACGAGAAGGCTTCGCGCTCAGTTGCCCGCGCGGGTGAACCACTTCGTCTTGATCCGCCAGGAATATGCCGATGTCAGCGCGAAGCCGGCGCCGCAGGCACAGGCGAAGATCCACACCAGGATGCTGCCTTGAACGGTCTGCAGCGGCGGGACGAACGCCGTGACGATGCGCACCAGACACGCCGTGATTCCCATCGCGGACGCGAACAGGTAGATGTTCGCGATCTGCCGCGACCGCGGGTCGCCCCGCAGGATCAGCAGCGCCCGGGAGCCGTACCCGAGGAGGTAGATCAGCATGCCGCAGAGCAGCAGCCAGTAGGTGTTCAGCCAGAAGTCCGTCGGCACGTCGAAGAAGTCGGGGCGGTAGATCTTGGCGCCGTTGCCCAGCCAGAACGCGGCGAGTAGCAGCGGTATGCACAGTGTCGCGGGCCGCTCGACGAACTGCTTGAACCGGCGATGCATCGCATGGTCGTGTTCGAGCCTGCCCAGCGCGTTGTACACGACGGCCGATGCCGCCACGATGTAGGCGTCGTGGCCGAGGTAATCCTCGAGGTTCCATTTGCCGGTCAGGGCGTACAGCCACTGGCCGACGGTCTCGGAGGCCAGCGGCGACATCAACAACACCGCGAGGCCTTGCAGCGCGATGTTGAGGGTGGCGGCCACCTCCCAGCGGCAGGACCAGGTGACACGGCGAATCCACAGGCTCCACACGATGCACAGCAGCGTGATCGCGATGAGTGTTGCCAGTGCCATGGGAATCGACCGGTCTATAGGGGTGGGGCGTCGAGTCGGGGTGTCAGCTCCGATAGCTTCGGCCGGTGTTCGACGGCTGCCTTCGCGGTGGTTTCCTGCAGAGTCGCGACCGCGGGCTGGGTGGCTTCCGCGGCTATCACGTAGTTCCAGACTTCCTGCCTGCTCATCAGACCGAACTGAATCTGCAGGTCGGGGTAGCTCAGATCGAAGCGGTCGGCGACCCGTCGCAACTCCTCGGCGTTCGGGTAGTCGCTTTCCTTGATGCGCCGGTAATAGGTGCTGCTGGAAATGCCGAGCGCATCGAAAAGGTTCTTGGCATCGATCTCTCCGTCGAGGAGGTAGTCGAGGAGGGCCTTGAGCTGTCTACCGTTCTCATCGGTGCGGGGCACGAGAAACACAATAAACCGAATTCCCGCACAAGGGCAGCCCCCGCCGGCAAACAGATTACAAGCTCTTAATTGACACGGCCGTCACGGTTTTGGGAGTGCTCTCCCGATTCTGGGACATTCGCTGTAACGTTGACCGCATGGTCGCTCCACACATGGCCGACGAGGTCAGGCCCTTCGTCACGCCCGCTCCGGCAACTCTTCAGGTGGTGGATCACCCCTCTGTTGAGGGAATTGCGCCGCGTTTCGCGAGTTTGAGCACACCGCCGACGAGCGAATTGGCAGAAGAACTCGACGGCACCGCTGATTGGCTCGGAGTGCGAGTCGAGGAGATCCTGCTCGCGGCATTCGGCCGGACACTCGGCCGGACCCGTGGCGAAGGCCCGGTGGCCGTCGATGTGACAGGTGAGCACCGTTGGCTCTATCACACCGTTTCGCTGATCTGTTCCGACGCACCGGCCATGGGCCCGACGGAGATGCTGCAGGGCGCCCACACGGCGCTCGCCGCGGCACCGGGACGGCCGACGGCCCAGTCAGAGGTACTGCTGAACGTCGCCGCCGACCAGAACGAAGCCGGCGGGGGCCACATACTCGAACTGATGGTGCACCGGACCGAGGGACAGCTGCAGCTGGGCTGGTCCTACGACGCCACCCGCTTCGATGCCTACAGCATCGAAGAGCTGGCCGAGCAGTTCCCCCTCGCGTTGATCGAGATCACCTCGGACGCCGCGGCGCCCCTGTGATTCCGGAGTGGCCCGCAGGCCCGCTAGACTGTGGGCCACCAGCGTCGATCCGGCCATCACCGGGGAGCTTTCGGAAGAACGGCGCAGCGTTTTCGAGTTCGGCACGTCGCGCTCACTAGAACCGAACGGGTCAGCCCGTCACAGCTTTTCGAGTGGCACTTTAGGTGCAAGCGGGGTGGTACCGCGGCGCTCGCGCAAACGCGTGACGTTCGTCCCCGTGCCTGAACGACGTGGCACAGGAGATGCACGCACGTGACCGCCTACCCGAAGCCCGGCGCCGGAGCGCCCAAGTTCCCAGCGCTGGAAGCCGAAGTGCTCGACTACTGGGCCGGCGACGACACCTTCCGCGCGAGCATCCAGCGCCGCGACGACGCGCCGGAGTACGTGTTCTACGACGGGCCGCCGTTTGCCAACGGGCTTCCGCATTACGGGCATCTGCTCACTGGATACGTCAAAGACATCGTGCCGCGCTACCGCACCATGCGCGGGTTCAAGGTCGAACGCCGCTTCGGCTGGGATACCCACGGTCTGCCTGCCGAGCTCGAAGTGCAGCGTCAGCTCGGCATCACCGACAAGGGCCAGATCGAGCAGATGGGCATCGAGAAGTTCAACGACGCCTGCCGGGCATCGGTGCTCAAGTACACCGACGAGTGGCGGTCCTACGTCACCCGCCAGGCGCGCTGGGTCGACTTCGACAACGACTACAAGACGCTCGATCTCGGCTTCATGGAGTCGGTGATCTGGGCGTTCAAGCAGCTGTGGGACAAGGGTCTCGCCTATGAGGGCAACCGGGTGCTTCCGTATTGCTGGAACGACGAGACGCCGCTGTCCAGCCACGAACTGCGCATGGACGACGACGTCTATCAGAACCGGCAGGATCCGGCCCTCACCGTCGGTTACCGGATCACCGACGAGCGCTCGCGCGAGGAGCGGACAGCCGCGGAGGATCTGGTCGGGGCCTACCTGCTGATCTGGACCACGACCCCGTGGACGCTGCCGTCCAACCAGGCCGTCGCGGTCAACCCCGAGGTCGACTACGTCGTCGCCGAGGGTCCCGACGGGCGGCGCTACGTGCTGGCGGCGGCCCGCCTCGGTGCCTACGCCCGTGAGCTGGGGGACGAGCCGCAGATCGTGGCCACCTACTCGGGCCGGGACCTGCTCGGCGTCCACTACGCGCCGCCGTTCCCGTACTTTCTGGACTCGCCCAACGCTTTTCGCGTGCTACCCGCCGATTTCGTCAGCACCGAAGACGGCACCGGGCTGGTCCACCTGGCGCCGGCATACGGCGAGGACGACATGGCCATCGCGCAGGCGGCCGACATCGAGCCCGTCACCCCCGTCAACGCCAAGGGGCGCTTCGACGACACCGTGCCCGACTACGCGGGCCAGCACGTGTTCGACGCCAACCCCCAGATCATCCGCGACCTCAAGAACGGTTCCCGCGCAGCGGAAGTCAACGGTGCGGTGCTGCTGCGCCACGACACCTACGAGCACTCCTATCCGCACTGCTGGCGCTGTCGAAACCCGTTGATCTACCGGGCGGTGTCGTCGTGGTTCATCAAGGTCACCCAGTTCCGCGACCGCATGGTCGAGCTCAACCAAGAGATCACCTGGTATCCCGAGCATGTCAAGGACGGGCAGTTCGGTAAGTGGCTCCAGGGGGCTCGTGACTGGTCCATCTCGCGAAACCGCTACTGGGGAACCCCGATACCGGTGTGGAGGTCCGACGATCCGGCGTATCCACGGATCGACGTGTACGGCAGCCTCGACGAACTCGAACGCGCCTTCGGGGTGCGTCCGACCAACCTGCATCGGCCCTTCATCGACGAACTGACCCGGCCCAACCCGGACGACCCGACCGGCCGCTCGACGATGCGCCGCATCCCCGACGTGCTCGACGTGTGGTTCGACTCCGGATCGATGCCGTATGCCCAGGTGCACTATCCGTTCGAGAACCAGAAGTGGTTCGCGGGTGCGGAGGCGGGAGAAGCCGGAGCAGTCAGCGGCCCCGACGGCGTCGAAGCGCACTTCCCGGGCGACTTCATCGTGGAGTACATCGGGCAGACCCGTGGCTGGTTCTACACGCTGCACATCCTGGCGACGGCGCTGTTCGACAAGCCGGCGTTCCGGACCTGCGTCTCGCACGGGATCGTGCTCGGTAACGACGGCCAGAAGATGAGCAAGTCGCTGCGCAACTACCCCGACGTCACCGAGGTGTTCGACCGGGACGGCTCCGACGCCATGCGCTGGTTCCTGATGGCGTCGCCGATCTTGCGCGGCGGCAACCTCGTCGTCACGGAGCAGGGTATCCGCGAGGGTGTCCGGCAGGTGCTGCTGCCGCTGTGGAACGCCTACACCTTCCTCGCCCTCTACGCGCCGAAGAAGGGCAGGTGGCGTACCGACTCGCCCCACGTGCTGGACCGCTACATCCTGGCCAAGCTCGCCGCACTGCGTGACGACCTGACCGCATCGATGGACATCTGCGATATCTCGGTCGCGTGTGACCAACTGCGCCAGTTCACCGAGGCCCTCACGAACTGGTATGTGCGGCGTTCACGTTCGCGGTTCTGGGAGGAGGACGCCGACGCGATCGACACGTTGCACACCGTCCTGGAGGTGACCAGCCGGCTGGCGGCTCCGCTGTTGCCGCTGATCACCGAGGTGATCTGGCGCGGGATCACCGGCGAGCGGTCCGTGCACCTGACCGACTGGCCCGACGCCGACTCGCTTCCTGCCGACCCGCAACTGGTCGCCGACATGGATCTGGTGCGCGAGGTGGCCTCGACGGGTTCGTCAGTGCGCAAGGCCAAGAAGCTGCGCGTCCGGTTGCCGCTGCTTAAACTGACTGTGGCCTTGGACAAGTCAGTTGATCCACAGCGGCTCGAGCCCTTTCGGGATCTGATCGCCGACGAACTCAACGTGAAGTCCGTGGAGCTCACCGATGACATCGCCGCCCATGGCGGGTTCGAGCTCGCGGTGAACGCCCGCGCCGCCGGTCCGCGTCTCGGCAAGGACGTCCAGGGCGCGATCAAGGCAGTCAAGGCGGGGGAGGGCGTGCTCAACGCCGACGGCACACTGACCGCGGGCCCGGCCGTACTGCTGCCCGAGGAGTTCAGCTCCAAACTGGTTGCGGCCGATCCCGATTGGACGGCCGCCCTTGCCGACGGCGCGGGTCTGGTGGTGCTCGACGGGACCCTCACGCCTGCACTGGAAGCCGAGGGCTGGGCCAAGGACCGCATCCGTGAGCTGCAGGAATTACGGAAGACCACGGGACTGGAGGTCTCCGACCGAATTGCGGTGGTGATGTCGGTGCCCGGGGAGTACCAGGACTGGGCACGGGCGCACCGCGATCTGATCGCGCGGGAGATCCTGGCGACGAGCTTCGAGTTCGGTGATTCCGACGGAGCCGAAGAGATCGGCGACGGCGTCCGGGTCGCGATCGCCAAGGCCTAGCACCCAAAGGGCTGGCCAGGGCGGCCGGACGTGTGATGGGCGTTTCAGCGGCGGTTGCGGACCAACTCACAGATGACGCCGAAGTGGTCTGAGGGAAACACTCGCGGCCACTCGTTCGAAATCGGCTCGCGGCCAAGTAGTTCAATCGTCTTCGGCACCCACGAATCACCCTTGGTGAGCACCCGGTCGAAGCGGACGTGGCGATCCTTGTTCTTCATGTCGAATCGCATCAAGTTGATCGATGTGTCTTCGGTGAAACCGGGGTCGAGGGGACGCAACGCCGGCCAGATGTCCTGGTAGCCGGCGTCGATCAGATTGTTCTCGGAATCGCGCATGTTGAAGTCGCCCATGATGATCGCGTTCTCGGACGTTCGTTGGGATTCGAACACCCGTCGAAGCTGGCGGGTACGCAAATGCGTTGCGGCCTTGCCACTTTCGAGATGTATCGAGACGATGGACAGCGGATGACCGTTGATGGTGACTTCGGCCGTCAGATAGCCGCGCGATAATCGGGTCGGCAATCTTGTGTAGGTGACGCGATCGATCGGCACCCGGGACAGCATCAGCATGCCGTAGTTGCCGACACGGTCGCCGACCGTGGCGGCGCTGACGTACTGCTCCCGGATCCACGGTTGTTCGAGGAAGACGGCCAGTGAAGGTGGGGTGACTTCCTGGAATGCCATGACGTCCGGTCTATGTCGCGCCAGGATGTCGGCGATCATACGATAGCGCTGCTCGGCGTGCTTGTCGTTGAACCAGATGTTGTACGTCGCAACGCTCAGGCGCTCTTGCGTTCCAGCACCGGCGACAGATGTGACCGCCCACCGGCCGCTGCGTGGTTCGAACCGTTCGACGGGTACCTTCCTGGGCCGACGAAACATGCTGGGCCACAGCCGATCAAACAGGATGGGTGCCGATCTCCAGGCGTGCCGGTTCCGAGGTGCCGTCGTGGATGACGCGCCCTCGTTCGCGGATCGCGGAACGTACGCTGCCGGATGGTTGGCGAGGACATCGGTCAGCTGTCCTCACCGGCGTGGTGGAACCCAGAGTGCGCCAGGGGAAGGCGGCGGCGGCATCCACGTGGGCTCGTCTACCCATGTGGACGTCGGTTCAACCTCTCCGGCGCGCCATCGGGAGTGTGGTCTGCGACAGTCGCAGCCCGCCGGCTGATCACCCCTCCGCGACGCGGGCACCGCGGCCGGAGAACATCACGACATCGCCGAGGCGCAGCTGCCTGCCGCGCCGGTTCTCGACCTCACCGTTGACGCTGACCAGACCGTCGGCGATCACCGACTTGGCGTCGGCGCCGGAGTCGATGAGGCCGGCGAGCTTGAGGAACTGCCCGAGCCGAATCGAGGCATCCCGGATCGGGACATCGGAAGCCTCGGATCCTGGGTGTGCCATGCAGGTCAGGCTAACGGGCAGCGCCTAGCATCGGCGGGTGTGGCCGCGCGGTGGGTGCTGCACCTGGACATGGATGCGTTCTTCGCATCTGTGGAGCAGCTGACCCGGCCCACCCTGCGGGGTCGGCCGGTGCTGGTCGGCGGCTTGGGCGGACGCGGCGTCGTGGCAGGTGCCAGCTATGAGTCCCGGGTGTTCGGCGCCCGGTCCGCGATGCCGATGCATCAGGCCCGTCGGCTGGTCGGGGCTGGCGCAGTCGTGCTGCCGCCGCGCGGTGTCGTGTACGGGCTGGCCAGCCGACGGGTCTTCGAGACGGTGCGCACGATGGTCCCGGTGCTCGAACAGCTGTCATTCGACGAGGCGTTCGGTGAACCTGCTGAGCTGGCCGGTGCCTCGTCGGTCGAGGTGGCGTCCTTCTGCGAGAAGCTTCGGGCCGAAGTGGCGGCCGTGACGGGACTGGTCGCCTCCGTCGGTGCGGGATCGGGGAAGCAGGTCGCCAAGATCGCTTCGGGTCTTGCCAAGCCGAACGGAATCACCGTGATCTCCCGCGATGACGAGCACATTCTGCTCGACCGGCTGCCGGTGCGCAGGCTCTGGGGCATCGGGCCGGTGGCCGAGGAGAAGCTGCACCGGCTGGGCATCGAGACCATCGGCGGCTTCGCGGCACTGTCGGACACCGAGGTCGCGAACATCCTCGGGCCGACGGTCGGCCCGGCGCTGCACCGGCTGGCGCGGGGCATCGACGACCGCCCGGTCGCCGAGAACTCTCCGGCCAAGCAGATCAGCGCCGAGTCGACGTTCCCCGAGGATCTGACCACGCTCGATCAGCTCCGCGAGGCGGCGGTCCCGATCGGCGAGCACGCCCACCGCCGCCTGCTCAAGGACGGCCGGGGGGCCCGCACCGTCACCGTCAAGTTGAAGAAGTCCGACATGAGCACGCTGACCAGATCGGCGACGCTGCCCTACGCGACCACCAATGAGGCGACGCTGAACGCCACGGCGCGCAGACTCCTTCTCGACCCGGTCGAGATCGGTCCGATTCGCCTTGTCGGAATCGGCTTCTCCGGTCTGTCCGAGGTTCAGCAGGAGTCGCTGTTCCCGGATCTGGAGTTGATGGCGACGGACGAGGTGGCCCGCATCGGTTCACCGCCGCCGCCCGCGGATGCCGGACCGGCGGCGCCGGTGTGGCGTGTCGGTGACGACGTCGTACACACCGACCACGGCCACGGCTGGATCCAGGGCGCCGGCCACGGCGTCATGACGGTGCGCTTCGAGACCCGCAGTACAGGACCCGGGTCGGCACGCACCTTCTCCGACAAAGACCCCGCCGTCACCCAGGCCAGCCCGGTAGACAGCCTGGACTGGCCGGATTTCGTCGAGGAGTTGGCCCGCTACCAGAGCACGCCGTAGACGCTGGAGATGGTGAAGCCGTGCTCGCCGTACGTCTTGCAGGTCACGGTGCCGCCGTTCGGGCCGATTCCGCACTAGCGGCCAGGACGAGCGCACCCGCCCCGGCGAGAACAGCAGTTCGGCGCATGACTCTTCTCTATCAGCCCCAGCGCTCGAAGACATCCTCCACCGGTGAACCGGCGGCCAGCGCGGCCATCAGCAGCACCCGCGCCTGCGGTGACCGAAGCCGCGGCACCACGAACGCGCCCGCGTCGACCAGAGCCCGTCCGGGGCCGTACCCGGGACCGACACGGCCGCCGGGAACGCGCGTCGACACCGCGACCGCGACGCTCCCGCGGCATTGTCTGCGCACGCCGTCGATGAGCTCGGTCCCAGCGTTGCCGGAGCCCAGCGCCTCCAGCACGATGCCGCGGGCGCCCGCGGCCACGCAGGCGTCGAGCGCGACGGTGTCGGCGCCGGGGTAGGCGACGACGATGTCCACCCGTGGCGCGTCGGCGGCCGTGAGATCACCGAGGTAGGGGCGGTCCTTGACCTCCCCAGTGTGCGGCCCGCGAAGCCCTGCAGGCCGGCGGTGGCCACCTTGTGCAGACCCAACGGCTCGAACACGGTGCCGGCGAAGCTCACCTCGACACCGCGCCCGCGGGCGGCCGGGTCGGCGGCGACGGCGAGCGCGTCGCGCAGGTTCGAGGGCCCGTCGGCGTCGGGTGCGTCGGCGCTGCGCTGGGCGCCGGTCAGCACCACCGGCGCGTCACCGGCGTAGGTGAGCTCGAGCCACAGCGCGGTCTCCTCCATGGTGTCGGTGCCGTGCGTGACGACGACGCCGTCGGCGCCGGACGCCGCCTCCGGACCGCGGCTCGCGATCCGGTCCCAGTCGGCGGGGGTCAGCTGTGAGCTGTCCACCGCCATCGCGTCGACGACGTCGACGTCCAGCCCTTCGGTGAGGTCCGCGCCCGACAGGGTGGGGCGCTTCACGCCGTCGGCGTCCGTGCTGGTCGAGATCGTCCCACCGGTGGCTATGACGACGAGGCGACGCATGGGTGGAATTCTTCCGCACCGGCACTTTGCGATGATGGGGGCGTGACTGATGAATCAACGAGCCCGGTCGAGCCCGCGACCGGCGACAGTGCTGCACGTCCAGCGGAGGGCAGGCCGCCGCTGCGGCTGCGCCTTCTGCTCGCCGTGGCGGGGGTGGTGCTCGTTTTGGACATCGTCACCAAGGTGCTCGCCGTGAATCTGTTGACGCCGGGTCAGCCCGTGTCGATCATCGGCGACACCGTGACGTGGACGTTGGTGCGCAACTCGGGAGCGGCGTTCTCGATGGCCACCGGCTACACGTGGGTGCTCACCCTGGTCGCGACGGGCGTCGTCTTCGGCATCATCTGGATGGGTCGCCGGCTGGTGTCTCCGTGGTGGGCGATCGGGCTCGGGATGATTCTCGGTGGCGCGATGGGAAACCTGGTGGACCGCTTCTTCCGGTCACCGGGGCCGCTGCGCGGCCACGTCGTGGACTTCCTGTCGATCGGGTGGTGGCCGGTGTTCAACGTGGCCGACCCGTCGGTGGTGGGCGGGGCGATCCTGCTGGTTGTGTTGTCGCTGTTCGGTTTTGACTTCGATACCGTCGGGAGGCGCCAGCCGGACGGCGGCGAGGACACCGTCGGGAGGCGCCAGCCTGGCGACGAATCCGGGAACGGATGACCACACGATCGATGCCGGTCCCGGAAGGACTGGCGGGCATGCGGGTCGATGCCGGCCTGGCCCGGCTGCTGGGGCTGTCGCGCACGGCGGCGGCCACCTTGGCCGAGGACGGCGGCGTCGAGCTCGACGGCGCCCGCGCGGCCAAATCGGACAAGCTGATCGCGGGGGCGTGGCTGGAGGTGCGGCTGCCGGAGGCGCCCGCCCCGGTGGAGAACACTCCGGTCGACATCGAGGGGATGTCGATCCTGTACTCCGACGACGACATCGTCGCGGTCGACAAGCCCCCCGGGGTGGCGGCGCACGCGACCGTCGGCTGGCACGGTCCGACGGTGCTGGGTGGACTGGCCGCCGCGGGCTTCCGGATCAGCACCTCGGGAATCCACGAACGCCAGGGCATTGTGCACCGGTTGGACGTCGGCACGTCCGGGGTGATGGTGGTGGCGCTGTCCGAGCGGGCGTACACGGTGCTCAAGCGGGCGTTCAAACAGCGCACCGTGGAGAAGCGCTACCACGCGCTCGTCCAGGGCCACCCGGACCCGTCCAGCGGGACCATCGACGCACCGATCGGCCGTCACCGCGGGCACGACTGGAAGTTCGCCGTCGTCGAGGACGGCAGGCACAGCGTCACGCACTACGACACGTTGGAGGCGCACCAGGCGGCAAGCCTGCTCGACATCGAGCTCGAGACCGGCCGCACCCACCAGATCCGGGTTCACTTCGCCGCACTGCACCACCCGTGTTGCGGCGACCTGACCTACGGCGCCGACCCGAAACTGGCGAAAAGGCTTGGGCTGGAACGTCAATGGCTGCATGCCAAGTCTCTGGCGTTCACCCATCCAGCCGATGGGCGGCGCGTCGAGATCATAAGTCCTTACCCGGCGGACCTGCAGCATGCGCTCGACGTCCTGCGCAGACACGACCTGTGAGATCGGGGCTGCTGTTCGGTGCGGGCGCCTACGGCATGTGGGGACTGTTCCCGGCCTTCTTCCCGCTACTGAAGCCCGCAGGCGCGGTCGAAGTGCTCGCGCACCGGATCATCTGGAGCTTCGTCCTGATGGTCGCGGTGATCGCCGCGGTCCGTCGATTCGGCTGACCTCAAGGCGATCAGCGGGCGCACCTGGCTGCTTCTGACCGCGGCGGCGGCGCTCATCTCGGTCAACTGGGTGATCTACGTGTATGCCGTCAACAACGGACACGTCGTGGACGCCGCGCTCGGGTACTTCATCAACCCGCTGGTCTCGATCGCGCTCGGCTTGCTGATCTTCCGGGAGACGTTGAACCGTTGGCAGCTCGGCGCGCTGGTGATCGCGGTCGTCGCGGTGGTGGTCCTGACGGTGAATCTGGGATCTCCTCCGGTCATCGGTCTCGGCCTTGCCCTGTCGTTCGGCCTCTACGGCGCGGTGAAGAAGCTGGTGCCGACCGATCCGAGGGTCAGCGTCGGTGTCGAAGCCGGGATGGCAGCGCCTTTCGCGCTTGGCTATGTGGTGATACTTCAGGTCACGGGTCACGGGACGTTCACCGATCACGGCGCCGGGCACGTGGTGTTGATGATCCTGTCGGGTGTGCTGACGGCGCTTCCGTTGTTGCTGTTCGCGGCGGCAGCGCAGCGTCTGGCGATGGTCACGCTGGGCCTGCTGTTCTACATGACGCCGGCGATGCAGTTGACGTGGGGTGTGCTGGTCGGCCGCGAGTCGATGCCCCCCGCGCGGTGGCTGGGTTTCGCGCTGATCTGGATGGCCCTCGCGGTGTTCACCGTCGATGCGGTGCGCCGCGCGCGTGTCGACCGGCAACCGTCCGCGCCGTCGCCGGGGTGAGAGTTTGCACCGGTAGTGGGCTCCACGCCGTTTCGTCGATGTGCCGTTTCGTCGATGTCAGCGACTGCCGGTCGAGGCCGGATCGGACCTGGGCGAGACACGCACCACGACACGCCGTGCGGTGTCGGTAGGCGGTCATAGACTGGCCACCCTATGAGCGGTTCAGACTTGCGGTCCTCAGGTTCTTTTGTTCACCTGCACAACCACACCGAGTACTCGATGCTGGATGGTGCCGCGAAGATCAGCCCGATGCTGGCCGAGGCGCAGCGGCTGGAGATGCCCGCGGTGGGCATGACCGATCACGGAAACATGTTCGGCGCCAGCGAGTTCTACAACAAGGCGACCGAGATGGGCATCAAGCCGATCATCGGTGTGGAGGCCTACATCGCCCCCGCCTCGCGCTTCGAGACCAAGCGCATCCTGTGGGGTGACCCGAGCCAGAAGGGTGACGACGTCTCGGGCAGCGGTTCCTACACCCACATGACGATGGTCGCGGAGAACGCGACCGGGCTGCGCAACCTGTTCAAGCTGTCGTCGCTGGCGTCGTTCGAGGGACAGCTCGGCAAGTGGTCGCGCATGGACGCCGAGCTGATCGCCGAACACGCCGCAGGCATCATCGCCACCACCGGCTGCCCCTCGGGTGAGGTACAGACCCGACTGCGCCTCGGCCACGACCGCGAGGCTCTGGAGGCGGCCGCCAAGTGGCGGGAGATCTTCGGCCCGGAGAACTTCTTCCTGGAGTTGATGGACCACGGGCTGGACATCGAGCGGCGGGTCCGCGACGGGCTGCTGGAGATCGGCAGGAAGCTGTCGATCCCGCCGCTGGCCACCAACGACTGCCACTACGTCACCCGGGACCACTCGCACAATCACGAGGCGCTGCTGTGCGTGCAGACCGGCAAGACGCTGTCGGATCCCGCGCGGTTCAAGTTCGACGGCGACGGCTACTTCCTCAAGTCCGCCGCCGAGATGCGCGCTCTGTGGGACGACCAGGTGCCCGGCGCCTGCGATTCGACCCTGCTGATCGCGGAGCGGGTGCAGCCCTACACCGAGTTGTGGCAGCCGCATGACCGGATGCCGGTGTTCCCGGTGCCCGAAGGGCACACCCAGGAGACCTGGCTGCGCCACGAGGTCGCCGCCGGGCTGGAGCGCCGGTTCCCGTCCGGGGTGCCGCAGGAGTACACGGAGCGTGCCGACTTCGAGATCAAGGTCATCTGCGAGAAGGGCTATCCGTCCTACTTCCTGATCGTCGCCGACCTGATCGGCTACGCCCGTTCGGTGGACATCCGGGTCGGTCCCGGCCGCGGCTCGGCGGCCGGCTCGCTGGTGGCGTACGCGATGGGCATCACCAACATCGATCCGATCCCGTATGGGCTGCTGTTCGAGCGGTTCCTCAACCCCGAGCGCGTGTCGATGCCCGACATCGACATCGACTTCGACGACCGCCGCCGCGGCGAGATGTTGCGGTACGCCGCCAACAAGTGGGGTAACGACCGGGTGGCCCAGGTCATCACGTTCGGCACCATCAAGACCAAAGCGGCGCTGAAGGATTCGGCGCGGGTGCACTACGGCCAGCCCGGTTTCGCGATCGCCGACCGGATCACCAAGGCGCTGCCGCCGCCGATCATGGCCAAGGACATCCCGCTGTCGGGGATCACCGATCCCGCCCACGAGCGGTACAAGGAGGCCGCCGAGGTCCGGGGTCTGATCGACACCGATCCGGACGTGCGGACCATCTACGAGACGGCGCGCGGCTTGGAGGGTCTGGTCCGTAACGCCGGCGTGCACGCCTGCGCGGTGATCATGAGCTCCGAACCGCTGATCGACGCGATCCCGCTGTGGCGCCGGCCGCAGGACGGCGCGGTCATCACCGGCTGGGACTACCCGTCGTGTGAGGCCATCGGCCTGCTGAAGATGGACTTCCTCGGGCCTGCGGAACCTGACGATCATCGGCGACGCGATCGAGAACATCAAGGCCAACCGGGGCATCGACCTGGACCTGGATACGGTCCCGCTCGACGACCCGGCGGCCTACGAACTGCTCGGCCGCGGTGACACCCTGGGTGTGTTCCAGCTCGACGGTGGGCCGATGCGCGATCTGCTGCGCCGCATGCAGCCCACCGGGTTCGAGGACGTCGTCGCCGTCATCGCGCTGTACCGGCCCGGTCCGATGGGCATGAACGCCCACAACGACTACGCCGACCGCAAGAACGCCCGGCAGGCGATCAGACCGATCCACCCGGAACTCGAAGAGCCGCTGCGGGAGATCCTGGCCGAGACCTACGGTCTGATCGTCTACCAAGAGCAGATCATGCGCATCGCGCAGAAGGTGGCCGGCTATTCACTGGCCCGAGCAGACATTCTGCGAAAAGCGATGGGCAAGAAGAAGCGTGAGGTGCTGGAGAAGGAATTCGAGGGCTTCTCCGAGGGCATGAAGGCCAACGGCTTCTCGGCCGCGGCCGTCAAAGCGCTGTGGGACACGGTGCTGCCGTTCGCCGATTACGCGTTCAACAAGTCGCATGCCGCCGGCTACGGCCTGGTGTCCTACTGGACGGCCTATCTGAAGGCGAACTATCCGGCCGAGTACATGGCCGGCCTGCTCACCTCGGTCGGCGATGACAAGGACAAGGCGGCGGTGTACCTGGCCGACTGCCGCCGGCTGGGGATCACGGTGCTGCCGCCCGACGTCAACGAGTCGGCGCAGAACTTCGCGTCGGTGGGCACCGACATCCGCTTCGGGCTCGGTGCGGTCCGCAATGTCGGCGCGAATGTCGTTGCCTCGCTGGTCAATACGCGTACCGTGAAGGGCAAGTTCACCGACTTCTCCGACTACCTCAACAAGATCGACATCGGTCCCTGCAACAAGAAGGTCACCGAGTCGCTGGTCAAGGCCGGCGCGTTCGATTCGCTGGGACATCCCCGCAAGGGTTTGTTCCTGGTGCACACCGACGCCGTCGACTCGGTGCTGGGCACCAAGAAGGCCGAGGCGATGGGTCAGTTCGACCTGTTCGGCGGGGCCGACTCCGATATTGGGGACTCGGTGTTCACCATCAAGGTGCCCGACCAGGAGTGGGAGGACAAGCACAAGCTCGCCCTCGAACGGGAGATGCTGGGGCTCTACGTGTCAGGTCACCCGCTCAATGGGGTGGCGCATCTGCTCGCCGCTCAGGTCGACACCGCCATCCCGGCGATCCTGGCCGGAGACGTCCCCAACGAGGCTCAGGTCCGGATCGGCGGGATTCTCGCGTCGGTGAACCGACGGGTCAACAAGAACGGACTGCCGTGGGCGTCGGCGCAGGTGGAGGACCTCACCGGCGGCATCGAGGTGCTGTTCTTCCCGCAGACCTATTCGATGTTCGGTGCCGAGATCGCCGACGACGTCGTCGTGCTGATCGGTGCCAAGGTGGCAATCCGCGACGACCGGATCTCACTGATCGCCAACGAGCTTGTGGTTCCGGACTTTTCGAGTGCCCAGGTGAATCGTCCGGTCGCGGTCAGCCTGCCGACGCGGCAGTGCACGTTCGACAAGGTCAGCGCGCTCAAGCAGGTGCTGGCACGTCATCCTGGCACCGCTCAGGTGCACCTGCGGCTGATCAGCGGGGAGCGCATCACCACGCTCGAGTTGGATCAGTCGCTGCGGGTGACCCCGTCCTCGGCGCTGATGGGTGATCTGAAGGCGCTTCTGGGGCCCGGCTGCCTGGGTGGTTAGTCGGCTGAACGGGGGTCAGTGGCGCGAGTTGCCGGCCACACCCAAGCCGAGCCACACCAGCGTGCCGACGGCTGCACCGCTGAGGACCGCGGGGCCGGCGGTGGTGGTCGCCACGGCGACGACCGCGAAGACCAGCAGGCCGACCAGCAGCGCCACCACCTTGTAGGCGGGCCAGGGCACACCGGCGATCGAGACCGTCGAGGCCGGACGCGTCACGGCGTCGCGGAACTGCTCGGCGGTGGTCATGATGATGACGATAGCTCGTAGGAAAGATTTCGGCCACCCGAAACACCGATTTTGGCGCAGCGATTTCGCTAGTCTGGCTACATGCCTCTCACCGGAGATTATGAACCCAGCACGTCGGATTGGGCCCGCGAAAACGCCGAGGAGTACATGCAGTCCGGCGGGACCAAGGGCACCGAACTCAAGGGGCGGCCGGTCATCCTGCTGACCACGGTCGGCGCCAAGACCGGAAAGATCCGAAAAACGCCGTTGATGCGGGTCGAACACGACGGTGAGTACGCCGTCGTCGCGTCGCTCGGCGGCGCTCCGAAGAACCCCGTCTGGTACTACAACATCAAGGCCAATCCCCAGGTCGAACTCCAGGACGGCCCCGCGACCGGCGACTATGAAGCTCGGGAGGTGTTCGACGACGAGAAAGCGGCCTGGTGGGAGCGCGCGGTGGCGGCCTGGCCCGACTACGCGGACTACCAGCAGAAGACGGATCGTCAGATCCCGGTGTTCGTGCTGAGTCCGGTCCGCTGAATCCGTTTTTGCTGCGGTGGGCTGCGGTGGCACCATTGTGCGGGTGTCCGCTGAGCTGAGCCAGACCGCCGACGACGAGCGCTTGCGCGAGGAGCAGACAGCCGCCGACGAGCGCTTGCGCGAGGAGCAGACAGCCAAAGACGAGCCCGCGGCGCCGTTACGCGCCACGGATATCGACGAGGCCGCTCGGCGAATTTCCGGCGTGGTCTCGAAGACGCCGTTGCAGCTGAGCGATCGGTTGTCGGCGATCACCGGTGCGCAGGTCTACCTCAAGCGGGAGGACCTGCAGGCGGTGCGCTCGTACAAGCTGCGCGGCGCCTACAACCTGCTGATGCAACTGAGCGCGGCGGAGAAGGCGGCCGGGGTGGTGTGTTCGTCGGCCGGCAATCACGCCCAGGGCTTCGCGCTGGCGTGCCGGTCGATGGGTATCCACGGCCGGGTCTACGTCCCGGCCAAGACGCCGAAGCAGAAGCGCAACCGGATCCGGTACCACGGTGGCGACTTCATCGAGCTGATCGTCGGCGGCAAGACCTATGACATGGCGGCTGAGGCCGCCCTCGACGACGTCGCGCGCACCGGCGCCACGCTGGTGCCTCCCTACAACGACCTCCGCACGATGGCGGGGCAGGGCACGATCGCGGTGGAGATCCTCGATCAGCTCGGCGCAGAGCCGGATCTGGTGATCGTCCCGGTCGGCGGGGGTGGCTGTATCAGCGGCGTCACCGCCTACTTCGCGGACCGGACCTCCAGGACGTCGGTGCTCGGCGTCGAGCCCGCCGGGGCGGCGGCATTGGTGGCTGCGCTGGCCAAAGGTGAGCCCGTGACACTCCAGGACGTCGATCAGTTCGTCGACGGCGCGGCGGTCGCGCGGGTGGGTGCGCTGCCGTTCGCGGCACTGACCGCCGCCGGCGACATGGTGTCGATCACCACCGTCGACGAGGGCGCGGTGTGCACCGCGATGCTCGACCTGTACCAGAACGAAGGCATCATCGCCGAACCGGCGGGTGCGTTGTCGGTGGCTGCGCTGCTGGACGCCGACATCGAGCCCGGGTCGGCCGTTGTCTGCCTGATCTCGGGCGGCAACAACGACGTCTCCCGCTATGGCGAGGTGCTGGAGCGCTCGTTGGTGCATCTGGGGCTCAAGCACTACTTCCTGGTCGATTTCCCGCAGGAGCCGGGTGCGCTGCGCCGGTTCCTCGATGAAGTCCTCGGGCCCAACGACGACATCACGCTGTTCGAGTACGTCAAGCGCAACAACCGGGAGACCGGAGAGGCACTGGTCGGCATCGAGATGGGGTCGGCATCGGATCTGGAGGGGCTGGTCGCACGGATGAAGACCTCCGAGTGCCACGTCGAGCTGCTCGAGCCGGGCACGCCGACTTATCGTTATCTGACCTGAGCAGGGCTTAGATGTTCGAGCGGAGATCGACAGCATTGATCCGGGCGCCTCTGGCGCCTTCGGAGATCCTGGCGTCATAGGTGACGAGAGCCCGGAGGTCAGGCGCGGTGAGCGCAGCCGAAAGATGATTGGCACCTGGGTTCTCGGCCCACGCGGCGGGATCTCGCCAGCCTTGTCGAGCATGGCGTCGGTCAAGGCGACGAGGTCCACCGCGCCGACGGAGCGCCGTGCATGCTGGACGATCTCCAGTGACCCCTGCCGGGCGACCGCCCGAAGTCACAGTCGACGGAAGGCTCGTCGAGCAGGTCGCCGGGTGTCAACCGCCGCCAACAGTGCCCGCCAGCCTTGACGCAGATCAGCAGTCCTGGCTGACGCCCTGTGAGTGTGTCCCATCGGTACCGCTAGCCGGTAGTGCGGGTGAGGCGGTACCCGGTGGCCCAGATGGTGGCTTGCCCTGACGACGCAGCCGTTTCTAAGCGAAATCATAGGTACATCAAAGAAACACGCACCACCCACTACCCACTCAAAGGATTCCGATCATGAAGAACATCACCATCGCCACCGCTACAGCCACCGGATTCGCCGCCGCCGTCCTCGGACTCGCCGCTCCCGCCGTAGCCGCTCCCAGCGGAGACGACAACGCGCAGCACACCATCAGTCAGCTCGAAGCCCAAGGCAACCGCGTCATCGTCAATCGGGAAAGCGGAGCCTCTCTCTCGGACGCCAGCGTCGTCTCGGTACGGCCCGGCCCAGAAGTCCAGAAGTGGGTCACGGAAAGCGGCCGCCAGGGTGACGATCACTCGCACAACGAACGCGTCCTGCAGACCACCGGCCGCATCTACTACGTCGACGTCAAGTAACCCCCGCACCGCAAGGGGCGCCCCAACTCCTCGGGGCGCCCCTTCTGGTCTGTCGACACCTAGAACGCTGAGCCGAGGGTGATCTCAGGCGCGGCTAGTCGACCGCGCGCAGAACTGCGACACCATGCCCGCCCAGGCGAGTGCCGCGGTCGCCCACCTCCGGTTCACCCCAGGCCAGCACCACGTCACCGATAACCGGGACGTCGACGGGCTGTTCCCCGAGGTTGCACACGATCGACAGCGCGCCGCGGTGCATGACGAACCATCGACGATCCTCGTCGTACTTCACCAGCAGGTGATCCAGCCACGGATCGGCCAGGTCGGACTCGTTGTGGCGCAGGGAGATCAGGTCCCGGTAGAATGCGTGCAGTCGCGCGTGATCGCCGTCGCCGAGCTCGTTCCAGTTCAGCTTCGACCGCTCGAACGTCGCGGGGTCCTGCGGGTCGGGGATCTCGTCGGCATCCCACCCGTGATCGGCGAACTCCTTCTTGCGTCCCTCAGCGGTGGCCCGGGCCAAATCTGGCTCGGGATGGGAGCTGAAGAACTGGAACGGTGACGACGACGCCCATTCCTCACCCATGAAAAGCATTGCCGTATAGGGAGATCCCAGTGCGAGCGCCGCCTTGATCGCGAGCTGGCCCGGGGTCAGGTTCTGCGAGGGCCGGTCGCCGATCGCCCGGTTGCCCACCTGGTCATGGGTCAGCGTGTACGCCAGCAGGCGGGTCGCCGGGATGGTCTTGGTGTCCAACGGGCGGCCGTGGCGGCGGTGCCGGAACGACGAGTAGGTGCCCGCATGGAAGTACCCGTGGCGCAACGTCTGCGCCAGCGTCTCGAGGGTGCCGAAATCGCCGTAGTAGCCCTGCCGTTCACCGGACACAGCGGAGTGGATCGCATGGTGGATGTCGTCGTCCCACTGTGCCGTCATACCGAGTCCGCCTTGGTCCCTCGGCGTGATCAGCCGCGGGTCGTTGCGGTCGCTCTCCGCGACCAGGGACAGCGGCCGTGCGACTTCTGCTGCCAGGGCATCGGTTTCGGCGGAGAGCTCCTCGAGGATGTGACAGGCGGTGGTGTCGACCAGGGCGTGGACGGCATCCAGCCTTAGCCCGTCGGCGTGGAAATCACGCATCCAGCGCAGCGCACAATCGAGGAGGTAGCGGCGCACCGGGTCGGCGTCGGCATCGGCGATGTTGATCGACTCGCCCCACGGGTTGCTGCCGGTCGACAGGTAGGGACCGAACTTCGGCAGGTAGTTCCCCGAAGGACCGAGGTGGTTGAACACCGCGTCGATCAGCACGCCGAGGCCGCGGGCGTGGCAGGCGTCGATGAGGCGGACCAGCGCGTCGGGGCCGCCGTAGGGTTCGTGCACCGCGAACCAGAGGACACCGTCGTAGCCCCAGCCGTGGGTTCCGCCGAACGCGTTGACCGGCATCAACTCGACGAAGTCGACGCCGAGGTCGACCAGATGGTCGAGCTTCTCGATCGCGGAGTCGAATGTCCCTGCGGGAGTGAACGTTCCGGTGTGCAGTTCGTAGATCACGCCGCCCTCGATGGAGCGGCCCTGCCAGTCATCGTCGGACCAGACCCCGGGCGCCGGACTCCACAACTGGGAGCGCTCGTGCACACCGTCGGGCTGGCGCGGGGAGCGGGGATCGGGCAGCACCTTGGGATCCTCGTCGAGGACGAACCCGTAGCGGGCGTCCGGTGCGGCGTCGACGACGGCTCGCCACCAGGCGTCATCGCTGCGGGTCATCGGGTGCAGCGTGCCGTCGACGTCGAGGCGGACGCGGCCGGGGCGCGGTGCCCACACGGCGAACTCGTGCTCAGGCATCGGCACGCACCAGCAACGCGACCGGGAGGTCGCCGAACAAACCGGCCGCCGGCACCCGGCCGCTATAGGTCGTTCCGGTCAGCACGTCGGTCCACGTTCCGTCGGGAACCGCCAGACTGGTGTCCCCCCAACCGCTGTCGGCCAACCGTACCGTCCACCGGCTGACCACGACCAGCACATCGCCGCCGCGCAGGAACGACACGATGTGTTCGGCAGCGGCGCCGTCGGCCAGCACCGGCTGGTATCCGCCTGCCAGGAATGTGTCGGGCCGCTCGCGTCGCAGCTGCAGCGCCGCGCGCACCACCCGGATTTTGGGGTGCGTCGAGGTCTTTGCATGCAACACAGCGGCCAGCGCTTCCCGGCGCGCCGGATAGTCGACGGGTCGCCGATTGTCCGGATCGACAAGGCTGTCCTCCCAGAGCTCGGTGCCCTGATAGACGTCCGGCACCCCTGGCGCGGTCAGCGCGATGAGCTTCTGGCCCAAGCGCATCGGCGTGGGCATGCTCGTCCAGTCTGGCGAGGGTGGCGGTCAACTCGACGGCGACGGGACCGTCCAACACCGCGTCCAGCCAGGTGTGCACGGCGGTCTCGAACTCCGCGACGGGATCGTTCCACGTGGTGTGCACCCCGGCCTCCCGGATGGCCTTCTCGGTGTAGGCGTGCAGGCGCTCGCGCAGTTCGGTGCTCACCGTGCCATCCGTCGGCCACACGCCGAAGATGTTCTGCCACAAGAACAGTCCGGTCAATGCGTCGGGAGACGGGGTGGTGCTTTCCCAACCCCGCACGAGTTCGGCCCACAGCGACGGGACCTGCGACAGCACCCCGATGCGGGCGCGCACGTCCTCGCCGCGCTTGGTGTCGTGGGTGGTCAACGTGGTCATCGCATGTGGCCACAGGGCCGCACGGTCCGCGGCCCGCCGGTGGAATTCCGCGGCGCTGACGCCGAAATGCTCCGGCTCGCCACCGACCTCGTTGAGCGACACCAGCCGGGCGTCGCGGTAGAACAGGCAGTCCTCCATCGCCTTGGCGGTAGCGGCCCCGCAGAGCTGTTGCAGCCGCACCCCGACCTCCGCGTTCACGGTCAGCGCAGAGGTGAGAAGCGCCAGCGGGTCAGCCAGTTCCGGTTGTCCGGCAATGGTTTCGGCGATCGCGACGGGCAGCACCGAGGACAGGGTCAGGTAGTCCGACCGGTAGACGCCGATATGGCTGAGCAAGGCGGCTATCGCCTCGGGAACCCGCTCGTGGTCGCGACCGGTGGCCGCCACGACGGCGCGGCGCAGCCGTCGCAGCTCGCTGGCCAGGGTTTCGGTGACGGCTTGGACCTTGAGTCGGCGCGCGACCTCCGGAGTCGCCGAATAGTCGATGCCCGTCGATTCGACCAGCCCGGTGAGCGATCCGACGCCGGTGGGGTCGACGAAGAGTCCGCCCGTCTCGCGCAGTGCGTCGTATCCCGTGGTGCCCGCCACGGGCAGGCTGGGATCCAACGGCTCGTCGACGGCGAGGATCTTCTCGATGACGATCCATGCGTCCGGTCCGGTCAGTTCCCGAAGCCAGGCCAGATACCCTGCAGGATCGGACAATCCGTCCGGATGGTCGATGCGGATCCCGTCGACCAGGTCCTCGGCGAACCACCGAGCGACCTCGGCATGACTGGCGTCGAACACGGCGCGGTCCTCTTGGCGCAGCCCCGCGAGCGAGGTGATCGAGAAGAACCGCCGGTAGCCGCATGTGCCATTGCGCCAGCCGGTCAGCTTGTAGTGCTGCCGGTCGTGCACTTCGGCGCCGGTGCCGGTGCCGGTGCCCGGCAGGATCGGGTACTCCAGGTCACCGAGCCGCAGCACGGGCGCGTCGACTCCGCTTTCGACAACGAGGTCGGCCACATCGTCGTCAGAGCCCAGAACGGGCAACACGATTCGACCGTCGGCGTCCAAGTTCCAGTCGACATCAAAGTACGACGCGTACTCGGAATCCTGGCCGTGGGTCAGCACATCCCACCACCACCGGTTCTGCCGGGGCACGTCGACGCCGACGTGGTTGGGCACGATATCAACGATGATCCCCAGCCCGGCTGCGCGTGCCGCGTTCGCGAGCTTCTGGAAACCGTCTGCCCCGCCGAGTTCCGGGGACACCGTGGTGGGATCGGTGACGTCGTAGCCGTGGCTGGAGCCTTCGCCCGCGGTGAGGATCGGGGACAGGTACAGATGTGAGACGCCGAGGTCGGCGATGTAATCGACGAGCTTCTCGGCGTCGGCGAAGGTGAACGCCTCACCGCTGGACGGCCCGCGCATCTGCAGCCGATATGTGGATAGCACGCGCATGTGTCAGGCGGTCTTACGCAGGACGAGCACGGATCGGGGCTGCAATGAGATCTTCTCGCCGGCGGACACCACGAAGTCGGTGCTTCCCGTCGGGTCGGCGGTGTCCAGGTCGGCGGTCCACTGCTGGGCGTAGTCGCCTTGCGGCGCAACGAAATCCTGTGTCTCGTCGTGGGAGTTGAAGCACAGCAGGAAGGAGTCGTCGACGACCCGCTCGCCACGTTCGTTGGGGGCCGGGATGGCCTGACCGTTGAGGAACACCGCCACGCACTGCCCGAGTCCGGTTTCCCAGTCCTCGGGGTCCATCTCCTTGCCGGCCGGGGTGAGCCAGGCGATGTCTCTGGCCGCGGCGCCGGTGCGGATCGGCGTGCCTTCGAAGAACCGTCGCCGCCGGAACACCGGGTGGCTCTTGCGGAACTTCACCACCTTGCGGGTGAACTCCAGGAGATCGCCGTTGGTCTGGCACAGCGACCAATCCATCCAGGACAGCTCGGAGTCCTGGCAGTAGACGTTGTTGTTGCCGCGTTGAGTCCGGCCGATCTCGTCGCCGTGCGCGATCATCGGGGTGCCCTGCGACAGAAACAGTGTGGCCAGGATGTTGCGCATCTGCTTGCTGCGCAGCGCCAGGATCTGTGGGTCGTCGGTGGGTCCCTCGACACCGCAGTTCCAGGACCGGTTGTGGCTCTCACCGTCCCGGTTGTCCTCGCCGTTGGCCTCGTTGTGCTTCTCGTTGTAGGAAACCAGGTCATTCAACGTGAAGCCGTCGTGGCAGGTGACGAAGTTGATGCTGGCGCTCGGGCGTCGGCCCGTCGCCTCGTAGAGGTCTGACGACCCGGTCAGCCGGGACGCGAACTCGCCTAGTGTCGCGGGTTCTCCCCGCCAATAATCACGCACAGTGTCGCGATACTTCCCGTTCCATTCGGTCCACAAACCTGGGAAGTTCCCGACCTGGTAGCCGCCCTCGCCGATGTCCCACGGTTCGGCGATCAGCTTGACCTGGCTGACCACCGGGTCCTGCTGCACGAGGTCGAAGAACGCCGACAGCCGGTCCACGTCGTAGAACTCGCGGGCCAGGGTTGCGGCCAGGTCGAACCGGAACCCGTCGACGTGCATGTCGAGCACCCAGTACCGCAGCGAGTCCATGATCAGCTGCAGGGTGTGCGGATGGCGGGCGTTGAGGCTGTTGCCGGTGCCGGTGAAGTCCTTGTAGTACCGGTTGTCGCCGTCGAGCAGCCGGTAATAGGCGGCGTTGTCGATGCCGCGGAAGTTGATCGTCGGCCCGAGGTGGTTGCCTTCGGCGGTGTGGTTGTAGACCACGTCGAGAATCACCTCGATGCCGGCTTCGTGAAACGCCCGCACCATGGTCTTGAACTCGGCGACGGCGCCACCAGCATGCTTGCTCGCCGCGTAGTGGGAGTGGGGCGCGAAGAAGCCGAATGTGTTGTAGCCCCAGTAGTTCTGCAGTCCGAGATCGATCAGCCGATGGTCGCGGAGGAACTGGTGCACCGGCATCAGCTCGATCGCGGTGACGTTGAGCGATTTCAGGTGGTCGATGATCACGGGGTGCGCGAGGCCGGCGTAGGTGCCGCGCAACTCCTCGGGTATGCCGGGGTGCGACTGCGTCATTCCCTTGACGTGCGCCTCGTAGATGACCGTCTCGTGATACGGCGTGCGGGGAGCGCGATCCGAGCCCCACTGGAAGAACGGGTTGATCACGACGCTGGTCATGGTGTGGCCGAGGGAGTCGATGTGTGGCGGCTCGCCGCCGGTGACCAGATCGTCGGCTTCGAGATCGAAGGAGTACAGCGCTTGGGAGAACTCGAATTCGCCGTGGAACGACTTGCCGTACGGGTCGAGCAGCAGCTTGCTCGGATCGCAGCGGTGCCCCGACGACGGGCTCCACGGCCCGTGTACCCGGAAGCCGTAGCGCTGACCGGGAGTGACCGTCGGCAGGTAGCAGTGCCACACGTAACCGTCGACCTCCTCGAGGTCGATGCGGTGCTCGCGGCCGTCCTTGCCGATCAGGCACAGCTCGACTCGCTCGGCGACCTCGGAGAACAGTGAGAAGTTCGTGCCTGCACCGTCGTAGGTGGCGCCCAGCGGGTAGGCGGTGCCCGGCCAGACGGTGGGTACGGACGCCGGTTCGGTGGACGACATCAGTCCGTCCACCAGCGGGTGATCGCGGCGATCTGGCGGCCCAGCTCATTGGTCATGGTGCGCATGTACGTGCTGGTGAAGTGGTGAGAGTCGTGATACACCAACACGTTTCCCTCCACGGCTCGGCAGTAGTCCGGACGACAGACCGCGTTGCTCATGTCGAGTGGCTTGAGCAGCGGAAACTCCGTGACGTAGTCCAATGTCGGGTTGTGATCCGACAGTACTTCGGATCGTTCGATACCGCACGATACGGCGTCGCCACCGCCGGCCAGGCAGTCGGCAGGGAAGAACGGTTCGCCGTCGCGCACCAGCCAGGGGGTGTCGCGCATCGCCAGGATGGGAATGTTGTTGTTGGACAGCGCTTTCCAGATGCCGAGGTAGCTCGATGGCATGACGTCGCCGTCCTTGATGTTCCACGGTCGCGTCGAGGTGGTGAAGACGTAGTTGGGGTGGTCGGCGATGATCCTGGGCAACACCCGCTGGTTCCATTCGCGGCACTTCGGGTACTGGCGATTGTCGCCCATCACCAGCGGCTTTTCCTCGGTGGTGAGCGGGCAGCCCATCTTGAGGTAGGTCACGACCTTGAAGTGGTGCAGCTGGCCCAGCATGTCCAGGGCGGTGATCCAGTGTTCGGCGTGTGAGCCGCCTGCCAGCGCGATGGTCCGCGTGGCCGATTTGTCGCCGTAGGTGCAGTTGATCACACCGGCGTTGTCGAAATCGCTGATGCATCCGGCGGTGGTGGATTCCGGGATGTCATCCTTGGCCTCGAGGACGGTCGGGCGCATCGGCAGCTTGGGCACCCTGGCCTTGTTGGTCAGCGCTCGCGCGCCGGGATAGTCGCCTAAGGACAGTCCGGAGAGCTCCTTGCCGTTCGCGCGCAGCACGGTCACGTGCTCCCGCCAGGTGAACGACGTCGCCGTGAGCGCCACGCCGAGCAGCGCGACGGTGGATCCCAGCACGATCGTCGGCCTGCGCAGCCGGGTCCGCAGCGGCAGATAAGACACAGCGGTCACTTCATCCGAGCGTCCCGAGGAGTTGCGGGCCCGTAGCGGCTCTTCGATGTACCGGGTGGTCAGCCAGGCCAGCAGGCCCGAGACCAGCAGCACACCGCCGCCCTCGACGAAGTTGACGCCGCCGCGGCCGGTGTAGGCGAAGTAGAAGATCAGCAACGGCCAGTGCCACAGGTACAGCGAGTACGCCATGGCGCCCAGTGCCACGAACGGGGCGGAGGCGAGTAACCGGTTCGGTGCGGGGATACGGCCGCGGGTGTGTGGATCGGCGTACCGGTTGGCCGCCGACAGGATGAACAGCAGCGTGGCGCCGACCGGGACCAACGCCCACGGCCCGGGAAACTCCTTGACACCGTCGATGAGGGCGCCGCAGGACAGGATCGCGGCCAGCGCCACCACAGCGATGACGGTGCGCACCCACATGGGCCAGCGCACGTAGGGAACCAGCGCCCCCACCAACGCACCCAGCAGCAGTTCCCACGCCCGCGCGAAGCTGTTGTAGTACGCGGTGGCCTGATCGGCGTTGTGCGCGATGATCGCATACCAGAACGAGGCGATGGCCAACGCGCCGAGCAGCGCCACGAACGCCACCCGCATGTGCTTGCCGAGCAGCCGACGGAAAAGGAACGCGGACAACAGGATCAACACCAGGAACGCGATGTAGAACTGCCCCTGCACGGACATCGACCAGATGTGCTGCAGTGGACTGACCGCCTCCCCGGCGCGCAGGTAGTCCGACGCGGTGCGGGCCAGTTCCCAGTTCTGGTAGTAGCCCAGGCTTGCCAGGCTCTGGTCGGCGAAGGTCTCCCAGCGCGTCTCGGGTTGGATCAGGATGGTGAGCACCGCGGAGACGGCCAGCACCACCACCAGGGCGGGCAGCAACCGGCGGATCAGCCGGGTGATCTCGGGCATCGGTCGCAGCGCCGCCCCTGGCGTCAGCGCGCCGCGCAGCAGGCGTCCGCCGAAGAAGAAGCCGGACAGCACCAGGAAGACGTCGACTCCGCCGGACACCCGCCCGAACCAGATATGGAACACCGCCACCAGGGCGATCGCGACACCGCGAAGTCCATCGAGGTCATGACGATAGAACCCCGAAGTGCGCGTCCCCATGCGGGGCGTCGCGGCAGGCGGGACGGCGCCCGGCGCGGTGGGGGGCGCCGGCCGGGCGAGGGGCGAGGGTCATCATGGTCGACGGCTAATCTACCGAAGGTGCCAGCGTTGACGCCCGCCGAGATCAGCGCCATCGACGCCGCTCACATCTGGCATCCGTACAGCCCCATCGGGGCCGACGCGTTGGCGCCGGTCGTGGCGGTGGGGGCGCGCGGCGCCTGGCTGACCCTTGCTCATCAGGGACGCGAGGTCGGCGCCCTCGACGCGATGGCCTCCTGGTGGACCGCGGTCCACGGGCACGGCCATCCGGTCCTCGACGCCGCGATCACCGAGCAGCTCGCGACGATGAACCACGTCATGTTCGGCGGGCTCACCCACGAGCCGGCGGCCCGGCTGGCAAAGCTGCTGGTGGACGTGACGCCGGAGGGGCTGGAGACGGTGTTCTTCAGCGACTCAGGATCGGTGTCGGTCGAGGTCGCGGTCAAGATGGCGCTGCAGTACTGGCGCAGCACCGGCCGCGGCGCCAGGCGCCGGTTGATGACCTGGCGGGGCGGTTATCACGGCGACACGTTCACCCCGATGAGCGTGTGCGATCCGCAGGGCGGCATGCACGAGCTGTGGACCGGGCCGAACTCGCTGCTGGCCGATCAGGTGTTCGCCCCGGCGGTGCCCACCGACTACGACCCCGACTACAGCGCGGCGTTCGCCGAGCAGCTCGCCGAGCACGCCGGCGAGCTCGCGGCGGTGATCGTCGAGCCCGTGGTGCAGGGAGCCGGTGGGATGCGCTTCCACGATCCGCGCTACCTGGTCGATCTGCGGGAGGCATGTGACGAGCACGGCGTGCTGCTGATCTTCGACGAGATCGCGACCGGGTTCGGCCGCACCGGGGCGATGTTCGCCGCCGACCACGCCGGCGTCAGCCCCGACATCATGTGTGTCGGCAAGGCGCTCACCGGGGGATACCTCACGCTGGCGGCGACGCTGTGCACGCGCGACATCGCCGACACCATCAGCCACCACCCGCCGGGTGCGCTCATGCACGGCCCGACGTTCATGGCCAATGCGCTGGCCTGCGCGGTGAGCGTGGCGTCGGTGGAGTTGCTGCTCTCCGGCGACTGGCGGCCGCGGGTGGGTGCCATCGAGGCCGGCCTGACCGAGGGCCTGGCACCGGCCCGTGCGCTGCCTCACGTGGTCGATGTGCGGGTTCTGGGCGCGATCGGGGTGATCGAGCTCGACCGGCCGGTCGACCTGCGGATCGCCACCCCGGCGGCGATCGAGCGCGGGGTGTGGCTGCGGCCGTTCCGCAATTTGATCTATGCGATGCCCCCGTATATCTGCACCGGCGCCGAGGTCGAACAGATCACCTCGGCGATGGTGGGCGTCGCCGGTGCTCTAACCTGAACGGTGTTCAATTGCCGGCTCCGCCGGCGTGTTCAAGTCGGCCGATCGAGAGGAGCACCGCGTGACCCGCGTCGGCCTTTCCCCGTTGGCGTGGCTCGACGAGGTCGAGACGCAGCGCCGCGCGGCCGGGTTGCGGCGTTCGTTACGCGCCCGCCCTCCCGTGGGTGCCGAGCTGGACCTGGCGTCCAACGACTACCTGGGGCTCTCGCAGCACCCGCGGGTGATCCACGGCGGGGTGGCCGCCCTGCGCACCTGGGGTGCCGGTTCGACCGGTTCCCGGTTGGTCACCGGTAACACCGAGTTGCACGAGGAGTTCGAGGGCGCGCTGGCCGACTTCGTCGGCGCTGCCTCGGCACTGGTGTTCTCGTCGGGTTACACCGCCAACCTCGGTGCGGTGGTGGCGTTGTCCGGGCCCGGTTCGCTGCTGGTGTCGGACGCGCTGACCCATGCCTCCCTGGTCGACGCATGCCGGTTGTCGCGGGCGCGGGTCGTGGTCACGCCGCACGCCGACGTGGCCGCGGTGGGGGCGGCGTTGGCCGGACGCGCCGAGGAACGCGCGGTCGTGGTGACGGATTCGGTGTTCTCGGCTGACGGTGTGCTGGCCCCGCTGCGGGCGCTGCACGACGTCTGCCGCAGGCACGGGGCACTGCTGATCGTCGACGAGGCCCACGGACTCGGGGTGCGTGGCAGCGGGGGCCGGGGTCTGCTGCACGAGGTGGGCCTGGCCGGTGCTCCGGACGTGGTGATGACGACGACGCTGTCGAAGGCGCTCGGCAGCCAGGGCGGGGTGGTGCTGGGTCCCGCCGCGGTACGCCACCACCTCATCGATGCTGCGCGGCCGTTCATCTTCGACACCGGCCTGGCGCCCGCGGCGGTCGGTGCCGCCCTCGCCGCGCTGCAGGTGCTGATCGACGAGCCGTGGCGGGCGCAGCGGGTGCTCGACCACGCCGTGGACCTGGCCTTGATGTGCGAGGCCGCCACGGTACCGTCCTCGGCGGTGGTGTCGGTGATCCTCGGCGAGCCCGAGGTCGCGCTGGCGGCCGCGGCGGCGTGTCTGCAGCGCGGAGTGCGGGTCGGGTGCTTCCGGCCGCCCACGGTGCCCGTCGGTACGTCGCGGCTGCGGTTGACCGCACGTGCGTCGTTGACCGCCGAGGAGTTGTCTCTGGCGCGCGAGGTGCTCACCGAGGTGCTGTCGACGGCGTGAGCGTTGTCGTCATCACCGGAACCGACACCGGCGTCGGCAAGACCGTCGCCACCGCGGCGCTGGCATGCCACGCCAGGTTGGCGGGTATCGACGTCGCGGTGTGCAAACCGGTGCAGACCGGAACCGACGACGGCGACGACGATCTCGCCGAAGTGTCCCGGCTGTCCGGAGTACGCGAATTGCATTCTCTGGCAAGGTTTCCCGAACCGTTGGCGCCACTGGCCGCTGCCCAGCGGGTGGGTTCGGGGTTGCCGAGCAGGGCGGCGCTCGTCGACATGGTCACCGCGGTGGACAGAGTGGGCCGGCTCACCCTGGTCGAAGGGGCGGGCGGTCTGCTGGTCCAGATCGGTGCCGAGGGGGTGACGCTGCGGGACATCGCGGGAGCCCTCGGCGCGTCGGTGCTCACCGTCGTCGCGCCCGGTCTGGGCACCCTCAACCACACCGCGCTGACGCTGGAGGCGCTGGCCGTCCGGAAGATCCGCTGCGCGGGTCTGGTAATCGGCGCGTGGCCTGCGCAGCCGGGGGTTGCGGAGTCGGACAATCGCCAGGCGCTGGGCCGGCTGGCGCCGCTGCGCGCGGTCCTGCCTGCGGGTGCGGGGTCGCTGTCGGCGCAGGCGTTCGCATCGGTCGGTGCGGGGGCCTTCGACCGATCGTGGGTCGAAAGCCTCGTCGGCTGATGGTGCACTCCGTCGAGGTGTTGTTCGACAGCGAGACCGAGTCGGCGATTCGAGGCATCTGGGACGGCCTGATGGCGCGTCGGCGTGCGCAGTCAGGCCGCCCACAGATCGCCGAGCAACCGCCCTCACGTCACGCTCACCGTGGCCGACCGGATGGACGAAGCCGTCACCGCCGCGCTGCGCCCGGCGCTGGCACGGTTGCCGCTGGACTGCCGGATCGGGGCGCCGATGGTGTTCGGCAGCCGTTCGATCACGCTGGTGCGCCTGGTGGTGCCGACGGTCGAGCTGCTGGCCCTCCAGGCCGAGGTGCATCGAATCTGCCTGGCGCACATGCCGGATGGTCCACTGGCGAATGCGGGACCAGGGGAGTGGACACCGCATGTCACGCTGGCGCGACGCCTGGCCCCGGAGCAGCTGGCACAGGCGCTTCCGCAGCTGGGTCGTGAGATCCGTGGTCGCATCACCGGTTTGCGGCACTGGGACGGCAACGCGAAGGTCGTCTATCCGATCGGCTGATGCTCTTGGGCCGAGATCGACGCCATATCCGTACGCCGCAGCCCTCGGTCGTCGCGACATGGCCGGTCCTTGGCCGAGTGTGCGCTCAGGGCGACATTCGGGCCAATTCGTCGCCCTGCACGCACGCTCGGCGGTTCGGCTGCCCCGCTGTGATCAGACGCGGTTGACCCCGCTAGCGTTCAAAAGGCACCTCGGATCGGTCATGGCCGAATCGAAACTGAACTTATGCTCGAACTTTCGGCGTTTTTTCGAGCACATGCTCAGTTTCGGCGGCGATCCCGTCGATGAGCAGGCGCAGGCCGAAGGCGAATCGGGCGCTGGGGTTCTCGGTCCAGACGGTCCGCACGACGTCGGCGCCCGCGGCGTCCCACTGCATCCGGGACTGCTCGTCGGCGGTGAAGCCGAGCAGGTAGTAGACGACGGTGCGGGCGGCCAGTTCCGCATTCGCGGGTGCCACGCCGGCTTCGCTGGCCGCGGTGCTCAGCCGGTCCAGAACATCGCTCATCACCTTCGACTGGCCTGCGGCGAAGCTGGCGGACACCAATTCGGCGCCGTCGGTGTGCGACAGCAGCGCTTCTCGCAGCTGCCCGCAGGTGCTGACGATGCGGTCGCGCCAGTCGCCCGCTGCGGAATCGTCCGTGCCCACCGGCGCCAGGATCCGGTCGGCGACGGCGCCGAGGAGCTGCTGTTTGTTGGCGAAATGCCAGTAGAGCGCGCCGGGGGAGACCTCGAGCTCGCGGGCCAGGCGCCGCATCGACAGGTCGGCGATCCCGTAGTTGTCCAGCAGGGACGTCGCCGCCTCGACCACGTCGCGTTTGTGGAGCTGCACGTCGGTACCCTAACCTGAACGGCGTTCAAGTCGGGCAGCAGGAGGCAGCGAGTGAGCGACATTCTGGCGGTGGCACGAGAGCAGGTGCTCGAGCGGGGCGAGGGCCTCGACCAGGTTCAGACCCTGCAGGTGCTGCAGCTGCCGGACGACCGCCTCGACGACCTGCTCGCGCTCGCGCACGAGGTCCGGATGGCGTGGTGCGGTCCGGACGTCGAGGTCGAGGGCATCATCAGCCTCAAGACCGGTGGCTGCCCGGAGGATTGCCACTTCTGTTCTCAGTCAGGGCTTTTCGCGTCGCCGGTGCGCAGCGCCTGGTTGGATATCCCGAGCCTGGTGGAAGCCGCCAAGCAGACCGCCAAGACGGGTGCGACCGAGTTCTGCATCGTCGCCGCCGTGCGGGGACCGGATGAGCGGCTGTTGGCTCAGGTCGCCGCCGGTATCGAGGCGATCCGTAACGAGGTCGACATCCAGATCGCCTGTTCGCTGGGCATGCTGACCGAGGATCAGGTCGAGCAGCTCTCGGCGATGGGCGTGCACCGCTACAACCACAACCTCGAGACCGCGCGGTCGTTCTTCACCAACGTCGTCACCACGCATTCGTGGGAAGAGCGTTGGGACACACTGCGAATGGTTCGCGAGGCCGGCATGGAGGTGTGTTGCGGCGGCATCCTCGGCATGGGCGAGACGCTGGAGCAGCGCGCCGAGTTCGCCGCCAACCTCGCCGAGCTCGACCCCCACGAGGTACCGCTGAACTTCCTCAACCCGCGGCCGGGGACTCCGTTCGGTGACCTCGACGTGCTGCCCGCCTCCGAGGCGCTCAAGGCGGTGGCCGCGTTCCGGCTGGCGCTGCCGCGCACGATGCTGCGGTTCGCGGGCGGCCGGGAGATCACCCTGGGCGACCTGGGCGCCAAGAAGGGCATCCTGGGCGGCATCAATGCCGTTATCGTCGGCAACTACCTGACCACGCTGGGCAGGCCGGCTGAAGCTGATCTTGAGCTGCTCGCCGATCTGCAGATGCCGATCAAGGCTCTCAACGCCAGCATTTGATGGGCCTTGATATTTCACACGAGGGCGAGCTGCCGGCACCGGTCGGCGCAGGCGTCTACAACGTCTACACGGGCGCCCCGGCGGGCAGCACCGTTCCCGCTGCCGCCCAGCTGGGGCTGGAGCCGCCCCGATTCTGTGCCGAATGTGGTCGCCGGATGATCGTGCAGGTCCGTCCCGATGGGTGGTGGGCGAAATGTTCGAGGCATGGGCTGGTGGACTCGAAGGACCTGGAGACGCAGCGATGAGCCTCTCGGGCGAAGAGCCGACAGCAGCGATGAGCCTCTCGGGCGAAGAGCCGACAGCAGCGATGAGCCTCTCGGGCGAAGAGCCGAAGGTGTCGCGGGCGCGGGCCGCGCTGACCGTCGTCGTCGGTCTGGCCGCGGCGGGTGCCGTTGTCGGAGCACTGTGGACATGGTTGGCGCCGCCGATTCACGGGGTGGTCGCGTTGACCCGCAGCGGCGACCGCATCAAGGCTTCCCTGGGCAGCGAGTCAGACCACTGGTTCACGTCGGCGTTCCTGATCGTCGGCATGCTCGCGGTGCTGGCTGTGGTTGCGGCAGTTCTGGTCTGGCAGTGGCGTGCGCATCGTGGACCGGTGATGGTGGCCGCCCTGGCCGTCGGCGGGGTGGCCGCTGGGCCGCGGCGGCAGGGGCGGGCGCCCTCGGTGCGCGCCTGCGGTACGGGACCATCGACCTGGCGGCGGCACCGGTGTCCGAACAGCATCGGGTGCACTACGTCGTGGAAGCGCCCGCCGTGTTCTTCGGCCACTCGCCGCTGCAGATCGCCGCGACGTTGCTGTTTCCCGCTGCGGTCGCGGCGCTGGTCTACCTGCTGCCCGCCACGGCGACCGCGCGGGACGATCTCGGCGCCTGGCCGCCGATCGAGTACCCGGTGCTGCCTACTGGTCGAATTGGGACTACTGGTCAAACCGAGAGAGGGGCTGACGTTCCACCCGTCGCCCCGTCATCACCTTCGCCGTGATCATGCCGAGCGTCAGCATGCCCCGGTAGGTTGACGGATTCAGCAGCGTCGGCCATTTGGTCCGCTTGATGTGCGCACGCAGCGGCCTGCCCGGCGAAGCGGTCCCTGAGCCAGCGCAGCGTCATCGGCGCCGACATCGGATGCAGCAGCAGATGCTCGCTGAGCATGTCGCGGTGGTAGGTGACACTGGCGCCACCCCGCGTGTAGGTCTCGGTCAGCTCGTCGATGTCGTCGACGGAGATGATCGCGGTCGTGCACGGCCTGCACGATCGAGCACCGGCGCCGTTGGTGCGGAGGTGCCCAGCTTGATGCTGTCGAAGACGTGCTGGACTTCGGGGGTCAGCAGGATCTCCTCGAGCGGCCGGTCGACCAGGCTGGCCATGTCCTTTCCGGCGAGCCGCACCATGGCGTGCGCGGTCGTCATCCTCTCGATCCGCGCGAGCATCGCCCTGCCCTCGTCGGTGGCGTGCGTCTCGATGATGCGATCGAGGTCGGGGTAGATGTGTGAGAGCGCGGCGACCACCATTGCGGGCAGGGCCGAGTAGACGCTGCCGTTGAGGCGCTTGAATGTGTGGCCGAGGTCGCCGACAGGGGAGCCGAGCACCGCCCCGACGATGTTGAGTTCGGGTGCGTAGGTGCCCTGGACCTCGGCGGCCCACGCCGAGGCCAGCCCGCCGCCGGAGTAGCCCCACAGGCCGATCGGCGATTCCGGGGTCAGACCCGGCGTGTCATGGTTGATGGCGGCCCGCACCCCGTCGAGGACGTGGTAGCCGGGTTCGTAGGGGGCGCCCCACATGCCGGCGGTGCCCTCGTGGTCGGGAACGGAGACGGCCCAGCCCTCGGCGAGCAAGGCCGCGACGAGCAAGAACTCGAACTGGGCGACGGCGCCGACGGCTTTGGCGCGTCGCCGCAGCGCGTAGGACGGGAAGCACCGTCCGGCCACCGCGTCGATGGCGCACTGGTAGGAGACGATCGGCAGCGGTCCCGCGGAAGCCCTCTCGGTGGGTACCACCACGGTGGTGACGGTGACCTGCGGCGCTCCGTTGAGATCGGTGGTGCGGTAAAGCAGCTGGGCAGCGCTGAACTTCTGCGGGACCACTCCGAGGAACGCCAGTTCGACATCGCGGGAGCGCAGCACCGTGCCGGGGCGGGCATGTTCGAAGCCGGCCGGCGGCCGATAGAACGAGTCATAGGCGGGGACGACGGGGCGTGCCTTGCGCTGAAGGGGCTGGTGCGGAGCCTGCCCGATCCACTCGGCTTCGATCGACCGCGCCACGCTGCCCAAGTCCATCCAGGCATTGTTACTTAAGAATGCGTTAAGAAGCCAGCCGACTCACCCAGGCGGGCGCAATGCAGCGAACTCGTCGGTCACGCGGTATCGCGAGTCGGTGAACCGATACAGCGCTGCCGGGCGGCCGCCGCTGCGGCCAGATCGTGCGGTGGTGCCGGTTCGGGTGATCACGTGACGGCGTTCGAGCACCCGCTGCAGGTTGGTGGCGTCGACGGGGTGGCCCAGCGCCGCGCTGTAGATGTCGCGCAACGTTGACAGTGCGAATTCGGCTGGCGCCAAAGCGAACCCGATATTGGTGTAGGAGAGTTTGGCGACCAGCCGGTTACGGGCGTGGTCGATCATCGGGGCGTGGTCGAACGCCATCGGGGGCAGCTCGCTGACCGGATGCCAGCGGGTGTCCGACGGCAGTTCCGGGGTGGCGGGGGAGGGCACCAGACCGAGGAACGTCGACGCGATGGTGCGGTGACCCGGCACCCGCCCCGGGTCGGAGAACACAGCAAGCTGCTCGAGGTGGGCCAGTTCCCGCAGGTCGACTTTCTCGGCGAGCTGGCGCCGAACCGAGGTCGTCATGTCCTCGTCGTCGCCGAGGCGGCCGCCGGGCAGTGACCACTTACCGCGCTCCGGGCTGAGCGCACGCTGCCACAACAGCGCGTGAAGTGCAGGTTTGCGGCCGGCGCTGGGTGTGTGGCGCTGGCGTACCTGGAACACCGCAGCCAACACCTCGTGGTCAGTGCTAATATGGGCCATGTTTTCGATTATAAGTCGAAAACCTCGATGATGAGAAGGAGCCGGCGATGACGGTGCTGGACCAGACGCCCGCTAACCACCTGATCGACCGGATCGTCGATGGCCCGGGCGGGTTCTCCGGAGTCGACGGCGACGAGGAATGGGCCGCGGAGGTGCGCCGGCTGCTCACGCTCCGCGGCGCGACGCTGCTGGCGCACAACTATCAGTTGCCGGCCATCCAGGACGTCGCCGACCACGTGGGCGACTCGCTGGCGCTGTCGCGGCTCGCCGCCGACGCCCCCGAGGACACGATCGTGTTCGCCGGGGTGCATTTCATGGCCGAGACCGCCAAGATCCTGTCGCCTGCGAAGACGGTGCTGATACCCGACCAGCGCGCGGGATGCTCGCTCGCCGACTCGATCACCGCCGACGAACTGCGCGCCTGGAAGGCCGACCACCCCGGCGCCGTCGTCGTCTCGTATGTCAACACCACCGCCGCGGTGAAAGCTGAGACGGACATCTGCTGCACATCGGCCAATGCCGTCGAGGTCGTGGCGTCGATTCCCGAGGACCGCGAGGTCCTGTTCTGCCCCGATCAGTTCCTGGGCGCGCATGTCCGCAGACTGACCGGCCGGAAGAACCTGCACGTGTGGGCGGGCGAGTGCCACGTGCACGCCGGCATCAACGGTGATGAGCTCGCCGACCAGGCCAGGGCGCACCCCGACGCGGAACTGTATGTGCATCCCGAATGCGGTTGCGCCACTTCGGCTCTCTACCTGGCCGGCGAGGGATCCTTCCCGGCTGAGCGGGTCAAGATCCTGTCCACGGGCGGCATGCTCGATGCTGCCCGCGAAACCCGGGCCCGTCAGGTCCTGGTGGCCACCGAGGTCGGCATGCTGCACCAACTGCGCCGCGCGGCCCCCGATGTGGACTTCCGCGCGGTCAACGACCGGGCCTCGTGCAAGTTCATGAAGATGATCACCCCGGCGGCAATGCTGCGCTGCCTGGTGGAAGGCGCCGACGAGGTGCACGTCGACTCGGATGTTGCAGCAGCCGCGCGTGCCAGCGTGCAGCGGATGATCGAGATCGGGCAGCCGGGCGGCGGCGAGTGACGGTCCCGGAAGGCCGGTGCGGAGGCGTGGGCCTGTGGAGGCAGCGCGCCGACGTCGTCATCATCGGCACCGGCGTGGCCGGCCTTGCCGCCGCGCTGGCGGCGCATCGGCGCGGGCGCAACGTGGTGCTGCTGAGCAAGGTCGGTGAGACCGCCACGTTCTACGCGCAGGGCGGCATCGCCGTCGTGCTGCCGGACGCCTTCCACGACGACGACGACTCCATCGAGGCCCACGTCGCCGACACGATCGCCGCCGGTGGGGGGCTGTGCGATCCGGAAGCGGTCCGCTCGATCGTCGCCGACGGCTACCAAGCGGTGGCCGAATTGGTATCGGCGGGCGCGCATTTCGACGAATCGGCGCCGGGGCGGTGGGCACTGACCCGGGAGGGCGGGCATTCCCGACGGCGCATCATCCACTCGGGCGGGGACGCCACGGGCGCCGAGGTGCAGCGCGCGTTGGACCATGCCGCGGCCAACCTCGACATCCGCCGAAACCATGTCGCCCTGGAGCTGCTGGTGGACTCCGGCGCCGTGACGGGTGTGCTGGTGCTCAGCGACGACGGTCCCGGCGTCATCCACGCACCGTCGGTCATTCTGGCGACCGGCGGGCTCGGTCACCTGTACGAGGCCACCACCAACCCGGAGGGGTCCACGGGTGACGGTGTGGCGCTGGCGATGTGGGCCGGCCTGCCGCTGAGCGACCTGGAATTCATTCAGTTCCACCCGACCATGCTGTTCGACGGGCACGGCGGTGGCCGTCGTCCGCTCATCACCGAGGCGCTGCGCGGCGAGGGGGCGAAACTGGTTGATGCACAGGGCAATCCGGTCACTACCGGGGTGCATCCGATGGGCGACCTGGCTCCCCGCGATGTGGTCGCCGCCGCGGTCGAGGCGCGACTTGCGGCCACCGGGGACTCCTGTGTCTACCTCGACGCCCGCGAGATCACCGACTTCGCCCGGCGGTTCCCGACCGTCACCGCGGCCTGCGTGCAGGCGGGCATCGATCCCACGCGTCAACCGATCCCGGTGGTGCCGGGGGCCCATTACAGCTGTGGCGGCATGCTGACGGACGTCTCCGGGCGCACCGACGTCGCGGGATTGTTCGCCGCGGGTGAGGTCGCGCGCACCGGGATGCACGGTGCCAACCGGCTGGCCTCCAACAGTCTGCTCGAGGGACTGGTCGTCGGCGGGCGGGCCGGTGACGCAGCCGCCCGGCACGCGCAGACCGCTGGGCCGAGTCGGACGATCGCTGCGGCGCTGCCGGTGCGGCCCGCGGTGGCCCGCGCCGACCTGCAACGGGCCATGACCCGATACGCCTCCGTCGTGCGAAGCGGCGACGGGCTGCGGGCGTTGGTCAGCACGCTCGACGAAGCGACTCCACGGGTCATCAAGTCGCGCAATGACTTCGAAGACGCAGCGCTGACCGCCGTCGCCGGCGCCGTCGCCGCGGCCGCGTTGACTCGCACCGAGTCCAGGGGTTGTCATCACCGGTCGGACTTCCCCGACACCGATCCGGCGCAGGCGTACAGCGTCACCCGCGCCGGGCTCGCACCCGCCGCAGCGGGTTGGTGATGGCGCTCACCGAGGACGAGGTCACCGAGGCTCGCGCCGTCATCGCCCGCGGGCTCGGGGAGGACCTGCGGTACGGGCCGGACGTGACCACGCTGGCCACGGTGCCCGCCGATGCCACGACGACCGCGTCGATGGTGGCCCGCGAACCCGGTGTGATCGCGGGCTCCGACATCGTGCTGCTGGTGCTCGACGAGGTGCTCGGTGCCGACGGATACCGCGTCGAGCACCGGGTGCCCGACGGCACCCGACTCGACGTCGGCGGGGTTGCGCTGGTGGTCGAGGCCCACACGCGGGGACTGCTCACCGCCGAGCGCACGATGCTCAACCTGGTGTGTCACCTGTCGGGCATTGCGACCACCACGGCGGCCTGGGTCGAGGCAGTAGCCGGAACCGCGGCCCAGATCAGGGACACCCGAAAAACCCTGCCCGGCCTGCGGGCGCTGCAGAAGTACGCGGTGCGGGTGGGCGGCGGCGTCAACCACCGCATGGGCCTCGGTGACGCGGCGCTGATCAAGGACAACCATGTGGCGGCGGCCGGGTCGGTGCTGGCGGCCCTGCGCGCAGTCCGCTCTGCGGCACCGGACCTGCCGTGTGAGGTGGAGGTCGACTCGCTCGAGCAACTCGACGACATCCTCGCCGAGAGCGTCGAATTGGTGCTGCTGGACAATTTCCCGGTCTGGCAGACGCAGATCGCAGTGCAGCGCCGGGATGCGCGGTCCCCGGGCACGAAGCTGGAATCGTCGGGAGGTCTGTCACTTCACAGCGCAGCGGAATACGCCGGAACGGGAGTGGACTACCTCGCGGTCGGGGCACTCACCCATTCGGTGCGGGTGCTCGATCTGGGGTTGGATCTATGAGCGTGAACGAGCCTTCGCCGCGCAGCGGCCTGCTCTACACCGCGCTCGCGGTGGCCGTACTGTCGCTGGGTGTGGCCCTGTTCGCGCTGCTCCGACCCGCCGCTGACCCGGAATACACCGACGGTCAACGCGATGACGCGAAGGCCGCGATATGCGCGGCGTTCCAGACCGTCCGCACGGGTGTGGCGACGAACACCAACGTCGAGCCACCTGGGGATGACATCGCCGGTGCGCTCGGGGTGGCGGCCAATGCGCGGGTGGCGCTCTTCGACGGCGGTCAGTACCTGCTCGCGCGCCTGGACCCCGCGACGCCTACCGACCTCGCCGACCAGATTCGGACGTTCGGCAACCAACTGATGGACATCGGGGCCGCGGCGACCGCGGGTGTGCCCAACACCGATCCGGTTCAGGCCGGCCGCCTCGAGGACGCTGAGACCGCCAGCACCGCCATCAGCGGGCTGTGCCAGTAGCCCTCAGACTGCGGCGGGGTTCCGGCGGAGGAAGGCCAGCACGATGGCGGCCCCGGCGAACATGCCGGAGAACGTGCGGTTCAGGACGGTCTGCTGACGCGGAGTGCGCAACCAGGTCAGCAGGCGCACTGCCAGCCCGGTGTAGAGCCCCATCACGACCAGATCCACGGCGACCATGGTGGCCGCGATGGCCAGGTACTGCGGCAGCAGTGGCGCGGTCGGCACCACGAACTGAGGCATCACGGCCAGAAAGAACAGCAGGCCTTTCGGATTGGAGGCGTTGACGAGGAACCCACGGATCGCCAGTGCCACCGGTCCGCCCGGGACCGCCGTCCCGACCTGGGCTTTCAGGTCGACCGCGACGGTGCGCCACTGCCTGATCGCCAGGTAGAGCAGATAGGCCACGCCGATCCACTTGATGATCGTGAACGCCACGATCGAGTTGGCGACGGCGGCACCCAGACCCACCGCGACCAGGGCGAGCTGCAGCATCAGGCCGATCTCGAGTCCCAGGATGTTCCAGTAGCCGCGCTTGACGCCGTGCGTCATGCCGGTGGCCATCGACTGGATGGCGCCGGCGCCGGGGGACACGGCGATCACGATCGCCGCGCCGAAGAACGCGAGCCACAGCTGCCAGGTCATCGGATCAGTGTGTCAGGCGATATCGGCGACGAACACGCCCGAGCGCTTGGCGACCAGCTGCGCCATCCGCGGCAGCGACGGGTCCACGGTGCCCGCGGGCAGCACCCGGGGGTTGACCAGATGGAGCGTCTTCCTGCCGATCTGGATGTCCGCCTCGCCGGCTGCCAGCACGTTCTTCACCCAGTTGGTCTTGCCGTGCCCCAAACCGACCGCCAGCACCTGACCCTTGCGGTATGGCGTGACGATGGTCTCGTAGTCCTTGCCAGACGTGCGGCCGCGATGCTTGATCACGCCCATTCCGGGCATCCGCTTGGAGATCGGCCGCAGCAGCGGGTTGATGTATTTGATCTGCAGGCGCTCGAACCACGGCGGGAAGAGCATGGGCACGCCCGGCGCGTTGTTGGGGTGATCGCGCTTCGCCGGCCGATCGGCCATGACGCCTCCGATACTGATTTGTGCTGCTCTGGGACAATGGACAGCGTGAATGTATCGCCAGGGCTCCTGCGGCGCATCGATCTGCGTGGCACGCACGCTGTCGGCGGCCGGTCTGCGCACCGCGCTGCCGCGCGGCGGCGTCGACGTCGACACGGTCGTGCCCAAGGTCAAGCCCATCGTCGAGGCGGTCGCGCAGCGGGGCGCCGAGGCCGCGCTCGAGTACGGCGCGTCCTTCGACGGCGTCCGGCCCGAGCGGGTCCGGGTGCCCTCCGAAAAGCTGGGGGCGGCTCTCCGCATGCTCCCCGCCGACGTCCGGAGCGCGCTCGAGGTGGCGATCGAACGGGCCCGGGCGGTGCACGCCGACCAGCGCCGCACCGACACCACCACCACGCTGGCCCCCGGGGCCACCGTGACCGAACGCTGGGTGCCCGTCGAGAGGGTCGGTCTCTACGTTCCCGGCGGCAACGCCGTGTATCCGTCGAGCGTCGTGATGAACGTGGTGCCCGCGCAGACGGCCGGCGTGGAATCGCTGGTGATCGCGAGCCCGCCGCAGGCCGAGTTCGACGGCCTGCCGCACCCGACGATCCTGGCCGCGGCCGCACTGCTCGGCGTCACCGAGGTGTGGGCGGTCGGGGGTGCGCAGGCGGTGGCGCTGCTGGCCTACGGCGGCACCGACACCGACGGCACCGAGCTCGCCCCGGTCGACATGATCACCGGGCCCGGCAACATCTATGTCACCGCCGCCAAGCGGATCTGCCGATCGCAGGTCGGCATCGACGCCGAAGCCGGCCCGACCGAGATCGCGATCCTGGCCGACCACACCGCCGATCCGGCGCACGTCGCGGCGGATCTGATCAGTCAGGCCGAGCACGACGAGATGGCGGCCAGCGTGCTGGTCACCGACAGCACCGAACTGGCCGATGCCACCGACCGCGAGCTGGCACTGCAGCTGGAGACGACCGTGCACCGCCAGCGGGTCACCGCGGCGCTGAGCGGGCAGCAGTCGGCGATCGTGCTCGTCGACGACGTCGATGCCGGGGTGCGCACGGTGAATGCCTACGCCGCCGAGCACCTGGAGATACAGACCACCGACGCCGCCGACGTTGCGGGCCGGATCCGTTCCGCCGGAGCGATTTTCGTCGGACCCTGGTCGCCGGTGAGCCTGGGTGACTACTGCGCGGGTTCCAACCACGTGCTGCCCACCGCCGGGTGCGCCAGGCACTCCAGCGGCCTGTCGGTCCAGACGTTCCTTCGCGGCATCCACGTCGTCGACTACACCGAGGCGGCGCTGAAGGACGTGTCGGGTCACGTGATCACCCTGGCGCAGGCCGAGAACCTGCCCAGCCACGGCGAGGCCGTGCGCCGGAGGTTCGAGAGGTGACTCCGGCGACTTCCCAGGCAACGACGGTGACGCTGGACGAGCTGCCGCTGCGTGACGATCTGCGCGGCAAATCACCCTACGGCGCACCGCAATTGGCCGTCCCGGTGCGGCTGAACACCAACGAGAACCCACACCCGCCCACCCAGGCGTTGATCGACGACGTCGCCGCGTCGGTGCGGGCCGTCGCCGGCGAGCTGCACCGCTATCCCGACCGCGACGCGGTGGCGCTGCGCACCGACCTGGCGGCCTACCTGACCGCCCAGACCGGCATCGACCGTGGGCGTCGACAACGTGTGGGCGGCCAATGGCTCCAATGAGATCCTGCAGCAGCTGCTGCAGGCTTTCGGCGGGCCGGGTCGCAGCGCAATCGGCTTCGTTCCGTCGTACTCGATGCATCCGATCATCTCCGACGGCACCCATACCGCCTGGCTGGTGGCCCACCGCGCCGATGACTTCGGCCTCGATACCGGCGTGGCGGCGCGGGCGATCAAGGAGCACAACCCCGACATCGTGTTCGTCACCAGCCCCAACAACCCGTCGGGCCAGAGTGTTTCGATCGACGACCTGCGGGAGCTGCTCGACGCGATGAACGGCGGCCTCCTGATCGTCGACGAGGCCTACGGCGAGTTCTCCTCCCAGCCCAGCGCGATCGGCTCTGCTCGCCGACTACCCGACCAGGCTCGTCGTGAGCCGCACCATGAGCAAGGCGTTCGCCTTCGCCGGTGGCCGGTTGGGCTACCTCGTCGCCGCGCCTGCCGTCATCGACGCGATGCTGCTGGTGCGCCTGCCCTACCATCTGTCGTCGGTGACCCAGGCTGCCGCCCGTGCGGCGTTACGCCATGCCGACGACACCCTCGGCAGCGTCGCAACACTCATCGCCGAACGCAACAGAGTGTCGGAAGCATTGACCGCCATGGGTTTCCGGGTGATACCCAGCGACGCGAACTTCGTGCTGTTCGGCGAGTTCGCCGACGCGCCCGCCACCTGGCAGCGCTACCTTGACGACGGCGTGCTGATCCGCGACGTCGGAATCCCCGGATACCTGCGCACCACCATCGGCCTGGCCGACGAGAATGACGCGCTGCTGGCTGCCAGCGCCCGAATAGGAGCATCGTGACTCAGCTCGATCCCACCCCGGTTCCGCCTATCCGTACCGCGAAAATCGAACGCAAGACCAAGGAATCCGACATCGTCGTCGAACTCGACCTCGACGGCACCGGCCAGGTCAGCGTGGAGACCGGCGTGCCGTTCTTCGACCACATGCTCACCTCGCTGGGCACCCACGCCAGCTTCGACCTGATTGTCAAGGCGGTCGGCGACATCGAGATCGAGGGCCACCACACCATCGAGGACACCGCGATCGTGCTCGGTCAGGCGCTGGCGCAGGCACTCGGCGAGAAGAAGGGGATCCGTCGCTTCGGTGACGCGTTCATCCCGATGGACGAGTCCCTGGCCCACGCCGCGGTCGACGTGTCCGGGCGGCCGTACTTCGTGCACACCGGCGAACCGGACTACATGGTGCAGTTCACCATCGCCGGCTCGTCGGCGCCGTACCACACCGTCGTCAACCGGCACGTCTTCGAATCCCTGGCCTACAATGCGCGGATCGCGCTGCACGTGCGCACCCTCTACGGACGCGACCCGCACCACATCACCGAGGCCGCAGTACAAGGCGGTCGCGCGGGCACTGCGTCAGGCCGTCGAGTACGACCCTAGGGTCACCGGCGTGCCGTCCACCAAAGGCACTCTGTGACAAAGAAACTCGTCGTTCTCGACTACGGGTCGGGCAACCTGCGGTCGGCGCAGCGCGCGCTGGAGCGTGTCGGCGCCGACGTCGAGGTCACCGCCGACCCGGCGGCGGCGATGGCCGCCGACGGCCTCGTCGTGCCCGGGGTCGGGGCCTTCGAGGCATGCATGACGGGGCTGCGCAAGATCGGCGGGGAGAAGATCATCGCCGACCGGGTGGCCGCCGGACGGCCCGTGCTGGGGGTCTGCGTCGGCATGCAGATCCTGTTCGCGCGCGGCGTGGAGTTCGGGGTCGAGACGACCGGCTGCGGGCAGTGGCCGGGCGCGGTGATCCGGCTGGACGCACCGGTGATCCCGCACATGGGGTGGAACGTCGTCGATGCGCCGCAGGGCAGCGTGCTGTTCGAGGGGATGGATGCCGACACCCGCTTCTATTTCGTGCACTCCTATGCCGCGCAGCAGTGGGAGGGCGATCCGGACGCGCTGCTGACCTGGGCCACCCACGAGGTGCCGTTCCTGGCCGCGGTCGAGGACGGCCCGCTGGCAGCCACGCAGTTCCACCCCGAGAAGAGTGGCGACGCCGGCGCCGAATTGCTGTCGAACTGGGTCGGGGCGCTAAGTTGACCCGCGTGAATCCGACCGGGGCGAATTCCACCCTGCCGAAGTTGATCCTGTTGCCCGCCGTCGACGTGGTCGAGGGACGCGCGGTGCGGTTGGTGCAGGGGCAGGCCGGCAGCGAGACCGAGTACGGCTCGGCCCTCGACGCGGCACTGACGTGGCAGCGTGACGGCGCCGAGTGGATCCACCTGGTGGATCTCGACGCGGCATTCGGACGCGGGTCCAACCGCGAACTGCTCGCCGAGGTCGTCGGCAAGCTCGACGTCGCCGTCGAGTTGTCCGGGGGTATCCGCGACGACGAGTCGCTGGCCGCCGCGCTGGCGACCGGCTGCGCGCGGGTCAACCTGGGCACCGCCGCGCTGGAGAACCCGCAGTGGTGCGCCAAAGTCGTGGCCGAGAACGGCGAACGGGTGGCCGTCGGGTTGGACGTCAAGATCGCGGACGGGCAGCACCGGCTGCGCGGCCGCGGCTGGGAGACCGACGGCGGCGACCTGTGGCCGGTCCTGGAACGTCTTGACCGCGAAGGGTGTTCGCGCTTCGTCGTCACCGACGTCACCAAGGACGGCACCCTCAACGGGCCGAACCTGGACCTACTGTCGCAGGTCACCGAGCGCACCGACGCGCCCGTCATCGCTTCCGGTGGTGTGTCGAGTCTGGACGACCTGCGGGCGATCGCCACGTTGACCGACCGCGGCGTGGAGGGCGCGATCGTCGGAAAGGCTCTGTACGCAGGGAGATTCACGCTCCCGCAGGCGCTGGCCGCGGTCGACACGTGACCGTCGATCCGATTGATCTGACCGCGCTGCTCGCCACCGCCGCCGGGGTGCTCGATGCCGCGTCGGCACAGTTCATCGCGGGGCACCGCGCCGAATCCGCCGTCGCCAAGAAGGGCAACGACTTCGCCACCGAGGTGGATCTGGCGATCGAGCGCCGGGTGGTGGCCGAGCTGACGCGATTGACCGGGATCGGTGTACACGGTGAGGAGTTCGGCGGGGAACCGTTGGACTCCGAACTGGTGTGGGTGCTCGACCCGATCGACGGCACGTTCAACTACGCCGCGGGATTACCGACCGCGGCGATCCTGCTGGGGCTGCTCGCCGACGGCGAGCCCGTCATGGGGCTGACCTGGCTACCGTTCATGGCGCAGCGCTACACCGCGACGGTCGGGGAACCCGTGCGACGCAACGGTGAAGTGCTGGAGTCGCTTCAACCGGCGACGCTCTCGGATTCCCTCGTCGGGATCGGCACCTTCAACATCGACTCGCGAGGCCGCTACCCGGGCCGGTACCGGGTCGCGGTGCTGGGGAATCTCAGCCGGGAGTGCTCGCGAATGCGGATGCACGGCTCGACGGGGATCGACCTCGCCTATGTTTCCGCCGGAATCCTCGGCGGGGCAATCAGTTTCGGCCATCACGCCTGGGATCACGCCGCCGGTGTGGCGTTGGTGCGGGCAGCAGGCGGCGTCGTCACCGACCTTTCGGGCGCGCCGTGGACGATCACCTCGCCGTCGGCGCTGGCGGCGGCACCCGGCGTGCACGAGCAGATGCTGGAGCTCGTCAGGTCCGCCGGGGACCCGAAGGACTACCTGTGAGACCTGCCGGCGACGTCGCAATCCGCGTGATCCCGTGCCTGGACGTCGATGACGGCCGGGTGGTCAAGGGTGTCAACTTCGAGAACCTGCGCGACGCAGGCGATCCCGTCGAGTTGGCCGCCGCCTATGACGCCGAGGGCGCCGACGAGCTGACGTTCCTCGATGTGACGGCATCCTCGTCGGGCCGGGCCACGATGCTGGACGTGGTCAGGCGAACCGCCGAGCAGGTGTTCATCCCGCTCACGGTCGGCGGCGGGGTGCGCTCAGTGGCCGACGTCGACGTCCTGTTGCGCGCCGGCGCCGACAAGGTCGCGGTCAACACCGCCGCCATCGCACGCCCGGAGCTGCTGTCGGAGCTGTCGCGGCAGTTCGGCTCTCAATGCATCGTGCTGTCGGTTGACGCGCGCACGGTGCCCGAGGGTGCCGAGCCCACCACGTCGGGCTGGGAGGTGACCACCCACGGCGGCCGCCGCGGCACCGGTATCGACGCGATCGAATGGGCGGCCCGCGGCGCCGAACTCGGCGTGGGCGAGATTCTGCTCAACTCGATGGACTACGACGGCACCAAGGCCGGCTTCGATCTGAAGATGCTGCGTGCAGTGCGCGGAGCGGTGTCGGTGCCGGTGATCGCCAGTGGCGGCGCCGGTGGGGTGGAACATTTCGCGCCCGCCGTTGTCGCAGGAGCCGACGCCGTCCTGGCGGCCAGCGTGTTCCACTTCCGGGAGCTGACCATCGGCCAGGTGAAGGCGGCGATGGCGGCCGACGGGATCGTGGTGCGATGAGCGCTTGCGCGAAGAGCACGAAGGGCAGCGATGAGCGCTCTGGATCCGGCAGTCGCCGCGCGGCTCAAGCGGGACGCCAACGGCCTGTTCACCGCGGTGGTGCAGGAACGCGCGACGGGTCAGGTACTGATGGTCGCCTGGATGGACGACGATGCACTCGCCCGCACGCTGGAAACCCGTGAGGCCACCTACTATTCGCGATCCCGCGGCGAGCAGTGGATCAAGGGCGCGACCTCCGGGCACACCCAGCACGTGCACGCGGTGCGACTGGACTGCGACGGAGACACGGTGCTGCTCGAAGTGGACCAGGTCGGCGGCGCGTGCCACACCGGCGACCACACCTGCTTCGACGCCGATGTCGTTCTGGGCCCTGCGGAGCCGCCCGACCTCTAGCCTGCGTGTGTGGGGAAGGTCGTGACGTCGGTGGCCATCATGGTGGGTGGCGCAGGGGCGTTGGCCGTGCGGCGTTACGCCACGATGCGTGACGCACTGGCAGCGGTTGCGCCGGAACTCCGCAACCCGCTCCTACCGTTTGTGCCCCCGACGGACACCGCGACGGTGCTGCCATTATTCCGGCTGAATTCCCGAGTTCGCACCCCATCGGGACCCGGGGTAGCGGTGACCAAACGCCGCATACCCGGTGATCCAGAAGTACCCGTCCTCGTCACGACGCCCGACGCGACGAGTCCGAACCGCCGCGCGGCAGTGCTGTGGATTCACGGCGGTGGGTACGTCGTCGGTTCACCGCGGCTGGAGGCGCTCGGAACGGGCCGCGTGGCTCGGGAGGTCGGTGCGGTCGTCGTGTCGCCGGACTATCGGCTGGCGCCGCAGCACCCTTTCCCTGCCGCACTCGATGACTGCATGGCGACGCTGCGATGGATGTGCACCAACGCCGCCGAACTCGGCATCGATCCCCGGCGGATCGCCGTCATCGGTGGCAGCGCCGGCGGCGGGTTGGCGGCGGCGGTCGCCCAGCGCAGCTACGACGAGGGAATCGCGCTGCGCAGCCAGGTGCTGATGTACCCGATGATCGACGACCGCACCACGCTGCGCAGCGATCACGGTGGGCGCGGACAGTTCGTGTGGACCCAGTCGTCGAACCGCTTCGGATGGAGCGCCTACCTCGGCCGCGCGCCGCGCGCGTCAGATGCTCCCACCTATGCGGCACCCTCTCGGCGCGACGATCTCACGGGGTTGCCGCCGGCATGGATCGGCGTCGGGGAGCTCGATCTCTTCTATGACGAGGACATCGCCTATGCCGAGCGATTGAAGTCGTGCGGAGTTCCTTGCGAACTCCTGACGATTCCGGGGATGTATCACGGTGCCGACGGTCTTGCGCCGAAAGCGCCGTCAATGCAGGCCTTTCACCTCTGCGTGATGGAGCATCTGCGAAAGCACCTGCAGGAGGATCAGGCGGACTGACGCTGGCGCAGTACCTCGAGTGCCTTGTCGGCGTGGGTGTCCATGCTGAACTCGCTGGCGATCACCTCGAGCACGGTGCGGTCGGTATCGATCACGAACGTCGTGCGCTTCACCGGCATGAACTTGCCGAGCAGGCCGCGCTTGACCCCGAACTGGGTCGCCACGACACCTTCGGTGTCCGAGAGCAGGGGATAGTCGAACTTCTGCTGATCGGCGAACTTCGCCTGTTTCTCGACGGCGTCGGCACTGATGCCCACCCTGCTGGCCCCGACGGCGGCGAACTCACCGGCCAGATCACGGAAGTGGCATGCCTCCTTGGTGCAGCCCGGCGTCATCGCCGCAGGGTAGAAGAACAGCACGACCGGTCCGCCCGCGAGCAGGTCCGTCAGTGCCCTCGTCGTCCCCGTCTGATCCGGTAGTTCGAACTCCGCTACCCGATCACCCTGTTTGACCTGTGTCATGGAGACAACCGTACTTCTGGGAGGATGACTGCGTGCAGACGACCGCCAACCTGCCTGATGGCTCTTCGCGCAAGCGCTCATCGCCGCCTGATGGCTCTTCGCGCAAGCGCTCATCGCTGGCCCTCACGATCACGCGTGAGGACTTCCGGGCACTGGCCGCCGAGCATCGGGTCGTTCCGGTGACCCGAAAGGTGCTCGCGGACAGCGAGACGCCGCTGTCGGCGTATCGCAAACTGGCCGCGAACCGTCCCGGGACCTTCCTGCTCGAGTCGGCGGAGAACGGCAGGTCGTGGTCGCGATGGTCGTTCATCGGGGCCGGCGCCCCGTCGGCGCTGACGGTGCGAAACGGTGAGGCGGTGTGGCTGGGTGTCACCCCCCACGATGCGCCCACCGGTGGTGACCCGATCGACGCGCTGCGGATGACGCTGACGGTGCTGGAGACCGCCGCGTTGCCGGGCCTGCCGCCGCTGTCTTCCGGGCTCGTCGGCTTCTTCGCCTATGACTTGGTGCGGCGACTCGAACGGCTGCCCGACCTGACCGTGGACGACCTGGGTCTGCCGGACATGCTGCTGCTCCTGGCGACCGACATCGCCGCGGTCGACCATCACGAGGGCACCATCACGTTGATCGCCAATGCCGTCAACTGGAACGGCACCGACGAACGCGTCGACTGGGCTTACGACGACGCGGTCGCCAGGCTGGACGTGATGACGTCCGCGCTGGCCGAACCGCTGAAGTCGACGGTCGCGACCTTCAACAGGCCCGCGCCGCTGCACCGCTCGCAGCGCACGGTCGAGGAGTACACCGAGATCGTCGACAAGCTCGTCGGGGACATCGAGGCCGGTGAGGCCTTTCAGGTGGTGCCGTCGCAGCGGTTTGAAATGACGACCCGCGCTGATCCCCTCGATGTCTACCGGATGCTGCGGGTTTCCAACCCGAGCCCGTACATGTACCTGCTCAACGTCCCCGATCATGCTGGGGGACTGGACTTCTCGATCGTCGGTTCGAGCCCCGAGGCGCTCGTCACCGTCAAGGAGGGGCGCGCCACCACGCACCCGATCGCCGGTACCCGGTGGCGCGGCGACAGCGATGAGGAGGACTTGCTGCTCGAGAAGGAACTGCTGTCCGACGAGAAGGAGCGCGCCGAGCACCTGATGCTCGTCGATCTCGGGCGCAACGATCTGGGCCGGGTCTGCATGCCGGGCACGGTCCGGGTCGAGGACTACAGCCACATCGAGCGCTACAGCCACGTCATGCACCTGGTGTCGACGGTGACGGGGCTGCTCGCCGACGGCCGGACCGCCCTGGACGCGGTGACCGCGTGCTTCCCGGCGGGGACGCTTTCGGGGGCGCCGAAGGTGCGGGCGATGGAGCTCATCGAGGAGGTCGAGAAGACTCGTCGCGGCCTCTACGGCGGAGTCCTCGGCTATCTCGACTTCGCTGGTAACGCCGACTTCGCGATCGCGATCCGCACCGCGCTGATTCGTGATGGCACCGCCTACGTGCAGGCCGGCGGAGGCGTCGTCGCCGACTCCAACGGTCCGTATGAATACACCGAGGCCGCGAACAAGGCCCGCGCCGTGCTCAATGCGATCGCCGCGGCCGAGACGTTGAGCGAGCCGTGATCCGGGTCGCCCAACTCGTCCTCGTGCTCGCCGCAGCGGGCCTGTGGGTGGCGTCGCGGCTGACCTGGGTGCAGGTCAGTTCCTTCGACGGCCTCGGGCAACCGAAGTCGGCCGACCTTTCCGGAGCGGCGTGGTCGACGGCGCTGATTCCGCTGGCACTGCTGGCGCTGGCGGCTTCGATCGCGGCGCTGGCGGTGCGCGGTTGGCCGTTGCGGGTGCTGGCCCTGCTGGTGGCGGCGGCCAGCGCCGGAATGGGGTACCTGGCGATCAGCCTGTGGGTGACTGTTGACGTCGCCGTGCGTGCCGCCCACTTGGCCGAGGTGCCGGTGGCCGACCTGCTCGACACCCAGCGCCACTACGTCGGGGCGGTCGTGGCGCTGATCGCCGCAGTGCTTTCCCTGGCCGGTGCTGTGCTGCTGATGCGCTCGGCAACCCTGGGGCGCACCGATGCCGCCCGCTACACGCGTCGTAAGACAGCGGAGCCTGAAGACCCGACGGCCGTGATGTCGGAACGGATGATCTGGGACGCCCTCGACGAGGGCTCTGATCCCACCCAGGACCCGACCAAGCCGGACAACAAGGGGCGGTGATCGACTGTGGCGTGGTGGCGACTACCCTTCGTTAAGAATCAAGCGGCCGTCAGGGGAAGGGAAGCGACGCATATGGGTTCGGCGACGGTGCTCGACTCCATACTCGAGGGAGTCCGTGCCGACGTTGCCGCTCGTGAGGCCGTCGTCAGTCTTTCCGAGGTCAAGGAACAGGCCAAGCGTGCGCCCAAGCCGCTGGACGTCATGACGGCGTTGCGTGCGCCGGGCATCGGAGTGATCGCTGAGGTGAAGCGCGCCAGCCCGTCGCGTGGTGAACTGGCCTCGATCGCCGACCCCGCCAAGCTCGCCCGCGCCTACGAGGACGGCGGTGCGCGGGTGATCAGCGTGCTGACCGAACAGCGCCGCTTCCACGGGTCTCTCGACGACCTGGACTCGGTGCGCGCCGCGGTGTCGATTCCGGTGCTGCGCAAGGACTTTATTATCTGGCCGTATCAGATCCACGAGGCTCGCGCCCACGGTGCCGACATGCTCCTGCTGATCGTGGCCGCACTGGAGCAGCCTGCGCTGGAGTCGCTGCTCGAGCGCACCGAATCCCTGGGTATGACTGCGCTCGTCGAAGTGCACACCGAGGAGGAGGCAGACCGGGCACTGCAGGCCGGGGCGTCGGTGATCGGTGTGAACGCACGCGACCTCAAGACACTCGAGGTCGACCGGGACTGCTTCGCCAGAATCGCGCCCGGCCTACCGAGCAAAGTCATCCGGATTGCGGAGTCGGGGGTACGAGGTACCGCTGACCTGCTCGCGTACGCCGGTGCGGGCGCCGACGCCGTCCTCGTCGGCGAGGGGCTGGTCACCAGTGGTGACCCCCGCAGCGCCGTCGCCGACCTGGTCACCGCAGGTACGCATCCGTCGTGCCCGAAGCCTGCTCGTTAAGTGGCCCAGAACCCGAGCCCTGAACTGCCGCGCGCCAGCGCTGCGGTGGCCGAACCCACCGCTCATGACCCCGATGCCCGGGGGCACTTCGGTGTGTACGGCGGAAGGTACGTTCCCGAGGCGCTGATGGCCGTCATCGAGGAGGTGACCGCCGCCTATGAGAAGGCTCGCGGTGATCAAGCCTTCCTCGATGAGCTGGACCGACTGCAGCGCCATTACACCGGACGGCCGTCACCGTTGTACGAAGCGACCCGACTCGGTGAGCACGCCGGGGGCGCCCGGATCTTCCTCAAGCGAGAAGACCTCAACCACACCGGTTCCCACAAGATCAACAACGTCCTGGGCCAGGCTCTGCTTGCCAACCAGATGGGCAAGACCAGGGTGATCGCCGAGACTGGTGCAGGCCAGCACGGGGTGGCGACGGCGACCGCGTGCGCACTGATGGGTCTGGAGTGCGTCATCTACATGGGTGCCGTCGACACGGCACGGCAGGCGCTCAACGTGGCGCGGATGCGGCTTCTGGGTGCGACGGTGGTGCCGGTCGAGTCCGGGTCCAAGACCCTCAAGGACGCCATCAACGAGACATTCCGGGACTGGGTCACCAACGCCGACAACACCTACTATTGCTTCGGCACGGCGGCCGGCCCGCACCCGTTCCCGATGATGGTGCGCGACTTCCAGCGGGTGATCGGGCTTGAAGCCCGCGCCCAGATTCTGGACCAGGCCGGCTGTCTTCCCGACGCTGTGGTCGCGTGCGTGGGCGGCGGTTCCAACGCGATCGGTGTGTTCCACGCATTCATCGACGACCCTGCGGTGCGCCTGATCGGTTACGAAGCGGCAGGCGACGGCGTCGAAACTGGACGACACGCGGCGACGTTCACCGGTGGAACGCCGGGAGCGTTTCAGGGCTCGTACTCGTATCTCTTGCAGGACGAGGACGGTCAAACCATCGAATCTCATTCGATCTCTGCAGGTTTGGACTATCCGGGGGTCGGCCCAGAGCATGCGCTGCTCAAAGATGTGGGCCGGGCACGCTACGAACCGATCACCGACACCGAGGCGATGGACGCGTTGTCGCTGTTGAGCCGGCTGGAGGGGATCATCCCCGCCATCGAGTCGGCGCACGCCGTGGCGGGCGCTCTGAAGCTGGGTCCGGAACTCGGTGCAGGATCGATCATTCTGGTGAACCTGTCCGGCCGTGGCGACAAGGACGTCGAGACGGCAGCGAAGTGGTTCGGTCTGCTCGAAACCGGAACACCATGAGCAGGCTGGCAAGCCTGTTCGATTTGTGCCGCAATGAGGATCGTTCGGCACTGATCGGGTATCTGCCCACGGGCTTTCCTGATGTGACGACCTCCATCGCGGCGATGACCGCACTGGTCGAATCCGGATGCGATCTGATCGAGGTCGGCATCGCCTACTCCGATCCGGGGATGGACGGGCCTACCATCGCGGCGGCGACCGAGGCGGCATTGGCCGGCGGTGTTCGGGTACGTGACACGCTGACCGCGGTCGAGGCGATCAGCAACGCCGGTGGCCGCGCGGTCGTGATGACCTACTGGAACCTGGTGTTGCACAAGGGAGTTGACACCTTCGCCCGCGACCTGGCTTCGGCAGGTGGGCTCGGGATGATCACCCCGGATCTGATTCCGGACGAGGCGGATGAGTGGCTGGCGGCCTCCGAGGCGCACGGCCTGGACAGGATCTTCCTGGTGGCGCCGTCGTCGACGCCGGAGCGGTTGGCCGAGACGGTCCAGGCGTCGCGGGGGTTCGTCTACGCGGCGTCGACGATGGGCGTCACCGGCGCACGTGACGCCGTCTCGAATGCCGCACCTGAGCTCGTCCGGCGGGTCAAGGCGATCTCGGACATCCCGGTCGGCGTCGGACTGGGGGTGCGGTCCCGCGAACAGGCGGCGGAGATCGGCGCCTACGCGGACGGCGTCATCGTGGGTTCGGCGCTGGTGTCTGCGCTCAAGGACGGCATCCCCGCGCTGCGGTCCTTGACCGAGGAACTCGCCGACGGAGTGCGCCAGAGGATCACTGCGTGACGGCGACCGTTCTGGCGTACATCCCGAGTCCTTCTCAGGGTGTCTGGCATATCTTCGGTGCGCCACTGCGGGCGTATGCGCTGTTCATCATCGTCGGGATCATCGCCGCCCTGGTGATCGGGGACCGGCGATGGGCGGCCAGGGGAGGCGAACCCGGCGTCGTCTACGACGTCGCGCTGTGGGCTGTGCCTTTCGGGCTTGTCGGTGGCCGTCTCTATCACGTCATCACCGACTGGAGAACGTACTTCGGTGACGAAGGTGCAGGTTTCTTTGCGGCCCTGCGGATCTGGGACGGCGGGCTCGGCATCTGGGGTGCCGTCGCGCTGGGAGGCATCGGTGCGTGGATTGCGTGTCGGCTGCGGGGGATACCGCTGCCGGCGTTCGGCGACGCGGTCGCGCCGGGAATCGTTCTCGCCCAAGCGATCGGCAGGCTCGGTAACTATTTCAACCAGGAGCTCTTCGGCCGGCCGACTGACCTGCCCTGGGGTCTGGAGATCTACGAGCGCCGCAACGCTGCCGGCGTGCTCGATTCGCTGAACGGCGTCTCGACCGGCCGACTGGTCGAGGTGGTCCATCCGACGTTCCTGTACGAGTTGCTCTGGAACCTGCTGATTTTTGCGGCGCTGATCGTCATCGACCGCAGGTTCAAGATCGGGCACGGTCGACTGTTCGCGATGTACGTCGCGGGGTACTGCGTGGGCCGGTTCTGGATCGAGCTGATGCGCAGCGATGCCGCGACCCTCCTGGCGGGCATCCGGGTCAATTCGTTCACATCGACCTTCGTTTTCATCGGTGCGGTCGTCTACATCATGGCTGCGCCCAAGGGCCGGGAGGATCCGGCGACGCTGCGGGGTGACGCCGAAGTCGACGACGACATCGATGTGGAGGATTTCGTCACGGGGCTGGTGGTTGCTGGATCCACGACAGGCGTTGCCGCCGCCAAGGTGGCCGACGAGGACGCCGAGCAATCAGTCGCTGAAGCTGCTGAGGCTGAAGCTGAATCGGTGCCTGGGGGACTTGAAGCCGACGTCGTCGGCGTGGACTCCGCTGAATCGGTGACCGAGTCGACCGGTGAGGCTGCCGAGGTCGAGGGCGAGTCCGGCGAGGCTGAGCGCGAGGACGAGTCGGTCACCGAGGCGGACGAGGCGGGCGGTCTGGGTATTGAGCCCCAGGACGAGTCGGGGACCGAAACCGATGAGGCTGAGGCGGCCGAGGGCGCGTCGGAGGCTCATGGGGTCGCGGTCGAGGGCGAGGCCGAATCGGTGACCGAAGCTCCGTCTGGCGGGGCTGTCGACGGGCAGGCAGCGGAGGAGCCGGTGGTTGAGCCCGCCGAGTCGGGCGAGGCCGAGGAGTCGAACGAATCGGTGACCGAAGCTGACGAGGTCGGCGGTCTTGGTTCGGTCGAGGGCGACGAAGTCGTTGAGGCGGCCGAGGGCGCGCCGGAGGCTCATGAGGCAGCCGTCGAGGGCGGGGCTGTCGACGGGCAGGCAGCGGCGGAGTCGGTCGGTGAGCCCGCCGTGTCGGTCGAGGCCGAGGAGTCGGACGAATCGGTGACCGAAGCTGACGAGGTCGGCGGTCTTGGTTCGGTCGAGGGCGACGAGGTGGCCGCGGCGGCCGAGGGCGCGTCGGAGGCTCATGAGGTCGCGGTCGAGGGTGAGGCCGACGCGGAGGTACTTGCTGCCGAGGTTGATGCCGATTCGGTGACCGAGGCTCCGTCTGGCGGGGCTGTCGACGGGCAGCCAGCGGCGGAGCCGGTCGTTGAGGCCGCCGTGTCGGGCGAGGCCGAGGAGTCGGGCGAGGCCGTGACCGAAGCTGTTGAGGCTGGTGGTTTTGGTTCGGTCGATGGCGACGAGGTCGTTGAGGCTGCTGAGGATGCGGCGGATGCCCACGAAGTCGCGGTCGAGGGTGAGGCCGACGCAGAGGCTCTAGCTGCGGACGTCGAGGCTGAGTCGGAACGGGTGGCGGACGCCGCAGAGCTTGGAGCTGACGTCGCCGAAGTTGCGGACGACGCCGACGAAGGTGCGAGCGACGACTCCGATGAATCGGTGACTCAGATCGACGAACCCGGCGGTTTGGGTTCGGTGGAGGGCGACGATGTGGCGCAGGCTGCCGAGGATGCTTCGGTTGTTCATGAAACCGCCAGTGAGGGCGAGGCAGACGCGGAGGCTCTCGCGGCCGAGGTCGACGTCGAGCAGTCCGAGGCTCCCGCTGACCCTATCGAGGGGGAGCCTGCGGACGATTCGGTCGAGGCCGAGAAGTCGGAGGATTCGGTGACCGAGTTGGAGGGCGCTGAGGTGGCGGATGCTCACGAGGTCGCGGTCGACGGCGAGGCCGATGCGGCTGAGTTGCCTGCCGAGGCTGACGTCGACGGGCCTGGTCCAGCCGAGGACGCCCTGCATGCCGACGGTGTCGCGGTCGAAAATGACGCGGTCCCTTCGTTGGTCTCGGGGTCTGCAGGCATTGCCTGGGCTGAAACCCCCTCCGATAGAGCTGATTCCACGCAGATCGGCCGGGTTCGCCAATGGCTGCGCCGCCGCAGGAAACGCTGACGCAGAGTCGTTTCGACGAGGTCGCCGAGTTATCCAGAGCAGGGATCTCGACGACCCAATGTCGGACCCTTACGGCACAATCGAAAGTATGTTCGAGGATCGTCCGCCGGCTGAGTTGATCGATGTGATGAGCGCGGCTGCTCGGGCGGAGTCGGTGGCGATTGCGCAGCGGTTGGCGGCGGTGGCGGCGTTGCATGCCGATCGGGCCAGGGATTACGCCGAGCGGCAGTTGTGGCTTTGTGATGCGGTGGTTGCGGTCGCGGCGGAGGTGTCGGCGGCGCAGAACATCAGTCGGGCGCGGGCGAGCATCCAGGTGCAGACCGCGGTGGCGTTGTATCAGCGGCTGCCGAAGGTGGCTGCGGTGTTCATCACCGGCGCGATCGATTACCGGATGGTGTCGACGATCCTCACGCGCACCGAGAACGTCGATGACGCGGTGATGGCGGCGGTGGATGAGGTGATGGCCCAGCGGGCGCACCGGTGGATGAGGCTGTCCACGCGCAAGCTTCGCGACCGGGTCGATCTCTGGGTGGCCAAGGTCGATCCGGCCGGGGTGCGGGTCCCGCCGGTGGTCAAGGACAGCCGCTACTTCGAGGTCGATGAGGTGGCGCCCGGGATGGCCTTCGCCGGGGGGCTGCTCAACGCCGCCGATGCGGCGGCGCTCGATCAGCGGTTGGACAATGTGGCCGACACGGTGTGCCCGAATGATCCGCGCACCAAAGCGCAGCGCCGCTCGGATGCCTGTGGCGCGCTCGGCCGCCAGGAAGGGTCGTTGAGGTGCCAGTGTGGTTCGAGCGAGTGCCCGGCCACCGTGCTGCGGGACTCGGCGGCCAAGGTCGTCATCCATGCGCTTGCCGAGCGGGCCACCCTGGAGGGGACCGGTGATCAGCCGGGCTATCTGGCGGGTTTGGGGATCCTGCCGGCCGAGTCGGTGCGCGACCTTGCCGCCGCCGGTGCGACGATCAAGCCCGTCGTGACACCAGGCAGTGCGCCAGAGCAGGGGTATCGGCCGTCGGCGGCGTTGGCCGACTTTGTGCGGTGGCGGGATTTGACGTGCCGGTGGCCGGGCTGTGATGCGCCGGTGGCGGACTGCGATCTCGACCACACCGTGCCGTGGCCGTTCGGGGCGACCCACGCTTCCGACCTCAAGGCCTATTGCCGGACGCATCACTTGGTCAAGACGTTCTACATCGGCCCGCAGGGCTGGAGTGACGAGCAACGACCCGACGGCACAGTCGAGTTGATCGCGCCGACGGGGCACCGGTATGTCACCGAAGCCCACGGCGCGACGCTGTTCCCGGCGCTAGCCCAGCCCACCGGGGCGGTGGCAGCGTCTACTGCGCCGAGCACCTCCTCTGCGGAGCGTGGCGCGATGATGCCTAAACGTCGGCGCACCCGCGGCCAGATCCGCGCGGCACGGATCAAACAGGAACGCCAACGACGCCTGGCCATCGACGCCGAACTCGAACGCCAGCACCAAGCCTGGCTCGCCGCCACCTACGAACCACCACCCTTCTGACCGGTGTGCGGTCTGGCATGCTGGGAACATGACCGAACCCCAGTTCAGTGGCAACGAGGGTGGAAATTCGTACACGCCCCCACCGCAGCCGGGTTACCCGCCGCCGGGCCAGTTTCCCCCGCCGGGGCAATATCCGCCGCCGATGGGGCAATATCCCCCAGCGGGGCGATCCCCCCGCGGCGCAGTATCCTCCCGCCTACGCCGATCCCGGTGCGCCCTTCGGCCGCCATCCGATGACGGGTGAACCCCTCTCGGAGAAGTCCAAAGTGGTTGCCGGGCTGCTTCAGCTGCTCGGGCTGGTGGGTCTGGTCGGTATCGGGCGCATCTACCTGGGCTACACGGGTCTGGGCATCGCCCAACTCGTCGTCGGTCTGATCACCTGCGGTCTTGGCGCCGTCATCTGGGGAATCGTCGACGCCGTCCTGATCCTCACCGACAAGGTGCGGGATCCGGAGGGGCGTCCCCTGCGCGATGGCACTTAGCCCGACGTCCAAACGCTACGGCGCCCTCGGCACGGGCGCCGTGGTGGTGGGCGGCCTCGCCTACGTCGGCTTCGGGAATCCGCACAGCCCGAGTTTCGTTTTCCCGCCCTGCCCGTTCAAGGCGCTCACGGGCTGGAACTGCCCGGCATGCGGGGGACTCCGGATGACTCACGACCTGCTGCACGGCGACCTGGCCGCCGCGTTCGTCGACAACGCCTTCCTGCTCATCGGCCTGCCCGTGCTGTTGTCCTGGGTGCTGGTGCGCCGGAACCGCGGAAAGCCGGCATTGAATACACCTGCGTTCGTCGTGATCATCGCGGCGGCCGTGTCGTGGACCGTGGTCCGAAATCTGCCTGGATTCCCGCTGGTCCCCACGGTTCTCGACGGGTAGCCACCGGCCTGCGCTGATACACTCGGCCGACGGGCCGGTGCAGTCCCTGACGACGAAGTTCAGGACTGCGGAGGCCCATGTCCATGCTGTTTTCGGCATTGCCCGAACCCCAAGGCCTGTACGACCCCTCCAACGAGGCGGATTCGTGCGGTGTCGCCATGGTCACCGACATCCAGGGTCGGCGTTCGCACTCCATCGTTTCCGACGGTCTCATCGCCTTGGAGCATCTCGAGCACCGCGGAGCGGCCGGGGCCGAACCCAACAGCGGTGACGGAGCAGGCATCCTGATCCAGCTGCCCGTCGATCTGCTGCGCGACGTCGTCGACTTCGCACTCCCGGCCCCCGCGGCCGACGGCACCAACACCTTCGCCGCCGGCATCTGCTACCTGCCCCAGGATCCCGTCGCCCGTGCCGACCGCACGTGAAACCGTCGAAGCGATCGCCGAAGAGGAGGGCCTTGAGGTCCTCGGCTGGCGCAAGGTACCTGTCGACCCTGATCGACGCCGAAATCGGCGTCACCGCCCTGGGCTGTATGCCCTACATGTCCCAGCTTTTCGTCGCAGCGCCCGAACACAAAGTCGCCGGCATCGATCTGGATCGGCGCGTGTATCCGATGCGCAAGCGCGCCGAGCGCACCGGCGTCTACTTCCCGTCGCTGTCCAGCCGCACCATGGTGTACAAGGGCATGCTGACGACAATGCAGCTGCCCCAATACTTTCCGGACCTGCGCGACGAACGCTGCATCAGCGCCATCGCGATCGTGCACAGCCGGTTCTCGACGAACACGTTCCCGTCCTGGCCGTTGGCTCATCCGTTCCGGTTTGTGGCCCACAACGGCGAGATCAACACCGTGCGCGGAAACCGCAACCGCATGCACGCCCGCGAAGCCATGCTGGACAGCGCGCGGATTCCCGGCGACCTGAGCAGACTTTCGCCCATCTGCACGCCCGAGGCCTCCGACTCGGCGTCATTCGACGAGGTTCTCGAGCTGGTGCACCTCGGTGGCCGCAGCCTGCCCCATGCCGTTCTGATGATGATCCCGGAGGCGTGGGAGAACAACACCGCCATGGACCCCGCCGAGCGGGCGTTCTGGCAGTTCCACGCGTCGCTGATGGAGCCGTGGGACGGGCCCGCCTGCGTCACCTTCACCGACGGGACATTGGTCGGAGCTGTTCTGGACCGCAACGGATTACGGCCCGGACGCTGGTGGCGCACCATCGACGACCGCATCATTCTCGCCAGCGAAAGCGGCGTACTGGACGTGCCGTCAGCCCAGATCGTGGCCAAGGGTCGGCTGCAGCCGGGCAAGATGTTCCTGATCGACACCGCGGCGGGCCGCATCGTCTCCGACGACGAGGTCAAAGAGGAGCTCGCCAAGGCCGAGCCCTACGGTGAATGGTTGCACTCCGGACTGCTCGACCTCAAAACGCTGCCCGACCGGGCCCGTGTTCAGCCCAACCACGAGTCGGTGGTGCGCCGACAGGTTGCCTTCGGTTATTCCGAGGAGGATCTGCGCATCCTGCTCACCCCGATGGCGGCTTCGGGTGCCGAACCGCTGGGATCGATGGGAACCGACACCCCTACCGCCGTGCTGTCGCAGCGGTCGAAGCTGCTGTACGACTACTTCGTCGAACTTTTCGCCCAGGTGACCAACCCGCCGCTGGACGCGATCCGCGAAGAGGTGGTCACCTCGATGTCGCGCGTCATGGGTCCTGAGCACAACCTGCTGGAACCCACCGCGGCTTCCTGCCGCCAGATCAAACTCAGTTGGCCTGTCCTCGACAATGACGACCTCAACAAGATCGTCCACATCAACGATGACGGGGAACAGCCCGGCCTGCGAACGGCGGTCCTGCGGGCCCTCTACGACGTGGAACGCGGCGGCGAAGGTCTGGCTGAAGCACTCGAGGATCTACGCCTTCGGGCCTGCGAGGCCATCGCCAAAGGCGCACGGACACTGGTTATCTCAGATCGGGACTCCGACCACACCAGGGCGCCGATTCCCTCGTTGCTTGCCGTGTCTGCTGTGCACCACCATCTGGTGCGCACCAAGGAACGCACCACGGTGGCTCTCGTCGTCGAGACCGGCGACGCCCGCGAGGTCCACCACATCGCGATGCTGATCGGTTTCGGTGCCGCCGCGGTCAACCCGTATCTGGCCTTCGAGTCGATCGAGGATCTCATCCGCGAGGGTGAACTCACGGGCATCGAGGCCGCCACCGCCGTGCGTAACTACCTCAAGGCGCTGGGCAAGGGCGTCATGAAGGTGATGAGCAAGATGGGCATCTCCACGGTCGCCTCCTACACCGGGGCACAGGCTTTCGAGGCGGTCGGGATCGACAAGGACGTCATCGACGAATACTTCAGCGGTACCCCGACCCAGCTCGGCGGCATCGGACTCGAGGTCATCGCCGAAGAGGTCAAGTTGCGCCATCGCCGTGCGTACCCGGAGAACCCCACCGAGCGGGTGCACCGGCGCCTGGAGGTGGGCGGCGAGTACGCCTTCCGGCGAGAGGGTGAACTACACCTCTTCACACCGGAGGTGGTTTTCCTGCTTCAGCATGCGACCCGAACCGGCCGCTACGAGGTCTTCCAGAACTACTCCGACGAGGTGAACCGGCTGGCGCGCGAAGGCGGCGCGCTGCGTGGGCTGTTCGGTTTCCGGAAGGACCTTCGCCCGCCGGTGCCGTTGGAGGAGGTCGAGTCGGTCGAATCCATCGTCAGGAGGTTCAACACCGGGGCGATGAGCTACGGTTCGATCTCCGCCGAAGCCCACGAGACGATGGCCATCGCGATGAACAAGCTCGGCGGCCGATCGAACTCGGGGGAGGGCGGCGAAGATGTCGACCGCCTGTACGACGCGCAGCGGCGCAGCGCGGTCAAGCAGGTCGCCTCGGGCCGCTTCGGTGTGACCAGCGACTACCTGGTGAACGCCTCCGACATCCAGATCAAGATGGCTCAGGGCGCCAAACCCGGTGAAGGCGGCCAGCTTCCGGGCTACAAGGTGTATCCCAACATCGCCAAGACCCGCCACTCGACCCCGGGCGTCGGGCTCATCTCACCGCCGCCGCACCATGACATCTACTCGATCGAGGACCTCGCGCAGCTGATCCACGACCTCAAGAACGCCAACTCCGACGCCCGCATCCACGTCAAGTTGGTCAGCTCGGTGGGAGTGGGCACCGTCGCCGCCGGCGTTTCCAAGGCGCACGCCGACGTCGTACTCATCTCCGGCTACGACGGCGGCACCGGCGCGGCCCCGCTGACCAGCCTCAAACATGCCGGCGCGCCCTGGGAGATCGGACTGGCCGACACCCAGCAGACCCTGGTGCTCAACGGCCTGCGTGACCGGATCACCGTCCAGTGTGACGGCGGCATGCGCACCGCGCGTGACGTGATCGTCGCAGCGCTGCTCGGTGCCGAGGAGTTCGGCTTCGCCACCGCGCCCCTGGTGGTGGCAGGCTGCATCATGATGCGGGTGTGCCACCTCGACACCTGCCCGGTGGGTGTCGCGACGCAGAACCCGGAGCTGCGAGCGCGATTCAACGGCAAGCCCGAGTTCGTGGAGAACTTCTTCCAATTCATCGCCGAGGACCTCCGCAAGTACCTCGCCGAGCTCGGGTTCCGCAGCATCGACGAAGCCGTCGGACACGCCGAGGTCCTCGACACCGACACGGGTGTCGCGCACTGGAAGAGCAAGGGCCTGGACCTCGCCCCGATCTTCGCGGTGCCCACGGATGCTCACGGCGCCAAGCTCACGCAGCGCAGGCGGGTGCGGGACCAGGATCACGGCCTGGCACAGGCGCTCGACCGGACCCTGATCCAGCTCGCCGAAGGTGCGCTCGAGGATGCGCACCCGATGAGGCTGGAACTGCCGGTGCGCAACGTCAACCGCACGGTGGGAACGCTGCTCGGCAGTGAGGTCACCCGGCGCTACGGCGCCCAGGGTCTGCCCGACGACACCATCCATGTGACCCTCACCGGCTCGGCGGGCCAGTCGATAGGCGCGTTCCTGCCGCCGGGCATCACGCTGGAACTCATCGGTGACGCCAACGACTATGTGGGCAAGGGTCTTTCGGGTGGCAAAGTGATCGTCAAGCCTCAGGATGATGTGCTGTTCCTTCCCGAGGACAACGTCATCGCCGGCAACACCCTGCTCTACGGCGCCACCTCGGGCGAGGTGTACCTGCGCGGCCGCGCCGGCGAGCGGTTCGCCGCGCGCAACTCCGGTGCCCTTGCCGTCGTCGAAGGTGTGGGCGATCACGCGTGCGAGTACATGACGGGCGGCCGAGTCGTGGTGCTCGGCAGGGTCGGCCGCAACATGGCCGCGGGTATGTCGGGCGGGATCGCGTTCGTCCTCGGCCTCGACCCCAAACGGGTCAACGCCGACATGGTGGAGTTGCAGCGCCTCGATCCGGAGGACCTGATGTGGCTGCGCGACGTGATCGCGCAGCACGCGCGATACACGAGCAGCACGGTGGCGACCTCGGTGCTGTCGGACTGGCCAAGGCGCAGTGCCCAATTCACGAAGGTCATGCCGCGCGACTACCAGCGCGTGCTGCAGGCCACCCGGATGGCCAAAGCCGAAGGGCGCGACGTCGACACAGCGATCATGGAGGCTAGCCGTGGCTGATCCACATGGGTTTCTCGAAGTCGCGAAGATCGACGCCACCAAACGGCCCGTCGACGAACGGGTCGGCGACTGGCGCGAGGTCTATGAGCAGCAGGATCCCCATCAGCGGGCCGGCGAGGTCTCCCAGCAGGCCCGCCGCTGCATGGACTGCGGGATTCCGTTCTGCCACTCCGGAACTGCGGGCTGCCCGCTGGGCAATCTGATCCCCGAGTGGAACGACCTGGTCCGCCGGGGCCGGTGGGACGCGGCCAGTGACCGGTTGCATGCGACCAACAACTTCCCGGAGTTCACCGGCCGGTTGTGCCCCGCCCCGTGCGAGGCCGCGTGTGTGCTGTCGATCTCCGAGGAGCAGACCGGTGGCAGCGTGACGATCAAACGCATCGAGCAGACGATCGTCGACCAGGCGTGGATGGACGGGATCATCGAACCGCAGCCCGCGGCCATCTCCACCGGCAAGCGCGTCGCGGTCGTCGGCTCAGGCCCTGCAGGTCTGGCCGCGGCTCAGCAGCTCACGCGTGCGGGCCACGACGTCACGGTCTACGAGCGTGACGACCGGATCGGCGGCCTGATGCGTTACGGCATCCCGGAGTACAAGCTGGAGAAGGCCGGGCTGAACCAGCGACTCGCCCAGATGCGCGCTGAGGGAACACGTTTCGTCACCGACTGCGAGGTGGGCGTCGACCTGCCGATCGATCAGCTCCGGGCCCAGCACGATGCCGTCGTGCTCGCGGTCGGAGCGCTGCGCGCGCGGGACAACGACGTGGAGGGCCGCAACCTCAAGGGTGTGCACCTGGCGATGGAGCACCTGGTGCCGGCCAACAAGGAATGCGAGGGCGACGGACCGAGCGAGGTCAGCGCCGCGGGCAAGCACGTCGTCATCATCGGCGGCGGCGACACCGGCGCGGACTGCCTGGGCACCGCGCACCGCCAGGGCGCCAGGTCGGTGACCCAACTGGACTACAACCCCGAACCGCCGGAGTTGCGCGACGACTCGCGGACGCCATGGCCGACGTGGCCGATAGTGCTGCGTACCCGCCTGTCACCCGCACACGCCGAAGGCGGCGACCGCCGCTACCAGGTGGCGGTGCAGCGCTTTCTCGGCGACGAGCAGGGCAATGTCCGCGCGATGGAGATCGCCGAGGTCAAAGTCGAGCGCGACGAATCAGGACGACGTCACATCGTGCCGGTGGGTGATTCCCTGGAGATCCCCTGCGAGCTGGCCCTATTGGCGATCGGGTTCGATGGCGTCGAGCACATGCCGCTGCTGGACGGTCTCGGGCTCGCGCTCAGCCGCCGTGGGGCGTTGCCGTGCGGACAGGATTGGCAGACGGATGCGCCAGGGGTGTTCGTCTGCGGCGACGCGCACCGGGGCGCCTCGCTGGTCGTGTGGGCGATCGCGGAGGGCCGCAGTGCCGCCCACGCCGTCGACAGTTATCTGATGGGGGAGTCGGACCTTCCCGCGCCGGTCAGGCCGGGCACCTTTCCATTGGCCGTCGTCTGAATCGACTAACGACTATGCTCAATGTCCGTGAATAGACGCGCAAAGATCGTCTGTACGCTGGGCCCCGCCACTGGCTCGGAAGAGGCTATCCGGAAGCTCGTGGAGTCCGGGATGGATGTGGCCCGGTTGAACTTCAGTCATGGCGACTACGCCGACCACGAGGCAAACTACAAACGCGTTCGGACCGCCTCCGATGTCACCGGACACGCCGTGGGAATCCTCGCCGACCTGCAAGGACCGAAGATCCGGCTGGGCCGGTTCGCCGACGGACCCACCGTCTGGGCGAACGGCGAGACGGTGCGGATCACGGTCGAGGACTGCGAGGGCACCCATGATCGGGTGTCGACGACCTACAAGCGCCTGGCTCAGGACGCAGCGCCGGGCAACCGGGTCCTCGTCGACGACGGCAACGTCGGTCTGGTCGTGGAGCATATCGACGGCAACGACGTGGTCTGCTCCGTCACCGAGGGTGGCAAGGTCAGCAACAACAAGGGCATGTCGCTGCCGGGGATGAACGTCTCGGCGCCGGCGCTGTCGGAGAAGGACATCGCCGACCTGGAGTTCGCGCTGCGGCTCGGTGTCGACCTGGTGGCGTTGTCGTTCGTGCGTTCGCCCGCCGACGTGGACCTGGTGCACGAGGTGATGGACCGGGTCGGTCGCCGCGTGCCCGTCATCGCCAAAATGGAGAAACCGGAGGCGATCGACAACCTCGAGGCGATCGTGCTGGCGTTCGACGCGATCATGGTCGCCCGTGGTGACCTCGGCGTGGAGCTGCCCCTTGAGGAAGTTCCGCTGGTGCAGAAGCGTGCCATCCAGATGGCAAGGGAGAACGCCAAACCCGTCATCGTGGCCACCCAGATGCTGGAGTCGATGATCGAGAACTCCCGGCCCACCCGGGCCGAGGCGTCCGACGTGGCCAACGCTGTGCTCGACGGGGCGGACGCGGTGATGCTCTCGGGGGAGACCTCGGTGGGCAAGTACCCGTTCGAGACCGTCAAGACGATGGCCCGCATCATCTCGGCTGTCGAGGACAACTCGGTGACCGCGCCGCCGCTGACCCACACGCCCCGCACCAAGCGCGGAGTGATCTCCTACGCGGCCCGTGACATCGGCGAACGACTCGATGCGAAGGCGCTGGTCGCGTTCACCCAGTCCGGTGACACGGTGCGCCGGCTCGCCCGTCTGCACACGCCGCTACCGGTGCTGGCGTTCACCTCGTTGCCCGAGGTGCGCAGCCAGCTGGCGCTCACCTGGGGCACCGAGACGTTCATCGTTCCGCACATCGAGACCACCGACGGAATGATCCGGCAGGTCGACAAATCGATGTTGGATCTGGGTCGCTACAAGCGCGGTGACTTGGTGGTCATCGTCGCGGGCGCTCCACCGGGCACAGTAGGCTCCACGAATCTGATCCATGTCCACCGAATCGGGGAGGACGACGTCTAGGCCGGGCAGAGGGGTAGCGCGTGCGGGAGACTGATCCACACGCCGACTTCGACGAGCTGCTGGCGATACTGCACCTCGAGCGCCCCGACGACGACACCTTCATCGGCGCCCACCCGAGCAAGAACCCGGTCCGCACCTTCGGCGGCCAGATGATGGCGCAGGCGTTCGTGGCGGCAGGACGAACCCTCGAGAACCCGCTGCCGCCCAGCGCGTTGTCCGTGCATTTCATCGCCGGCGGCAACCCCGAGCTCGACCTGGAGTTCCACGTGGTGCGGCTGCGCGACGAGCGCCGGTTCGCCAACCGGCGCGTCGACGTGATGCAGAAGGGCCAGCTGCTGACCACCGCAATGGTGTCGTACCTGTCCGGTGGTCGCGGCCTCGAGCACGGCGTCGAGGCGCCGCAGCTGGACGATCCCGAAGACCTGCCACCGATCGACGACCTGCTGCGCGGGTACGAGGATGTGGTGCCGCACTTCGCAAATGCGTTGCGCCCCATCCAATGGCGCTACACCAACGATCCGGCCTGGGTGATGCGTGACAAAGGTGAGCGGCTCACCCACAACCAGGTCTGGATGAAGGCCCAGGGGGTGATGCCCGACGATCCGGTGTTGCACGGCGCTGCGCTGGTCTACTCGTCGGACACCACGGTGCTCGACTCGATCATCACCACCCACGGGTTGTCGTGGGGTTACGACCGGATCTTCGCGGTGACCACCAACCACTCGGTGTGGTTTCACCGGCCGTTCCGGTTCGACGACTGGGTGCTCTACTCGACGACCTCGCCGGTTGCGGCGGAGTCGCGCGGTCTGGGCACCGGCCACTTCTTCGACCGGTCGGGCCGGCTCCTGGCCACCGTCGTGCAGGAGGGAATCGTGAAGTACTTCCCGGGGCGGCCTACGGCGTCGGCGTGACCGTGATCGAGAACTGGTCCTCCACGCGCTGGGTGAACTCGTCGGCGCAATCCTGAACCGCCTGCTGATCCGAACCGGCACGGGACAGGCAATCCACGTAGTCGGTGCCGCCGACCTGTCTGAAGCTCCACACCGCGATCGCGATCGCCGCGACGGACACCAGGATGCTCAGAACGCCCAGGACGATGCCCGCGATCGCGACGCCACCGTTGGTGGCCTCCCCACGCTTCACCCGGCCCCGGCCCAGGAAGCCGAGAATCACCGCCACCACCCCGAGCACGATCCCGCCGAAGACGGTGAACAAGGCGATGATCGCGACTACCAGCGAGGCGATGCCGAGGCCGTTCTTCGGGGTGGCCGCGGGCGGGGGATAGTAGCCGCCGTACTGCGGCGGTGGCGGGTAGCCGCCCGGGTAGGCGCCGTACGGGGGTGGCTGCGGCGGCGGCGGTTCGCTCATGCCGGTGAGATTACTCGCCGGACCACCAGGTTCACGGTCACAGCTTCGTCGGGAACGTCTTCGGGCAGGTGGTGGGTCGCGACGACGACGGTGCGGTCCGCGGCGAACATCGCCCCGGGCGTGAGCAGATCCACGAGTATCCGGCCGGCGTCGGACGCGTCGAGGTGCTCGGTCGGCTCGTCGAGAAGCAGGGTGGTGGCCCCCGACACCAGCGCCCTGGCCAGCAGCAGTCGCCTGCGCTGTCCCGCCGACACCGCCGCCGCACCCCCGACGAGCACGGTGGACAGCCCGTCGGGCAGTCCGTCGAGCCAGCGGCCGAGTCCGCTTCGCTGTAACGCGTGCCGCAACTCGTCGTCGTTGGCGTCGCCACGGGCGACCAGCAGGTTGTCGCGCACGGTGGTGGAGAACAGGTGGGCGTCCTCGGCGAAGAACACCCCGGGCGTCTGCATGAGCAGGGTGGTCTTGCCGCACCCGCTGGGTCCGACCACCGCTACCCGATCGCCCGGTTGCAGCTCCAGGGGAGGGACGGCCGGGCGGCGGGTGGCATCGTCGGGTTCGGCGAGCGCGAGCAGGCGGCGCGCAGCGATGCGGGCCCGGGTCAGCGCGACAGCGGCACCCGGTAGCGCCGCGGTGGCTTCGAACGCCGAGAGCGGCAACAGCATCAGGATCGCGACGGTGGTCGGGGCGACGGAGGCTGACAGCGCGATGCCCGCGATCAGTGCGCCGAGCACGCTGATCCCGATGGCGGCGGTGGGCGCGGCCGCAGCCACTGCGGCAGGCGCGGCGGCGCGGTCGATGGCGCGTCCCCAGGCGCGTTGCTGATCACCGGCCTCGGCGATGACACCGGACAGCCCGCCGCTGACGCGCAACTCAGGTGCGTGTTCGAGAGCCAGCATCGCAGCGGTGTCACGGTGTGAATGATGCTCGACGGCAACGGTTTCGGCTGCTGATGCGGCGCGCGCCGCCATCGCGGGGGCGACCACTCCCGCGATCACCAGGCAGAGGGCGAGCACCGCCGCAGCCGCGGGGGAGATGACAGCGATCACCGCGACCGCCGCCACGGCGAGGACTGAGGCCACGCAGATCGGCACCACCGCGCGCACCAGCACGTCGGACAGCTCGTCGACATTGGATCCGACCCGCGCCACCAGGTCGCCGCTGTGCCGCCGCATCACAGCGTCGACGGGTCCGGTGGCCAGCCGGGTGAAGAGCCGCTCGCGAGCCGTGCCCGCGGCGCGCAACGCGGTGTCGTGGGAGGCCAACCGTTCGCAGTACGCCAGCACACCGCGGGAGATGCCCAGCGCGCGCACCGCGACGACGGCGACCGTCAGATCCAGCACCGGCGGCATCTGCCAGGCCCTCGTGATGAGCCACGCCGACACCGCGGCCAGCGCGAGCGCACTGCCCAGCGATCCCGCCCCGAACGCGACGGCCATCGCCACCCGCGGCAGCCGCGGCCGCAGCAGGGACCAGCCGAACGACGCAGGACTCAGTGCGTGACACCGACGGCCCCCAGGTCGACGACTCCGAGATCAAAAACACTGCCGAGCGCCAGCACCGGGTCACGGTGCCCGACGACGACCACCGTCGCGCCGTCAGCGGCCCGCCGGGCGATGGCGCGCAGCACCCGATCCTCGGTCGGCCCGTCGAGATGTGCAGTGGGCTCATCGAGCAGAAGTACCGGCGCCGCCGAGCCGAGCACCCGGGCCAGTCCGAGTCGCTGCCGCTGGCCCAGCGACAGGCCGACACCCCCGCGGCCGATCACGGTCTGTAGACCGTCGGGAAGTCCGGCGACGACGTCGTCGAAGCACGCCGCCCGGCAGGCTGCAGTCAGGTCGGGCAGCGGACCGAACAGCTCGAGATTCTCCTGCACCGTGCCGGGGATCAGCACCGGTCGCTGCGCCAGCCACGCCACCTTCGACCACCATTGCGGCAGGTCGAGGTCGGCGACGTCGACATCGTTGACGCGGATGCGGCCCGGACTCAGGCCGAGGATCGCCTGCAGCAGCGTGGTTTTGCCGATGCCGTTCGGACCCGTCAGGACCGTCACCCGGCCGGGTCGCACGCTCACGTCCGGGTCGTCGATCTGCACGGTGACGGGCTCTCGGACGACTCGGTTCCCCGACGGGGCCGGGGCGGCGGCGTCGATGAACTTAAAGGCCGCCTCCACAGCGGTCTTTCCGTCCTGCGCGGCGTGGAACGCGGCGCCGACGCGGCGCAGCGGCCAGAACACCTCCGGCGCGAGCAGCAGGGCGGTGAGCCCCGCCGTCAACGTCATCTCGCCGTAGACCAGACGCATGCCGATGCTGACCGCGACCAGCGCCACGCCGAGCGTCGCGAGCAGTTCGAGCACCAGCGCGGACAGGAACGCGATGCGCATCGTCGCCATCGCTGAACGACGATGTGCCGCACTGAGTTCGGCGATACGGGTCGCCGCACCCTGCGCCCGTCCCAGTGCGCGCAGGGTGGGAAGACCCGCCACCAGGTCCAGCAGCCGGGACTGCAGCGTCGTCATGGCCACCAGCGCCGCCGCGGATCGGTCTGCCGTGGCCAAGCCGATCAGCACCATGAAGATCGGGATGAGCGGCAGCGCGATCAACACGATCAGCGCCGCCTGCCAGTCGTACAGCGCGATCACCGCAGCGGTGGCTGGCGTCAGGATCGCGGCGAGGAACAGCGACGGCAGATACGTGGTGAAGTACGGACGCAATCCGTCCAGACCCCGGGTCACGACGACGGCGGCATCGTCACGGTGCCGGGTCAGCTCACGCGGCGGCAGCGAGGTGGCGGTCGTCAGTACCTTGTCGGCGAGGTCGGCGATCACCGAGCTGGCTCCCCGCTGCGCGAGCCTGCCCTGCAGCCACTGCACGAGCGTGCGAACGGTCCACAGCGCCAACAGGACTCCGATCGCCACCCAGTGTTCGTTCACCTGGGCGGGCTCGGTGATCACACTGGCGACGATGCCTGCGAGGACCACCGCAGAGGCGATGGTGCACGCCGCGGTGAGCACGCCGCACACCGTGCTCGCGACCAGGAAACGACGCATCGCCGCCGAGGCCCGCCACAGCCGCGGGTCGATCGGGGCACGCGTGTTCTCCGTCAGGACGGTCGCCTCGACAATCCGATGGAGGCGGGTATCGCGTCGACGCTGATCCGGTTGCGGAACACCCAGTAGGTCCAGCCTTGGTACGTGAGCACCAACGGAAGCAGGGCGAGCGAGGCCCAGGTCATGATCCGCAGCGTGTAGGGGGTCGACGAGCCGTTCTCGATCGTCACGCTCCAGTCGGGGTTGAGCGTCGACGGCAGCAGGTTGGGATACATCGAGCCGAAGATCAGCACCGCCACCGCGGCGACGACGACCACGATCGACGCGAAGGCCCAGCCTTCACGGGTCTTCTGCCAGACGAGAGCGACCGCAGCCAACAACGCCACCACCGCGACCCCCAATGCCAGCCAGGTCCAGGGCTTGCCGTAGGCGAGTTGGGTCCACAGCCCGAAACCGCCGGCGAGCACGATCACCGGGATCGAGAGCAGCCGGCCGAACCGGAACGCGTCATCGTGAATGGCCCCCGAGGTCTTCAGCGCGATGAACACCGACCCGTAGAACGCGAACAGCGAGGCGGTGGCCAGGCCACCGAGCAACGTGTAGGGGCTGAGGACGTCGCCGATCGAGGCCTGGGATTGGCCGTCGGCGTCGATGGGCAGTCCGCGCAACAGGATCGCGAAGGCCACGCCCCACAGGATCGCGGGCAACCACGATCCCAGGGCAATGCCGATGTCGGCCCAGCGCCGCCACTGCGGATCGTTGATCTTGCCCCGCCACTCGATTCCGACGATCCGCAGGATCATGCCGAAAAGGATTGCCAGCAGAGGGAGATACAGCGCCGAGAACAACGTGGCATACCAGTTGGGGAACGCCGCGAACATGGCGGCGCCCGCGGTGATCAGCCAGACCTCGTTGGCGTCCCAGACCGGTCCGATCGTGTTGAGCACCGCGCGGCGGCGATCATCGGGGTCCCCGTCACCTCTGGAGCCCAGCGGGGCCATCAGCATGCCGACGCCGAAGTCGAATCCTTCGAGCACCAGGAAGCCGAGGAACAGCACGGCGATCAGATAGAACCACAGTTCATGGAGTGGCATGACGGTCTCCTAGTAGGCAAACGACAGCGGCGCGACGTCGTCCTTGTCAGGCGGCGCCGGCGGCGCGGGCTCGGAGTCGTGTTCGAGCGGGCCCTCCGTGACGTATCGGCGCATCAGGTAGAACCACGCCACCGCCAGGGCGCCGTACAACAGGGCGAACACCCCGAGGGAGAACAGCACGGTGCCGGCCGCATGGTTGGACACGCCGTCCTGCACCGTCATTCGCACCATTTGGTCGCCGGTCGGGTTGGGTACCACCACCCAGGGTTGACGGCCCATCTCGGTGAACACCCAGCCGGCGGAACTCGCCAGGAACGGTGTCGGGATGGTGAGGATGCCCAACGTCCCGTACCACCGCTGATCAGGTATCCGGCCCCTGCGGGTGAGCCACAGACTCAGCAGTGCGAATGCGACGGGAACCGCCAGCAGGCCGATCATCGCGCGGAACGCCCAGTACGTGACGAACAGGTTGGGCCGGTAGTTGCCGGGACCGAACTTCTCCTCCGCCTGCTGCTGGAGGTCCTCGACCCCCTGCAGGGTCACTCCCGAGAATTTGCTTTCGGCCAGGAACGGCAGCACGTAGGGCACCTCGAGCACCCGGGTGATGCTGTCGCAGTTGTTGTGCGTGCCGACCGTCAGAATCGAGAAGTCGGGGTCGGTTTCGGTGTGGCACAACGATTCCGCGGACGCCATCTTCATCGGCTGCTGGACGAACATCAACTTGCCCTGCACGTCACCGGTGGCCACCAGGCCGACTGCGGCGATCAGCGCGACGAAGCTGCCGAGAATCGTCGCCGGGCGGTACATCGTGCGCGCCTCGGCCTCCTCGGACCTGGTGTGCGAGCGGACCATCAGCCAAGCGCATGATCCCGGCGACGAACGCCCCGGCAGTCAGCAGGGAGGCGGTGATCGCGTGCAGGAACGCCCAGATCGCGGTGTTGTTGGTCAGTAGCGCGCCGAAATCGATGAGCTCCGCCCGACCGGACTCCGGGTTGAACTTGGCTCCGACGGGATGCTGCATGAATGAGTTCGCGGCGATGATGAAGTACGCCGAGGCGTTGACGCCGAAGGCGACGATCCAGATACAAGCCAGGTGCACCAGGCGCGGCAGACGACTCCACCCGAAGATCCACAACCCGATGAACGTGGACTCGAAGAAGAAGGCGATCAGACCCTCGAATGCCAACGGCGCGCCGAAGATGTCACCGACGAACCGGGAGTACTCGCTCCAGTTCATGCCGAACTGGAATTCCTGCACGATGCCGGTTGCCACGCCGATCGCGAAGTTGATCAGGAAGAGCTTGCCGAAGAACTTGGTGAGCCGGTACCAGGCGGGGTTGCCCGTGGCCACCCACACCGTCTGCATGACGGCGATCAGGGGAGCAAGGCCGATGGTCAACGGCACGAAAATAAAGTGGTAGACGGTGGTGATACCGAACTGCCACCGCGACACATCCAATGCGTCCATGCGCCACTCCCAGGGCTCTACCGGAACCAATCTACTCTGCTAATACGACAGAGTGTAGTAGCTTCTTGGGCCGCTCGGCGCCAGGTTTCGGCCTTACCCAGGCGGCGGAGCCGTCACTCTCTCCTTCAACTCGGACGATGTTCTTGCTTGCCTTGCGAATACCGAACGCCGACACGACCTCGAAGAGACCGATCACGACGAGCCAGATGCCGACGACCATGCGTCAACGTCGCCAGCGACTCGAACGGCGAGGCCAGCATGATCACGCCGGCGATCAGGCTGATCACACCGATGAAGATCTCCCAGCCGCGGCCGGGAAGGGTGGGGTCGCTGATCGCCGACACCGCGGTGGCCACGCCGCGGAAGATGAAGCCGATCCCGATCCAGATCGCCAGCAGCAGGATGGACTCCTGCAGGCTGCGGAAGCACAGCACCGCAAGGATGAGAGCGGCAGCGCCGCTGAGAAACAGCAGGACCCGTCCACCGGCGGAAACATCCAGGCTGAACGCGAAGAAGACCTGAGAGATACCGGTGATCAACAGATAGGCACCGAAGAAGATGGCGGCCACGAAGATGGTGATTGCCGGCCAGGCCAACACCATTACGCCGAGAATGAGGGCGAGAACGCCCGAAAGCAGCGCCGACTTCCAGAGATGCTGCAACATGCTTGGGGGAGCGGCGGTTTCCATGCGCGAAGTGTTGCACACCCGGCGTGTCGATCCCCGGATTTCGCAGTACGGCTGTGATGTCTCAATACGGTCGTTAATGTCCTGTTACCGGCGCTGCACGCCGGATCATAGGTCGTTGACGTCCTTGGCTGGGGAACGCGCGGAGGGCCCCTCGGAGACGCTGGCGACCCGAAGCAGAAAGTAGAGACAATCGTGTTGGGTGGATGTCAAGACCGCCGGACCAAGATCTGGCGCATCGCGGCGGTGTTCGCCGCCACCGGCGCCCTGGCCCTTTCGGGCTGTACGAACAGCACTGAGTCGAGCAGTGGCGAAGGATCCCCGACCGCGTCGGCTCCGGCCGAGAAGGTCGATGCGATCGCGAACACCGTGCCCGAGGCCATCAAGTCGTCCGGGAAGCTCGTCATCGGCGTGAACATTCCATACGCTCCGAACGAGTTCAAGGATCCCGAGCGGCAAGATCGTCGGGTTCGACGTCGACCTGATGAATGCGATCGCCGGGACGCTGGGGCTGACCCCGGAGTACCGCGAGGCCGACTTCGCCAAGATCATCCCGTCGATCCAGGGCGGCACGTTCAACGTCGGCATGTCGTCATTCACCGACAGCAAGGAGCGGGAGGCGACGGTCGACTTCGTCACCTACTTCTCCGCGGGCACGCTGTGGGCACAGCCCGCGGGCGGCGGGATCGACCCGGAGAACGCTTGCGGCAAGAAGGTCGCGGTGCAGGCGACGACGGTGCAGGAAACCGACGAACTGCCCGCGCGGAGCAAGAAGTGCACCGAGGCCGGCCAGCCGCCGATCGAGATCATCCCGTTCGACAGCCAGGATGCGGCCACCAACGCCGTCGTCCTCGGCCAGGCCGATGCGATGTCGGCGGACTCGCCGGTCACGCTGTACGCGATCAAGCAGACCAACGGCAAGCTGGAGCAGGCCGGTGAGACGTTCGACTCGGCGCCCTACGGGTGGCCGGTGGCCAAGGGCTCCCCGCTGGCCCAGTCGTTGCTGCAGGCACTCGAGCACCTGATCGAGACCGGTAAGTACAAGGAGATCGCGGCCAACTGGGGCCTCGAAGAGGGCATGATCGACAAGCCGGTGATCAACGGCGCGGTCTCCTGACCCGGGGAGGCAGTTCAGATGACCGATGTCGGCACGCCGCCGCAAGCCATCGACGCCATCCCGCTGCGCCACCCGTGGCGTTGGGTGGCGGCGGTCGTCATCGTCATCCTGGCTGTGCTGTTCCTCTACGGTGCGGCCACCAACCCGGCTTTCGGCTGGTCGACGTTACCGCCAGTACGTGTTCGACAAACGGGTCCTGACGGTCGGCCTGTTCAACACCCTGCAGCTGACCGTGTACTCGATGGTGCTGGCGATCGTGCTCGGCATCATGCTAGCCGTGATGCGGCTCTCGCCGAACCCGGTTTTCCAGTGGGTGTCGTGGGTCTATCTGTGGATCTTCCGCGGTACACCGGTGTACGTGCAGCTGGTGTTCTGGGGCCTGGTTCCGACGATTTACCAGAACATCCAGCTGGGCGTGCCGTTCGGCCCGACGTTCTTCAGCCTGAACCTGCAGAACCTGTCGATACCGTTCCTGCTGGCCACCCTGGGACTGGCGCTCAACGAGGCCGCCTACATGGCCGAGATCATCCGCGCGGGCATCAGTTCGGTGCCGGAGGGCCAGATGGAGGCATCGACGGCGCTGGGTATGTCGTGGGGCATGGGGATGCGGCGCACGGTGCTCCCGCAGGCCATGCGGGTGATCATCCCGCCGACCGGCAACGAGATCATCAGCATGCTCAAGACCACATCGCTGGTGACCGGCGTGCCCTTCACCTTGGACCTGTACGGGATCACGTCCCGGGAGATCGCTGCGCGGATCTTCGAGCCGGTGCCCCTGCTGATGGTCGCGGCGACCTGGTACCTGGTGTTCACCAGCATCCTGATGGTCGGGCAGTACTACCTGGAGCGGTATTTCTCCCGCGGTGCGTCGCGGAAGCTGACCACCAAACAACTCGAGGCGCTGGCCAAGGCGCAGACAGGCACAGGTGGGATGTGACGGTGACACCTGACGACAACCGATCGAGCAGGCCGATGGTCAAGGCCGAACTCGTCTGCAAGGACTTCGGCGCGCTCAAGGTGCTCAAGGGCATCACGCTGGAGGTGCAGGAGGGGCAGGTGATGGTGCTCGTCGGTCCCTCCGGGTCCGGTAAATCCACGTTCCTGCGCTGCATCAACCACCTCGAAACCGTCACCGCTGGGCGGCTTTACGTCGACGGCAAACTGGTCGGGTATCAAGAACGCGGCGGCAAGCTGCACGAGATGAAACCGAACGACGTCTCCAAGCAGCGCCGCGAGGTCGGCATGGTGTTCCAGCACTTCAACCTGTTCCCGCATCGCACGGCGCTGGGCAACATCGTCGAGGCGCCGATCCGGGTCAAGGGCGTCAAGAAGAGCGACGCGGTCAAGCGCGGCAAGGATTTGCTGGAGCAGGTGGGTATGGCCGACAAGGCCGAGGCCTATCCGGCTCAGCTGTCGGGTGGACAGCAGCAACGCGTCGCGATCGCCAGGGCACTGGCGATGGATCCGAAGCTGATGCTGTTCGACGAACCCACCTCGGCGTTGGATCCCGAGCTGGTCGGCGAGGTGCTCGGAGTGATGAAGAAGCTTGCCTCCGAGGGCATGACGATGGTGGTGGTCACTCACGAGATGGGCTTCGCACGCGAGGTCGCCGACGAGGTGGTGTTCATGGACGCCGGCGTCGTCGTCGAGCGCGGCGACCCCGTCGAGGTGATGCGCAACCCGCAACACGAACGGACGAAAGCGTTTCTCTCCAAGGTGATGTAGCGCCCGACCCGGCCACACCGCTGTGGCGGGCCGCTCAGGTGTTCCGTCTGCTCAGCTGCGTCTACGCGTTGGGCTTTCAGCGTCGTGATCAACCCGGACCTGGACCATCCGGTCGCCGGCTGGCTGCTGTTCGCGGTCCTGATCGCGTGGAGTGCCGGGTGCGCCGTCGCCTACCTGCAGGGTTTCGGGCGCAGGCCCGCCTGGGTGCTCGCCGAGATCGTGGTGGTGGTGGCGCTGATGCTGACCACCGAGGTCATCGCGTCCGACCAATGGGTTCTCGACAACCAGTCGTGGCCGACCACCCTGTGGGCGACCAACGCCACCATCTCCGCGGCGATCCTGTTCGGGCCGATCGCCGGGATGCTCACCGGCCTGATCATCATGGCGGCCAGCGCGGCGCTCAAGGGCTACGTCCACATCGACCTCGGCCGCAACGCCACGATCGTGATCGAGTTGGCCGTCGGCCTTGCGGTGGGGATGGCGGCCCAGACGGCCCGCCGTGCGCACGCCGAACTGGAGCGGGCCGCCCGGCTTTCCGCTTCGCTCGAGGAGCGGGAGCGGTTGTCCCGGCAGGTCCACGACGGCGCGATCCAGGTGCTGGCGCTGGTGGCCCGCCGGGGACGGGAAATCGGCGGCGAAACCGCCCAATTGGCCGAGTTGGCCGGCGAGCAGGAACGTGCGCTGCGCCGTCTGGTCAGTGCGGGCGAACCCGTACCGCGGGATGCGGCGACTGCCGACGTCGGAGCGCTGCTGCGGCGGCGGGCCTCCGATCGGGTGTCGGTGAGTGTGCCCGCCGACCCGGTTCTGCTGGACTCGGCGGTGGCCGACGAGCTCTTCGCGGCGGTGTGCAACGCTCTCGACAACGCCGAGGCGCACGCCGGGCCTGCCGCCCGCGCGTATGTTCTGCTCGAGGACCTCGGCGATTCCGTCACGGTCAGTGTGCGCGACGACGGTATCGGGATCGCCGACGGCAGGCTCGAGCGAAGCGGTCGACCAGGGCCGCGTCGGCATAGCGAAATCGATTGTGGGACGCATGAATTGGTTGGGTGGCCGGGCCGAGCTGAGCACCGGGCCCGGAGCTGGGACGGAATGGGAGCTGACCGTGCCACGCAACCGGGAGAGGCCAGTGAGCGAGCAGCCGACCACGGTCATGGTCGTCGACGACCATCCGATCTGGCGCGACGCGGTCGCCAGGGACCTGGCCGACGAGCGGCTTCAATGTGGTGGCGACCGCGGACGGTGTGGCGTCGGCGAAACGGCGAGCAGCCGTCGTGCAGCCTGCCGTGGTGGTGATGGACATGCGGTTGACCGACGGCGACGGCGCCCAGGCGACGGCCGAAGTGCTCGCCGTGTCCCCGTCCTCGCGGATCCTGGTGCTTTCGGCGTCCGACGAACGCGACGACGTGCTCGAGGCCGTCAAAGCGGGAGCGACCGGCTATCTGGTCAAGAGTGCGTCCAAGCAGGAGCTCGTAGACGCCGTCCGGGCGACCGCCCAGGGGCGAGCCGTGTTCACCCCCGGCCTGGCCGGCCTTGTCCTGGGTGAGTACCGCCGTATCGCCCGGGACTCCGCCGGCGCGGCCGGGCCGACGGGCCCGACACTGACCGAACGCGAGACCGAGGTGCTGCGCCACGTCGCCAAGGGGCTGACCGCCAAGCAGATCGCGACGCGTCTCTCGCTGAGTCACCGCACCGTGGAGAACCATGTGCAGGCGACCTTCCGCAAGCTGCAGATCGGCAATCGGGTGGAACTGGCGCGCTACGCCATCGAACACGGCCTCGACGAGTAGTTGTACTCATCCGCCGCCCGGCAGGTCCCTGCCACGATGGCGGCATGACCGAACCGCACACCGCCGTCATCTCCCGGCTCTCCGCGGATTTCGCCGCGATATCGCATCAACTCGCCAGGGTGTCGTCCGATCTCACCGAGTTGGACCGGATCCTCACCGGTCGCCCGCAGCAGGTCGCCCCGCAGCAGGTCGCCCCGCCGCAGCCGATGCCCCGGCTGCAGCCGCCGGCCATGCCGTACTGGCCTCAATACCCGCCGCCACCTCCGGCCCCCCGGCCGCTGCCTCCGCCACCCCCGCCGCCGCAGATGCCGCCGAAGGAGCGTTCGGACGGCTGGATCGGAAAGCTGCTGGCCGTCGCCGGCGTCGCGGTCACGCTGATCGGCGTCGTCCTGCTGCTGGTTCTGGCAGCGCAGGCAGGCATCCTGCGTCCCGAGTTCCGGGTCGCTGCCGGTGCCGTGCTGGCCGTGGCCCTTGTGGGAACCGCGTGGTGGCTCAACGCGCGACCGGGTGGACGGGTCGGCGCGATCGCACTGGCTGCCACGGGTGTCGCCGCAGCCTATATGGATGTCATCGCCGTCACCACGATCTACGACTGGGTCTCGGCGCCGTTGGGGTTGATCCTCGCCGCGGCGATCGCCGGCGGCGGGCTGACGCTGGCCCGCCGCTGGGATTCCGAGCACCTCGGGCTGCTGGTTATGGTGCCCCTGATCGGCTTGGCGCCGGTCGTGACCGACGGCATCACCCTGCTGCTCGTCGGCTTCATGCTGGCCCTGTCCGCGGTATCGGTGCCGGTGCAACTCGGAAGGGACTGGATCTGGTTGCACGCTGCGCGGATCGCGGCCGCCGTCTTGCCGCTCCTGGTGGCGCTCGCTGTGCGCTATTTCGATTCCCGCGAGGATCTCTGGCTCGCCGGCGCCTGCGGAATCGCGGCACTGGTGGCCATCGGGTCCGCGCTGATCCTGCTGCCGGGAACGGCCAACCGTGTCGCGATGGCGCTGCTCACCGGGGCGGGGGTGACGCCGGTGCTGTGTGTGGTGCTCGCGGTGGACCGCGTCACCGCGGCGTTGATGGCCGCCGGCCTGGCCGCCGCACTGCTGGCGATCGTGCTCGTCGGTGAACGCTTTCCGGGCGTGCCCGGGGTGGTGCGGCAGGTTTTCTCGGCGCTGTCCGCCGGTGCCGCGCTGATAGCCGTGACCGTGGCGTTCGACGGCCCGATCGCGGGACCGGTGGTGCTCGCGATGGCGGTCGTGGTCGCGGTGGCCGGGCGCCGCGACGATGTCGCCCGATGGGCCGCGGTCGGATTCGCGATCGTCGGCGCCGGTGTGCACCTGAGCTACTCGCCGCCTGAGCGATCTGCTGGAGCCGACTGAAATCGCCACTGCCTCAAGCATTTCCACGTTGGTGTCCAGCATGCTACTGGCGGCCGCCGCGGTGGCGATCGTCTGGTCGTGGGGGAGTGCGGTGCGCGTGCTGTGGGCGGGCGTCGTCGCGGTGATCATCTACGCCGTGACGTCGTTCAGCGTCACCGCAGGCGTGTTGATCGGCGGGGAGAGCGGCTTCTTCGCCGGGCACATGGCCGCGACCATCTGCTGGATCGCGATGGCGGCCGCACTGTTCGGTTACGCCGCGCACCTACCGCGCGCCGACCGCTCAGTGCCGATCGGCGGCGGGCTCGGCCTGGTGGCCGCCGCGATGGCCAAGCTGTTCCTGTTCGACCTGGGAACGCTGGACGGCATCTTCCGGGTCACGGTATTCATCGTCGTCGGGCTGATCCTGCTGGGCATGGGCGCCGGCTACGCCCGACTGCTGGAGAACCAGGACAAGCAGGCTGTGACGACGACCACCCCGTAAACTGGACTCATTCCAATTCATCGGGCGTTGGCACATGTATGGGTACAACATCGAACGTGCGTAAGACAGAAGCCGAGATAGCGGGATTTCAGGCCTCACCGGAACTCAGCGCCGCTCTCCAGCGGGTGCTGGTCGACCTGATCGAGCTACACCTGCAGGGTAAGCAGGCGCATTGGAACGTCGTCGGGACCAATTTTCGTGACCTTCACCTGCAACTCGACGAGATCGTCGACTTCGCCCGCGAGGCCAGTGACACCATCGCCGAACGGATGCGGGCGCTGGACGCGGTCCCGGACGGCAGGTCCGACACCGTCGCAGCCAGCACGTCGCTGCCGGAGTTCCCCGCCTACGAGCAGAGCACCGGCGACGTCGTCGACCAGATCACCGGGCGCATCTACGCCGTAGTGGACACCCTCAGGACGGTCCACGACGCTGTCGACGCCGAGGATCCGAGTACCGCGGACGTCCTGCACCAGCTCATCGACGGCCTGGAGAAGCTGGCCTGGCTGCTGAAGTCGGAGAACCGGAAGGTGTGACCGCGTCGGCCCGGTGCCCGATCAGGTACCAGGTGCGCATCAAGCCTTTGCCTTTGATGTCGACGTGGCCGCGCTCCTCGAGCACGAACGTCGTTGTGCAGTCGGTCATACACGTTGTCGGGCACCTGAATTCGGCCCTCGACGTCAGTGGTCTCCATGCGGGACGCCACGTTGACCGCGTCGCCCCAGACGTCGTAGAAGAACTTCCTCGCACCGACCACACCGGCGACGACGGGCCCGGCCGCCATCCCGATCCGTAACGGCACATCGCGCCCCTGCGCGTCTTTGAGGTCTGCGACGGCGTCGGCCATGTCGAGGGCCAGGGATGCCAGCGCCTCCATGTGGTCGGCGCGGGGGATCGGCACCCCGCTGACCACCATGTAGGAGTCGCCGCTGGTCTTCACCTTCTCCAGCCCGTGCCGATCGACGAGCGCGTCCAGGTCGGTGTACAGGCGGTCGAGGAACCGGACCAGCTCGGCGGGCGCGGTGTCGCTGGCGCGTTTGGTGTAGCCGGCGATGTCGGCGAACAGGATCGACGCGTCGTCGTACTTGTCGGCGATGACGGTGCGCGACGGATCCTTCAGTCGGGCGGCGATCGTCGCGGGAAGGATGTTGGCCAGCAGCTGCTCGGAGCGCGCGTACTCGGCCTCCATCGCCGCTTCCGCACGCTCGATCTCGCGCAGCGTGTACCAGATCGTGGCGACGATCATCACCGCCGAAGAGACCACCGCGCTGATGAACCCCACCGTCAGCGTCCAGGGCGGGCCCAAGCCCCGGTCGTGGGGCACCGTCAGCTCGAGGACGATCGTGATGACCACGCCGACGGACGCGATCACCGAGGCCAGCACGATGCGCTCGATGCCGAGCACCAACACCAGCAGGGATGCCGCGACCAGGAAGTAGAACTGCAGGCCCGAACCCGTCCCGATGGTGAAACAGATGAACCCGACCGACAGGTAGGCGAAGATGACGAACGTCAGCGGTGCGACCAGCTCGCCGAACCGGCACAACCGCGGGATCATCAGGAACACCAGGCCGCACACCAGGTTGACGGCCCCCAGCCACCACAATGCGCCGCCCATCGCCAGCTGGAACACCCCGAACGACGCAGATACCGCCGCCGCGATCCAGCCCGCGATGGTGAGGACTTTCAGTCGACGCCCGACACGATCACTGCGGTGCCGGCTCGGAGACCAGACGCGGGTCTCCAGAGCCACGTCGGGGATACATACGGGTCGCACCCTCACCACGGCCGGAGCCTATCGCTCGACGGCGACTAGCCTGTTCGAATGGTGCGCATCGGATGCTGCCAGATCGATCCCGTGATCGGCGCAGTCGGCGCGAACACCGAACTCATCGCCGCGGCCATCACCGAAGCAGTGGGGGCAGGCGCGGACATCGTCGTGTTGCCGGAGCTGGCCACGTCGGGCTACATGCTTGCCGATGCCGAAGAGGCCCGTTCGGTGGCGTTGACTCCAGATAGTCCTGAATTCGCGCAATGGGTCGCCGCCGTTGGTGATTCGGTGGCGATCCTCGGCTTCTGCGAGACCGGTGACGACGGGCTGCTTTACAACAGCGCCGCCGTAGTCGACTCGGGTGGGGTGGTGGCGGTCTACCGCAAGACCCACCTGTGGGATCGGGAGAAGCTGATCTTCACCCCGGGTGATGAGCTGCCGCCAGTGCTACCGACGCGCCACGGGGTGATCGCGGTGATGCTCTGCTACGACCTCGAGTTCGGTGAACTGACCCGACGCGTCGCGGTCGACGGCGCCGAGGTGATCGTCGCCCCGGTCAACTGGCCGCTGTTTCCCCGGCCGGAGGGCGAACATCCCGGGGAGGTGATCACCGCGATGTCGACCGCTCGCACCAACCGGGTGGCCGTCGCGGCCTGCGACCGCGCCGGTGTGGAGCGGGGGCAGACCTGGACGGCCGGTACCGCGATCGTCGACCAGGACGGTTGGGTGGTCGCCGCAGCCGGGCCGGGAGTTGGGATGGCGATCGCCGATATCGATCTGGCGCGCAGCCGGGACAAGAAGCTCACCGAATACGTCGACCTGCACGCCGACCGCAGGCTGGACCTGTACTGAGAGTGCCCTCGGTGAGATTCGAACTCACACTGGACGGGTTTTGAATCCGTTTCCTCTGCCAGTTGGGATACGAGGGCGCGCGGCCTCCCACCATAGAGGATGGCCCCGCGGTCGCTCATCCGGCCCGCGACCGCCACAATGGCACCCATGACCGGGTCATCGACAGACTCACCAAACCTTGCAGCCAAGCCGCACCGAGTGCTCGTCGCCGAGGACGAGGCGCTGATCCGGATGGACCTGGTCGAGATGCTGCGCGAAGAGGGCTACCAGATCGTCGGCGAGGCCGGGGACGGTCAAGAAGCCGTCGACCTGGCCGAATCGCTCAAACCCGACCTGGTGATCATGGACGTCAAGATGCCGCGACGTGACGGTATCGACGCCGCCTCCGAGATCGCCGCCAAGCGGATCGCCCCGATCGTGATCCTCACCGCGTTCAGCCAGCGCGATCTCGTGGAGCGCGCCCGCGACGCCGGCGCGATGGCCTACCTCGTCAAGCCGTTCAACATCTCCGACCTCATGCCTGCCATCGAGGTGGCGGTCAGCCGTTTCAGTGAGATCGCCGAGCTGGAGAAGGAGGTCGCGACACTCTCCGACCGCCTCGAAACCCGCAAGCTGGTTGAGCGGGCAAAGGGTTTGCTGCAGACCAAGCAGGCGATGACCGAACCGGAGGCGTTCAAGTGGATTCAGCGCGCCGCGATGGATCGGCGCACGACCATGAGGCGGGTCGCGGAGGTGGTCCTCGAGACTCTCGACACGCCAGCGGACGCCCCGCCCTCGACGTAGAGAATCGGGTCTCTACCGGCACTATCCGTTAAGACTGCGTTTCCGGGGCCGACTTTTGACCGGGTTACCTGCCCGATTTGCGGGACGCGTTTTCCAACATCACGCACCACGGCGACGGGTTGGTTATGGTCGTCGGCGAAGCATCGCCGCCCTGGCCGCCCCCGGTCGGTACGGACGGTGCCGATCACAACATTGACCCGGAGGTGGAACGTGCGCGGTCGCGTGGCACGCAAGGCATTTGCTCTCGGTAGCGCGGGACTGATTGTGCTGGCCATTGCCGGCTGCAGTCAGTCGACGCCCGAAGAGGAGGCATCGCAGCAGTCGAACCTGAAGATCGTCGAGAAAGTACAGATCGACGAGAGCGGCGCGGAAGTTCCGGCGTCCGCGGGCGCTGCGCCCGCCGACCCGGCAGGCGACGGACAGGCCACGTGCCCGCCCGTGTCGATCGCCATGGCGGGCGCCCTCAACGGACCCGATGCGGCACTGGGCATCAACATCAAGAACGGCGTGCAGTTGGCGATCGACAAGCACAACGCCGCCAACGCGGGGTGCCAGGTGCAACTCAAGCCGTTCGACACCGAAGGTGACCCGCAGAAGGCCACCGCCATCGCCCCGCAGATCGTTGACGACCAGTACACGATCGGCCTGGTCGGCCCGGCGTTCTCCGGCGAGACCAAGGCCACCGGCGGCGTGTTCGACCAGGCCGGCCTGGTCGCCGTCACGGCGTCGGCCACGAATGTGACGCTGTCTGAGAATGGCTGGAGAACCTTCTTCCGCGGGTTGGCCAACGACGGCGTGCAGGGACCGTCGGTCGCCAACTACCTGAAGAACACGCTGGGCCACCAGAAGGTGTGCGTGGTCGACGACAGCACCGACTACGGTCTCGGACTCGCGCAGGCGGTCCGCGACACCCTCGGCCCGGTCGCCGACTCTGCGTGCAACATCTCGGTGAAGAAGGGCGACAAGGACTTCTCCGCGGCAGTGACCCAGATCAACGGCGCCAGTCCGGACTCGGTGTTCTTCAGCGGCTACTACGCCGAGGCGGCACCGTTGGTCCAGCAGCTCAGGGACGGCGCCTTCGAAGGCATCTTCGCCAGCGCCGACGGCACCAAGGATCCCGAGTTCGTCAAGCAGGCCGGTGAGTCCTCCAAGGGCGCCGTGCTTGCGTGCCCCTGCGGGCCGGCCACCGGGACTTTCGCCGAGGAGTACCAGCAGAAGTTCAACCAGGAGGCCGGCACCTACAGTGCCGAGGGCTACGACCTGGGCACCATCCTGGTCAAGGGCATCGACTCCGGCGCCATCACCCGGCCGGCGTTGTTGGACTTCGTCCGCAACTACAACGGCCAGGGTGTGGCTCGCAATTACCAGTGGACCCCCACCGGTGAGCTGACCACCACGTTGATCTGGATTTATGACGTTCAGTAAGCACTGAGGCGGAACGCGTCCGAGACCAGGTGGCTCGGACGCGTTCTCGTCATCGTGATTGCCGCACCAGCCCGCGTCGACCTGTTTCTAGGAGCCCGCCACCGGATGATCCTCGCCGCCAATATCAACTTCAACGTCGGAGCGCTGTTCGACAGCTTCTGGCAGTTGACGATCGACGGCCTGTCGTGGGGAGCCATCTACGCGCTGGTGGCCGTGGGTTACACCCTGGTGTTCGGGGTGCTGCGCCTGATCAACTTCGCCCACTCCGAGATCTTCATGCTCGGCATGTTCGGTGCGTACTTCGCCCTCGACATGATCCTGGGCTTTACGCCCAGCGGTAACGCCTACAACAAGGGCGTACTTCTGACGGTGCTCTACCTGGGTATCGCGATGCTGTTCGCGATGCTGGTGTCGGGGAGCGCGGCGGTCGGTCTGGAGTTCATCGCCTACCGCCCGCTGCGAAAACGCAACGCCCGCTCGCTGACGTTCCTGATCACCGCCATCGGCATGTCATTCGTGCTGCAGCAGTTCGTGCTGTTCATCCTGCCCAAGCTGATACCGGGCTACGGCGGCCCCAACGCGCAGCAGCCCATGATCCTGGTCCAGCCCAAGACACAGTTCACGTTCCTCGGGGTGGCGATCTCCAACGTCACCATCGTCATCATCGCGTCCGCGCTCGTGCTGGCCGTGCTCACCGACATCGCGATCAACCGCACGAAGTTCGGCCGTGGCATCCGGGCCGTCGCCCAGGACCCGGCCACCGCGACACTGATGGGTGTGTCCCGGGAGCGGATCATCATGACGACGTTCCTGATCGGCGGGCTGCTTGCCGGCGCCGCGGCGCTGCTGTACACGCTCAAGGTGCCCCAGGGCATCATCTACTCCGGCGGATTCCTGTTGGGTATCAAGGCTTTCTCGGCGGCTGTGCTCGGCGGCATCGGCAACCTGCGGGGTGCACTGCTCGGCGGCCTGCTGCTGGGCGTCATGGAGAACTACGGCCAGGCGGTCTTCGGTACGCAGTGGCGCGACGTCGTGGCGTTCGTGCTCCTGGTGCTGGTGCTGCTGGTCCGCCCGACGGGAATCCTCGGCGAAAGCCTCGGGAAGGCGCGGGCATGACGATATCTGAGCGCATGAGCACGAGTTGGCAGCGGCTGATGGAGTGGTGGGACGGCCTGTCGCGCGCCCAGAAATGGGTGTTCGGCATCGTCCTGTTCCTCGCGGTGGGATTGTCGCCGCTGTTCACCCCGCCGTTCCTCGACACGCCAGGCATCAGCTTCGGCGGCACCATGGCGCAGTTCGCGATGGTGGCGATCATCGCGATCGGTCTCAACGTCGTCGTCGGCCAGGCCGGACTGCTCGATCTCGGCTACGTCGGCTTCTACGCGGTCGGCGCCTACACGGTGGCACTGCTCACCAGTCCCGACAGTCCCTGGAACAAGGTGGGCCCCAACGGATTCCTCAGCGAGCCGTGGGCGTGGCTATCCTGTGTGCCGCTCGCCATGGCCGTCACCGCGCTGACCGGCCTGATCCTGGGCTTCCCGACCCTGCGTCTTCGCGGCGACTACCTGGCGATCGTCACGCTGGGCTTCGGCGAGATCATCCGGTTGCTGGCCGACAACCTCGCCGACATCACCAACGGGCCGCGCGGCCTCAACGAGGTCTCCTTCCCGCGCCTCCTCGAGAACGAACAGCACCCCGAAGGCGTCTTCTCCGTGTCGAACTCCGGCGGCGACGCGAACTACGGCACGTGGTGGTTCTGGCTGGGCCTGGTGCTGATGGTCGTCATCCTGCTGCTCGTCGGCAATCTGGAACGCAGCCGGGTCGGCCGGGCTTGGATCGCCGTTCGGGAAGACGAGGACGCGGCAGAGGTGATGGGCGTCAACACCTTCCGCTTCAAGCTGTGGGCCTTCACCATCGGCGCGGCGATCGGCGGGCTGTCCGGAGCGCTCTACGCTGGGCAGGTGCAGTACGTCGCGCCGCCGACGTTCAACATCATCAACTCGATGCTGTTCCTGTGCGCTGTCGTGCTCGGCGGCCAGGGCAACAAACTCGGCGTGATCCTCGGCGCCTTCATCATCGTGTACCTGCCCAACCGCCTGCTCGGCGTGCATTTCCTCGGGATCGACATGGGCAACCTGAAGTACCTGTTCTTCGGTCTGGCGCTGGTGGTCCTGATGATCTTCCGTCCACAGGGTCTGTTTCCGGCGCGCCAGCAGCTGCTGGCCTACGGTAAGTCGGCCCGCGACCTGCTCAGAGCCCGACCATCAGAGAAGGAGCCGGCGCAATGACGGCCCCCGGCAACGACACTGCACCGGAGGACCTTCGAGGAGAACATCGAGGAGATCGCCGGTGTCCACCGCGAGATCCACGCCGACGAGGGCGAGATCCTGTTGCAGACCACGGATCTGACCGTCAACTTCGGTGGTCTGGTAGCCCTCGACGCGGTCACCTTCAACATCCGCCGCGGCGAGATCCTCGGCCTCATCGGGCCCAACGGGGCAGGCAAGACGACGTGCTTCAACGCGATCACGGGCGTCTACCGGCCGAGCTCGGGCTCGGTGACGTTCGACGGCGCGCCGATCGGCAGGATCAAGCGCCACGAGATCACCCGGCTCGGAATCGCGCGGACTTTCCAGAACATCCGGCTGTTCGGGGAGATGACCGCGCTGGAGAACGTGATGGTGGGCACCGACGCCCGGCACCGCACGTCGGTCCCCGGCGCGCTGTTCCGATCGCCCACGCACCGGCGTGAGGAGCGCTCGGCGATCGAAAGGTCGGCAGCGCTGCTGCACTTCGTCGGGATCGCGCACCGCGGTGAGGAGAAGGCCAAGAACCTGTCCTACGGCGATCAGCGCCGGCTGGAGATCGCGCGGGCGCTGGCCACCGAGCCCAAGTTGCTGTGCCTGGACGAGCCTGCGGCGGGCTTCAATCCCAGCGAGAAGTCCGCGCTGATCGACCTCATCCGCAAGATCCGCGACGACGGATACACCGTGTTGCTCATCGAACACGACATGCGGCTGGTCATGGGTGTGACCGACCGCATCGTGGTGCTGGAGTTCGGCCGCAAGATCGCCGACGGTCTACCTTCGGAGATCCGCGAGGACCCGAAGGTGATCGCGGCTTACCTGGGGGTGCCCGACGATGACATCAGCTGAGACCGCCACTCCCGAGCCGGACACCCGCCCCGTACTGCTCGAGGCGCGCGACGTCGTCGTGCACTACGGCCGGATCAGGGCTCTGCATTCGGTGTCCCTCGTCGTGCACGAGGGCGAGCTGGTCACCCTGCTCGGGTCCAACGGTGCGGGCAAGACCACGATGATGCGCGCGATCTCGGGTCTGCTTCCGCTGACGTCGGGTTCAGTGTGGTTCGACGGCGAGGACATGAGCCGGGTCAAGGCGCACCGGCGGGTCGCCGAGGGGCTGGTCCAAGCCCCGGAGGGTCGCGGCGTCTTCCCCGGGATGACAATCCTGGAAAACCTCGAGATGGGTTGCTACGGGCGTAAGTTCGCGACGAAGGCCGAACACGACGAACGACTCGACTGGGTCCTGGAGACGTTCCCGCGACTGGCCGAGCGCCGGAGTCAGGTGGGCGGCACCCTGTCCGGCGGCGAGCAGCAGATGCTGGCCATCGGCCGTGCCCTGATGGCACGCCCCAAGGTGCTGTTGCTCGACGAACCGTCGATGGGGTTGGCGCCGATGGTGATCTCCCAGATCTTCAAGATCATCGCCGAGATCAATTCCACCGGTACCACCGTGCTGCTGGTCGAACAGAACGCGCAACAGGCGCTGACCCGTTCCGACCGGGCCTACATTCTCGAGACCGGCGAGGTCACCCGGACGGGCAACGCCCGAGACCTGTTGGCGGACGACAGTATCCGCGCCGCCTACCTGGGCGTGGCCTGAACGCTTTGCCGTTCGCCGAACGTACGGAGTATGACGAAAATCTGTCCAAATCCGTCAGAAACCGTACTCTCGGTGCGTTCCGGCTACCGCGCGACGATGACCGACGAGCCGTGCCCGAACAGACCCTGATTGGCGGTGATGCCGACGTTGGCGCCCTCCACCTGGCGGCCTGTCGCCTGACCCTTGAGCTGCCAGGTGAGCTCGCACACCTGCGCGATCGCCTGCGCCGGGATCGCCTCTCCGAAACTCGCCAGCCCACCGGACGCATTGACCGGGATCCGGCCGCCGACCGTCGTCGCCCCGCTACGCAGTAGCTGCTCGGCCTCGCCTCTGGCGCACAGCCCGAGATGCTCGTACCAGTCGAGTTCCAGCGCGGTGGACAGGTCGTAGACCTCGGCCAGGCTCAGGTCCTCGGGTCCGAGGCCGGCCTCGGCGTAGGCGGCGTCGAGGATCTGGTCCTTGAACACCCGCTCCGGGCCCGGGACAACAGCGGTGGAATCGGTGGCGATGTCCGGCAATTCGGGTAGATGCTGGGGATAGCGCGGCGTGACGGTGCTGATGGCGCGCACCGACGGCACCCCCTCCACCGAGCCGAGATGCTTCTGTGCGAACGACTTGCTGGCCACGATCAGCGCGGCCGCGCCGTCCGACGTCGCGCAGATGTCGAGCAGCCGCAGCGGATCCGACACCACCGGGCTGGCCAGCACGTCCTCGACGGAGGCTTCCTTGCGGTAGCGGGCGTTCGGGTTGTCCAGGCCGTGCCGCGCGTTCTTGACCTTCACCTGCGCGAAGTCCTCCAGCGTGGCGCCGTAGAGGTCGATCCGGCGCCGGGCCAGCATGGCGAAGTAGACCGTGTTGGTCGCACCGATCAGGTGGAAGCGCTGCCAGTCGGGGTCGTTCTTGCGTTCGCCGCCGACCGGCGCAAAGAATCCCTTGGGGGTGGTGTCGGCCCCGATGACGAGCGCGACGTCGCAGAATCCGGCGAGGATCTGCGCGCGGGCGCTCTGCAGCGCCTGCGAACCGCTCGCGCAGGCCGCATAGCTCGAGCTGACGGGGACACCGTTCCAGCCCAGCTTCTGGGCGAATGTCGCACCCGCGACGAAGCCCGGATAGCCATTGCGGATGGTGTCCGCGCCCGCCACCAGCTGGATCTGGCGCCAGTCCAGCCCGGCCTCGGCCAGCGCGGCGCGCGCAGCGACCACCCCGTACTCGGTGAAGTCGCGGCCCCACTTGCCCCAGGGGTGCATGCCGGCACCCAGGATGTAGAGCGGTTCGGGAGTCCCAGTACTCATTCCGCAATCTCCCAGGCGTAGACGATGCGCTCGACACCGTCGTCGTCGACGTAGAGCGCCATGGTGGCCAGTTCCATCTCCATGCCGACCTTCAGGTCGGCTGCCAGGGTGCCTTCGACGACCTTGCCCAGCACGATCAGGCCCTCCTCGGCCAGCTCGACTGCGGCGACCGCGAACGGTTCGAACGGATCCGGCGAGGGGTAGGGCGGAGGCGGCGCGTACCGGTTCTCGGTGTAGCTCCACAACCGGCCGCGACGCGACAACGGCACCTGGGCGAGGTCGTCACCGTCACAACCGGGATTCGGGCAATTGTTCGCGCGCGGTGGAAACACGTAGGTACCACACTGATGACACTTGCCGCCGATCAGGTACGGCTCTCCGGAGCCATCGGTGGCGAACCAGCCGTCGATCGCCGGTTGCGGGGATGCTGACACGCGGTCAGCGTACCGACTTCGGCGGCAAAACTGAAACGTGTTCCAGTTCCGTCCGGCGTGAAGTTGGGATCGGTAGCGAACCCACCCGGGTGCCCTTGGGCGGGAGTAGCGGCCGTCGGTCAGCAGTTCCGCAAGTTCCTCGGCTACTGACCGGATCCAGGGGCGTGTCGACCCGCAGAACCCTGTTGACGTGGCGATCGACTGGATCCATACAGGTCAGCTGTCAGCCGTGTCGAGAAGGATGCGCAGCAGGTCGTCAGGGTTGTCCCGCATCAGGTTGTGCTTGCCGTCGAGCTCGTGGGTGATCCAGTTCGGATCGGAGCGGACCCGGTCGTAGGACGGCCGCAACGGTGACTCGCCGGGCCAGTCCAGCGCGTAGACGAAGACGCGTCGGCGGAACCGGCCCAGATCGCCCTGCAGGCGCAATGGCTGCAGCACCGTGGCGAGCGGGTGCGACGTGGCGCGGTCGTCGAAAAACGGCATCGGAGGCACGCCGAATCCCGTGTCGTCGACCTTGACGTACCACTGGCGTTCCTCGTCGTTGACGAGGTCCCAGCACGCCTCGCCGTCGTAGGGCACGACGGCGTCGAGGAACACCAGTGATTCCACCCTGCCGGGGATGCGGTCGGCGACGCCGGTGATGACCATCCCGCCGTAGCTGTGCCCGACGAGGACCAGCTCATCGCCTGCGGCGGTGTCGTTCTCGATGGCGGAGAGGACGTCGGTGATGTGAGTGTCGAGGTTGACCGCGCCGGGCATCAGGTGTGACCGCTCGGCGACACCGGTCAGCGTGATGGCCAGGACGTGGTGACCGGCAGACCGCAGCGATGCGGTCAGCTCGTCGAAACACCATGCGCCGTGGCACATTCCGGGAATGAGAACGTAGGTCGTTGTCTTGGTCATATTTTTCATGAAGTGCTCCTCTCGGTGTCATTGCGGTACTTCGTGGTGACGCGGGCGATGTCCTCGCCTCGCTCGGTGCCCGCTGCGTGCATCTCCCTGGTGGCGGCGATGACGTCGGTGGGGGCTCGCGAAACAGATGGTTGCCGCGGCTGTCGAAGTACGAGATCGCAGACGGCGCAACCGAAATGGCGGCCAATTGGCTGCCCAGGCCGAGCGCGTCGAGTTCACGCACTGCGTGGGGGAGCGGATTGATTCCCACGCCGAGCGGCCGCAGCGTCTGCGCCCGCTCGACGACGGTGGCAGCCATACCGCGCTGCTGGAGGGTCAATGCGGCGGTGAGCCCGCCGATGCCCGCTCCCGCGATGACGATTGTTGGCGTGGTCATGACTCCACCGTGGCTGCGGAGAAGTCATAAGTCCAATACATATCTGCGAACTGAACTATAACTATTGCTTATGGAGCTACGTCAGTTGGAGTATTTCGTCGCCGTGGTCGAGGAGCGCAGTTTCACCAGAGCCGCCCAGCGGGAACGGGTGGCCCAGCCTGCGGTCAGCGCCCAGATCCAACGACTCGAGCGCCAGGTCGGGCAGTCGCTGCTCAGTCGCTCGAACCGCGAGGTGCGGCTGACCCAGGCCGGGGCTGCCCTGCTGCCGCACGCCAAGGCGGCACTGGCCGCGGTTCGCGACGCTCAATCGGCGGTGGACGAGGTGACGAATCTGGTGCGCGGGGCCGTGGCGATCGGCACCGTGACGGTCCACCCGGTCGACGTCGCCCGGCTGATGGCAGAGTTCAACGCGGCCTACCCGGCAGTCGAAATCACCTTGGCCACAGACAATTCCGATGTGCTCATCGACAAGCTCGGCGACGGACGGCTGGACGTCGCGATCGTGTCGATCGGTGTCGATGAGGACCCGCCGGGCCTGGACTACCAGGTGATCACCGACGAAGCCATCGAAGCGGCGGTGGTGCCACAGCACCCGCTGGCCCGGCGGAAGACGCTGCCGCTGGCTCAGCTGTGCGAATACCCGCTCATCTCGTTGCCGGTCGGCACCGGCCTGCGCTCCAGGCTCGACGCTGCCTGTGCCACAGCGGGATTGCATCCGCGGATCGCGTTCGAGGCCACCAGCCCCGTGGAACTGGCCGAGCTGGCACGTCACGGTCTCGGGGTCGCGATCCTGCCGCAGTCGATGGCGCGCAACCGCGCGGATCTGCATCCGATGCGGCTGGTCCCCGAGCTGCGGGGCCGGCTGGTGTGGGCGTGGCGGCGGCACATGACGAGTCCGGCGGCGCGCCGATTGTGCGAGCGCGCCCGACGGATGATCGGCGCCCACCCAGGGTAGCGGCGGCCCGCGTGTCGTATCCGATGCTTAGAGTTAAGGCCGTGAGCCCAGCCAAGACCGCAGCGGACCCCAAGGCCGGCAAGTCGGCAGAGGGCACCAAGCCCACTCTGATGCTTCTGGACGGCAATTCGTTGGCGTTCCGCGCGTTCTACGCACTGCCCGCGGAGAACTTCAAGACCCAGGGCGGGCTGACCACCAACGCCGTCTACGGCTTCACCGCCATGCTGATCAACCTGCTGCGCGACGAGCAGCCCAGCCACATCGCGGCGGCGTTCGACGTGTCCAGGCAGACCTTCCGGTTGGAGAAGTACCCGGAGTACAAGGCGGGCCGGTCCGCCACACCCGATGAGTTCCGCGGCCAGATCGACATCACGAAGGAAGTGCTGGGCGCGCTGGGCATCACGGTGCTCGCCGAGGCCGGCTTCGAAGCCGACGACGTGATCGCGACGCTGGCCACCCAGGCCGAGGACGAGGGTTACCGGGTGCTCGTGGTCACCGGTGACCGTGACTCGCTGCAATTGGTCAGCGACGACGTCACCGTGCTGTATCCGCGCAAGGGTGTCAGCGAGCTGACCCGGTTCACCCCCGAGGCCGTCGTGGAGAAGTACGGGCTGACGCCGGCGCAGTACCCGGATTTCGCGGCCCTGCGCGGCGACCCCAGCGACAACCTGCCGGGCATTCCGGGCGTGGGCGAGAAGACGGCGACCAAGTGGATCGCCGAGTACGGCTCGCTGCAAGAGCTCGTCGACAACGTGGACAAGGTCACCGGCAAGGTCGGCGACGCGCTGCGCGCCCACCTGTCCAGCGTCGTGCTCAACCGCGAGCTCACCGACCTCGTCAAGAACGTGCCGTTGGCGCAGACCCCCGACACGCTGCGGATGCAGCCGTGGGACCGCGACCACATCCACCGCCTGTTCGACGACCTCGAGTTCCGGGTGCTGCGCGACCGGCTCTTCGACACGCTGGCCTCGACGGACCCCGAGGTCGAGGAGGGCTTCGACGTCCGAGGCGGAGCGCTGGAACCGGGCACGCTGGCGGCGTGGCTGGCAGAGCGCAGCCAGGGTCGGCGATTCGGGCTCGCCGTGGTGGGAAATCACCTCGCGTTCGACAGCGACGCCACCGCGGTCGCACTCGTTGCGGCCGACGGCGACGGCCGCTACATCGACACCTCGAGCTTGGATCCCGGCGACGAGGCCGCACTTGTCTCCTGGTTGTCCGACCCCGCCCCGTCGAAGGCGCTGCACGAGGCCAAGCTCGCGATGCACGACGTGCAGGGCCGTGGCTGGAGCCTGGCCGGGGTCACCTCCGACACCGCGCTGGCCGCTTACCTGGTCCGGCCCGGTCAGCGCAGCTTCGCGCTCGACGACCTTTCGCTGCGGTATCTGAAGCGGGAGCTGCGGGCCGATAGCCCTGAGCAACAACAACTTTCGCTGCTCGATGACAGTGACGGCGTCGACGACCAGGCGGTGCAGACGTTGCTGCTGCGGGCCGGTGCGGTCAAGGACCTCGCCGATGCGCTCGACGAGGAGTTGGCGCGGATCGATTCCTCGGCGCTGCTGGGCAGCATGGAACTGCCGGTTCAGCGCGTGCTCGCCGAGTTGGAGACCGCGGGCATCGCCGTGGATCTGGATCGGCTCTCGGAGTTGCAGAGCGAGTTCGCCGGCCAGATCCGGGATGCGGCCGAGGCGGCCTACTCGGTGATCGGCAAGCAGATAAACCTCGGGTCGCCCAAGCAGCTCCAGGTCGTGCTGTTCGACGAACTGGAGATGCCGAAGACCAAGCGCACCAAGACCGGCTACACCACCGACGCGGACGCGCTGCAATCGCTGTTCGACAAGACCGGGCACCCGTTCCTGCAGCATCTGCTGACGCATCGCGATGCCACCCGGCTCAAGGTGACGGTGGACGGGCTGCTGAACGCCGTCGCCTCCGACGGGCGTATCCACACCACGTTCAACCAGACCATCGCGGCGACCGGGCGGCTGTCGTCCACCGAGCCGAACCTGCAGAACATCCCGATCCGCACCGAGGCCGGACGGCGGATCCGCGATGCCTTCGTCGTCGGCAAGGGTTACTCGGAGTTGATGACCGCCGACTACAGCCAGATCGAGATGCGGATCATGGCTCACCTGTCACAGGATGACGGCCTGATCGAGGCGTTCAACACCGGTGAGGACCTGCACTCGTTCGTCGCGTCCCGGGCGTTCTCGGTGCCCATCGACGAGGTCACCGCCGACCTGCGGCGCCGGGTCAAGGCCATGTCGTACGGGTTGGCCTATGGGCTGAGCGCCTATGGCCTGGCTGCGCAGCTGAAGATCTCCACCGAAGAGGCCAAGGTGCAGATGGACGCGTACTTCGACCGCTTCGGCGGGGTGCGCGACTACCTGCGCGACGTCGTCGACCAGGCGCGCAAGGACGGCTACACCTCAACGGTGTTCGGGCGGCGGCGTTACCTGCCGGAACTGGACAGCAGCAACCGCAACGTGCGCGAGGCCGCCGAACGTGCGGCGCTGAACGCGCCGATCCAGGGGAGTGCCGCCGACATCATCAAGGTCGCGATGATCAACGTTGACCTGGCGATCAAGGACGCCGGGTTGTCGTCGCGCATGCTGCTGCAGGTGCACGACGAGTTGCTGTTCGAGGTCGCCGACGGTGAGCGGGACGCGCTCGATGCACTGGTGCGCGAGCACATGGGCAACGCCTACAGGTTGAATGTCCCGTTGGAAGTCTCTGTGGGCTACGGCCGCAGCTGGGACGCCGCGGCGCACTGAGTTGCGAAATCCACTGTTGACGCAATGCCGTATTCGACTGCTCACCGAACCACGTGATGGAGATGGCTGACGTGCCGGACCACCCGTTCGACGATGCTCTCGAGCTCCGGGCCGTACAGCCCGGTTGGGTACGAGGCCAGACCAAGCCGCCCTGGGCCAACATGGTCGGTCCGTTCGGCGGACTGACCGCGGCGGTGCTCCTGCGGGCGGTTGAGAACCATCCCGACCGGATCGGCGAGCCGGTCGCGCTGACGGTGAACTTCTCCGCACCCGTCGTGGACGGCGATTTCGACGTCGCATGCAAGATCGTTCGGACCAACCGGACCAATCAGCACTGGCTTGCGGAGCTCTGGCAGGACGGCTCGATCAAGACCAACGCCACTTTGGTCTTCGGCGTCCGGCGCGACACCTGGTCGGACACCGAACTCGAGCCACTTGCGGTACCGGAACCCGACGAGGTCGCGCCGGGCGGACTGCCCGATGCCATCGTGTGGGCGCGCAACTACGAGATGCGCTACATCGAAGGGTCGATCCCGGACGACGGTGCGGCGCCGGCGCCGTCGTCGGTCACCACGCTCTGGGTGCGCGATCGGCAGGGACGCGGGCTCGACTTCGCGTCGCTCACGGCGATGAGCGACATCTTCTATCCGCGGGTGTTCCTCCGCCGAGGCGCTCCGTCGCCGGCCGGCACGATCTCGCTGACAACATATTTCCACGGTGACGGAGACGACTTGGCGGCCGCGGACGGAGACTTCGTCCTGGGGCGCGCCCAGGCCAACCGGTTCTCGCGCGGCTACTTCGACCAATCGGCTCAAATCTGGAGCAGGAGCGGTGAGCTGCTGGCCACCACCCACCAGCTGGTTTATTTCAAGGACTGAGCCGAGTTCAGGGGGCGCGAAAACCCGACATCTGCGCCAGCGTGGGGGAGGCGCCTCTCGCCGCGTACACCCCGTAGGCCTCCTCTTCGAGCAGCCCCGCCACCCGCCGATCGCCGAAACCTCGGTCGATGCGGTCCCGCACGAACGCCAACTCGATGACCTGGTGGGCGAATGTCTTGACCGCTACCCCCGCTTGCTTTCCGCCCAACCGCGTCGCCTCTGCAATGGCGAGCTTGCGGGTGCGGATGGACCCAAGCCAGGTCGCCTCGTTGGCTGTCACCACGCCCGCGGTCACCATGCCGGGCAGTTTGGCGGTGACGACCCGCTGTTCCCGGCGCCGACTCTTGACCGCCAGCGTGATCACCAGGCCGAAGACCGGCACCATCCAGAACACGTACACGCCGAAGTAGGTCTCGACACCCAGCAGCGACGAGCCGTTCCACATGGCGTGCAGCACCACCGCACCGACGTAGCCGAGCAGGATGCAGCCGACCCTGGCGATCCCACTTCGCTTGTGCAGCGCGAACCACACCCCGATGGCGAACAGCGTCGTGAACAGCGAATGAGCGAACGGCGACATGATCAACCGCAGCGCGGCGGTGAACAGCGAGTCGGCCAGCGTTTCGCCGTTGGCGATATAGAGGATGTCCTCCAGCCAGGCGAAGCCCGCTCCGACCAACCCGGCGTACACCAGGCAATCGGTCAGCGAGTTGAGCTCGTTGCGTCGCACGCCGGTCATCATCAGTAGCAGGAACAGCCCCTTGGCCGCCTCCTCGGTGACCGGTGCACCGATGACCAGCGTGAACGGGCTGACCCCCGTGGCGGCGGCGTCCACGGCGGGATTGAGCCAGGCCTCGAGGAACAGCTGCAGGACGGAGGCGATGACGACCGCCGCCGACGTGCCCCAGATGAACGCGAACACCAGCAGCCGCGGCGGTTCGGGCTCCCACCTGTCGAGCCACAGGTAGGCCAACACCACGACCGTCATCGCGACGCTGGACAGTACGAAGCCGACCGCCGTCCCGACAGGGTTGAACGCGGTCAGCAGGATCACGATGACACCCGCGAGGGTGCCGAGCGCGATGATCACGCCCAGCGGCGCTCCGACCTTGCGGACGCGGCGCACGAACGGCGCTCGGAGTTGATGGGGCTGTCCCGGTGCGCCGGCGTATGACACCTCAGCAGGGTAGCCGCTGCCTGGGGCGAGTTTGTCCTGCATGTACCCGGTCGAGTAATCTCGATGAGTACCTGTGTGTGCACCAATCGCAGGTACAAACCAAGCAACAAAAACATGTCCCTACGATCACACCTGTCCGGAGCAACCCACCACATGCCAAGTCCCTCCGTCACCTCACCGCAAGTAGCCCTTAACGACATCGGCTCAGCTGAGGATTTTCTCGCCGCCATCGACAAGACCATCAAGTACTTCAACGATGGCGACATCGTCGAAGGGACCATCGTCAAGGTTGACCGCGACGAAGTCCTTCTCGACATCGGTTACAAGACCGAAGGTGTCATCCCTTCCCGTGAGCTCTCCATCAAGCACGACGTCGACCCCAACGAGGTTGTGTCCGTCGGCGATGAGGTTGAAGCTCTGGTCCTCACCAAGGAGGACAAGGAAGGCCGCCTGATCCTGTCCAAGAAGCGCGCTCAGTACGAGCGTGCCTGGGGCACCATCGAAGAGCTCAAGGAAAAGGACGAGGCCGTCAAGGGCACCGTCATCGAGGTCGTCAAGGGCGGCCTGATCCTCGACATCGGCCTGCGTGGCTTCCTGCCCGCGTCGCTGGTGGAGATGCGTCGCGTCCGTGATCTGCAGCCGTACATCGGCAAGGAGATCGAGGCCAAGATCATCGAGCTCGACAAGAACCGCAACAACGTGGTGCTCTCCCGCCGCGCCTGGCTGGAGCAGACCCAGTCCGAGGTGCGCAGCGAGTTCCTCAACCAGCTCACCAAGGGCGCCATCCGCAAGGGTGTGGTGTCGTCGATCGTCAACTTCGGCGCGTTCGTCGATCTCGGCGGCGTCGACGGCCTGGTCCACGTCTCCGAGCTGTCCTGGAAGCACATCGACCATCCGTCCGAGGTGGTTCAGGTCGGCGACGAGGTCACCGTCGAGGTGCTCGACGTCGACATGGATCGCGAGCGGGTTTCGTTGTCGCTCAAGGCGACTCAGGAAGACCCGTGGCGCCACTTCGCCCGCACCCACGCGATCGGCCAGATCGTGCCGGGCAAGGTCACCAAACTGGTGCCGTTCGGCGCGTTCGTCCGGGTCGAGGAGGGCATCGAGGGTCTGGTGCACATTTCCGAGCTCTCCGAGCGGCACGTCGAGGTTCCCGACCAGGTGGTCCAGGTCGGCGACGACGCGATGGTCAAGGTCATCGACATCGACCTGGAGCGTCGCCGTATCTCGCTGAGCCTCAAGCAGGCCAACGAGGACTACACCGAAGAGTTCGAGGCGTGGAAGTACGGCATGGCCGACAGCTACGACGAACAGGGCAACTACATCTTCCCCGAGGGCTTCGACGCCGACACCAACGAGTGGCTCGAAGGCTTCGAGAAGCAGCGGGACGAGTGGGAGGCCCGCTACGCGGAGGCCGAGCGTCGACACAAGATGCACACCGCGCAGATGGAGAAGTTCGCCGCTGCCGAGGCTGAGGAGGCCACGAAGCCGGCCGCCAATGGTGTGTCGCGCTCCGAGGAGCCGTCGACCGGTGGATCGCTGGCCAGCGACGCCCAGCTCGCTGCTCTGCGGGAGAAGCTCGCAGGCAACGCCTAGCTCGCAACGACCGAAGGCCTCGGCTCTTTGAGCCGGGGCCTTCATCGTGCTCCGGCCCTGACAGACTGGTGCGGTGCTGCGCATTGGGTTGACCGGAGGTATCGGAGCAGGCAAGTCCACGGTGTCCGCCACTTTTCGTGAGCTCGGGGGCATCGTCGTCGACGGTGACGTCATCGCCCGCCAGGTCGTCGAACCCGGCACCGAGGGCCTGGCCGGCCTGGTCGAGGCCTTCGGCGACGGGATCCTGCTGCCGGATGGTGCGCTGAACCGGCCGGCGCTGGCGGCGATCGCCTTCAGCGATGATGAGAAGCGCACCATCCTGAACGGCATCGTGCATCCTCTTGTGGCGCATCGGCGTTCGGAGCTGATCGCTAGTGCGGATGACGAGGCCGTGATCGTCGAGGACATCCCGCTGCTCGTCGAATCGCAGATGGCGCCGATGTTCCCGTTGGTGGCGATCGTCCATGCCGACGTCGAGGTACGAGTGCAGCGCCTCATCGAATACCGGGGATTCAGCGAGGAGGATGCGCGGGCGCGCATCGCCGCGCAGGCCAGCGAGGAGCAGCGCCGCGCGGTCGCCGATGTCTGGCTGGACAACTCCGGCAGCGCAGCAGAACTCATCGAAAAGGCGCGCGCGCTGTGGCACGACCGTATCCAGCCCTTCGCCCACAACCTTCACACGGGCAGGCCGGCGCATTCCGAGCCTCGCCTGGTGCCCTCAGATCCGCAGTGGCCCGCTCAGGCTCGACGGATTGTGGCGCGGCTGCGGACTGCCTGCGGCCACCGCGCGTCTCGGATCGACCACGTCGGTTCCACGGCGATTCCGGGCATGGACGCCAATGATGTCATCGACATTCAGGTCACCGTGGCCTCGCTCGAGGTCGCCGACGAGCTTGCCGAGGCGCTGCTGGCGGCTGGATACCCGCGCACACCCGTCACCGAAGACGTCGCTCACACCGACGATCCATCAGAGTGGCGGAAACGGCTGTATTGCTCGGCCGATCCCGGACGGCCCACCAACGTGCATGTGCGGGTGGACGGTTCGCCCGGTCAGCAGTTCGCCCTGTTGTTCGTGGATTGGTTGACGGCGTCCCCACAGGCCCGGTCGGATTATCTGGCGCTCAACCGCCGGGTCGCCGAGGCCAGGGAGCCGTGGTTCCTGGATGCCTATCGCAGGGCCTGGGAGTGGGCGGACACCACGGGGTGGCGGCCGGCCGGTTAGGCCGGCGGGAGCGGCGCTGCGACCGGCGGGAGCGGCTCGACGGGGGGTTGCCCCTCGGGCGGCGGAGGTGCCGCCGGGTCCACGGGAATGGGGTTGGCGATCCCACCGACGGGCGCTTCGCAGGTGATGGCGCCGTAGTCGGGGTCGTCCTTCTGCGGGAGCACCCGCGGCGCGATGAAGTCATCGGCCTGAGCGACCACGGCGTCGTCGACGAGGATCTCGCAGTGCAGATTCGCCGAGTACGGCCACTGGATCGACACCCGTACGTTGGCGATCTGGGACGCGGGCAGCACCGTGTTGGCCTCGAACACCCGGCCCGGCACCATCGTCGGGTTGGCGGTCTGCAGCTGGTCGCCCTCGGCCCGATACGTGATCGTCGCGCCGCGCGACACCCCGTCGACCCGCGCGCGGTAAATGATGTTGTGCAGTAGCTCCGGCGCGGGTGCGTCCACCTCGGACTGGGTCTCAGGGTCGGCCGGCGCGGTCGCGGGAAAAACCTGCCCGCCTGCCAGCACCATCGCCACGGACCCGACCGCCGCGCAGGCTGTTCGGGTCCGGCTGCGTGCGCTCACAAGGCAGGATTCTAAGCCCCGCGCCACGTCAGGGCCATGCCGTTGCCCGCCAGCCAGCGGTGCAGGTCGTAATCGTGGCCGGCCAGCGCGTCGACGGTGGCGACCGCGGTGCGGATGGCCCGTTCGCCGGACTCGGGGCTGAGCAGGCCGTGCCGGACCGCGTCGAGCAGTTCGTCGACGTCGGTGATCTGCACTTCCTCGCCGGTGCGCACGACCAGGTCGAGGTAGTGATCCACAGCCTGCCAGCGGGTCGGCCCCTGGGTGTATTCGCCGACGTCGAGATAGAAATCCTGGTCGCGTTCGTGGCCCGGGTTGAAGTGGAACACCGTCGCGCGCAGTCCCAGCGAGGGCAGCAGCCACGATTCGATGTAGTGGAACTGCGCGCGTCCGGGCGTCGGCCTGGCCATGTAGAGCCCCCACGGCCGGACCGTGTACACGTCCACCGCCCTGACGATGCCCTTCGGGTCGGTGTTGGTGTGTGCCGCGAGGTCGAATGTCTCGTGCTTGGGAGGATGGATCCGTCCAGGATAAGCCCTGGTAGAACCCCGCAGGGCGATCGCAGGAACAGAACATGTCGGTGTCAGGTTCTACCCTGGTGAAATGGCTTTCGCTACCGAACATCCCGTGCTTGCGCACTCGGAGCACCGTCCGGTCGATGACATCGTGCGCGCTGGCGGCAAGTTCCAGGTGGTCAGCGAGTTCGAGCCTGCGGGGGATCAGCCCGCGGCGATCGAGGACCTGGAGCGTCGGCTCCGCGCCGGTGAGCGCGACGTGGTGCTGCTCGGCGCCACCGGCACCGGCAAGTCGGCCACCACGGCGTGGCTCATCGAAAGGCTCCAACGTCCGACGTTGGTGATGGCCCCGAACAAGACCCTGGCCGCCCAGTTGGCCAATGAGCTGCGGGATATGTTGCCGCACAACGCCGTCGAGTACTTCGTGTCGTACTACGACTACTACCAACCCGAGGCCTACATCGCCCAGACCGATACCTACATCGAAAAGGACAGCTCGATCAACGACGATGTCGAGCGGCTGCGCCATTCGGCTACCTCCAGTCTGCTGTCCCGCCGCGACGTGGTGGTGGTGGCGTCGGTGTCCTGCATCTACGGCCTCGGAACTCCGCAGTCATATCTGGACCGATCGGTGGAGCTCAACGTCGGTGACGAAGTGCCCCGCGATGGGCTCCTTCGGTTGTTGGTCGACGTGCAGTACAACCGCAACGACATGGCGTTCACCCGTGGTTCGTTCCGGGTCCGCGGCGACACCGTGGAGATCATCCCGTCGTACGAGGAACTCGCGGTGCGTATCGAGTACTTCGGCGACGAGATCGAAGCGCTCTATTACATGCACCCGTTGACCGGCGACGTGGTCCGCAAGGTCGACTCGCTCCGGGTTTTCCCGGCCACCCACTACGTGGCAGGCCCGGAGCGGATGGCCCACGCAATCTCGTCCATCGAGAAGGAGTTGGAGGATCGCCTGGCGGAACTCGAGGGCCAGGGCAAGCTGCTGGAGGCCCAGCGGCTGCGGATGCGGACCAACTACGACGTCGAGATGATGCGCCAGGTCGGGTTCTGCTCGGGCATCGAGAACTACTCACGGCACATTGACGGCCGCGGCCCGGGCACCGCCCCGGCAACCCTGATCGACTACTTTCCCGAAGACTTCCTGATGGTGATCGACGAGTCTCATGTGACGGTGCCGCAGATCGGGGGCATGTACGAGGGCGACATGTCCCGCAAGCGCAACTTGGTGGACTTCGGCTTCCGGCTTCCGTCGGCGGTCGACAACCGGCCACTGACGTGGGAGGAGTTCGCCGACCGGATCGGTCAGACCGTCTATCTGTCAGCCACCCCCGGGCCGTATGAGATGAGCCAGTCGGGTGGCGAGTTCGTCGAGCAGGTCATCCGCCCCACGGGACTCGTCGATCCGCAGATCGTGGTGAAACCCACCAAGGGTCAGATCGACGACCTGATCGGCGAGATCCGCAAGCGCACCGCGGCCGATGAGCGCGTGCTCGTCACCACCCTGACGAAGAAGATGGCCGAGGATCTGACCGATTATCTGCTCGAGATGGGCATCCGGGTGCGCTACCTGCACTCCGAGGTGGACACCCTGCGGCGCGTCGAGTTGTTGAGGCAGCTGCGGATGGGGGAGTACGACGTGCTCGTCGGCATCAACCTGCTCCGCGAGGGCCTCGATTTGCCGGAGGTATCGCTGGTGTCGATCCTTGACGCCGACAAGGAGGGTTTCCTTCGTTCGGCACGAAGTTTGATCCAGACCATTGGTCGGGCGGCCCGGAATGTGTCGGGGGAGGTACACATGTACGCCGACAAGATCACCGACTCGATGCGGGAGGCCATCGACGAGACGGATCGCCGCCGCGCCAAGCAGATCGCGTACAACACCGAACACGGGCTCGATCCAATGCCCTTGCGCAAGAAGATCGCCGACATCCTCGACCAGGTGTACCGCGAAGCCGACGACACCGACGCAATCGACATCGGTGGCTCCGGTCGCAACGCATCCCGGGGCAGACGCGCCCAGGGTGAGCCCGGTCGGGCGGTGAGTGCAGGGGTGTTCGAGGGCCGCGACACCACCAACATGCCGCGTGCCGAGTTGGCCGATCTCATCAAGGATATGACCGCACAGATGATGGCCGCCGCCCGCGATCTCCAGTTCGAGTTGGCCGCCCGGATCCGCGACGAGATCGCCGATCTGAAGAAGGAACTCCGTGGCATGGATGCTGCCGGTCTCAGGTGATTTGATCTCAACCCCCATTGAGGTCCTACGGTCTAATCCGTGACCGACACCGCGAACCTCGCTCCGGGCACCTGGCGTGAGTTACTGGGCCCGAAGAATCTCGGGGCCTCTGCCGTGCTCGCCGGCGGGGTTGCGCTGTACGCGACTAACGAGTTCCTCACTATCAGCCTGATGCCCAGCGCCGTCGCCGACATCGGCGGTCAGCGCTTCTACGCCTGGGTGACGACGGTGTACCTCGTGGGTTCGGTGATGGCCGCCACGACTGTCCATTCGGTCCTGATGCGGCTGGGTCCGCGATGGTCGTATCTGTTGGGCCTCAGCGTTTTCGGCGCAGGCAGTCTCGGTTGTGCGGCGGCGCCCAGCATGGAGATCATGCTCGTCGGCAGAACCGTCCAGGGCGCTGCGGGGGGTCTGCTCGCCGGGCTGGGGTATGCGGTGATCAACACCGCGCTGCCGAGCTCGCTGTGGACGAAGGCGTCGGCTCTGGTGTCGGCGATGTGGGGCGTCGGGACGCTCGTCGGGCCCGCAGCAGGTGGACTGTTCGCCCAATATGGTTCGTGGCGATGGGCTTTCGGTGTTCTCGTGGTGATGACCACGGTGATGTCGCTGTTGGTGCCGATCGCCCTGCCGGGCCGCCGCGACGCCGACGTCACGGAATCCGAACCGCGAATCCGCATCCCGGTGTGGTCGTTACTGCTTCTCGGTGCTGCTGCGCTGCTGGTCAGTGTCGCGGGCATCCCGCACGACGTGCGGGCCACCGCGGGCCTGGTGGCAGCAGGGTTCGCGCTGATTGCGCTGTTTGTCGTCGTCGACCGTCGCGTGACCGCCTCAGTCCTGCCGGCTAGCGCCTTCGGCAAGGGGCCGTTGAAGTGGATCTACCTGGCTATGGGCGCGCTGATGGCCGCCACGATGGTGGACATGTACGTGCCGCTGTTCGGTCAACGGCTCGCGCAGCTGACTCCGGTGGCGGCGGGTTTCCTCGGCGCAGGGCTTGCGGTCGGCTGGACCGTCGGCGAAATCAGCAGCGCGTCGCTGAGCCGCGACCGCGTCATCGTGCGCACGGTGGCGGTGGCTCCTTTGGTGATGGCGTCCGGTCTGACGATCAGCGCGTTGACCCAGCACGAAGACGCCCCACCCGTTCTCGTCGCCCTGTGGGCTGTCGGCCTGGTCATCACCGGCGCCGGTGTTGGGATCGCGTGGCCGCACCTGTCGGCCTGGGCGATGGGCAAGGTGGACGACCCCGCCGAAGGCCCTGCTGCCGCGGCGGCGATCAACACCGTGCAGGTGATCTGCGCGGCGTTCGGTGCCGCCCTCGCCGGTGTGGTCGTGAATCTCACCGACGTCGGCGACGCCACCGCGGCGCGCTGGCTGTTCGCGTCCTTCGCGGTGCTCGCGGCGCTGGCGGTGGTGGCATCGACGCGAAGTGGCCGGACTCCCGAGCGGATTCCCGGGTAGCGATCACCACGATCCGAAAGGTGTTCGCGCCGAGCCCTGTTTGGCATCGTTCTCTCAACGCGGGTGTGGCTGAGTGGCTAGGCACCGGCCTGCAAAGCCGTTTACACGGGTTCGAATCCCGTCACTCGCTCGCATTGGGATGTGGGGCGGTCGCCGGGACGCCCTGCCCTCGCACGATAGACGACGAGCAATACGCCGGTAAGGAACTGTCCTTCTGCGTTCCCGTGCACGGGCTGCAAGCCGTCGCGCTGGTCCATTGACACCCGGCGCGGGTTTTGTCGGTCCACGCACTACGGAGATGGGCGGAATCAGGCCCCAAGAGACAGAGGAAGGAGGGGCCCTGTCTCGTTGGGCCTGGCGATCCGCTGGCGAGGGGTGCGCCTTTGCGATAAGCCCACATCCGCGGCGGGCCGGATCGCACGCGCCACTCGACAGCCCGCCACCGGAGGACCGGGTAGGGACCCACGCGCGGTTATGAAGTCCCATATGCCCGAACGTGTGATGAACCTTGCCGCCCATCTGGGTTTCGGCGTTGCTGGAATCGACACGAGATCCCGTAAAAATGCAGTTCGGGGTGTATTGTCCCTCACAGCGAACGATCTGGGAGGTTTGCGCATGAGCGACTCCGACGGGCACGCAACTCCGGTGAGCCTACCTCCAAGGGCAGTTGTCAAGAGAACGTCGCTGGAGACCGCGTCAGCGATCAGGGCTGAGATCGACCTTCTGAAGGGCGAGCGGAGGCGCTGGCGTGACTTCGCAGCCAGAGGGGTAGTCACGGGGGAATCTTTCATAGTGATCGAGAAGCCTCTCGTCGGGCGGATCGCAGTCCTCGAGCGAGAGCTTGCTGCTACCGAGCCGCCGGAGTCACCCCGAACCGCCGCCTGACCGCGCCCAGTTGGCTGCGCCAGCGGTGGAGGTTAACTCTGCGACAAGCTCTCAACGCCTGCATCGCTAGCGCCGTCTCATCGACCTCGTCATCGGCGGTCAGCTCATCGTCCAGGCCGACAACGCCGCTGTCGTCATCCCGATAGCCCTTCTGGCAGGGGGCACCCAGAGCATCGCGCCCTCGGCGTCACCGTCGGCAGTCTTGGTGACAGCATCCATGAAGCTTTGCGGCACAACAGATTTAGGCGCCAGCACCGCTGCCTCTGGGTTGGACGGCACGTTGCCGAACGCCCCGCGGATCAGCTTGTTACAGGCTGGCCGTTCCCGCTGTTGAGGCGCCGAAACTCCACACTGACCGACCGTAGGTGACCCTCGGTGACCAGGCCGCGGACGTGCTGCGCTGCCGGAGCCGTGGCATGATGCCTCGTTGCCGACCATGGCAGAGGCTTATTGATGAGCAGCGACGGCTGTCGCGGGCCGGGGCCTCTTCATCGCGGCTTCGCGGCTTCATCGCGATCACGTCGCCGCGGTCGCCCTGTTCGGCATCCGGTCCGCGACACTGTCGCCCACTACATGCCCGTGCAGCGCAAGGGTCCATGAGGCGGCGACCTGAGCCGCTCAGCAACAGTTGACTGGTCGACGTGACTTGCGCACGCCCGCAATGCTTCTTGTGCCACTTCGCGGGTTGTCACCGAAGCGCCTCCGACCGGTTCAGTAACCGTACCGGTTACCACTTGAGTAACATCTTTAACAGGATACGTTTCTCTGCGGGTGGGGACCGTTGAAAGTTCAAGGAAAATCATGCCACCCTCCGTCAATCGCATCGCCGTCAGGGCGGCCGGCGCGAGCATGGTCTGGCCGTCCTCATGTGGTGTGGTTCCGCCCCGGGTGTGCCGTGTTTCGACCTGGTGCAACAGCTGGCCGCCGAACCACTCAGCGTTCCCGAGTCGCTCGAGACCGCCGCCGACGCGTTGAATATTGTTGCGCCAGAGGGCCTCCGGCGAATTCACCGGTGCCCGTGCCTGACGTCGTGCACGGCATGACCGCGCTGACTGCACCTGGCCCGTTGCCACCGCCGATCGTACAAGCCGCCGCGGCGCCGTCACCGCCGGTTCCACTTGTCGCGCCGCCGATTCCGTCCGTGCCGCCGGCGCCTCCGGTCGCGGAACCCGTTGTGACTGAGGCCATCGAGGTCGCCCCGCAGTCGCCAGTAGCCGCGGTGCCCGCAGCCGAGGTCGCTCCCGTCACCCAGGCTGCCGCTGCGCATGATCAGGCTGTCGTCCCAGCCGCCGCTCCGTCGGATCCCAGTCCCGCCGTCCCGTCCGGCGATGCGGTACCGAGTCTGCCGCTGCGTCCGCCATCCTGCCCGTCCCCCAGGACTTTGGCTGCGAGGGCACCGCGTGTCCGCGAAACGCGAATCGGCTGAAGGCTCCGAACCGGCGGCCATCCGGCAGGACGCGCGGCGCGACCAGTGGTGACAACAACGTCGGCCGTGACTCGACAGGTCCCGACGACGCCAGATTCCCGTTGGCGCAGTGGGTGATTACGGCCGGGGATGGCTTGTGTCGGGCGGCGGGTGTACCAGCCGTCACGTTGTGGCGGGCAGGGTGACGTTGCCGGCGCGAGCGGGTCGGCTCCTGGGCGAATGCGATCCCGGTGTCGTGATTCGCACCCATGTTCGCCTGATGCCGGGTTAGTGTCTGTGGCGTTGCAGCTGACACTGGGAGGATATGGATGAGCGCCTATCAAACCGTGGTGGTTGGTACGGACGGATCCGATTCGTCGTTGCGTGCCGTGGACCGCGCCGGTCAGATCGCCGCCGGGGCTAACGCGAAGGTTATCGTCGCGACGGCCTACTTCCCGCAGAGCGAGGATCAGCGAGCCGCTGACGTGCTCAAGGATGAGGGCTACAAGATGTCGGGCAATGCCCCGATCTACGCGATTCTGCGCGAGGCGCGCGATCGTGCGAAAGCCGCAGGCGCCCAGAACGTCGAAGAGAAGGCCGTCGTGGGGGCACCCGTGGACGCCCTCGTCGATCTCGCCGCAGAGGTGGGCGCCGACCTGCTGGTGGTGGGCAACGTCGGACTGAGCACCATCGCCGGACGGCTGCTCGGCTCGGTGCCCGCCAACGTCGCCCGGCGGTCCAAGACCGACGTGCTGATCGTGCATACGACTCCCTGACGCAGGCGCGTCACCCGGGTGTCAGGTACTGAATGCCTTCGCGATGCTCGTGATCGCCGCGTCCAGCGGCGTCGGTCTGCCGAGCGGTGAGCGAGCCCCGGTGAGCTCACGGTGAGGGGTCGGCGACGTGCACGAACCAATCCCGAAATGGGATTGCCCACCACCGGAAGAGACACCCATGACCGACACGCCCGACGACCTGCCGTCGCCCGACGAGTACCTCAGGAAGATGGCCCACGTCGACCAGGAGTTCGCGGATGCCCGCCGGTACCTTTCCGCGCTGTGCGCCGAAGACAATGAGGCGCTCGGTGCGCTGATGGCGGAGATCCACCGCAGCGGACGGGCCATGAACGTCTTGGCAGCGATGGCGGTGCAGGCTCTCGACTTCGCCCACCTGTCGGTGGACCACCTCGGCGGCGATGTCCAGAAGTGGCTCGACGAGTCGGTGATGGCTCAGGACACCACCGAGACTGAGCGGGACCAAACCGAACTCGGCGGCGAGGGATAACTTTCAGGGTTTCTCTTCTTCGTGCGCTAGGCGCTACGCCTGCGATTACCGAGCCGACGACGCGTGCTGTGACGTCGCAGCGGTTGCGCTGAGATCGGTGAGGGTGAGCTGGTGCCGTGGCGGCTCGGGCAGCACCACACGCTCGGTGATCGCGAGGTCGGCATCAACGTGGATCAGGGTGCCTGGCTGGAGAAGTCGCCACGCCGGGTCGTCGTTCATCGGTTCACTGGCGAACACGACGTAGGGGTAGGTATCTGGAGGATTCGACTGGGCGTGGATGCGCGGGGTCTTGAGGTCGAAGCCAGGTGATTCGTCCGGCTTGCGCCGGTCGAGCAGGTACAACTCGTTGGGCGCGGGGTAGCGCAACGCCCACATGTCCGTCGCCGTGCTCAGCAGCACGTTGACCGCGTAGATCGGCACGTTCGCCGCCAGCCAGCTCATTGCCTCAAGCAGGCCCGCCTCCACATCACCTGCGGTTGCCCTGATCGACGCGGTGATCAACGCGAACACCCGCTCGCTGTCGGTCTGCCCCAATACGAGATCCGCGGCGCGGAGCTGCGCGAGGCGCGCGTCGAGCACATCCAGCCCGGCGACCACGCCGTTGTGGGCGAAGATCCGGGCGTCCTGCAGAAACGGGTGCGTATTGCGCACGTCAAGACTGCCTGTCGACGCATAGCGCACATGCGCGACGAACGTCGTCCCGGTGATTTCATGTGCTTCGCAAGCGAAGTCGGTGTCCTCCCACGCCGCTATCGGCTGTTTCCGCAGCACCGGTTTGCCGTCTTTGTCGAACACACCCAAGCCCGTGCCGTCAGGATTGCGTTTGCTCTGGGCGGAAAGATTGTCCGGCGCATCCAGCAGCCAGAACGTCGCCGTAACCACGGAGCGCCCCGCGTGCAGGCCGAACAGGCGGCACATGCTGGCGACCATACGCCGGGGGACACCGACGTGGATGGTGGCCTCGCCCGGGAGGCGGGCCTGGGGTGGAGCCGTGGGAATGGCGCTGATGCAGGGGCGGCCCAAGGTTCATCAATCGGGGCAGCGGGTGCTCTACCGATGGTCCGATGTGTTGGAGTGGCTGGATCACAACACGATTCAGGGCGGGCGGCCCTGAACAGAGCGTCGCTTACCACCCTCGTTCGCGCCATTCGGCGAGATGGGGGCGTTCGGTCCCGAGCGTCGTGTCATCGCCATGCCCGGGGTAGACGATTGTGGCATCGGAGTAGACGTCGAACACCCGGCTGTTCACGTCGCCCAGCAGCTGCTCGAAGTCACCTTCTTTCCAGGTCTTGCCGACGCCGCCGGGAAACAGGCAGTCACCGGTGAACAGCTGTACCTCGTCGCCCGCGGCCGGGCCACCGAGCGCCAGTGCCACCGAACCGGGGGTGTGGCCGCGGAGGTGGATGACGTCGAAGCTGAGCTCGCCGACGGTGACGGTGTCCCCGCCTGCCAGCAGCCGATCGGGTGTGACGGGCAGCGGTCCGGCGTCCAGGCGGTGCGCGGCGGTCGGGGCGCCGGTGGATCCGGCCACCTCCGACAGCGCCAGCCAATGGTCCTGGTGCTGGTGGGTGGTGACGATCAACGAGAGCGTCGGCGCGTACCGCTCGATCAGTTCGAGCAGAATCGCAGGGTCGTTGGCGGCGTCGATGAGTAGCGTCTGCCCGGTTTGGGAACAGGTCACGAGGTAGGCGTTGTTATCCATGGGTCCGACGGACACCTTGACGATCGAGGCTCCCGGAAGGGTGCGCCGAGCGGCCGTTTGGGGCTCGACGTGGCCCGTGTAGTTGTCTTCGAGGACTGTCATGGTGGTCACGTTACTTCCCGCCCGTCGCCTCTGGACGAGGGCTCGGCCAGGGTTTGTCGGTGGGGACACCTAGCATGGGTTTGTGGTGCGTCTGCCTGGACGCGCGGGCACGAAACTGGGTATGCGCGTGTGACGTTTGGAAGGGACGGAGTTGGCTGACCGCCTGATCGTCAAGGGTGCCCGGGAGCACAATCTGCGTGGGGTCGATCTCGACTTGCCGCGCGACGCGATAATCGTGTTCACCGGGCTGTCGGGTTCCGGCAAATCGTCGTTGGCGTTCGACACGATCTTCGCCGAGGGTCAACGCCGCTACGTCGAGTCGCTGTCCGCATACGCGCGGCAGTTCCTCGGACAGATGGACAAGCCCGACGTCGACTTCATCGAGGGTCTCTCGCCCGCGGTGTCCATCGACCAGAAGTCCACCAACCGCAACCCGCGCTCGACCGTCGGCACCATCACCGAGGTCTACGACTACCTGCGCCTGCTCTATGCGCGGGCCGGCACGCCGCACTGCCCGGTGTGTGGGGAGCGGATCGCCCGTCAGACTCCTCAGCAGATCGTCGACCAGGTCCTCGCGATGGATGAGGGGCTGCGATTCCAGGTGCTCGCACCGGTGGTCCGCACCCGAAAGGGCGAGTTCGTCGACCTGTTCGACAAGCTGAATACGCAGGGCTACAGCAGGGTGCGCGTCGACGGGGTAGTTCACTCGCTGACCGACCCGCCGAAGCTGAAGAAGCAGGAGAAGCACGACATCGAGGTGGTCGTCGACCGCTTGACCGTCAAGGCCACTGCCAAGCAGCGGCTCACCGATTCGGTGGAGACCGCGCTGAACCTCGCCGACGGCATCGTGGTGCTGGAGTTCGTCGATCGAGACGACGACCATCCGCACCGCGAACAGAGGTTCTCCGAGAAGCTGGCCTGCCCGAACGGACATCCGCTGGCCGTCGACGACCTCGAGCCCCGGTCGTTCTCGTTCAACTCGCCCTACGGTGCCTGCCCGGAATGCGTCGGCCTCGGCGTCAAGAAGGAGGTCGACCCCGACCTCGTCGTGCCCGACCCCGACCTGACGCTGGCCGAGGGCGCCATCGCGCCCTGGTCGATGGGACACACCGCCGACTACTTCACCCGGATGCTGTCCGGTCTCGGCGATCAGCTGGGCTTCGATGTCGACACCCCGTGGAAGAAGCTTCCCGCCAAGGCGCGCAAGGCGATTCTCGAGGGCTGCGACGAGCAGGTGCACGTGCGGTACAAGAACCGCTACGGCCGCACCCGGTCCTATTACGCGGACTTCGAGGGCGTCATGGCGTTCCTGCACCGCCGCATGGAGCAGACCGACTCCGAGCAGATGAAGGAGCGTCTCGAAGGCTTCATGCGCGACGTGCCGTGCCCGGAATGTGACGGCAGCCGCCTGAAGCCCGAGATCCTGGCGGTCACGATGACCGCGGGGGATAGCGGCGCGAAGTCGATCGCGCAGGTCGCCGAGCTGTCGATCGCCGAATGCGCGGACTTCCTCAACGCGCTCACGCTGGGGTCCAGGGAGCAGGCCATCGCCGGCCAGGTGCTCAAGGAGATCCAGTCACGGTTGGGTTTCCTCCTCGATGTCGGATTGGAGTACCTGTCGTTGTCGCGGGCGGCGGCGACGCTGTCCGGCGGTGAGGCGCAACGCATCCGGCTCGCCACCCAAATCGGGTCCGGCCTCGTCGGCGTGCTCTATGTGCTCGACGAACCGTCGATCGGTCTGCATCAGCGCGACAACCGCAGGTTGATCGACACCCTGGTGCGGCTGCGGGATCTCGGCAACACCCTCATCGTCGTCGAACACGACCTCGACACCATCGCCCACGCCGACTGGGTGGTCGACATCGGTCCGGCAGCCGGCGAGCACGGCGGCCAGATCGTGCACAGCGGCACCTACGAGGATCTGCTCAAGAACCCGAACTCGATTACCGGCGCTTATCTTTCGGGCAAGGAACAGATCGAGATCCCGCTGCTGCGGCGAGTGGCCGACCGTAAGCGCCAGCTCACGGTCGTCGGTGCGCGCGAGCACAACCTGCGCGAGATCGACGTGTCCTTCCCGCTCGGGGTGCTCACCTCGGTGACCGGCGTGTCCGGATCGGGCAAGTCGACGCTGGTCAACGACATCCTGGCCTCGGTGCTGGCCAACAAGCTCAACGGGGCCCGGCAGGTACCCGGTCGGCACACCCGGGTGACCGGATTGGACAAGGTCGACAAGCTGGTCCGCGTCGACCAGTCACCGATCGGCCGGACGCCGCGGTCCAACCCGGCCACCTACACCGGTGTGTTCGACAAGATCCGCACGCTGTTCGCCGCGACCACCGAGGCCAAGGTCCGGGGCTATCAGCCCGGCCGGTTCTCCTTCAACGTCAAGGGCGGCCGGTGCGAGGCCTGCTCCGGTGACGGCACCATCAAGATCGAGATGAACTTCCTGCCCGACGTGTACGTGCCGTGCGAGGTTTGCCAGGGTGCCCGCTACAACCGCGAAACCCTTGAGGTCCACTACAAGGGCAAGACCATCGCCGAGGTGCTCGACATGTCCATCGAGGAGGCTGCCGAGTTCTTCGCGCCGATCACCTCCATCCACCGCTACCTCAAGACGCTGGTCGATGTCGGCCTCGGTTACGTCCGGCTGGGACAGCCGGCGCCGACCCTGTCGGGCGGCGAGGCGCAGCGCGTCAAGCTGGCGTCCGAGTTGCAGAAGCGCTCGACCGGTCGCACGGTCTACATCCTGGACGAGCCGACCACCGGGCTGCACTTCGAGGACATCCGCAAGCTCTTGATGGTGCTCAACGGCCTTGTCGACAAAGGCAATACGGTCATCGTCATCGAGCACAACCTGGACGTGATCAAGACCTCGGACTGGATCGTCGACATGGGTCCCGACGGGGGATCGGGTGGCGGCACCGTGGTCGCAACGGGCACACCGGAAGAAGTGGCCACCAACCTCGAGAGCTACACCGGCCACTTCCTGGCCGAATCGCTGGGCGTGGCGCGGCAGAAACCGGGCCGAACTCGCGGCCGCCGCAAGGTCAGCGCCTAGCCTTTGCTCGCCGGTGACGGAAACCGCGGGCTGACGCGCACGCCACCGAGCCACCCGGTCAGTTCGTCGGCGCGGGCCGACAGCTCCTTACGGGCCCGACGGCCGACTTCTTCGAGCAGTACCAGCTCGACGCGGCCGGCGGCGTCCTGGCGCCACGCGCCCACGACGCGGCCGTCGACCCACGCCGTGGGGCCCGCGTTGCCGTTGCGGTCGAAGACCTGGCTGCGGTGCGGGCCCAGATACCAGTCGCGGTCGAACCATCCCATCGTCGTGACGTCCAGACCGGGCAGCAACGCACACCACGGCGCCACCTCGAGGTCCGGCTCATCGTCACCGGGCAGCACGAACCCCGGCGTCCCGTCCATGTCCACCTCGACGGCCTCGATGTCGCGAAGCGCCTGGCGTGCCCAGCCGAGGGTGTTGCCGAACCACCACTTGACATCGGTGACGGTGGCCGGGCCGAACGCGTACAGCCACCGCCGGACCATCTCGGCCCGCGCGGCCTCCGGCGCGACGGCGTCCGCGGGATCCAGCCAGTCGCCGGCGGCGACCCAGCGCGGCCGCGACGTGGTCCACCCGCCGTCGTTCGGGCCACGGACTATGTCGCCACGAGCCGAGAGCAGCGTCAACACCCGCGGCGCCAGATGTCCTTCGCCGCCCCAACTCTTGCCCGGTGCCGGGTCATAGGTGCCGGTCAGTTCGGGCAGCGCTTCGCGCAGCTGCCTGGCCGTGCACGCTCCGGTCCGTCCCAAGTGGCCGAGCACGGCCTTGCGGGCGGCCTCCAGCCACGCCTGCCCATCGGCGGCCACCCCCGCGCGCTCGGCGTCGGCGACGAGGCGGCGGTGCTCGTTGGCGGCCACCCGGTCGCTCGCGGCGGACTGGATGGACGGCAGGTCCCCGGGACGCACCACCCACAGCGTGCGGCGCATCGCCAGGTGCTTGACCAGCGTGCGGTGCTCGTAGAGCGCCGCGTGGACGTCGGCCACCGAGCAGCCCGGTATCCGGGCCCACAGCGACAGGTACGGCGTCGCCGGGTCGGTGGCGTGCAGTCCGACCAGCGTGGCGGTCAGCGCGTCAGCCGAGACCGCCGGGAGACCGGTCGCGAGGTGATGGCGCCTGGCCAGCCGGGCACGCCGCTCGTCGAGGGTGAATGACCTCATCGTGGACGAACCGTACCGCCGGCCGGTGACAGGTCGGTCAGCCCGGACAGGTCGGGTCAGCCCCCATCGGAAGTTGGGATCGGTAGCGGCACGGGCCGTCTTCACTTCGTCTCGACGACGCCAATGAGGCGAAGCACGACGAAGGGATACATCGTGGAGGGAAAGATGGCGATGAAGCGAGTTGTCGCGGGTGCGGTCGCGCTGGCCGCGGGCGCCGCCATGCTGGTGGGTTGTTCGGACGACACGGGCACCACCGCCGAAAGCACGGCGGCGGAGAGCTCACAGACCTCCGCGGCCACCAGTGGCGGAAAGACCGAGGTCAAGGTCGACGGCGTCGACCTGGCCGGCCTCGACGTGAACTCAGTGACCTGCGTCAAGCAGGGCGGAAAGATCAACGTCGCCAGCGGCGCCGTTGGTGGCCAACAGGGTCTGGGCATCGTCATGACCGACGAATCGCCGCCGGTCGTGGAGTCGCTGGCGATGGTGGTTGACGGCAACGCGCTCGCGGTCGCCAACGCGATGGGCGCCAAGTCAGGGTCGGCCGAGGTCGAGGTCGACGGCGACAGCTACACCATCACCGGTGAAGCCGTCGGTGCCGACATGAGCAATCCGATGGCCGGGATGATCACCAAGCCGTTCACCGTCACGGTGACCTGCACCTGATCGGTCCAGCCGGGAAAGCGGCGGGCGTGCCCCGCGCGTCCGCCGCTTCCTATGATTCAGCGGTGATCCCCGACGATTTCGAGCCAGATCTCGAGCGGGCCCGCCACCTTGCCTTCGCTGCCGACGAAAGCGCAGCGAAGGACCTGCTGCTGTCGTTGATGCCCACCATCGAACAGTCCGATCGCGACGACCTGATGCTGGAGGTCTACGCCCAGCTCGGCGAGATCTACCTGGTTCGAACGGCATATGACGGGGTGACGGAATGCCTGAACCGGATGGCCGACTGCCTTTCCAGCTACTCGCGGATCCGGGCCGGAAGCCGGCCGGAGATCGACCACATGATCTGCCGCTACACCCGGCGCGCGCAGTTCCTGCAGACCGGGCTGGCCGCAGCGCATGGCGAGCACGAATCCGCCGAGAGGTGGCTTCGGACCCTGAGCGAGGAGCCCGGCGTGTTCCCTGACCTCAGCGCCGAGCACACCTACCTGGTGACCTACGCGCAGATCGCGTGCGCCGTGGCGCTGTGCGACGATGACCTGCACGTGCAGTCACTTCCCCTGTGGGAGAGCGTGTTCGAGGTGATCGACGGGCCCGGGGACGGCACCGAGTTTGACGACACTCTCCGTGTGCTCGCCGGCACCGGCTACGGCCGGTTCTGTGTCGAGACCGGGCGCCTGACCGAGGCGGAGCCGTGGCTGCGCCGCGCCGGGGCCAGGGCACAGGCCCGGGGCTGGCACCTGGCCACCGCCCGCACACAGCTGGAACGGGCGACAGCGGCCTGGGCGGCCGGTAACCGGCCGCTGGCACAGGATCTCGTCCACGCGGCGTACCCGGCGATCGCCGAGCACGCCCGCGCCCACGACGTGTCACGCTGCTGGCTCTACTTCGGCCTGCTGAGCATCTCGGTCGGCGCGCTCGACGATGCCGACGAACGTCTCGGTCACGCCGAACGGCACTGGCGTGAACTCGGGCGGCCTCTGCACATTCACCGAATTCTGTTGCAGCGCAGCTGGGTGGACATACTCCGCGGAGACTTCGCCGCGGCCACCGAACGCGTCGCAGCCGCTCGTGAACTGCTCGACAGCTGGCCCAGGCACAGCTGGCTGCAATATGCCAGGCTCGACGACCACGTCGGGTCGATCCTGCGGGCCGAAGCAATGGCCGACCCCGACACGGCCGGCGAGAAGTTCGAGCAGGCCGCCGAACTCAAGGTTCCGGCAGCGTTGGCGGTCGACTCGGTCCGGTACGCCCTCGGCGACGCCGACGCCCGGATGCGCTGGGCCACGCACGTGTCGGCGCGGATGCTCGCGGGGGCCTTCGCGGTGGCCTGGGAGTGGGGGAAGACCTCGCTGGTCAGTGAACTGATCGAATATCATTGCGCACGAGGAACCTTCGGTGTGCCCGAGGCATCCCAGCGCGCGGACTGGGCCGATACCGCCACCGCGGCGGTTCCCGTCGACGACACCGGCGAGTACGCAGTCGTGGCCTCTGGGGCGCGATCCCGCTCCGTGACGAGCGGCCCGCTGACCAAGCTGGGCGCGCTTCCGCAGCTGCGGATGGACCCCGGCGCCGACCCGGTCCTGGTGCGCTACCGCGAACTGGCCTACCAGCGATACGGCCGCCGCGTGACCGCCGACGACCCGGAGTGGTCCACGTGGCCGTGACCGCACCGAGCCCCACGCTGGTGCTGCGTTACGCCGATGTCGGCATCGCCACCTATGCCAGCCTTCGGGTGGTCGGACAGCCGGACACGACGGTCACCTGGGTGATCGAGGAACCTGCGCTGGGGAGTGTGCGCGATCTGTTGATCGATGCACTGCCCGATCCCAGACCGGCGGAGAGCTCCCGCGACGCGATCGAACGCGCCATCACCGCAGGCTCTTTCGCCACCCCGGCCGCTGAACAGGAACTGGCCGACATCGTCGGTGAACATCTGATCCCTGCGGCGGGCTGGCAGCTGATCGCCGAGCACGCCCGCTCGTCGCGGCCGGCGCTGTTCGTCGCGCCGACCGCGAGGCTGGCCACCGTGCCGTGGACGGTGTTGGCGATGCCCGGCGACGGGCGGCGACTGATCGAGCTCGCCGACATCCTGATGGCGGCACCGCCCAACATCGCGAACTCGCAGCGGAGCCCGAGGCGGTGGGACGATCGGCGCAGCGGTGCGCCGTTGCTGATCCTGGACCCGCGAGTGCCCGGCCAGCGGCCGGATTCGGCGCTCGGCTCGGTGCTGGGCCGGCCCGACGCCGACAGCGCGCTGGCCCGGCACTTCCTTGCGCTGAAAGAGCGTCGCGAGGTACTGCCCGCCGTCGGTTCCGTGGTGGAGCTGTTCCGCAGTGCGGACGCCGACCGTGCTTGGCTGGCCCAACAGCTCACCCGACAGCCGAGCAGGCTGTTGTTCGTCGGGCATGCGACCGCCGCGGACGACGAAGCCGGACGTGCCGATCGCGCGGCAGTGCACCTGGCGGACCCGCAGCCGCTGACGGCTGCGGAGATGATGACGAACCAACTTCCCATCCCGCCCCGCGCGGCGCTGTTGGCCTGCGCATCGGGTGGCGACTACCGCTTCGATGAAGCCACCGGGCTGGTAGCCGCGCTGATCCTCGGCGGCGCAGTGCTGGTGACAGCGACGTTGTGGTCACTGCCCACTACTGCCGGATACCGTCAATTCGGCGGTGCAGCAGGCGAATTCGCCGACCCGATGGCAGAGGCCGTCATCGCTGTCGACACCGCGCACCAGGCTGAGGACGCCGGCCGGGCGGTGAACTCCTGGCAGCGTCAGCAGATGAGCCGGTGGCGCGCCGGGGACGTCGCCGCAAGCCCGCTGTACTGGGCGGCACTGGCGACCTTCGCCGTGGACGGGTCGCGATGACCGTCGACTCGCTCAACCTCGCGGCACGCACACCGCCACCACGGACTCGTCACCGGGACGGTAGTACATGTCGATGATGCTGCCGGGGGTGAACCTCGGCAAGGACGCCTCGGGGATGAGCGCGGTCTCCTGGGCCGGAAACTGCCCGCCCTCGGGTCGGCTGACCATGATGTCGAGCTCCACCTCATGGCGGTCCGCACGGACCTCGCCGGTCAACCGGATCCCGACGACCACGCCGCGCGACTTCACCGCGGCGCTGGCCGGAACGAGCAGGACCGCCGCGGTGCCGGCGAACAGGAAGCTGAAGAACACGAGTGGTAACACGGTGGGCATGCCCTCAGCCTCGGTGAGCGGGCCGGCTACCGAACCCAACTTCTATTCTGTTCCGATGAGCGCCGATCCCGAGGTGGCCGTCGCTGTGCGCCAGCCACGCCGCGCGGTGATCGAGCGGGCCTGGCGTGCGATCGGGCCCGATGTCGCGGTGCTCAGCAGCGACGACGGTGGCCCACTGAGCCGGACCGTGAAGCGGATCATCGATCCGCTGGTCCTGCGGCTGCGCGTGAACACGAGGTACTCGGCACCGTTTGTGACCGCTGGTGTCGCCGCCGAGATGCACCGGGTGATCGTCGGGCACGCGGCGACGCTGCGCGCCACGGCCCAGTGGTTCGACCTCCTAAAAAGGGAACGACGCCGACTCAGGATCACCACCGGAAACGCCCAGGAGCTGTACTTCCCGGTCTGCTTCGAGCTCGCGGTCCGCAACGGTCCACCCGCCGAGCGGGACCGGGAGGGAGCCGAACGGCAGCTGCGCGACATCCACTCCGACCGCGACCGCACCGCGATCGAGGTGCTCAACCAGCACGTCGCCGACGACCACGTCGTCGGGGCGCTCTCCAGGCAGCTCGCTCGCAGCTGGCGCGACGTGCGCGCAGGCGCCGAGATCACCGGACCGTTCCTCGCCGGCCTGACGACGGTGCTGGGCCGAGCCGACGGACACAACGCCACGGTGGCGCGCCAGCGGGTGTGGTCGGCGTTGGTCGCCGACGCGACGCCGTACAACCTCGGCGCCGCCGCCCACCGTGACTGCGCGGCGTTGCCATGGTCGATCGTCGAGCTCGGGCTGAGTTCTGTTGAGCCACAGCAACCTCCGGTGGTCACCGGGGGCGATGGTGAACGCCCGCTGAATCGCAGCGTGGTCGACCGGGTCCGCGCGACGCTGCGCCGCGCGATGGATCGCGACGAGCTGCCCGACGTTCCGCTGTTGTGCGCCGAAGAGGTTGACAGGGCTTGTGCGCCATGGGGACTGCTGGGAGAGGACAAGCAGGCGACGCTGATCGCCGGGGCCGAGGTCGCCGTCGAGTTGGCGCCGCTCGTCGAGTCGGCGCCGACCCGCCATGACCTGTCCGGTCAGATCCAGGCCAGGTTGCGTAAGGAGGCCTATGTGCTGCACGCCCGGCGGTATCTCGCCGGTGGTGGCCCGGTGCATCCGCGCCAACAGCAGGTCATCGACGACCTCGCGGCGTTCCGCAGGCCCTACCTGAGCCGACTGTGGGCGCGCCTGCACGGCCGCGACGTCTGGCAGGAACCGTGCACCGACGTCGACGATGTCCGTGCGCTGCTCGAAGGGGTAGCCCGCTCGGTGAGCCTCGACCACCGTCAGCGCATCAAGGCGATGCTCGGACTGCAGGTGGCCGGATGAGATTCGTCGGAGACTCCGGACTGTGGACCACCGGCCCGGTGCCGGAGGGGGTCCCGTTGACGTCGGTGCTGGAGGTCAGCGGCGCCGTGCTGTCGTGGACCGTCGACGATCCAGCCGGTGCAGCCCACATCGCATTCACCGATGCCGCGCGGGCGGACTGGCTCTGGCGGGTGGTCGGCGAGGGTGGGCACAGTTCGCTCGTCCCTGCGCTCCAGGCCGGTGCTCCGGCAGGGGAGTTGGAGCTCGCCGTCGTCGACGTCGCGCCCGGTTCGCTCGATTCGTTACGGCGGCTGGCGCTGGGCCACTGGCTGCGGCGGTGGTGGCCGGCGAGCCGACGCGACGGCATCGCCGAACTGGACAGCGCGCTCCTCGACGGCGAGATAGCCCTGCTCACTGCGGCCGCCGAGGACTTCTTCGGAGCGGACGGCACCTTCGATTCGGACGTGGCAGAACTGCTGGGACCACACACCGAGGCCCTCAATGCCCTTGCGCGGCAGAGTGATCCCCGCGTGGTGGAGATCGTGCGCGCTTGCGTCGAGCTCGCCGAGGACACCGGCGTGACCATCGCGGACGCCGTTTCGGTCACGGCGCTAAGACGCCGGGAGGACTATGCGTTGGCCGCGGGGACGGGAGGGGCCGACGGGCATGGCCAGGCGATCGTGACGGGCGTGGGCTCGGTCAACTGGAGTGCCGTGCCGCAGGGCATCTTCGACGCAGCCGAAGACACCGTCGACTGGCGCATCGAAGCCGACGGGGTGCTGGTCATCGCGGTGGTGCATGCCGAGTTGTCGGGCCCCGGCTCACCGGCGGGGATCGAGGTGCGCGTCCGTTCGGGCGGTATCAACGGAGCCGGCGCCCTGGACGCCACCGGTAGGGCAACGCTGACGCTTTTCGACGAAAAGCAGAGTCCGGCGACGGAATCTGCTGCCTGGAACCATGATTGGCGTGACGCCCAGGTGAGCGTCGGCGTGGAGGTCGACGAGTCGCAACAGGTGCGCGACCGGGTGCGGGCCTTCGCGCGGGCACGGTTGAGCCGACCGGGCGGCGACGCCTTCGTCGCTGAGATACTGGCCGCCGAATCGAACTACTGAGCGTCCTCGTCGGTGTGCATGGACTGCCGGATCTGCGCCAGGCGCTCGGCGGCCGCCTTCTGCCGCGTGTCGTACTGTTCCTCGACGCTGCGGCCTTCCGGAGTCTCCGCAGCAAGCTCCGCCGAGCCGACGGACGTCGCATACCGCGTCTCGATCTTCTCGCGTACCGAGTCGAACGTCGGCACGCCGCTGGCGGTGTAGCCGGTGTCGACCGGTGCGGCGGGCGGCGGGACGGGTGCGGCGTCGGGCTCGGTGCTGGGTTCGTCCGGCATGACGACCACGCTACTCCGGGGCGGCTATTGCGCCGCTGTAGCTACGACCGGAACGGCCTGCGGCGGTGCGGGCAGGCCGACGTGCGGCACGCCGGGCGTGCCGATCGTGCTCGCCAGCCACGGCAGCGCGGCGGCGAACGCGTTGGATGCGAAGGGCCAGTCGTGGTTTCCCGCCTGATTCACCACCGCGCAGTCGATACCCGCTCTACTGCCCAGCGCACACAGTGAGCTCGCCGCGACGGCCTGGTCGTTGGGTTTGGCCGCGCCCGCGGCGCCGTTGACGTCGAACCATCCGGTGATGCCGCGGTACGGCCCATGCCGGGTGATCACGGCCGTCGGGTCGAACGACGCGTAGGAGGCCGTGTTGCCGCCGAACAGTCGGTCGACGGTCTCGGGTTCGGTGCCCGAGTTCGGCGCGAGATCCCCGGCGATGTCCTCGAACGCGCTGAACATATCCGGATGCATGACGGTCAGGTCCACGGCACAGGTGCCGCCCATCGACCAGCCGACCACACCCCAGTTCGCGCTCTGCGCACTCACCCCGAAGTTCGACTCCATATACGGCACAACATCTTTGGTCAGATGGTCGGCGGCGTTGCCGCGGGTGCCGTTCACGCACTCGGTGTCGTTGTTGAAGGTTCCGCCGGGATCGACGAACACGAACACCGGAGCGTTACCCCGGTGGGAGGCGGCGAAGTCGTCGATCGTCTTCACCGCCCCACCTGCCCGCAGCCAGTCCGCGGGAGTGTTGTATTCGCCGCCGATCATCATCACCACCGGTAGCGCCGGCGGGGGATCGACGGCGAACCACGCGGGTGGCAGGTACACGAACTCGCCGCGGTGCTTGAAGCCCGAGGCGGTCTCGGGGATGTTGACCGCCACCAAGCTGCCCTTGATCGGGACGCTGTGCTGCTTCTGCATCGCGGCGACGGTGACCTGGGTGGTCTGGTCCGGCAGCGGTCCCGCGGTGAGCTGATTCCACGCCGTCTCGACCGTCGGAAAGTATCCGACCCACAAGTTCAGCACGAGGGCGGCCGACAGCACGGTCAGCGGCAACGCCACCATCGAGGCGGCGCGCCGCCGCCACCGCGCTCCATGCCACCCCGAGACCAGCACGCCGAAAGCGATCCCGGACAACGCGATCCAGACCCACAAGGTGCGCGGCGCCGGGTCGCTGTCGTCGGCGACCCCGGCGGACTCGATGTACCAGTAGGCCGCCACCGCCAGCCCGACACCGATCAGTGCCGACCACGGAAGCCACACGAGCCGCCACCGCCGGGTGCGCCAGCCGATCGCGGCGATCAGCGCCACGGCGGCGAGGACCTGCACCGCGGCGGGCAGCCATCCGTGCATCAGCGAAACGTGGTGGCGCAGAGCGTCCGGCAACGTCACGCCACCAAGCCTGGCCGCCCATCCTTGGAGCCGGCTGTGATCTGGCTGCCAACGAGGTTTGACCTAACGCGGTTTGGCCAGCGGGAACGGCAGAGTCTCGCGGATGCTGCGGCCGGTGATCAGCATGACCACGCGATCCACGCCCATGCCCAGACCGCCCGTCGGCGGCATGGCGTACTCCATGGCCTGCAGGAAGTCCTCGTCGAGTTCCATCGCCTCGGGGTCGCCTCCCGACGCGAGCAGCGACTGCTCCTGCAGTCGGCGACGCTGCTCGACCGGGTCGGTGAGCTCGCTGTAAGCGGTGCCGAGCTCGACACCCCACGCGACCAGATCCCAGCGTTCGGCCACCCCGGCGATGCTGCGGTGCGGCCGGGTCAGCGGGGACACCGACGTCGGGAAGTCCTTGTAGAACGTGGGTTCCTCGGTGCGGTCCTCGACCAGGTGTTCATAGAGTTCGAGCACCACCGCACCCGTGTCCCAGTGGGTGAGGTACGGGATCCCGGCGGCGTCGCACAGCCGGCGCAGCGTGGTCAGGTCGGTGTCCGGTCCGATGTGCTCGCCCAGCGCCTCGGACACCGCGCCGTGCACCGTCTTGACCGTCCACTGACCGGAGATGTCGACGGGCTCCAGCGTCCCGTCCTCGCGGGGGCGCAGGAACACGTGCGCCCCGTTGGCCGCCAGGGCGGCGTTCTGGATCAGCTCACGGCACCCGTCGATCCACACGTTGTAGTCGGCGTGCGCCTGGTAGGCCTCCAGCAGGGTGAACTCGGGGTTGTGGCTGAAGTCGACGCCCTCGTTGCGGAAGGCGCGGCCGAGTTCGAAGACCCGCTCGACACCACCGACGCACAGCCGTTTCAGATACAGCTCGGGGGCGATGCGCAGATAGAGGTCGAGGTCGTAGGCGTTGATGTGGGTCAGGAACGGCCGGGCATTGGCGCCGCCGTGGATCTGCTGCAGGATCGGCGTTTCGACCTCCAGAAAACCTTTGGCGACAAGGGTTTCGCGGATCGCGTGCAGGACCCCGCTGCGTGCCTTGATCAGGTCGCGTGCCTCGGTGTTGACTGCCAGGTCGACATAGCGGGCGCGCACCCGCGCCTCCTGGTCGGTCAGCCCCTTCCACTTGTCGGGCAGCGGCCGCAGGCACTTACCGATGAGGCGCCAACCTGTGGCCAGCACCGACCAGGCTCCCGACCGGCTGCGGCCCATGGTGCCCGACACCTCGATCAGGTCACCCAGGTCGATGGCACGGGTGAAGTCGGCGGTGGTGCCAGCGCTGAGCAACGAATTGTCAAGCAGCACCTGGGTTTCCCCGGACCAGTCGCGCAGCTGGACGAACAGCACGCCGCCGTAGTCGCGCAGCCGCAGCACCCGGCCCGCCACCGTCACCGCGGTACCGTCGTCGGCGGCCAGTGCTTGCTCGACGGTGTGGCTCGGCGGCTGGCCGACCGGGTACGCGTCGATGCCGTCGTTCTGCAGCGCCTGGAGTTTGGCCATCCGCACCCGGACCTGCTCGGGCAGGCGGGGTTGATCGTCGTCGGCGGGCAGATCGGCCGCGAGGCCGTTGACGTCGGGGGTGGTCCCGTCGGGGTGCAGCAGGCCGGTCGCCACCAGGGTCCCCGGCGCTGCGATGTGGTGGCCGGTGTGCGGGCTGCGCGTGGCGCCGCGAAAAGGGAAGCACCAGAAAGCCTTCGGCGATCACCGAGGCCACCCCGACGCGCGGCACCAGCCTGGCCTCCTCGTAGCAGGCGAAGCGCGGCACCCACTCGGGTTGGTACTTCATGTTCGACCGGTACAGCGTCTCCAGCTGCCACCAGCGCGAGAAGAACACCAGCAACCAGCGCCACAGCCGGGCCACCGGTCCGGCGCCCAGTTGAGCGCCCTGCTCGAACGCCGAACGGAACATCGCGAAGTTGAGCGACACCCGGGTCACCCCGATGCCCTCGGACTGCATGCACAGTTCGCTGACCATCAATTCGATGGTGCCGTTGGGGGATTGGGGCGAACGGCGCATCAGGTCCAGCGACGCCCCGTTGTTGCCCCACGGCACCAACGACAGCATCGCGACGACCTCGGCGGTGCCATCCCCGCCCGCCCCGCTGTTCCGTACCGCCTCGACCAGCAGGCAATCGCCGTCGGCGGGGTCGCCGAGGCGGCCCAGAGCCATCGAGAAGCCGCGTTCGTCGTCGGTGTCGCGCCATGCGTCGGCACGCTTGACGACCTGGGCCATCTCGTCGGTGCCGATGTCGCGATGTCTGCGGATCCGCACGCCGGCCCCGGCCCGCCGGGCCCGTGTCACCGCCTGGCGCACCGCCCGCATGTCGGGTCCCGGACAGCCGGAAATTGTCGGGATGCAGGATCGCCTCGTCGCCGAGTTGCAGCGCGTTGAGGCCCGCCGCGCGGAACGCCTGCGCGCCCGTCGAACTGGCGCCCATCACGCCGGGTGCCCACCCGTAGTTCTGGCACAGAGCCAGCCAGGCCTCGATGGCCTGTGGCCAGGCCTTCGGATCGCCGACCGGATCGCCGCTGGCCAGGCACACCCCGACCTCGACGCGGTAGGTGATCGCGGCGCGGCCGTTCGGAGCGAACACCACGGCCTTGTCGCGGCGGGTGGCGAAGTAGCCCAGCGAGTCGTTCTTGCCGTAGAGCTCGAGCAGACCACGGATGGCCGATTCGTCCTCGCCGGTGAGCGCGTTCTCGGCGCGCTGCGACTGGAACAGCACGATCGCGGCGAGCCATCAAGCGCCAGCGCGCCGAACAGGCCGAGCAGCGCGTTGACGAACACGTGCGGATGACCGCTGAACGAGTCGGCGTCGGCGCCGGCGAACGCGCTCACCCGGTTCAGCGCGTACCAGAACCGGTCCGGACGGGCCAGGCTGCCGGGGAAGATCTCCAGCAGCGCCCATCCGATCAGCGTGCCGATGCTCATACCCGCGACGAGCACGCCGGCCGCCTTCAGCAGTGCGCCGCGGCGCACCCTGGCCCAGAACTCTTTGCGGGCCAACAGCAGAAACACGATCGCGGCGACGTGGAAGGCCAGGCCGATGAGCTCGCCGGCCTCCTGCATCCAGCGTCTCTCCGCCATCGACGAGGTCGACGATGTTCCAGCCGACCGCCGCAACCATGTAGCCGACCAGGATCCACCACGCGAGGCGTTTGCGTGCCGCCAGCGCGGCGGCCAGCAGTGCCAGTACGAACGCCCACGCGAAGCTGGTGTCCGGGAAGTTGAAGATGTAGTCGTTGACGAACTCGCGCGGAACCCTGATGGCCGAGCGGATCAGCGGCGAGATGCTGGCGAGCAGGGACAACGTCGCGATGACACCCACGACCCAGCCGGCCGCCGCGGGTACCCACCGGAAACTCGAGGTCGGACGCGCCCTTGCGGGAGTCGTTAGGGTCATAGGCCGCGAGGATATTCGCTCATCATGGGAAATTGGCGTTACCAGACCGGCCCGGTGTACTTCTCTCCCGGCCCGTGTCCGGGCTCGTCGGGTGCGGCGCTGGACTCGCGGAACGCCAACTGCAGCGTTTTCAGCCCGTCGCGCACCGGCCCGGCGTGCGGACCCAGGTACTCGGCGGACGCGGTGACCAGTCCGGCCAGCGCGGTGATCAGGCGGCGGGCCTCGTCGAGGTCGCGGTGGGGGCTGTCGTCGGGATCCTCTGCCGACAGCCCGAGCTTCTCGGCGGCTGCGCTCATCAGCATCACCGCCGCGCGGGTGATCACCTCGACCGCGGGGATGTCGGCGAGCTCGCGGGCCCTCGGGGCTGGCTCTGCAGCGCGTGTTGGATCATCGGTCATGGCTGCTAGACTGGCATGCGCGACCGTCCCGGCTAACGCCAGGGACAGCAAGTGGAGTCCCACTCCCACCGCTGGCCACCGATTGAATCGAAGGTACAGCGGTCCGGTCACAGACATCGCTGATGTCTGTCCTGGTCGGCATTGGGCCCTGCTTTGAGCAGGGCTTTTCTGTTCCTTGGAGCAGAATGCCGTCGGCGTGGGGGACTCCTGAGGACAACATAGGAGGCCCCATCAGCACTGAGACCCGCGTCAACGAGCGCATCCGCGTACCTGAAGTTCGCCTGATCGGACCAGGCGGTGAACAGGTAGGCATCGTGCGCATCGAAGATGCACTCCGCGTCGCCGCGGATGCCGATCTCGATCTCGTCGAAGTAGCCCCGGACGCCAAGCCGCCGGTGTGCAAGATCATGGACTACGGCAAGTTCAAGTACGAGACGGCACAGAAGGCGCGCGAGTCTCGCAAGAACCAGCAGCAGACCGTCGTCAAGGAACAGAAGCTGCGACCCAAGATCGACCCGCACGACTATCGAGACCAAAAAGGGTCACGTGATCCGCTTCCTGGAAGCCGGGTCGAAGGTCAAGGTGACGATCATGTTCCGCGGACGCGAGCAGTCGCGGCCCGAACTGGGCTACCGGCTCCTGCAACGCCTGGGCGCCGACGTCGCCGATTACGGCTTCGTCGAGACGTCCGCGAAGCAGGACGGACGCAACATGACGATGGTGCTGGCGCCGCACCGCGGTGCGAAGACTCGAGCGAAGGCGGCGCACGACGCCGATGAGCCGCTGGCGCGAAGAGCATCCGCACCGAGAGCCGCTTGCGCGAAGCGCAGCCGGCACCGACAACCCAGATACCACCCAGCAGAACTGAGGAACCATGCCCAAGGCGAAGACCCACAGCGGCGCTTCCAAGCGATTCCGCCGCACCGGAACAGGCAAGATCGTGCGCCAGAAGGCCGGCCGTCGCCACCTGCTCGAGCACAAGGCGACCAAGCGCACCCGTCGGCTCGACGGCCGCACCGAGGTGGCCGCCAACGACAAGAAGCGCATCGCGAAGCTGCTGAACGGCTGAGCTTCTCGGCTCGCCAGCCTGAACCTGACCCGAACCAGATAGGAAAATCCCATGGCACGCGTGAAGCGCGCAGTCAACGCGCAAAAGAAGCGGCGCACAGTACTCAAGGCATCCAAGGGCTACCGCGGCCAGCGGTCGCGCCTCTACCGCAAGGCCAAAGAGCAGCAGCTGCATTCGCTGACCTACGCCTACCGTGACCGCAAGGCGCGCAAGGGCGACTTCCGCAAGTTGTGGATCACCCGTATCAATGCCGCGGCCCGCGCCAACGGCATCACCTACAACCGGCTGATCCAGGGCCTCAAGCTTGCCGAGGTCGAGGTCGACCGCAAGAACCTCGCCGAGATCGCCGTCAGCGATCCGGCCGCCTTCACCGCGCTGGTCGAGGTCGCCAAGGCTGCGCTGCCCGCCGATGTGAACGCACCGTTCACCGACGCGGGCGAGGCTGCCTGACCCTCACCGAGCGATCTGCCCGGGTGGCGGCGGCAGTCAAACTGCACCGCCACGCCGGACGCCGCCGCGCCGCACGCTTCCTTGCCGAAGGACCCAACCTCGTCGAGGCCGCGTTGCGGCGCGGAGTCGTCTCGGAGGTGTTCGCCACCGAGAGCGCCGCGGAACGGTTCAGCGACGCTGCTGGCCGGCGCCCGGTCCAGCTGGTCACCGAGCGTGCCGCAAAGGCGTTGTCGGACACGGTGACTCCCGTCGGCCTGGTCGCGGTGTGCGCGATGCCTGAAGCCGACCTCGACACCGTGCTTGCTGTGGGCCCGACGCTGCTCGCGGTGCCGGTGGGCATCTCCGAACCCGGAAACGCGGGCACCCTGATCCGCGTCGCCGACGCGATGGGCGCGGATGCGGTGGTGCTGGCCGGGCCCAGCGTCGACCCCTACAACGGCAAGTGCCTGCGCGCGTCGGCGGGAAGTATCTTCACCATCCCGGTGATCAGCGAGCCCGACGCCGTCGGCGGCGTGACGGCCATCAAGGACGCCGGCCTTCAGGTGTTGGCGACCACGCTCGACGGGAAAGTCAGCCTCGACGACGCCGAACTGTCTGTCCCGACCGGCGTGGCTGTTCGGTGCCGAGGCCCACGGCCTGCCGCAGGGAAGTCGCGGATCTGGCCACGACCGAGTGCGAATTCCGATGGCCGGCAGCGCAGAAAGCCTCAATGTCGCCTCGGCGGCGGCGATCTGCCTTTACGAGAGCGCCCGAAACCGCCCGACTGATTCCGCATCCACGGGCGTGCGCCGACGAACCGTGCCTCGTCGGCGCATCGTAACAACGAGCAAAATAGTTGCTGAATCTGCATTATGTTGCCCAATTTCGCTCTTTGGTCCACGACAGTTCCCCGGCGCCCAGATTACCGGCGCCGACGGAAGCGTTCTTGAACCGCGCTGAACAGGCCCGATTACGTCAATCCTCGGACCACTGGGAGTGAATAGTCGCCCCAGGACTGGGCTCGAAATTAATGCTTCGACTATTGCTTTGATGTTGCCAGGGCGATAGCCTCTACCCGTGCAGCGAACTTTTTCGCTGGGTTAACTATGCGAGGGGGACCATGTATCGCTTGGTCATTTTTTTCGGGGTCATCGTCCTGGGGTTTTCTCAGGGCGTCGCGAGCGCGGCTACCGCGTTGCTGGTCGGCGGGAAGGGCATCTACGCCGAACTGTCCGATGAGCAGATGGCGACCGCCTTCGGCGGATACTTCGCCACCTACGACCAACGCGTCAGTGTGCCGTTTCCGGGTACGGGCGACTTGAAGTACTCGGTCCAGGTCGGCGCCGACAACCTGTATGCGCTCACGTACGCGACGCCAGGGCCGAAAACCATCGGCGGTGTCTCCGAAGGTGCGCCGGCCGTGATCGAGGTCCTGCGGCGCCTGGAGATCGATCGCGCGGATCAGACGGACGGAAAGACCCCGCCTCCGGAGTCGGAACTCAACGTCGCGATCTACGGGTCTCCGAGCAAGCAATTCCTCGGTAGCCTCAGGAAGCAGACCATCCCGGTGACGCCCTACGACATCCTCATCGTCAAGGCCGAATACGACGCTATCTCCGACTTCCCGGACAAGGCCTTCAATCTGCTCGCCGTCACGAACGCATTGATGGGCGGCGTACAACTCCACGTGGCGCAGTCCACCTTCGACATCAGGAATCTGCCCACCGAATACACCATCGTGACCAACAGCGCGGGCGGGACCACGACAACCATCCTGATCCCGACGGAGGTGCTTCCGATCCTGGCGCCAATGGTCAACAGGGGAGCGAGCGCACAGAAAATCGCCAATATGGACAAGCTGCTGCGCCCCATCATCGACTCGGCGTACAAGCGACCGGAGATGGAGGTGGGTATCCCGGCTACGCTGACCGGGCCGCCGACCACTGCCCCCGCCGGGGCGACCACTGCACCCGCGACCGCACTGGCCCGGGTGTCCAAGCCGGCAGGCGCCACCCGGTCGGGAGTCACCCGGCGGACCCTGACTCCGGCCGCCGCATCATCCACCGACCTCGTCGATCGTCATGACCCCGCCACGACGGCGGTCGACGGTGCGAACGAAACCGGTGACGAGCCATCCGGTGGGGCCGATCCGGAGCCTGGCATCCGCGAGGACAAAGCGGAGACCGCGACCGGTTCGCCCAGCGCCCAGGATCAGCAGGACGGATCCGATCCGACTGGCGCCGACGCCGACGATCGGCCGTCTGCGAAAAACAGTGACGGTGATGACTCTGGAGACTCTGCTCCCGACGACAAGGGGTAGATAAGCTCGCACCCGGTGCCGAACGGCGCGACGGTACTCGGCGGTCTGCTGGAGGATGTTTGACGGTCGGTCCCTCGTCGTCTAGTTCGACTTCACCATCCGCTCCGAAACCGCCAGCATCAGCTTTCTGGGCGTGAACCGATACCCGTTGGCCAGAAGGCTGTTGCGCAAACCCGACACGACGGTGGGGTTGGATTTGTCCAGCGCGGCCAGGGCGGTGTCGACGACCTGTGTCGACGTCTGCCTGCCGTCGGTGAGGAACTCCTTGCCGGTGCGCGCGAAGAACTCGGTCTCCGTCGCGCCGGGGCAGAGGGCGAGCACCGTCACGCCGGTTCCTCGGCACTCCTGCCAGAGCGCTTCGGTGTACGAGATCACGAATGCCTTGGTGGCGCCGTAGACGGCCATCCCCGGCATCGGTTGAAATCCGGCGGTCGAGGCGACGTTGATCACCACGCCATGTCGCCGCTCCGTCATCGACGGCAGATAACGGGCCGTGAGATCGACCAGTGTGCCGCAGTTCAATTGGATCTGAGCGGCATTGGACTCGGGCGCCTGCATGACGAACTTCGAGTGCAGGCCGACGCCGGCGTTGTTGATCAGGACATCGACCGTCCGCCCGAGCTCACGAACCCTCGTTTCGAGTTCCGCCCCGGATCCCGGCACCGCCAGGTCGGCGGCGACGACGTCGACGGTGATCCCGGGATGCCTGGAGACGAGCGTTTCCCGCAAGGTGGTCAGCTTGTCCTCGCGCCGGGCGACCAGTATGAGATTCGCTCCTCGCCGGGCAAGCTGGACGGCGAATTCCTCGCCGATCCCTCCGCTGGAGCCGGTGATCAATGCGGTGCTGTTGCTGAATTCCACCTGGCACTCCTGCGGTAGTAGGCGGGATCAGGCTAGTCGCTCAGCAGGCCCCTGGCTACGTGCGTGATCTGTACTTCGTTGCTGCCTGCGTAGATCATCAGCGACTTCGCGTCACGGGCGAGCTGCTCGACCCGGTACTCGGTCATATAGCCGTTGCCGCCGAACACCTGCACCGCCTCCATCGCGACATCGGTGGCGGCCTGCGAGCAGTACCACTTGATCGCCGAGGCCTCCGCAAGCGATATCGAGGTACCCGCCTGTGCCGCCTCGATGACACGGAACAGCATGTTGCGCACGTTCATTCGCGCCACTTCCATGGCCGCCAGCTTGAGCTGGATCAGCTGGAACTGGCCGATCTCCTTGCCCCACAGCGTGCGGGACTTCGCGTAGTCGACGCACAGGCGCAGGCATTCCTCGATCACCCCGAGCGCCATCGCCGCGACCCCGATCCGTTCGGCGGAGAAGTTGGAGCGGGCACTGTCGCGGCCGGTATCGCCGGAACCGTCTCCCTCGGTCTCGCCGAGCAGCCGGTCACGTCCCAGCCGGACGTCATTGAAGAACAACTCTCCGGTGCGGGATGAATGAATACCCATCTTGCGGAACGGCTTTGACTGGACGAATCCATCCATGCCGCGGTCCAGCACGAAGGTCAGAACCTTGCGGTCACGCTTGTCGACGCTGGAATCCTTCTCCTCGAGCTTGGCGTACACGACGACGACGTCGGCGTCCGGACCGTTGGTGATGAAGGTCTTCTGGCCGTTGAGGATGTAGCCGCCGTCCTGGGAACCGTCGCGCACCACGTAGGACTTCATCCCGCCGAATGCGTCCGAACCCGAGTCGGGCTCGGTGATCGCCCACGCGCCGACCTTGTCGTAGGTGACCAGATCGGGAAGCCAGCGTTCCTGCTGGGCCAGGGTCCCGCGTCCCATGATCGTCGGCACGGTAAGGCCGAGGCTGACACCCATCCCGGTGACGACGCCCATCGACACCCGGCACAGCTCGCTGATGACCACGAAGCCCATACCGGCCGACCCGCTGTCACCGCCGAACATGCCACCGGAGGACGGGTTGGCCGTCGCGGTGCCGCCGCCCTCGCGCAGCCGGGCCAGTCGCCTGTTCAGCGAGTCCCGCGCCATGTCGGCGATGCCGAAGGTCGCGAAGAGCTTCCGGACGATGGGGTAGGGCTCCATCTCGCCGCTTTCGAGCGCGTCGACATGAGGCCGGATCTCCTTGTCGACGAACTCGCGGACGGCGTCGCGCACCGCGATATCGATGTCCGACCATTCGAGCATGTGTTCAGGCTGCCTTATCGCGCCCGCGCGCGGGGCGTACACCGGCCAGCGAAAAGGTCGTGTGCACGAGTGAACCGACGCGGTCGAGCAGGGACTTGTGCGGTGGCAGGTAATGCATCGGCATGTCCCGGCGGTCACGCGGCGGCGCCGTGAACGCCGGCGCCTCGACCAGCGGAGCATTAGGGGACGTTGCCGGTCCCAGTTGAGCGGGTGGGCCGGCTGATCTTGGTCAGGACCGGTGGTTTCTCTGTGACTGAGGAGCGGGGCGCGGTGTTGTATACGCGGGTGTCTTCGCATGATCAGCGTGCGGATTTGGATCGGCAGGTTGCCCGGTTGACGGTATGGGCGACGGGGTGAGGGTCTGTCGGTGGGGCAGGTGGTGGCTGAGGTGGGATCGGGTTTGAACGGTAAGCGGCCGAAGTTGCGCCGGATTCTGTCGGACCCTGATGCGAGGGTGATCGTTGGTGGAGCATCGGGATCGGCTGGCGCGCTTCGGGGTGGAGCACCTGGAGGCGGCGTTGTCAGCCCAAGGTCGCCGAATCGTGGTGGCTGATCCGGGCGAGACGAACCTCGATTTGGTGCGCGACATGATCGAGGTGCTGACCTGGATGTGCGCCCGTTTGTACGGCCGCCCAGGCGCGCGTAATCGGGCGATGCGAGCGGTCACCGCAGCTAAGGCTGAACCTGTGCAGGTGAGCTGATGGCGAAGATGGGAGAGCGTAAGCGCGCGGCGGAACTGCTTGGCGTTACCAGCACGGCACTGCGCCCACATGGTTGGCGCAGTGCTTCACGGGAGCGCGTCAAGGCGGTCGTTGACAATCCACCAGACTGGTTGATCATCGCCCGGGAGCGTCACGGTGACACCTGCGCGAAGCGACAAATGAGACGCGGCCGTCAGGGCATTGTCGACCGGCTGGATGTCCCGGTGGGCATCGTCGGGGAACGCGAGATCAGCCTCGGTGACGTTGATGGTCTTCGTGCAGCGCCCCCGGAATGGTTGATCATCGCTCCACGGCGGCGTACGGCGCACCGGGAGCGAGAACAGGCCGATGCGCAGCGACGCGCGGTCCGCGAAGCCCGCGAGCGGGAAGGCTCTGAGGGGTATCTGCGGGCGGCCAAGGATGGCGGCGACACCGATGCGTGGGCTGCCGGCGTTTTGCCTGCGGCCCGAACCCACCGGATCGACTTGGGCTGCGGCGACACGGTGCCGGTGTTGGCGCCAGCGTTGACGGTGGTGCGCTAAGTGATTGTCGGGATGCGTACCCGCGCCCAAGCGAAGCGGGTTGCCGACCTCACCGGTGGTGTGCCGTTGCCGGCCAAGTCGAAACCTGATGGCACCCAAGCGTTGTCACGATATGTTGATGTTGGTGCCGATTTTGAGCCGCACCGGGCCGCGGTGGAGTCGGTATCGGTGCTGTTCGAGCTTTACGGCGGGGACGGCGGCGGTTACGCGGCTACGGGCGTGCTGGGCGAGAAGCTGGCGTCAGGGTGGATGGTGACCGCGGCGAAGTTTGAAGTTGATTGGCCCTCTGATGTCGCTCGATCCGGTTTGGTGCGGTCGCACTTCGGGGCGCGGCGCAAAGCGTTCAACTGGGGCCTGGCCCGGGTGAAAGCCGACCTCGACGCCATGTCCACCGACCCCAGTCATGAGTCGGTGGACTGGGATCTCGGGTCGCTACGCAAGGCGTGGAACCAGGCCAAGGACGAAGTAGCGCCATGGTGGGCGGCTAATTCCAAGGAAGCCTATTCGGCGGGTTTGGCCGATCTGGCCCAGGCATTGAGCAACTGGAGCGCCAGCCGCAACGGTTCCCGCCACGGCCGGCGGATGGGGTTCCCTCGGTTCTCCTCGGCGCGACGCGATCCCGGCCGCGTGCGGTTCACCACCGGCACCATGCGGGTAGAGCCTGATCGGCGCACCATCACGGTGCCGGTCATCGGTGGATTGCAGGCCAAGGAGAACACCCGCCGCGTGCAACGCCACCTCGCCTCCGGGCGAGCCCGGATTCTGAACATCACGCTCTCCCAGCAGTGGGGGCGGTTGTTCGTGTCGGTCGGCTACGCACTGCGCACCCCGACCACCGCGCGCACTCCGGCGCAGCCGACGGTGGTTGCCGGGGTGGATCTCGGTATCCGCACCCTAGCCACCGTCGCCACCCGCGACACCGCTTCGGGTGCCGAAACCGTGGTCGAGTATCAGAATCCGGCCCCGCTTACGGCGACGCTTGCCGCCCGCCGGCGGGCCGGTCGTGAACTTTCCCGCCGCATCCCCGGATCGCGCGGCCATCGGGCAGCGAAAGCCAAGCTGACCCGACTGGACCGCCGGTGCGTCCAACTGCGGCGGGAAGCAGCCCACCAACTCACCACCGAGTTGGCGGGCACCTACGGCCACATCGTCGTCGAAGACCTCGATCTGGCCGCGATGAAACAGGGTATGGGACGCCGGGCGTTCCGACGCTCGGTCTCTGATGCCGCGATGGGGCTGATCAGGCCGCAACTGGCGTACAAGAATGTCCGGTATGGCAGCACCTTGACGGTGGCCGATCGCTGGTTCGCGTCCAGCCAGATCCACCACGGATGCACCCAGCCCGACGGCACCCCGTGCCGCCTGCACGGCAAGGGCCGCATCGACAGACACCTCAGCTGCCCGTTTGACGGGCGAGGTTGTCGATCGTGACCGAAACGCTGCACGTAATCTCCGTGACTGGCCGGATACTGCCAGTTGTGGTCCAGTCGGGACCACGGCCCCATCGGTACCCGGGCCCACCACCACGGTGGGTACAGGCCATGGCGCCGACATCGCACTACGCGGTGCCAGCGGAGCATCGGTAAGACCCCGCACCCGCGAGGCCCGACGCGGCGAGGCCAAAACCCCAACCCCGCAAGGGGACGCCGCTTGAACGTGTCACTCACACACTCAACGGCAACGGGTTCGCGCAACAGGATCGAGTGGTCCTCGACGCCCGCGCCGAGTTCCGGATACATGTTCTGGATTGCCCCGATCCAGACACCCAGCATGCCGGTCCGCACGTCACCGAAGTACTTCCACGTCAGTGAGTCGGGACCGAGGGGATCGGCCCGCCGCCAGAGAAGGTCCCGCCACCGCCATTGATCGCACCGCCTCACGATAGGCTTTGACAACGGCTGTTGTCTATGAAGTGATGGCCGTGGTGCAGCAGTGTTACGCAGCCTCAACCGCAGTGCCACACGGCCGTGACCTGCCGCTTTACCCCAGTGATCGAGCTCGGATTAGGCTGCGTTTGTGGACGACGACCCGCCCGGTGAACGTATAGGCGGTCAGTCCGCCAGGCCGATCGGCTGGCTCAAAGACGTCAACCACAGTGCCAACATCATTTCGTTCCTCCGCCGTGCGCGCCGCGCGTTGCCGGGTGACCCCGAGTTCGGTGATCCGCTGTCGGTCGACGGAGTCGGTGGACCGCGCGCGGCTGCCCGGGCCGCCGGGCGCATCCTGGAGCGTGAAGCGGTGTCTCGCGAGGTCAGCCTCGGAGCGCTTCAGGTGTGGCAAGCATTGACGGAGCGGGTTTCCGGTCGGCCCGCCAACGCCGAGGTGACCCTGGTGTTCACCGATCTCGTCGGGTTCTCGGCGTTTTCACTGAGAGCCGGCGACGGCGCCACGCTGAGGCTGCTGCGCCGGGTCGCCCAGGTCGTCGAGCCGCCACTTCTCGAATCAGGCGGTCACATCGTCAAGCGCATGGGCGACGGGATCATGGCAGTGTTCGCCGATCCGACCACGGCGGTCCGGGCCGCGATCGCCGCCCGCGACGACCTCAAATCCGTTGAAGTGGAGGGCTATACGCCACGGATGCGGGTCGGCATTCACACCGGGCGCCCCCAGCGCCTCGGATCGGACTGGCTGGGCATCGATGTGAACCTGGCCGCGCGGGTGATGGAACGCGCGACCCGCGGCGAGCTCGTCGTCTCACAGGCAACCCTGGAGCGGATCCCCCCGCAGGATTTCGACACCCTCGGCGTCACGGCAAAGAAGCTCCGCAAACAGGTTTTCGCGCCCAAACAGGACGGCGTGCCGGCTGACTTCACCGTGTACCGGTTGAGAATTCGCAGGCAGTTGACAGGTGATGAGGACGAGGACGCAGCAGTAGCCGGCGCATAGTGGACACGGTGCTTTCCGGATTGTCGGCTTGTCTGGCGCGGGTACGGGTGACCATGTGTTATGCGGTGATCGTCACCTCGATCGCGGCCGCGATGCTCAACATGGAGCCGGGCGCGCATGATGCGCTGATCCGCCATGCCAGTACCAACCTCCACAATCTCAGCCACGGTCGCGTCGGAACGCTGGTCGGGAGTGCGTTCGTCGTCGACGCCGGCCCGATCTACGTGTGGCTGCCGGGCCTGGTTTGCCTGCTCGCCGCAGCCGAGTTGCTGTGGGGCAGTAGACGGTTGGTGGTGGCATTCGCGGCGGGCCACATCGGCGCGACGCTGGTGGTCGCGGCGGGCCTGGCGGCTGCCGTGCGACTCGGGTGGATGTCCGTGTCGGTGGCCCACGCCCCTGATGTCGGGATGAGTTACGGGGCCATGGCGGTGCTGGGCGCGCTCACGACGGCGATCCCGCTGCGCTGGCGCCCGGCCTGGGCGGGCTGCTGGCTGGCGGTCGGGGCGGTCGTGGTCGCACTGGGCCGGGATTTCACCGACATCGGCCACACTCTGGCCATGGTGCTGGGCATGGCGGTGTCGACCCGGTTCGGTGAACCGGGTCGCTGGACGCCACCACGACGGGTTCTGGTCGGGGTGGGTGCGGCGTTCGCCTACGTTGTGCTGGCCGACAGCGTGGACGCGTTGGTGCCCGTGACCGCGGCGGGCGCCGTCGGCGCGTTGATCGGCGGGTGCGCACATCTGCGGCGCAGATCCGCGCCCCGAGTCGACGTTCGAGTCGGCTGAGGCGCTACATCCAGACGCTGGCCTTGGCGCTCTCCCGGGGCTGGGCCAGCGGATGCCCGGCACCGAGCAGGTTGGCGGTGATGGTGCTGCAGAAGCGGTTCATCGGCAGGTCGAAGATGCGGTTGCTCATCGGTTCTTCGATGAAGTGTCCCAGACGTTCGGCGGTGACGAATATCCCCATGAGCAGCAGCCCGACGACGATGCTGCCGATGTGATGGCTGGTGGCATCGAGCCGGTTGAAGGCCACGATGCCGAAGAACCAGGCCAACATCCGGATGAACATGTCGTAATGGATGGGGATGGGTTGATTGCGGATCCGCTCGAGTCCGCTCTGGGCCTCCGTCAGCGCGGTGATGACCGACAGCAGCAACACGCGGCTCTGGGTGTCGAGCTGGTCGGCGCGGACGAGACCCTGGATGTCGCGGGCCTGACAGGTGAGCAGGTCGTTGGCGCTGGTGTCGACGGGATCCTCGGGAGTCAGATCGGCGACGCCAATGGGCATCGGCGCGCCGCGTAACTCGCCGGCCAGTTGCCACGCGTGCCGCACCTGGCGGCGACGCAGCCGGTCCAGCGCCGGAGCCATGGCGTTGGAGGCGTTGTCGACACCGGTCAAGTCGTTGTGCAGGGCCCGGCAGTTGATGATGACGGCGCCCCACAGCGTGCGCGCTTCCCACCAGCGGTTGTAGGCGTTGCTGTTGCGGAAACCGATGAAGATCGAGGCGGCGATGCCGAGCACGGAAAGGACGGCCGTGGCGTTGTCGGTTTGGATGGTGTCGGGAATCGGCACCATGACCGCCGCGACCGCCACCATCGCCAGCAGATTGAAGCGCAGTTGCCACAGGACGAGGCCGGTCACTTTCACCGGCCCGGTGCGACCTACCGATCGGATCACCGCTCACCCACCCCAAGTGATTCGTTGACGAAGGTGCAATCGTCCTCCAGCGTGTCGACCATGTCGGGGACGCTGACGTTGAGCCGGCGCAACGCGCGGTAGGACAGGTTCTGCGTGGACCGGCTGCCCGGACCCTCGACGAACCCGCTGTTGCGGTACGCCCCCAACTCGTCGTCCAGCGCGTCGAACCGAGCGCAGTCGAATCCGGTTCTGCCCCTCTGGTAGGCCGACGCCAGATCGTTGTACTTCGCGATGAAACCCGCCATATCGACCGCCATCTGTGCGCGGTCGAAGTTGTCGGGCTGCTGCACCGGCGTCACTACCCATCGGCCCTCGGAGATCGAGTACTGCCCGATACCCTGCCGCGGCTGGTAGCTTTCGGTGCGCTCGCTGTGGAAGGTGACCTCGACCGGCACACCGTTGAACGTGATCTTGCCCTCTTGGCGGTGCTCCACCTCGGAGTTGAGCAGCTTCAGCACATCGTCCAGCGGGCCGGATGCCATCGAGTCGGACGTGACGAAGACGTGCACCCCGAAATCCGATGCGTCGTCGTATTCGTAGGAGGCATTGCTGCCGAACAGGTCGACACCGTCGAGGGTGAGCCCCGCGATATCGGTGTCGGCGACGATCCGGTCGACGACGCGCAGCGTCGCCTCCCGCACCTCCGGCTTCATCTGCATGCCGTCCCAGATGCGGGGGTCCAGCTGCGTGGGGAACGCGGTGACGGCGTCGATGACGTCGGCGACCGCCTGATCGGATCCGTCGGCCCGCCAGCCGTCGGTCTCGGCCAGAGCCGATTCGGAAGCGCACGCCGTGACACATACCAGGGCGGCGATCGTGGCCAGCCACGTCGTCGGGCAGCTCACCGAAATTCCTCGGCCGATGCTTCGATCCAGTCGGACAGCCACGAATCCGGTGGGTCGTCGAGCAGTTCACCGGGCATCAGCCAGTTGTAGATCTCGGCGTAGGTGCGAGAGCGCTGGCCCTCGACGCGACGGTTGAGCATGGCGGGCGACAGCTCGTGGAATCCGGCCAGACCCATCGAGGCGACGATCTGGGCGGCGCTGGCCACCGTGGCGCGTTGGTAGTTGAACACCCGGGTGGTCTTGTCGGCCACATCGAGTGCCTTGGCGCGGGCGGGATCCTGGGTGGCGACACCAGTCGGACAATGGTTGGTGTTGCACTTGAGCGCCTGAATGCAACCGACCGCGAACATCATGGCCCGCGCGGACAGCGTGAAGTCCGCACCCTGGCAGACCCGGCTGACGATGTCGACGCCGCTGGCCACCTTTCCCGACGCACCGATCTTGATCCGGTCCCGCAGCCCCGTACCGACCAGGCTGTTGTGCACCAGCATCAGTCCCTCGGTCAGCGGCATCCCGACGTGATCCTCGAATTCCTGTGGTGCGGCACCGGTTCCGCCCTCGGAGCCGTCGACGATGATGAAGTCCGGCGCGATGCCGGTGGCCAGGATTCCCTTGCAGATCGACAGGAACTCGGTGCGCGCGCCGACGCAGAGCTTGAAGCCCACCGGCTTCCCGCCGGAGAGCCTGCGCAGGATCGCGATGAACTCCGCGAACTCCAACGGCGTGCTGAACGCGCTGTGTGCCGGTGGCGAGACGACCGTTCGGCCTTCCGGCACCCCGCGGGTGGCGGCGATCTCCGGGCTGACCTTGGCGCCCGGCAGGACCCCGCCCAGACCCGGTTTGGCCCCCTGGGAGAGCTTCACCGAGACGGCCTTGACCGCAGGCAGCCGCGCCCTGTCGGCGAACTTCGCGGGGTCGAAACGCCCGTCGGCGTCCCGGCATCCGAAGTAACCGGAACCGACCTCCCAGATCAGGTCCCCGCCGCCGCGAAGGTGATACGGGCTGATCCCACCCTCACCGGTGTCATGGGCGAAACCACCGCGGGCCGCGCCGGCATTGAGCGCCTCGATCGCGTTGGCCGACAACGCCCCGAAGCTCATCGCCGACACGTTCAGCAGCGCGATGTCGTACGGCTGGGTGCAGTCGGGACCGCCCAGCCGGACGCGCGGAGCGAGTTCGTCGGCGAATCGCGCCCGCAGCGAATGACGCAGGAACTCATAGCCGATCGCGTTCACGTCGCGCTCGGTGCCGAACGGCTCGTCGCCCTTGGTGCCCTTGGCGCGGTCGTACACCAGGTCGCGGGTCTCACGGTCGAACGGCGCGGCCTCGGTGTTGGACTCGATGAAGTACTGCCGGATCTCGGGACGGATGGCTTCCATCAGGAAACGGACGTGGCCGACGATCGGATACAGGCGCAGGATCGTGTGCCGCGTCTGCAGCACGTCCCACGTTCCCAGCGCCGCCAACGCCAACAGAAGCAGTGCGGGCAGGACCCACCATCCGTTGCGGATCGCGGCCACCGCCGTCGCCGCAGCCAGCACCCACACTCCCGCGACGAAAAGGGGCCGGATCAGCACCGCGTGAGGGTATCGCGCCGCACGACAAATGCATGCGAAGTGCGCCCGAGAGCATCGCTTATGATCGCCGGGTGCCTGAGCAGCCAGTGGACCTCTCAGACGATGCGCTGGCCAGAGCCGTCAGCGCGGCCAAGCATGCCTTTGACCAGGCATCCACTCTGGACGAGCTGGCCCGCGCCAAGACCGCGCATCTCGGCGACCGGTCGCCGATCGCGCTGGCGCGCCAGGCCCTCGGGTCACTGCCCAAGACCGACCGCGCCGACGCAGGCAAACGGGTCAACGTGGTACGGACCGATATCCAGAGCGGGTACGACGAGCGGCTGGCGGTCCTGCGTGCCGAGCGGGACGCGTCGGTCCTGATCGCCGAACGCATCGACGTGACCTTGCCGTCGACCCGGCAACCGCTCGGCGCCCGCCACCCCATCACGATCCTGGCCGAGCACGTCGCCGACACCTTCGTCGCGATGGGCTGGGAACTGGCCGAGGGTCCCGAGGTGGAGACCGAGCAGTTCAACTTCGACGCGCTGAACTTCCCGCCGGACCACCCTGCCCGCAGCGAACAGGACACGTTCCACGTAGCGCCCGAGGGCTCCCGCCAGGTGTTGCGCACCCACACCTCGCCCGTGCAGATCCGGGCGCTGCTCGAGCGGGAACTGCCGGTGTACATCATCTCCATCGGGCGCACGTTCCGCACCGACGAACTCGACTCCACCCACACCCCGGTGTTCCACCAGGTCGAGGGACTCGCCGTGGACACGAACCTCACGATGGCCAATCTGCGCGGCACCCTGGACGCGTTCGCGCGCGCCGAGTTCGGGCCACAGGGCCGGACCAGGTTCCGGCCGCACTTCTTCCCGTTCACCGAGCCGTCGGCCGAAGTCGACATCTGGTTCCCGAACAAGAAGGGCGGGCCCGGCTGGGTGGAATGGGGTGGCTGCGGCATGGTCAACCCGAACGTGTTGCGCGCCTGCGGTATCGATCCCGAGGTCTACTCGGGCTTCGCTTTCGGTATGGGCCTGGAACGCACCCTGCAGTTCCGCAACGGCATCCCCGACATGCGCGACATGGTCGAGGGCGACGTGCGGTTCTCGCTGCCGTTCGGGGTGGGCGCCTGATGCGCCTTCCGTACAGCTGGCTGCGCGAAATCGTTCAGGCCGGCGCGCCCGGGTGGGAACCCTCCCCCGAGGAGCTCGAACACGCGCTGATCCGCATCGGCCATGAGGTCGAGGAGATCATCCCGGTCGGCCCGGTCAGCGGCCCGCTGACGATCGGCCGGGTGGCCGAGATCGAAGAGCTCGCCGAGTTCAAGAAGCCGATCCGCGCCGTCAAGGTGGATGTCGGAGAAGCTCAGCCGCGCGACATCGTCTGCGGTGCAACCAACTTCGCGGTCGGTGATCTTGTCGTGGTGGCGCTGCCGGGAACGGTGTTGCCCGGCGACTTCACCATCGCCGCGCGCCAGACCTACGGCCGCACCTCCGACGGAATGATCTGCTCGACATCCGAACTCAACCTGGGAGCCGACCATTCCGGGATCCTGGTGCTGCCACCGGGTACCGCCGAACCGGGCGCACCGGCGGCCGACGTGCTCGGTCTCGACGATGTGGTGTTTCACCTCGCCATCACCCCGGACCGCGGCTACTGCCTGTCGGTGCGCGGGATGGCCCGCGAAATCGCCAACGCCTACGACCTCGACTACCTAGACCCCGCCTTCGATCCAGCCCGGGTTCCGCCGCTGCCCGTCGACGGCGAGGCGTTACCGGTGACGATCGAACCCGGCACCGGCGTGCTGCGCTTCGGATTGCGGCCGGTCACCGGGATCGATCCGAAAGCGTTGTCTCCGTGGTGGATTCAGCGCAGGCTGCTGCTCAGCGGCATCCGGGCCATTTCGCCTGCGGTCGATGTCACCAACTACGTGATGCTCGAACTGGGTCACCCTATGCACGCCCACGACCGCAGCCTGATCTCCGGCGGGTTCCGGGTGCGCTTCGCGAACCCGGGGGAGACGGTCGTGACCCTTGACGACGTCGAGCGCCGCCTGGACCCCGCCGACGTGCTGATCGTCGACGACGTCGCGACGGCAGCCATCGGCGGTGTGATGGGTGCCGGCACCACCGAGGTGCGCGACAGCACCACCGACGTGCTGCTCGAGGCTGCGGTCTGGGATCCCGCCGCGGTGTCACGCACCCAGCGGCGCCTGCACCTGCACAGCGAGGCCGGCCGCCGCTACGAACGTACGGTCGACCCCGCGGTGTCCGTCGCGGCGCTGGACCGCTGCGCCGCACTGCTGGCCGACATCGCCGGCGGCACTGTCGAACCCACGCTCACCGACTGGCGGGGTGATCCGCCCGCCGACGACTGGTCGCATCCTCCGGTGAGCATGCCCGTCGACCTGCCCGACCGCACCGCGGGCGTCGATTACCCGCACGGCGCGACGCAGAAGCGATTGACGCAGATCGGCGCGCGGGTCGTCGTCGAGGGTGACCGGGTGACGGCGACGCCGCCGAGTTGGCGACCGGACATCCGGCAGCCCGCCGATCTGGTCGAAGAGGTGATGCGGCTGGAGGGGCTGGACGTCATTCCCTCGGTGCTCCCGCTCGCCCCGCCCGGACGTGGCCTCACACCTGCCCAGAAGCGTCATAGGGCGATCGGGAAATCGTTGGCGCTCAACGGCTTCGTCGAGATCCTGCCGACCCCGTTCCTTGCCGGTGACATCTTCGACCAGTGGGGTCTGCCCGCCGACGACGATCGCAGGCGGACCACCCGGGTGCTCAACCCGCTGGAATCCGATCGCCCCGAGCTCGCCACCACGCTGCTTCCCGGGTTGCTGGAAGCTCTGGCGCGCAACGTCTCCCGGGGTGCGGTCGACGTCGCGCTGTTCGCCCTGGCCCAGGTCGTCGAGCCGACATCGGACACCCGTGCCGTCGAACGCATCCCCAACGATCGCCGTCCCACCGACGAAGAGGTCGCCGTCCTGGACGTGTCGCTGCCCCGTCAGCCGCAGCATGTCGGGGCGGTACTCGCGGGTCTACGCGAACCCGCGGGCCCATGGGGTCCGGGTCGCCCGGTGCATCCCGCCGACGCGTTCGAGGCAGTGCGCGTCATCGGCCGGGCCTCGGGAGTGGAGCTGATGCTGCGGCCCGGGCAGCGCCTGCCGTGGCACCCCGGTCGCTGTGCGGCGGTACTGATCGGCGACACCGTCGTGGGGTACGCCGGCCAGCTGCATCCCGCGGTGGTCGAGCGATGCGGTCTGCCGAAGGGCACCTGCGCGGTGGAGTTGGATCTGGACGCGATTCCGATCGCCGAGACGCTGCCGGTGCCGTCGGTGTCGCCGTTCCCCGCGGTGTTCCAGGACGTCGCCCTCGTCGTCGACGATGCCGTCGAAGCCCAGAGCGTCGTCGAGGCTGTCCGCGCCGGTGCGGGTGAGCTGCTCGAAGACATTCGGCTCTTCGACGTCTACACCGGCCCCCAGATCGGCGAGGGGCGCAAATCGCTGGCGCTGGCTTTGCGGTTCCGTGCACCTGATCGCACCCTCACCGAGGAGGAGGCCAGCGCGGCCCGCGATGCCGCTGTGACAGAGGCTGCGGCGCGGGTCAACGCGGTTCTGCGCTCCTGACATCGATGATCATCCGCGACGAGCGCGAAACCGATGTCACCGCGATCCGCGCACTCACCCTGGCGGCCTTCGCCGATGTGCCCCAGAGCCGTCAAACGGAGGCGGCGGTGATCGACGCACTGCGGGCTGCCGGGGCTCTCACGGTTTCGCTGGTGGCGGTCGACGAGGGCGACGAGATCATCGGCCATGTGGCCGTATCGCCGGTATCGATCAGCGGTGACGCCGATCTCGGCTGGTATGGCGGTGGTCCGCTGTCGGTGCGGCCCGACCATCAGCGCAGCGGCATCGGCACAGCGCTGGTGCGTGCGGCCTTCGAGCGGATGCGCCAGATGGGGGCGCGGGGCTGCGTGGTGGTGGGCGACCCCGACTACTACCGCAGGTTCGGGTTCGTCAGCGGCGCTGCGACGTTGACTATGCCGGACGTGCCTGTCGAGAACCTGCTTGTGCTGGCGCTGGGCGATGAGATCCCCGCCGGGACGGTCGCCTTCCACCCGGCCTTCGGCGCCCAGGACGACGCTCACCGACGCTGACCGGCGAAGATGTCCGCTGCGCTGTCTGGCAGTTCAAAGCCCGCGTCCGCAGCACTGGCACGAGCGCGCTCCATCAACCGATCATGGACAGTGTGCTCGTTCCGGGTCTGTGCGAGAAGCGCGTTGAGCCGTAGCAGCGGCAGCTCGTAAAGAACGAATCCTGGATCTGCCGGGATCGCCGCCAAGCGGTCGAGGGCGGCCACCGCCTCGGCTTCGTCGCCGTCGGCCGAACGTCTCAACAGGGACTCCACGAGCACTGACGTCGCGATACCCATGGACAGCACCTCGCCTGCTTCGGTCATGGCCGCGATGGCGCTGCGCGCCAACTCGATCGCACCGTCCATGTCTCCGGTGCGGGCGCTGTGCCGTGCCAGAGCCGGATCGGTAAGAGACATTGCGTTCATCGTGAATCCGCGACGAAGAGCTGTGTCGCGAGCCTGGGTGAGAAGTTCGGCGCCTTCCCGGCCGGTATCGTTCCCGTACTCGAGGACCAGTCCTCTGGCGACCTGCGCCGAGGTCAGGGTGAGCTCGTCGCCGGCCTGTTCGGCGATCTCGAGCGCCTCGGCGGTCTCGCGCCTTGCCAGCTCGTCGACGCGACGTGCACCCACGGGAACCGACAGAATGTATTTGTACATCAGGGAACTCACGCGACTCGTCGGATCCAGCTCCCGAGCCATCGTGATGGCCGCATCGCCGTCAGACCGCCACCCCTCGACACCGAGACACAACCGGTACAGGCCGCGCATCCGGGTGGCACTGGTCAGCGGCGAGCCGAACAGAACGCCCCCCTTTGCGGAGGTTGCCACCCGCCAGATCGATGACCTGCTGCGCCAGGCGCAGCGCCTCGCGCAGCTCGCCGACTTCCGATTTGGCGTAGGTGACGGCCAGCAGTAGGCCGCAACTCACGTCTGGGTCCCGAATCGATTCCATGAGGGTCATCAGCTCGGGGATCAGATCCGCCGCCTCGCGATGGCGATGTTGACCGGTCAGCGCCATCACCATGCCCGCCAACCCGATCGCGAGCGATCTGTAATCACCCGACTCGCTGCACAGACGCCGCAACTGCCCGAATCCGGCGTCCTCCAGTGCGCCGCCGATCTTCCACACCTCGCTGCACAGGCGAGTCAGCACGGTCGTCTGCAATGCGGCACGCTCCGGATTCCCTTCGGGCAGTTCGTCGGCCACCGCCCGGGCCCGCTGCCAACTGCTCCAAGCGCCGAGCCGGTCGCGGGTGAGCAGCCAGCCGCCGGCACGCATATGCCAGTCGAACGCAGCGCGTAGCTCACCGGCGGACTGCAGGTGTCCGGCGATGAGCGCCGCTTTCTGCCCGGTGGAACCGGCGCCAGCACCTTCGATCGCGGCGGCCACGCGGCGGTGCATGTCGCTGCGGGCGGCGTTCAACTGCGATTCGTACGCCACCGCCCGCACGAGGGGATGTCGGAAGGCGAACTCGGCCGTCGGAGCGGTCGGCACCTGGTCGACGAGTTCCGCGGCGCACAGATCCGCGATCGCGGCGGGCGCGCTTTCATCGTCCTGAAGAACCGCGCCCAGAAGTTCGATGCGGAACCGGGTTCCGATGACCGCACCCGCGTACAGGACCGATTTCGCCGAGGGGGTGAGGCGATCGATGCGTGCGGCGATCGTCGCCTGCAGCGTGGGCGGCACCGCGATGTCGGCATGACCGTCGTCACTCCGGTACTGCCCGCGCTGCCCTTGGAGTACACCCCTCTCGACGAGATCCCGCACGATCTCGGTCGCGAAAAATGGATTCCCCGAGGCTATTCGGACGATCCGCTCTGCCAAGGGCCGGACCGATGGGTCGGTGCCCAGCAGCTCGGTGGCCAGCGTCGTGGTGTGTGGATCGGTCAGAGGAGTCAGAACGACAGCCGTCGCGGGAATCCTGGTCAGAAGTCCCGTGTAGTCGGGGCGGTGGGTGATCAGCATCGGTGATCGCGTCTCGCGCAGCGCATCAGCGAGCTCGACGAACATTGATTCGCTCGCCTCGTCGATCCAGTGCGCATCCTCGATCACATACAGAGCCGAAGGGCGGCGCGCCAGGATGCCGCTCCGCACCAGCGCGGCCAGTCGGCGCTGGCGCGCCTCCGGGGTGACGTCCGGCAGGGCGACCAAGGGATCGCCGATGCCGAGCAGGTCGTCGAGGAGAAGCAGGTCCTCAGGTTTGACGTCCGTCATCTCCAAACGCACCTGGGCGCGCGCCGCATCGGGTTGGGCGTCGCTGACCGCGAACATCGCCCGCAGCAGCCGTGCCGCTGCGCTGAAAGGCACACTGCTGGTGTGTGATTCACAGTAGGTCGGATACACCGGTATCGCCCGAGCCGCGGCCAGCCGGCTGACTTCCTCAACGAGGCGGGTCTTGCCTATTCCGGCGGGTCCGACGAGGCGCACGGTGATCACGCGGTCGCTGCCTGGGGGACCGAGCAACGCTGCCACCGTGTCCAGTTCGTCGGACCGTCCGACCAGGGGGGCCTCCCACCGAACCCGCTGTGGTGACCGGTCGGCCGTCACTGCGAGCAGTTGGCGCACCTCGACCGCTGCGTCCTGCCCTTTCACCATGACGGATTCAGGCGGGCCCAGTACAGCGGACTGCTCGACCAGCCGCGCGGTGGCAGCGCTGAGCATCACGCCGTCTTCGGGTGCGATCGACTCCATCCGCTGAGCCAGCCCGACCTGTTCACCGATCGTGGTGTAGCCCAGGGCACCTGAGCCGATCTCTCCGGCGATCACTTGGCCCGAGTTCAATCCCACCCGCAATCGCAACACGATGTCATCACGTGCTCCGACGTCGGCGGCGAGGGACCGGGCCTCCTCCCGGACGCCCAGCGCGGCAAGGCAGGCGAGCTCGGCGTGGTCCTCCAGCGCGTAGGGCACACCGAACACCGCCATCAGACCGTCACCTGTGAACTGATTGACCACGCCCCCGTAGCCGTGAATCACCTCCGTGGAGCGGCGGATCAACTCGGCCATGATCTCGCGCAGGCGTTCGGCCCCTACGGCCCTCGCGATGTCCATCGATCGCACCACGTCGGCGAACATGACGGTCACCTGTTTGAACTCAGCGTTGTCGGGGCCCCGGATCCGCGCGCCACACCCGTCGCAGAACCGGGCACCCTCCCGCAGCACCAATCCGCACGTTCGGCAGGATCGTGATCGCATCTGACCCTCCCGCGGCGATCAGTGGCGGTTCAGCACTCAGCGTAGGTGTCGGCGCCCACGTTCTCGGGAAGTTGTTCAACTCAGCCCGTACCCGCCCGTGATCTGGTCTCTGAACAGCTCCGCGTGTGGCGGTGCGAACGTGGTCAACGCGAAGACACCTACGGGCAGCAACAGAGCGGTCGAACCCGCCCACACCACGCCTCGGCCATCGCTCATCGAGGCACGGACAACGACACCACCTGACCGACCACCACCGCGAGCACGAAGATCGCTCCGTCCACTGCCAGCCGGGTGCGCATGGTGGCGTGGGGTAGCAGGGCTGCTGTCAGGAAGTAGAGACCGAGAATGACGACGCACATCGCGTAGAACCCGATCGCCCGCGCAGCGAGCAGCGTCGGCGACGCTTCGGTGACGGCGAGTTGCACGCCGGTCAGTAACACAACCGGCCAGTACGCCATCTTCAAGTGCTCCCAGACGCTTTCGTTGATCGGGCAGAACACCGCCAACACGGGGCGGCTACCACCCCAAGCGAAACAGAAGTGCAGGAGCATCCCGCCGACGACCACCACCGGGATGCCGGCTAGATCCCATGCCAGAGCGTGTCGGGGCATCGTCTCGACGATACCTCCTTAATGAGTTTGCAACTGTCCGCATAAACATGCACAATCGCTGCATGACATCCGTCGCGGTCGCCGGTGCCAGCGGTTATGCAGGGGGAGAGATCCTGCGGTTGCTCCTCGGTCATCCGGCATATGCAGCAGACCGGCTCACGATCGGCGCTCTGACCGCGGCGGCCAGCGCGGGAACCACGGTGGCCGAACATCACCCGCACCTGCTCCCGCTGGCGAGCCGGACGCTGGAACCCACCGAGGTCGACGTCCTGGCGGGCCATGACGTGGTGTTCCTGGGACTGCCGCACGGGCATTCGGCGGCGCTGGCCGAGCAGCTCGGCCCGGACACGCTGGTCATCGACTGCGGTGCCGATTTCCGGCTCACCGATTCCGCCGACTGGGAGCGGTTCTACGGCTCAGAGCATGCCGGCAGTTGGCCCTACGGGCTGCCCGAACTGCCGGGCGGCCGCGAGCGGCTGCGGGACACCAAGCGTGTCGCCGTGCCCGGCTGCTATCCGACCGCGGCACTGCTCGCGCTGTGGCCCGCCCTCGCCGAGGGTCTCGTCGAACCCGCGGTCACCGTCGTAGCCGTCAGCGGCACGACCGGAGCCGGCCGGGCAGCCAAGGTGGACCTTCTCGGCTCCGAGGTCATCGGTTCGGCACGCGCGTACAACATCGGTGGCACGCACCGGCACACCCCCGAGATCGCCCAGGGACTGCGGGCCGTCGCCGCGGGCGACGTCACGGTGTCCTTCACCCCGGTCCTGATCCCGACCTCGCGGGGCATCCTGGCCACCTGCACGGCGCGGACCACAGCGCCGGTGTCAACGCTGCGTGCGGCGTACGAAAAGGCCTATGACGAAGAACCTTTCGTGTATCTACTGCCTGAGGGCCAGCTGCCGAAAACCGGAGCTGTGATCGGCAGCAACGCCGCGCAGCTCGCTGTTGCGGTCGACGAGGACGCTCAGACGTTCATCGCGATCGCCGCCATCGACAACCTCGTGAAAGGCACCGGAGGAGCGGCCGTGCAGTCGATGAACCTCGCGTTGGGCTGGCCTGAGACCGACGGACTCTCGGTCGTGGGGGTGGCACCGTGACCCGGATGCTGCGCACCCAGGGCGTGACGGCGCCCGCCGGATTCCGGGCGACCGGAATCGCCGCCGGTATCAAGGCATCCGGTGCGCTGGATCTGGCCCTGGTGTTCAACGAGGGGCCCGACTACCCGGCGGCGGGCGTGTTCACCCGCAACAAGGTGAAGGCCGCGCCGGTGCTGTGGTCTCAACAGGTGCTGACCACCGGACGGCTGCGTGCGGTGATCCTGAACTCCGGTGGCGCCAACGCCTGCACCGGCCCGCTGGGCTTCCAGGACACCCACGCCACTGCCGAAGCGGTCGCCTCCGCACTGTCGGACTGGGGCACCGAGACCGGCGCGATCGAGGTCGCGGTCTGCTCCACCGGGCTGATCGGTGACCGGCTGCCGATGGACAAGGTGCTGGCCGGTGTCCGCGAGATCGTGCACGAGATGGCGGGCGGACTCACCGGCGGCGAGGAGGCCGCGCGCGCCATCATGACCACCGACACGGTTCCCAAACAGGTTGCGCTGCACCATCAGGACAAGTGGACCGTCGGCGGGATGGCGAAGGGTGCGGGCATGCTGGCCCCCTCACTTGCCACCATGCTCAGCGTGATCACCACCGACGCGGTGGCCGACGCGGCCGCGCTGGAACAGGCGCTGCGGCGCGCTGTGGCGCGCACCTTCGACCGCCTGGACGTCGACGGTAGCTGTTCGACGAATGACACCGTGCTGCTGTTGTCCTCGGGCGCAAGCGAGATCGCGCCGAGCCAGCACGATCTCGACGACGCCGTGCTGAAGGTATGCGACGATCTGTGCGCACAACTGCAGGCCGACGCCGAAGGTGCCACCAAGCGGATCGTCGTCGCCGTCAGTGGCGCGGCCAGCGAGCACGACGCGCTCACGGCGGCCCGGGTGGTGGCGCGGGACAGCCTGGTCAAGACCGCGCTGTTCGGGTCCGACGCGAACTGGGGACGCGTACTGGCGGCTGTCGGCATGGCTCCGGTGACGCTCGACGCCGAACGGATCACGGTGTCCTTCAACGGGTTCCCGGTATGCATCGACAGCGTCGGCGCGCCGGGCGCGCGGGAGGTCGATCTCTCCGGCGAGGACATCGCGGTCACCGTCGATCTGGGTGTCGGGACGTCTTCGGCCGAGATCCGCACCACCGACCTGTCCCACGCCTACGTCGAAGAGAACTCGGCCTACAGCTCATGAGCCCGACGACGTCCGACAAGGCGCAGGTGCTTGCCGGGGCGCTGCCCTGGCTCAAGGCGCTGCACGACAAAATCGTCGTGGTGAAGTACGGCGGCAACGCGATGACCGACGACACCCTCAAGGTGGCTTTCGCCGCCGACATGGTGTTCCTGCGCAACTGCGGTATCCACCCTGTCGTCGTCCACGGCGGCGGCCCACAGATCAGCGCCATGCTCGAGAAGCTGGGCATCGCAGGCGACTTCAAGGGCGGGTTCCGTGTCACCACGCCCGAGGTGCTCGACGTCGCCCGCATGGTGCTCTTCGGCCAGGTGGGCAGGGAGCTGGTGAACCTCATCAATGCGCACGGCCCCTACGCCGTCGGCATCACCGGAGAGGACGCGCAGCTGTTCACCGCGGTGCGCCGCACCGTCCTGGTCGAGGGCATCGCCACCGACATCGGACTGGTGGGGGACGTCGCGCGGGTGAACACCGACGCTGTGCTGGATCTCATCGATGCCGGCCGCATCCCCGTCGTGTCGACGATCGCCCCCGACACCGACGGACTGGTCTACAACATCAATGCCGACACCGCCGCAGCCGCGTTGGCCGAGGCACTCGGCGCCGAGAAGCTGCTCATGCTCACCGACGTCGAGGGCCTCTACACCAATTGGCCCGACCGCGACTCGCTGGTCAGTGAGATCGACGTCGCCGCACTGATACAACTGCTTCCCACACTGGAGGAGGGCATGGTGCCCAAGATCGAGGCCTGCATGCGGGCGGTCGGCGGCGGGGTGCCGAGCGCACACGTCATCGACGGACGAGTGGAGCACTGCGTGCTTGTCGAACTGTTCACTGACGAGGGGGCCGGCACGAAGGTGGTGGGCCCGTGACCCAGAAAGCGCCGCTGCTGGACCGGTGGTCGGCCGTGATGATGAACAACTACGGAACCCCGCCGCTGGCATTGGTCAGTGGTGAGGGTGCGGTGGTCACCGACGTCGACGGCAGGTCCTACGTCGATCTGCTGGGCGGTATCGCCGTCAACGTCCTCGGACACCGCCATCCCGCGGTCATCGATGCGGTCAACCGCCAGCTGAACACGCTGGGGCACACGTCCAACCTGTACGCCACCGAACCGGGGGTCGCGCTGGCCGAAGCACTCGTCGGCCTCCTCGGCGCGCCGGCGCGGGTGTTCTTCTGCAACTCCGGGACCGAGGCCAACGAGGTCGCGTTCAAGATCACCCGCCTCACCGGGCGGACGAAACTCGTTGCCGCCCAAGGCGCATTCCACGGCCGCACCATGGGTTCGCTCGCCCTGACCGGCCAGCCGTCCAAACAGGCGCCGTTCGCCCCGCTGCCCGGCTTCGTCACCCACCTGCCCTACGGCGACATCGATGCGCTGGCCGCGGCGGTCGATTCGGACACCGCGGCGGTCTTCCTCGAGCCGATCATGGGGGAGGGCGGCGTCGTCGTCCCACCCGCCGGATATCTGGCGGCGGCCCGCGAGATCACCGCCGCGCACGGCGCCCTGCTGGTGCTCGACGAAGTGCAGACGGGGGTCGGGCGTACCGGCGCCTTCTATGCCCATCAGCACGACGGGATCACCCCCGACATCGTCACCCTCGCCAAGGGGCTCGGCGGAGGGCTGCCGATCGGCGCGTGTCTGGCGGTCGGCGCGACTGGCGACCTGCTGACCCCGGGGCTGCACGGCAGCACGTTCGGGGGCAACCCGGTCTGTACGGCCGCCGCCCTGGCGGTCCTCGGTGTGCTCGCCGACGAGCACCTGATCGAACGTGCCGATGTGCTGGGTAAGACGATCGCCCACGGAGCCGAGGCGCTGGATCATCCGCTCATCGACCATGTCCGCGGCCGGGGGCTGCTGCGCGGCATCGTGCTCACCGCCGACGCGGCCAAGCCCGTCGAGATCGCTGCGCGCGATGCCGGTTTCCTGGTCAACGCGGCCGCACCCGACGTCGTCAGGCTGGCCCCACCGCTGGTGATCACCGAGGCTCAGGTCCAGGCATTCCTGGCGGCGCTCCCCGCCATCCTGGATCGAGCGGGCGCAGAGGCGGATTCGCAATGACCCGGCACTTCCTGCGTGACGACGACCTGACACCCGAGGAGCAGGCGGACGTCCTGGAACTGGCCGCAGAGCTGAAGAAGGCGCCCTTCAGCCGACGGCCGCTGGAAGGCCCCCGCGGCGTCGCGGTGATCTTCGAGAAGAACTCGACGCGGACCCGGTTCTCGTTCGAGATGGGCATCGCACAGCTCGGCGGCCACGCCGTGGTCGTCGACGGCCGCAGCACCCAACTAGGCCGGGAGGAGACCCTGGAGGACACCGGCCAGGTGCTGTCCCGGTACGTCGACGCCATCGTGTGGCGGACCTTCGCCCAGGAACGACTCAGCGCCATGGCCTCGGGAGCAGGCGTGCCGATCGTCAACGCCCTGTCCGACGAGTTCCACCCGTGCCAGGTGCTCGCCGATCTGCAGACGCTGGCGGAACGCAAGGGTGCGCTGAAAGGGTTGCAGCTCAGCTACTTCGGCGACGGGGCCAACAACATGGCGCATTCGCTGATGCTGGGCGGGGTCACGGCGGGTATCAACGTCACGATCGCCGCCCCGCGCGGCTTCGAACCCGACCCGATGTTCGTGGCTGCCGCCGAGACGCGCGCCATGCAGACCGGCGCCACGGTGACGCTCACCGAGGACCCGGTCCGGGCGGCCGCCGGCGCCGACGTGCTCGTGACCGACACCTGGACGTCGATGGGTCAGGAGAACGACGGCCTTGACCGCGTCCGTCCGTTCCGTCCGTTCCAGCTGAACTCCGCGCTGCTCGACCATGCCGATTCGGAAGCTGTTGTGCTGCATTGCCTTCCGGCGCACCGAGGGCACGAGATTACCGATGAGGTCATCGACGGCCCGCGCAGCGCGGTGTGGGACGAGGCGGAGAACCGACTGCACGCACAGAAGGCGTTGCTGGTGTGGCTGCTCGAGCAGGGCTCGCCGTGACCAGTGCTGCGACCCGCGCCGGGCGGCAGGCCAGGATCGTGGCGCTGCTCTCCGCGCAGTCGGTGCACAGTCAGGGCGAGCTGGCGGTGCTTTTGGCCGACGAGGGCATCGACGTCACGCAAGCGACGTTGTCGCGTGACCTGGAAGAACTCGGAGCCGTCAAGCTGCGGGGTGCCGACGGCGGCGTCGGCGTCTACGTGGTGCCCGAGGACGGCAGCCCGGTGCGCGGCGTCACCGGCGGTACCGAACGCGTGTCGCGTCTGCTCGTCGACCTGTTGGTGTCCACCGATGCGAGCGGCAACCTCGCCGTGCTGCGCACCCCGCCCGGCGCCGCGCACTACCTGGCCAGCGCCATCGACCGTGCGGCGCTGCCGTACGTGGTCGGCACCGTCGCCGGTGACGACACCATCCTGGTGGTCGCCCGTGAACCGATGACCGGTGCCGAACTCGCCACCACCGTCGAGAACCTGTCCAGAGCTTGATGAACAGCCTGAAGTAAGTACATACGAGAAGGAGTTTCACTATGTCCGAACGCGTCATCCTGGCGTATTCCGGCGGTCTGGACACCTCGGTGGCGATCAGCTGGATCGTCAAGGAGACCGGTCGCGAGGTGGTCGCGGTCGCCATCGACCTCGGGCAGGGCGGCGAGGACATGGAGGTCGTGCGGCAGCGCGCACTGGACTGCGGCGCGGTGGAAGCCGTCGTCCTGGACGCCAGGGACGAGTTCGCCGAGCAGTACTGCCTGCCCGCGATCCTTTCCAATGCGCTTTACATGGATCGCTATCCGCTGGTCTCGGCCCTGAGCCGGCCGCTGATCGTCAAGCATTTGGTGGACGCCGCCCGCGAGCACGGCGGCGGCATCGTCGCGCACGGATGCACGGGTAAGGGCAACGACCAGGTCCGCTTCGAGGTTGGATTCGCTTCGCTGGCCCCCGATCTCGAGGTCCTCGCCCCGGTTCGGGACTACGCGTGGACCCGGGAGAAGGCGATCGCGTTCGCCGAGGAGAACGCCATCCCGATCAGCGTCAGCAAGCGTTCGCCGTTCTCCATCGACCAGAACGTGTGGGGCCGCGCCGTGGAGACCGGTTTCCTGGAGCATCTGTGGAACGCGCCGACCAAGGACGTGTACGACTACACCGAGGATCCGACAGTCAACTGGAGCAGCCCCGATGAAGTGGTCGTCGGATTCGACAGGGGCGTGCCGGTGTCGGTGGATGGTGCGTCGGTGACGGTGCTGCAGGCCATCGAGCAGCTCAACGAGCGTGCCGGCGCGCAGGGCGTGGGCCGCCTCGACGTCGTCGAGGATCGCCTGGTCGGCATCAAGAGCCGGGAGATCTACGAAGCGCCAGGGGCGATGGTGTTGATCACCGCACACACCGAACTCGAGCACGTCACTCTGGAGCGGGAACTCGGCCGGTTCAAGCGCACCACCGATCAGAAGTGGGGTGAACTGGTGTACGACGGCCTGTGGTACTCGCCGCTGAAGGCGGCGCTCGAGTCATTCGTGGCCAAGACACAGGAGCACGTCACCGGTGAGATCCGGCTGGTGCTGCACGGCGGGCACATCGCGGTGAACGGGCGCCGCAGCGCGGAGTCCCTGTATGACTTCAACCTCGCCACCTACGACGAGGGGGACACCTTCGATCAGTCCGCGGCCAAGGGATTCGTGCATCTGCACGGGCTCTCGTCGAAGATCGCCGCCCAGCGAGACCGCGACCTTTCATGACGCCCAAACCCACGGATGGGCGCCAATGTGCGAGTAGAAGTCGCCAGAACGTCGATCTCGGCGCAGTGAGAGGGGCGAAGTGAGTACCAACGAAGGCTCGCTGTGGGGTGGCCGGTTCACCCACGGGCCGTCGGACGCGCTTGCCGCGCTCAGCAAGTCGACGCATTTCGATTGGGTGCTGGCCCCCTACGACGTCGTGGCCTCCAAAGCCCATGCGCGGGTGCTGTTCGGTGCCGGGCTGCTGACCGAGGAGCAGCGCGACGGCCTGCTCGCCGGCCTGGACAACCTTGGCTCCGACGTCGCCGACGGCAGCTTCGGGCCGCTGGTCAGCGACGAGGACGTGCACGGAGCGCTGGAGCGCGGACTGATCGACCGCGTCGGTGCCGAACTCGGCGGCAGGCTGCGCGCCGGGCGTTCGCGGAATGATCAGGTGGCCACGCTTTTTCGGATGTGGCTGCGCGACGCGGTCCGCCGTGTCGCCGACGGCGTGCTGGCCGTCGTCGCCGCGCTCTCCACGCAGGCCGCCGCGCATCCCACCGCGATCCTGCCCGGCAAGACCCACCTGCAGTCCGCGCAGCCGATCCTGTTGGCCCACCACCTGCTCGCCCACGCCCACCCGCTGCTGCGTGACGTCGACCGGCTCGTCGACTTCGACAAGCGCGCCGCGGTGTCGCCGTACGGGTCGGGCGCGCTGGCGGGATCCTCGCTCGGCCTTGACCCCGATGCGATCGCCGAGGAACTGGGATTCGACAGCGCCGCGGAGAATTCCGTCGATGCCACCGCGTCGCGGGACTTCGCCGCCGAGGCGGCGTTCGTGCTGACCATGATCGGCGTCGACCTGTCCCGGCTGGCCGAGGACATCATTCTGTGGAGCACCACGGAATTCGGCTACGTGACGCTGCACGACGAATGGTCGACGGGCAGCTCGATCATGCCGCAGAAGAAGAACCCCGACATCGCCGAGCTGGCCCGCGGCAAGTCGGGCCGGTTGATCGGCAACCTGACCGGCCTGCTGGCCACGCTCAAGGCGCAGCCGCTGGCCTACAACCGCGACCTGCAGGAGGACAAGGAGCCGGTCTTCGACTCGGTGGCCCAGTTGGAGATGCTGCTACCTGCGATGGCCGGGCTGGTCGCCACCCTGCGTTTCGACGTGGACAGGATGGCCGAGCTCGCGCCGCTCGGCTACACCCTGGCCACCGATGTCGCCGAGTGGCTGGTCCGGCGCGGAGTGCCGTTCCGGGTGGCCCACGAAGCGGCTGGAGCCGCCGTGCGAGCCGCCGAGGCCCGCGGCGTCGGTCTGGAGGATCTCGAGGATGCCGAACTCGCGGGCATCCATCCCGACCTGACCCCTGAGGTGCGCGATGTGCTCACCGTCGAGGGGTCGGTGAACTCACGCGATGCACGCGGCGGCACCGCGCCCGTCCAGGTGGCCAAGCAGCTCGGCGCGGTGCGCGCCGCTGCCGACGCGTTGCGGATCCGGCTCCGGCGCTAGCAAGTTCATCCACCGTCCTCGGCGGCGGCCAGCCAGGCCTCCTCGAGAGCATCCTTGCGGTCGAGCAGCTCACCCAGCTCGGCGTTGAGTTCACCCGCGCGGACGTGATCGGCGGCGGCCCGCGCCATCGACTCGTGCAGCGAGGCGATCCGGTCAGCGAGCTTCGCCAGCTGGTTCTCGATGCGCGCCATCTCCTTACCGGCCCGGCGCTCCCGTGCCGCGGCGGACTCGCCGCGCGCCGGTGCCGGCGGCGTGGACGTTCCGGATTCGGCTGCGGCACGGTCGGCGAGGTACTGCTCGACACCACCGGGCAGCAGATCGCAACGTCCGCCTCCGGTCAGCGCATACGTCACGTCGCAGACACGTTCCAGGAAGTACCGGTCATGCGTGACCACGATCAGCGTGCCGGGCCAGCCGTCGAGGTAGTCCTCGATGACCGTGAGGGTGTCGATGTCCAGATCGTTGGTGGGTTCGTCGAGCAGCAGCACATTGGGTTCGTCGAGCAGCAGCCGCAGGAACTGCAGGCGGCGCCGCTCACCGCCGGAGAGCTCAGCGATCCGGGCGGTCAGTTTGTCGCCGACGAATCCGAAATCCTTCAGCAGCGTGTCCGCGCTGATCTCGCGTCCGCCGGCCAACTCGGCGATTCTGCGGCGACTCTCGACCGCGTCGATGACCCGCAGGTCGCTGTCGATCTCCTTGAGCGCCTGACTCAGGTAACCGATCTTCAGCGTCAGGCCCCGCTTGACGGTGCCCGCGGACGGTTGCAGCTCGCCGACGAGCAGCCGCAGCACCGACGTCTTGCCGGTGCCGTTGACGCCGACCAGCCCGATGCGGTCACCCGGTCCGATCGACCAGTCGATGCCGTCGAGCAGGATGCGCGGCGGTTCGCCGACCTCGAAGCGCACCCGGTGCAGGTCGAAGACGTCCTTGCCGAGCCGTGCCGTGGCAAAGCGTTGCAGGACAAGCGAATCGCGTGGCGGCGGTTCGTTGGCGATCAGCTCGTTGGCCGCCTGGATGCGGAACTTCGGCTTGGATGTCCGGGCGGGCGGTCCGCGCCGTAACCACGCCAACTCCTTGCGCATCAGGTTCCTGCGCCGCGATTCGGTGCCGGCCGCCACCCGCATCCGCTCGGAACGCGCCAGCACGTAGGCGGCGTACCCGCCGTCGTAAGCGTCGACGACGCCGTCGTGGACCTCCCAGGTTGTGGTGCACACCGCGTCCAGGAACCAGCGGTCGTGGCTGACGACGACGAGCGCCCGGGCCGGACGAGAACTCAGATACCCGGCCAGCCAGCCGATCACCTCCACGTCGAGATGGTTGGTGGGCTCGTCGAGCACCAGCACGTCGTGCCCGGCCAGCAGAACCTCGGCAAGCGCGACCCGGCGACGCTCGCCGCCGGACAGGCCGACGACGTCGGCGTCGAGTTCGACCCCGGACAGCAGGTGCTCGACGACGGCGCGGGTCTCGGGTTCGGCCGCCCAGATGTGGTCGGGACGGCCGTCCACTGTCGACTTCCCGTCGCTTCGCTCGCCCCAGACCACCGCGCGAACGGTGGCCCCGACCGCGAAGTCGTCGGCCTGGCGCAGATATCCCACCGACAGGCCCGACGTGTGCGTGACCCGCCCCGAGTCGGGGTCTTGCACGGCGGTCAACACTTTCAGCAGCGTCGTCTTGCCGTCCCCGTTGCGGCCGACCACACCGATCGCGTCGCCCTCCTCGACCCCCAGGCTGACAGCGTCGAGCAAGGTGCGGGTGCCGTAGCCGACCGTTGCCCGTTCGAGGTTGATCAGGTTTGCCATCAGCGCCCGATGATAGGCGGGGCCTGTGCCATGATGACGTGAGGCAGGCGGCGGGACCAGAAGAGGCAAGACAGGCGATTAGGGGAGCGCGCGTTGGTTGACCTCTCGGCGATCACCGGGCCCGTGGGGCGGCTCGTCGCCACCGCGCAGAACGGCCTGGAAGTACTGCGCTACGGCGGGTTGGAGACCGGCGCCGTCCCGTCGCCGTTCCAGATCGTCGAGAGCGTCCCGATGTACCGGTTGCGTCGCTATTTCCCACCCGACAGCCGTCCGGGTGCCACTCCCGCCGGACCGCCGGTTCTGATGGTGCACCCGATGATGATGTCGGCCGACATGTGGGACGTGACCCGCGACGAGGGCGCGGTCGGCATTCTGCACAAAGCCGGAATCGACCCCTGGGTGATCGACTTCGGGTCGCCCGACAAGATCGAGGGCGGGATGCAACGCAACCTCGCCGACCACGTCGTCGCACTGAGTGAGGCCATCGACACCGTCAAGGTGGTGACCGGACGCGACGTCCACCTCGCGGGCTACTCGCAAGGGGGGATGTTCGCCTACCAGACGGCCGCGTACCGCCGATCCAAGGATGTGGCGAGCATCATCGGGTTCGGCTCACCCGTCGACACGCTGGCGGCGTTACCGATGAACCTGCCCGCAAGCCTGGCGCCGGCGGCCGCTGACTTCATGGCCGACCACGTGTTCAGCCGGATCGACATCCCGGGCTGGCTGGCACGGACCGGCTTCCAGATGCTCGACCCCCTCAAGACAGCCCAGTCGCGGCTGGACTTCCTGCGCCAACTGCACGATCGGGAGGCGTTGCTGCCCCGTGAGCAACAACGCCGATTCCTGGCTTCTGAGGGCTGGATCGCCTGGTCGGGCCCGGCGATCTCCGAGCTACTCAAGCAGTTCATCGCGCATAACCGGATGATGACCGGCGGCTTCTCGATTCACGGGGACCTGGTGACGCTGTCGGATATCGACTGCCCGGTGCTCGCGGTCATCGGCGAGGTGGACGATATCGGACAGCCGGCATCCGTGCGCGGCATCAAACGGGCGGCGCCGCAGGCCGATGTCTACGAATTCCTTATCCGCGCAGGCCATTTCGGCCTCGTCGTCGGGTCGAAAGCGGCCAGTCGGACATGGCCGACCGTCGCAGCGTGGGTGCGGTGGCTGGATGGGGGCGGTGACATGCCCGAGGGCGTGTCACCGATGCCGCTGCAACCCGTGGAGAACACCGAGAGCGGCGTCACTCTGGCCTCGCGGTTGGCGCACGGGACGGCCGCCGCCACCGAGATGGCGTTCAGCCTGGCACGATCAGCGGCAGGCGCGCTCGTCTCGGCGAACAAGTCCGCGCGCGCCCTGGCGGTCGAGACCGCCCGCACCTTGCCGCGCCTGGCCCGCCTGGGTCAGGTCAACGACCACACTCGGATCTCGCTGGGCCGGATCATGTCCGAGCAGGCGCGGGACGGTCCTGACGGGGAAGCCCTGCTCTTCGACGGGCGGGTGCACACCTACCAGGCCGTCGACCGACGCATCAACAACGTGGTGCGTGGTCTCATCGAAGTGGGTGTTCGGCAGGGTGCCCGGGTCGGGGTGCTGATGGAAACCAGGCCCAGCGCCCTGGTGGCCATCGCGGCGCTCTCCCGCCTGGGCGCCGTCGCCGTGCTGATGCCGCCGGACGCCGATCTGGCGACAGCGGCCCGGCTCGGCGGGGCGTCCGAGATCATCACCGATCCCAGCAATCTGGCTGCCGCACGTGCCCTGGACAGCCGCGTTCTGGTGCTGGGCGGCGGCGAGTCGCGCGATCTGCACCTCGCCGACGACTCCGACGCGGTTGACATGGAGAAGATCGACCCCGATCTCGTCGACCTCCCCGGCTGGTACCGGCCCAACCCGGGACTGGCGCGTGACCTGGCGTTCATCGGGTTCAGCACGATCAGCGGCGAACTCGTCGCCCGCCAGATCACCAACTATCGGTGGGCGCTGTCGGCGTTCGGCACCGCCTCGGCGGCCAACCTCAGCCGCAACGACACCGTGTACTGCTTAACGCCGCTACATCACCAATCGGGACTGCTGGTCAGTCTCGGGGGCGCCGTCGTGGGTGGTGCCCGCATCGCGCTGTCGCGGGGACCGCGTCCGGACCGTTTCATGCAGGAGATCCGCCAGTACGGCGTCACCGTGGTGTCCTACACCTGGGCGATGTTGCGGGACGTGATCGACGATCCGGCGTTCTCGCTGACCGGTAGCCATTCGGTGCGACTGTTCATCGGCTCCGGCATGCCCACGGGCCTGTGGCGGCGGGTCGTGGAGGTATTCGGCCCGGCGCATGTGGTCGAGTTCTTCGCCACGACCGACGGGCAGGCCGTGCTGGCCAATGTCTCGGGTGCCAAGATCGGCAGCAAGGGCAGGCCGCTACCCGGCGGCGGCGAGATCGCACTCGCCGCCTACGACCCCGAGGACAACTTGATCCTCGAGGACGACCGGGGGTTTGTCCGATTGGCCGAAGCAAACGAGGTCGGTGTACTGCTATCGCATCCCCGCGGTCCGGTCGACCCGCTGGCCTCGGTCAAACGGGGGGTGTTCGCGCCGGCCGACACCTGGGTGTCGACCGAGTACCTGTTCCGCCGCGACGAGGACGGCGACTACTGGCAGGTCGACAACCGTGATGCGGCGATCCACACCGCTCGGGGAGCGGTCTTCGCCGCGACGGTCAACGACGCGGTCGGCCGGCTGGGTGCGGTGGACATGGCCGTCACCTACGGTGTGCAGGCTGACGGCCAGACCATCGCCGTGACGGCTCTGGCATTGCGTCCTGGCGGCAGCGTTCCGTCGGCCGACCTGTCCGAGGCACTGGCCGAGCTGCCGGTGGGTAATCCACCCGACATCGTCCACGTCGTGCCGGACATGACCCTCAGCGCGACATTCCGCCCGCTGGCCGGCCCGCTGCAACGGCAAGGCGTTCCGAAGCCGTCGCGTAACGCCTGGTATCGCGACCCCGATACCCTTCGGTACAAGCGCTTGACCGTTGCGGTGCGCAGCGAGATCGTCGGCAGCCAGTAGCGATGCCCGGCGACTGCGGCACTGTTAGGCTCGCGCTGGCGTGCTGTTCACGAGGAGGATCGATGTCACCACACATCTGGCGCCGCGCTGTCGCGTCCGCGCTGGCCGGCGCAGCATTGTTCGGCGGCCTCGTCTCAGGGTTCGCCGCACCGGCGGCATCGGCGCAGCCCGCTGACTCGTCGGCGGAGCCGACGCAGCCTCCGATGACCGCCGATCAGGCGCTGGCAATTATCGCGCGTGATTACGACCTCGGCTCCGGTGGAGGTCAGCTGTCCAAGCTGATCGATCAGGTCCTCGCCCTCCGCGCGAAGGGCGTGAGACCTTCACCGGCAAGCCGGCAAGCCATCGTGGCTGCATTGGACAAGCGCCCGAACCAGAAACCTCTGATCGAGGCGTTGCAGGCCACGTTGGTCGATCAGCGCCAGCAGATCTCACGGGCAGGCGTCGGAGCGCCGGGCGGCGCACCGGCGGTCGCCACCCCGGGCAGTCCCCATGCCCCGATGGGTCCGGCATGGGGCCCGGGCAACCCGATGCAACGGGACGACTCACCGATCTTCCCGATGCCCGGTCGCTGAGCGGGATGGCACTGGACGACACCCTGATCTCGATCCTGGTCTGTCCCGCCGACCGCGGTCCACTGCTGCTTGTCGGCGATCAGCTCTACAACCCGCGGCTGCGGCGCAAGTACCGCATCGACGACGGCATCCCGGTGCTGCTGATCGATGAGGCCGTCACTGTCGACGACGACGAGCATCAGCGGCTGCTCGCTGCGGATCCGTCCTAGGACAACTGCGGCAGTTCGCCGGTCAGGTAACGCTGAAGATTGGGCGCTACCGTGTCGACGATCTGTGACACCGTCAGTGACTTGAACGGTTCGAGCTCCAGGATGTAGCGGGCCATCACGATCCCGACCAACTGCGACGCCACGAACTGCACACGCACCCGCCCGCTGCCGGGTGGATCGTCGACGCGGCTGCCGACCTCAGCGGTGATCACGTCCTGCAGGAAAGACCGCAGCATGGAGACGTCGGCGACGCTGCTGCCCGAGAGGATGGACCTCAGTGTCGCGATGAATCCCTTGCCCGCCTCGGAATCCCAGAGCGGCAACAACAGCGATGGCAACAGCCGGCCCATCTGATCGACCGGGACCTCGCGCATCGGGCCGAGGATCGTCATGGGGTCGATCGGGATGTGGATCGCCGCGGCGAACAGTTGGGTCTTGGTGCCGAAGTAGTGGTGCACCAGGGCGGGATCCACGCCCGCCTCGCTCGCGATGGCCCGGATCGAGGTGTTGTCGATCCCGTTGCGCGCGAACAGCTCGCGTGCGCTCGCCAGGATTCGATCGCGCGTGTCCGACGTCCCGGGCGGTCGCCCCGGACGCTTACGGTACTGGTTGATCGTCAATCTTCTAGGGTGTCCTTCGCCGTAGGGTCGCGGCAGCCAGGCCAAGAGCGAGCACCGCGAACCCGACGACGATCGCGATATCCCGCACCGCAATCGACGTCAGCTCCGGATGTGCACCGACCTGCTGCAGCGCCTCAAGAGCGTAACTGGCCGGGAGCACGTTGCTGATCCACTGCAGCCAGTCGGGCAGTAGTGCCCGCGGAACGATGATGCCGCACAGCAGCAACTGGGGCGCGATGATCAACGGCATGAACTGGACGGCCTGGAATTCGGTGCGCGCGAAGGCACTGCACAGCAGGCCGAGTCCCACACCCAGCACAGCGTTCACGATCGCGATGACCACCACCCACACGGGGCTGCCTGCGGTATCCAGTCCGAGGAACCAGAACGACACCACACACGCAAGGGTGGCCTGGGCGGCGGCTGCGATCGAGAATGCGGTGCCGTATGCCGCAAGCAGATCGAGACGGCGCAGCGGGGTGGTCAGGATTCGCTCGAGGGTCCCCGACACGCGTTCTCGCTGCATCGTGATCGACGTGATCAGAAACATCACGATCAGCGGGAAGACGCCGAGCATGATCAGGCACGCGTTGTTGAACGGCGACGGGGCGCCAGGACGCTGAGGCACATCACTGAACATGAAGTACATCAACGTGATGATCAGGCTCGGGGCCACCAGGATCATTGCGACACTGCGGTGATCGCCGGCCAACTGGCGCAGAATCCGGGCCGTCGTCGCGAGGTAGCCCCGGGGGGTCAGCGCGCTCAAGCCGTTCTTGCTGCGGTGCCGCGCCGGATGATGAACAGAAATGCTTCCTCCAGTGATTGACATCCTGTGTCCTCTCGCAATCGAGCCGGTGTGCTGTGAGCAAGAACCCGCCCGTCGCGCATCAGCAGCAGATCCTCGCAATGGTCGGCTTCATCCATGACGTGGCTGGACACCAGCAAGGTGGTGCCGCTGCGGGCCAGCCGGTCGAACCGGTCCCACAGCTCGACCCGCAGGACGGGGTCGAGCCCGACGGTCGGTTCGTCGAGAACGAGCAGGTCGGGGTGGGCGACCAGGGCGCAGGCCAACGAAACTCTGGTGCGCTGTCCGCCGGATAGGTTGGTGGCCAGAGCTTTTCGATGGTCATCCATGCCGACGGCCGAGATCGCTTCGTCCACGTCGTGCGTGTCGGTACCGGAAAGCGCGGCGAAGTAGCGGACGTTGTCGACGACCCGTAGGTCCGGGTAGATCGTGGGGTCCTGCGTGACGTAGCCCACGCGGTGGCGCAGTTCCGGGGATCCCGCCGGGCTGCCCAGCACCATCACCGATCCGCCGGCCACGATCTGTGTCCCCACGATGCTGCGGAGCAACGTGGTCTTGCCGCAGCCCGACGGACCCAGCAGTCCTGTGATTGCGCCCCGCGCCACCTGCACGGTGACGTTGTCGAGCGCCACGCGTCCGCCGCGCACAACCCGAAGGTCCCTGATGTCGATGGCGGCTGACGATGCCGGCCGCGGTAATTCATCGTTTGATGAAGTCATCATGAAATGAATAATGCGCGGCGCAGAGGCCGATGTCAACGCCCGTCCATGACCCGTCCGTAGGATGCGGCGATGTGTCAGCCGAACGTCTCGCGGTCGACCCGCTGGCCGCCGCGCGCCTGCTGCTGGGCGCGGTACTGACCGGCCGCGGGGTCAGTGCAGTGATCGTCGAGGTGGAGGCCTACGGCGGACCCCAGAACGGGCCCTGGCCCGACGCCGCGTCGCACTCATTTCGCGGCCCCGGTCCGCGAAACTCGGTGATGTTCGGACCGCCCGGGGTGCTCTACACCTACCGCAGCCACGGCATTCACGTGTGCGCCAACGTGGTGTGCGCGACAGCCGGGGTGGCCGGCGCGGTCCTGCTGCGAGCCGCAGCGATCGAGGCGGGCGCCGAGACGGCCCACGCCAGGCGCGGCGACCTTGTCGCTCGGGCGGCGTTGGCGCGTGGCCCGGGGAATCTGTGCTCAGCCCTTGGGATCACCATGGGCGACAACGGAATCGACCTCTTCGATGAGGCTGCATCGGTTCGGCTCGACCTCGGGGACGGGCGGGACGGCCTGACCGGGCCGAGAGTGGGCGTCAGCAAGGCCGCCGACCGTTCGTGGCGGATGTGGCTGGCAGGACACCCCGAAGTGTCGTCGTATCGGCGCAGCCCGCGGGCACCGGCTCCCGGCGAAAGCGACTAGTACGGAAAGATCGAAGCCTGTGACTCCTGCGGCCGCTACGCCTTTTGGGGCGACACCCATCCTCGACGAATTGGACTGGCGCGGGCTCATCGCGCAGTCCACCGACCGCGACGCGCTGGCCGAGGCGTTGGCCGACGGCCCGCTCACCGTGTACTCCGGATTCGACCCGACGGCGCCGAGTCTGCACGCCGGACACCTGATACCGCTGCTGACATTGCGGCGTTTCCAGCAGGCCGGGCATCGGCCCATCGTGCTCGCCGGCGGCGCGACCGGGATGATCGGGGATCCGCGCGACGTCGGCGAACGCAGCCTGCAGACCGCCGACATCGTTGCGGAGTGGGCCGGCCGCATCCGGGGCCAGCTGGAGCGTTTCGTGGAATTCGACGACTCGCCGACCGGTGCCGTCGTCGCCGACAACCTGTCATGGACGAGCGAGCTCTCGGCGATCGAGTTCCTTCGCGACGTCGGCAAGCATTTCTCGGTGAACGTGATGCTCGACCGCGACACGGTCCGTCGCAGGCTCGAAGGTGAGGGGATCTCCTACACCGAGTTCAGCTACATGCTGCTGCAGGCCAACGATTTCGTGGAGTTGTATCAGCGATACGGGTGCACCTTGCAGGTGGGCGGCTCCGATCAGTGGGGCAACATCATCGCCGGTGTCCGGCTGGTCCGGCAAAAGGCCGGTGCCGCGGTGCACGCTCTCACCACGCCGTTGGTGACCGACTCCGAAGGCAAGAAGTTCGGCAAGTCCACCGGCGGTGGCAGCCTCTGGCTGGACCCAGAGATGACCAGCCCGTACGCCTGGTACCAGTACTTCATCAACACCGCCGACGCGGACGTGATCCCCTACCTGCGCTGGTTCACCTTCCTGGCGGCAGGGGAGTTGGCAGAACTCGAGCAGGCCACCGCCGAACGTCCGCACGAGCGTGCTGCGCAGCGGCGCCTGGCCCGTGAACTCACCAATCTCGTGCACGGCGAGTCGGCGACGGCGTCGGTCGAACACGCGAGTCAGGCGTTGTTCGGCCGAGCCGAGCTGGCTGAGCTCGATGAAGCGACGCTGTCCGCGGCACTGCGCGAGGCGGCGGTGGCCGAACTGCCCCCCGGCGGGCCGGATTCGATCACCGACCTGCTGGTCGCCACCGGTTTGTCCGCCAGCAAGGGCGCTGCGCGCCGGACGATCGCCGAGGGCGGGGTGTCGGTCAACAACGTGAAGATCGCCGCAGACGAGTGGGTGCCGCAGCCGTCGGACTTCCTCCACGGCAAATGGCTGGTGCTGCGCAGAGGCAAGCGGAATATCGCCGGCGTGGAGCGCGTTGAACGGGTTACCGGAGCGTAGAAGCTCTGGTCAGAGTTTTTGTCGTCGTCGGGGAACAAACTCCGCGACCTTAGCGTTGAGCCTTGTACGAGTTGACGCACCGATCGGTGCGCACGCTGGGGCCGCGTCGAAAGACATGCCTTAGCAGGCCATTTGACTCTCAGTTTTCCCTCACGTAACTTGTTGAAGTCGTCGCGACGCGGGCCAGCCCCGCCGAGCGCAACGGCCTCCCAGAGGGAAGCTCCACTTCGGTGGTTTCCCGACCGTCCGCCCTACCAGAACGCGGCTTTTGCCGCGGGTTGGTTGCGCGGGCTGGCGGGTGTGTTGTTTGAGAACTCAATAGTGTGTTTGGTGGTTTTTGTTTGTTGTTTGGGGTTGTGCCCGCATTTTCCCGTTTGGGGGTGTGACCTGTTTTTTTGGATGCCAGTTTGTGGTGTCTTTTTGTTGGGTCAGGCTTGTTCTGATTGAATTCTGTCTGCGCCTTTTTGGGTGTGGGGGTTTTTGTTTGGAGAGTTTGATTCTGGCTCAGGACGAACGCTGGCGGCGTGCTTAACACATGCAAGTCGAACGGAAAGGCCTTTCGGGGTACTCGAGTGGCGAACGGGTGAGTAACACGTGGGTGATCTGCCCTGCACTTCGGGATAAGCCTGGGAAACTGGGTCTAATACCGGATATGACTGCGAATCGCATGGTTTGTGGTGGAAAGCTTTTGCGGTGTGGGATGGGCCCGCGGCCTATCAGCTTGTTGGTGAGGTTATGGCTTACCAAGGCGACGACGGGTAGCCGGCCTGAGAGGGTGTCCGGCCACACTGGGACTGAGATACGGCCCAGACTCCTACGGGAGGCAGCAGTGGGGAATATTGCACAATGGGCGCAAGCCTGATGCAGCGACGCCGCGTGAGGGATGACGGCCTTCGGGTTGTAAACCTCTTTCAGTAGGGACGAAGCGGAAGTGACGGTACCTACAGAAGAGCACCGGCCAACTACGTGCCAGCAGCCGCGGTAATACGTAGGGTGCGAGCGTTGTCCGGAATTACTGGGCGTAAAGAGCTCGTAGGTGGTTTGTCGCGTTGTTCGTGAAAACCTGAGGCTTAACCTTGGGCGTGCGGG